>CAWAFG010000031.1:0-22377 GCA_963781205.1 uncultured beta proteobacterium | reverse complement strand
TCATAGCAATTGATGCGCTGGCTCATGCCGGAGACACGCAGGCCGAAGGTGGCCGACTGACCGCGCCCATGCCGGGCAAGGTGGTGTCCTTCGCGGTGAAAGCCGGCGACACCGTCACCAAGGGCCAGGCCCTGGCCGTGATGGACGCCATGAAGATGGAGCACACCATTGCCGCCCCCATGGACGGCGTGGTGGCCGAGTTGTTGTACGCCCCCGGCGACCAAGTCACAGAAGGCTCGGAACTGCTCAAGCTGGTAGCGGCCACCTAAATCGAGCCGCTTTTCTGCCCCCAAAAGTGATTGCCGTCGTTGGGGGTAGCGCACCCGTCCCTGCGGCGCCCGTCTGCAGGTTGCCGTGCATGGAGCGGTGAAGTCACAGCGTCCTGAAGCCTTGACTCGCCCTTGGTGAACCGCAGGCGCTTGCGCACGGGCTGGGTGCCCCAAGTGGGTCGCCAACACCTCGCCACGCTGCCGGGTCGCTACCCGGCAACAACCCGGTCCCAGACGCCGAGCGTCACCGTCACGCCCGTTCTTGCGGCGCCCAAGTCACAGCGAACTTCAGGCGTTGATTGGGATGGCATGGCCTTGTGTGCCACCGTCTCAAGTTGGCGTCATGCTTTCGCGCCAGCCAGGCAAGAACACGTCGTGGCACTTCAACGCTCCCGCTCAAAAGCAACTGCCAATGCCTTTCCAAGGTCCTTTTACCCGCCGTTGATGCGGGAAAACCCTGTTTTCCAAACCCAATTTACTTCTTACCATCTGGTCAATTGGTAAGGCCAATTTACCAAATCATATTTTTACCAAGTTCGAATTGCATGCCATTTCAACCCATCGAGCCACGCCGGCTGTACCGACAGATTGCCGAGCAGGTGCGTCAACTCATTCAAAGCGGTGAATTTGCCGTGGGCTCGCGCCTGCCGGCTGAACGGGACTTGGCCGTCAAGATGGGTGTGTCCCGTCCATCCGTGCGTGAGGCCTTGATTGCGCTGGAGGTGGAGGGGCTGGTTGAAGTGCGCATGGGCTCAGGGGTGGTGGTGATTGGTCGCGAACGCTTGCGCATCCTCGACAACGCGCCAGGCCCCCTGGAAATCATTCGCGCTCGCCAATTCATCGAATGCGAACTGGCCGCATTGGCTGCACGCAGCACCGATGCCACCCTGGTGCCTGATTTGGAAGAAACCCTGCGCGACATGGAGAGCGACATTGCGTCCAACACGCTGCCTATTCGGGGTGATCGCGCTTTTCATATCCGCATTGCGCAAGCCAGCGACAACAGCGCTTTGCAGGCCGTGATCACGCAACTGTTTGATGAGCGCAATAGCGCGATGTTTGAGCGCTTGGGCAGCCACTTTGAGCGCAAGGCCAGTTGGCAAGCCGCTGTGGATGAACACCGTGCAGTGGTCAATGCCATTGCGCGCCATGACCCTGAGATGGCCCGACACGCCATGAACAGTCACCTTGACTTTTCTCACGATCGCTTCGCGGGTGGTTGGCCGACCACCGACGACCGAGACGCCGCAAAAGACGACCAATGAATCTGGCCTGCACCCTCAATGGCCCGATGCAGCTCTCAGTGGAGCGGCTGGCCTCTCAAGACCCAGGCCCCGGTCAGGTGCGCTTGCGCTTGGGAGCGGGCGGCATCTGCGGCTCGGATCTGCATTACTACCAACACGGACGGGCCGGCGCTTTCGCCATTCGCGCACCGTTTGTGCCAGGGCACGAGGCATCGGGTGTGGTGCAAGCCGTGGGTGAGGGCGTCACGAGTGTGCGAGTCGGCCAGAAGGTGGCCGTGAACCCCGCTCATCCCTGTGGCGTCTGTGCCGCATGCCGGGTGGGGCGAAGCAATTTGTGCGACAAGATGGTTTTCTTGGGAAGTGCGGCGATTTTTCCGCACATCGCAGGCCTTTTCCGTGAGCAGTTTGTGGTCGCCGAGCGCCAACTCACCGGCATTGACGAAGACGTGAGTCTGGGTGAAATTGCCTGCGCAGAGCCGCTTTCTGTAGGCCTGCACGCCGTGCGACGCGCGGGCGAGTTACTGGGCGCTACGGTGCTGGTCACCGGTGCCGGCACCATTGGCTGCATGGCCGTGATCGCCGCTCGTTTGGCCGGCGCCGGACGTGTCATTGCGTGCGACCCCAGCGAGCGGGCGCGTGAGATGGCCCTGACCGTGGGGGCCGACGAGGCGCTGGCAGACAGTGCCGCTTTGAAAGGCATGGTCGATGTAGCGATTGAAGCCGCAGGCCACCCCGCGGCGCTGGCCAGCTGCCTGGCTGCCGTGCGCCGTGGCGGACGCGTCGTGCAAGTGGGCACTTTGCCACCAGAAATCTCCTTTCCCGCGAACGACATCATGTCGCGCGAGCTGGACTACGTCGGGCGCGTTCCGCGCCGACATTGAATTTGACTGGGCCGTTCAGGCCATTCGCACCCGGCGGGCCGATGTGCGCCCGCTCATCAGTGCCCAGTTGCCGATCAGTCAATCGAAAGCGGCCTTCGATCTGGCTTTGGACAAAGGCCGCAGTACCAAGGTGCAGCTCATTCCCGGCTGACGATCCCATTCACAACAAAGGAGACAAACACATGACTTTCAAACGCATCACTCTCGCACTGGCCGCAGGCCTCGTGTTCGCGACCCCCGCCTTCGCGCAGACCAAGCTCAAATGGGCCCACGTGTACGAGCCGGGCGAGCCTTTCCACACGGCATCCGTGTGGGCAGCAGAAGAAATCAAAAAGCGCACCAACGGTCGCTACCAAATCGACGTGTATCCCTCGTCGCAGTTGGGTAAAGAAAACGACATCAACCAGGGTCTGACGCTGGGCACGGTCGACATCATCATCTCGGGCTCCAGCTTTGCGGCCAAGGCTTATCCCCGCATCGGTGTCACCTACTACCCCTACACCTTCCGCAACGTTGATCACCTGCTGGCGTACACCAAGAGCGACATCTACAAGGAGCTGACCGCTGGCTACGAGCAAAAGAGTGGCAACCAAATTGTGGCCACCACCTACTACGGCACCCGCCACACCACCAGCAACAGGCCGATTGCCAAGTGCGCTGACATGAAGGGCCTGAAGATTCGCGTGCCGGACGTGCCCGCCTACCTGGCGATGCCTCGTGCCTGCGGTGCCAACACCTCGCCGATTGCATTTGCCGAGGTCTATCTCGCTTTGCAAAACGGCACCGTTGAAGCGCAAGAAAACCCTCTCACCACGATTGAGGCCAAAAAGTTTTTTGAAGTCCAAAAGAACATCGTTCTGACAGGCCACATCGTCGACCACGTGAACACGGTCGTGTCGGGTGGGTTGTGGAAAAAATTGTCGGATGCGGACAAGAAAATTTTCTCTGAAGTGGCGCTGGAAGCTGCCGCCAAGGCGTCCAAAGAAGTGGCAGCCCGTGAAGGCGAGCTTGTGGCCGTTTTCCGGGGCAAAGGGATCACCGTGACCGAGGTGAATACCGGCGAGTTCCGCGACACGGTTCTGAAAAACGTGCCGTTTGAGCAGTATGGCTACCAAAAAGCCGACTGGGATCGCATTCAGGCCATCAAGTAAGGACAGCCAGCATGTCGCGTCAAAACACTCGACCTGTGACAGGCAGTGAACGTGTCGTGCGGCCGGCCGAAACCAGCGCGGAAGCGCTGGCGGCCAGCTTCGAGCCGGCCGACCACCACGAGGTCGACCTGTCTCGCTACAGTTTTGAAGACTGGATTTGCTTCGGCTTTTTCTGGCTCATGGCCGGCTTGGTGTTTCTGCAATTTTTCAGCCGGTATGTGCTCAACAATTCTTACGCCTGGACCGAAGAGTTGGCCGTGTACTGCCTGATCGGGGTGGTTTTCATAGGCGCAGCCATGTGTGTGCGTCGCATGCGGCACATCCAGGTGAACCTGGTGTACAGCCATCTTTCTGCTTCAGCCGGTCGCGCCTTGTCGACGGCAGTCGACCTGGCCGCGCTCGCTTTTTACGGCTACGCCGCCTGGCTGGTGGCGCACTACGCGCTGGCGGTCAACAACGAGCCGATGACCACCATTGACTGGAACAAAAGCTATGTGTATTGGCTGGCATTTGCCGGCTTTGCGTTGATGGCGGTGCGGGGGGCACAAGTCACCGTGGCGAACTGGCGGCGCGGTTTCTCTTCGCTGCAAAACCCCGAGTTTTTTGAAGACTCGGTCAACTGAACGGACACCATGCTCATCCTGATTTTTTCCTTTTTGGGGCTGATGCTCTGCGGCTTGCCGGTGGCGGTGGCCATGGCCGGGGGGTCTTTGGTCTACATCATTGTTTCGGGCAGCGTGCCTGACATCGTGTTGGCCCAGCGCATGATTTCGGGCGTTGAATCGTTCCCGCTTCTGGCCGTTCCTTTCTTCATTCTGGCCGGAAACCTGATGAACATCGCAGGCATCACCGGCCGCATCTACAGCTTTGCGGTGGCCTTGGTGGGCTGGATGAGAGGTGGCTTGGGTCAGGTCAACATCATTGGTTCGGTGGTGTTCTCCGGCATGTCCGGCACGGCCATTGCTGACGCCGCCGGTCTGGGTTCCATTGAAATCAAGGCCATGAAAGACCATGGCTATCCGGTGGAGTTTGCGGTCGGCGTGACGGCTGCATCGGCCACACTGGGGCCCATCATTCCGCCCTCGTTGCCCTTTGTGATCTACGGCATGATGGCCAACGTGTCCATTGGCGCGCTGTTCGTGGCGGGCATCTTGCCTGGCCTGGTTTTGACCGTGCTGATGATGATCACGGTGGCCTACTATGCCCGCCGCAATGGTTGGGGGGGTGACGTGGCTTTCAACTGGGGTCGCCTGTGCAGCGCCGGGCTGGAGATTCTGGTGGTGCTGGCCTTCCCGATGTCGGTTTGGTTGGCCGTTGAGGCCGGTATGTCCGTGAATGTGGCCGCCGTGTCGGGCTTTGTGGTGCTGTTGGCGCTGGATTGGAAGTTCAACTTCTCCGCCGTGCTGGCGCTCATGGCCCCGGTGATCCTGATTGGCGGCATGACCATGGGGTGGTTCACCCCCACCGAGGCGGCGGTGGCCGCCGTGCTGTGGGCGCTGTTTCTGGGCCTGGTGCGTTATCGCACCATGACCCTCAAGACGCTGGCCCAGGCCACCTTCGACACCATCGAGACCACGGCCTCGGTGCTGTTCATCGTGACCGCAGCCTCCATCTTTGCCTGGCTGCTGACCACGACACAGGCCGCACAAGTGCTGGCGGACTGGATACTGTCTATCACCAGCAACAAGTGGGTGTTTCTGCTGCTGGCCAACTTGTTGATCCTGTTCGTGGGATGTTTCATTGACACCATTGCCGCCATCACGATCTTGGTGCCCATCCTGCTGCCCATTGTGCTCAAACTGGGCATCGATCCGATCCAATTCGGACTCATCGTGACACTGAATCTCATGATCGGCTTGATGACGCCGCCGCTGGGCATGGTGCTGTTTGTGCTGGCGCGTATCTCCAAGCTCTCCATAGAGCGCACCACCATGGCCATCTTGCCCTGGCTAGTTCCCCTGTTGGTGGGATTGATCGCCATCACCTACATCCCCGCGCTCACGCTGTGGTTGCCACAGCAAATGGGCTTGCTCAAATAAAACGGAAGCACACCATGACAAATCGCCTCGCTGGAAAAACCGCGCTTCTCACCGCCGCCGGCCAGGGCATTGGCTATGCCACCGCCTTGGCCTTCATCAAAGAAGGGGCACGCGTTATTGCCACCGACATCAATCCGGAGCTTCTCGAAAAGCTGGCCTCCCAGACCGGTTGCGAGGTGGCGCAACTTGACGTGCGCGATGCCGACGCGATCCAAGCACTGGCCCAGCGTGTGGGACCGGTGGATGTGTTGTTCAATGCGGCCGGGTTTGTGGACTCCGGTACCGTGCTGGACTGTGATGACGCGGCCTTCGATTTCTCGATGGACCTCAATGTGCGCGCCATGTACCGCATGACGCGGGCCTTTCTGCCGGGCATGTTGGCCCGCCAGTCAGGGTCCATCATCAACGTCGCCTCGGTGGCGTCGAGTATCAAAGGCGCGCCCAACCGCTTTATCTACGGCACCACCAAGGCCGCCGTGATCGGCATGACCAAAGCCGTCGCGGCTGACTTTGTGGCGCAAGGCGTGCGTTGCAATGCCATCTGCCCCGGCACGGTGGAGTCGCCCTCATTGCGCGGCCGCATTGCGGCTCAGGCGGCAGGCCTGGGACAAACGCTGGAACAGGTCGAAGCGGCCTTTGTCGCGCGCCAACCCGTGGGCCGGCTGGGTCGCCCCGAAGAAATTGCGGCCCTGGCCGTTTACCTGGCCAGCGACGAATCGGCCTTCACCACCGGCACTGCGCAAGTCATTGACGGCGGCTGGTCCAACTGAATTCATCACTCAAAAGTACACCATGAAACTTCTCCGTGTTGGCGCCAAAGGCCACGAAAAACCCGCCATGCTCGACGCGTCTGGACGCGCCCGCGATCTCTCCAGCTTGATCGGCGACATCAGCCCAACGACGCTATCGCCCGCCAGTCTCGATGCGCTGCGTGCGGTCAATCCCGAGACCTTGCCGTTGATCGACGCCTCTGAACGCATCGGTCTGCCCTGGTCGGGTTGCGGCAAGTTCATTTGCGTGGGTCTGAACTATGCGGACCACGCCGCCGAATCCGGTATGGCGATTCCGGCTGAGCCCGTGCTGTTCACCAAACACACCAGCACCATGATTGGTTGCAACGACCCGGTGGTGATTCCCCAAGGTTCGGTGAAGACCGATTGGGAGGTCGAGCTCGGTGTCGTGATCGGCAAAACCGCGCGCTACGTTTCAGAAAGCGAAGCGCTTTCACATGTCGCGGGCTACTGCGTGGTCAATGACGTGTCCGAGCGCGAATACCAGTTGGAGCGCGGCGGCACATGGGACAAGGGCAAGGGTTGCGACACCTTTGGTCCGGTGGGCCCCTGGCTGGTCACCGCAGACGAGGTCTCCGACCCGCAGCAACTCGGCATGTGGCTGGAGGTCAATGGTTTTCGCCATCAGAACGGCAGCACGCGCACCATGGTGTTCAACGTGGCCCAACTGGTGAGTTACATCAGCCGTTTCACGACGCTCTATCCGGGTGATTTGATCAGCACCGGCACGCCACCCGGTGTGGGCATGGGCGTCAAGCCCAATCCCAAATACCTGAAACCAGGCGACGTGATGCAGCTGTCCATTGATGGTCTCGGCACCCAGCGCCAGACCGTTTATGCCTGGAACCCGGAGTTGATCGATGGCTGACATCAGCCCCGTGATCCGCATCCACCCGGCAGACGATGTGGTGATTGCCCGCCGGCAACTGCTGAGCGGCGTCCAAATTGCCGCTGAAGGCATCACCGTCTCTGGCCTCATTCCGGCGGGGCACAAGATCGCCGTTCGCGCCATTGCCACCGGCCAGCCGGTGCGCCGTTACAACCAGATCATTGGCATTGCCACGCGAGACATCGCACCCGGCCAGCATGTGCACAGCCACAACCTGGCCTTCAGCCGCTTCGACCGAGGCCACGCCGTGGGTGGCGACGTGCAAGCCGTGAACTATGTGGCAAACGCCGGCCACCTTTGACGGCATCGTGCGCGCTGACGGCCGGGTGGCGACGCGCAACTACATTGGCGTGTTGACCAGCGTCAATTGTTCGGCCACCGTGGCTCGGGCCATTGCCGATCACTTTCGCCGCGACATCCATCCCGAAGCGTTGGCAGCATTTCCCCAGGTGGACGGCGTCGTCGCCCTGACCCACGGCGCGGGTTGCGCTACCGACAGCGAGGGCGAAGGCTTGCGCGTGTTGCGTCGCACCTTGGCAGGTTATGCCCGCCACGCCAACTTTGCCGCGGTCATGGTGGTGGGCCTGGGTTGCGAGACCAATCAGATTCAGGGCCTGCTGGCGCAGGAAGGCTTGCGTGAAGGCGCCAAGCTGGTGACTTTCAGCATTCAAGACACGGGCGGCACCGCGAAAAGCGTGGCGCGTGGCATCGAGGTGGTGAGGCAATTGCTGCCCGAGGCCAATGCCGTTCAGCGCGAGCCCGTGCCGGCCAGCCACCTGGTCGTGGGTTTGCAATGCGGCGGGTCGGACGGCTACTCCGGCATCAGCGCCAACCCGGCGCTGGGCGCGGCCGTCGACCTGGTGGTGCGCCACGGCGGCACGGCGGTCTTGTCCGAAACCCCCGAAATTTATGGCGGCGAGCACCTGCTGCTGCAACGCGCGGTCTCGCAAGCCGTGGCCGACAAGCTCGAAGCCCGCCTGCAGTGGTGGACCGACTACTGCGCCCGCCACCATGCCGAGATGGACAACAACCCCTCGGCCGGCAACAAGGCCGGCGGCCTGACCACCATTCTGGAAAAGTCGCTGGGTGCGATTGCCAAGGGCGGCACCACGCCCATGGTGGATGTCTATGAATACGCCCAGCCCATCACTGCCAAAGGGTTTGTCTACATGGACACGCCGGGCTACGACCCGGTGTCGGCCACCGGCCAGGTGGCCGGTGGCGCGAACCTGATTTGCTTCACCACCGGCCGGGGCTCTGCCTATGGCTGTGCGCCCACGCCTTCGCTCAAACTGGCCACCAACAGTGCGTTGTGGGCCAAGCAAGAGGAAGACATGGACATCAATTGCGGCACCGTGATTGACGGCAGCGAGTCAGTGGAGCAACTGGGCGAGCGCATCTTTCTGGAGATGCTCGCCGCCGCCTCGGGTCGCAAGACCAAAAGCGAGGTGCACGGCTACGGCCAAAACGAATTCGTACCCTGGGCGCTAGGCGCCGTGATGTAAACCCTTTTGACTCCCCTACGATCATGAAAATCACCTCCGCCAAAGTCATCATCTGCTCGCCCGAGTCGCAACTTTGTCACCCTCAAAATTGAAACCGATGAAGGCTTGACCGGCATTGGCGACGCCACCTTGAATGGCCGCGAACTGGCCGTGGCCAGCTACCTGACCGACCACGTCATTCCCTGCCTGATCGGTCGCGATCCGCAGCAAATCGAAGACATCTGGCAATACCTCTACAAAGGCGCCTACTGGCGCCGTGGCCCGGTCACCATGAGCGGCATCGCCGCCGTGGACACCGCGCTGTGGGACATCAAGGCCAAGGCCGCCAACATGCCGCTGTACCAATTGCTGGGTGGCAAGAGCCGCACCGGCGTGATGGTTTACGGCCATGCCAACGGCACAGACATTGGCCATACGGTGGAAGAGGTGTTGCGCTACAAAGAGATGGGTTACAAGGCCATCCGCGCGCAAAGCGGCGTACCCGGCCTGGAAAAGGTGTATGGCGTGGGCCGTGGCAGCATGTTTTACGAACCCGCTGACGCCGACCTGCCCAGCGAGCACGACTGGTCCACCGAGAAGTACCTGCGCCACACGCCCCGAGTTGTTTGACAAGGTGCGTGCCGCCGTGGGGCCGGACATTCACCTGCTGCACGACGCGCACCACCGCCTCACGCCCATCGAAGCCGGGCGTTTGGGCAAAGACCTGGAACCTTTTCGCCTGTTCTGGCTGGAGGACACCACGCCGGCCGAGAACCAGGAGTCCTTCCGCCTGATCCGCCAGCACACCACCACGCCGCTGGCCGTGGGCGAAATTTTCAACACCATCTGGGACTGCAAGGACCTGATCCAGAACCAATTGATCGACTACATCCGGACCACCGTGGTTCACGCGGGCGGCATCACCCACCTGCGCCGCATTGCCGACCTGGCTGCGATGTACCAGGTGCGTACCGGTTGCCACGGCGCCACCGACCTGTCGCCGGTGTGCATGGGGGCTGCGCTGAACTTCGACCTGTGGGTGCCCAACTTCGGCATCCAGGAGTACATGCGCCATTCCGAGGAAACGGATGCCGTGTTTCCCCACGCCTACACCTTCAAAGACGGCTACATGCACCCGGGCGAAGCGCCCGGGCATGGTGTGACCATTGACGAAGATCTGGCGGCCAAGTACCCCTACCAACGCGCCTACCTGCCGGTGAACCGCCTGCAACACGATGGCACCTTGTGCAACTGGTGATGGCGGAAATGCTGCAACTTTGTAACGCCAGTTTGGGGGCGCTTGCCTGCCGATGTGGGCCGCCCTGCCTACGACCGTGGTGCGCTGAAAACCGGCATCGTTCATTTGGGCATTGGCGCCTTCATGCGCGCCCACATGGCGGCCGCCACGGAGGCGGCGCTTGCCGCAGGTGATTTGCGCTGGGGCATTGCCGGCGTGTCACTGCGCCAACCCGATACGCGCGATGCGCTTGCGCCACAAGACGGCCTGTACACCCTGGCCATTCGCGATGCCGACGAGCAGGGCCAACCACGCCAACGCCTGCAGGTCATCGGTGCGGTGCGCAGTCTGCTGGTGGCGCCAGAAAACCCACAGGCGGTGCTGGACGCCATTGCCGCGGAAGACACCCGCATCGTCAGCCTCACGGTGACGGAAAAAGGCTACTGCCATGACCCCGCCACCGGTGCGCTGCGTCTGGACCACCCCGACATCGTGCATGACCTGGCCCACCCCCAAGCGCCGCGCTCGGCCATCGGCATGCTGGTGTATGGCTTGCAGCAGCGCCACGCACTGGGTCATGGGCCGCTCACGCTCATGTCCTTGGACAACCTGCCCGCCAATGGCCAGGTGCTGCGCGCCGCCGTGCTGCGGTTTGCTGAAGAAATTGATAGCACGCTGCGCATATGGATAGAGGGCCAGTGCCGTTTTCCATGCTCCATGGTGGACCGCATCGTGCCCAAAACGACCGATGCTGACCGCGCTGCCGTGAGCCAGGCCCTGGGCTGCACCGACGCCTGGCCCGTGCTGGGTGAGCCGTTTTTTGACTGGGCCATTGAAGACGATTTCGCCGCCGACCGTCCCGACTGGACGCTGGGCGGCGCCCGCTTTGTGCCAGACGCTGAACCCTTTGAGCGGCTCAAGCTGCGCATGGTCAACGGCACCCACTCCAGTCTGGCCTATCTGGGCGCCATGGCGGGCTGGCAGACGGTAGATCACGCCATTGGGCAAGCGCCACTGCGCGACCACATCGAAGCGCTGATGCGTGACGAGATTGAACCCACCTTGCCGGCATTGCCCGGCCTGGATCTGGCGGCCTACCGCAACAACCTGCTGGCGCGCTACGCCAACCCGGCCCTGGCCCACCGCACCCAGCAGATCGCCATGGATGGCTCGCAAAAGCTGCCGCAACGCCTGCTGGGCACCGTGCGTGACCGTCTTGCCAAGGGGCTGCCCGTGCCGCGCATGGCGTTGGGGCTTGCCGCGTGGATGCACTACCTGCGCGGTGTGGACGAACTGGGCCAGACCTACCGCATTGACGACCCGCATGCCGCCGAGTTGACGGCGCTTTACCAGCGCAGTCTTGGGTCAGGCTCACACGCTGGATGCGGTGCACGCCATGCTGGCCTACGCGCCAGTGTTTGGTGACTTGGCCGGCAATGCCGCGCTGGCCGCTGCGCTGTTGCCCGCGTTGCAGTCCCTGCAAACGCAGGGTGTCGCCGCCACGTTGGTGGCGATGCGCGACACAGAATCTTTGTGAATTGAAGGAAAACGCCATGTTGACTGTTGTTTGCGAAACCCCCGGAACGCTTCGGGCCGAAGAGCGTGCCATGCCTGAGCGCGGCGAAGACGAGGTTCTGGTGCGCGTCAAACGCGTGGGTGTGTGCGGTACCGACCTGCATATCTTCTCGGGCAATCAGCCCTATTTGAATTACCCGCGTGTCATGGGGCATGAGTTCTCGGGCGTTGTCGAGGCCGCACCGCAAGGGGGCTCCTTGGCCGCCGGCGACTACCGTGTATGTCATGCCCTATCTGTCTTGCGGCACGTGCATTGCCTGCCGCCAGGGAAAAACCAATTGTTGTGTGCGTATTCAGGTGCTGGGGGTGCATTGCGACGGCGCGTTCACCGAGTTTCTGAGCGTGCCCCAACGCTTCGTGCACAAAGCCGAAGGTGTGAGCCTGGATCAGGCGGCGATGATTGAGTTTCTGGCCATTGGTGCGCACGCGGTGCGACGAGCGGATGTGCAGCCCGGGCAGCGGGTGCTGGTCGCGGGCGCCGGGCCGATTGGTCTGGCCGCCATGCTGTTTGCCAAACTGCGCGGCGCCACGGTTGTGGCGCTTGACAGTCGGCAAGACCGACTTGATTTCGCGGCCGGGCCGGTCGGCGCGGATGCGGCCGTCTTGGTCGGCGACGGGGATGCGGCCGAGTTGGCTCGACTGAGTGACGGTGAATTTTTTGACGTGGTCATGGACGCCACCGGCAATGCGCGGGCCATGGAGCGCGGCTTCCAGTTCATTGCTCATGGCGGTCGTTACGTGTTGGTGTCTATCGTGCAAGGGCAGATCAGCTTCTCAGACCCTGAGTTTCACAAGCGAGAAGCCACGCTGCTAAGTAGCCGAAACGCCACCGCTGAAGACTTTGCCACGGTGGTGGCGGCATTGCGCGCAGGGCAGATTCCAGACGCCGCATTGGCAACGCATCGCATGAGCCTGTCGGATGTGCCTGCCAACTTCTCCCAATTGCTTGATCCAAGCCAGGGCGTGATCAAAGCCATCATTGAATGTTGAGGGGGCAACGTCTGGCGACGCTGTCCTGGATATTTCGGTTTTAACCGCAGTTTGACCGGGTGTTTCGTCGCCATGGCGCCCTCCCATGTGGCTCATGGGGCAGCGAGCTGTGATCGGTTCGTGTCGATTGCCCGTGCTCATGATCAGTGCTCAGGCATGAACTGACGGCCCCCACCCTTGTGTACTGCGTCCTTGCTGGTCTTTGCGGTACGCTTGGATCCATGAAAATCACCTTTTGTTGCTCTGATACCAAGCCCGAGCCGTGGCTGGACGGCTTGAGTGCCGCCTTGCCGGACGCTGAAGTCTCCTTGTGGCAGCCCGGTGCGCCGCCGGCCGACTACGCCGTGGTGTGGGCACCGCCCCAGGCTTTCTTTGATGAGCAGCCACAGCTCAAGGCCATCTTCAACACCGGCGCTGGTGTGGACGCGCTGATGAAGCTGAACCTGCCAGCCGGCGTGCCCGTGATTCGCCTGGACGATGCCGGGATGTCAGTACAAATGGCGGAGTACGTGTGCCATGCGCTGATTCGTCATTTCCGCGAGTTCGACAGCTACGCCGCCGACATGGCGCAGGGCCACTGGTCGTATCGCAAACCGCGTGACCGGGCCGAGTTTCCGGTGGGCATCATGGGGCTGGGGGTGTTGGGCGAGCGCGTAGCGCGGGCCGTGGCACAGTTTGACTTTCCGGTAAACGGCTGGAGCCGCTCTCCCAAACCTTTGGCGGGCGTGAAATGCTTTGCGGGCGCTGATCAGTTGCCCGCCTTTCTGGCCGCCAGCAAGGTGCTGGTCTGCCTGTTGCCGCTCACCAATGAGACGCGCGACATCATGAACCACCAAAACCTGTCGCTCCTGCAAGCCGGTGGTTACGTCATCAACGTCGCGCGGGGTGGGCATCTGGTGGACGACGACTTGCTGGCGCTGCTGGACAGCGGCCATCTGGCGGGCGCCACGCTGGATGTGTTCCGCACCGAGCCTTTGCCGCCCGAACACGCCTTTTGGCAGCACCCCAAGATCAGCCTGACCCCGCACACCTCGGCCCGCACCCTGCGCAGCGAAAGCATTGGCCAGATTGCACAGAAGATGGCCGCGTTGCAGCGTGGTGAATCCGTCGCCGGCGTGGTGGACTGCGGGCAGGGGTATTGATTCCTTTTGGCCGTGGTTGCTTGCACAAGCTCAATCTCTTTCGCCGCGCCGGTGCCACGGTTGCCCCACTTTTGACACAATGTCCCGAATCACCTTTGAGAGAAAAACATGAGTATTCCTTCCCGCGTTAAATTGGTTGATGTGGGGCCGCGCGACGGCCTTCAGAACGAAAAACAGATGGTGCCCGCTGCCGTCAAGATTGAACTGGTGCACCGCCTGCAGGACGCCGGACTGACTGAAATTGAGGTCACCAGTTTTGTGTCACCCAAGTGGGTGCCGCAAATGGCGGACAACGCCGAAGTCATGGCCGGCATTCAGCGCAAGGAGGGCGTGCGCTACTCGGTGCTCACGCCCAATCTGCAGGGTTTCGAGGCGGCGCTGCTGTCCAAGCCGGATGAGATCGTGGTGTTTGCCGCCGCCAGCGAGGCGTTCAGCCAGAAGAACATCAACTGCTCGATTGCGGAAAGTATTGAGCGCTTTGCCCCGGTGGTGGTGGCTGCGCGCGCCGCCGGTATTTACGTGCGGGGCGCCATGTCTTGCACCGTGGGTTGCCCGTATGAAGGCGACATCGCGCCCGAGCGGGTGGCGTATCTGGCCGGGCTGATGAAAAGCATTGGCGTGCAGCATGTGGGCGTGGCCGACACCATTGGTGTGGGCACGCCGCTAAAGGTGCGCCGGGCGCTGGAGGCCACCCTGCAGCACTATGACCTCAACGACATTTCGGGGCATTTTCACGACACCTACGGGCAAGCACTGGCCAACACACTGGTGGCTTTGGGCATGGGCGTGTGGCAGTTCGACACCTCGGTGGCCGGGCTGGGCGGCTGTCCGTACGCCAAAGGCGCGACTGGCAATGTCGCCACCGAAGACGTGGTCTACATGCTGCATGGCATGGGCATTGAGACCGGCATTGATCTGGACAAGCTGGTCGATGCCGGTCAGTTCATCAGCGACTTTCTGGGGCGAAAGCCCAATTCCCGCGCAGCGACCGCGCTTTTGAACAAGCGAGCGGGCTGATATGTGTGGTGCTGAAGTTAAAAACCTGCCCGAGGGCGTGCAGCGCATTGCAGCCGCCTTGTTGGCGCAGGGTCACCCCCATGCGCCGGTCATGCTGGAAGACGCCGCTCGTACGGCCCAACAGGCCGCTGACGCACTGGGTATTGAGGTGGGCCAAATCGCCAAAAGCATTATTTTCAGGCGCAAGACCGACGACGCGGCGGTGTTGGTCATCACCTCGGGTGACATGCGGGTCGATGAGAAAAAGGTGGCTGCTTTGGTGGGGCCGTTGGGTCGGGCCGATGCCGGGTTTGTGAAAACCAAAACGGGTTATTCGATTGGTGGCGTGCCGCCTATTGCACACACCACACCCTCGGTCACTTTGATTGACGAAGAGTTGTTCCGTTTTGACGAGATCTGGGCCGCAGCCGGTCACCCGCATGGGGTGTTCAAGCTGCAGCCTGAAGATTTGATGCGCCTCTCCGGCGCGCCGGTGGTTAATGTGGTGGAGCAAGCGCCCGAGGTGGAATTGACTGCTATTGAATTGCTAGCTGCTCGCGCAAGCCAGGCGAGGGCTGTAGCCACTAATCTACCTTCTCCCTGCATTTCGGTCTGCCGCATGGACCCCGTCACCGACCTGTGCGCGGGGTGTTTGCGCACGATTGACGAGATCCGCCAGTGGAGCCGTGCCGACGACGCCGCCAAACGCGTCATGTGGCAGCGCATTGAGCAACGCTTGAGTGAGGCACTAGCATGAAGGCCATCACCTTCTACCTGGACTTCATCTCGCCCTACGCCTACTTGGCGTTCGAGACTTTGCCCGAAGCCCTGATGGGGCACAGCTACACGGTGACTTACAAGCCCGTGTTGTTTGCAGCGCTGCTCAAACACCACGGCCAGTTGGGTCCGGCCGAGATCCCAAGCAAACGCGAGTGGACCTACCGTCAAGTTCAGTGGCTGGCCCACCAGCACGAGGTGGCGTTGCAAATGCCTGCCAGCCATCCCTTTAATCCGCTGGCGTTGTTGCGGCTGGCGGTGGCCAGCCAGGCGCAAGGGCTGCCCAATCGTTATGTATGCGAAAGCATTTTTCACCATGTCTGGCAAGGCGGCGCCGATGCTGTCGACGCTGAGCGACTGACGGCTCTTGCGGCGCACTTGGCCCCCGTGCGCAACGCTCAGGCTGATGACGTCAAAGCCCAGCTGAAGGCCCACACCGATGAGGCGATCGCCAAGGGCGTGTTCGGCGTACCCACGCTGGAGGTCGATGGCAAATTGTTCTGGGGTTTGGACGCTTTGCCCACGCTGCAGGCCTACTTGGCGGGTGACCCCTGGTTTGAGACCCATTGGGACGCAGCCGCCCAGGTGGGGCAGGGTGTTCGCCGCTGAGCCGGCCTGACGCGGGACGATGAAAAATGCCAGGAAGTACCACCGCCAATAGCGCGTCCCACAGCGCGGCGCATGAGTTGGAGTCGCTCACCCTGTGCCGGGTGGATGAAGCCCACCTGCGCCCCGCCGTTGAGGTGGGTTTTGACACCGACGTGTTGGCGGTGGTGCGCCTGTTTCAGGCGCACAAGGCCAGCAGCGTTCTGGTGCGCGATGCGCGGTGCGAGCCGCATCGTTTGGGAATTTTCACAACCTCCGGCCTGCAGCGTGCCATTTTGGACGGGCAAGCGTTGGATCAATTGGCGGTGGGCCACTTGTCGAGTTTCCCGGTGATCGCGGTGCAGGCGGCTGACCAGCTGGGCGATGCCATGGCCGAGATGCTTCGCCACCGGGTGCATCGGGTGGTGGTGCAAGACGGTGAGGCGGTGGTTGGCATTCTGGAAGCGCTCGACCTGTTCAGCTTTTTGTCCAACCAGTCACACCTGATCACCGTGGAGATTGAGCAGGCGCCAGATTTGGCGGGGCTCAGTCTGGCGTCGAGCCGAATCACCCGGATGATGGGCTGGCTGTACCGCAGCGGTTCACGCATTGAGTTGATTGCGCGGTTGGTGCAGCAACTCAACGCCCGCCTTTTTGAGCGGGCCTGGCAATTGATTGCGCCGCCTGACTTGGTGGCCAACAGCTGCTTGTTTGTCATGGGCAGCGAAGGGCGGGGCGAGCAGTTGCTCAAGACCGATCAAGACAACGGCCTGATTCTGCGGGACGGCTATACGCCGCCCGCCGATCTGGAGGTGATCTGCCAGCGGTTTTCGGGTGCGCTGGACGACTTTGGTTACCCGCCATGCCCCGGCAACATCATGCTGAGTAATTCGCAATGGCGACGAACGGCAAGTGAGTGGGGCCAAACCACGCGTCAGTGGGTCATGATGCCTGACGGCCAGAGTTTGATGAATCTGGCGATCTTCATGGACGCGCATGCCGTGTGCGGTGACGCCAATTTGCTGAGCGACTTGAAGCGCGGCGTTGGCGAGCGAATGAGGGACAACGACGTCATGCTCAGTCGCTTTGCGGCGGCCATCGACGCCTTTGGCAGTGAGTCCGGTTGGTGGAGTCGCCTGGTGGGACGCTCAGGCCCCGACGTTGCCCTGAATCTGAAAAAAGAAGGCGTGTTCCCGCTGGTGCACGGTATACGCAGTCTGGCTTTGGCGCATCAGGTGGCAGACAACGGCACGGCGGCGCGCATTACCGCGCTGGTGTCACTGGGGCAACTGGAGCCCGACTTGGGCAACGATTTGAGAGACAGTCTGCACGTCTTCATGGGCCTGAAGCTGCGCGCCGGTTTGGCCGAGCTGGCGCAGGGCAATCCGGTGAGTGGCACGGTGAACAGCTCGATATTGGGGACGCTGGACCGCGACTTGCTGGAGGACGCCATTGGCGTCGTGAAACGCTTTCGCACCGTGCTTCGCCGCCGCTTCCATCTGGATGCCATGGGCTGAGCCCGGGCGAAGCTGGAAACGAAAAAACCGGGCACAAGGCCCGATTTTTTGATGAGGTCAACAGGCAGAACCGAGTTCTGCCTTGGTTGATCAGTGGCCGGAGGCGCCAGAGGCTCCCAAACCGGTTTCTGAGCGAACCTGCTGAGCCGGGAAGGCCGCACGCTCTTTGGCGGCGTTGGCGCTGCGATCCATGATGGAGAACAACCAGATACCCACAAAACCAATCGTCATGGAGAAAAGTGCAGGCGAGGTGTACGGGAACCAGGCTGAACCTTTGGGGTTGCCCAGAGTCGCTTCCCACACGGAAGGCGACACAATGGTCAGGCCCACCGAGGAGATCAGGCCCATGAAGCCACCAATGACGGCGCCCTTGGTGGTGCAGTCTTTCCAAAGAACGGCCATGAACAGCACGGGGAAGTTGGCTGACGCTGCAATGGCAAAGGCCAGAGACACCATGAAGGCAATGTTTTGCTTCTCAAAAACAATGCCCAGAACGACTGCAATGACGCCGAGCACCAGCGTAGTGACGCGGGACACTTTCAACTCAGACGCGCTGTCAGCCTTGCCCTTTTTGATGACCGTGGCATAGATGTCATGCGACACCGCAGAAGCGCCTGACAAGGTCAAGCCCGCCACCACCGCCAAGATGGTGGCAAAAGCCACCGCCGAGATGAAGCCGAAGAAGACATTGCCGCCAACCGCTTTGGCAACCAGCACCGCCGCCATATTGGCCGAACCGCCGCCGCCCTTGATGATGCCCGTGGCCGTATCGGCAAACTCTGGGTTGGTCAAAACGAGTGTGATGGCGCCGAAGCCGATGATGAAAATCAGCACATAGAAGTAGCCAATCCAGGTGGTCGCCCACAACACGGATTTGCGAGCTTGCTTGGCATCAGGCACGGTGAAGAAACGCATCAGAATGTGGGGCAAACCTGCAGTACCGAACATCAGTGCCATACCAAACGAAATCGCAGAGATCGGGTCCTTGATGAAGCCGCCAGGTCCCATGATGGCCAGGCCAATCTTGGCCGCATCTTCAGAAGTCTTGCCGCCGTTCACGGCCAGTTGCGCCTTGACTTCAACGCCTTTGGCAAACAGGGCTTCAAAGCTGAAACCGTAGTTCGACATGACCATGAACGCCATAAAGGTGACACCTGCCAACAAGAGAACAGCCTTAATGATCTGCACCCATGTGGTGGCCGTCATGCCACCGAAGAGCACGTAGACCATCATCAGTCCGCCCACCAGCACCACGGCAATCCAGTAGTCCAGGCCGAACAGCAGTTTGATCAGTGCACCCGCACCCACCATCTGCGCAATCAGGTAGAACGCTACCACCACCAGCGTGCCCGAAGCCGCGAAGATGCGGATTGGGGTTTGCTGGAAGCGATAACCGGCCACGTCGGCAAAAGTGAACTTGCCCAGGTTGCGCAGGCGCTCAGCCATCAGGAAGGTGATGACGGGCCAGCCGACCAGGAAGCCAATCGAGTAGATCAGACCGTCATAGCCAGAGGCCATGACCGCCGCAGAAATACCCAAGAACGAGGCCGCAGACATGTAGTCACCCGCAATGGCCAAGCCATTTTGAAAACCGGTAATGCCGCCACCGGCGGTGTAAAAGTCAGAGGCTGATTTGGTTTTGCCGGCCGCCCACTTGGTGACAAAGAGCGTGAAAATCACAAATCCGCCAAACATGCTGATCGCCACCCAGTTCGTGGGTTGCTTTTCGACTTGACCGAGGTCACCGCCTGCGGCAAACGCCGTACCGGCAGCGAGCAGCGCCAGTAGCGCTGCAAAGATGAATTGAAACTTTTTCATTTGGAAGCGTCTTTCAGGATGCTGGCAGTCAATTCATCGAATTCGCTGTTGGCGCGGCGCACATAGATCGCCGTGATGAGAATGGTGAACACGATGACACCCAGCCCGATCGGAATACCCAGGGATATGACTCCAGCCCCAATGGGTTGTGCGAGGAAAGGTTTGTCAAATGCAATCAAGGCGATGTAGCCGTAATACACGACCATCATCAAGAGCGTCAGGCCCCAACCAAAAGCGTTTCGCTTGCTGCGAAGCTCGTGGTATTTGGGATTTTTTTGGATTTTGTCTACAACGGGATCACTCACGTGACACTCCTTTTATAAGATTAATAGGTGTTATCAAATGTATTGCTAGCACATTTGATGAATATTGCCAAGTCGTCCTGACCGGCTCCTTACTGGTTGTGAGGAAAAGCGTGAACGCTTCAAACCAAGGTTGATTGAGATCTAAGAGAGGGGGAAGGGAGGGGCGCACGCAACCGGGTCCGGTTGGTGGATGGGGAGGCGGGTTTACCCTCAACTCACGCGAGATGGGTTGACTTCAGCGTGTTGACGAGTTGGTTGACGGCTCCTCTGTCAGGGACAGGGGGACAGGCGAGCGAGGGGCCGCTGTGCGCGTTCTGTGCTGGGGGCTTCGACTGTGGTGGCTTGAGGAACTGCTTCGACCGCTGCCGCTGCTCCGGCTTCTGCGCCGATGTCGACCAGACTTTCGCCGGTGGTAGGCCAAACCAAATCTCACCAAATGGTAAAGCCCGTACAGGCCGGCGGCAGACAAGGCCCAGGGTTTGATCTCATCGATCAGGGCCATTAACAAAACTTCAGCGCGAACGTGGTCCGCTTCTTTTTCTTGCGGCGTCTGTGGGCGCGATGGCTCGTCAGCGGTGTCCCAGGTTCTGCCCCGGTTGACCAAATGCTGAGCTTTGGCCTCACCCTCGTCGCCAGCGTTGGCGTCGCTTAGCTTTACTGACCGGCCTGATTCACCGTCTGAAGTCAAGGAGCGAACCGCACTCACCACACCCGAATCCAAAGCCTCTTGGTAGGTCGGGCGAATCGTTTCTTTGAGAGTGTTGGACAGTTCTTTGATCGGATTTTGTGGCGGCGTGCCAGCGGCTGTGGGCGTGCTGGAATGAAGCGGCGCTCTGAAGGGACTGAGTGTGGTGGCCGAGGGGTTGCCCTGCGCAAGCGATTCTTCGATGGCCATGTCTCGCATGTGGTCGAGTCGAGATTCTTGCGCGCCCGGCCCCATCGCTCCCAAGGTGTGGGTGCCATCGCGCGGCTCGGCTGGCGGCGTTAAAGTGTCTGCACTTGCCAAAATCGGGGTCAGCAGCAGGCAGACAATGCAAGCCGCCGCCCTGGCGGCCTTGTGTTGACGGTCAACTGAAAATCGCATGTCCTGAATTGCTACGCCTGGGTGACAGGCATGCCAAAGATGCCGTTGCGCCGATTCCAAACGATTTCAAGCGCGCTGTCAACGCCAAAGCGATGATGCCGATACAGCCATCAAGACCGTTGTGAGCCCCTCGTTGCGTAAGGAAAATTCAATTGCCTGACCGATTCATCACCGCTAGTCTCTGGTTTGTTACAGCATGTGTACGTTGCCAGCTTGCCACGTCAGAGTGATGTCAGTTGCGCCTTCGATAGTGCCCTCAGCAGGCGAACCCCTGACGATAAAAACACCCCAACGGGAGACACCCCCATCGCCCACTCCAGGCCCGAGCCGCCCCTGAGCGCGACGCAGAAAAAAGTTGTTTTCGCCACCTCATTGGGAACGGTGTTCGAGTGGTACGACTTCTATCTGTATGGCGCCATGGCCAGCATCATTGCGCGGCAGTTCTTCAGCGGGCTGGACGAAGGCTCGGCCTACTTCTTTGCCCTGATGACCTTCGTGGCCGGCTTTCTTGTGCGGCCATTTGGTGCGTTGGTGTTTGGGCGCTTGGGTGACATGGTGGGGCGCAAGTACACCTTTATCGTCACGATTTTGATTGTGGGCCTGACCACTTTCATCGTTGGCATCGTGCCCAGCTACGCCAGCATTGGCGTGGCCGCGCCCTTGATCCTCATCTTTCTTCGGCTATTACAAGGCTTGGCCATGGGCGGCGAATACGGCGGCGCCGCCACCTATGTCGCTGAACACGCGCCCACGGGCAAGCGCGGCGCCTGTACCGCGTGGATTCAAACCACCGCCACGCTGGGCTTGGCGCTGAGCTTGCTGGTGGTGTTGGGCACGCGCTCGCTACTGGGTGAGCGCGCTTTTGAGGCATGGGGCTGGCGACTTCCTTTTCTGCTCTCTATTTTGCTGTTGGGCGTGTCGGTCTACATCCGGATCAATCTGAGTGAGTCCCCTGCTTTTATGAAGGTCAAGGCCGAAGGGCGGCGGTCCAGCGCGCCATTGACTGAGTCATTTGCCCGGGCCAAGAACCTCAAAACGGTGGTGCTGGCATTGGTTGGCCTGACTGGGGGGCAAGCCGTGATCTGGTACTGCAGTCAGCTCTACGTGTTGTACTTTTTAACCCAGTCGCTGATGGTTGACGCCACCGCGGCGACCGTGATGGTGGCCATCTCTCTGCTGATTGGCGCACCCTTCTTTTGGCTGTTTGGCGCCCTGTCAGACAAAGTGGGGCGCAAGCCCATCATCATGCTGGGGTGTCTGTTGGCGGCCCTTAGCTACTTTCCCGTGTTCACAGCCTTGACGGTTGCCGCCAACCCGGCGCTCGCCACGGCGCAGGCCACGAACCGGGTCACGGTCACAGTCGATCAGGCCGAGTGTTCGTTTCAACTCAACCTCACTGGCTCTGCTCGTTTCTCCAGCTCCTGCGATATGGCCAAGCAAGCGCTGGCGGCCGCGTCTGTCAGCTACACCAATGTGGCGGGGCTGGCGGGCATGCCGGCGGTCATTCATGTGGGGCGGGTGGCCGTACCCAGTTACAGCGCGCATGGTTTGACGGGCGCAGACGCCCGAAGCCAGGCCGAGGCCTTCAAGGCTGCTTTGGGCG
>CAWAFG010000030.1:0-37616 GCA_963781205.1 uncultured beta proteobacterium | reverse complement strand
AGCGGGCGCCACAGCCTGTTTGACATGTAAACCACTGGCTTTCACCTGCGCATCGTCAAAGGCCTGGCTCAGGTCATTGATGGGGCCGCAGGGCACGGCTTTGTCCTCCAGCAGCGCAATCCACTGCGCCGTTGTTTGCGTGCGGGTGACCGCCTGCATGGCAGGTATCAGCACCTCGCGGTGGCGCACGCGCACGGTGTTGCTGGCAAAGCGCGCGTCTGCCGCCCACTCCGGGCGGCCGGCGGCCTCGCAAAAGCGGGCGAACTGGCCGTCGTTGCCAATGGCCAGCAGCATGGCGCCGTCTTCGGTGGGAAAGTCCTGGTAAGGCGCCAGGCTGGGGTGGCTGTTGCCTTGGCGCTGCGGCACCTTGCCGGTGTTCACAAAGCCCGCCGCCTGGTTGGCCAAAATCGCCATGCCCACGTCCAGCAAAGCCATGTCAATGTGCTGGCCCGCCCCGGTGCGGTTGCGCACTTCGAGTGCCGCCAAAATGGCGGTGGTGGCGTACACGCCGGTGAACAAGTCGGTCAGCGCCACGCCCACGCGCTGGGGGCCGCCGCCGGGCACGTCGTCCGGGCGGCCGGTGATGCTCATCATGCCGGTCATGGCCTGAATCATCAGGTCGTAGCCCGCGCGCTCGGCGTAAGGGCCGTCCTGGCCGAAGCCGGTGATGGAGCAGTAAATCAAGCGCGGGTTGATTTCCTTGAGGCTGGCGTAGTCCAGCCCGTAGCTGGCCAGGCCGCCAACCTTGAAGTTCTCCACCAGGATGTCGCTGCCCAAGGCCATCTGGCGAATCAGGCCTGGCCCTCTGGCTTGGCCATGTCGATGGTGATGGAGCGCTTGTTGCGGTTGCAGGCAGTGAAGTAAGTGGCTTGATCGGTGTCGTTGCCCTGGGCGTCTTTCAGGAACGGGGGGCCCCAGTGGCGGGTGTCGTCGCCCGCGCCGGGGCGCTCGACCTTGATCACATCGGCACCGAGGTCGGCCAGCATCTGGGTGCACCAGGGGCCGGCGAGTACGCGGGACAGGTCGAGCACTTTGAGGTGAGACAGGGCGCCGGGGGTTTTTGTTGCTTCGGTCATCGGGCGTTTTCCTTGCTGGCGAATGGATTTTGGTTGCGGCACGTTGACGGTGCTTTGATGCGTTTCGATTCTCGGGGCTTCTTTCCCCACTCTCTCCCCAACCCTCTCCCGCCCCGCCGGGCGGGAAAGGGAGCTAACAGCCACATTTGGCCGCGTGTTGGAAGTAATTGAGTTCAATCTGAATGGGCAACGGACTCCAAGTGATCGGTATCAGTTTCCCGTTCAGTTTTTGGTTCCCGGCGACTTCTGGCGTTGTCTCATCCGTTTGCACTCAGTCACTTCAAACCGTTGGCCACATGTGGGAGTTCGGCTCCCCTTTCTCGCCCGGCGGGGCGAGAGAGGGGTTGGGGGTGAGAGTGGGGGTTGCAGCGCAAAAATTGCTACACAATTAATAGCTACTCACGCTGACCCAACAAGCGCCAGAGCCCAAAAAATCAAGAAAATGCAGGAATCCCCGTCTGCGCCCGGCCCAAAATCAGCGCGTGAATGTCATGCGTGCCTTCGTAGGTGTTCACCACTTCCAGGTTCACCAGATGGCGGGCCACGCCGAACTCGTCGGAGATGCCGTTGCCGCCCATCATGTCGCGCGCCAAACGGGCAATGTCGAGTGACTTGCCGCAGCTGTTGCGCTTCAGAATGGAGGTGATTTCCACCGCCGCCGTGCCTTCGTCCTTCATGCGACCCAGGCGCAAGCAGCCTTGCAGGCCCAGCGCAATCTCGGTCTGCATGTCGGCCAGCTTCTTCTGGATCAACTGGTTGGCGGCCAGGGGGCGGCCAAACTGCTTGCGGTCCATGGTGTACTGGCGGGCACGGAACCAGCAATCTTCGGCAGCACCCAAAGCGCCCCAGGCAATGCCGTAGCGGGCGGAGTTGAGGCAGGTGAACGGGCCTTTGAGGCCTTGCACTTCGGGGAAGGCGTTTTCTTCAGGGCAAAACACACCGTCCATCACGATTTCGCCGGTGATGCTGGCGCGCAGGCCCACCTTGCCGTGAATGGCGGGGGCCGACAGGCCTTTGGCGCCCTTGTCCAGCACAAAGCCGCGAATCGGGCCGACCTGGCCGCTTGCGCTCACCTCTTTGGCCCAGACCACAAACACATCGGCAATCGGGCTGTTGGAAATCCACATTTTGGAGCCGCTGAGCTTGTAGCCGCCGTCCACCTTGTGGGCGCGGGTGGCCATGGAGCCGGGGTCGGAGCCGTGGTCGGGTTCGGTCAGGCCAAAGCAGCCAATCCACTCGCCAGTGGCCAGCTTGGGCAGGTACTTCTGCTTGGTGGCTTCGTTGCCAAATTCAAAAATGGGCACCATCACCAGCGAGCTTTGCACGCTCATCATGGAGCGGTAACCACTGTCCACGCGCTCGACTTCGCGGGCGATCAGGCCGTAGGCCACGTAGTTCAGGCCGGGGCCACCATAAGCTTCAGGAATCGTGGGGCCCAGCAGGCCGAGCTCACCCATCTCGCGAAAGATGGCTGCGTCGGTTTGCTCTTTGCGAAAGGCCTCAATCACGCGCGGCTGCAGCTTGTCCTGGCAGTAGGCGGCGGAGGCGTCGCGCACCATGCGCTCGTCGTCACTGAGTTGGCTGTCCAGCAGAAAAGGGTCTTGCCAGTTGAATGCGGCGTGGGCCATGTGAAATCTCCGTGAATCTGGGGGGGGTTTAAGGGGGCGTATTGCGTTGAATGGTACCGGCGCATGGCGCAAATCACAATCAATCATTTCTCATTCAGATATGCTTCATCCGCATAGCTTGTGACTTCTTGAGCGGTATAGTGACCTCGTCTGCCAACACCTTCAACAGCCATACGGTGACTCACCCTGTTGCCTTGGTCTCCAGCTATGAGAGCCATGCGTACTATGACGAACTCTGCCCCGCTTCAAAAACCAATCACCCACTTTGGGCCCGACTTTCCGTTCCCGTTTGACGATTGGATCAGTCACCCGGCCGGCCTGGGCACGCTGCCCCCGCACCGTTTGGGCGAAGAGGTGGCCATTGTGGGTGCCGGTATGGCCGGCATGGTGGCAGCGTATGAGCTGATGAAACTCGGCCTCAAGCCGGTGATTTATGAGGCCTCCAAAATGGGCGGGCGCCTGCGCTCCCAGTGCTTTGAAGGCACCCCCAACGTGGTGGCCGAACTGGGCGGCATGCGCTTTCCGGTGTCTTCCACGGCCTTCTACCACTACGTCGAAAAGCTGGGCCTGCAAACCCAAGCCTTCCCCAACCCGTTGACCCCGGCCTCCGGGAGCACCGTGATTGATCTGGAAGGCCAGACCTACTACGCCGAGTCGCTGGCAGACCTGCCCCCGCTGTTTCGGGAAGTGGCCGACGCGTGGGCCGAGGCGCTGGAGACCGACGCCCGGTTCCCGGATGTTCAAACCGCGATTCGCGAGCGAGACGTGACGGCCCTGAAGAAGCTGTGGAACACACTGATTCCGCTGTGGGATGACCGCACCTTTTATGACTTTATTGCAAGCTCCAAGGCGTTTGCCCGGCTGTCTTTTCACCACCGCGAGGTGTTTGGGCAAGTGGGGTTTGGCACGGGGGGCTGGGATTCGGACTTTCCCAACTCGATGCTGGAAATCTTTCGCGTGGTGATGACCAATTGCGACGAGAACCAACGCCTGATTGTGGGCGGCGCAGACCAGGTGCCGCACGGCCTGTGGCGCCACGCCCCTGATCAACTTGCGCACTGGCCCCAAGGCACTACCTTGTCGTCTCTGCACGGCGGTGCCACCCGCGCAGGCGTCTCGCGCTATTGCCCGCGCCGCAGACGGCCGCCTGGAAGTCACTGACTGCTGGGGTGCCAAACGCTCTTATGCCGCCGTGTTGACCACCTGCCAAAGCTGGCTGCTGACGACTCAGATTGAGTGCGAAGAGACGCTCTTCTCGCAAAAGGTGTGGATGGCGCTGGACCGCACACGTTACATGCAGTCGTCCAAGACTTTTGTCATGGTGGACCGACCGTTCTGGAAAGACAAAGACCCCGAGACCGGGCGCGACGTGATGAGCATGACGCTGACCGACCGGCTCACCCGTGGCACCTATCTGTTTGACAACGGGCCCGACCAACCGGCCGTGATTTGCCTGTCCTACGCCTGGATGGGCGACGCGCTGAAGATGCTGCCCCAAAGCGTGGAAAAGCGCGTCAAGCTGGCGCTGGACGCCCTCAAAAAAATCTACCCCAAGGTGGACATTGCCAGCCACATCATTGGCGACCCGATTTGCGTGTCGTGGGAGGCCGACCCCCACTTTCTGGGCGCATTCAAAGGCGCCCTGCCGGGGCACTACCGCTACAACCAGCGCATGTTTTCGCACTTCATGCAGGACAAATTCCCCGAGCAGCAACGCGGCATCTTCATTGCCGGTGATGACGTCTCCTGGACACCGGCGTGGGTCGAAGGCGCAGTGCAGACATCGTTGAACGCGGTGTGGGGCATCTTGCATCATTTGGGAGGGAAAACGCATGCAGACAACCCCGGTCCGGGTGATGTGTTTGACACCCTGGGCCCCATTGAGTTGCCAGAATGAAAACCCACCTGACGTTGGCCCTGTACCAATGCGCGCCGATGCCGCTGGATGTGCCCGCCAATTTGCGGCGGCTGGAGACGGCGGCAGAGCAGGCGGCGCAGCGCGGCGCCGATGTGCTGGTGTGCCCTGAGATGTTTTTGACCGGCTACAACATTGGTCGCGACGCCGTGCGACAACTGGCACAAGCCGCAAACGGTGACTATGCGCAGGCGGTGGCGGGCATTGCCCAGCGCCACGCCATCGCCCTGCTGTATGGCTACCCTGAACTCGGCGAAGACGGGGCAGTTTTTAACGCCGCCCAGTGGATCAGCGCCACGGGTGAGCGCTGCCTCAACTATCGCAAGACGCATCTCTACGGCGAGTTGGACAAGACGCAGTTTTCGCCCGGTATACCTACCCCGGGTTCGGTAGACATCAAGGGCTGGCGGGTGGGTGTTCTGATTTGTTATGACGTTGAGTTTCCTGAGAACACGCGCCGCCTGGCGCTGGAAGGAGCTGAACTGATTGCTGTGCCCACGGCGAACATGGCGGAATTTGACTTCATCTCAAGCACGATGATTCCCGTGCGCGCCTATGAAAACCAGGTCTATGTGGCCTATGTCAACTACGTGGGTTCCGAGGGTGAGGTGAACTACGGCGGACTGAGCACGGTGGCTGCGCCCGACGGCGCGCTGCTGGCCCAAGCCGTGCGCGAGGAGACCCTGGTCTTTGCCACCTTGCTGGCGCCCCGACTGGCGGCTGCCCGAGTTCATTGCACCCATTTGGCCGACGTGACTCGCCCCTGACCTATGCGCCGAAAAATACCGTCTACCCACACCTTGTTGTGCTTTGAAGCGTCGGCCCGGCACGAGAGCTACACCCGTGCCGCACAGGAACTGGCGCTGACCCAGAGCGCGGTGTCGCGCCAAATCACCGCACTGGAAGAGTTCTTGGGCGTCACCCTGTTTCGGCGCACCCGCCACGGCGTGGCGCTCACCGAGCGCGGCGCGGAATATGCCAGCCAGGTGGCGCTGCGACTGCAAAGCCTGGAGCAAGACACGCTGGACATCATGTCGCCCCAGAGCCGCAGTGGCACCGTGCATCTGGCCGCCGTGCCCACGTTTGCCACGCGCTGGCTGATTCCCCGCCTACCTTTGCTGACCGCCCAGCACCCCGAAGTCACCGTTCACCTGGAAACGCGTACGCGCCCTTTTATGTTTTCAGACACATCCTTCGACGTCGCGCTCTATGCCGGCACAGTGGAGCAGGTGGCCAATTGGGCAGGTACCCGATCAGTGCGCTTGATGGACGAAGACGTGGTGCCCGTGTGCAGCCCGCAGTGGCTGGCCGGTCAAATAGGCCTGACGGCCCAGGCCCTGGCCCAACTGCCGCTGCTGCAGCAAACCACCCGTCTCAACGCCTGGCGAAAGTGGTTTGACAGCATGGGGGTGAGCGCGCCCCGGGCGCTGGCCGGTCCGCGATTCGAGCTGTTTTCCATGACCGCAGCTGCTGCGGCCTGTGGCTTGGGCGTGGCGCTGGTGCCTCGGCTGTTGATTGAGGCGGAATTACGGCGCGGCGAACTGGTGCTGGCTTGCCCGCTGGCGCCTGCCAGCGAGCGGGCCTACTACCTGATTACTCCTGACCGGGGCGATGAGAGACCTTCTGTGAACGCGTTGCGCAAGTGGCTGCTCCACCAGGCCCACCAGACCCCACATGCACCAGAGTGGTCGACCAACGCCTGAGCGTGGTGTTCAGAATCATCAGCCTCCCCAGAAATCTCCGCCGATTTCCACAAACTCAAGGCGTAGTTCCGCCGCTCAGAAAAGCATCTTCATGCTTCTTGGCCAAGGCCTCTAGCTCACCCGCGTCCTTCAGGACCTGAATGGCGTCTGAAATTCTGGGTGCGAGGGCAGAATTGGCAGGGCTGAGGATGTTGAACAACTCAAGTCGAGCCACGTCCCCGACATGGGCCAAACCTTTGAGTCCCAGTTTTTGGATAACGTAAGGACCGTTCACCCCGGCATCCAGCGCCACGTCCACCCGTCCGGCATCCAACATCAGGTAGATTTGCTCGGCAGTTCCCACTGCATGCAAGGTGCCTGTCAAATCGGCGGTCGCATCTCGCGTATGGGCCACTCCGCGAATGATGGCTACGCGGTACTTTTTCAGGTCTTCTTTCGACGTGATGGTGATACCCCGGCCCGCCTTGGCAAAGGCGGCTGTCGTGAGGGCGTAATACGCGGGCTCAACCTTGATGAGGCTGGCGTTTTTGGTCGCGTAACCTTGCACGCGGGCCACTTCCCCACCCACCTCACCGCTGAGTGCCTGCGCATTGGCTCGTGCCGCAGGCAAGGCTTGCACTTTCGCACTCAGTCCCGCCCGTTGATAAATGTCGGCGATCAGGCTGGCTGCAATGGCCTGCTCGGTTGCTTTCTCATTGCGCGCGAGCCTCACCTCCTGGCCTTGCGCCACGCTGGGCAGCCCGGCAATCAGCACCCAAGCCAGCGTAGAGCCCAGCAGGACACCAACAGCGCGGATACGCGGGGAATCATGAGTGAACATCGTTGATCTCCAGACTCAAACCTGGAACACCGCCATGGCACGACCCAGGCTTTGAGCCTGGTCGTGCATGGCGCCGGAAGCCGCTGCGGCTTGCTCTACCAAAGCCGCGTTTTGCTGGGTCACATTGTCCATGTCCTTGATCGCGAGGTTGACCTGCTCAATGCCACTCATCTGTTCATGTGATGCGGCGACGATCTGCGCCATTGACTGGGTGACCCCTTCAACACTGGTTACCACTTCACGCATAGTGCGCCCAGCCTCGTCCACCAATTTGCTGCCTGCCTCAACGGTTTGGACCGTGTCCGAGACCAGAACGTTAATTTCCTTGGCAGCACTCGCAGCGCGCTGCGACAACGAACGCACCTCGGCGGCCACAACGGCAAATCCACGGCCGTGCTCACCCGCCCGGGCGGCTTCCACGGCCGCGTTCAAAGCCAGAATATTGGTCTGAAAGGCAATGCCGTCGATGAGAGAGACGATATCTCCCACTTTGCGCGACGAATCGCTGATAGAGCCCATGGTGCCCACCACCTGCCCCATGACAGCCCCGCATTCCGTGGCCACGGTCTGAGCAGACTGCGCCAATTGGTCCGCATTGTGAGCATTCGTCGTGTTTTGCTGAACCGTGGTAGTCAATTCCTGCATAGAAGCGGCCGTTTCCTCCAATGCGGCAGCCTGACGCTCGGTGCGATCTGACAAGTCCTGATTGCCAGAGGCAATTTCACGCGCAGCCACCGACAAGGAGTCTGTGCCTTGACGGACATCATCGACCACTCGCTGTAGTCGTTCAATGAAGGCATTGAACGACACCGAGAGTTCCTTGAACTCGCTGATCTCACTGAGTGGCAAGCGTTTTGTGAGATCGGCCTTCCCGTCGGCAATGCCGCGCAATGCCTCACGTACCCGCGCCAAGGGCCTCAACACCAGTGAAGACAAGCTGTAGGACAGTGCCAGCACGACTACAACATCGCACACCAATACGGATGCAATCAACCACAATAGATCCTGACGCAGGGCGAAATTGACACGCGCCATGCTGACCATGATGGTCACCTCCCCCACCGTATTCTGTTTGCCGCCTTCTTCGTAAGTCAAGACGGCAGTTTTTTCGAAATCGAAGCCGGCTGGTTTCTCCGGCGCATCCACCACTATCCCGGCACCATCGCGGGCGGCACTACCAAGCAGCTTGGGGCCATCGGTGATGCGCAGGGACACCACATCCGGGTCCGACATTTCCGAGTGCAACATGCGCTTGATCTGGTTTTTGTCAAACACCCAAATCGGATCAGGGAGATTGGCTGCCAAGCGATCCAGAATGGCCTTAACCTGGTGCTGAACCGCCCGCTCTCGCTCGTTCTTGATCTTGAAATAATTCAACCCACCGACGGTCAACATCACGGCGGTGACGATCAATACGAACAAGGCATTGAGCCGAAAGGCAAAACTCTGGGGCAGCATTGATGACTCCTCTGCGATGAAGATTGGATAGACTGTCCCGCAGCACCCACTGCTAACGAGATACGACCAAGTACCCGTCACGGGCCTTATCATCCTATTTCGACGTTTAACGCCGCAACTTGAGGCGTTAGCAATGCATCCCTCCAGGTTTTGCAGGGTTGCCTATCAACCCTGAATGAAAACGGCGCGAAAGTCGTTCACATTGGTCAGCGTCGGCCCCGTCACCACGGCATCACCCAAAGCGCCGAAAAAGGTATGCGCGTCGTTGTTGTCCAGGTGCTTGCGCGGGTTTAAACCCATTTCCCAGGCCCTCGACAAGGTGTCTGGCGTGCTGATGGCTCCGGCGATTTCCTGCGCACCGTCCACCCCATCGGTGTCCCCCGCCAACGCATAGACACCGGGTGTTTCGCCCAAGGCAATGGTCATGGAGAGCAAAAATTCCACATTGCGCCCGCCCACGCCCTTGCCTCGCAGCGTCACGGTGGTTTCACCGCCTGACAGCAGCACACAAGGGGTCGCAAAGGGTTGACCACGTTGAGCGACTTGGCGTGCCATGCCTGCCATGACGGTGCCCACATCGCGCGCCTCGCCTTCCAGACTGTCGCCCAGAATGTAGGGCGTCACGCCCGCTGCCCGCGCCACTTCGGCAGCAGCTTCCAGCGCTAACTGTGGCGCGGTGATCATGCGCACGGTACTGCCCAGCAAACGGGGATCGCCGGGCTTGATGCTTTCGCCCACCTCACTGTTCAGCAAGCGAAGGACAGAGTCCGGCACTTGAATTTGGTAGCGCTGCAAGATGTCCAGGGCCTGTGCGCAGGTGCTGGGGTCCGCCACCGTGGGGCCGGACGCGATGTCCATGGGCAAGTCGCCCGGCACATCTGAAATCAGCAGCGTGCACAACCTCGCGGGGTGGCACAAAGCGCCTAATCGACCGCCTTTGAGACTAGAGAGGTGGCGGCGCACGCAGTTCATCTCGGAGATGCTGGCGCCACTGGCCAGCAAGGCCGTGTTGACCGCTTGCTTGTCTTGCAGGGTGAGCCCTTCACCCGGGCGCGACCAGCAAGGATGAACCGCCGCCGGAAATGAGCGCGATGACCAGGTCGTCCGGCGTCAGGTCGCTGACCAGGGCACGAATGCGCTGCGCTGCTTCCAACCCGGCGGCGTCCGGCACGGGGTGGGCAGCTTGCACAATTTCGATGTGCTGGCAGGGCACGTCGTAACCGTAGCGGGTGACGACCAGTCCCTCCAAGGGCCCAGACCAATTCGCCTCCAAGGCCCGCGCCATTTCAGCGGAGGCTTTGCCCGCGCCAATAACGATGGTTCGCCCTTTGGGGGGCGTGGGCAAATGCGCCGCCAGGCACCGCGCGGGTTGTGCAGCGGCCACCGCCGCATCAAACATTTGGCGCAGCAGGGCGCGAGGCTCAGGTGCGGCCATAGTCATCACTGAGTCGAACAATGTCGTCTTCGCCCAAGTAGCTGCCAAACTGGACTTCCACAATCTCCACCGGCTCGGTGGTGCGGTTGGTCAGACGGTGCACTTCACCCAAGGCGATGTCCACATGCTCGCCCGGCCCGAGATTGAGGACCCGGTCACCCACCGTGACCTCGGCCTGACCCAGTACCACCACCCAATGCTCGGCACGTTGATGGTGTTTTTGCAAGCTCAGGCGTTGGCCCGGGGCCACACCAATGCGCTTGATTTTGTTGCCGGGGACTTCAGAGACAGTCTCGTACCAGCCCCAAGGGCGCAAGGTACGTTCAATGGTTTCGGTGCGGGTTTGTGTGGTCATGGTGTGAGATGGGTTCAATCGACCCGGCAACTACCGAGTCCGTTGATATTAAATACTTTGCTCGTTTCCGGTCTGTAACCAGTGCAGGTAAGTGGCAGCCGTCCAGGAAAACGACTTCCCCCCCAAACCGCGTCCGGTCAGCGGGTCGTAGTACTCGCTGAAACCAGATACTAGGCACAGGCGCTCGCTTCTGGCTTGCAGGTCACGCGCCAGGGCCTCGTGCCCTTGCTCTTTCAGGCCCGCGCCGATGAGCATGTTGATATGCAACCAAACCGGCCCGCGCCAGTAGCGCAACGACTCAAAGCCGGGGTAGGTCTTGCGTGTGGATGGCAGCGCATACGGCGTTTCGGCGAGCCACTCGGAAATGGTGGGCGCCACATCATTGGAAAAGCCCGCGTAAATCGCCAACAGTCCCGCCGAGGTGGGTGCATCCAGCAACTCACCCGTGAGGGTGTCGCGGCCCACGTATTGTTGCCAGGTGGGCGACCACAAGGCCTGCACAGCGGCCTGCGTGCGGGCCACGTGAACGCGCATCTCGGCGGCTTCCGCTGTCAATCCAAACTCGTCGCACAGCGCAGCGAGATCAGTGGACGCTCTTTGCAAGATGCTGATGATTCCGATGTCATTCACTTGGTACGGACAGTGCGCCATGATGCTGACCGGATCGAAGTTGTGCGCGCGGTTGAAGTCCATGAGGTACACCACCCGGTCATAAAACAATTTGGGAGGACGCATGGAAGCGTCCACGTGGCCCAAATCGCGCCGAGTGTAAGCGCGGGTCGCCTCTGGAACGCGAGCCAGTGGTGCGTCCCAGGACGGGGAGTTGTCCATGCCGGTTTCCCAGGGGTGAATATTCACCACCAGACCGGTATCTTTCGGGTCGCGGGCGCGATACCACCAGCGGTGATGCGCCAGCAGCCTGGGCAACAAGGCACGCACCTCGGTTTCAGCCTGCGCCTTGACTGCTGGGGCAGCCGTGGACAAGTTGGCGCGCTGCCACATCCAACGCACCATGGTCGAGTGCAAGGGGGGTTGGCTGATGCTGCTGGTGCGCGTGCCAATGCCTTCTGTGCCGGGAGCGCCGTCGGTACCCCACTCGTCTGGGCCGGGGAAATAGGTGTCACTGGCCACGTGAAAATTGATGTGGGCCAGAAAACCGTCATTCGGCCCACTTTGCCACTGCCCCTTGAACAACCAGCGCATCTCTTCCCACGCGCGCTCAGGCTGAAACGTCATCCAGCCCAACGCGGTCACGCTGGCATCCCAGTTCCATTGAAAGGGGTAAAGGCCATCAGTGGGCAGCGTGTAGCCCCCTCGGTCATTGGCCTTCAAAATGGCTTTCGCCTGTTCTTGAAACGTCATGTCGTTCACGCAATCATTGAATCTTGGTCAAACAGCCATCAAATGGCCGGCTTCGTCGTACCAGCGCGCGGCACCTTCTTTGGCCCGAACGTGGATATGTTGGTTGGCCTCAATGGTCGGACTGGCATTGGTACTGACGCGCAGCAACTCCCCCCCTACGCGACTATTGACTTGCTGCGACGCACCCAACATCTCTACCACCTTGGCGTGGACCGGCAGACCACCATCGGTGCTCAACTCCAGGTCTTCGGGGCGAATCCCCAGCGTTTTCGCCTTGGGCGGTGCAACCAGTCCCAACGCTGCATGGGTATCAACCGCTTCCAGAAAGTTCATGGGCGGACTGCCAATGAATCCTCCCACAAAGGTGGTAGCGGGCTGCTGGTAGACCGTGGGCGGCACATCGTACTGAACGATGGCGCCACCGTGCATGACCGCAATGCGGTCAGCCAGGCTCATGGCCTCGGTCTGGTCATGGGTGACGTAGATGGTGGTGGTCTTGATGTCACGCAGCAAGCCTTTGAGCTCACTGCGCATTTCCAGACGGAGCAAGGCATCCAGGTTACTCAAGGGCTCGTCCATCAGCAAAACGTCTGGTTCAACAGCCAGCGCGCGCGCCACGGCGACTCGCTGACGCTGACCACCGGACAGCTGCCCGGCGTAACGGTCCAGCAGATGCTCAATGTGCATGAGCTCAGCGGCGCGGTGCACCTGGGTTTTCACCTTGTCTTCTGACACCTTTTTCATGCGCAAACCAAACCCGATGTTCTGGCCGATGGTCATGTGCGGAAAAACGGCGTAGTTCTGGAACACCATCGCGATGTTGCGCTCGCGGGGTGGCAAGCCATTCATGCGTTTGCCACCGATGAGCACGTCACCTTCGGTTTCGGTCTCAAGGCCCGCGATGATGCGCATCAGCGTGGTCTTGCCGCAGCCTGAGGGCCCCAGCAAGACACAGAACTCCTGGTCCTTGACTTCCAGGTTGATGGATTTGAGGGCTTGGTGACCCTTGAAGTCCTTGCGGACAGATTGGATGGAAATGGCTGACATTTGGTTGGTCCTTAGCGGTTGGAGATGCCCCACATGCTGAACAGATATTTGCGCACGACAAAGATAAAAATGAGCGAAGGCAGAATCAGAAAGAAGCCACCCGCATAGCGAAAGTGCAAAGGACTTTCCTCCAGGCTGGCGAACAAAAAGGCCGTCAGGGTACGGTTGTTCAGCGTCAGCACACTGGCGGCAAACACTTCATTCCAGGAGATCACAAAGCTGAAAATCATGGTCGCAGCCATGCCAGGCAGAGCCAGCGGCAACACCACTTTGGTGAACCCTTCAAGCTTCGTACAACCCAGCGTCCATGACGCCTCCTCCAGCTCACGGGGAATGCCCATGAACAAGGAAGATGACACCAACACCGAGAACGGCAATGCCAATGCGGTATGCACCAGCGCCACACCCAGTTGCGTGTCATACAAGCCCACGCTGATGAAGCGCGTGACCAGTGGCAAAGCCAATATCGCCAGCGGGAAAGCCCGGGTCATGACGATCAGCACGCGGTAAGCGTTGCCCCCCTTGAAGTCGTATCGTGCCAACGCATACCCTGCCGGCGCACCCAACACCACGGCAAAAAACATGGTCATGGCCGCCACGATCACGCTGTTAAGAACGGCCTTCCACACACCGGTGTAGTTGACGAAGAACGACATCGTCTCAAACGACAGAGTCGACGGAAAAAACGTCTTGGGCCACGCGGTGGCGGCGTCTTTGGGGCTGAGAGCGCTGACACCAATCAGGTAGATGGGCACCAGCCAGCAGACGGCCAGCACAATGGCCATGGTGTAGAGGAATTTTCGACTCTGGTTCATGACAGCGTCTCCCGCTTGACTTTGAGGAACTTCAGATAGATCAGCGTGGAGCTGATGGAGACAACCAGGATGAACAAGGCGTAGGCAGAGGCCACGTTGTTGTTTTGGTACGCGCCCTGCCAGTTGTAGGCCTCGCCCACCAGCACCGGAAAGTCACGTCCCGCCAGGGCATAGACCACGGCGAACACTTCAAAGGCCAACACGGTGCGTAAGATCAGCGCGCTTTGCAAGCTCGGCTTGAGCAGCGGCAAAGTGATCTTGATAAAGCGCTTCCAGGGGCTGGCGCCGAACACTTCGGCCGCCTCGTTGTACTCCTTGGGAATCAACTGCACACCCGCCACCAAAATCACCAGCACAATGGCAGTGGAGCGCCAGATCTCGGCGATCACGACACAGACAAACAACGCGAGAGGGTTTTGGTAGCTGAGCCAATTGGTCGGATCGCTGCTGAAGCCCAGTCCCAACAGCATGCTGTTGAAGTAGCCGCGGTCACTGAAGATGGCCAACCAGGCCAAACCGGCAGCCAGGTCACTCACGCCCAGCGGAATGGTCCAAACGTAGAGGAAGCCCATGCGCCCCCGATCGAGGTTTTGCAGCATCATGGCCAAACCAATGGCGATGATCATTTGCAGAGGTACCACCACAGCGACAAGCGTCAATGTGTTTTTGAGCGCCAGACTGAAGTTGTGGTCACCCAGCATTTTGGTGATGTGTTGGCTCGTCCAGCCGCCATCTGACGACTGAAAGGCCATGAGTGCGGTCTCCGCCAAGGGCCAGATAAACAGGACCAGGAGAAAAATCACACTCGGCGCAACGAGGTAATAGGGGGTGCGTGAGGCGTTCATGGACGGGCCTTGTGCAGTGGGGTCATTGAATTGCAGCAGTCACCGGGCACCCCACCCCCTCCTCCGTTCAGAGGATGGGGCCGAGATGCCTGAAAAGCTGGTTACTGCACGGAGCAGGGTGCGGTGCCGCTGCTGGCGTCAGGCGCCCAGCATGGTGAGTTCGCTTCTTTCATCAAAGCATCCATTTGCTTAGCGCCGTCAGCCAACACGGACTTGATGTCTTCGTTGCGCAGCACGATGCGGGTGAACGTATCGATATAGACCTTGCTGAATTCACCGCCTTTGGCGCCCAACTGCACGGGCAGTTGGGATAAAACGGCATCCTTGGCTGTGAATACAGCTTGCATGCCATTGGCGGCCATTTGCACACCGGGGGACAGTTGTTTCAGGTCCGTCTTGACCACCGGGAAAAAGCCTACTTCACGCAGAATAAGCGCTTGTGTTTCCGGCTTGGTCAGGTGATCGATAACACGCTCTCCGGCTGCTTTGTCGGCGGCATTCTTTGGAATCGCAATGCCCACCATCACGGGCATATAGCCACGGCCCTTGATGCCGGACGGTGCAGGAAATGTGACGAAGTCGCCCGGCTTGTCGGTCAAGGCAGGCAGCAAGCGCGCGGTATGGTCAAAAGCGACCCAGACCTCGCCTGTCTTGAGCGGTTCCTCCATGAAACCATAGCTGGTCGAGCGGGGGTTCACGTAGTTCCACATTTCCTTGAAATCGCCCCAAGCCTTCTCTGCATCAGCGTTCTTGAAGGTGCGCACAATGCCGCCCGTGTGGCTGGGGTAGAACGAGCCCTGGAAGAAGCGGTGCATCAGGCCTTTAGGTCCGGCCGGAAAACCCAGTTTGGAGTCACCGGTGGCTTCCTTCATGGCCTTGGCCCAGTCACGCAATTGCGGGTAAGTGAGTGTGTCCAATTTGGCGCCAGCGGGCAGGTAAGCCAAGGCCTTTTTGTTGGCGACCATTTGGTAGGTGTTGGTCATCACAGGGATAAAGCGCTGATTTTTTCCACCGAACTTGCCCTGGGCCATGGCTGCCGCATTGAACTCGCGTGTGGCAGACAGCTTCTTGGCCAGTCCATCCAGATCGCTCAGGCCGCCGATTTGATTGACGGGCGCCAGTTCGCCGTCCAGCGCCATGGTGGCACTGACTTTGCCTTGCGAACCACTGAGTTCGGCCTTCATGCGTGTGAAGAACGAATCACCAAACTCAGGAATGAAGTTCACCGCATCAGGTGCCCCCTTGAGAATGACATTGCGCATTTTGTCGGCCTCTTCGACCGGGCGCATTTGCGTTGATAGCAAAGTTGTTTGAGCTTGCGCTACTCCGACTGTGGCAAAGAGGGCCAGAACGGCCAATTTATTGAGTTTCATGGTCTTGTCTCCTATTGAAATTTAAAATGAACTACGCGGCGGCCAGACATTCACCGTCGGATTGGCGGGTGATCAAATGCACAGACTCCAATCGCGTGAGCCCGGTGGCTGACTCACCATTTATTTGGCGCATCAACAGCTCCGCCAAATGTCTTCCGTTGTCCACGACGGCGTGGTCAATCGTGGTTAACGAAGGGGTGGCATACAAACCGGCTTCGGTGTTTCCATATCCGATCACTGAAATGTCTCGCCCCACAGTCAGTCCGGCCGCCTTGATGGCAGACATCGCGCCCAAGGCCACGGCATCGGTGACGCACAAAATTGCGGTGATAGGGCCCCGCGGATGAGCAGTGGATTGGTTTTCCGCGATCAGTGCGTTGGCAATGGCTTCGCCACGCGCACCACTTACCTCGCCATGAAGGACAGGACAACTATCGATTTCAATACCATTGGAGAGGAGCGCAGACTTGAATCCCTGCTCGCGCAACGCGGCAAAGGTCATCTCTGGCTGCCCATTGATCAATGCAATTCGCCGATGTCCCAGTGAAATCAATCGCTGGGTGGCCAATTCAAAAGCGGCGACGTTGTCGGCGTCGACCCATGCATGCGGCACGGCATTGTGGGTGCGCCCGTGCGTCACGAAAGGAATGTTGCGTTGCTGGAGCAAGGTGACCCGAGGATCCTCAACCCGGGTTCTAGCCAACAAGATGCCGTCTACCAGTCGCCCGTTCAGGAAGCGAGCCAGTTCTGGCATCTCCTGCTCATCGGCGGGCAATACAACCGACAACGCGAAGTAGCCCTCACCCCGGAGATAGTCAGCAGCACCGGACAACAGAGCGGAGAACGTGGCATCCAGGTAGTTGCCCACGCGCACGGACGACACGAGAGCAATGGCACCCGTGCGGCCCGTGGCCAATCGATGAGCCAGCGGGTGCGGTTGGTAGCCGATCTGGCGCGCCGCGTCTTCGACCCGCACGCGGGTTTTAACGCTGACGTCGGCATAGCCATTCAACGCTCGCGACACCGTCGATGTCGAAAGCTTGAGTGATTCCGCGAGGGCCGCAATAGACATAAGTTATTTCCAAAAGCGCTTTTGATTTGCCAATTCTAAAAACAAAAGCGCTTTTGTTTATTGGTATTTACCCTGAATGAATTTGCAGGCGTCTTTGCCAGTGCTGAAGTGCCTTCCTCCGAGCGAAGACGAATCCAAGAATTTGAGTGTCTCGGGGAACGAACTGCGAAGGGCCGTATTTGCCCATCTGATGACGTTGTTACAGCGCCATAGCCGCATGAAGCACGTCGGGCCGACTCGTGGGCCATGACACCCGTCGGGCGCGCGGGTTCATGCTAAGCTGATTCACGGCTCAGGTTGAGCCCCCCACAAGAACTTCAGGAGCTGCCATGCCAGGACTTTTGCCCAACATTGACCCGGACGGGTTGCTTGAATTTTCGGTGGTCTACACCGACCGCGCCTTGAACCACATGTCGCAGCGCTTTCAGGGCGTGATGAAAGACATCTCCAGCATTTTGAAAGAGGTTTACCACGCGCGCTCTGCAGTGCTGGTGCCGGGCAGTGGCACCTTCGGCATGGAAGCCGTGGCCCGCCAGTTTGCGGGCAACAAAAAGACCTTGATCATTCGCAACGGCTGGTTCAGCTACCGCTGGACGCAGATTCTGGACATGGGCCAGATTGCCAGTGAGTCCAATGTGCTCAAAGCCCGCCCGTTAAACGACGGGCCACAAGCGCCGTGGGCGCCCTGCCCCATTGAGGAGGTGGTGGCCGCCATTCACGGCAAGAAGCCTGACGTGGTGTTTGCCCCGCATGTGGAAACGGCCGCCGGCATGATCCTGCCGGACGACTACCTTCGCAAGGTCGCAGACGCCGTGCACGAGGTGGGTGGCCTGTTTGTGCTGGACTGCATTGCCTCAGGCGCGATGTGGGTTGACATGCAGGCCACGGGCGTGGACGTGCTGGTCAGCGCGCCGCAAAAAGGCTGGAGCAGCTCGCCGTGCTGCGCCATGGTGATGCTGAGCGAGCGCGCCCGCGCCGCCATTGACGGCACCACCAGCAGCAGCTTTGCTTGTGACCTGAAGAAGTGGTTGCAGATCATGGAGGCCTACGAGGCCGGTGGCCACGCCTACCACGCCACCATGCCCACCGACGCCCTCACCCGCCTGCGTGAGGTGATGCTGGAGACACAAGCCTACGGGTTTGAGAAAGTGCGCAACGAACAATTGGCGCTGGGCACCCAGGTGCGGGCCATGTTCAAACGCCACGGCATTGCCAGTGTGGCGGCCGAGGGGTTTCAGGCCCCTGGCGTGGTGGTGAGCTACACCACCGATGCGGGTGTGCAAAACAGCAAGAAGTTTCTGGCCCTGGGCCTGCAAACCGCCGCTGGCGTGCCGCTGCAGTGCGATGAGCCCGCTGACTTCATGACCTTCCGGGTGGGTTTGTTTGGCCTGGAAAAACTCCATAACGTGGAGCGCAGCGTGGCGCAACTGGAAGCCGCGCTAGACCAGATCGCCAAGGGCTGAAGCACCCCGGGCCTGAATTCTGGCGACTCCCCTGGCAGGGAAGTCGCCTTTTTACTATCAATTCAATAGCGGCTTGCGCTCACTCCACCTGCGCTAGCGGCCTATTTTCTATAAATTCCCACCTAGCGGACAACGTGCGGTGCTCAGGGCTGTTGAACGATCACCGGTTGCACCTGAAACACATTCGCTGAGGCCGGGTCCACCGTGACTTTGACCCAATGCAAGGAGGGGCTGCCAAAGGTCTCAACGCGGGTGAAGTTGGTGAGCATTTTGCCGGGCGCGTACAAGGGCTTGTCCAACTTGAAGAAGTGCGTGTCACCGTGCACAAACAAGACCTGGCCTGGGTATTTTTCAGTTTCCTCGGCTAGTTTGTCCATGAAGTTGCGGTAGCCAGTGAAGCCGGCCTCTGCGCTCTCGTCAAGCTCTTCGGTTTCGGGCAAGTCAAAGCCGGGATCGGCCTGAACCACCACCACCAAGCCACGCGAGTTTTGGGCTTTGGCCTGGGCAAATGAGGCTTTCATCCAGGCCACATTGGCCTCGTCACGCGCCAGGTATTCAGCGTTGCCAGCGTCGCATTGCTTGGCGTCACGCGCGCTCTTCTTTGTGCACTCTTTGGCGTTGAGCACCAGGTTGTTGTTGCTGCCCGGCATGTTGATGCCGACAAAGGTCACGGCACCGTGGGTGAAGCGGGTGTTTTCCACATAGGCCTCGCCCAGCTTGCCCTGATGCTCCAACGGCATCGTGCTTTGTCCGAGGCTATTGAGTGTCGGGAACATGACTTTGCGCAAATGACCCAAGCGCTCCACAGCGTCAAAGCCGCCGTTGTTCAGGCGGTGGCAATCGGTCCATTCGTTGTCGCCCGGCACATAAACCACCGGCTTCACCATGCTGTTGAACATCTTCAAAGCATCGGTGTAAATGTCGTTGGTGCATTTGGAGCTGCCGTCCTTGATGTCACCGTCATATAGGGAGAACGCGATGTCAGAGCGGTTGATGCTGCTCAACACCGCCGGCAACTTCGGATCGTCGCCCGCCTTTTTGTAAGGCATGTCGCCCCACAGACCGAAGGAATAAACCTGCCCGGCTGACGCCACAGGCATCTGGCCGTGGGTGCCATTGGAGGCACAGGCAACCAGACCCAGCGCGACCACAGAGGCCGCCACACTTTTGAAAAACATAAAACCCTTTGATGCATTGGAGTAAACCCAAGCACTGTAGGCGCGCCAAGTGACGGTTGTGTGACAGTCGTGTGGCAATGAAGGCGACTTGTCCCGACCCCCTGCCCGGCGCAGATTGCGCGCGATGTTGTCATCGCTGCAGGGCCAAGTGCCGGGAGCACCCAGATCTCCCGCTCCAAAGACGGTGACCTGGGTGGCTGAAGCAACTGGGTTAGCGCAGGCAACCGCCCGGCTGGCCTTCTGCAGCCGGTGTGCCGGCAATCAAGGGCATCAGCGAGGGCGCCAGCACCTTCAGCAACTGAACTGGCAAGCCACTGGTGAACCCATAGTCGGCCGCCTTGGAGCCTGGCACATAGGCAATCATGGTGCCAAAGAAACGCTCGTCAATGTTGAACACAAAGGTGGCGGAGCGGTTGACCACTCGGGACTCCAGCAAGCGCCCGCCGGCGCCATAGGTGTCAAAGCGCTGGTCGCCCGTGCCGGTTTTTCCAGCCACGGCAAAGTGGCTGCCGTCCGGGCGCACAAACGCATCGCGCACCCGCTTGGCGGTGCCTGAATCCACCACTTCGCGGGCGGCCGCTCGGGCGGCTTGCGCCACCTCGGGGGCCAGCACCGCTTCTCCTTCAGAACCCTGGTAAGTCAGACGTGTTTCGTAGGGGGTTGCCGTGGCGAAGTGCATGGTTTCGATGCGCGTGTTGGGCTTGCGAACACCGTCATTCACCAAGATGCCCATCATCTCTGCCAGCGCGGCAGGCCGGTCCGCCGAGGCCCCCAAAGCGGAGGCATAGGACGGCACCAGCGAGCCAAAGGGGTAGCCCATCTTGGCCCACTGACGGTGGATTTCCAGAAAGCCCTCACCCTCCAGCAACACCAAAATGCGTTTGTCCTGGGCGTGCTTGCGGTGCGTGGAAAACAGCCACGAATACACGGCCTGGCGCTCAGCCACGCTGGCCTCCATCACCTGTGTCTGTGTCGCGTCCGGATGACTGCGCAAGTAGCCCACCAGCCACAATTCCAGCGGGTGAATCGTTGCGAGATAGCCCCGATCCGCCAGCGACATTTCAACCGGGTCGTACTGCGCATAAAGGCGGGTGAGCCGCTCGCCGCTGACCTCCTGGTCGTGCGGCAAGTTGCTCATCACAAAGTCCGAGAACTGCTCCACCGTGGCGGTGGGTGCAATGGTGCGAAAAATGGCCGCCAACCTTGACGTGGTGGGACGAACACTTTCCAGCAACATCTGTTGCGCTTCTTTCTCTGTTTTTCCCTGGTACTTGCTCAGGAAGCGGCGCATGAAGATTTGCCCCTCCCGGTCGGCGAACCGGGCCAGGTAGTCCGCGCGGCGCGGGTCATCGGCATCCTGCAGCAACTTGGCGGAGGAGCCTGGCGTCAAGAACATGTAATGACGCACGATGTCGCGCATCAGGCGAATGAACACCAGATTGACGGAGTTTCTCAGGCCCTCTCGCAGCGTCATCACCCGGCTGTCGTCTGCCTTGTTGAAGTTGGCAAAACTGTGCATGCCACCGCCGGTAAAGAAGCTCTCGGCCGTGCTGCCGGAGTAGGTTCTGTCCATGGCCGCGTCCAACATCACCTTCAGGCTGCGGTCTTTGGCACGCAGCAGATAGTCCACCGCCCAGCGCGACAGCACATCTTTGGGATCGATCTCCTGCGCTTTGAGGGCCGCCGAATCCATCACCGACAGACGCGCGTGCAGCTTGGCGATCACATCCAGGTAGGTGACCAAGGTGCGCAGCTTGGCGGTGGACCCCAAGTCAAGTTTGGTGCCTTCGTTGATGTTCAGCGGCTGGTCATAGTTGTCGGTCTGCACCCGCAGGTAGTTGCGGTCAGCGCCACGCTCGTACAAAGTGAAGCTGTACACGACACCCGCCGGGTCTCCCCGTGCGAGCAGTTGCTTGTTGTTCAAACCCAAAGCCTCGGCTTGCGCCGGGTCGCGCAGGCTTTGCAACAGGGTTGCCACCGCCGCCTGAACCGGTGCATTCAGGGTGCTGGCCACCCTCAGGTCCAGCCGATCCAGGTCGTAGAAGTTGCCACCCATCAAGTTGGTCAGGTGGGTTCGCACGGCGTTGGCCGCTTTTTGGGTAACAAAAGACACTTCTGGAGAAGGCACGCGTCCGGTGCGGCGGTTCAATTTGGCTTGCAACGCCGCATCGCGCAGGGCGGGGGTAATCACCTCGGCCGTGGTCAAGAGGCGCAGGTGACTGTCGGCCAGCTTTTCCAGCTCCGCTTCGGGGGCATCAAAGTAATAAGAGGGTCGGCGTTGTGAAATCAACAGGCTCAGGGATTGCTTGTAAAGCAGCGCCAACTCGGTGATATTGCCCTTGCCGTCGGCGGCTTCTTTCAGAATGCGGGTCACGTCAGCAAAGTCGCGTCCATACCAGGCCCACAAGCCGTCACCAATACCGTGCACTTCGCCAAAGCCGACTTTGGCGGACAAAGGCATGGTGTTCATGTAGGTCAGAACAATCTGGCGACGGGCCTCAGTCGTGTCTTCACCTTGCTGATAAGCGCGCAACGAGGCCGACACCATCTGTTGCAGCTTTTCAACGATGGAGGAGGTCCGCCCTTCGGAAGAATGGCGGTATTTCTCAATCTGAGTGGCCAGCGTGCTGCCGCCAGGCGCACTGCCCTGCCCCGTGATGAGGTTTTGTGCCTTGATTGCCACCGCGTGGGCCAAGCGGTCCCACTCCACAGCGGGGTTGCGCTTGGGGTTGCTGGTGTCCAACAACTCGCGGTTTTCAATGAACAACAGGCTGTGCACCAGTTCGGGCGCCAGGTCGTCAAACCGTTCAAACACGCGCTCGGGGTAGCGTTCTTCAAACAAGGTGTCCTTGCGGCAGTCCTGAATGCTCAGGCCGGCCTGGATTTTCTCCGGGTACGGCGGGAAAAACCCGCTGTCCAGCAACTCGGTCATGCCCTCTGAGATGCGGGCCTGCTGAGTCACCGCAAAGTTGCGGTCTTTCAGCTTGTCAATGAACACCGGCAGCTTGGAGTAGCCCAAGCGGTCATCGTAGGGCGCACTGGCGGGAAACCGAATGGACGGACTGGGGCCCTCTTCCAAGGAGAACGTCGCCTTGCGGGCGAGTTCCGTAAAAAACCGGGCCTGATAGGTCGATGACCGGAATTCCCGGGCAGCCAGCACACCGACGACGACCAAAGCCGTTAAAACCACCAGCGAAATCGAAACCTTGAGCCAGAAAAAAAATAGCGTCCACTTCCCCTGCATGCACATCACCCTGAAATTCTTTGATCCACTCGCTCGGCACCCGCTCCTGCTGAGCGCGACGCCGAAAAGTCGCTATTGTGCGCTGCAATAAAAATGCGGCACTGACGGCCGCCAATTGCCACCCAATGCACCAAGAAAGGGCAAACCCCTAGATACATGATGGCATCACTATTGCTAGGATGAATTCAGAACTTGACTAAATGGTCAGTTTTTAGGTTTCAGGTCCGATCTCACCCTGTTTTGAAGGAGCTTCAACGTGTCTACCCCCTTGCCCCCTGATGTTCAAGCTGGCCGCTTGAGTGCCGCTGAGTACGCCGAGCGCTTTTCCGACGCCACGCCGCGCTTTACCCAGGCACAGGCCGTGCTGGAGGCGGAGCGTTGCCTCTACTGTTATGACGCCCCTTGCGCCACGGCCTGCCCCACCAGCATTGATGTGCCCTCTTTCATCAAGCGCATTGCCGATGGCAACTTGCGCGGCTCGGCCCACGCCATTCTGGACGCCAACCCGCTGGGCGGCATGTGCGCCCGGGTCTGCCCCACAGAGAACCTGTGTGAGGCGGTTTGCGTGCGCAACACCCAGGAAGGCGTGCCCGTCGCGATTGGCCGCTTGCAGCGCCACGCCGTGGACGCCTTGATGGAAAGCCCCAAGCCCCAGTTGTTCACCCGCGCGGCAAGCACCGGCAAAAAAGTGGCGGTGGTGGGCGCTGGCCCGGCCGGCCTGGCCTGTGCTTACACCTTGGCCCGACTCGGCCATGACGTGGTGGTTTTTGACGCCCACCCCAAGGCCGGTGGCCTGAACGAATATGGCTTGGCCAGTTACAAGACCCCTGACGACTTTGCTCAAAAAGAGATTCAATGGCTGTTGGCCATTGGTGGCATTGAAATCCGTCACGACTGGAAGTTGGAGACCACGGCCCAGTTGAATGCCCTGCAAAAAGACCATGACGCCTTGTTTTTGGGCATGGGCCTGTCCACCACGCACCAACTCGGTGTTCCGGGGGAGGAATTGACCGGCGTGCAAGATGCGGTTGACTTCATTGCCACCCTGCGCCAGACCGAAGACTTGGCCACGCTGCCTGTGGGCCGCCGTGTCATCGTGATTGGCGGGGGCATGACGGCGGTGGACGCATCGGTGCAAAGCAAACTGCTCGGCGCCTCCGTCGTGCACATGGCTTACCGGCGCGGCGTGGAGACCATGTCGGCCTCCACAGCCGAGCAGGAATGGGCGCAAACCAACGGCGTGGTGCTGCACCACTGGCTCGCTCCCGTGGAAATTTTGGGCCAAAACGGCCACGTGAGCGCGGTGCGCTTTGCCGAGCAAGCCATGGTGGACGGCAAGTTGAAAGCCACCGGGCGCGAACTGACCTGGGAAGCCGACACCGTGCTGAAAGCCATTGGCCAGCAACTGGGGAACCCGGTGCTCGCCCAAGCGGGCCTGACGCTGCAAGGTGGGCGCATTGCCACCGACGCCGCCGGTGCCACCAACCTGCCCGGCGTCTGGGCCGGTGGCGACTGCCGTGCCGGCGGTCTGGACCTGACGGTTGAAGCGGTGGAGCATGGCAAACAATCTGCCAAAGCCATCCACACCCACCTGATGGGCGCCTGAGCCCTCGCCACCCTCACATTGAAGAACACTGGAGAAACACCATGGCCAATCTGAAAACAACCTTCGCCGGCATCGAAAGCCCCAACCCCTTCTGGCTGGCCTCTGCGCCGCCCACCGACAAAGCCTACAACGTCAACCGCGCCTTTGAAGCGGGCTGGGGTGGCGTGGTCTGGAAAACATTGGGCGAGGCTGGCCCACCCGTGGTCAACGTCAACGGCCCGCGCTACGGCGCCTTGCTCACACCCGACCGGCGCCTGATGGGCTTTAACAACATTGAGCTGATCACCGACCGGGACCTGGAACTCAATCTGAAAGAGATCACCGAGGTCAAGCGCAACTGGAGCGACCGCGCCATGATCGTCTCGCTGATGGTGCCTTGCGTGGAAGAGTCCTGGAAAGCCATTTTGGCGCGCCTGGTGGACACCGGCGCCGACGGCATTGAACTCAACTTTGGCTGCCCACACGGCATGAGCGAGCGCGGCATGGGCGCGGCCGTGGGCCAGGTGCCGGAATACATCGAGATGGTGACGGCCTGGTGCAAGCATTACTCCAAGCTACCAGTCATCGTGAAACTCACCCCCAACATCACCGACGTGCGCCTGCCAGCGCGTGCGGCGAAAAAAGGTGGGGCCGATGCGGTGTCGCTCATCAACACCATCAACTCCATCATGGGCGTGGACCCCGCGACTTTGACCATGACGCCGTCCACCGGCGGCAAAGGCTCCCACGGTGGCTACTGCGGCCCGGCCGTGAAACCCATCGCCCTGAACATGGTCGCCGAAATCGCCCGTGACCCGCTCACCGCCGGCCTGCCCATTTCCGGCATTGGTGGCATTGGCAACTGGCGTGACGCGCTGGACTTCATCGCGCTGGGCGCGGGCAATGTGCAGGTCTGCACAGCGGCCATGGTCTACGGCTTCAAAATCGTTCAGGAGATGGCCGACGGCCTGTCCAACTACATGGACGAGATGGGCTTTGAGTCCGTCGGCCAAATTGTGGGCAAGGCAACGCCTACCGTGTCTGACTGGCGCTACATCAACCTGAACCACATCACCAAGGCCGTCATCAACCAGGACTCCTGCATTGAGTGCGGACGTTGCCACATTGCCTGTGAAGACACCTCGCACCAAGCCATCACCGCCACCAAAGACGGCAAGCGCCATTTCGAGGTGAAAGAGGACGAATGCGTGGGCTGCAACCTGTGCGTTACCGTCTGCCCGGTGCCTGAGTGCATTACCCTGCGCGACCTGGTGCCCGGCGAAGTGGACCTGCGCACGGGCAAAACCGTGAGCGCCACCCACGCCGACTGGACCACTCACCCCAACAACCCCATGGCCAAAGCTGCCGCTGCCTGAAGGACCCCTGATGTCAATGAACGACCATTCTTTAAGCAATGAGGACTTGCTGCCGACCACGGCAGCACAGCGCACCTGGCGAATTCGCGATTTCACCGCCCTGTGGATCGGCATGGTGGTCTGCGTGCCCACCTACACCATGGCCAGCAGCATGCTGGACCAGGGCTTCACCTGGCAAATGGCGATTTGGCTGGTGTTTGTGGCCAACTGCATTGTGCTGGCGCCCATGATTCTAATCGGGCGCATTGGCACCCGCTACGGTGTGCCGTTCCCGGTGTTGGCGCGGGCGTCTTTTGGCGTGAAAGGTGCCAATTTGCCAGCCATTCTGCGCGGCCTGGTGGCCTGCGGCTGGTTCTCCATCAACTGCTATTTCGGCGCGCTGGCACTGCACGGTTTCCTGAACGTGGTTGGCATGGGCCTGGCAGGACCGGGCGAGGGTGAGTTCATCAGTACCTCGCAGCTGGTTTGTTTCTATGCTTTTTGGGCGGTGCACATTTACTTCATCTGGAACGGTGTGGAGTCGATCCGCAAGCTGGAGGTGTTTGCCGCGCCCTTGATGCTGGTGGCCTCGGCCGCGCTGGTGATCTGGGCCTTGGTGCAAGTGCCTTCCGGGCAGTTGTTTGATCTGCCGGCCAAGGTGGTTGAGGGCGGCCCCAAGACGTGGGCGGCGTTGACCGGGCTGGTCGGCTTTTGGGCCACGCTGGCGCTGAACATTCCCGACTTCACCCGTTTTGCCAAGAGCAACCGCGACCAGGTGGCGGGCCAGGCGCTGGGCCTGCCCATTCCCATGGCGCTGTTCTCCATGGTCGGCATCATTGGTTTCTCGGCCTCGCAAATTTTGTACGGCAAAGCCCAGATGTTCCCCGACGGCTTGCTGACCCAGATGGGCACTTTTGCCTCGGCCGTTGGCCTGCTGGTGATTTTGCTGGCCAACCTGACCACCAATGTGGCGGCCAACCTGGTGTCACCGTCGTATGACTTTTCCAACATCGCCCCGACAAGATCAGCTTTCGCACCGGCGGCCTGATTGCGGCTGGTATTGGCCTGCTGTTCATGCCCTGGAAGTTGTTGGCCACCTCGGGCGGCTACCTCTTCACCTGGTTGGGCGGCTACGGCACCTTGCTGGGCGCCATTGCGGGAATCCTGCTCGCGGACTACTATTTGGTGCGAAAGGGAGAACTCAAAGTGGACGACTTGTACCGCCGCGATGGCGTTTACGAATACAGCGGCGGCTGGAACATCCACGCCCTGATTGCCTTCGCACTGGGCGTACTGCCCTGCTTGCCTGGCTACCTGGTGGTGTCCGGCGTGCTGGACCGGGCCTCGGTGGCCGCACCGCTGGTCAGCCTGTTTGACTTTGGCTGGTTCTTCAGTTTGGGCGTGGCAGGGACTTACTACCTGATCACCGCCAAACGCACCTCATCCTTAACTTTAAGTGGAGCACGATCATGAGCACTTTGCTGATTCGCGGCGGAACCGTTGTCAACGCCGACTGTCAAACCCGAGCCGACGTCCTGTGTGTGGACGGCAAAATCACGGCCGTGGGCGAGGGCTTGACCGCCCCTGCCGGCGCAACGATAGTGGACGCAGGCGGCCAGTATGTGATGCCGGGCGGCATTGACCCCCACACCCACATGCAACTGCCCTTCATGGGCACCGTCACCATGGACGACTTCTTCACCGGCACAGCCGCCGGCCTGGCGGGCGGCACCACGTCCATCATCGACTTCGTCATTCCCAACCCACAGCAACCGCTGATGGAGGCTTACCAAACCTGGCGCGGCTGGGCCGAAAAGTCAGCGGCTGACTACGGCTTTCACGTCGCCGTGACCTGGTGGGACGAGTCGGTGAAACGCGACATGGGCACGCTGGTCACGGAAGAGGGTATCAACAGCTTCAAGCACTTCATGGCCTACAAGAACGCCATCATGTGCGACGACGAAACGCTGGTGAACAGCTTCAAGCGCGCGCTGGAACTGGGTGCCATGCCAACGGTGCACGCTGAAAACGGCGAACTGGTTTACCTGCTGCAAAAGCAGGTGGCCGAGATGGGCATCACCGGCCCCGAGGGCCACCCGCTGTCACGCCCGCCCATGGTGGAGGGCGAAGCGGCCAACCGCGCCATCGCCATTGCCGACGTGCTGAACGTGCCCATTTACGTGGTGCATGTGTCCTGCATTGAAGCGGCCGAAGCCATTGCCCGCGCCCGTGCACGGGGCCAACGTGTTTACGGCGAGGTGCTGGCCGGCCATTTGGTGCTGGACGACAGCGTCTACCGCAACCCCGATTTCACCAGCGCTGCGGCGCACGTGATGAGCCCGCCCTTCCGCCCCAAAGGCCACCAGGAATTTCTGTGGCGTGGCCTGCAGAGCGGCAATCTGCACACCACCGCCACCGACCACTGCACCTTTTGCGCCGAGCAAAAAGCGGCTGGTAAAGACGATTTCTCGAAAATCCCCAACGGCACCGGCGGTGTGGAAGAACGCCTGGCCGTCATTTGGGACGCAGGCGTCAACACCGGGCGCCTCACGCCGTCCGAGTTTGTGGCCATCACCTCGGCCAACACCGCCAAGCTGTTCAACATCTACCCCCGCAAAGGCTGCGTGGCGGTCGGCGCAGACGCTGATCTGGTGGTGTGGGACCCCGAAGGCAGCAAAACCTTGTCGGTCAAAACCCAGCACAGCAAGGGCGACTTCAACATCTTTGAAGGCCGCACCGTCAAAGGCATTCCCAGCCACACCGTGAGCCAGGGAGAGCTGGTGTTTGTGCAAGGCGACCTGCGCGCCGTGAAGGGCAAAGGCCGCTACATCAAGCGCCCCGCCTTCAGCGACAACTTCACCGCCAACCGCCTGCGCTCCGAGACGCTGGCGCCCACGCCCGTGTCCCGCTGATGGCCGGCCTTCAATAACTTCAGGAGTAACACCATGACCACTGCCACCGCCCCCAACATCGACACCCTGCGCGTCAACGGCGAACGCCTCTGGGACTCGCTCATGGAGCTGGCCCAGATTGGCGCCACGCCCAAAGGCGGCGTCTGCCGCCTCACCCTCACGGACCTGGACAAACAGGGCCGCGACCTGGTGCTGCGCTGGGCCAAAGAGGCCGGCATGACCGTCACCATCGACAAGATTGGCAACGGCTTCATGCGCCGCGCCGGGCGCAACAACAGCCTGCCCCCCATCATGACCGGCAGCCACATTGACACCCAGCCTACCGGCGGCAAGTTCGACGGCAACTACGGTGTGCTGGCTGGCCTGGAAGTGGTGCGCACGCTCAACGACCACGGCATCGAAACCGAGGCGCCTATCGAGGTGGCGTTCTGGACCAATGAAGAGGGTTCGCGCTTTGTGCCCGTGATGATGGGCTCGGGCGTGTTCGCCAAAGCCTTCACGCTGGAAACCGCCTACGCCGCCACCGACACCGAAGGCAAGACGGTAGGCGACGAGTTGAAACGCATTGGCTACATTGGTGACCAGGAACCGGGCGACCACCCCATTGGCGCCTACTTCGAGACCCACATTGAGCAAGGCCCGGTGCTGGAAGACAACGACGTCACCATTGGTGTGGTGCAAGGCGTGCTGGGCATTCGCTGGTTTGACTGCACCGTCACCGGCATGGAAGCCCACGCCGGCCCCACGCCCATGGCGCTGCGCAAAGACGCCCTGCAGGTGGCCACCCACATCATGCAAGAAACCGTGGCCGCCGCGTTGCGCCACGCCCCGCATGGCCGGGGCACCGTCGGCATGGTCCAAGTCTTTCCCAACAGCCGCAACGTGATTCCTGGCCGGGTGAAATTCAGCATTGACCTGCGCAACAGCACCGACGCCTTGGTGGACCAAATGGCCGACGAGGTGAAAGCCTTTGCCGCCAAGCTGTCCAAAGAGACCGGGCTGGACGTGAAGATCGAGCCGTCCTCCAGCTACTCCGCCATCAGCTTCCACAAAGACTGTGTGGACGCCGTGGGCCGTGCGGCCAAGAAACTGGGCTACTCCAACATGCCCGCCGTCTCCGGCGCTGGGCACGACGCTGTTTACATGGCCAGTCTGGCCCCTTCGGGCATGATCTTCATCCCGTGCAAAGACGGCATCAGCCACAACGAGATCGAAGACGCCAAGCCCGAGCACATCACCGCCGGCTGCAACGTGCTGCTGCATGCGATGCTGGAGCGGGCAAAGGCGGTCTGAGCAAGCCCAACTTATGAGGCAAATCGGCCTCTAGCGCTCATCCAATAAGCGCAAGTAGCTCCTGATTTGATAGTGAATCAGGAGCTGCTCCTGGTTAGGGTTCTCGTGCACGGTTTTGACGAAACGTCAACGCACGACTTATGTCAAAAAAGCGCTTCTGCCCAGGCGCAGTGAGCGCGAGTCGCTATAAATTAAATAGCAATCCAGCGTGTGACGGTGAGTGTCGGTTTTATTGACAACTCTGGCGCCTAGGAGTCCGATCCTGCGTCGGTTGGCGGCGCATTTGATCTGCTTCCCCCTCTGAAGCGTGCGATTGTTGGCAGGCAACGCACGTTTCTTGCTTTTCCCCGCCTGGTTCATCCAATCGCGACAGGGAGACATACATGTTCAAAAAGCTGCGGCAGTGCCTTGCTATCTCACTCATCGGGGCAACCAGCCTGGTCGGTAACGCCCACGCCGGGTATTCGAATTTGGTTTTTTTTGGTGACAGCCTGTCGGACACCGGCAATGTTCTTTCTTTGACAACGGCGGTGTCTTCGACCCCATTTCCGAATTACGCGGATGCGCCCGGGCGCTTTTCCAACGGCCCCTCATGGACGGAATACCTGGCAGCGGGTCTTGGCTTGGCCAGCAGCGCCAGCCCCAGCAACCTCATTTTTAACGGCTCTGCAGTCGTCCCCATCGGGGTCCCTGGTGGCCAGAATTATTCTTTTGGAGGAGCACGCACCGGATTGGGCGGCTCGGCTGGTGCGACGACAGGCTTGCTCGGCCAGTTGGTGGCATGGAATGGGAGCCTCTTTGGGGGCGCACTGACCCGTGCCGCAGACCCAAACGCCTTGTATGTTGTCATGGCAGGCGCCAACGACTTGCGTGACGCCCGCACGGCCGCCTCTGGCAACACGCCGGCCGATGCAGCGGCACGAGCCGCAGCCGCGGCAACCACAGCCCAAAATATTGTGAACGCGCTGGGTTTGCTCGCACAGGCGGGTGCGCAGCACTTCCTGATCTCCAACTTGCCCGATTTGGGCAAAACGCCCGAATCCAATTTTTTAGGCAACACCTTGGCGTCAACCGATGTCACCCTTGATTTCAACGCCTCTTTGGCGCAAGGAGCCGCCGGACTCGACGCCTTCTTCTTTGCCAACACCGGCATTGACCTCGACATCCGCACGCTGGACTTCTTCGGTTTGAACAACGCGGTGTTTGACGATGCACTCAACAACGGGGGTGCTCGATACGGCATCACCAATGTGAGCGCGCCTTGTATCAACCCGGTTGCCCCTGGCGCGTATTTCTATCCTGGCTCGTCGGACATCAACTGCAGCGTCTCCGCGTTTTCTGACGCCTTGCATCCGTCGGCAGCCTCCCATGCCCTGCTCGGACAATTGGCGCTCAGTACAGTGCCCGAGCCTGGTTCGGTCGCGCTTGTCCTGTTGGGCATGGTGATGGTCGTCGGCGTTCGCCGCCGTACCCGCGTTAGCCCATCGTTTTCCACACGCTAACTTAGACTGGGAACGCCGGGGCTTCAAGGCCCTGGGTTCCGTGGTTTGTGCTGCCAAGAAACAGGGTGAGCCCAACACCCCCGCCGGGTGCCATGTGCTGCAGCAAGCGTACGGGAACGGGCAAAGGATGTGCGCGTGAGCCGTTGGGGGGTTATGAGGCGTTCTGAGGTCATCTGGCCGACAGGTGCGGGCAACAAAGTTTTCAAACCAATTTTCAGTGGATACTTGGCCTCACGCGGTTGAGCACCCGATCCGTTTCACCGGAGATGGAGGGCGCGCCATCCACCACAACCAGCCAGAGAGCACACCATGGCCGCAGAGCACATGTCGTTTTACGACACCCGACCCGCCACACTGGACGAGGACCCCAACACATTTTGGTGGCCCACGCCCCCGTTTGCAGCCTACCCCCAGGTGCAGACCTCATCGGGGCCGCAGCCCAGCACGCTGGAGGGCATCAACCGAAAACGTGCCCGCACGCTGGTGATGCATTTTGATTTGCGCGGTGGCCGGGTGTCAGTGCAGCTGGCGCCAGGACAAAAGCCCATCGTTCTCAAGTTTTCCCAGTTTCGCAATTTGGCTTTGGACGAAAAGGTCAGTCCCGAGGCCGCCTCCGGCACGGACCCGCACGCGGCGCTGCTCGCACACCACCCCGTGTCGCCGTTTGTGGTGTTGTACACCGATGGCGATGAACTCAAGGGCAGCACCATCGGCCATGTGGAGTTGGAACAGGGCTTGTTTTTGTTTCCCCCGCTGAACGACACCGGGGCTGCCTCGCGCATGTTCATTCCCCGGCACGCCTACAAGTCGGTGAATGTCGGCGAGCGCGTAGGAACCATTTTGATGGCGCAGTCCGAAGTGACTGAGAGCCAAATCAAACAAGTGGTCATTGAGCAAGACGAGTTGCGCCGTCGCAAATTGGGCGATGTGCTGGTCAAAAGCCAAGTCATTTCTCCCGAGCAGCTCATGCAGGCCATTGACATGCAGTTGCGCTTGCCGGTCATGCGATTGGGCGAGTCATTGGTGGCGCTGGGGCTTATTTCAGACGCCCAACTTCGCGACGCGCTCAAAGCCCAGAACGTGGAGCAAGGCACGCCCTTGGGCGAGTTGCTGGTCAAAAATGGACTGGTCACCCGCGCCCATTTGCAAACGGCCTTGGCGCACAAGATGGGTTATCCCATGGTCAATCCGTCTACATTCCCGGTGACCGACGCGGCGATCAAGGCAGTGCCGTTTGCCATGGCTGAGCGGCTGGGCGTGTTCCCGCTGATATTGAGCGATGGCCGCCTGGTCGTGGCCATGGAGGACCCCACGCGCCGCGCCGCCATCAGCGAGTTGGAGTTCACCACGCGAAGCAAGGTGGTGGCCGCGCTGGCCCCACTGGACAGTGTGTTGCCCGCGCTGGCCGCGGCCTACCGGGCGCACGGCGTGGACGTCACACCCGGCAGTCGGGTCGACCAGGGGCTGATCGACGGCAGCGCGCTGCTGGCGCAGATGGAGGCTGAAACGACCGCCAAGCCGGATGAGGTGATCAGCGAAAAGCTCATCGAACAGTCCGACAACCAATTGGTGCGGCTGATCAACACCATGATTCTGGAAGCCCATGAGCAAGGCGTCTCTGACATCCACGTCGAATGCCCGGCGGACAACGAACCGATCCGCATCCGGTTTCGCAAGGACGGTGCGCTTCGGCCTTACCTGGAACTGCCGCCGAACTACCGCTCGGCCATGGTGGCGCGGCTCAAGATCATGTGCGACCTCGACATTTCAGAGCGTCGCCGCGCCCAGGACGGCAAGATCAATTTTGCGAAGTACTCCCCCCAGCACAAGTTGGAGCTGCGCGTGGCCACCATCCCCACGGCCAACGGCCTGGAAGACGTGGTGATGCGCTTGCTGGCGGCCTCCAAACCACTGCCGCTGAACAGCGTCGGCCTGTCGCCCCTGAACTTCGAGCGCCTGAGTTGGGCGATTCAGCGGCCCTACGGCATGGTGTTGTGTGTGGGGCCGACCGGGTCTGGAAAGACGACCACTCTTCACTCGGCGCTGGGCTACATCAACCGGCCCGAAACCAAGATTTGGACGGCCGAAGACCCGGTTGAAATCACGCAACCAGGTTTGCGCCAAGTACAGGTCAACTCAAAAATCGACTGGACCTTTGCCAAGGCACTCAAGTCGTTTTTGCGCGCCGACCCCGACGTGATCATGGTGGGCGAAATCCGGGACGCCGAGACCGCGCACATGGCCATTGAGGCGTCTCTGACCGGCCACATGGTGATGTCGACTCTGCACACCAACAGCGCCCCCGAGACCGTGACCCGCTTGCTCGACATGGGCATGGACCCCTTCAACTTTGCCGACTCGCTATTGGCCGTGTTGGCCCAGCGACTGGCCCAACGGCTGTGCAAAGCGTGCCGGGTGGAAACCCCTTGCACGGACGAGCAGAGAGACGAACTGCTGGACGATTTCATGCACGTGTACGACCAACCCGGCATGCGCGAGCGCGATGACGTGCTGGCCAACTGGATGGCGCGGTTTGCCGTCAATGGGCAACTCATGCACTACCACAGCCCCGGCTGCAAGGTGTGTGAGAACCGGGGAAAAAAGGGGCGTGTGGGCCTGCACGAGTTGCTCTCCGTGACCCGCGATATCCGCCGCTTGATTCAAAAAGGGGCTCGCGCCGAAGAAATTCAGCACCAAGCCTTGCTGGAAGGCATGATGACCTTGAGGCAAGACGGCATCGAAAAAGTGCTGCAAGGACTCACCACGCTGGAAGACGTGCACGCCATGAGCAACAACTGAGGCGCGTCTTCTTTGGCCGCCCAGGTTGATGGGCGTTCTCTGCAGGTCGCCAATTGCATTGATCATGCGGGCGCGATGCATCTACCCGCCGTGAGCCGCAGCAAGTGAGGTGGACTAACAACCCCTGCCCTGCCTTTCCAAGCACCCCTGCCCCAACAACGTCGCCAATACCGCTTCATCCAGCGGGGTGTGTGCTTCCTTCCCCAACACTTTCAAGAGTTGGGTGTTGCTCATTTCCAAAGGAACGTTCCACAGGTAGCGCATTTCACGGAGTTCGCGCAAGGTCACCACAAAGGGGGCGGCCAGTGCGGTGAGCCACCAGGGGAAGGGCCGCACGGTGGGCGCGATGCCGCCCTGGCCCACCACGGCGCGGCTGATGGCCCTGGCCATCTGGGTGCCATCGGCGTCCCAATGGCCCGCCATGTGAAAGGTGGCGAAGGGGTCCAACTGGTCGCGGCGAGCCAGCAGCGCCACCATGGTGCGGGCCACATCAGGCACGTAAGACCACTGGTGGCCCACGCCCATTGGGCCGGGCAGGTGGATGACCTTGACGGGCTGGCCTGGCTTGATTAGCCCTTGCGAAAACCAGCTGTTGCCGACCTGGGGCCCAAAGAAATCGCCGGCCCGCACCACGATCACTTGGCAGCCCTGGCCGCTGGCCTGGTGCAGCCGGTTTTCAAGCGCCACGCGGATGGCGCCCTTGCGGGTAACGGGGTGTTGCGGCGACGCTTCGTGCAACAAGGGGAAGGCATCAGGCCCGTAGTTGTAAACCGTGCCGGGCAGGACGATGGTGGCGCCCTGCGCCTGCGCTGCGGCGATGGTGTTGTCCACCATGGGCAACACCAACTCGGCCCAGCGGCGATAGCCCGGCGGGTTCACGCCGTGCACGATGACACCGCAACCCTGCGCCGCGGCCATGACGTCGGAGCGGTTCATGGCGTCTCCGCCCACCCATTCGATACCGCCCGGCTGGGCGATCGGCAAGTCTCCCCCGCGCCGCAGGGCACGCACACGCCAACCGGCCTGCGCCAATTGCCTGGCCACTTCGCCACCAATGCCGCCGGTGGCGCCCAATACCAATGCGGTGTTTTTGTTCATGTCATGACTCCCTGGAAAGCTGTTGCAATGCAAGGAGTTTGAGAGCAAGTTCGCTAGGATGCAATTGACCAACATGAACAAGCGGCTATACATTTATGCATGACTAAGAACACCACAAACGACATTGGTTGGGAGCTGTACCGCTCCTACTTGAGCGTGCTGAAGGAGGGCTCCCTGTCAGGTGCGGCCCGCGCCATGGGGGTGGCTCAACCCACCGTGGGGCGCCACATTGCCGCGCTTGAAAAGTCACTGGGTGTGGCGCTGTTTACCCGCTCCCAGTTGGGACTGCTGCCCACTGAAGCCGCACTGGCCTTGGCGCCCTTTGCGCAGGCCATGAGCAGTTCGGCTGCAGCACTCAAGCGCGCGGCCGAGGGCCAGAGCGCGGGCATCCAGGGCACCGTGCGCGTGACGGCCAGCGAAGTAGTGGGCGTGGAGGTGTTGCCGCCCATCCTGACCCAACTTCAGCGTGACCACCCGGGCCTGAAGGTGGAACTGGTGCTGAGCAACCGCGTGCAGGACTTGCTCAAACGCGAGGCGGACATCGCCATTCGCATGACGCCGCCCAAGCAAGAGCTGCTGATCGCCCGGCGCGTGGGTGAGGTGCGCCTTGGCTTGCATGCGCACCCCGATTACCTACACCAGCGCGGCACCCCTCAGTCAATGGCCGATTTGGCGCAGCACGCGTTGATTGGGTTTGACGAGGAAACGCCGTTTGTGAGGTCGGCGCGCAAGGGCTTTCCGGTCTGGCAGCGCGAGGCCTTTGCCCTGCGCACTGACAGCGACATGGCGCAGTTGGCCTTGATCCGCGCAGGCTATGGCATTGGCATTTGCCAGGTCCCGCTGGCCGCGCGCAACCCACAACTGGTGCGTGTACTGCCCGGCAGCACCCCTTTGTGCCTGGACACCTGGCTGGCCATGCACGAAGACCTGCGGCACACACCGCGCTGCAAGGTCACTTTTGAGGCTTTGCTACAAGGCTTGCAAGCCTACCTCGCCACCTGAGCGGGTGGCGCCAAACGTCAAGCGCGCGCAGGCAGGGCCAGTTCCGCCATCTTCACCGCGCCTTCAAAACTGCGGGCACCGCCAATGAAAAGGTTCATGTGGCAGAACACGCTGTCGGGCACGCCGTTCACCGCAGCCAACTCGCCGTCACGCAGGCCGGCCCAGCTCTCGGGCAGGTCCAGGCGGGCGGTGAAGGAACCTGACTCCACCGGCACGGTCTTGATTTGGTACTGGTTGCCGTCAGAGTCGGGGTAGATCACGAACATGACCTCGGGCATTTCGTCGACCACCACACGGGTCCAAGGCATGCCGCCCTCATTCAAATGCAGCACACGGCCTTCCAGCAAACGCGGCGCGTTGCGCACCGTGTCCATGGCGCGAATCTGGGCGATCTTCTTGCTGATGGCGTGGTCCAGAAACTTGCGCGTGATGGCAATGGCTTCACGAAAACGAACCTCTTGCAGCTTGGCTTTGGCAGTGCCGTCCAGCCCCTGCTCTTCCAGCCAGTGGGTGTTGAGCTGGGCGATGAGGGACGACAGGCCAAACAGGCCGGGCGAAACATCGGCCTGGCCGGTGTCGACCATGTCCATGTACTGCACCAGTGAGTGGTCAATGGAGCGCACCACGCTGGCCACGGCCGCTTCGTCCAGCGTATGGCCATGACTGGCCGCCCAGGCTTGAACATAAGCATCGCCGTAGGCAGACCACACCAAACCGGCGCTGGCGTAGCCCACGCCGGGCACGGTTTGTCCATCCACTTCATGGCTGGGGCGGGCGCCGTCAAAGCCGCGCTGGTGGTGGTCAAAGCGGCCGGTGGCAGCGTCCCAGGTGCCGCCCACGTCCACCACAAAATCGGCAGCCTCAATCAGTTCCTGCTTGCGGGTGCGGATGAGGGTGTTGGAGGGGAAAACCCCCATCAAAACGCCAACGCCAAAAACGTCGTCAGCATGGAAGGTGCCACTGTGGGTGGCGATGTTGGTGATTGTGGTGGTGTCAGTCATGGAGGGATTTTAAGGAGGTGAGGCCCCAAGCGCCTCAATGGCGTCGCGTGATTGGCTCAAAGGTCTTTAGCCAAATCGCCTCCCAGCCCGCGTATCTCCTGCGCAATGTGCTTCCAAATCAATAGCAAATCAGGGCTTTTCACCGACTGATTGCCACACCCCGCATCAAGCGGCACAGGCGCCTCTGTGGTTGTTGAACGCCTGCGGAGTGCACCGCCCCCAACCCGCTCCGGTAGTTAACCCAGATGGTGGCCAAAGAAGCGCAACGTGCGGTCCCAGG
>CAWAFG010000029.1:0-173128 GCA_963781205.1 uncultured beta proteobacterium | reverse complement strand
AAGTTCGGCGGGCTGAATGGGGGAGGTGCGTTCTTGCATGGCGCGGATTCTAGAGGCCGGTCTGTTCTTTGTCGTGTCATGGCTTTGCGGTATCGTTGCGAGTTGTCGTTTGACGACCGAACAATAAGAGAGATTCGTTTTTATGAGCACTGACAACCCCGACACGATGCCGCTGAATGAGGCCACACGCTGGTCAGAGACGCATCAGGACGATGTGTTTGCGCCAGCGGTGCGGGTCACGTTGGCTTGGAAAGATGTGGAAGAAGCGGTGGAGCAAGGGGCTGTGTTGCCGTCCATGGCGCACACGCTGTGGGCTTACTGGGCCACGCCGGGCAGCCCGACTCGGGTGGTGGCAGCCTCCCGGGAACTGGTGCCTGCTGAAGACGATGCTTTGCCGCAGCCAACGGCCAACTGGGCCAAGCCTGTGACAGGTGCGGGTACAGGAGTTGCGTGCGGGTGCGAGAGGGGCTGCTGCGCCCAGCGGCCCGCGCTTTAGCTTTACCAACACCTTGTATTACTTTGGCGGCATGCTGGCCATTGGGGCCATGTCGCTGTTCATGACTTTGGGCTGGGCCAGTTTTGGCGCCTGGGGCTTGCTGGCCATCAGCGCGGCCTATTTGGTGGCCTGCCTGATGGTGGCCGACCATTTGAAGGGGCGCCAATTGCCGGTGCCTGCGGGCATTTTGGCAACGCTGGCGGTGGTGCTGGTGCCGCTGGTGGTGTGGTGCGCCCAGCAGCTCATGGGGCTGTGGCCACCGGGCGGGCCAGAAAATTATGCGGCGTACCACACGCACATCAACTGGCGCTGGATCACGCTTGAATTTGCCACGTTGGCGGCCGGTGTGGTGATGCTGTGGCGCTACCGTCTGCCGTTCATGGTGATGCCGGTGGCGGTGACGCTTTGGTACATGAGCATGGACCTGGCCAGCGCGTTGATGCAAAACGAGGGGTTCAACTGGGAGTTTTCTCGCGATGTGTCGCTGGTGTTTGGCCTGGCCACTTGCGCCATCGCCGTGTGGGTCGATTTGCGCTGCCGCGCGTCACGCGAGCCGGAGTGGCGCCAAGACTTTGCGTTTTGGCTGTATCTGTTTGGCGCGCTGATGTTCTGGGGGGGCTTGAGCCTGAGCAACTCGGGTTCGGAGTGGGGCAAGCTGGCCTACGCGGGCATCAACCTGGTGATGGTGTTTGTGGGCGCGGCCATTGGGCGGCGGGTGTTCACGGTGCTGGGCGCTTTGGGCGTGGCGGGCTACCTGGGCTATTTGTCGTACCGGGTGTTTGAGGACAGCATGATGTTCCCGTTTGTGCTCACCTTGTTGGGCTTGGGCGTGGTGGCTTTGGGCATTTGGTGGCAGCGCCACGAAGACGCCATTCACGCCAGCCTGAGCGCCTGGGTGCCCGCCGCCTTGCGCGGCGGGGTGGCGCCGCTTGAAGCGCAAACCACCCGGCCGGGCTGAGTCGGCGATCAGTTCAAGGTGTTGGCAAACGCGGTGATGGCTTCAAAATCCGGGCTCAGCACCGTGTAGGGAATGCCTTCTTCGTCCAGCAAACGCTTGATGGACTGGTCAATCTGGCGCGCTTCGTCTTCGGTTTGGAAGCGCCCGGCCTGCACATATTTTTTGTCGCCACGCTGGGCCAGCACGTTGATGTTGTTGTGCTGCTTGTGCCATTCCAGAATTTTGAGCCGGGTTTTGGCAATGTCGCAAATGTTGTCGGGGTAGTTGGCGTTGTAGTGCAGCAGCTGGGGCAGTGAGCACTCGGTGACCAAGAACTGCACCTGCCCGTCCAGCACCTCCAGCATTTCGTTTTGCCGCTGGGCAATTTGGTACTGGTTTTTAAGCGCCTCATGGTCTTTGTGCCAGACCAGGGTTTTGGCGTAGTCGGGCAAAAACTCCACCGTTTTGTGGCGCAGGTTCAGATTCAGGATGATGGCGGAGGAATAGAGGGTTTTGTCGCACCCGGGCCCGCCAATGATGTTGATCACCTGCGTGGCATACAAGCGCATTTTGTTTTCTGGCGCGTGCTGGGAGGCCGTGGTGTAGTGGATGGACATGGCAGGTCTCACTCTCTGTTGGGTTGTGTCATCAAGCCGGGGCAACAGCCCCAGTGCACATTACCAGTGAACCGGCGCCCCTGCAACTTTTGCCGGGGCCCAGGCTGGGTCAGGACGCAATGCCGGTGCGCTGCAACACGTCGCTGACCAGCTCCAGGCGCACCAGCGGGTTGTCCAGCGCCATCATTTGCTGGCGGGTGACGGAGGGCATGGGCAGCAGTTCGCACCAGCGGTTGGCCACCCAGGCGCAGTCGTCCAGCCGGTGGGGCGGCGACACTTGCGCCGGCTCTGAGGTGGATTGGAGCGTGTTCAACGACTCCAGCACCTGGCGCAGCGCTTTGGCCACGTGTTGCAAATCGGGCGGAATGGGCACCGCCATGTCAGGCGGGATGAGGGTGACGTTGGCTGTCCACAAACCGTGCTTGAGTTGTTCGCTGTGGTTGATCTGAAAGCGCTGTGTGCCGGTGCAGCGAATCATCATCAGCCCGGCCTGGGGCATGGTGAACTCGGCAATGGTGGCCAGGGTGCCAATGGCGTGAAAAGCCTCGTGCGCAAAGCCGTCGCCGCTGGGGGAGTTGGGGTCGGGCTGGCGCACTTCGCTGCCTTGCGTGAGCGTGACCACGCCAAAGGGTGCGCCGGTGCTGTGGCATTTGCCAATCATGTTGAGGTAGCGCATCTCAAAAATGCGCAGCGGCAGCATGCCGTCGGGGAACAGCACGGTGCCCAGTGGAAACAGGGGAAGCGAGTTGAGGGTAAGTGGTTCTGACATGGTCGGCCCAAGGGTGGTCGTGTCATCTTCCCATGAACCCCGTCACCCGCGCTGGCGGGCTGGTCTTTTACAGGGCTTTGAAGCGGTGGGCGTAAAGCCGGCTGACGGTCAGCTTGTCGGCCCGGCCGCGCAGGGTGAGGCTGAGTTTGCCGGCCTCATCGCGCGTGACCGTGTCCACGGCCAAGGCTTGCACCACCGTGCCCCGGTGGATTTGCCAGAACACGCTGGCGTCCAGCTGGGGCAGCAGGTCTTTGAGCGGGGTGCGAATCAGGTACTCGTGCTCGGCGGTGAGCACGCGCAGGTATTTGTCGGCGGCTTCAAAGTACAGCACCTCGTCCACCGGAATCAGGCGAATGCTGGTGGCCCACGCTGACCTGAATCACCTTGAGCGGGGCCGCTGCCACCGGCGCGGCACTGGCCAGCAAGCCGCGCAACTGGCGCAGGGTTGCTTCCATATTGATAGCGGGCTGCGCACGGCTGGAAAGCGTGAGCTTCACTTTTTCTATGGTTTTTTGCAAGCGGGCCGTTTGCAAGGGCTTGAGCAGGTAGTCGATGGCTTGGGCGTCAAAGGCCTGCACGGCATATTGCTCGTAAGCGGTGAGGAAGACCAGCGCGGGGAAGGGCGGGCTGCCCGGGGCGTCAAGCGGCCATTCGTCGGCGAGTTCGTTGGCGGCGTCCAGGCCGCTTTGGCCGGGCATGCGAATGTCAAAAAAGAGCACGTCGGGCTGCAGGTTTAATGCCTGCGCCACGGCAGAGAGGCCGTCGCCCACCACGGCCAGCACGCGCAACTCGGGCCAGGCCTGCGCCAGCGCGGACTGCAGGGCGGCAGCCAGCAGCGGCTCGTCCTCGGCAATCAGGGCGGTGGGCGGGCGGTTGGGGTCAATGGGCATGGTGTTTAACAAGGAAATGTGACTCTGGCGCACGTTCCACCTGCGGGAGCTGCTATTAATTCAAGAGCGGCTGGCTCGCCAAAGGTGGTGGCCAGGCGCGAGCGAATCTGGCTCAGGCCAAAGCCGCTGTGAGGGGCGGTCTGGGCAGGCAATCCCGCGCCGGTGTCCGTCACTTCAAGGGTGAGTTGTGGGCCGTTGCGCCGGGCCTGCACCGTGATGTGCCCGCCCGCCACTTGGGGCTCCAGCCCGTGTTGGATGGCGTTTTCAACCAGCGGTTGCAGCAGCAAAGGCGGCACCGGCAGCTGGGCCAGCTCGGGCGGCAGCACAAGCGTGAACTGCAGGCGCGGCCCCATGCGCACAGACATCAGTTCCAGGTAGTCGCGCAGCAGGTCAAACTCGGCTTGCAGGCTGTGCTGGGTGGCGCGTGAGCCGCTCAGCGTGGCGCGCAGGTAGCTCACCAGCCGGTCCAGCATGTGCTGGGCGCGGGTGGGGTCGGTGCCAATGAGGGCGTGCAGATTGGCCAGGGTGTTGAAGAGCATGTGCGGCTCCAACTGGGTTTCCAGCAGCTTCAGGCGCGACTCGGCCGCGTGGCGCAGGGCGGCCTCGGCCCGTTCGCGCTCTTTGGCCAGCTGGGCGCGGCTGACAAAGTAATAGGTGAGCGCCGCGCCAGCCACCAGGCTCAACGTGATCAAGCCCCAGGCCTGGCGGGGGTCGCGCGCCCAGTGGCTGGCGCTGTCCCAGCCCGTGAGCCCATCCCCCAGCTGGCTGCCCAAAAAGGAGCCAACCACGGCGGCCACCGGCACGATAAGCACAATGCGGCGCCACTGTGTGGCCCAGTCCGCAATCAACCAGCGGCTGCTTTGGTGAATGAGGGCGCCAATGCTCAGGCCAATGCATTGCGAATACAGCCAGTTGTCTACAAAGCCATGCTGGCCAAACACGGTGAGGCCCAGAGCAATAAGGCTGTTGAGCACCATGGCCGGCAGCACATGCGCCAGCACCGAGTCGGTGTGTCGTGGGGGGCGAGTCACTGGCTTACCACGGGTCTTTGGCGCCGGCCAGTTGGGCCCGCTCACGGTCCAGCAAGCGCTGGCGCAAAGGGGTGCCGGCACCGCCTAAAAAAACCACGGCGCCGTGAATCAGCAAGCCCAGTCCCCAGCCCATGGCAGGGAACACCGCCCAGCTGTGGCCGTTGAAGCCAGACATGAGCGCCAGCCCGGTGTTGACTGCTGCGTAAACCAGAGCGTGCGTGAACCAACCCATTTTGGCGTTGGCGCGCTTGCGGGCCAGGCGTTCAAGGTCGGCGGACAGGGTGGGATTGGTGGGCGTCATGTGAGGTTCTCCGGAGGTTAGCAAATTAAAGAAGGCCCAGCCATTGGCCCCAGACCCACTGGCCCAGGTAGCGGCCGGGCAGCAGGGTGAAGGCGCCCGCCACCACGCAGGCGCCGATGTAGGTGCTTTGCATGGTTTTGCGGTGGGCGGCGATGTTTTTGCGGGCCAGAAACCAGAATCCTGCAAAAAGATGCACGAAGACATAGGGCACCAACAGATGAATGGGCGTGAACCCGGCCAGGTTGGGCAGTGCAAAGTCGCGAATGAACAGGGCGGACGTGGCGGTGATCACCATCAGCGTGACCCAGGCGTAGCCAAAGGCGCGGTGCAGGCGCGGGCGCTGCGTGCCGCCCCGGCGCGCCCACAAGGCCACTGGCCCCGTCAGCAAGGCGCCCAAAGCGGCGCTGAGGTGAAGTGTGATGACCGGCGTGAGTTGCATGGTGAGGGACTGGGCGGGTGGGAATGCCTGAACTTTGCCCGCACAGGGCGTCGGCGGCGAGTGCCTTGCGACGAAATGCCGGGGGCGCGGTGCGAATGGCTTGTGTAAAGCGCCAGCGGCGGCCTTGAGGTGCGTCAACCGGCGGCGATAATTGCCGCCAATCAATATCGACAACATCAGGGAGTGTTCACTTGGATATCGTTTTGCTGCTTAAAGCCGCCATCATGGGCATCGTCGAAGGGCTGACGGAGTTTTTGCCCATCTCGTCCACCGGGCATTTGATTTTGGCGGGCTCGCTCCTCGGGTTTGACGACGACAAGGCCAAGGTGTTTGACATTGCCATCCAGACCGGCGCCATCTTTGCGGTGATCCTGGTCTATTGGCAAAAAATTCGCGACACCGTGGTCGCCTTGCCCACTGAAAAGCAGGCCCAGCGCTTTGCCTTGAATGTGCTGATTGCCTTCTTTCCCGCGGTGATTTTGGGGCTGGCGTTTGGCAAGGCCATCAAAGCCAATCTGTTCACCCCTGAAGTGGTGGCCAGTGCCTTCATTCTGGGTGGCTTCATCATTTTGTGGGCCGAGCGCCGCCAGGCCAACAACCCTGCCGTGACCCGCGTGCACAGTGTGGATGCGATGACCCCCGTGGACGCCCTCAAGGTGGGCTTGGCGCAGTGCCTGGCCATGATTCCAGGCACCAGCCGCAGCGGCGCCACCATCATTGGCGGCATGTTGCTGGGCCTGTCGCGCAAGGCGGCCACCGATTTTTCATTCTTTTTGGCCATTCCCACCCTGATTGGCGCCGGGTTTTACAGCCTTTACAAAGACCGGGCCTTGTTGGCCTTGAGCGACGTGCCGATGTTTGCAGTGGGTTTGGTGTTCTCATTCATCAGCGCGTGGATTTGCATTCGCTGGTTGCTGGCCTACATTGCCACCCACAGCTTTGCCGGCTTTGCCTACTACCGCATTGCCTTTGGCGTGGTGGTGCTGGCCACCAGCTGGAGTGGCCTGGTGACCTGGGCCGCCTAAGCCGGGCCTAGTCCGGCGACGGCTTCATGCCGGGCGCAAACACCTTGACCTGGTTGCGTCCGGACTGCTTGGCGTCGTACATCGCGCTGTCGGCGCAAGACATCAGTGCATCGGCGTCCTGCGCGTGATCAGGGTACAGGGCGATACCGCTGCTGGACGAGATACAGACTTCCCGGCCGTTGATTTGCATGGGGTGCGCGATGTGGTCGTGCACCTTGAGCGCGACGTTCAGCGCGTCCTCCATGCCGCTCACCAACGGTAACAAAAGTACAAACTCATCACCGCCAATGCGGGCCACCGTGTCGGACTCACGCACCGCCAAGCGCATGCGACATGCGGTTTCTTGCAGCACCCGGTCGCCCGCCTGGTGGCCCAGTTGGTCATTGACGGGTTTGAATTCATCCAAATCCACAAACACCAAGGCCACGCGCGTCAACTGGCGCCGGGCAGCGGCCAGGGCTTGCTGCAAACTTTCCTGAAACAGGATGCGGTTGGGGAGCGCTGTGAGCGGGTCGTGGTGGGCGAGGTGGCGCAACTGGACCACGCTTTCGGTCAGCGCGGTTTGGGTGCGCACCAGCTCGCTGACATCGTCCACCACCATGATCAGGCCGGTGAGCGCGCCGTCATGGTCTTTTTGAGGTGCCAGGCTGACCTGAATGTGCCGCTTGTTGCCGGTCGCGTCGTCATAGCCCGTCTGGAAACGCACGAGGTCATCGTGCAAGGCCAGGTTGGCGTGGTGCTGCAGATGCAGCACGGTCTCAGGTGGGTAAAGCTCACTGATGTGGTGGCCCACCAACTCATCGCGTGGCCGGTTCAATGACTTGGCCAGCGCTTCGTTGACGAACTGAACCTTGAGCGTGGGGTCCAGTCGTATCAAACCGCACGGCAACGCTTCGGCAACGATCAGGTTTTGCCGGCGCCCTGACTCCAACTTGTTTTCTAGTGCGCGACGCTCGGACACGTCTTCGACAACCGAGATGAAATAGTCCGGCTCCCCCGTCGCGGTGCGAATCAGTGAGACCGTGAGTTGCGCCCACACGATGTGCCCATCTTTGTGGAAGTAGCGCTTGCCCATGGCATAGCGTTTGATGTCCCCATTGAGCAGGCGCTGCACATTGCCGATGTCGGCGCCCAGGTCGTCGGGGTGAGTCAGTTCCTGAAAAGTGAGTTGGCCGAGTTCTTCGGCGGTGTAGCCGAGCGTGTCACACAAGGCGGGGTTGATGCGCAGCCAGTGTCCCCCGGGGCTAACGTGGGCCAGCCCGACAGCGGCGTTGTCAAACGTGTCGCGAAACAGTTTGCCCATCGCCAGTAGCGCATCGCCTGACAAAGGGGGCGCTGCAGGTTCCTGTGACATAGAAGCACTCCCAGGCTTTTTGGCCTATTTTGCCCCCATCATACGAAGAAGTAGCGCAGGACGCCATGGTTTGGCGTTCCCGGCCCGCCGCGCTTCGGCTGGGCTGGCCCGGCACGACGCTCGCGGGCGCCGAGTCTTGCGAAGGTGACTCCGTGAGTCTTGGAGAGGGCGTCTTTCACTGTTTCGATGAGCTTGAGCGGGCTGAATGGTTTGGTGAGACAGCCATCCGCGTCGGCAAGCATTCCCGCTTCGCGGTCCGGGTTTGGGCTCTTGGCGTTCAAGATGACATGACGCAGAGTGGACCGCACCCTTGCACCCGCACACCTCACCCCGATTGCTTGGATAAAATGATAATAAGTGCAATAATGAAAAAGAGTGAGGTGTGTGGGGTGTTCAACAAAGGAGAACGGTATTGACGGCTGATGGCGAACTGTTGAGCACACGAGACGCCGCGAAACTATTGGGTGTGTCTTTGCGAACAGCCCAGTTGTGGGTGGAGAGCGGCGTCTTGCGCGCTTGGAAGACCGCCGGCGGTCATCGCAAGATTTTGCGCACATCGGTGGATCAAATTCTGGCAGAGCGCCAGACCGCTTTACGGGGGGCTCGGCCGGAGCCGGCCCGAGCCAGTTTGAAGATCCTTGCCGTCGAAGACGAGTTGGACTTGCTCAAACTCTACCGCCTCAACATTGGCGCTTGGGATTTGCCGCTCACCCTGGTGACCGCCAGCAGTGGCTTTGAAGGTTTGATTCGAGTGGGTGAGTCCAAACCCGATCTGTTGATCACTGATCTGAACATGCCAGGCGTTGACGGTTTTCGCATGATCCGCATGCTCGCCGGAGACCCTGATTTTCAGAACATGATGATCGTGGCTGTGACTGCGCTGGACATGGCCGATATTGCCGACCGGGGCGGCTTGCCCGAAGGGGTTCATGTTTTTACCAAACCGGTGCCTTTTAGCGAGTTGGAAAAACTGGCCCGCGAAAAGCTGGCGGCGTTGCGTGACAAGCCTGCCACCACACCCCAGCCTCCTCATTTTTTACCTCAATGATTCCCCCTCTTTTTCTTTGAAAGGTTCACGATGAAAGTACTAAAATTTTTAGGCGCGCTGTGCACGGCATCGGCAATGTCCCTGGGTGCCAGCGCACAAACGGCCGACCCGGCTCCGACGCTGACACTGGCCATCGTCCCGCAGCAGTCTGCAGCCAAAGTCATGGAGCTGTGGAGTCCATTGGCCAATTACGTGTCCAGCCAGTCGGGCTACCGGGTTGAAATTGTGACCACGCGAGATATCCCCACATTCGAGCGCGGTCTCACGGAAGGAAAGTTCGATCTGGCTTACATGAACCCCCACCACTACACAAAGGCCCACGCGTCTCCTGGTTACCAAGCATTTGCCAACGAGGCTGGGCGAAAGATACAAGGGTTACTGGTGGTGGCAAAAGACTCACCGATCACGGATATCAAGGAACTCCAGGGCTTGACGCTGGCGTTTCCTGCACCCGGCTCGTTTGCGGCCACGATGTTGCCCGTTGCGGCACTCAAAGCGGCGCAAATCTCGGTGACGCCACGGTATGTTTCGTCGCATGATTCGGTTTATTTGTCGGTGGCCAAAGGACTTTTCCCGGCAGGAGGAGGCGTGAAGGCAACGCTTGAGAAGATGCCGCCAGAGGTGACCAGCAAGTTGCGCGTGCTGTGGACCACGGCGCCCTACACGCCGCATGCGATTGCCGCACGCCCAGGTCTGGATAGGCGTGCTGTAGCCGCCATTGCGGCCGCCCTGTATGGCATGGACCGAACCCCTCAAGGCAAGGCGGCTCTTGAAGCGCTTGACTTTGCCGGGTTCCAAAAGGCACAGGACAAAGACTGGAACGACGTACGCGCGCTGCGGATGGATTGATTAACGGCAAGGGGAGAACATGTCTTTTCGACTGAAAACAATATTTGGCATCGCCCTGATCGAAGCCGTGTTGCTCTCCGTTTTGCTGAATCTCGGCTTGGGCTTGGTCAAGCAGATGGGGGGCGACCGCATTGCGCGTGATGCCGGTGCCATGGCGCAACTGTTTTCCGCCGTGGTGCAAGACGCGGTGTTAACCGCTGACTTGGCGACCATGCAAAGCATGGTCACCCAGGTGGCGCAAACGGACGACGTCGTCTACGCCCGCGTCATCGCGCCCGATGGCACCGTTTTGGCGGAAAGCGGCCAGGCCCTGGCGTCGGGCGATTTCAAGTTTTCAGCGGACACCGACATCCAGACGGTGAACGACGCCATTTTTGACGTGTCCAAGCCCATCGCCACGGCCGGGCGGAATTTTGGCTCGGTGCAGTTGGGCTTGTCGACATTGCGACTGGAGGAGTCCTTGCGCGACGCACGATCAAAAGGGGCGATGTTGTCGCTTTTCTTCGTTTTGTTGACGGGACTTTTTTCGTACTTGCTTGGCAGTTATTTGACGCAACAACTGAATGGCTTGACCCGGGCCACGCATGCCATCATGGACGGCAGGACGGGGCACCAGATTACCGTCGTGGGCAAGGATGAGCTTGCCAGTACGGCGCGGGCCTTTAACCAAATGTCCATTCGAGTGCAGCGTTCAATCAATGAGCTTTCTGCAGCGCTGCAACAGCAGACCCACCTGGGTAAGCAATTGCGGGAGCGTGAAGCGGCGCTGCTGAGTCAGCAGCAATTGCTCGATGCGATTGCGGTGATGCAAAGTCTGTATATCGGCGAGGTTGACGGACAAAGCCTGTTCAACCGACTGGTGGCGAAGATGCTGCAGGCGACAGGCTGCGAAATCGCGTTCCTTGCCGATCTCGATCCATCGCTTGAGCCGGGTGTGAATCGTCGCCTGCTGGCGCTGGCCAATGTGAACTGGGACGTGCCGGACACCTCTCAGCTGTCCCAATGGGACAATTTGGACAGCAGCGACGACGGCTATAGCCTGGAGGGGCTCATCGGCCAAACCCTGGTGACAGGCGAAGGACTTATTTTGGGTGAGCACACGGGCGAGGTCGGTCGCGGACCGCTGATACCGGGGCACCCCGAGGTTCACAATTTCATGGGCATGCCTTTGTTCGTCGGTCCTGAACTGGTGGGGATGGCGGGGTTGACGAACCTGAAGCGCGGCTGCAACGCGGCAGAGGCAGAACGACTCAAACCACTGTTTAACACTCTCGGTCAGATCATGCTGGCTCACCGCAAGGATATTGAGCGCCGACAAGACTTGATCTCACTGGTCGAAAGCCAGGCGCGTCTGACGGCGGTTCTCGATTCGGCAGTGGATGGCATCGTCACCATTGATATGCATGGTCGAGTGGACTCTATCAATCCAGCGGCGCAAAGGATGTTTGGCTATCGGGCCGACGAAATATTGGGTAAAAACGTCAAATGCTTGATGCCACAGTCCGTGGCCGATCACCATGATGGCTATTTGGAGCGCTACCAGGCAAGCGGAAGCACCCGCATCATGGGGCATTGATCGCGAGTTAATTGGTCAACGCAAAGACGGCAGCGTGTTTCCGATTGAGCTGTCGGTCGCTGAAATGCCCATTGCAGGCGAAATGCATTTCAACGGCATCATTCGCGACATCAGTGAGCGCAAGGAGCGTGAACAGCTTCTTCAGAAGACCAGTGCACTGCAAAACGCCATTTTGCAGGGGTCCAACTACGCGATTGTGGCAATGGGCCTCGATGGCGTCGTTCAAACCTTCAATGCCGCGGCCGAAAGAATGAGCGGCCTGGCTGCTGACCAGGCCTGTGGCCAACACTTTGACGCCTTGGGCTTGAGCGCCTTGGAAATGAAGAGTCGTTCCGACGAACTCTCCCAAGCGCTGGGTGTGGGGGTCGCCCCCGGGTTTGAGGCTTTGGTTGCCATGGCGCGCCGGTTTGGTTCGGATGACCGCGAGTGGACGCTGGCCCTTGACAATGGATCACGCCTGCCCGTGTCGGCCAGTGTTTCGTGTTTGCGCGATGTCACTGGCGCGATTTCCGGCTTTTTGGCGATCGCCGTTGACATTTCAGAGCGTCGAGCCGATGAGCGGCGGATGAGGGAAAACGACTTGCGCCGCGCAGCCATTGCGCAAGGTGCGCTGGATTGCATCGTGGTGATGGATCATCAAGGGTTGGTGCAAGAGTTCAATCCCGCCGCTGAAGCGGTTTTTGGAGTTACCAAAGCCGCGATGATGGGCCAAAGTCTGGTCAACGTCATGATTCCCGATCGATACCGCGAAGCGCATAAAAAGGGCATGGCCCGCTTCCTTGCAACCGGTGAGGCGGTGGTCGTGGGCAAACGCATTGAAATCAGCGCGCTGCGCGCGGACGGTTCGGAGTTTCCCATTGAATTGTCGATTTCATCGGTCACGATCAACCAACAGCCTGTGTTCACGGCCTACATACGGGACATCTCGCAGACCAAGCTCACGCAGGACAAGTTGCGGCGGTTCAGCACTGAACTCAACGCCGTGTTCAACCTCAGTCCAGATGGTTTTGTCACTGTGTCTGGAGACGGTATCTGTTCATATTCGAACCCTGCGTTCACCAAGATGACGGGACTCGCGCCTGAGTATGTGCAGGGCTTGAATTTGAATGGTTTTTGTGCCGCTTTCCGGTCCTTGTGCGACATTGACTGCGGATACCAGCCGCTTGAAGGCGCGCACGACGGTGCCACAGACGTTGTCACCTTGACGCGGCCACACCATCGCATTGTCCAGCGATCAGTGCGCACGTTTGAGGACGGGCAAGCGCTTGGCCGGATCTACTACTTTCGGGATGTGACCCATGAAACCGAAGTGGACCGCATGAAAAGCGAGTTCCTGTCCACTGCCGCGCACGAACTGCGTACACCAATGGCAAGCATCCACGGCTTTTCAGAGCTTTTGTTGACTCGCAAGTTTGACGAGGCCACCCAAAAGGACCTGCTTGCAACGATTTATCGCCAGTCGTCGAACTTGGTGCACCTGGTCACCGAACTGCTGGATCTTGCTCGCATTGAGGCCCGAAGTGGCAAAGATTTCAACATCAAGGTGCAGCCCTTGCAGCCCATTATTGAGTCAACCGTCGCTGGTTTTAAGGCGCCCGAAGGCCCCTATACCTTTTCGATGGACTTGCCCGAGCGCCCGATGCCGGTGGCTGTGGACACCGAAAAAATGGGACAAGTCCTGCTAAACCTGATTTCCAACGCCTACAAGTACTCGCCTGACGGCGGCGCGATTCAGCTGTCCCTTCATCACCGACATACCGGGGATCGGGAGGAAATTGGAATTCGTGTCCGGGATGAAGGGCTGGGTTTGACGCCAGAGCAGCAAGAACGTGTTTTTGAGCGCTTCTACCGGGCCGACGCATCCGGCGCGATACCGGGCACGGGATTAGGGCTTTCTCTTGTCAAAGAAATTGTTGAATTGCATCAAGGGCAGATGCAAGTCAGCAGCACCTTGGGCAAAGGCACTGAAATGACTTGTTGGTTGCCTGCCGTAGACAGAGGGCAATGACACCCATCCCAGTCTGGGTGGCAGTAAACCTTTGCTCTTATGAAAGTCTTGATTGTTGATGATCAACCCGAACTGCGTAAGCTCATTCGATTAACCCTGCAGTTAAAGAACTGGGATCTGTTTGAGGGTGAAACTGGCGCCCAGGCACTGAGTATGGCGACGGCGCTTCGCCCTGACCTGATCCTGCTTGATGTGATGATGCCCGGCATGCTTGACGGCCTGCAGGCTTGCAGTGCCATCAAGTCGGACGACCAGTTAAAGTCGATCAAGGTGGTCTTGCTGACGGCTCGCGCCCAGAAAGAGGATATGGCGCAAGGGCTGCGCGCTCACGCGGATGCGTATCTGGTCAAGCCCTTCAGCCCCATGGCGCTTCTTGAATTGATTGAAAAGTTTGGATTTGTCTGAACGCCAGAAGACACTGGATCGTTGGCTGAAACACGACAGTAACTGGTCACTCTCGATTGGAGTCTGCTGTGGTGGGCGCACGTTGTGCTGGTTTGTAGGTTTTTCAGTCTTGCGCGGTACATGCTGACTTGAAAAGTGTCGGCCAAATGATCGCAGCGAAGCCGCCCATGTCTGTGGTTTCGACTCAGGCCGCCATATTCAGCAGGGCCGCCTCTATTGCGGCCGCAGTGGCCAGGGGCTTTTCCATGGGGAACAGGTGGGTGCCATCGAGCATGGTGAGGCGGCCCTTGCAGACCTTGTCGGTCAGTGCCATGCCAACTTGTTTGATTTCGGTGCTTTGCAGTCCGCCAATAAAGGCCACCGGGCATTTGATGGGGTGACGCTTGAAAAGCGAGTCCATGTTGTGGGGCAGGCCGTTGTAGATGGCAGTTTCTACGTCGCGGTCAAAACTCAGCACGCGGCTGTGCTCTCCGTTGAGCAATTCATCGCGGGTGCCAAGGTCCACATAGTCTTGCAAAACTTGCGGGTTCCACTTGGCAAACGATTTTTTGTGCTGAAAATGCGCCATCACCGCGGCCGTATCTGCCCAACTGTTGCGTCGTTTGCGGCTGACCGACCCCGGCGAAAACGTTTGAAACAACGGGGTGGTTTTGGCCGCGCCCAAGGCGGTGGCGCGCCAGCCGCCAATGAGGGGTGAATCCAGCAGCACCACGCCACGCACCAGGTCAGGCGCTTTGGAGGCCACCATGGCGCTCAAAAACCCCCCCAGTGAATGGCCCGCCAGATAGACCGGCGCCCCAGCCTTGTCGGCCTGCAGCTGAATGAAATCAACCAATTGCTGCACCAAGTGCGGCCAGTTGTTGGTGACTGGGTAGCGGGGATCATGTCCCAACTGGTCAATGGCACTGACCGCAAAGCCCCGCGCTTTCAGCGCTTTGAACAAGACCCGGTAAGTGCTGGCGCCAAAGCTGTTGGCGTGCGAGAAGATGAGCGGCGTCATGCGCTTAGATCAGCTTTTCCTGGGCGTTGCTTATCTTTTTGAGCGGCAGGTGGCGGCTCAAAGGCGCCATCAAGGGAATGTCGGTTTGGCCGCCGTTCCACAACGGGTCTTCAATGCTGTCAAAGACTTCGCGCAACTTTTGGCCCCAGCTGTTGTGCAGCATCTTGAAATAAGGGTTGTCCTCGTCAATGCAGACCACTTTGTCGGTGTGAAAGCGGTTGGCCTCGTAAATCACCATGTCCAGCGGCAGGCCGACGGACAGGTTGGATTTCAGGGTGGAGTCCATGGACACCAAGGCGCATTTGGCGGCCTCGTTCAGTGGCGTCTGCGGGGTAATGACCCGGTCCAGCACAGGCTTGCCGTATTTGGACTCGCCCACCTGAAAATAAGGGGTTTCTGGCGTGGCCTCTATGAAGTTGCCCGCGGAGTAGACCTGAAACAGGCGCATGCCTTCACCCTTGATTTGGCCACCAAAGATCATGGACACGTTGAAATCCACACCGGCCTGTTTGAGGGAGGCAGCATCGCGTTCGTACACCCGGCGAATGGCGGCGCCCAGAATGCGGGTCGCATCAAACATGCTTTTGGCGTTCCAGATCGTGATGGGCTCGCCACTTTCGTGGTCCTTGATCTGCTCGACCTGAAGAATCTCGCGAATTGACTGAGAAATGCTCAGGTTGCCGGCTGAGAGCAAGACCATGAAGCGGTCATTGGGCTTCTCATAAATAATCATCTTGCGAAAGGTGCTGATCTGGTCCAGACCGGCATTGGTGCGGGAGTCGGACAGAAAAACCAGCCCGGCATTGAGTTTGATGGCGACGCAGTAGGTCATTTTCTGGTTCGAAAGGGGAAACCCTGAAGTGTATCGAGCCAAACCGGGACCGTATGAAAGGCGTCCAAGGCGCCTTGCCGGGGCGGGCGGGTTGGATCAGATGGGCCGCGCGATGCCCATGCGCTCCATGCGTGATTGCAGCGTGGTGCGTTTGAGCCCGAGTCGAGTCGCCGCGCCCTTGGGGCCGCTGAGAACCCATTTGCATTCCGCCAACACCCTCAGCATGTGCTCGCGCTCGACGACCTCCAGCGCGTCGTCTCCCGAGGGACGGCGTGGTCCTGCTGGCAACGCGGAGAGCGGAACTTCGAGGGAGGACCCCCGCGACAAAATAACAGCCCGTTCAATCACGTTTTCAAGTTCACGCACGTTGCCAGGCCAATCGTAGGACTCCAGCGCTTGCAAAGTTTCCGCTGAGATCTCGTCAATTCGCTTGTGCATGCTGCGTGACAGTTTTTCGGCGAACCAACTCACCAGCAGGCCGATGTCGCCGCGCCGCTCACGCAAGGGAGGCATATGCAAAGGAAATACGGCAAGGCGGTAATACAGGTCGGCCCGAAATTCGTGGTTGGCCACCCGTTTGAACAGGTCAACGTTGGTTGCAGCGATGACCCGCACGTCCAGCGCAATCGTCTTTGACCCGCCAACGCGCTCGATTTCTCTTTCTTGCAAGGCTCGCAAAAGCCTTGTTTGCATGCTCAGTGGCATCTCACCGATTTCATCTAGGAAGATCGTGCCGCCGTTGGCCAGTTCGAACTTGCCCTTGCGTTGCGCAATGGCGCCAGTAAACGCGCCTTTTTCATGCCCAAACAGCTCACTCTCGATCAGGCCAGCGGGAATTGCCGCGCAATTCACCTTGATCAGTGGTCGTTCACGTCGAGCGCTTCGGTCATGGATGGCCCGCGCAATCAGCTCCTTGCCGGTGCCTGTTTCACCCTCGATCAAAACGGTGGAGTCAGTGGGGGCGACGACGCGGACCTGGTCGAGCACCTTTTGCAGTGCTGTACTGTGACCGACGATTTCATCGAAACGATGGACGGCCCGGATTTCCTCGGTGAGATAACGGTTCTCTTCAACTCAGGCCTTCCTTGAGTGACCGAATTTCGTCGAGTGCCACTGCATTTTCGACAGCGAGTACCAGTTGCCGCCCGGTTTGCGTGAGCAACTCGACCTCGTCGGCGGTGAAGGGCTCGCGGCGCCTTCTTCCCATGCTCAATACGCCGATCACGCGCTGTGGGCCCAAAATTGGCACACTGCAAATCGAGACAAAACCAAGGGACACCACCCGAGCGACGGTTGGGTCGTCAGGGAATTCGGAGATGTCGAGCTGTTCTCTGGTCATGGGCGCCCGGGTTTCAAGCAATTGCCTGAGCGCCGATCCTGCTGCTGGGCGATCAATGAAGCGGGCGATGGACCTCCCATTCATTTGCTCATCAAACGCCATCACCCGGTAGTCGCCTGTCACTGGGTCGAACAAATTAAGACTGGCCGCATCATGTTTGACCAGGCGTTGCAAGCAAGCGGAGGTGTTTCTAAGTAGTGCATCCAAGCCGCGCGCTGCGACCAAGGTGTTAGTGATTTCCAACAGAGTGGCGAGTTGATCGCGCTGCTGTGCCGTGCGCCGATGAAGGGCTTCGCATTGCACGGCATTCACGGAGGATTCCACCGCAAGCGCAACGATGCGCGCGACTCTGAGCATGGCCTGCGTGTCGCAATCGCTGAACCCATTCAGCCGGTGGCTGCCGAACGCAAGGGCGCCCAGCGCTTCTCGTGCCGTCGTGAGCGGAAGAACCCAATATGAGCGCAATCCGGACTCTTTGATCAAGCGCTTCGAGTGTGGAAACCGCTCGTCTCGACGCAGGTCCGCAATCTGCAGGGGCTGTTGAGTGCGCCAAACAGTTCCCTGCGGGCAGTCATTCAAGGCGTATTCCTTGTTGGTTCTGAAGCTGGTTGGAGAGTCAGTGTCGGCGGCATAACCGCGCATCGCTTTTATGTCTGCGTCGTACAGCATGACGCTGACCGTGTCGAATTGAATGATGGGTGCAACGATGTCACTCAGGTTCTCCAGAAGCGATTGGACGTCGCCGTGTGTGGTCAGCGCATCGGTCAGCTGGGTTAACTGAACGCCAGCGTTGGACAGGCCTGGCGCCGGGGAGTCGGACCTTCTGCGGTACAGCGCTTCGATGGCGGAGACCCGCCGGTCCTGCTGTTTGAAATCCATATTGCTTTCTAACATTGTCGGGGTGTTCGATATGCAACAAAGAGGAAGCTTGCCTTAGCAATACGTCAATGGCGGACGGCAGTGACCTTTGTGCTTCATGGCCGTTGGCGGTAAGACAGGTACAGCATCGGCTGCAGTCCGTAGTGCTTTGCTTCAATTTCATCCTGACGTTGCAATGATTCGATCAATTCATTATGGGGAGAAGGACCTGCTTTGAGTTGATCTGCATCAAGGGTGCCGGACATTGCCGCCGAGAGGTCGGCAATTGCCGATATGTCGGCAGCACGCGTCAGTGCTTTCCCTGGCGCAGGGGGAATGCGAAAGATAGTTAAACCTTTGTAAATCAAGGGTCTACGAGTTTTTTGGGGAGTTTGTCTGGCTTGGCATGTCAATTGCTTTTCATCCTGCATGGCCCTTTTCAGCATATTGACGATGTCTTCCGATAAATTATTGAATCGCGTGGTGGTCAAGCCCAGGTCGTTTGACCCTGCCGCTGGTACGTTAAAGCGGTCCACGGGGACTCAGGTTCGACGAGGTCTGTCTGACCGGTGGACGCTCTGTGCCCTTGCGTTCGCAACGTTGTTTTTTACCCCGATGGTCCACGCGGAAACGCTTGAGCAGGCACTTGATCAGGCCGTCAAGGCCGACTTACGCATGGCTGCCAGCCAGCGTCAGGTGGATGCGGCTGCCAGCAGTGCCCAGGCGGCACGCGCATTGGCCATGCCGCGCGTCAGTGTTGAGGGGGCCTATGTCAGTTTGAGTGAGCAGCCAGCCATGGTGATTCACCTGAGTCCTCTGCCAACGACTGAGTTGCCGCTGGCAGAGAAATCCAGTGGTGCCTGGCGTTTTGGCGCGGTTCTGCCCCTCTACACCGGTGGGCGAATCCAAAGCACGATCGATGCTGCAGACGAGGGTGTGGCGGCTGCCATGCAGACGCAAACACACACCGAGCAGGATGTGCGGCTCAATGCGGCGGAGGCCTATTCAAATGTGCTGCGCGCCGCGCATCTGTTGGAAGTGGCCGATAGCAGCGTAAAAACACTCAAGACCCACGAACGCGATGTGAATGAATTGCGTCAACATGGGTTGGTTGCCTTGAACGATGTGTTGGCGGTGCAAGTAGCGTTGGCCAACGCAAGGCAGGACCACATTCGGGTCGCCAATGCACTCGACATGGCCCGTGCCGCTTACAACCGCCAAATGGGCCGTTCGCTCGATGCAGAAGTGACGCTTGTTGAGGTGAATGTTGTTGATAGTGGTGAAACTCTGGCTGCTGCCACCGAGCGGGCGCTTGGCAACCGAGCTGAGCTTCAGGTGCTTGAACACCAAAGGTTGGCGTTGCGCAGCCAGGCGGTTGCGGCGCGGGGTGTTGAGAAGCCTCAGGTGGCTCTCAGCGCGGGGTACAACCGGCTGCAAAACCCTTATCTGGCGCATGAGGGCACTTGGAGTGTGATGTTGGGCGTGAGTTGGGAGCTATTTGATGGCGGTCTGGCGCGTCATCAGGCCGCCGCGCTGGGCGCTAAAGCGGACGCCGTTGACGACCTGCGCCGCGATGCATCGTCGCAGGTCGAGCTTCAGGTGCGCAATGCTTGGCTGGCGGTGCGTGAAAGCCGAAGCCGCATTGAAGCAGCACAGGCCGCAAGGGTTCAAGCAGATGAAAACCTGCGTGTGGTGAGGGACCGCTACTTGTCCGGTGTTGGCACCAACTCTGAGGTGCTGGATGCGGACACGCTGCGCGTGCGAAGCCAGAGCAATCACTTTGCGGCCGTCTACGACAACGTTATCGCCGTGATGCGCCTTCGCCGAAGCGTCGGCAATCTCTAAAACGAAATACTTGCTATGAAACTAACAAAACCTTTGTGGATTGCCTTGGCATGTGCTGTGCTGGCTGGTGGTGGCTATATTGCCTATGCCCGCATAACCGCTGCGGCCGCGTTGCCTGAAGGACTTATTCAGGCCAATGGACGTATCGAAGGCGACCGAGTCACGGTTGCCAGCAAATTGCCCGGGCGCATTGCTGAACTCAAAGTTCGTGATGGCGATGCTGTGACCGCGGGTCAGGTGCTGGTTGTGCTGGATTCGGCACAGGTCGATGCCAAGCTCAATCAAGCCCGTGCGGTGGTGCAGGCGGTCGAGGCGCAGATTCGCGCCGCGCAAACCGGCCTGTCCGCCTTTGGCAAACAGGTGCCACTCGAAAACGCCACCGCCGACACCGTGGTTTCTCAAGCGGCGGCGATGCTCCAAAAAGCGATGGCAGCCCAGGAACAGTCCGAGCGCGACGCGCAACGCATGGAGGACATGGCTTCGAGAGGCAGCGTCGCACCGCAGCGCGCCGAGCTTGCGCGACTTGCGGCTGTGGCCGCCGGTGCCGACGTTCTCGCAGGAGAGCAAGCCTTGGTGCGCGCCCGCCATACTGCCCAGGAAGTCCGTTTGGGGGCGGACAAACTTCGGGCCAAGACCGATGAATTGGCGGCGCTGTCCGCACAGTTGAATCAGGCCCGGGCTGGTTTGGCTGAAGTGGAAGTAGCGCAGGCCGACCTGACGATCAAGGCGCCTACTGCCGGCGTTGTGGTCACCAGAGTCCGTCACGCCGGAGAGGTGATTGCCGCTGGCAGCCCCATCATTGAATTGCTGGACCTGGACCGCTTGTACCTGAAGGTGTATGTACCAGAGTCGCAGTTGGGCAAGTTGAGAATTGACCTGCCGGCGAGGATTTACGTCGATGGCCTGCCTGATCAAGCCTTCCCGGCCAAAGTTAAATACATTGCGTCGCGAGCGGAGTTCACGCCCAAAGAAGTGCAAACCGTTGATGAGCGGGTCAAGTTGACCTACGCTGTGCAACTCGATTTGGACGCCAATCCTGAACATCGCTTGATGGCCGGTATGCCGGCCGATACGGTGATTCGCTGGCAAGAAGATACGCCGTGGCAACGTCCCAAGTGGTAGGCGCAGACACGGGCGCGGTCCTGCGGGCGCGCGGCTTCACCAAGCGATACCACTCGGTGGTCGCGGTCGATGGGTTGGACCTTGAAATCCGGCGCGGTGAAGTCTTTGGTCTGATTGGCCCAGACGGTGCTGGCAAGTCCAGTTTGATGAAAGCTGCCGCAGGGGTGCTGACTTTTGACGCCGGCTCGCTTGAGGTTTTTGGCATTAGCCTGGATTCAGAGCGGGCGTGCGAGCAAGTCAAGGGGCGTTTGGGGCTCATGCCGCAAGGTTTGGGTCAAAACCTGTATGCCGATTTGTCGGTGGAAGAAAACATCAATTTCTTCGGTCAATTGCGTCTGGTGCCCAAAGCAGAGTTGGAGCAACGAAAGAACGAGTTGCTCGAAGCCACGCGGCTTGACGCGTTTCGTGATCGACCGATGAAGCAGTTATCTGGTGGCATGAAACAAAAGTTGGGCTTGGTTTGCACCCTGATCCACGCCCCGGACTTGATCATCCTGGACGAGCCGACCACCGGTGTCGATCCGGTTTCTCGGCGGGATTTTTGGGCTATTTTGACGCGCCTGTTGCAGAGCCGGGGCATCACAGCACTGGTCTCCACCGCCTACATGGATGAAGCGAGCCGCTTTGACCGAATCGGATTGATGTTTGGCGGGAAGTTGCTGGCGATTGATAGTCCTGAGGCGATTGGTCGCCTTGCTCCTGGCACCTTGTTGAACGCGACATTGCCCGAAGCCAGCGCCATGACAACGCTGAGTCGGCTGCGCAAAACCTTTCCGCAAGCCGATGTGCTGGGCTCAACGCTGCACCTTTTTGTGGACGACGCCAATGCCGAGAGTGCACTGGAGCAAGTCATTGCCTTGGCCCCCGAATTGCCGCGCGATCAATGGTGCGCGACCGCTCCCGCATTGGAGGACACGTTCATCGCGCTGCTGCGCAAGCGCGGTTTGGTGCAGTTACAAGGCAGTGGTGAAGGTTCCGTGCTGGGGGGCTCAGTCCCCACTGAAAAATCGATGACCTCCACCGATACAGGCGCTGCCATCGAGGCCCATGACCTGACCCGAATGTTTGGCGAGTTCCGAGCCGCCGATGCGGTCAATTTTGTTGTTCCGCAGGGCCAGATTTTTGGCCTGTTGGGCGCGAACGGCGCGGGCAAGAGCACTGTTATCAAGATGCTCACCGGTATTCTGCGGCCCACCAGCGGCGAGGGCCGGGTTGCTGGGGCCGATATGAGAAACGCCGGCTTCGAAATCAAAGAGCGGATTGGCTATATGTCGCAGGCCTTTTCACTTTATTTAGACCTGACCGTTGTCGAAAACGTGCGCTTGTACGCCGGCATCTATGGACTGAACAAAGCGACCACCGAACAACGACTGGCCTGGGTGTTGGACATGGCGGGTTTGCAGCAGCAGCGCGGGGTGCGTGCAGCCTCCTTGCCAATGGGGCAACGGCAGCGATTGGCACTGGGGTGCGCCTTGGTTCACCGCCCGCGCGTGCTTTTTCTGGACGAGCCGACCTCGGGTGTTGACCCCATCGGGCGACGCAGTTTCTGGGAAATCCTCTACCGCCTCTCGCGTGAAGAAAAGGTGGCAATTTTGGTCACCACCCATTACATGTCAGAAGCCGAACACTGCGATCACCTCGCCTTGATGTACGCTGGGCGGGTTGTCGCTGACGACAGCCCGGCGGGTATGAAAGCGGCGGTTGAGAAAGAAGCGGGGCGGCTGTTGGAAATCACGGCCCCACAACCGCAAGCGGCACTCGATACGCTCATTCAGGCTGGCTTTGCCAATGCCTCTTTGTTCGGCAAGTTGCTGCATGTGCTGTGTCCTGACGCCGATCAGGACTCCCTGCGAATCGCCGAGTTGTTGGCCGCGGCAGGTCAGCCAGGCGTGACGATCGAGCCGCAGCCTTTGTCGATGGAAGATGTGTTTGTGTACCGTGTCACGGCTCTTGAAGCCTTGCAAGCGCGCAAGGCGCCCAAGGCAAACGTAGTGCCTTTACAAAGGAGCGCCGCATGAACTGGGCTCGCGTCATGGCTGTCGCGGTTAAAGAATGGCGTGAAATCGTGCGCGATCGACTCTTTTTCTCGCTGGCTTTTGTGGTTCCCGCAGTGCTGATGCTGCTGTTTGGCTTTGGTCTGTCACTTGATGTCGAGAACATTCCGATGGCGGTGGTTGACTATGACCGAACGGCACTGTCGCGCGAATACGCCCATCGTTTTATTGATTCGCGTTATTTCGACTTCAAGGGCTATGTGCAAGACGAGCGGACTTTACCCACTCGAATCACTTCCAACGAACTGCGCGCGGTACTGATCATCCGCGAGGGGTTTGAGCGTCATCTGTTGGCAGGGCAGCAGGCCGAAGTGCAAACCATCATTGATGGCACCTTTCCTTTTCGGGCTCAAACGGCAAAAGGTTATGTCGCTGCGATCAATGCGGCCTTTAACGTTGAATCGCTCACACTGGCACTCTCACAACTCGCCGGCATGCCCGCTGCGTTGGCGCGCGAGCACTTGCCCCCTTTGCGCCTGGAGGTTCGCTACCTGTACAACCAGAGTGTCAAAAGCGTCTGGTCGATCGCTCCCAAGCTATTAATGGCCATCATGATGATCTCGCCGCCCTTTCTCACCGCGCTAGGGATCGTGCGGGAGAAGGAAAGTGGCTCGATTTTCAATATCTATTCGTCCACCGCGCGTCGTAGCGAGTTCCTGGCCGGCAAGTTGTTGCCCTACGTGTTGATCTCGACGTTCAACGTTGTCATCCTGTGGGCGCTAGCGGTGTGGCTGTTTGGGGCCCCGTTCAAAGGAGACCCTCTGTTCTTTCTGCTGTCCTCTGTGTTGTATGTCACTTGCACCACTGGCATTGGCTTGCTGGTGTCGGTGGCCGTTCGCACGCAAGTGGCCGCAATGATCGGCACGGCCATCTTGACAGTGGTGCCGGCGGTGCTGTATTCGGGCGTCTTGATTCCGGTTTCCTCGCTGTCAAGTTTTGCGAAGGTCATTGCGCACTTGTTGCCTGGCATGTACTTTGCTGACATTGCGATGGGTAGTTTCCTGAAAGGGGTCGGGTTTTCGGCGCTGTGGCCAAACGTGGTGGCGCTTGCCATTTATGCCGCGGTGTTGTTCAGCGCTGGTTTCATGCTCTTTCACAAGCGGGTTTCGTCATGAGTAAATCGTTTGGGGGGCAGGGCTGGCAGGTGTGGTTTGGCCGCCTACGGGTGATGACCATCAAGGAGATGCTGCAACTGCTGCGCGATCCAGTGTTGCTGTTTGTGATTCTCTATGGCTTTACCGTTGACGTTTACAACGCTGGATCGGGCGTGACCCTGCAACTGACCAACGCCAGTGTGGCGGTGCAAGATCTTGACCGCAGCGCGGCCTCTCGCGAATTGGTGAGTCGATTTTTACCGCCCTATTTTCGAGTCGACCGATCCTTCACCCGAGATGCGGAAGGCCAACGTCTGCTTGACAGTGGAGAGGCGCTGATGGTCATGTCGATACCTGCGGGCTTTGAGCGCGATCTCAGCGCGGGTCGCCAAACTGCGGTGCAACTGCAAATTGATGCCACCAACACCGTTCTCGGTTTTCTGGCCTACAGCCACGCCACACAAATTGCCGCAACCTACGGTTTGGAGGTCGAAGCACAGCGCAGTGGCTTGTCACTCAGCGGGGGGCAGGTGCCCATCGTGGACAACCGTCCCCGTGTTTGGTTCAACCCCAATCAGGACGACGGTTGGTTCATGTCCATATCGGAGTTGCTCAACATCATCACAGCGTTCGCCATCTTGCTGCCCGCCGCCGCCATGGTTCGGGAGAAAGAGCGTGGCACGATTGAACAGCTCCTGGTGTCACCGTTGACCCCGTTTCAGGTGATGCTGCCCAAAGTGCTGTCGATGATGCTGGTGATTCATGCTGGCACGGCCATCAGTCTGATGTCAGTTTTGGTGCCCATATTTCATGTTCCCATTCAAGGCAGTTTGCCGCTGTTTTTTCTGATCACAACCCTGTATATCGCTACCCTCTCCGGATTGGGCCTTTTCATTGCCACGGTGACGCGCAATTTGGCCCAGACGGCGATGCTTGGCATTTTGGTATTGGCGCCCATGATTTTTCTGTCTGGCGTGTGGACCCCGCCCGAGGCCATGCCGGCGGGTGTGCGTCAGATGATGTTCATTTCCCCGTTGTATTACTACATGGACGCCAGTTATGGCATCTTGCTCAAGGGCGCCGGCCTTGATGTCTTGTGGCCATCGGTGTTGGGCATTGTGGTGCTCGGCAGTATTTTCGGCGGCTTTGGCCTGTGGCGCTTCCGTCGCCAGTTTGATTAACCCATTTGATTGCCATGACTAAATCCAAACTCACTCCGTCCAAGCGTCAACCCAATCCGGTTGGCGTGGTGGCACCAAAATCAACACAAGCTCTTCCGACCCAGGTTATCAGCACGGCGTCTTCATTGGCAAAGTGCGAACCGACCTCTGCCGAGCCACGCCAGATCGATCGCGCCATCCATGCAGGCTTGGGGCGATTCACGCAGGGCTTGTCTCCTGAGACCCTTGTGGCGTCCTACGTTGACTGGTGGGTCCATTTGGCGATGGCGCCCGGCAAACAAAAGGAGTTGGCAGAAAAGGCGTTTCGTAAAGCGGTCCGCCTTGCCCACTTTGGTGCCAATGCGGTCGGTGGCGATTGCGAGCCCTGTATTGAGCCCTTGCCACAAGACAAGCGCTTCAAGGCGCCAGAGTGGCAGCGCTGGCCATTCAATCTGATCTACGAGTCCTTTTTGTTTGGGCAACAGTGGTGTCACAACGCAACCACAGACGTGAGCGGTGTCAATCGCCACCACGAGCAGATCGTGACCTTTGGAACACGCCAGTTGCTCGATATGTTCTCGCCGTCAAACTTCTTGCTGACCAACCCCGAGTTGATTCAAAAAACCATGGAGGAGGGCGGCGCCAATCTGTGGCGGGGAGCCAAATTTCTGGGTGAGGATGTGCTGCGTCAACAAACTGGCCGGGCACCCTCGGGCACTGAAAAGTTTCCGTCCAGGCAAGGAGGTGGCAATCACGCCAGGCAAGGTCGTCTTTCGCAACGACCTGATTGAGCTAATTCAGTACGCGCCACAAACAGAGACCGTTTATGCCAACCCGGTGTCTGATCGTGCCCTCGTGGATCTTGAAGTACTACATTCTCGACCTCTCGCCCGGTAATTCCTTGGTGCGCTACTTGGTCGAGCGGGGGCACACGGTGTTCATGGTGTCCTGGAAAAACCCAGATGCCGCGGATCGCAACCTGGGTATGGACGACTACCTGAAGTAGGGCGTGCTGGCGGCCATCGATGCGGCCACAACCATCGTGCCCGAACGCCCGTTGAACGCGATGGGCTATTGCCTGGGCGGCACGCTGTTGGGCATTGCCGCTGCGGCCCTGGCGCGAGAGAGTGACACGCGCCTGGGGTCGATGACCATGCTGGCCAGCGAGCTTGATTTCACCGAGCCGGGCGAGTTGTCCCTTTTCATCGACGAAAGCCAGTTGGCCTACCTCGAAGACATCATGTGGGAGCGGGGTTACCTTGATGGCAAACAAATGGCTGGCGCGTTTGCATTGCTCAATTCGCGTGATCTGGTCTGGTCTCGCATGGTGCATGACTACCTGTTTGGCATTCGCGAACCCATCACCGACCTGATGGCGTGGAACGCAGATGCCACGCGCATGCCCTATCGCCAGCACAGCGAATACCTGCGCAGCCTCTATCTGAACAACGACCTGGCCGAGGGGCGCTACTGCGTGAATGGGCGTCCCATCGCGCTGAGCGATATCCGCATTCCCGTGTTCAGTGTAGGCACCCAGCGCGACACCGTCGCGCCTTGGCAGTCGGTCTACAAGATTCACCTGCTGACCGACACCGAGGTCACATTCTGCCTGACCACGGGTGGTCACAATGTCGGTGTGGTGAACCCGCCAGGACCGGGTGTCCGGCGCAGCCATCAGTTGGCCACCCGGGCTGCAGACCAACGCTATGTAGACGCTGATACCTGGATCGCCACCGCTCCGAGCATTGACGGCTCGTGGTGGCCGAGTTGGGCGCAGTGGCTCGACGGGCACGGAGGTGACCGCGTGGCACTGCCTTCGATGGGCGCAGCCCAGGCTGGTTTGCCAGTGCTTGGCGATGCGCCAGGCCAATATGTTTTGATTCCATAAGGAGGTCCACGATGAATACTGCAAGCGCCCTGGGCACGGGACCAAATCCCTTTGCTAACCTGGCCGGCAAAAAGGGTCTGGTGGTGGGGGTGGCCAACGAGCACAGCATCGCTTATGGCTGTGCCCGTGCCATTCGCCAACTGGGGGGCACGCTGGCGTTGACCTACCTGAATGACCGCGCCGCGCCCTTTGTTCAGCCATTGGCCGAAGAACTGGGTGTGGATTTACTCATGCCGCTTGATGTTGAGGTTCCCGGCCAACTTGAAGCGGTGTTTGAACGCATCAAGCAGCAATGGGGTAAGTTGGATTTTGTGTTGCATGCGATTGCGTTCGCGCCAAAAAATGATTTGCACGGCCGTGTGGTGGACTGCAGTGCAGAGGGATTTTCGAGAGCCATGGACGTCTCATGTCATTCGTTTATCCGCATGGCGCACTTGGCTGAACCGCTGATGCCCGATGGCGGCGCCTTGGTCACGATGAGCTACTACGGTGCGCAGAAAGTCATTGGCAGCTATGGAATGATGGGCCCTGTCAAAGCGGCTCTGGAGTCCGCCGTGCAGTACATGGCGATTGATCTCGGGCCCAAGCGCATTCGAGTGCATGCCGTTTCACCGGGCCCCATCAAGACCCGGGCCGCCAGTGGCATTGATCATTTTGACGTACTGCTTGAGCAGGCGGCGCAGCGCGCCCCTGAACACCAACTGGTCAATATCGACGACGTTGGCGCTGTGACGGCCATGCTGCTCACTGATGCCGCACGTGGAATGACTGGCAACGTCGTGTTCGTGGACGCCGGGTACCACATCGTTGGCTGAAGTCCTTTCCCTTTGTTTTCTCAATTTGTGAGAGTCCCCTATGTCCGATGACCGTCTCCCTGTGCCCGAAGAAATACTCTGGATCGAAAACCACCCGTTCTCTGAGTTGCGCGTTGGCGCTACAGCCTCTGTCCAGAGAGTACTAACGACGAGCGACATTCTGCTGTTTGCCAAAGTCTCGGGCGACTTCAATCCCGCCCACTTAGACGCCGCCTATGCGAAAACGACGCGTTTTGGTGAAATCATTGCGCACGGCATGCTGGGCGGCGCCTTGATTTCCATGGTGCTTGGCACCGAATTTCCGGGGCCGGGCACTATCTATGTCAGCCAAAGTTTGCGCTTTTTGCGCCCCGTCCATCCGGGCGACTCTTTGACCATCAGCGTCACGGTTGCGTCACTCGACGATGTACATCACCGCGCGGTGCTGGACACGCGATGTGTCGATCAAAATGGTGAAGTGGTTATCGACGGTCAGGCCGAAGTGGTGCCGCCCCGGGAGAAACTGCGCATTCAGCGCACTGAACTGCCTGACGTTCTGGTGGCCGACAAGAATTTGCGCTACGGCCAATTGCTGGCCGCTGCCCAGCAATGCCCGCCCATTCGAATGGCGGTGGTGCATCCATGCAGCCGCGAGGCTTTGGAAGGCGCCATTCTGGCCGCCCAACTGGGCTTGATTACCCCGGTTTTGGTGGGGCCGGCAGAGAAAATTCGCGCGTTGGCGACAGAAAATGGCCTCGATATCGGTGCGCTGCCGATTGTTGACGTTCCCCATAGCCATGCTGCGGCGCAGAAATCGGTCGCCATGGCCCAATCCGGTGAAGTTCACGCCTTGATGAAGGGCAGTCTGCACACTGACGAGCTCATGAGTGAGGTGGTCGCCCCTGGCAACGGTTTGCGCACTGGTCGGCGTGTCAGTCACATCTTTGTGCTGGACGTGCCACGGTATGGCAAGCCCTTGTTGGTGACGGATGCAGCAATCAACATCGAGCCCGACTTTGAGGCCAAAGCCGATATTGTTCGCAATGCGATTGATTTGGCGCATGCCTTGGGCATCGCCAGACCTAAGGTGGCCATCTTGTCAGCCGTCGAAACCGTGAACCCGAAGATGCGCTCGTCGATGGACGCGGCGGCACTGTGCAAGATGGCCGATCGAGGTCAAATCGTCGGCGGCGTGCTTGATGGCCCCTTGGCTTTCGACAATGCTGTGTCGGTCTTCGCAGCGGGACTCAAGGGCTTGCACTCCGAGGTCGCCGGTGACGCCGACATCTTGGTGGTGCCAAATCTTGAAGCCGGCAACATGCTGGCCAAACAACTCGAATACTTGGCTGACGCGCAAGCTGCCGGTGTGGTGCTGGGCGCGAAGGTGCCGATTGTGCTCACGAGCCGGGCAGATTCAGCTCACTCTCGCGTGGCGTCGTGTGCGGTGGCATTGCTCGTACACCGCCAATCCACGCTGGCCTGATATGCACGACGTCATTCTGGTTCTTGACTCGGGCTCATCGAGCCTGAAGTTTGCCGTCTATGAGATCACGAAAAACCCCGCCGAGCTGACTCGGCTGGCGCATGGTCAGGTGGAGGGCTTGGGCGCCCATCCCCGCTTCGTCGTTTTTGATGCGCAAGGTCAGCCGCTTGACGACACACCGCTGCAGGCTCTTGACACAGATCACCCGCATGACCAGGCGATGAGTACGGTGCTGGCGTGGTTGAAGGCCCATCGCGATGGGGCGCATCGCTTGGTGGCCGCAGGGCATCGCGTGGTGCACGGGGGGATGTCGTTCACCGCGCCAGTTCGTATCGACCACGACGTGCTTCACAAGTTGGATGCTCTGGCTTCTTTGGCGCCGTTGCATCAACCCCCCGCGTTGCGGGCCATTCGTGCGCTGCAATTGATGCTCCCTGAATTGCCGCAAGTGGCTTGCTTTGATACCGCCTTTCACCGCACCCAACCTGAGGTGGCGCAGGCATACGCCCTGCCTCGCTCACTCTGCGATGAGGGCATTCGTCGCTATGGTTTTCACGGCCTGTCTTATCAATACATCGCACAAGCCTTGCCCCAAATCTTGGGCGATCGAGCGCATGGCAAAGTGGTTGTCGCACACCTTGGCAGTGGCGCCAGCATGTGCGCCATGCAGGGTCTGCGCAGTATGGCCACCACGATGGGATTTACCGCGCTGGACGGATTGGTCATGGGCACTCGCTGCGGCGACCTCGACCCTGGCGTGGTGTTGCACCTGATTCAACAAAAAGGCATGTCAGCGGAAGAAGTGAGTCATGTTTTGTACCAACAAAGTGGCTTATTGGGCGTCTCCGCGCTGTCCTCCGACCTCAGAGAATTGAGTAACAGCGAGGCTTTGCATGCGAAAGAGGCGGTCGAGCTGTTTGTCTACCGCGCAGTTCGCGAGCTGGGCTCATTGGTCGCGGCGCTCGGCGGGCTGGATGTATTGGTTTTCACTGCCGGTATTGGTGAACATTCGGCGGAGGTTCGCCAGCGCATTTGTCAGCAAAGCCAGTGGCTGGGGATTGAGCTGGATCAGGTCGCCAATGAGAACGGCCAGTCGCGGATCACCCTTGACGATTCACGCGTTTCGGTCTGGGTGGTTCCGACGAACGAGGAATGGGTGATTGCACAAGCCGTTGGAGCGTTGATCGAGTCTTGAGATGACGCGAGCAATCACACGCTCCCGGTTGATCTGAAGTTGCTGGTTGTCAGCTCACCCGATCAATCGGGCAAGTCAAAGTCACACCAAACCATGGTTGTGCAAGGTTGTGCGGAGACGGCGGACTTCGTGCTGCAAGTCCAGGATTAGCGCTGCAGCATCCAGTCCGACGCCAAAATCGCGCTCCAGCCTGCGCGCCTCCAGTGCACATTGCAGGTCTTCACTTTGAAACTGCCAGTTGACGTGTGGGGTGCTGGTGTCTGGCCCGCAGATGATCCCGATCTCGACGAGTTGAACCACCCAGTCAACCTCCGCTCCGCAGGCGTGGGCCAATTCGTCAATGGCGAGCGGGTGCCCGCTGTCGATAGCGATGGTTGTGGTGACGGTGTAGCTGGCCATGTTCATCCTCCTGGGCTTGTAAGGTGGCGGCGTGGATCAAAGGGGGCGGCCTTGGCTAATTGCGCGTACGCCTGGCGCGCGGCTTCCGTGTCTGCCGGTGGCAAGGCGATTTCCAGCAACAAGTACAAATGGCCAGGCGGCTTGCCCGGCAAGCCACGATCCTTGAGCCGCAATTTAAGGCCGCTTCGAGCATTGGGGGGAATGGTCACCTCCACCAAGCCGCCATTCGGCGTTGGCACCTGCACCTGCGCACCCAGCGCAGCCTCAGTCGGCGTCACTGGCAAGGTCATGTACAGGTCGCTTCCATCTACACGGTAAAGCTTGTGAGACGCGATTCGCACTTCCAGGTACAAATCGCCAGCGGCCTCTCCACCATGCCCGGGCATTCCTTGGCCGGCTAAACGGATGAACTGCCCCGGACGAATGCCCGCGGGAATCTTGACACTGAGCGTGCGGTTGACGTAGCCCGGTTTTCCTTGGGCATCCACTTCCAGCGCTCGTAACGAAATTTCCCGCTCAACGCCCTTGATGGCGTCTTCAATGGCAATCTCGATGGCAGCATGGTGGTCTTCGCCACGCGCCTTGTACTGGCGAGCCTGGGCGCCGCGAAACTCACCTTTGCCAAACACCGACGAAAAGAACTCACTGAACTCTGCGCTATCTCTCGGCCCTTGCGTCGGGCCGCGGTGAAACTCGAAACCTTCATCCCATCCTGGCGGCGGTTGGTAGTTCCCCTGTCCTGGGTCGCCGGTGCCATGGCCCTGAGCCACGCGTTCGGCCAAGGCGTCGTAGGTTGCACGTTTTTCCTTGTCACGCAGCACATCGTTGGCCTCGTTGACCTCTCGCATGCGTTCTTGCGCATCAGGCTCCTTGCTCACGTCGGGGTGATATTTGCGAGCCAGCTTGCGATAGGCCTTGCGCACGTCTTCGTCCGACGCCGTGCGTTCGAGGCCCAAGGTTTTGTAATAGTCCTTGAAATCCATGATGTGTGCTTTTCTTTCGAAGGAAGTGATCTTTCAGTATGCACCCATTCGAGCCAATGGTTGCGTCGAGTTGTGTCTCGAGTCTTTCTTGGGGCAACCGCGCAGTACGACGCCGTCGCCCATGAAAAAGCTCATGAGATGGGCTATGGGGGAGTATCCAGAATGACCTCGCCGCTGCACCAAAACCTGCCTTCAGTCTCTCTGCGTTCGTACTGAGCGTCCTTGATAGTTATCAATGCTCCACCGCAGTTGGAATCCTAGACTGCACCAGTCACTCCCGTTTGTTGTCGGCGCAAAAGGATTTCACACGGGGTACGGAGGCTTTGAGGTTGGTTTTTTCCACTATTTTTGAGATGGAGCACAGTATGAAAAAGACATTTATTCCCGCGGCTTTGACAATCGCTTTGGGCCTGACTTTTGGCACAGCGGTATTTGCTGCTGGCGCTGGCGACAGTGGTTCCGGGGCAGGCGGTGCTGGCGGAGCAGGTGGCGGCACCATGGCTCAGAACACGGAAATGGTTCAAACGCAGGCACAAACTCGAGCTCAGATCAAGATACAAGATAAGTTGCTGACCCAAACCCGCGACCAACTCAAGACACAAGATAAGTTGCTGACCCAAACTCGCGATCAGTTGAAGACTCAGGACCGGTTGTTGACGCAAATTCGCGACCAGCTGAAGACGAAAGACCAACTGAAAACACAGACGCGCGACCAGCTTCAGGATCAGGAGAAGCTTCATCTCTTGACCCTCGACCAATTGAAGGCGCAGGATCAAATTTTGCTGAAAACAAAGGATATGTTGAAAGATCAGGAAAAAATTCAACTGAAGACGAAGGATCAGTTGAACGTCAAGTAGGCGCGTTCCAGAGGGGGCGGTGTCGAGTTCGGAGTAAGGGGTTCTCATGAAAATGATTGGTCTGGGTTTGGTGTTGTCGCTGTGTTTCGCGGGTGCCAGCACGTTCGCGGCAGAGCCAAGCTACAAAGAAGGTGAGACGATATTTGTGGAGACTGGGGTGGAGGCGCCGGACCGTACCCCAACTTGGTATGCGTCTGTCGTGGCCAAGCCTTATGCCCCTGTGTTTGAGATGCTGGCCACTCAGGGGACCCAGGGGCGGTATTACCCTTACACCTACCCCGTTACTCTCAAAGACATGATCCGGTTCCACGGTCACGACTGCGAGGGCACCACCACAGCCGCCAATTCAGCTTGGATGGCTTTCAAAATCCTGTTCCCGGACGGCATCATTGATCGCAGTGTGCTGTGGGGCATCAGTGGTGAGTCGCCTTGCTGGTCTGATGCAGTGGCGTTCCTCAGTGGTGCCCGCCTGCAGTATGGCAACCTTGGTTTTTTCAAGGACAAGCGCTATAGCCACGCCATCGTCCTCTACCGGGAAGACACGCAAGTCGCGGTGCTGGCCACGTGGAAGCAAGGCATCAGCAACATTCCGGGAGAGCCGGTCATGCTGCCCGGCAAAATCACATGGACGCCGAAAGTGTCTATGCCGGATGTGGAGTCGCTCAAGGCCGTGGTCAAACTGGCGGGCGGTAACCCAACTCCCTATCAAGTGGATTTGATGCGTTACCAGCAATGGGTGCACGTCAACGACATACTTGACCGACCACTTGCCGAGAGCTACCAGGCGCAGGTCATCGACAACTTTAAATGGGACGACTGGATCGATCCCGGCAAAGTGATTGCGAAACCGCACGTGCGCGGCGACATTCGACTGAAAAACCACCCCTATCGAGGCCGCCCCGTGGAAGGTCCGCGCTGAGATATACAGCCAACTTTTCAACGCGGGCAAGATGCCTCGGTCACTTATTCTTGCGGCAAGGTCAGTGGGTAGGTTTTTTGAGCCTGACATAGCCACCGCAGACGTGGGTAAACAGTGGTGAGGTCGCATCAGGGTTGGCGCAGCAAGATGCGGGTGATCACCTTGGGCAATTTGTATCAAAACCTCTGCATTTAGATTCTCAGTTTTAGGTTTGTGCGGGTATTTTAGGGTGCCATCAAGCGCTTTCGCCCATGAAAAAGCCCCTTGAAAGGGGCTTTCGGGGCTTCACCAGCAAGATCTGGGTTTAGGCTTTGTCGTCGGGTTTCGGAGTTGGCGTGGCTTTCTTTAAATTAAATCTTTGTGCAGCCAGTGCCAGTTTCTGCTTGCGCTCCAGATTCAGCCGCTCCAATTCTGCGTGCGTGCTTTTTCCCTTGTGGGGGTCTTTACCAAAAATGTTGGCCATCGTGGGTTCCTTTAGAGATTCAAATTAAATGCCGGTGGGCGGAGTGTCGCCCATGGCGGTGTCTGCGAGTATCAGGCCTTGCTTGCCAAGGCTTTCAATTGGTAGAGCGCGTCCAGCGCTTCGCGGGGGCTCATTTCATCAGGTTTTAAGGCTGCCATGGCCGTATCCAGTGCGGAGGCTGCTATATTTTCAGTAGCGGGGGGTGCGGCAAACAGGTCCACCTGGGCGTTGTGCTCAGAGGCTTGCGCCTCCAGCGTGGCCAGGGTGTGACGGGCGTGATTGAGCACGGCAGCCGGCATACCCGCCAGGCGGGCGACCTGAATGCCGTAGCTGCGACTGGCCGGGCCGGGCTGAATTTCGTGCAAAAACACAATGTCGCGCCCCGACTCGGCCGCACTCACATGCACATTCACAGCCGCATGGTGGGTGGCAGGAAACTCGGTCAATTCAAAGTAGTGCGTGGCAAACAGGGTGTACGCCTGAGTTTTGTCGTGCAACTGGGTGGCAATGGCCGAGGCCAGCGCCAGCCCGTCAAAGGTGCTGGTGCCACGGCCAATTTCGTCCATCAGCACCAGCGAATTGGGCGTGGCCGCGTGCAAGATCTGCGCGCCTTCCAGCATTTCCAGCATGAAGGTGGACTGGGCGTTGGCCAGGTCGTCGGCCGCGCCAATGCGGGTGTGAATGGCGTCAATGGGGCCGAGGCGGCAAGCGCTGGCCGGCACATAGCTGCCCATGCTGGCCAGCAACACGATGACGGCAATTTGCCGCATATAAGTGGATTTACCGCCCATGTTGGGGCCGGTGATGATTTGCATGCGCTGCTTGGGGCCCATGCGGGTGTCGTTGGCAATGAAGGCGCCGCTGCTCAACTCGGCCAGGCGGGCCTGCACCACGGGGTGGCGGCCCTGGGTGATGTCCAGACAAGGCTCTTTGGTGAATTGGGGAGGGTGCCAGTCCAGCGTGAGCGCGCGCTCTGTCAGGGCACACAACGCGTCCAGCGTGGCCAGGGCACGGGCCAGGCGGGTGAGGGCGGGCACAAAGGGCTGCAACTGGTCCAGCACCTGTTCAAACAAGTATTTCTCCCGCGCCAGGGCGCGCTCTTGGGCGCTCAGCGCCTTGTCTTCAAAGGCCTTGAGCTCGGGGGTGATGAAGCGCTCGGCGTTTTTCAGGGTCTGGCGGCGGCGGTAGTCGTCGGGCACCTTGTCCACTTGGCCTTGGGTGACTTCAATGAAGAAACCGTGCACTTTGTTGAACTGAACGCGCAGGTTGGCGATGCCGGTGCGGGCTTTTTCACGGCCCTCCAAGTCCAGTAAAAACGCGTCGCAATTGGTTTGAATAGCGCGCAGTTCGTCCAGGTCGGCATCAAAGCCGTTCGCAATCACCCCGCCGTCGCGCACCAGCACTGAGGGCTCCAGGTCAATGGCGCTGCGCAACAATTCGCCACAACCGGCTGGGGGCAACAGGTGGTCCGATATTTGAGCCAAATAGCCCTCTAGCGCTTGTACAGCGGGCGCAAGTCGCTCTGTTTTTTGTAGCGTGAGTTGCAAGGCGACCAGCTCACGTGGGCGCACTTGGCGCAGCGCGATGCGGGCGGTGATGCGCTCCACGTCGGTACTGCCTTTGAGGTGGTCGCGCAACATGGCCCAAGGGCCTTTTTGCAGGGCGGCAATGGCGTCCAGGCGCTGTTGGGCTTCACGGCGGTCACGACGGGGGCTGAGCAACCAGTTCTTCAACAGGCGGCTGCCCATGCCGGTCATGCAGGTGTCCAGCAGCGAAAAAAGTGTGGGTTTGTCCTCGCCGCGCAGGGTCTGGGTGAGCTCCAGATTGCGCCGGGTGGTTTGGGGCAGGTCAATCAGCTCGTCGTTGCGCTGCACGCGCAGGCTGTGCACATGGGTCAGCGCCCGCCCTTGCGTGTGTTCAGCATAACCGAGCAGCGCGGCAGCAGCAGCATGGGCCTGGGGCAACTCTTGGGCCTGCCAGGGCGCCAGACTGGCGGCCTGCAGCTGAGCCAGCAACTGGCGTTCGCCCAAGCCGGTGTCAAACTGCCAGTCGGGCCGCACGGTGATGGACATGGCGCCGTTGACCGGCGCCTTGCGCAAGCGGGCCTCGAACGCGGGTGTGGCACCGGCGCTGAAAATCATCTCGCCGGGGTTAATGCGCGCAATCCACTCGCCAATTTGGTCGGGCGAGCATTCGGCCAGATGCACCTCGCCCTGCGTCACGCTGACCCAAGCCAACCCGCAGGTATTGCGCGGGCCTTGGTGCACGGCCAACAAGAGCGATTCGGTCTTGTCGTTCAACAGTTCCAAATCAGTCAGGGTGCCGGGTGTGACCACGCGAACCACTTTGCGCTCCACCGGGCCTTTGCCCGTGACTTCGCCCACTTGCTCGCAAATCGCCACCGACTCGCCCAGCTTGATCAGCCGCGCCAGGTAAGTCTCAATGGAGTGAAACGGCACGCCGGCCATGACCACCGGCTGCCCGCCAGACTGCCCGCGCTGCGTGAGCGTGATGTTGAGCAGGCGCGCCGCTTTCTCGGCATCTGCGTAAAACAACTCGTAGAAGTCACCCATGCGGTAGAGCAGCAGCGTGTCAGGATGGTCGGCTTTGAGGCCGAGGTACTGCTGCATCATGGGGGAGTGCTGGCTGGCCTTGTCGGTCATGGGAAGGGATCCGTCGCTTTCAAATTCAGGTCACAAAGTCGCCTGAAAGCAAGGCTCCCAGGTGCCGCCTCTCGATAGGCAGGGCGCCTATTGTCACTTGTTCGTCCTCGCGTCGATGGACACGGCGAAAGATCGATGTGGGTAGATTGCACGCCAAACGGGCATGGCCGCCCAATTTCGGTGCATATGCCTTGTATACAAGTGGCACAAATCCTGCGTGATGTGTTCCCTATGACCAACGCCGCCGAGATCAGTCAACGCATTACCCAAGCCGTGATGGCACAACAACTCCAGCCAGGGGGGCGACTGGGTGAGCAGCAGTTGGCCATGTTGTTTGATTGCAGCCGAACGGTGGTGCGGGAGGCGCTGATGCATTTGTCGGCGCGCGGCATTGTGACGGTGAGCAGCAGGCGCGGCTGGTACGTCATTGAGCCCTCTTTGCCAGAGGCGCGCGAGGCGTTTGAAGCACGCCGGGTGATTGAGTTGGGACTGATCCGGTGTGCGCCAAAACTGAGCGGGGCGGCGGTCAAAAAGCTCAAATCACACGTGCGTCGCGAGCAGGTCGCCGTCAAAGGTGATGACGTCGGCTTGCGAAGCTTTTTGCTGGGGGACTTTCATGTGTGCCTCGCGGAGTGTTTGGGCAATCAGTTGCTGGCCGATACCTTGCGTGATTTCACCGCACGTACCACGCTGATTGCCATGCTTTATCAGTCCACTCATGACGCCACCAAATCCTGCCAAGAGCATGGGGCCATCGTCGCCGCGCTGGAGGCCAATGACTTGGCGCTGGCAGAGCGACTAATGCAAGAACACATCGGCAGCGTTCAGTCCGCACTGAAGCTACAGGCCCCCAGCGAAGACCCGCTGGCTGGTTTGAGAAACGCCTTGCGCCCCATGGTGTCACGTGCACCTAAACGGGGAACCAAAACTGCGGCACAAGACTTGCATACAAGTTCATACCCGGAATCCACCGAATCTTCGTCAACTTACTTAGGAGCTTTGTTATGACATTTTTCAGCACCACCAAACGCCAATTGACACTCAGCATTGCGGCAGCCGCTATGTTGTCCGTGACAGGCGCTCATGCCCAAACTGCACTGGACGACATCTTGAGTGCCAAGGTGATCAAGGTCGCCGTGCAGACTGACTCCGCCCCCTACGGCTATGTTGGAACTGACCTGAAGCCTATTGGCCTGGACATCGATATGGCGAACTACATTGGCAAAAAAATGGGTGTGGCTGTTGAGTTGGTGCCCGTGATCAGTGCCAGCCGTATTCCCGCCCTGCAGACTCGAAAAGCCGATTTGGTCATTGCCACCTTGGGCAAAAATGCAGAACGCCAAAAAGTCATTGACTTCACTGCTGCCTATTCGCCGTTTTTCCAGGCGGTGTTTGGCCCTAAAAATGTGAGCGCCAAAACCTTTGCTGATCTAGCAGGTAAAACAGTAGGTGTGACGCGAGGCGCCATGGAAGACCAGGAGTTGGGCAAGGTGGCCCCTTCGACGACCGATACCAAACGGTTTGAAGACAACAACGCCACCATTGCGGCTTTCGTGGCCGGGCAGGTGCAGTTCGTGGCCTTGGGCGCATCGGTTGCCGGCAACATGATGGCCAAGAACCCACAGTTGTCCAGCGAGTACAAATTGTTGTTGAAAGACAGCCCGAACTTCATTGGCGTGGCCAAGGGCGAGGACAAACTGCGCACTCGGGTCAACGACATTCTGGCCGAGGCAAAGAAGTCTGGCGAACTCGACGCGATGTCCAGCAAATGGTTGGGCCGCCCCGCTGGCGATCTGCCGCTGTAAGCGACGCTTCACGCTGTGAGAGTTCAACTGGATTTTGGTGCCGTGCTGGCGGAGTGGCCCTTGCTGCTCACCGGCGTTGGATGGACGTTGGCCTTGACCCTGGCCGCCGTGCTGGTTGGCACGGCGTTAGGTCTGGCCTGCGCATGGGTTCGCGGTCGGGGGTTTGGCGAGGCCTTGGCGCCACGCTGGCTCTCCGTTGTGGTTGGGGCTTATGTTGAGGTGATCCGCAACACGCCATTCATCATCCAGTTGTTTTTCATTTTTTTTGGTCTGCCCGCCGCGGGATTCAGGCTTTCGGCGGAATCGGCTTCGTTCATCGCCATGGTGGTAAACCTCGGTGCGTATGCCGCTGAAATTATTCGCGCCGGGTTGGAGGCCACGCCCAAAGGGCAAATTGAAGCGGCGGTGTCACTGGCGCTGTCGAGGTGGCAAATCTTTATTCGGGTGGTGGTTCCTCCAGCGATGAAGAAGGTTTGGCCCGGCCTCGTCAGCCAGATCATCATTGTGATGTTGGGGTCATCCGTTTGTGGACAAATTTCCACGGAAGAACTGAGCTATGCGGCCGACCTCATTCAAAGTCGCAATTTCCGGTCTTTTGAGGCCTTTATCGTTATTGGTGTGATTTATCTGGTGCTGTCCATGGGGTTGAGGTCTGCCTTGAATTGGTTGGGTCCGAAGTTTTTGTTTGGAGGGCGGTAAACCATGGTTGACTTCACTTTGTGGGACATCGTGCGCAATCTGCTGTTGGCGCTGCGGTGGACGGTGGGCTTGTCATTGATCGCCTTTGTTGGTGGTGGTTTGGTGGGACTCTTTTTGTTGATGCTGAGACTGGGCAAGCGGCCCTGGGTTGAAAAATTGGTTGCGGGCTATGTGCAGATCTTCCAGGGTATTCCGTTGTTGGTACAACTGTTTTTGGCGTATTACGGTTTGGGATTGTTTGGGATCAACACATCCCCTTGGGTGGCCGCGGGCGCGGGTCTGACGCTCTATACAAGTGCATTTCTGACAGAGATTTGGCGAGGATGTGTGGCGGCTGTGCCTAAAGGACAGTGGGAGGCGTCCCAAAGTTTGGCCATGAACTTCGGCGAGCAATTGCGTTACATCATCCTGCCCCAGGCCCTGAAGATCGCGATCCCGCCAACGGTCGGATTTTTGGTCCAGGTGATCAAAGGGACGGCCTTGGCGTCGGTGATTGGGTTCATGGAATTGACCAAAGTCGGCAAAACCATCGCTAACGCGACCTTCAACCCGTTTTTGGTGTTTTCCTGTGTGGCAGTGATGTATTTTTTATTGTGCTACCCGGTCAGTCTTTACGCGAAATCCCTTGAGAGGAAAGTCAATGTCCCGTCCTGATCCCTCCGTGGCACGCTCGCCCGTCGTTCAAATCAAGGGGCTGCGCAAGTCCTACGGTGCCAACGAAGTTCTCAAAGGCATCGACCTGGAGGTCGAGCCCGGTGAAGTCATTGCGATCATTGGAAAAAGTGGCTCTGGCAAAAGCACCCTGCTGAGGTGCATCAACGGTCTCGAAGAATTTCAGGGGGGCAGCTTGACGGTCGATGGCCGGCCCTTGAATTACAAAGATCCCAAAGCCATGCGCGAATTGCGCCAACACGTTGGCATGATTTTTCAGAGCTTCAATCTCTTTCCACATCTGACCGTGGGGAAGAATGTCATGTTGGCCCCAAGTCTGGTGAAGAAGCAAGAAGGGGAGGCGGGGCAGGCGCAAGCGCGCAAGTTGTTGGCACGCGTCGGCCTGAGTGAAAAGTTTGACGCCTACGCCGACGAATTGTCGGGAGGTCAGCAGCAACGTGTGGCCATTGCCAGGGCTCTGGCCATGGAGCCTGCCGTCTTGTTGTGTGATGAGATCACCAGCGCGCTCGATCCGGAGTTGGTGGGCGAAGTGCTGCGTGTCGTGGAGCGTTTGGCAGATGAGGGGATGACCTTATTGATGGTGACCCACGAAATGAATTTCGCCCGCAAGGTTGCCGACCGAGTGATTTTCATGCACCAGGGGTTGGTGCATGAAATGAACACTTCTGAGGTCTTGTTTTCGAACCCCACAACTCCGGAACTCAAACAGTTTCTCGCTACCCTGAGTGACTAGCGAGATCCGCAGTCGGTTGGGCGCCGGGCCGTGCTATTGCAGACCCGGCACTTCGGTTGCCCCGCCTATGCTTTGCCAGACTGGCGGATGCCTCTGACCAGTGGCACGATGAGGGTGATGGCCGCCACCAGCAAGAGGCCGGCGGTGATGGGGCGGGTGTACAAAAAGTCATAGCTTCCGCTGGAGAGCGCCAGGGAGCGGCGGAAGCTGCTCTCGGCCATGGGGCCCATGATCAGGGCAAGCACCACGGGTGACGCCGGGAAGTTGGACCGTTGCATGAAATAGCCGATGACGCCAGCGACCAGCATGATGCCAATATCGAACATGCTGTTGTTCAAGGCGTAGGTGCCGACAATACAAAGCACCATGATGGTTGGTGTCAGGATCGACTTGGGCGTTTGCAGAATTCGGCCAATGAATCTAAAGCTGGAAAATCCCAAAATCAGCATGATCACGTAGCAAAACAGCATGCCGGCAAACAAGGTGTAGACCATGTCGCCGTGTTCCTTGAACAGCAGGGGACCTGGTTGCAGACCTTGTAACGTCAACGCGCCCAGCATGACTGCGGTGACGGCGTCGCCTGGAATTCCCAAGGTCAACATGGGCAGCAAGGCGCCGCCCGTGCAGGCGCTGGCACCGGCTTCACAAGCGGCCACAGCTTCCAACTCGCCTTTGCCGTAGTTTTCGGGTGTTTTGCTAAAGCGCTTGCCTTCGCTGTAGGCCACAAATGCAGCAATGTCCGCGCCCGCGCCAGGGATGGCACCAATGGTGGCGCCCAGACCGGCAGAGCGCATGACTGTGCCAAAAAGCCGTTTGCAGTCTTTGAGGGAGGGAATCATCTCGGTGATGATTGTTTTTTGAGTGCTTAACAGGTTGCCTTCGGCCATGGATTTGAAGGCCTCGGACGCGGCAAACAGGCCAATCATCACAGGAATGAAGGGCACGGTCATCAGTTCATTGAAACCGCCCGTGAAACGGGGAAAACCACCCATCGGGTCCAAGCCTACGGTCGAAAGCAACAAGCCGAGAAAACCGGCGATCAAGCCTTTGAGCAAGGATTCACCGGCAATGCTGGCAATGATGCTTAGGCCAAACACCGCCAATGCAAAGGTCTCCGGTGCGCTGAACTCCAGTGCAAATCCGGCCAGCACAGGTGCCATGAAGACCAGCAAAATAATGCTGAGGAAGCCACCAATGAATGACGAAATGGTGGCAGTTCCCAAGGCGAGGCCGGCTTTGCCTTGCAGCGTCAGCGCATAGCCGTCCATGGCCGTGGCCGCCGCGGCGGGCGTACCAGGAATGTTGAGCATGATGGCGGTGATGGAGCCGCCATAGATGCCGCCAAAGAAAACGCCGGAGATCATCAGCAAGCCAGGCACGGGGTCCATGCCAAAGGTGAAGGGCAGCAAGATCGCGACCCCCATGGTGGCGGTGAGGCCGGGCAGGGCGCCAATCACGATGCCCAGGGCGACGCCCAGCACGGACAGCAGCAGCGATAACGGTTGGTTCAGCAGGGCCTCAAACCCTGAAAACAACATATTGAGTTCTTGCATGGATCAATTTCCGAAAAGGGTGCGCGATGGGCGCTTATTCAAACCAAGCGCCCTTGGGCAGGGGAACACCCAAACCGAGGGAGAAAACAGCGTAGAGCACGCCCGCGATGGCGATTGCCAAAACCAGGTTGAGCCACCAGTTGAGTCGCCCCAGCAAACGCATCATGAGGGTCAAAAAGAGGGTCACAGACAGGCCATAGCCTGCAATGGGAATCAACCAGGTGCAGCCGATACTCAGAAGCACGCCTAAAAATGAACGCAGTGGGCGGGTATCCGCTGCCTCGTCGGCGGTTGTGCTCGATACGGCGGCGCGGATCTTTTGCCAAAACAGCAAAACGCACAGCAGAATCAAAATGCAGGCGTATATCAAGGGAAAACGGGCGGAGCCGATGTCGGTCTCCAGTGTGGTGCTGGGAAATTGCCGAGACACGACGATGGCCGCGCACGCGATCACGGTCAGCAGAACGGTGATGATGAGATCAGCGAAGCGATCAGCTGGCGAAATGCGGGCTGATGGTTTTTTGTCAGTCGGTTGCATGACTTACTTCTTTGTTTTTTTTGAGAAAGAACGCGCACCGGTGCCCAACGCACGGGGTGCGCGTTAAAGGCATTACTTGGCCATGCCCAATTTGGTCATCAGGGTTTTGAAGCTGACGTTGTCGGTGTCAATCGTCTTTTGGAACGCGGCTGCGTCTTGGTAAGCGTAAGTCATGTTCATCTTGATCAAGGCGGCCTTGTAGTCAGCATCTTCGACGATCTTTGCCGTCGCAGCGCGGAGAGCGTCTTGTGCTTCTTTGGGGGCTTTCTTGGTGACGACAATGCCGCGCCAAGTGCCAACACTCAAATCAATGCCTTTTTCTTTCAAGGTTGGGACCTTGTCAAATGAGGGCAAGCGTTGATCGGACATGACCGCGAGGATCTTGACTTTGCCAGAGGCCACATGGTTAGACACCTCAGCGGCACTCACGGTCACCATTTCAATATGACCGCCCAACAGAGCCGCGATAGCGGGGTTTGCGCCGTCATAAGGAATGTGGTTGAACTTGACGCCTGTTTTGTCGCTCAGCGCTTCGGCTGCCAGATGCCAGATGGCGCCGGTGCCGGAGTTACCGATGCGAATCTTGCCGGGATTGGCTTTGGCATAGGCCATGAGTTCTTCGATGGTCTTCCAAGGTGCATCGGCACTCACAGAGATGGCGCTGGGTTCAGCGCTCAGGCGGGCAATAGGCGCAAAGTCTTCGGCCTTGAAGGACGCCAGACCCATGTGCGGCAGCATGGTCAGCTCGACCGTGCCCATGCCAATTTTGTAACCATCGGGGCGGCCGATGATCATTTCCGAAAAGCCAAGCGCACCGCCGGCACCTGGTTTATTGATGACACCCATGGATGTCGGCAAGTATTTTTTGGCGATATCTGCAAAAGTGCGTGCCAGCAAGTCCGTTCCGCCGCCGGGAGAGTAAGGAACGATGAGTTCGATCGGCTTGGTGGGGTATTCAGCATGGGCTGAGACGCCGACCAGCGTGGCTGACAGCACCGTCGTGGCGCAGAGAATGCTCTTAACGAGGCGCGGTAGAAATTGAACAGTTGTCATGGATGTCTCCTGGTACTTAAAAATTTTCGTGAAAAACGGTTGCATGCTGCAGAAAGCGCGGCAAAAAGGCCGCCTCATAAATGTTTCAAGGGTTCGTCTGTGGGCTCCTTGTCAAATAGAAGTGGGTGGAATTGGTTCTTGCCCTGGCGTTGCCATTGGGTTTTTGGTCGAGGGCGCCATGTCAACCGCGGCAAGCGGTGGTTTGCCGGCCAATGCTAGCAACAGATTGGTGGTGGCCATGACAGCCATGGCGTGACGCGTTTCAAAGGTCGCTGACCCGACGTGGGGTAGCGCCGTTACCTTGGGGTGAGTCCGCAGCGGAGAGTCCAGCGGCAAGGGCTCTACGGAGAAAACATCCAGACCCGCCGCGCGCAGTGCCCCGTTGTTTAAGGCATCCAGCAACGCCACTTCGTCCACGATGGGGCCACGCGCGCCGTTGATGAAAATGGCGCCGGGCTTCATGAGCGCAAATTCGCGGGCACCCATCAAGCCACGGGTGTGCTCATTCAAAGGCAGTACCAGTACCACGATGTCGGCCTGACGCAGCAAATCGTCCAGAGACATGTGGGTGGCTTTTCCAAGCAGTTCGGGGCAGTCTTGCTCCAACGCTACGGGTCGACGTGCGTGGTACAGAACAGGCATGCCAAAGCCCAGTGCGGCGCGCTTGGCCAAGGGCTTGTCCAATGCGACCAAAACCCACAATGCCCAGCGTCTTGCCGTGCACGTCCCAGCCAAACAGGTTTTCTTCGATGTTGCGAACCCATCGTCCTTCTTTGACATGGTTGGCGAGTTCAACAAGTCGCCGGCTGCTTGCCATGATCAGTGCAAACAAGGTATCCGCCGTGGTCTCAGTCAGCACCCCGGGGGTGTGACACAAGGCAATGCCACGAGTCTGGAGAGCCACCTGGTCGTAGTTGTCAATGCCGACCGAGACGCTGGAAATGACCTGGAGACGAGGCGCTTTTGACAAAACGGCGTCGTCAATCGGGAAACTGGCGCCAATGAGTGCGTCCGCCGTGGCCAGCGCTTGGTGAAAGGCATCGGACTGATCGGCCTGGCGGGGGTTCGCGACTGTCACATCGTGTTCGGCTTCAATTCGCGCTAACTGGTCAGGCGGCAATGGCCGAAAGACCAGCACCTGCTGTCGCCGGGTATTGGCGGTGGTGTTCATGCAGGCAACTGCGCAGCGTCAAGTTCAGCCCGGGTCGGCAGGCCTTCGCTGTCACCCAGAACCTGTACGGCCCGTGCGCCGATCCAGGCGCCGCGCTGCGTGGCGGCCCGGGGCGACAAGCCCTCCAGTAGTGCGCTAATGACGCCCACCGCAAAACCATCCCCGGCGCCGACTGTGTCCACGACTTGGGCTACGGGGAACCCTGCCACGTAGCCTGATTCCTGGGCGCTTCGGAAATACGCCCCCTTGCTTCCCAGCTTGACGATCACGAGTTTGGCGCCCAAGTTCAGATAGAACTGGGCCACGCCCTCTGGCGTGGACTCTCCCGTAAGAATGAGACCTTCCTCTATGCCGGGCAGAACCCAGTCAGCGTGACTGGCCAGCTCGTTGATGGTGGTGCGCATGACCTCGGTCGACGCCCACAAACCCGGGCGCAAATTGGGGTCGTACGACACGGTGCGACCGCCGGTACGCATCAATTCCATGGCCAGGCGGGCGGCGGGCAGCGTGGTGGGCGAGAGAGCGGGGAATATGCCAGTGGCGTGAAGGTGGCGCGCGCCCAACAACCACGGCGTGTCAACGTCTGCCACGCCCATGTGGCTGGCTGCGGATTCCTTGCGGTGGGACTCTACAAATGGATCACTGCCGTCGATGACGCGGGCTTTGAACTGGAAGCCCGTGCGCTGAAGCGGGTCGCAAACGACATGTGAGCAGTCTATGCCTTCGCTTTGCATCGCGGCGATCAGGTAGCGTCCCATGGAGTCCGTGCCCAGCCTGCTGGCCCAACCGACGCGTAGCCCCAGACGGGCCAACCCGATGGCGACATTGGTCTCAGCCCCGGCAGTACGCTTGTGCAAGGTGCTGGCTTGTTCAAGTGGACCGGCTTCGTGGGCGACCATGAGCAACATGGCTTCGCCAAAGGTGACGACATCTAATGAATCAGGCATGGTGAACGGTCTCTGAACGGGTCATTGCGACAGGTGTGTGGCCATTTAACGTGGCAGCAATCTGGCGAAGCTGAGAAATTTCGTGACGGGTGACCTGCAACAGGTCATCGCCGATGAGGGGGTATTCAATGGCCCACGGCGTGCCTTGGGGCAGGGCGCGGAGCACGGCACGCCACGGCGCGCTAGAGTCTGACAAAGGCACCGCCGCCCAGTGGCGTGTCAGGCGCTGAACGCCTTTGCAGTGAATGTAGGCCACGTAACCGGACAAGGCCTGAGCGGCCAAAAGCGGGCACTCACCGGCCCAATGCCAGTTGCCCACGTCAAACGTCATCCCGGGCTGAAAGGTGCTGGCACGGGTGGCGGCAAAGAAATGCCGCAATGCAGGCAGGGTGCCTGCAGCGGCGGTGTGATCATTTTCAATGACCACGTCAAAGGGCAGTCCTTGGGTCATGGCTTGCACGGTGTCCAGCGAGCGGTGTGAGCTCGGGTTGAAGCCGCCAATCGACATTTTGAGCCGCGTTGCACCCAAGGTGAGCGTGGCCTGAATGGCGCGATTCAACGCACGGGTGTCCAGTTCACCCTGAGTGTCCCAGAGTGGAAGCGCACAAGAGTAAACGAGAGCCTTGCTTTCCTCGCTGGCCAGTTGCCGAATGGCGGCCAGTTCGTGTAACTCGTCCACAATCAATTCGCTTCTGACTTCAACACCATCGGCGCCCGCTTCAAAACTGAGGTTGGCGAACCAAAGCTGACCGTGCCGACGCACCTCGGCCGCGCCAAATGACGACAGCGAAATGAGAACCGTCAGCGCCTGGTTTGGCCCAGTCGCAGCAGGAAGCGTCAGGTCGGGGGTAAGCCGGTCAATGAGCGTGTTGAGCATTCAGTACCTGACCGAGGAAGTTGCGCGTCATTTCGTTCTGCGGGTTGGCAAAAAACTGTTGGGGCGGAGCTTCTTCTATGATTTTTCCGTTGGCCATGAAAATCACACGGTCCGCCACGCTGCGGGCGAATCCCATTTCATGGGTCACGCACAACATCGTCATGCCGTCCTCTGCCAGTCCAATCATGGTGTCCAGCACCTCTTTGACCATTTCAGGGTCGAGCGCCGAGGTGGGCTCGTCGAACAGCATGATTTTTGGTGTCATGCACAGGGCGCGCGCAATGGCCACACGCTGCTGCTGACCTCCTGACAGTTGGCTGGGGTACTTGTGTGCCTGCTCGGGAATGCGAACGCGGGTGAGGTACTTCATGGCGGTCGCCTCCGCCTCTTCCTTGCTCAGCCCCCGCGAACGCATGGGGGCCAACATGCAGTTCTGCAAAATGGTCATGTGCGGAAACAGGTTGAACTGTTGGAACACCATGCCGACTTCTTGACGCACGGAGTCGACATTGCGGCCGCCGGCCGTGAGATCAATGCCATCGACCTCAATGCGGCCTTTTTGCACGACTTCCAAGCGGTTGATGCAACGAATCAATGTCGATTTTCCTGAGCCCGACGGCCCGCACACCACGATGCGCTCTCCAGCCTTCACGCTGAGGTTGATGTTGGTCAGCACCTGAAACTGGCCGTACCATTTGTCCACCGCTTCGACGCGGATGATGGGGGCGGCTGTGTCAGTGCTGGACAGGCGTGAAGAGGGTGCTGGTGAGTGCATGGTGTCAGACGTGGTGGTGCAAGGGGCTGGGGAAACCGCTGGTGCGGCAGTTACTGCATGGCGGGCAGGTCAGTTTCCAGCCATTTGCGGTACAGCTTGTTGAGTTCGCCGTTGGCCGTGTTGCGCGCCACAAAGCTGTCCACTGTTTTCAGCAGATCGTCTTGGCCGGGGCGCATGGCAACAGCCATGACTTGCTGGCGCAACAGGAATTTGTTCTCAAAGGTGTTGGCTGGGGCGCGCTTGTCGATTTGGGCTGCAACCGTGGTGGAGCAACCGATGGCGTCAACCTGGCCAGACATCAATGCTTGCATGGCCGATGCATCGTCGTCAAAGCGACGGATTTCAGTGCCTTCGGGCGCAACTTTGGTCAGCGCAACGTCTTGGGTGCTGGCGCGGGCCACACCGACGCGTTTGCCTTTAAGGTCATCCGCTGATTTGATGGCGGCCTTTTTGTCGCCGTACACGACGATGCTGGCTGCTGCGTAGGGTTTGGAGAATTGAACCTGTTTGGCGCGCTCAGGCGTGATAGCCAACGAGGCCACCAGCAAATCCACTTTGTTGGTCAGCAGAAAAGGAATGCGGTTGGGGCCAGTGACGGGAACCAAGTGGACCTTGACGCCCAGGTCTTTGGCCATCAAACGGGCGACGTCAGCGTCATAGCCATCTGGCTGATTGCTGGAGTTCATGGTGCCGTAGGGAGGGAAGTCCACCAACAATCCGACGGTCAACTCGCCTTTTTTCTTGATGTCATCGGTGGACTGCGCATGGGCCGCTGGCAACCAGGCGCCCAGAGTGGCTGCGACACCCAAAGCGAGGGCTGTTGCAGTGAAGGTGCGGCGTTGAAAACTCTTGATCATGGTGATGTCTCCTTGCAGTGGTTGAAAATGACGGGTGAGATGCTTAACGGGCCAGCGCCTTGGCGTGCTGGCGTTCCATGCGGGCGGCCAGCAGCGACAGCGGCCAGCACAACAGGAAATAAATGGCGGCAACCACACTGAAAACGATCAGGGGTTGGAAGGTGGCGTTGTTGATGATTTGTCCGGCGCGAGTGATCTCGGTGAAGCCGATGATCGCGGCGAGCGACGTGCCTTTGATGATTTGAACCATGTAGCCCACCGTCGGCGCCAAGGCAATTTTCATGGCCTGCGGCAAGATCACGTCTTTCATACGGGCCGTGTAGGACAGGCTCAAGGCTTGGGCCGCTTCGGTCTGACCCAGCGGAATGGCTTGAATGCATCCGCGCCAAATTTCACCCAGGAAGGCGCTGCTGTTCAAGATCAATGCCACACCAGCGGCGACCCATGGGTTGATGTCAAAGCCCAGCACGGGGGCGCCAAAAAAAACCAGAAACAGCTGCAGGAGCAAGGGTGTGCCCTGGAATATTTGAATAAACCCGCCGCTCAGCAGTTGCAGGGTGCGGTTTTCCGATGTTCGGCTGAGCGCAATGATCAAGCCGCCAATGGCTCCGCCAACAAAGGCCATCAGCGAAAGCGCGATGGTCCATTGGGCTGCTTCAAGAATGAACAGAAATTCGGGGAAGGCAAAGGTACGCATTAGCGACGATCCGGGTAGTTCAGGGCAAGGCGGTAAATGGTGCGAAACAGGGCGGAGAACGCCAGGGCCAGCACCAGATAAATCACGGCGACAACGATGTAAATCTCAAAACTTCTGAAGGTTTGAGACTGCAGGTTGGCGGCGACCGAGGTCAGGTCGTCCGCGGAGATCGCTGACACCACGCTCGAACTGAGCATGAGCAAGGTGAACTGGCTGGTCAGCGCCGGGTAAATCGCCTTCAATGCGGGTTTCAGAATCACAAAGCGGAATATTTCGTGTTTTTTGAGGTTGAGCGCGAGACCTGCCTCAATTTGCCCTTTGGGAATGGATTCAATGCCGGCCCGAATGATTTCGGTGGCGTAGGCGCCCAGGTTCACCACCATGGCGGTGAGTGCTGCGGTGTAGGCCGACCAGCGCAGGCCCAATGCAGGCAGGGCAAAGAAGAAGAAAAAGAGCTGCACCAGAAATGGTGTGTTTCGGATCAGCTCGATGTAGACGTTGATCAGGAAACGGAGCGGTTTGGGTCCGGCTGTTTTCCCCCAGGCGCAAAGCACAGCGACGACCAAACCGAACACCATCGCCAGCAGGGACAGTTCTATCGTGCTTAGCGTGCCTTTGAGCAGCAAGGGCCAGGCGGCAAATACATCAGCAAATTGAAACGTGTAGTTCATGTCGTGGGGTGTTTTTCGCGATTCGAGGCACGGTGAGTTGTCGGGCGATCCTGTTAATTTTTGATGGTTTCTGAAACCGGTTTCAGTTAATTATAAAAATCGAAGCAAGCTCGACAATTATGGAAAACCCTAATGTTGGCGAGATGGGTTGTTTTGCGAGCTGCCGCGAGAGATCAGTTCGCCAGAAAGAAAAATTTGGCGCGCTGGCGGGGACTGGCCCTTCAGGCGCTCAATCAAGCAATCGGCTGCGAGGCGACCCAACTCTCCTGTAGGTTGGGCAATCGTGCTCAGGCCGGGCCCCACGTAGGGTGCCCAATCTGTTTCGTCGATGCCGACCAGTCCGATGTCCTCACCCAGGCGCAGATTCAATCGAGCCATGGCGGCCACGACTCGCAACGACGTGACGGCGTTGCTGGTGACTACCGCCGCTTGGCCCTGTGGTGCGCTGGCATAAAGGGCGCGCAATCCTTCATCAAGTTGTTGGGTTTGTTCGCCAGGGCATTCCAGCGTGCGACCCACTAGCAGACGGTGGGTGCTTTGCTGGTTGAGGGTCCACCTGTGAAAAGCAGATTCACGCTCTTCGCGCGTGCTGACGCCCTGGATGGGTTCGGTGACATACAACATGTTGCGGTAGCCGCCCTCTACCAAATGATCAATGGCCAGGCGCATGGCGCCCGTGTTGTCCAATGACACGAAGTCAACCTGCAAGTCGTGGTGGCGCCGATCAATCAGGACCACAGGCTTGCCATGCCGAATGGCGTTGGCCGCAGCGCCACCATCGTGGCCGAGTGTGTTCAGAATGAAGCCTTCAACCTGGTAGGTCGACAAGGTTTCTATGGCCTCCTGTTCGCGGGCGTTGTCGTCGGCGAGGTTAAACAGCATGATCAAGTAGCCAGCCTGCTGACAGGCCTTTTCCGCGCCTCGCAATAAGGCCACCGAAAAAGGATTGCTCACATCGGCCACCACCAGACCGATGAGTTTGGAGCGTCCCCGTTTGAGGGCTTGGGCCATGGGGTTGGGGCTGTAAGACAGCGCGGCAATGGCCACTTCAACTCGATTTGCAATATCCTTGGAAAGCAGCGTGTCTCGGTGGTTGAGAAATCGGGATACCGTGGCCTTGGATACCCCTGCTGTTCGGGCCACATCGGCAATGGTTGCCTTAGGCGGATTGGCTGCTGGAATCAGCGTCTTTTTTTGAGATCTCGTCATGTCTTCCCCGCTTATTTTTGAAATTCGTGAAACCAGTTTCATAAAGATGGTAGCACCGCGCGTTGCTGCATGGGGTGATTCTCAGCTTGCCTTCTGAGTACTAGCGCTCCCGACGAGCAGCGTGGGATGGTCTGAAATTTCAATCCAATTTCCGGGCAGGTTGGAGGGGGTGATGGGCTGCGTGAATGATGCTGCACATGCGGTGGTTGCATCCGTACTTGCTGCGCGATGGCAGCTTCGATTGACCGTATCGCCTGGTAACAGGCTTGTCATGAGGACGACGCGTGAAGGTTCACACCACACCAAAAACTGCGATGCAGGCGACCCGTTGATTGAGACGGCGTTCTGAGCCTTTGGATCGATTTCAGGCCGCCAACCTCGACTGGCGCCGAGAAAGAAAGCGCGTGTAACCCTCTCAATTTTGGGGTTTTGAAGTGTCGGAATTTTTTACACTTTATCGAGCGTTACTCGGCGGCGCCACAAGGATAGTTGTGTAACGCCTTGATACATATCATGTTTCACCAAATGTTTTTTCTTGGCGTGATTGTTGCATTCAACCAAATGTATTTGCGGTGATTAGGGTTTACGCCAGCTGTTCACCGCGCCCCCATTCGCTGCGGAAGACTCCGTTGACCCCCTTGCCCATTCTCTCTTTCTCCCCGTTGGCCCGTAGGCCATTCATGGCATCGCAGCAAGGTCAGCAAGTCGTTTCTCAGGCAGTCAAGGATACAAAATGAAGTCAGCAGAAGGTTATCTCCGTCGTCAATACATTTGCTTGTTGCGCCGTTGCGCATGGAACGATGCGATCAGCGCCTTCATCGGCTTCATGGCCGCAATACACGGTGCACCTGCGGTAGCGCAGTCGATCGTGACTGACGGACGAACACTCACCGAGTTGTCGGTGAATGGTGCCGTCACCGACATCACGACCCAAACGATTCGGGGTAGCAACGCGTTCAACTCGTTTTCCCGCTTTAACGTTGATGCCGCCAGTACGGTGAACCTGCATTTGCCGGGTCAAACCAGCAATTTGCTTAACCTGATCCAAGGCGAGCAGTCGAATATCAATGGCTTGGTCAACGCCTATAAGGGCGGTCAAATTGGTGGCAATGTCTTCTTCCTGAATCCCCATGGCATTGTGGTGGGGGCCGGTGGTGTTCTGAACGTCGGAAGCCTTACCCTGGCAACACCGACCACACAGTTCATGGATGGTTTGATGAGCGCAACCGGCGTCATCAATGACGCGGTTGTTGGCCGGGCGCTGTCCGGTGACATTCCTTTGACAGACAGCGGGCTGATCCAGGTCAAAGGGCGGATCAACGCGGCAGATGCGATTCGTCTTGCTGGCGGTAGCGTGAATATCTCTTCAGGCGCGCAGGTTTTGGCGGGCGCCAAAGCCACTGTTGCATTTGGAGATTTGGTCAACGTGCAAGGCGTGGCGCCTGCGGCTGCCGTTCAGGTGCATGGTGGCGTGATCACTATCGTGGCAGCACAAGATATTGAGGTTGCGGGTGTTGTTGCCGCCGACGGGGCCGGGAAGGATGCAGATGGCGGGACTGTGATTGTTATGGCCGATCGCAATGCCACTCTACAGTCCGGTGGGTCCATTTCAGCCAATGCCGGAGACTCAGGCAACGGCGGATTTGTTGAGTTCAGTGCAAAGAAAAGTGTCACGTTGAATGGTGGTCAACTGAGTGCAGAGGCAACACAGGGCCAGGCCGGTACGGTATTGATTGATCCGGAAAACCTTTCCGGGTCCGGGATGGACATATTTAGCGCTAGCAATTACATCCTCACCGCCACAGACAGCATCACCATGAGTGACGTTGTGATCTCTACTCGCAAGGTGGATGGCACCGATAGAAACAGAGCCAATATCGATAGTGCAATTTCGACGGGCGATTCCGGTAGCATCACGCTAATTGCACCCAAAATCACCCTGCAATCAGGAACCAAGTTGCTCGCACACACGATCGGGACGGGTGTTGCAGGTGACATTAGCTTGAATGCCACGCAGACGCACAAGGTGAACGGCTTAATGGATGCGAATGCCGACACCAAAATTGACATCGATGGCGCCACCCTCAAGGGCAGCAATATATCGATGGCCGCGACGTCCGATGCCTCCTATCAGTGGGAAGGGGGCGCAGTAGCCACAGCATTGCATGCGATCGAAGACAAGTACCTTGCCCCGCTGGGCCTGCACCAAAGCTTGTCAGGGGTCGAGGTCAAGGTCGCGATTTCAAAGGCGACGTCTGAAATTTCGATCAAGAGTGGATCTGTCATCGAAGCGACGGGAAAAGTAGAGTTGCTGGCGAACAGCACATCCAAAGCTGAGGAATCCAAGGGCGGCATTGAACAGTTGGTCGACGCGTTGACCAGTGGATTGGTCGCGCAAGACAAAATTGCAGCGGGTTTTGTATGGGGTGAGGCGGATGCCATAGCGGCCGTTGATGTTGCCTCTGGCGCGAGCATCAAGGCGGCTTCACTGAGCCTGTCGGCGGTCAACCATGCCACGACAGATGTGAACGTATTTGGCATGTCTGATGACACCACGGTGAATGCGGCCGCTGTGGTGCACAAGGCTACAGTCCAGTCCAGCGCGAATATTGCTGCTGGTGCAACCATCGCTGTCAGCGAAAGCGTGTCGATTCGTGCCCACAACGAAAACAGTTTTTCATCGAGCGCCACGTCGATGGCACTCGGCAAGGGGCAAGTTGGTATTGCGCTCAATTACACCGAGCTCACCACCGGCGCAACGGCATCGAATGGCGCAAATTTCACGACGGGCAAGGTGACGATTGAGGCGTTGAATGACACGCTTAAAAATAAATCGGCCGCCAGCACGCAGGCCGGTACGTCGCTGTTTACCAAACCACTCGCCAAAGCACTCACTGTTCTCGGCAAGCCTTCAGGTGCAGTCAAGGACCTTCTGAGAGGCAAGGTCGCAGGCGGAAAACAGGAAATTGATAGTACCGCAGACGCTAACAAGCCGAAGATTGCGGCTGCGGTCACCTACGCATCCAACACCCACGACGCAACAGCCTTCATCGGCGACAGTGCCCAGGTCACAGCATCGGCAGGTGATGTTGCCATTGCGGCCACGGTCAAGGACAAGGGCATTCATACGATTGCGACCGCTGCGGTAGAAGGCAAGGCCGATGACCCTGACAACCCGGGCTCGTCGCTGGGATTGGCCGGCGCATTGACGATTGGTCTTTTTGAACACAATTCCAACGCCTACATCGGGGATAACGCGACGGTCTCGGCACAACGCGTTGGCGTCGTATCCGATTTGTCCATTCCCTACGGTTTCGTCACCCTGACCAAGTGGGACAGCCTGAGCAACGTGATCGCCAATTTGGGCAATCTCAACCCTGCCAGCTGGTTGTCTGGGTGGGCAAACGCCAGTGTGGACGGCTGCGTCGGGAATTGTTTGGCCGGCTCAGTCAATTACCTGGATTACGTCAATACCAGCGATGCGTACATCGGTCGTGGTGCGAAAGTGACCAGCACTTCTACCGACACCGCTGCATGGGGTTCCAGCCAGCTTGGTGGTGATGTGTTCTCGAGCCCGCTTCATGTACTCGCCAAGTCGGCAATTGAAGGAGCTTACGCCGCCGGCAATATGTCTGTTTTCCTGAATGGCGCTAGCGGTCAATCGGGGGCGTCGGCGCTTGGCGGCGGCTACAACCAGGTCAATTTCGCCACGGACACTCGCGCCTGGGTTTCCGAGGGTGCGGTGATCAATGCGCCGAAAGTCAAGGTTCAGGCGGACGCCAAAACACAAATTACGGCGGCAACTCCCTCTGCGGGCAGGGGCGCAAGCTATGGCGCCAATATGATTTTGTCGCGGATCAAAATCAAGGATTCGACAGAAGCTTCAATTGACGACGAGGCGCAGGTCACAAGCACTAAAGTTGACGTGTTGGCCGCGAACGAGGTCATTGTCTGGGCGCTGGCGGGCGCGATCAATAAGTCAGAAAGCGCTGGTGTTGGCGCTGGTGTGGCAATCAATGACGTTGCCACCGACACACAGGCGAAGATCGCCGACAACGACGCCAACAACTTGGGTGGCTCCACAATGGTCCTGACGACGGGCAAGGTGACGGCAGATGATGTTGCCGTTGATGCACGCACCGATGGTCATATCGAGGCAATTGCCGTGGCTGGTTCGGCCGCTACTTCTTCCGAGCCTGCAGGCCGGTCCCGTTCGACAGCCGTGACTGAGAAAACGTCTTCGAAGCTCACAGACATGCTGGGAAAAATTCCGGTACTTGGCAAGTACATTGGAACCAATTCCGGCGGTGATGGAGGTCTTGGTACCGCCCAAAATCCGCCTAAATTCGGTCTTGCTGTTTCGGGAAGCTCTGCGGTCAATAACGTGGAGTTGGGGACGAAGGCGTACCTCGATAACGCCGTGATTGTGCAGTCTGCCGCCGCCGCGACACAACTGAAGGTGAGTGCCGTCAACGACACTGACATCACCGCAGCGTCGGGTTCAGGCGCACTCACCCGTGCCAACAACTCCAGCTCCAAGTGGAGCGCAGGCATTGCTGGAAGCTTGTCCATCAATGATCTGGCGAATACCACCGAGGCCTACATCAAGCGCGCCACGGTGACGAATGCAAAAGATGTATCGGTGACTGCTTTGGCAGGGGGAGAGCAGTTGTCCATGGCCATTGGCGTTGCGGTCAACGCCTCGGCAAATCAGAAAAAGGCTGCCTCGGCAGCTGGCTCTGTCTCGATCAGCAAAACGGAAAACAAGGTGTCCGCACGCATCGAGGATTCGACCAAGCTGACGGGCCAAGCGGCAGGCGCGGCGCGAGAGGTCAATGTGACGGCCTACGACCGCATCAAGCTCGGCACTGGCGGGGGTTCGCTGGTTGCTGGTGGCAAAAGCGGCATTGGTGCCGCGGTCACTTACAGCGAAATTTCAAACACAACCGAGGCGATTCTCTCGGCTGCAACGGTTGAAAACTACGACGACGTCAAGGTGCACGCACTGACAGCGACCAAGATTGCTGCCGGCGGTGCAATGGCCGGCGGCACCTGGGCCGATGATGGCACCACCCTGGGTGGGGCCTTTGTGATCAGCGACATCGGCAACACTGTCAATGCGGAAATCCGCGATGGATCGAACATCACGGCAGCCAGCAAAGTAGACCTGCTCGCAGCGGACACCTCGGGTATTGCGACCCTCGATGCAGTCATCGACAAAAATGACGGTGGTCAAGTCAACGCGTCAAGCCTTGATTACGACGGCACCTCTATCGGACAAACTGCGAGTGCCGGTTCGTCCATCATCTCCGTGGCAGGTGTGGTTCAAGTGGGCAAAAGTAACGTCGGGGCGTCGTTCGTTTACAACAAACTGCACAACAACTTTACAGCTGCAATCCGCGATTCCAACGTGTCGGCCGGCAACACGGGTGCGGTGAATGTTGTAGCAGAGTCCAACGCCAAGATGCTGGGTATTGGCTTCGGTGTGGGCGTCGCGACTGACAAAGCCGCAGGCTCGGGTTCACTCGCTTTGAGTGAGATCGAAAATGTTGTTGCCGCCGAAGTCACAGGTGCCACCACCAACACAGTGACAGCCGGGGTTTTGACAGTCAAAGCCGAAGACAAATCACGAATTGAATCGTTTGCGGGCAACATTAGTGCGTCATTTGGCGACGGTGCAGTTGGCGCGTCTGTGGCTGTGAACAACACGACGAATAAGGCAACTGCGGCCATCAAAAATGTCGATATCGACGTGAAGCAGGCTACCAAGGTCACGGCGACGAATGACTCCCAGATCCAGGCAATGGCTGCCACCGCCGGATTTGCAAAGGGCGCGGCGCTCAACGGGGCGGCAGTCGCGTCCGAGATCAGCAATACCACTGAGGCCTTCCTGTTGAATGCCAAATCGGACGACAAAGGCAATGCCGTCGGTTTGATCGCGCAAGACCATTCAAAGATTGACTCACTGGCAGGCGCGGCGGCGTTTTCCGGCTCCAATGGCGGCGGAGCAGGCGTTGTGGTGAATCAAATCGGCAATACGACCGATGCCTACGTGGCCGGAGGCAACTACGCCATCAAGGATATGGCTGTATTTGCGAATTCAAACAATGTAATTCGTGGTTTGGCCGTGGGCGTTGGCGCAGGCAAAGGCAGCGGCGTTGGCGGCTCGGTATCCGTCAATTTGCTGAACAATGATGTCAACTCCTCTATCAAAGAGGGTGCTGTCGTTGTGGCAGAAAACAATGTGGGCGTAGCTGCACAAAGTGATGACCGCATTGCCGTCGCGGCGGGCAGTATGGGCATCGGACTGGGCGGCGCCGGAATTGGGGTGTCGTTCACCGTCAATTCCATCACGGGCGACACCAAGGCCTATATCGATGGATCAACCACAAGCGTGACGGGCCTGGCCAAAAACAGCGCGGTGCAGATGACCGTGAACTCGGGTGGACTTGATGCTGACGTCAAACTGGCAGAGCAACTCGACCTCGCCAAGAACAATGGACTTGTTCTCAAGGACAAGAGACTTTTGGAAACAGCGGTGGGCGTTGCAGTCAATGCGTCTTCCACCCAGCAGGTCGAAAATATCAGCGCCAACGTGGCGGGTGGTTCGGAACTGGCGGTCGGCTTGGTGGAGAGCATCAATGTCATTGAGGGGAGCACTCAAGCTTATGTCTTGAATGCGAAGATTAATGACAACAACACGGGCGCAGGAAGCGACCAGGCCGTGGCAATCAAGGCCAGCAATGTGGCCTACGCCAATAGTTTTATTGGCGGTGTCTCCGTAGGTGGGGCTGCCGGTGGGGCTGGCATGGACCTTCATGCCATTTCCAGGGTCACCCGGGCCTACGCGGCCGGTGGCCGTATTGATGCCAAGGCTGATGTTGGGGTCAATGCGCTTGCAAAGCAGGGCGTTTCGTCGATTGCGGTGGGCGGGGCGGTTGGAGGGCAGGCCGGTGCAGGAACCTTGTCTCTGGTGCAGTTCAATAACCTGACAGACGCGTTTGTTGACGCCACACGGGTCGCGGCCTCGAGCTTGACCATCAAGGCGGACAACAGCAACAACATGTATGTGCTGTCTGGCGCGGTCGCGGTGGGGGGTAATGCAGGCGGGGGCGCCTTTGCAGTGGGTTCCAGCAACTCAACCACCACAGCGACATTGAAGAATGCCAAGGGTGCTAATCGGGTGGACGTGAGCGGCGACGTCAGCGTCGACGCCAACAATGCCACTGACATTCACCATATCGTCGTCAGCGGCGCAGGCGGCGGCGGCAACGGCATCGCTGGCATGGCAGACGTGAACTTGGTAACGGACAAAACAGAAGCCAGGATTGAAAATTCAGATGTCGGCGACGCTGCGGATAAAGTAGGTGCGGTTCATGTTCGGGCAACCCATACGCTGGCCGTTGACAGCAAAGCGGGCGCTATCGGGATTGGCCTAAGTGGCGGCGGGGTAGGCGCTGGTGCCAGCGTCAATATCGTTAAAGCCAAAACGACAGCCACCGTAGATGGCAGCAACATCAATTCCACGGGCAAAACAGAGGTGACTGCGACCAGTGGCAAGCAGGTGGATGCCTTTGCGCTGACCCTGGGCGTGGGCGGCACGGTTGGCATTGGTGGTGCCGCCGTGGTGACTTTGGTGGGGGATGACGTGAGTGGCGAGAGCGCCAAAGAGCTCAACAAAGATGGCGAAGGAACGCTTGATGGCGTCAACAAGTTCACAGAAGGTGACAAGTTCGTCGGGTTGCCCGGCGCGTTTGGATCCGGCATTTTGAGTGCAGACGACAAAGCAGCGCTGAACGCCAGCACCAACAAGAGCACAACAGCCGCCACCGGAAGTGGTGCGGGTGGTTTTGAATTCCGCACAGCGGCAGAACTGAGTGGCACAAATACGCTTGCATCTGGAAGCCTTGATGTCACTGCCACTGACAAGACCGCTACTTCAACTGGAGTAGGCGGGTTCGGAATCAGCTTGGGAGGCGCTGTTGGCGGTGCTGTTGCGGTCACTTCGGTCAAGGCCAATGTGGCGGCCAAAGTGTCGAGCGGTACGAGCACCACAACCCTGGGCGCTGTCAACGTCAAGGCAACTGCTGACAACAATGTCGGCAAGGCCATTGATGTCAAGGCGGTAGCGGGCGGCGCGGGCTCTGTCGGCTTGGGCGCTGCGGTCAGTTACACCGACATCACCAACCACGTTGATGCCAGTTTGGCAGGCGTGGTGAAAGCTGGCGCCGTCACTGTCGCTGCGAAGGACAATACGGCTATCAGTTCCTACGGCCTGGGTGCCGCAGTTGGCGCGGCTGCTGCCGGCATTGTGGTGTCACATGCTGCCAAGACCAGCACCATCACTGCCAGTGGTGGCGGTGACATTACGGCCTCCAGTGTGTCAATCACGGCCCAAGATGGTGGGCAAGTCAAGGCCGTGGGCCAAAGTGCAGCTGGCGGCTTGAGCGGCGCGGGAGCCGGCGCCTTGGTGGAGGCTTCTGACGATTCGACGGTACAAGCGTCCACCACTGACGATGCAAAGTTCACTGTGGTCGGGGGCGCGCTGAATGTACGTGCAACTGGCACGCCGCAGACCGAGGCTGAGGCCGATGGCGTGGCGGTGTCGGGCGGACTGTCTATTGGAGCGTCCAGCGCAACAGCCACCTCAAGTGCGGTGATCAAGGCAACACTGGGAGCCCGCAATACGGTGACTGCAGGGCAACTCGACGTGCGTGCAGAGCGTGAGGTGGGCTCGGCGCCATCATCACTGGCTCAGGCCTTTGGGGCGTCAGGCGGACTGCTGTTGGGTGCCAATGCCACCAAGGCAAAGGCCGCAAGCGGTGGAGAAACCAGCGCCAAGATTGGAGACGACAGCTCGCTGACCGTCACTGGTGCGACGACGGTTAGTGCTGAAAGCGAATCGACGCAAACGGCGTCGGGCCTAGGGTACTCGTTTGGCATTGTTGCCGCCGGTGCTGATTTTGCTGAAGCAAAGTCCAACACCCTGACTCAAGCGGATCTGGGCAACAACGTCAAGGTGCAAGGCAACAGCCTCGAGGTCAAGGCCAAAGGTGTCGACACCAACTACGCGTATGCCGTGGCTGGCAGCGGTGGGGCGCTTTCAGCGCCGTTCTCGCAAGCCACCACATCAAGCATCAGCAGGACCTATGCGCGCACGGGCAGTGGCAACAATACCGCTGGCAGCGAACGAAAAATTGCTGTGGGCTCCTTCAAGCTCAGTGCCGGCCAAGACACCAACTTCAATAGCTGGATGAGCAGCACCAATGCTTCGCTATTGGGCGCCAGCGGTGCTCAGGCAAATAATTGGGTTGATGCCACGACGGAAGCAAAAGTAGGCAACGATGGTTACGTTGAGGCCGGCAGCGTCGAGATCAAAGCGCTGAACACTGTTTTGAAAACATCGGAATCAGCCCCGAAAATCTCCGGTGAATTTGACATCTCGACTTTGGGTTGGAACATGGTCACCATGCCAGAGTGGAATGTCAATTCCAATTCGGGCGGCATCGCTGATGTTCCTGCGGCAGGTAGCCAAACCAAGATCAAAACCAATGCACTGGTTGAGGTGGGGGAGCGAGCCTACCTCGGGCAAACCGCGCCAGGCGCGTACACCCTGGACGCTGGCAACGACGTCACCGCCATTGATAAAGTGAAAATGGCGTCGGGTGGATTGGTTTCGGCGGCCAGCGGGAGATCAGAAATCCTGGCGGATGAAAATAACGCCACCGTTAGAGTCATGAAGGACGCGCACCTGAGTAGCGCGGGCGACATGGAGATGGGTGCTAGCTCGAAGGCCAAAGTCAAGGCTCAAACCTCTGTGGACGTATATGGCCTGGTGGGTGTGGCGCCCGAGGGCGACAGCGAGGCTGTCTTCAAGGCCGTGAATACGATCGACATCGGACAGGACGCGACGCTGGAGTCTTTAGAAGACATCTTGATTTTTGCGGGCGCCGACTCTCAAGGCGTCGAAAAGAAAATGGATGTGAGCGCACGTAGCGATGTGTTCAACAACACGGTGATTCCCGCAAATAAGGACCCCCAGGCAGATGCAACGATAGACACCAAGAGCCAGATCAATGTTGCTGCGGGTGCGAATGTAGGCGCCGTCGCGAACGTGATGCTTGCGGCCAGCAAGGGCTCAGCTACGGCCAGCGGCGTGGGCATTGGCAAAGACATTTATCGTGAAACCCTTGGCCGATGTCGCCAACGCCTTCGGCTCTTTGGTCGGCGCAGACGAGGTGTCGTTTGAGACCCGTACCGGCACCTCAACCAAGAAGCAGACCGCTGACGTGGCGCTCAATGGTGAGGTTCATGTGGGAACACACCGTAAACAGGAATTGGTGATCGGCATGAATGGCTCGGTGCTGAGCGCCACCGACGGCATATCCATTCAGGACACTACAACGCGTGCTGTTGCCGCTGACATCTTGTTGCGTATCAAGGTCTTGAAAGATTTGATCACCAAGTATTCTGTTGCAAACGCCGACGCTGACGCATCAATTGCCGTGGCGGGGTACACGGCAGAGGTTAAATTCCTCGAGGCCAAATTGGAGGCCATGCGTCAAGCCAATATTGACCCAGCTGACTACAAGCCGGGCTTTTATGATGCGGCCACCGTGAGTCCTCGTGAAATCGCCAATCAAGCGATCACCGGTATGGCGCAGACCGTGGCTACCTATGAGCAGATAAATCAGGAGTTGACCGACGCCAACACATTGCTTGCTGCTGACATTTCGCGACTGACCAACGAGAACAAAGGTTACCAAGCGGACATTGACAAGTTGGCTGCCGGTGATTCAAAAATTCCGCCCCTGCAAGCCAAGATCAACGCCAATATCGACACCATGGCGCCATTAGCCGCAGACAAGCTTGGGAATGAGGGCACTATTGGCGCGAATATGGTGAAGATCGGCGACCTCGAGGCGCAGAGCGGCAGCCTGCAGGCCAATCTTCTGATTACCGATTCGAACAACCCTAACTTCATCAGCAGCGCAACAAATGAAGGGCCGGCAGCCGTGTTTGTAACGGTGAGCGATGCAAAGGCTGAACTGGGCAATATTTTTATAGAGGCCGACAAATTGCATGGTGGCGGCACGATTGACGCCCCCGGCGATGCTGAAATTCGAATTACCAACACAGGCCCCACCTTCGTCGTTGTCAACAAGCTTGAGATTCCGTCGGAGGCCGGCGGCAAGCTCTACTTCAATGGCATTGACATCAAGGGAAACGACCAGATCAACGCGGTCAATGGCACGGGAGATGACGCGAAATTCAAAGTCTTAACCGCAGAAAGCCAGTTGACACCTGTTCTGCCCCAGATTGTGATTGAGAGCAAGTTTGATGCGGGCGATGTCGGCGACCAAGCGCGGGCCAAGGCCGCTGGCATGCTGGTTGTGGCGCCTGATATTGTGCTGCAGGGGGACATCAGCAACTCACGGGGTTTGGTCAAGGTCGTCAGCAAGACCGGCAGCATCCGCGTGGCTGAGACGAGCAAAATACGCGCTGATACCGTGGAGATCAAGGCCAGCAACGGCGACTTCATCCAGAGCTATTCCAAGGGCTTCACCCATGTGGGCCGGGCGCCTCTCGAAATTGTCGCTGCGCAGCTAATGCCCAATGGCGACCCATTGCCGTTCCCGTTGAATGTCGACACGATTGTTCGTCACGACAACGACGACTGGTAAAGGAATTATTGCCAACGGCAGTGTGTTGATCGCCGGGCAATACCTGAACATCAACGGCACCGTTCAGAGTGGAATTTCTGAGTGGGGCGTGAGCGTCGCCGCTGATTCGACCGTGTTTGTGAATGGCGTGGCTGGCAATATAGCTTTGCACAGGCCGATACCCACTACAAGGCATTGGTGGACCCAAAGATTGATAAACCGGAAGACGCTTTCTTCACAGTCAATGGTGCCACGGTCGCCGGTCTGACGGCGAGCGAACAGGGCGAGAGAGAACCTATCACGGTGAGTTACAACGCCAAGGAAAAGCGTCTGGAGCTTAGCAATGTGCAAATTCAGGGGGGGTACATCGGCCTGGCGGGGCAGATCTTCAACACCAACTCCATAGCACCTGGGCAGCCGGGTGGTGGGCAGCTGAAGGTCATGGATGGCTACGGACGAATCGAGGTCAATAACCAGACCGATCTGGCGCTGTGGGTTAACTCCATGGATACCGGGCGTGGAGTCAAAGGCGAGATCAGCATTACCAACGCGACGATCAACAGTGCCGGCGTCAAAGGAACGCAGGAGACGGTTTACACACTGGATTCTGTTGGCGGCAACCGCAAAGGGACCTTCTTCACACCTGACGCAGGTCTCGAATACTCGAAGATGGTCGGCTTTGACTCTGGCAAGATTGACTACTATCGGAAATCTCAAAAAGGCTGGTTCAATGCGCTGATTACCTCTGTCGCGGATGACAGATATAAGATTGGGACTGCATCGACGAGCAACAAAAAGATCGATGCGGCTGAGGCTGAATCGCTGACGTTAAATGCAACCGTGGCCACGCAACAGCATCCCTATGACCCCGCCGTTTACATCACAACTGCGGGCTCTGAAGGGGTTGTCCCCGGCCCGGGTGTGCAGAAGGAACTGACATCTAAAGACAAGGCAGTTCTGGGTGAAAGCGGTATTGACTGCAACTGGTGGACGATATGTGCCCAGGCGACGCACTGGCAGGAGTACACCATCGCCAGTGTTGAAAAGACGACGGTCACTGACAGGGTCAAGGCGGATTACCCCATTGGCATTGAGTTCATCGGGTTTGACAGTGGCAAAGTTGACATTGTTTCAAAGGGCAATGTTGTCATTAACGGTTCGATCTACAACCGCAATGGCGACACTAACGTGAGCTCGGTCAACGCCATCTCCCAGACCGTCGGCGCGGCGGGCGCAGTGAAGGTAATGGCGGGAAATAACATCAATTTGTCAGCTGGCACCGGTATCGGAGAAACCGCACAAGCCTTGACCTTGAATGTCAAAGAGGGTGGAAAGCTCAATGCCACCACGACCACGGGTGATGTGCATGTGGCCCAGTTGGTGGGCGACCTCAAGGTCGGCACCATCGGCGGCGCAGGTGCCGCCACCGTGGTGGTTGAGGCTGAGCGCAACTTGCTGGGCTGGGATGCGGCTTCCGTCATTCAGGGCAACCGCGTCGAATTGCTGGCACGCAACGGCGGCATTGGTGAGTTGAGTGATACCGTCAACACACCCCTGACGGTTCGCACGGCCTACACAACGGACCAGACCCAATGGCACACCAAGGGCTTGATGGCGACTGCACGCGACAACATCAACGTCAAGAACGTTGCCGATGTAGCCAATGCGGCCCAGTACACCGGCGACCTGTTGCTGATCTCTGCGGAGTCACGTACAGGCGATGTGCGCATCGAAACCAGTGGTGGCGTCATTGACAACAACCCTTATGCCACCCTTGATACCCGTACGCAAACTGAATTGGTTGCGCTGTGGGACTCGATGGCACTGCAAGGTGACAAAGCCTATGACAAAGCAACCGCATCGGTTGCGGCGTACAAGGCGGGCAAAGAAAACAACTACAAGTTGTACTGGCAGCTTCGCAAAACCCAGGCCGACGGTGGAGTCGTGTATGACCCGACCTACAAGTACGTTTTGTCTCAGGCCGAGCGAGATGTCCTGGTCGACTCAGGGATGTCAGCCGAGAAAATTGCGGAATATGCGCAAGGGAAGACGGAGCAGTATCAGAAGTTGAATGCGGAAGTGGGCAATTTCAGCACTGCCTTTGACGCCAGTTACGACTATGACGTGTCGGGCGAAGAGGCGAAAATTCGCCAGGGCTCCGTCTGGACCGACACGCAGTTGAAACTCTCCGTGGGCGCAGGCTTGTTGAAAAATGTCACAGACACTGTGACGACGATCAAGGAGCCCAATGTCAAAGGCAAGAATGTCACCTTGCTTGCAGGGACTGACATTGGATCGTTCAATCCGTCGCTAGAAATTGACTGGGAGGCACTGAAGGCCTTGGCTGCTGCCAAGAATTTGTCAGATGCTGACCAGGCCAAGCTAAGCGCGAGCCAGGCAGCGCTTGCTGCAGCCGAGCGGGGTGACGCAACGGTTGTGGCGGGTACCAGCGTCATCTCCGTGCTTCAACCACGCCCTGTCAATGTCACCATGGGAACGGGTGCCCTGAATGCGACCGCTTTCAATGGCTTTGCGCTGATCGGCTCGGAGCGGGATATTCAGATCAATAACGTGACCGCAACAGGCGATATTCGCATCAAGACGTCGGGTTCAGTTTTGAATTCTGCGTCTGATGTGAATACAGTCAATGTCGGCGGCGGCAACATCATTTTGGAGGCTGGAAACGGTAGCGTTGGCACGGCAGGGGCTCCGTTGCGGATAGCGCCAACGGGTACCTCCGGTGTGATTGGGCGCGCAGCGAGTGGCATTTGGATTGATGCGATGCAGGATTTTTATGTCGATACGATGTACTCACCCCGCAATGTTTTTCTGACATCTGCCGGCTCCATCTTTGACTTTCATGCGGCAGATACCGCTTTGACGCCGGCCAACAACATACTGGCTGACTACCTCACGTTGACCGCGAAGGGGGGCTCGATTGGAAGTCTGCTGAATCCGCTTGATGTGGGTGTCACCGGTCGTGGGTTTGTCACGGCAACGGCTTTGACTTTGGGTCAGAGTGTTTTCCTCAACGGGTCGAACGGTGCGAACTTCAGCATCGGCCCTGTGGTTTCTGGTGGAGATGTCGGTTTGACCTCGGTTGACAACATTAACCTCGTTGGTGGGACGATCACTGCGCCCAATGCAATCACCGTGGCTGCGGGTACGGATGGCAGTGGCAGCATTGTCGGAAGTGCCACGGCGCTGGTGCTTGCGCCGGGAAGCCTGGTGATGCAAGCGCCCGACAGCATTGGTGCTGTTGCCCCGGTGGTGGTTCAAGTTGCAAACAAGGTAACGTTTGCCTCTGCTGAAATCAACGCGATGGTTTCGACGATGCCTTTGGCAAATCCGCTGTCCTTGTCCGTTTCGGATATGGGTGGGGGGCCGTCGGGCCGCGTGGTCATGGGCGTGAGCTCTGACACTCGCGTGACCTTTGATACCTTCAACGTGGGTATTGCGGAGATCACGGCAAACACGCCAAGCCTTCAGGTTCCGAATGGCAACATCACCAATTACGCGGTGTTCAACATGCCGGCCTATTCGACGCGAATTGACACGCTCAGCCGCGCCGCCAATCCAGGGTATGACGTGAACGGGTTCACACTTGGGGGTGACTTCAGCCTGAATGCGTTGTCAAACTCGGTGGCTTTGGATGCCTTCATCTTGATGAGAAACCCCGATCTGCAGGTTGCGGGAAATCCTCCTGGCAATGTTGCTGACGCGGTTGGTTTTGCACTGCAAACACAAAAATCAACCGGCAATGCAGAGGGAGAGGATCGCGAGAAGGATATTTTGAGTGGCTTCTCAAATGGGTCGGATGGACAAAATTCTGGCCAAACGCTGGTTCGAGTCGGAGCCAACTGGATGGGCGACCTTTCCCGTTAGGAAGAACAGTAAAAAGAGAGCAACTGAACAGTGATTATCAAGACAAAGCATCTCATTCTCGTAAACGTCCTGGGCGTCAAGCCTGGGTCTTCACGCCGCCACAGCACCGACACCTGGCGCGATACAACGTCTGGATCAGGACAGCCTGGAACGCTCCAAACTTGAGCAGCAACTTCAGAAGGCGGCGCCTCAGAGCCCCGAGATCACCGTTCCCGGGCAGAGCAAGGAGCAGGGTGGAGTTTCGGATGTCAAAAACATTCCGGTCAGCAGCTTTGATATCGATTCATCCGAGTTGTTGAGCGTGGAAGAAATTCGCGGGGTCCTGGGTGCCTATGAGGGCAAGACGGTTAGCCTGAATGACCTATACCAGGCAGTCAATGATCTGAACAAGCTCTATGACGCCAAGGGTGTCAAGACGGCACGTGCCATTCTTCCCGCGCAGGAAGTCCGTTTGGGAATCGTCAAAATTAGACTGATTGAGGCGCGACTCGGAGAGTTGAAGGTGTCGGGGGCGAAGTACCTGAACCCGGACTTTGTGGGTGATCGCATCCATCAACAGCAGGGTGACTTGGTGTCAGTTACCCAACTCGAGTCAGACTTGGTTCGTTTTAATTCTTTGTATGCGACAAAATTGCGTGCCGATGTGACTGCTGGTGCGAAGGTGGGAACGACTGATATCACGATCGACGTGCAAGAGCCCAAGCGATATCAGTTGACGACGTTTGCTGACAATGCGGGTCGTGAATCCGTGGGGGATTCGCGCCTGGGCGTCATTTTCAACGCGAGTAATTTGACGGGCCGCAACGACAACCTGCAGTTGTTGGCGACGGGGACACAAGGGTCGGACAGCTATGGCCTGAGCTATTCGGTTCCTGTTTCAAAGAATGATTTGCGCCTGGATGTGGCCTACAACTATGGCTCCATCAAGCTGGTCAATGGCCCGTTTGTACCGCTGGACATCAGTGGTCGGTCACAGGATTTGTCGCTGGGTCTGACGCAGCCGTTGTCCATCACCATGAATCGGCAATGGGCGGCCTATGGCCGTTTTTCGTCACGAAACTCCGTGAGTCTCTTTGGCGGGTTGACTCAGCAGGATGTTGGTTTGCATGTTTTTTCCATGGGCATTAGCGGTGAAGCGCACTTTGACGACTACGCCTGGACGCTGGACAACAGCCTGAACGTGGGAACAAAGGCATTTGGAGCTGATTCAGATTTTTCGTATTTTCGGGCGAGTGCCAACCGGGTTGACCGCTTGAGCGGGCGTTTTCAACTGATCACCAAGGCGGGGTTGCAGTACTCATTCACTGATGTCCTGCCGGCGGGTGAGCAATTCCAGATTGGTGGGCTTTATTCTGTCCGAGGTTTTCCTGAGGGGCTTTTGTCCGGGCGCCATGGGTATTTTGGCAGTGTCGAATTGCGGGCTACTTTGAACTCATCGTCACCCGAGGATGAAGCGAACACAGTCCCTGCCGTCCAGGGCTTGGTGTTTATTGATCATGGCGGTACTTTGCCCTATAGACCTGGCGTCAATGTGACCAAGGACGATTCGCTGAGCAGCGCTGGATTTGGCCTGATCTTTGACTTTGGCAGCAAGGTGTCGGCACGACTAACCCTGGCCTACCCCCTTGAAAACAACCCCGCGGAGGCCTCCAATGTGTCGCCACGAATTCATATGGGCATCAATATCCAATGGCTTTGATGCCCTGCCTGGGTGCTGACACAAACTTTGACCAGTACGTTTGTGGCCGGCAATTTTTATTGCAGCCCAGCGAGACTTTGACGCGTTGACGAGTATTCAGACCTCGCTTACTAAACCTGACGTTGGCGTGGCTTCATGGTCGCAGTCAGAAACATGCGTAGGACGAACTATTCAATCGTTTGACTTGGCAAGGTAGGTAGGCTGCACGCTGGGCTCTGCGTGTTTCGGTATGTTTACGAAACGTTGCAGGCGGGCAAAGTGTCATCGCGACAAGATCTTTCCGGACTGGCGCAAATGTCGCTTGATGCCCGCATGCTGGGTCGGGCGACCTGCGCCCGACAACCAACCGCAATTGATTATTGGGTGCCGGCCTGGTCTGGGGCTTCGTCCGCTGTTGACGCGGCTGCCGTGCTGGCATTGCCTTCGGCGGCGAAGGCCTGAACAGCTTGGCTGACTGCCGCTTTCTCACCTGCGCCAGCGAACTTGCTGTACTTGCCCAAAATAGTGACCAATTGACCATAAACCCGCGGGTTACCAGCCATGCATTCTTGCTGCTCCAGGAAGTTGGCATCACCCGAGAAGTTCCCCACCAAACCACCCGCTTCAGTCACCAGCAATGAGCCAGCGGCGGTATCCCAAGGTTGCAGGCCGGTTTCAAAGAAACCGTCGGTGAACCCAGCTGCCACGTAGGCGAGATCCAGCGCGGCGGAGCCTGGGCGGCGCAGGCCGGCCGTGCGTTGCATCACGTCGCCCATCATGCGCAAATAGGTGTTGAAGTCGTCGCTCTGACGGAATGGGAAACCGGTGGACAGCAGGCAGTCCTGCAGACGAATGCGTTTAGAGACGCGCAAGCGGCGGTCATTCATGAAGGCGCCACGACCTTTGGTGGCGGTAAACAGGTCGTTACGGGTTGGGTCGTAAACCACGGCCTGTTCAATTTTGCCTTTAACAGCCAAGGCAATGCTGACGCAATAGACGGGCAAGCCGTGGATGAAGTTGGTGGTGCCGTCCAGTGGGTCGATGATCCAGACGAACTCTGAGTCTTGTGCGCCGTGCTCCCGGCCCGACTCTTCGGCCCAGATCCCGTGACCCGGGTAGGCTGTGAGCAGGGTTTCGATGATCGCTTTTTCTGCCGCATGATCAACTTCGGTGACAAAGTCGTTCACCAGTTTTTGGGAAATCCGCACTGATTCAACGTCAAGCGCCGCGCGGTTGATGAGAGAGCCAGCGGCGCGGGCAGCCTTGACGGCCACATTGATCATGGGGTGCAGATTGGGAGACGACATAAATTTTTAGAAGTGGTCGAGAAAACACGAGGTTTTCTCGACGGACCAAGAACGTTTCAGGACAGTCCGGCGATGCGGACAGCGACAATACTGGGATTTTAGCCTGTCAGCGCGATTGTGCGTTGGTGGGCATGTTCGACGAATGCCATGCAAACACGTTTTATCTTGATCAACACCAGCCACGCGGGCAATGTCGGGGCGGCTGCACGCGCCATGAAAACCATGGGGTTCGATGACTTGGTGCTGGTCGCACCGCGTTGGCCCAACGTGCTGAACCGCGAGGAAACCATTCAGCGCGCCAGTGGCGCGTTGGATGTTCTTAAGAACGCCCGCATTGTGGCCACGCTGGATGAGGCGCTTGACGGCATGTCGCACCTGTGTGCCACCGCGATGACGCCGCGCGACTTTGGCCCGCCTACGGTGACGCCTCGCGAGCACTTCGAGAAGCTATCAAAAGGAGAGCTACCTGTGCTGGTGCAGCAAGGGCTTGGGGTCGAAAAAGATAAGAATTCTGGCGTGGCCTTTTTGTTTGGTTGCGAGCGGTTTGGCATGAGCAATGACGATGTTTACCGCTGCCATGCTTGCCTGAGCATTCCGAGTAATCCCAAGTTTGGCTCTTTGAATCTGGGCGCGGCCTTGCAGGTGATTGCCTACGAATGGCGTCTGGCACTGGGCGCCTACCCTGTTGAAGAAGCCACCGCGACGCCGACGTTGGCTGACGCGCAACAAGTGGCCGGCATGCTGGCGCATTGGGAGAAATCACTGATGACGATTGGATTTCTGGATCCCAAGGCGCCGAAAAAACTGATGCCGCGCTTGAACCAGCTGCTGAACCGGGCCGGCATCACACTTGAAGAGGTCAATATGCTGCGTGGCATCGCAAAATCGGTCGAGCAGTCTGCCACAGCGGCCAAGGCCTTGCCCAAGACAGACGCATCCTCTGAAAGCTAGACTTCCACCATGTTTTCACGACTCCGCTCCGACATTGAATGCATTCTTGAACGCGACCCGGCGGCCCGCAGCCGTTGGGAGGTTTTGACCTGTTATCCCGGCTTGCACGCGGTGATCCTGCACCGCCGCGCCCACTGGTGCTGGTCCCACGGTTTCAAATGGGCAGCTCGCTTTATCTCCAACTTTTCCCGCTTTTTAACTGGCATTGAAATTCATCCCGGCGCCAAGATTGGCGAACGTGTCTTTTTTGATCACGCCATGGGCGTGGTGGTGGGGGAGACCGCTGAGATTGGTGATGGTTGCACGATTTACCAAGGTGTGACGCTGGGCGGCACCTCTTTGTACAAAGGTGCCAAGCGTCATCCCACCTTGGGTCAAAACGTGGTGGTGGGGGCGGGGGCGCAGGTGTTGGGTGGCTTTGAGGTCGGCGATGGCGCCAAGGTCGGCTCTAACGCCGTGGTCACCAAGCCGGTGCCAGCAGGCGCGACTGCTGTTGGCAACCCCGCGCGCATCATTCAGGCTGATCTGGACGTGAGGCGCGAAGAGGCCGCTTCAAAGATGGGATTCTCTGCCTATGGAGTCACTCAGAACGACGATCCGTTGAGCCAAGCCATGCGTGGCCTCATTGACAACGCAGGCTCGCAAGAGCATCAAATTACGCTGTTGTGGAAAGCCATTGAGACCTTGCAGGCCAATCGATCTGCCACTGACTGTGTGCCGTGCGATGCCACGTTACTCGAGCATTTTGAGGCCGACAAGCTGAATCAGCTCGTCGGCAAATAGGTCTCTCTGGGTCTAGGCAGTTGGGCGAATGGCTGATTTGGGCCTAAACGCCTTGCATACCGCGTCGTGGGTTTCCAGGTAGGGGCCGCCAATCAAATCGATGCAGTAAGGCACAGCGGAAAATATGCCGGCCACAATGGATTCACCCGTTTCTTTGTCACGCAAGCCCTCCAGCGTTTCCTGAATGGACTTGGGCTGGCCTGGCAGATTGATGATCAGCGACTGATCGCGAATCACCGCCACCTGGCGCGACAAAATGGCCGTTGGCACAAATTTCAGGCTGATCTGGCGCATCTGCTCACCAAATCCAGGCATTTCCTTGTGCGCAATGGCCAGCGTGGCTTCCGGGGTCACATCACGCAAGGCCGGGCCCGTGCCTCCGGTGGTGAGTACCAATGAGCAGCCTGCGTCCACCAAAGCGACCAGGGCCGCGCTGATGGCGGCTTGCTCGTCCGGAATCAGGCGGGGTTCGAACTGCAGCGGATTTTTAAGAGCACGTGTCAACCAGTCCTGCAGGGCGGGCAGGCCTTTGTCCACGTAGACGCCGCTGGAGGCCCGGTCACTGATGGACACAATGCCCACTTTGACGGCATCCAGTCCGGTTGCTGCTGCCTCGATCATGGTGCTTCGTCCTCGCCGCCATCCTCCTCTGACGTGGCCGCCTGGGTTGGAGCGCCGGGTTTCTCGGCTTGGTTGAGCTGCTCACGCACGATTTGAAAAATGTCGCGGTAGGCGCGACCGTGGCGAACCGCTTCGCCGGGCTTCTCGGGCACGGCGTCTTTGCGGGCCTGGCGAATCAGGGCGCGCAGTTGTTGACTGTCAGTGTCCGGGCACTGTGTGATCCACTCGCCAAACGCATCATCGTTGGCCATCAGGCGGTCGCGCCAAGTCTCAGAGAGGTGCAACACCAGATTCTCGTGTGCTGAGCCACTGTGCTGCTCGGTGAGCGCAATGCGAATCGACTGAATCACGTCGGGCTCAATCTTGCGCATCAGCTTGCCGATGAATTGCATCTGGCGGCGCTTGCCCTCAAAATTGGTGATGCGTTTCGCCTCGGCGATCGCGTCTTTGAGTTTGTCCGTCAAATCCAGGCGTTTCATCAAGTCGGCCCGCAGTGTCAGCAGATCTTCCCCGAGCTTTTGGAGTTCGTCGCTTTCGCGTTTGAGATCGGTTCGACTCTGGTCGTCGGTGCCTTTGAGTTCGGCCTTGAGTTCGATATCGCGTTCGCTGCCTTCGGCAACGAATTCACCGCGAACGAAATAGCCTTTTTTGAATTTGCGTGACATGGTAGGGGAGTAGAGAGAGGGGCGCGGCATGGGTGGCGCGTAGCCAAGTATCATAGCCTCCGATATGAAGAAATCCAACACGCCCCCCGCCCAGCCCGCCGCAGACAACGGCTTTAGCTACAGCCGCCCATTTTTTGAAGACTTGGTGGACACCGCCTTGGCCCATGCCAAAAAGCTCGGAGCCTCCGATGCCGGTGCCGAAGCGTCAGAGGGTTGTGGCCTGAGTGTCTCGGTTCGCAAGGGCGAATTGGAGAACGTGGAGCGCAATCGTGACAAGTCACTGGGCGTGACAGTTTACGTGGGCAAGCGCCGTGGCAATGCCAGTACCTCTGATTTCTCCAAAGCTGCCATTCATCAAACCGTGCAGGCGGCGTACGACATTGCCCGCTTCACCGCCGAAGACCCGTTTGCGGCCCTGCCAGATGCCAAAGACATCGCGCAGCCGTCCAAGCAACGCACTAATCTGGATTTGTTCTTTCCTTGGGCCATTGACAGTGCACAGGCCGCCCAGATAGCCTTGGTGGCCGAGGCGGCCGCACTGAACGTGGACAAGCGCATCACCAACAGCGAGGGGGCCAGCGTCTCGGCCCAGCAGTCCCACTTTTTTAGCGCCCACACCAACGGCTTTCGAGGCGGCTACGCCAGTTCGCGCCACGGCATGTCGGTGTCGCCGATTGCCGGCAAGGGCAATGACATGCAACGTGACGCCTGGTACAGCTCCATGCGTTGCGCTGATGACTTGGCTTCGCCGGAGGCTGTGGGGCGCTACGCGGCTGAGCGTGCCCTGAGTCGCTTGAAAGCACGCAAGATTGCCACCACTGAATGCCCGGTGTTGTTTGAGTCGCCATTGGCGGCCGGTTTGCTGGGCTCGTTCGTGCAAGCCATCAGCGGTGGTGCGCTGTACCGCAAGAGTTCCTTCTTGCTGGATTCATTGGGCAAGCAGGTGCTGCCCAAGCACATCGACATTCTGGAAGACCCGTTCGTGAAGCGCGGCAAAGGCAGTTCACCTTTTGACGATGAAGGTGTCAAAGTCAAAGCCCGCCAGGTGGTGGAAGCGGGCTGTGTACAGGGGTACTTTTTGAGCAGTTATTCGGCGCGCAAGCTCGGCATGAAGACCACCGGCAATGCCGGCGGATCACACAACCTGACGCTGACATCGCGCTTGACGCGAGCCGGTGACGATTTGGATGCCATGTTGAAAAAGCTCGGAACTGGGTTATTTGTGACCGAGTTGATGGGCAGTGGCGTGAACTACGTCACGGGCGACTACTCGCGTGGCGCCAGTGGCTTTTGGGTCGAGAATGGTTGCATTGCGTTTCCTGTGCATGAAATCACGATCGCCGGCAACATGAAGGCCATGTTGAAAGGTATCAAAGCCGTGGGAGCCGACAGCTACAACTATGGCGCCAAGACAGTGGGCTCCATTTTGGTGAACCGCATGAAGGTAGCGGGCAGCTGATCCTTGCCTGGTCAAGCGCTGGCACCGCATTAGTTTTCCGTGAAAAGTTCGCGCTACTGCTGAGTCGGCGCTTCTTGAGAGGGGTGAAGATGTCAATGGTTCAATGGGTTGGGGTGCGCGGATTGGCTTTGGCGGTCGGGCTGGGTTTGTTGTGCGCACAAGGGGCAATCGCCGATGACGAAGTCGTGCGAATGCATCCTTGGCAGGCGGCGGTCAAGCCGGGTGCGGCCCAAGCGTATTTCACCAACCTCAAAGACGGTGATGAGATTCAGATGCCTTTCGTGGCTCATTTTGGACTGTCTCAAGGTTGGGGGCTGGCGCCGATAGAGGAGCCAGCGAGTGGTAAAAGCGGTCACCACCATTTGTTGATCAACCGTGATCTGCCGCTTGACTTCAAGCAACCGCTGCCTTTCAACGACCAATACATTCACTTTGGCAAAGGGCAAATGGAGGCGGCGCTCAATCTGGCGCCTGGCAATTACACCTTGAGAATGTTGCTGGCTGACGACAAGCATTTGCCACATTTCGTCTATAGCAAGCCGCTCAAAATCAAGGTGGTTCAGCAGCAGGCCAAGACGGCAACCCCTGTGGCGACGAAACCGTCCATTTTGCTTTTGCTGAAGGAGGGGCGAAAGGCATCCCCATTTCGGGTTCTCTTTCATGCGTCCAACCTGAATGTCGGACACCTGTCCCAAAAAATTGAGGGCACAGGCCATTTCAAGTTGTCGGTGTTGCCACTTGCGGGGGGCAAGGCCGTGGAATTTGATTTTGTCCACGGCGAAACCGAAGTTTGGCTGCAGCCCCCGTCCGGAGACTACAAGTTATCGCTGACTTTTGTGGATAACGCCCAGCCGGACAAGAGCCTCGCTGAGGCGGTGAGCGCCACCGTCAGCGTGAAGTAGTCGCCGGCTTAGCCCGCGAGTGCGGCCTTGACGGCCGCTGAGACCTGGCCCATGTCGGCTTTGCCGGCCAGTTGGGTTTTTACCGCGCCCATGACTTTGCCCATGTCGCCGGGGCCGCTGGCGCCGAGTTGGGTGACGATGGCCTGCACCGCCTCGGCTACTTCAACAGCGTTCATTCGCTTGGGCAGGTAAACCTCCAACACCTTGACTTCAGCTGCTTCCTTGTCGGCCAGGTCCATGCGTTCGGCCAGGGTGAAGGCGGCAATGGAGTCCTTGCGCTGCTTGATGAGCTTGTCCACGATGGCAATCATCATGGGGTCATCAATCTCCACGCGCTCGTCCACTTCCTTTTGTTTTGCAGCTGCCAACAGCAGGCGAATCGTGCCCAGGCGCTCGCTGTCTTTGGCGCGCATGGCGTTTTTCATGTCTTCGGTGATTTGGTCTTTGAGTGACATTGCAGTGTTCCTTGTGGCTGTGTGTTCTGGAAATTGAGGGCGTAAAAAAAGCCCACCTGAGCGTCCCCGGTGAGCTTTTTTTGTGCCGTGAAGGCGTACTTTTTAGTACATCTTCTTGGGCAACTGCATGGCGCGGATGCGCTTGTAGTTGCGCTTGACGGCAGCAGCCTTCTTGCGCTTGCGCTCAGCTGTTGGCTTTTCATAGAACTCGCGTGCGCGCAAGTCAGTCAGCAAGCCCAGCTTTTCAATGGTGCGCTTGAAGCGGCGAAGGGCGACGTCAAAGGGTTCGTTTTCTTTTACACGGATGGTTGTCATTACGTAATGTGATCCAAATTGTGCCGACGATGGTCGCGTGGGGAGATCGAGCCCCACACGCCGCGTTCGGCGATTTTTTCCCGCTTAAAAGTTGATCAGGCAGCGGGAGTTTGCCAGCAAAGCCTAGGATTATAGCGTTTTCCGAGATGGATTCCTAGCGGACTTCGCTATTTTAAGCGGTGGGAAGCAGTTTGGCGGCGAGTCCTTGGGCACACGCGAAGCCACTGGCCCAGGCCCACTGAAAGTTGTAGCCTCCCAACCAGCCCGTCACATCCACCACCTCGCCGATGAAATACAGACCGCTTTGGCGGGATTCCATGGTTTGGCCAGACACCGCCACGGTGTCCACACCGCCGGCGGTCACCTCGGCTTTTTTGTAGCCTTCGGTGCCGGTGGGGGTGAGTTCCCAGCGGCTCAGCCGCTCGGCCAGGGCGTTCAATGATTTGTCGGTGGCTTCGTTCACCGGACGCGCCCAGTTGTGCCCCAGGGCGGCGCCTTGATCCACCCAGGTGTCGGCCAGCCGCGACGGCACAAGGCCGGCCAGTTCGTTGGCAATCAGCTTGCGGGAGGTGGCTTTGGCTGCGTTCAGGTGCTCGGCGATGTCCACCTCGGGCGCCAGGTTCAGCCGAATCGGGGTGTCGGGCTGCCAGTAACTGGATATTTGCAACACGCCGGGGCCACTCAGCCCCCGGTGGGTGAAGAGCAGGTCTTCGGCAAACGTGATGCTGGTTTTCTTGCTGCCGGTCGAGATTTTGACGGGCAAAGACAGGCCGGACAACTGCGCAAATGGCGCCCAGGCGTCCGCGTCAAAGGTGAGTGGAACCAGGGCCGGACGGGGCGTGATGACGGGAATGTCGAACTGGCGGGCGATCCGGTAGCCCCAGTCGGTCGCGCCAATTTTGGGAATGGACAAGCCGCCACTGGCAATGACGACCGCTCCACAATGCACAGTGCCCTGGTCACTATCGATTTCATAGCTGCTTGCGCAGGTTCCATAAGCGCTAGAGGCCAAAAACCTGATATTTTTGACGGCGCAAGGCTGCCAGCGGGTCACGCCGCCTTTGGCGCATTCGGCCAGCAGCATGGTGATGATGTCTTCGGCCGAGTGGTCGCAAAACAGCTGCCCTTTGTGCTTTTCGTGGAACGCAATCTGGTGCTTTTGCATCAACGCCACAAAGTCTGCGGGGGTGTAGCGTGACAAGGCCGAGCGGCAAAAACGCGGGTTTTCGCTCAGGAAATTGGTCGGGCCCGTGTCGCGGTTGGTGAAGTTGCAGCGCCCCCCGCCTGAGATACGGATTTTCTCGGCCACCTTGGCCGCGTGATCGATCACCAGCACCTTCAACCCCAGCTGACCGGCCACCCCGGCGCAAAACAGGCCGGCAGCGCCAGCACCCACGATCACAACGTCAAATTTTTGCATGGGCGGGAGTTTAGACGCAGGGCCTGCGTTGGCCTGCTACTCCCCGGTCAGTCTCAGCCGTAGGCTGCTTGGGAGGCGGGGTTGGATTGCTGCAGCGTTAACAAGCCCTGAAACACATCGCCCACCACGATCACGCTGGGACTGGCGAGTTTGGCGTCGCGAATGGTGTCTTGCAGGCAGTCCAGCGTGGTGATGGCGTGGCGTTGGGTTGGCAGCGACGCGTTTTGGATGATGGCCACGGGGGTGCCGGGGGGCAGGCCGGTGAGTAATTCCTGCTGGATGTGTTGCACGCCGTTCACGCCCATGTAGATCACCAGGGTGAGGCGGGCGCTGTGCGCGGTGGCGGCCAGGGCGCGCCAGTCAGTGCCGGAACTGCCGGGCTTCGGGTGGCCGGTGATGAAGACCACGCCGTGGGCGTGTTCGCGGTGGGTGAGTGGCACGCCCAGCGAGCTCACGGCGGCCAGACCGGCGGTGATGCCGTTGACCACCTCCACGTGAATGCCGGCTTGGGCCAAATGCTCCACCTCTTCGCCGCCACGTCCAAAGACAAAGGGGTCGCCGCCTTTGAGACGCACCACGTTTTCGCCTTCGCGCACGGCCATCAGAATCAGTTTTTCAATGAAGGCCTGTGGTGTGGACTGGCAGCCGCCGCGTTTGCCCACATGAATGATGCGGGCGCTGGCGGGGATCAAGGCCTGAATAGCTTCGCTGACCAGATCGTCCACCAGCAGCACGGTGGCGGCCTGGATGGCTTTCAGGGCTTTGATGGTGAGCAGGTCCGGATCGCCGGGGCCTGCGCCCACCAGGGTACAGCGGCCTGGTCCGGAAAAAGTGGGGGTGGGGTATGTCATGTTGTCGTCCTTATGGACGAGCTAGATGCACGATGTGTGCCACTTGTTGCGCAATCGGGGCCGGCACGGGGGCGTCGCCTGCCAAAACCGCCTGAATCCACTGCGCCGTGCTGGTCACATCGGGTGTTGGCAAGCCGGGCACGCTGGCCAATGAGCCGCCTTGGGGCTCTTGTACGCGGGTGACTTCACCATGGGAGAACACGTCCATGGCGGGTGTGCGGCGCGGGTCGGCCACGGGCTCGCCCTCGGTGCCGCGCAGGAGCAAAGCCGTTGCCCCCACCAGCCGAAACGTGGCCGTCATGGACAGCAGGTACTCGGGGTGGGTGTAGCTGCTGATGACCACGGCGGGGTGGTCGCAAGGGTTCATCAGCTTGACCAGGCTGTGCGCCGGGTTGCGCAGGCCCACCACGCGGCGCACATCGAGCAAGCGCTGCAGCCCGGGGCAGAGCAGGGCGGTCGGCACAAATTGCACGCTGCCGGGTGCTATCGTTGTAATAGCTGCCTGTGCAGGTATACCAAGCGCTTCAAGCACATTTTGTGATGAAATTCGGGTCGATTCAGTGGCTGTGCCGTGCATCACCACGGGCAGGCCTTCGCGGGCCAGCAACAGCGCCAGCAGCGGGGTGAGGACGGGGAGCTTGCGTGCACCGTTGTAGCTGGGCAGCACCACGGCGGTGCGTCCATCGGTGGGCACTTTGTGCAGGCGGGCGTGGGTGGCATCCATGAAGCCGGCCATTTCCTGATCGGTTTCGCCCTTGATGCGCATGGCCAGGCAGAAGCCACCAATCTCGAAGTCGGTCACCGTGCCGTCCAGCACCTGGCCGAACAGGTCGGCGGCTTGCTCGCGGTTGAGTGCGCGGGCGCCGTCTTTGCCGCGACCGATTTCCTTGATGTAGTGACTGATGCTCATGGGTCGATTGTCTGTGAATTGATATGACAAGGGCCCATGAGCTTATGCAGGCGCAGGGCTCTTGGTCAGGCGTTTTGCAGCCCGACATCCAGCGTGGCGCGCACCATGCGCTGCAACTGGGGCACGCAGGAGCCGCAGTTGGTGCCGCACTTCAGGCTGCTTTGCAGGGACGCCAGTCGCTCGGGCGCAGAGCCGGTGCTTTGCGCCAGGTGCGCCTCAATCGCGGTGTCTGTCACGTTAAAGCACGCGCACACGGCCTTGCCGCGCGAGACCACCGCCACCGGCGGCTTGGAGCCGGGCACCAGTAGGGCGCGGCCATAGGTGTGAGCCGGTAACTGGTCTTGCAGCAGGGTTTTGATCCAGCTTTGGGCACTGGTGTCTCCCGCCAACAAAAAGCCTTCCAGTTGGGCACCGGGGTCGCTGTGGCGCAAATGAATGGCGCGGCGCTGGCCGCGCTTTTTGTCGGCATAGCGAAGCACATCGCCGCCATGCAGATCAAGCAGGGCTTCAATGAGGGCCAGCAACTCGTCGGGCGGAGCTTCATGCGCGGCGGCGCGAAACAGAATGCCACTGCGCTCACCCGCGCCATCGGCCTGGCCGGCAAATGGGGCGCAACTGGCAAACGGAAAACGGGCCATCAAGGCTTGTAACTGCGCTTGGGCCTGCAGCACCCGCCCGGCGGGCAGCCAGGCCACGGCCAGCAGCTCCCAAGGCAGTTCTGCCTTCAAGACTTTCACCGCCGAGTGTTTGAACTCGGGCTGCTTGGACGTGGGGCAGAAGGTGGAGGTGGTCAGGGCATTAACGCCCGCCAGCCTTTGCCCTGTGGCGCTGACCCCGCTCAGGTATTCGTCACCCCAGTGCATGGCAATGAAGACTTGGCTCATGCCCATGTCCGGGCTGCCTTGCGCCGGCAGCACGATGGAGCCGCGCTTGCTGGTGACGTGGACCAGGTCGCCATCGGCCAGCATCCGGCGCGCCATGTCTTGCGGGTTCATCTGAATGGCGGGTTCACTCACATGGCCAAACAGGCGGCCCAGCGTGCCGGTGCGGCTCATGCCGTGCCACTGGTCGCGCAGGCGGCCGGTGGTCAGTGAAAACGGGTAGCGGGATTCACGGGGCTCTGCCACCGGGTTGTAGGCCGCCGCCACAAAACGGGCTTTGCCGTCGGGTGTGGGGAAGACCGCGTCTTGGTACAGCCGGGCTTGTCCTTGGGACTCGCCTTCGCGCAGCGGCCATTGCTGGGGGCTTTGCTCCAGCGCGGCGTAGCTGAGCCCGGTGATGTCCAGGTCTCGCCCGCGGGTGGTTTCACGGTGCTCCAACCAGACGGACTCCGGGTTGGCGTAGTCAAACAGGGTGGCGGGGCGGGAGGGCGCGGGCAGCCTGGTTTCCAGGCGCCGGGCGAATTCAACGGCGATCTGCCAGTCGTGGCGGGCCTCGCCTGAGGGGCGGACGGCGGCGCGCACCCGGCTGATGCAGCGCTCGCTGTTGGTGACCGTGCCTTCTTTTTCGCCCCAGGTGGTGGCAGGCAACAGCAGGTCGGCATAACGGGCCGTGGCCGTGGTTGAAAACGCCTCTTGCACCACGACGAATTCCGCGCGCTCCAGCGCCCGGCGCACGGTGGCTTGATCGGGCATGCTTTGCGCGGGGTTGGTGCAGGCAATCCACAGCGCCTTGATTTCACCATCGGCGGCGGCTTGAAACATCTCAACCGCGGTCTTGCCTGGCGTGGCAGGCACGTCGGCCACGCCCCACAGCGCGGCGACTTCGGCCCGGTGCGCGGGGTTGGCCAAATCGCGATGTCCGGACAACAGGTTGGCCATGCCGCCCACTTCGCGTCCGCCCATGGCGTTGGGCTGGCCGGTGAGTGAAAACGGGCCGGCGCCGGCCTTGCCAATTTGGCCGGTGGCCAGGTGCAGGTTGATCAGTGCCGCATTTTTGGCGGTGCCGCTGCTGGACTGGTTCAGGCCCTGGCAGTACAGGCTCAGCGTGGGCGTGCGCGGCGCGCTGGGCTCGGCGCCAACACCGGCAAACAGGCGGGCCGCTTGCAACAACGCGTCTTTGGTGATGCCGCATGTCTCGGCCACGAGGTCGGGCGTGCAGTCACGCACCAGGGCTTTGAGCGCTTCAAAGCCCTGCGTGTGCTTGGCAATATAGGCCGCATCGGTCCAGCCTTCCCACAGCATCAGGTGCAGCATGCCGTTGAACAGCATCACGTCGGTGCCGGGCTGGATGGGCAGAAACAGGTCGGCCAGTTCGGCCGTATCGGTGCGACGGGGGTCGCAGACGATCACTTTCAGGCTGGGGTTGGCCTTTTTGGCGTCTTCAATGCGGCGAAACAGAATGGGGTGGGCAAAGGCCGGGTTGGCCCCCACGATGAAGATGGTGCCGGCGTGGTTCACATCGTCATAACAAGCGGGTGGGGCGTCGGCGCCCAGGGTTTGCTTGTAGCCCGCCACCGCGCTGCTCATGCACAGGCGCGAATTGCTGTCGATGTTGTTGGTGCCAATCAGGCCCTTGGCCAGCTTGTTGAAGACGTAATAGTCCTCGGTCAGCAGTTGGCCGGAGATGTAGAAGCCCACGGCGTCAGGGCCATGCTCGCGAATCACGCGGGCAAACTGGTCGCCGGCCAAGTCCAGTGCGCTGTCCCATGTCATGGGGGTGGGCGATGCGGTGCGACTCAGGCGTTGCAGCGGCTGCAGCAAGCGGGTTTGGCGGGTGATGTCGGCGCTGGCGGTGAGCGCCAACGTGGAGCCTTTGGAGCACAGGCGGCCCAGGTTGGCGGGGTGGTCGGGGTCGCCGCGCACACCGGTGATCTGGTTGCCGGTGGATTCGATGATGACGCCGCAGCCGACGCCGCAGTAGGGGCAGGTGGATCGCGTGTCAGTCATGGACGGTCCTACTCTATCAAGCGCAGGTGGTGCGGGCAGCGGGGCCGGCCATCGGGCGGGTCTGATCAACGGCATGGTGGGCCAACTCAGCCGCCAGCAGGTAGACCTTGCCGTCTTCAACCTTGACCTCGAATTTGGGCGTGCAGCCTTCGTCCGGCGCGCTGGCTTGTCCGCTGCACAGGCCAATGGTCCAGTTGTGCATGGGGCAGGCCACGCTGGTGCCAAACACAATGCCCTGCGACAACTGGCCGCCTTTGTGCGGGCAGCGGTCAAGCAGGGCAAACACCTCACCGGCGTCGTTGCGGAACACGGCCACTTCCAGCCCTTGGGCGCGGGCCACGCGGCGGGCGCCCAGTACAGGGATGTCTTCAACGGGGCAGATCAGGGTCCATTCGGTCATTTTGCTATTCCTTTGATAGCTGCTCCCGCTTATTTAATAAGCGCGGGAGCAGGTTTTTGTTAATAATCAGGTTTTGAGGGACGAATACAGTCCGGTCACGCTGTCCATCACGGACAACAGGTTTTCGCTGGTGACAAAGACGTCAGACAAAGCTTTGTCGGACGCCGCGCCCTGGTTCATGTTTTTCAGCGCGGTGTCAAAAAACAGCCATTGCGCGTCGGCCAGTTTTAGCTCGTCCTTGATGCGAGGGGTGGCTTCGGGTGCGTTGCGCAAGGTGGTCATGGCATTGATGAATTCGCTGCGGGCCGCATTGATTTGCGCCACTGCATTGCCAGCCTCCACAGGCAGTTGGGCGGCCAGGTAAAACTTGGCCATGCGCTGGCTCAGCATGCGTTGGCGCCCCGCCATGTTCACGAGCTTGCCCAAGGGCTGGCCGAGCACCGCTTCGTACTGCGCCGTGCCCTGCTGGGCCAGTGCCAGCACTTTGCCGTCCAGGGTCAACAAGGCATCGGCGGCGGTGCGGGCAGGCGTTGCCCCCACCAGAATGCTTTTGTACTCGGTCCACGCGGTTTCCATTTGGTCGTAGGTGGCCCTGATCTCTGGCGCGGGGGCAAAGTTCTTCAGTTCGGTCAACTGGCGCTCAAACAAGGCCATTGACTTGTTCAACACCAGTTGCGCACTTGAACTCTCCACGCCCTCCAACAGGGCCAGCCAGGCTTTGCTCATGCGCTGGCTCAAGGCCCGTTGGCGCCCGGCTTTGTTGATGGCGTCGCTCAGGTCTCGTACCTGCGCGTGCAACGGCCACGCACCCAGGGCAAGGAGCGGCGCCGCGCAGGCGGCGGTGACGAGGTGTCTGCGTTTCATGTTGGAGTCAAGCCGGGGTGGTGAACGCGGGTCAGGTCCCGATGGCGTCGAACTGGCGGGTGTCAACGGCCGCTTCCTTGTGGTCAAACCAGGGATCAGGCTCGCCATCAAGGCTGAATTGCAGGCGGGCCCACAGTGCTTTGCGCCCGGCTTCGTCGTCCAGAATTTTTTCCTTGATGTAGGCCAGACCCACACGGTTCACGTAGTGCACGGTGCGCTCCAGGTACCAGCCTTCTTGGCGGTACAGCTCACAAAACGCGCCGGTGTATTCCAGCACCTCTTCTGAGGTTTTGAGCTTCACCAAAAAGTGCGCCACCTCGGTTTTGATGCCGCCGTTGCCGCCGATGTACATCTCCCAACCGCTGTCCACGCCAATGATGCCGACGTCTTTGATGCCGGACTCCGCACAGTTGCGCGGGCAGCCCGACACCGCAAATTTGACCTTGTGCGGGGCGTACATGCGCCACATGGCGCGCTCCATGTCCTTGCCCATCTGGGTGCTGTCTTGGGTGCCCATGCGGCACCATTCGCTGCCCACGCAGGTCTTGACCGTGCGCAGCGCCTTGGCGTAAGCGTGGCCGCTGGGCATGCCAATGTCTTTCCAGACGTTGACCAGGTCTTCTTTTTTGACGCCCAGCAAGTCAATGCGCTGGCCGCCCGTGACTTTGACGGTCGGAATTTTGTACTTGTCCACCGCATCGGCAATGCGGCGCAGCTCGCTGGCAGTGGTTTCTCCGCCCCACATGCGTGGAATAACCGAGTAGGTGCCATCTTTCTGGATGTTGGCGTGGCTGCGCTCGTTGATGTAGCGGCTTTGTGGGTCGTCCTTGGCTTCTTTGGGCCAGCTGCTGATCAGGTAGTAGTTGATGGCTGGGCGGCAAGAGGCGCAGCCATTGGGCGTGCGCCACTCCATGAAGCTGTAAACCCCGGCAATGGTGAGCAGCTTGTTCTTGACAATGGCTTCACGCACGGCCTGGTGGCCATGGTCGGTACAGCCGCACATGGCCTTGGTCTTGGGCGTGGCGGAGTAGTCACCGCCGGCGGTGAACATCAGAATCTGTTCCACCAAACCGGTGCATGAGCCGCACGAAGCGCTGGCTTTGGTGTGCTTTTTGACCTCGTCCAGCGTGAACAAGCCTTTTTCGCGAATGGCTTTGCAGATGGTGCCCTTGGTCACGCCGTTGCAGCCGCACACTTCGGCGTCGTCCGGCATGGTGGCGGCCTTGTTGTGGCCCTCGTGGCCGGTGTCGCCAATATTGCTTTCGCCAAACATCAGCTTGTCACGGATGTCGCTCACGCTGCGGCCATCGCGCAGCAGCTTGAAGTAGTAGCTGCCGTCCACCGTGTCGCCATACAGGCAGGCGCCAATCAGCTTGTCGTCTTTGAGCACCAGTTTTTTGTAAACGCCGCCAAACGGGTCGCTCATCACGATCTCTTCGGTGCCTTCGCCGCCCATGAATTCGCCGGCGCTGAACAGGTCAATGCCGGTGACTTTCAGCTTGGTGGACGTGAGTGAGCCCTGGTAGCGGCCAATGCCAAACTGCGCCAGGTGGTTGGCCGCCACTTTGGCCTGCTCAAACAGGGGCGCGACCAGGCCGTAGGCAATGCCCCGGTGGGCGGCGCATTCGCCCACGGAGTAAATGCGGGCGTCGGTGATGGTCTGCATGGTGTCGTTCACCACGATGCCTTTGTTGCAGTGCAGGCGAATCTTCTCGGCCAGCTCGGTGTTGGGGCGAATGCCCACGGCCATCACCACCAAGTCAGCCAGCACCTCGGTGCCGTCTTTGAACTGGATGGACGTGACACGCTGGCCGTTTTCACCCCCGCCGCCGACCAGCGCCTGGGTTTGCGCACCCATCAGAAACTTCAGGCCCCGGCTCTCCAGTGACTTTTGCAGCAGCTTGCCCGCCACGCTGTCGAGTTGGCGCTCCATCAGGGTGTTTTGCACATGCACCACGCTCACATCCATGCCGCGCAGCATCAGGCCATTGGCCGCTTCCAGACCGAGCAACCCGCCGCCGATGACCACGGCGTTTTTGTATTTGGTGGCCGCGTCGATCATGGCGTTGGTGTCGGCGATGTCGCGGTAGGCAATCACGCCTTCCAGGTCTTTGCCGGGCAGGGGCAGGATGAAGGGGTTGGAGCCGGTGCACATCAGCAAGCGGTCGTATGCGGCCTCGGTGCCGTCCTCAGAACGCACGATGCGATTCACCCGGTCCACCGACACCACTTTTTTGCCAGCGTGCAGGGTGATGTGGTTGTCCGTGTACCACTCCCAGCTGTTAAGCACGATCTCGTCCAGCGTTTGCTCACCGGCGAGCACCGGGCTGAGCAAAATGCGGTTGTAGTTGGGGTGGGGCTCAGCGCCAAACACCGTGATGTCATACAGGTCGGGCGCCACCTTGAGGAGTTCCTCCAGCGTGCGGACACCTGCCATGCCATTGCCAATCATGACCAATTTCGATTTTTTCATCGTGCTACTCCAGTTGCGATTCGTTGGCGGGCAGGGCAGTCGCTAGAGCCTGCGCACCAAATGGGGTTGAGAAAACGGATCCGTCGAAGCTGCCGCCCGCTTTGGACGCACAGTCGGCTTTAGCTCTCAAAAACATGACGCACGTCGTTGTGCGTCGAACCTGGGGCGCTTTGGCTCAGGCAGGGCGCATCGTCACGCCCGAACTTGACCAAGCAAGGGCCGTGCCAGCAGTGGCTGTCAATTTCGGTGCATGGAGGCACCACGATGCAGCTGGTGGCGCGCGAATTGCTTGTGGTACACCTTGTTCATCCTTTTTGACATGGGTTTTTATGACCAGCGCGTTGGTACATCTGAATGGCAGTCCGGGCTCTACGTTGGCCTTCGACCTGGAGTCGGCCGGCATCCATGTGATTTGCGTCACGGTTGAGCGCCAACACTTTGTGCGCGACGTGGTGCAGCACGCCCCAGACCTTGTCGTCATTGAAGACGCGTTGCCGGATGATTCGTTGTTCAAAGCCACCCAAAGCATTGCCGAGATATCGCCCCGCCCGGTGATCGTGTTCACCCATGACAGCGATGCCGAGCACATTGTTCGTGCCGTGCAGTCCGACATTCACGCTTATGTGGTGAACAGCTATGCGCCCCAGCGCTTGCGCTATCTGGCCCAGATGGCGCTGGCGCGTTTTCGCCATGAGCAGGGCTTGCGCAATGAGTTGCGCGACATCACCAGCCGCTTTGAAGAGCGAAAAATGGTGGACCGCGCCAAGGGCATCCTCATGCGGGCTCGCCAAGTGTCAGACGACGACGCGTTCCAGATTCTGCGCACCGCCTCCATGCACAGCCACCAGCGCTTGGGCCAGGTGTCCCAGCAGATCATTCAGTCGGCGCGGTTTGCCGAGTCGGTGAACCGGGCGGGGCAGCTGCGCATGTTGTCGCAGCAAATCATCAAGCTGGTGTTGCTCCAATTGGCTGGCATTGATGCACCAGCCCAGCAGCAGCGGCTGAAAGAGGCCACGCTGCGCATTGATGGCACCTTGGTGCATTTGGGGAAAACACTGTCCAAACCCACCTATGGCGACTTGCAGGCGCAGGTGTTGCTGACCTGGGCCCGCCTCAAGTCGGCGCTTCAGGCCACGCCCCGGGCCGACCAGATGACCTATGTGGACGAACTGGCGGAGCGCCTGCTGCAAGAGGCCGAGCGCCTGACGAGCAGCTTGGAAAACGCGGGCTCCGTGTCGCCTTTGCAGGTGTTGAACGTGGCGGGGCGCCAGCGCATGTTGTCTCAGCGCTTTGCCAAATACGCTTTGCTTCAGGTGCTGGGTGGGGCGGATGTAAGGTTGCGCTGCGAATCGGGCATGGCGGCGGCGCGCACCGGTTTCGAGCAGTCTTTGCAGTACCTCAACTCCATTCCCCTGAGTACCCCGGAGATTCGCAACGCCTTGGAGGCCGCCGGCAAAGGCTGGTTGCAGTTGCTGGCCGGTGCGGCTGAAGCGCACCAGCCAGGCGGCCAAGAACGTGTGGCGCAGGCCAGTGATGAGTTGCTGGAACTGTTTGAGCAGCTGTCAGGCCACTACGAGCGCAGCATGCAGATGCTGGTCGGGTGAGCCCTGTGGTGGTGAATGCACCAATTTTGGGCGTGTTTAACGTGGGTATTGGTGCATGGCATTTGAACTAGACATTGGCTTTACCTCGCGTGCGGGTCTGAAAGACGTCAACGAAGACTTTTGCGGCGCCATGTTGCCCGAGCCGGGCAGCGAAGACATGGGGGCGATTGCCGCCATGGCCGATGGAGTCAGTACCGGGGGCAAGGGGCGTGAGGCGGCGCAGACGACGGTCATCAGCCTGCTGCGTGATTACTACGGCACGCCCGCCACCTGGGACGCCACGGTGGCGCTGGACCGCATCATCTCCGCCCAAAACAGTTGGCTGTCAGGCGTTAACCAGCGCCGCCAACCCGTCATGGGCATGACCACGCTCACCGCTTTGGTGCTGCGGGGCCAGTCTTACGCACTGGCCCATGTGGGAGACTCCCGCGCCTACCTGCTGCGCGATGGCGAGACGGTGCAGATGACGCACGACCATGTGGTCAATCACCCCGATTTTCAGCACCAGTTGTTGCGGGCGGTGGGGGTGGAAGACCAACTGGTGGTGGACTATGTGCAAGGCGACCTGGCGGTGGGCGACGTGTTTGTGCTGCTGACTGACGGCGTGCATGGCAAGGTGGCGCAGCGCCGGCTGGCCGACATGGTGGCAGGCACCAGCGCCCAGGACGCCAGCGCGGCCTTGGTGGATGCGGCGTTGAAGGCGGGCAGCGACGACAACGTGAGTGCGCTGGTGGTGCGGGTCAAAGGCTTGCTGGAAGCCACGCTGCAAGACCAAGACCGCATGGCGCAAACGCTGACCGTGCCCCAATTGATGACGGTGGGTGAGGTGTTGGACGGCTTGGTGGTCACCATGCGGGTGGCCGACAGCGGCATCAACGTGCTCTACCAGGTGCGTGATCCGGCCAGCAAAAAACTGTATGCGCTGAAAACCCTGCACCCGGACCGCGCCCACGACCCGGACGAGCGCGCCATGCTGGCGCACGAGGCCTGGTTGGGCGGCGCGCATGCAGGGTTCTCGCGCCGCAGACAACCTGGTGCGGGTGCACGCTGAGCATCCTGCGGGTCTGGCCCGCAATTTTCTGTATGTGCTGTACGACTGGCATGCGGGTGAGACCTTGCAACAGCAACTCGATCACAAGCTGAAGCCGGGTGTGGCGCAAGTGCTGAGCACTGGCGTGCAGGCCTTGAAGGCGCTGGGGCGTTTGCACCGCCAAGGCGTGATTCACCGCGACATCAAACCCGCCAATCTGCATCAGGGCAGCGACGGCGTGCTGCGCGTGCTGGATTTGGGCGTGGCGCTGAGCGGTCGGGAGCCCGCCTCCATGCGCCAACTGCACGCTGGCACGCCCAGTTACGTCAACCCGGAGCAATGGGGCTATTCACTGAAAGCCGGAGCCACCGATGCTGAAAAGGAATCGCCGGACGCGCAAAGTGACTTGTTTGCCCTGGGCGTGACCTTGTACCAGGTGCTTACGCGGCACCTGCCCTATGGCGAAGTCATGGCCTACCAGGTGGGGCGCTACTACCGCGACCCCACGCCACCCAGTCGCCACAACCCGGAAATCCCGATCTGGCTCGACCACGTCTTGCTCAAAGCCGTGTCGCGTGACAAACGCCAGCGCTTTGAGACCGCTGAAGAGTTTCTGCTGGCGCTAGAGCGCGGTGCCTCGCGCCCCTTGGGGGCCCCGAGTGCCACGCCGCTGATTGCGAGCGATCCAACCGCCTTGTGGAAGATCGCACTGGGGGTCTCGGTGCTGTTCAACCTGCTGCTGGTGTATTGGGTCATTTTCTTGCCAAAGTGACGGTTAGCGCCCGTATTTAAAGGGCGGTACGCTACTTATTTGATAGCATCTGACTGGGTTTGAAGGCCGCAACGGAAAACAGTGGCCTTGCGCATTCAGTCGTCGCAATGTAACGAGATGTCTTTGTTTGCGACTATGCTCAGCGCTCAAAAAAATCAATTAGCGCCAAAGGTAATTTCATGTCTATTGACCGACCGACCACCGTGTGGGGGCCATTGTGGCCAGCATGCGGCCTATGACTGTGGTCCGTGGCTGGGGGGAAAGAGTCGACAGGCTGCTGCAATGGTGGGCCCCCGCGCCGCCCAATGGAGAAGAGTTGCCCGAGCCGGTGCGCCATGCGCGCACGGGTCTGGCGCTGGCCGTAGGCATCGTCTTTCCCTTTGGGTTTTTCAACATCTTTGTTGAAAACATGGTGGGGCTTGGCGTGGCTGAATTGGCGGCTGCCCTGTTCCTGCTATTGCCCGGGGCCTTTTTCGCACGTCATGCCAGCCGGGTGGCGCTGGCACAGAACTTACTTCTGCTCGGCGTGTCCATGGTGTTTGGAGCGCTCCTGGTGTTTGGCGCCATAGAGGGCACCGGCATCTACTGGATTTTTATCCTCCCGTTCCTGATTTTCTTCATCAAGAACCAGCGCACGGGTTGGATTGCCAGCCTGGCGTTTCTGGGGCTGTCAGGCGTTTACCTGATCGTTGTGGCGCCCCTCGTCACCTTCGATTACCCCCACACGCCAGTGGTGGTCAGCCGTTTTTTGACCGCATTTTTTCTCTACACCCTGGTCGCAGCGGGGTTCAATCGCCACCGGGTGCGTTTTGAGGGCGCCTTAACGAAAGGGCGCCAGCAGGCCGAGGCAGTGGCCTTGGCCAAGTCTCGCTTTCTGGCCGCCGCCAGCCACGACCTTCGCCAACCCGCGCATGCCTTGGGCTTGTTTGTGGGACGACTCACCCAACTGAAGCACGACACGGAGACCCGTCAGATGGTGGACGGTGTGGATCAAGCCGTGCGCGGTCTGCAGCAAATGCTGGATGACTTCTTTGACTACACGCGCCTGGACACCCACGCGGAGTTGCCGCACACCAGCCCATTTCCAATGACCCGTGTGCTGGAGCGTCTGGAGGCCGGCTTTGGCCCGCAGGCGGCGCAAAAAGGATTGCGCCTTCGCGTCCGGCCATCGCGTCACTGGGTGCAGAGCGATCCCGTGGTGTTGCACCGCGTGCTGTTGAATCTGGTTGGCAACGCCATTCAGTACACCGCTCAAGGGTCTGTGCTGCTCGCCTGCCGGGTGGACGCCAAGCGTTCCGTCTTGCGTATTGAGGTGTGGGACAGCGGCATCGGCATTGCGCCTGAGCACCATGAGTCGATTTTTTCAGAATTTTTCCAGGTGATGAACCCCGAGCGCGATCGGCGCAAAGGCATTGGCCTGGGGCTGAGCATTGTTCAGCGCTCTTGCCAGTTGCTGAACCACCGCATCAGTCTCACTTCCCGGCCGGGACGAGGCAGCCGCTTTGTTGTGGACGTGCCCTGGGTTCCTGCGCCTGCGGTCGCCCCAGCCAGCGCACCGGTGGTGACGCCAGACTTGGCCGCATGGTCGGGCCTGCGCGTGTTGGTGATTGAGGATGATGCGCTGGGTGGTGGGGCCATGAAAGGCTTGCTGACCACTTGGGGCTGCCAGGTGACCTTGGCGGGCGATGCGGCCGGGGCGTTGGCCTATTGGGAGCAAGGCATGCGACCTGATTTCATCGTGAGCGACTTTCGCTTGCCTGGCGACTGCAACGGCGTTGAAACGGTGTTGAAGCTGAACCAACTGGCCGGTGCCCCCATTCCCGCCTGTGTGGTCAGCGGCGACAGGGACGAGGCGGTGCGTCAAGCCGCCACCGAGGCGGGGCTGGTTTTGCTGCCCAAACCGGTTCGCCCCGCCAAGTTGCGCAGCATGATGCGCCACCTGACCCGGCCCCCAGCGGCACAGACCGATACCATGCAGGCTCAAGCCACCCGAGCTGAGGAGCCTGCCTGGGTGTGAAAGGCTGGGCCCAAGTTTCCCAAAGCCTGTTTTAGCGTTTGAAGGAGTTTTATGTCGTCCATCGCCAATACACCTGCCCCGCCCTACTACGCGGTCATCTTCACGTCGCTTCGCACCGAGGGTGACGACGGCTATGACGCCATGTCGGCGCGCATGATGGCATTGGTGGCCGATCAGCCCGGCTTTTTAGGGGCGGAGTCGGCCCGCGACGGCGTGGGTATCACCGTGTCTTACTGGAGAGACCTGGCTTCCATCAAACAGTGGAAGGCGCAGGCTGAGCACCTGCAGGCGCAGGCGCTGGGTCATCAAAAGTGGTACAGCGCCTTCAAGACCCGCATCGCCAAAGTGGAACGTGACTACGAGTTGTAGGTGGTTGGGCTGCGTCTGCCTTGATCACCGTTCGGCCACGCAAGGGCTACACCCGAAGGGCGTCAGCGAAAATGGTCGCGTTGGATTGAACCTCGGGGCAAGGCGGGCGAACTGATCGGGCCTTCACCGTTCAAATTGAATGGGCGCCGTGTGAAAGCACCACTAATTTCAACGACAGGTTCTCGCTTGTGCTTATTACGCGCGCGATTCACGACTTGGCACGCTTCCTGATACTGTCAACGTATGTCTCTCTCGCTCGATTTCCTCGCCCTGCCGCTGCTTGCCGCTGCGTCATTGATTTTTTTCAGTGTGCTCGCTGGCGTGATTTCAGCCCGCGCTGGGTTTTCCTTCCTGCTGGTTTTTTTGGTGGTGGGCACGCTGGCAGGGGTGGATGGCCCTGGTGGCGTGAGGTTTGACGACTTCAAACTCAGCTTTTGGGTTGGCAACGTGGCGCTGGCGGTGATTCTGCTCGACGGCGGCCTGCGCACCGAGTTCACCACCTTTCGCACCGGCTTGAGACCCGCGCTGTGGCTGGCCACAGTGGGTGTCGTGGTGTGCACCGGTCTCACGGCGGTGGCCGCGCACTTTCTGCTCTTCCTGGATTGGCCTCTGGCGCTGCTGGTGGGTGCCATCGTCGGCTCTACCGACGCGGCCGCGGTGTTTTCGCTCTTGAAGTCGTCGGGCGTGAGGCTCAATGAGCGGGTGGCGGCCACCTTGGAAATCGAGTCAGGCATGAACGATCCGATGGCGGTTTTCTTGACCCTGAGCTTGATTGGTATTGCCCTGGGGGCAGTCGCGGCCCCCATGTCGGGCCCTGATATTGACTGGGCGGGACTGCTGATAGCGCTGCTGCAGCAACTGGGCTGGGGCGCTGTGCTGGGTTTGATGAGTGGTTTCGGGTTGGCGGGGTTGCTCATTCGGCTGGGGCGCGGCCCGGATGGCGGAGGAGGAATACGAGCGCTGTTGATCGTCTCAGGCGGTTTGGCTGTTTACGCGGGCACCACCTGGCTGGGCGGCTCCGGGTTCTTGGCGGTGTACGCCATGGGGGTGATCGCTGGTAACCGGGCACGCAAGCAGGTGCGCCCGGCGCTGTCCGCCATGGACGGCTACGCCTGGCTGTCGCAGGCAGGCATGTTTTTGTTGCTGGGTTTGCTGGTGACGCCAAGCGAACTGCTGCGCACCCTGTGGCCGGCATTGGGCGTTTCGCTGGTCTTGATGCTGGTCGCGCGACCGCTGTCGGTTTGGCTGTGCCTGAAGCCCATGCGCTTCGCCAACAACGAAATTGCCTTCGTCTCGTGGGTGGGGTTGCGCGGCGCTGTGCCAATTGTCCTGGCCGTGTTTCCGGTGATGGCGGGGGTGCCGGGCTCCCACACGTTTTTCAATGTGGCGTTTGTCGTGGTGATCACGTCGCTGCTGTTGCAGGGCTCCACCATTGCCTGGAGCGCACGGCGCCTGGGGGTGACCCTGCCAGACCAGGGTGACATGGCGCAAGCACGGCAGGTGTATGGTGATTTCGTGATCGACGCGGCCACCCCCATGATGGACCTTTGCACGTTTTATGGGCTGCCCGTGCCTGGCGAGTCCGACGAAAGTGCAGGCCGCTGGCTGCTCAAAGAGCTTGACCGCCCCCCGGTGGAGGGCGACAGCGCCACTCTGGGTGAAGCCGAGCTCAGCGTGCGCGCCATGGATGGTCAGCACATCAAACAGATCGGCATCAAGCTCGGCCTTTGATCGATGAGGTGGCGAAAACAGGGGTGTCACTGCGTCAAGGACGCATAGGTGTCTCGACCTTGTGATCGATATCAATGCCATGGCGCCCTGTTTTGGTACGATGCGCCGGCTTATCGATGACCTCTCTTGCCGAATTGAGCGTCCATGCGGTTCAAACCACCCAGTAAGTAAAAAAGATTAGGGATGCAACACGAGATGAAAAGCCCCTCAGGAAGAAAAGTTGGCGCGCCTCTGCGCCATCGGTGCATGCCTTTCGTGTGAGTTCGCTCGCCTTGGTGAAGCGCGTGGCTGGCGGCCTGCGCGACTGGTTTTCCCCGCCCTCTGTCACTTTGAATGGTGTGGGCGAACGGGTTCGTCGCGTGCGCATGGCCACGTCAATCGGCATCGTGATTTGCACCCTGTTTTCATTCTTCAACATGGTGATTGCAGACACGATGGCCTTGGGCGTGTTGGAGCTTGCGATCGTCTGCTTCCTCCTCGTGCCCGCCGCCATGGTCAGTCGCATCGAGGCGCAGATTGAGGTGTCCGAAACGCTGATTTTGCTGGCTGCCATGGTGGGCTTTGCCGCTCTGATCGTTTTGGACGGCACACAAGGCACAGGCCTTTTTTGGGTCTTTACCGTCCCGTTTCTGTCCTTCTTCTTGAAAACTCAAAAGCAGGGGTGGCTGTACAGCTTGAGTTTTTTTACATTGGCGTGTGTGTACATGATTGGGGTCGCCCCCTCTCTGGCCTTTGTTCAGCACTACTCCCCAGTGGTGACCACGCATTTTTTGCTGTCGTTCGGGTTCTATATCGTGGTGTCTGCGGGGTTCAATCACATCCGTACCCGCCATGAAGCACAACTTCGCGAAGGCAAGCGACAAGCCGAGGCGGCGGTGGTGGCCAAATCACGTTTCTTGGCGGCTGCCAGCCATGATTTGCGCCAACCCGCGCACGCCTTGGGATTGTTTGTGGCGCGTCTTTCCCAGTTGCCGCACGACACCCGAACGCAAGCGCTGGTCACGGGCGTTGACGCCTCAGTGCGGGGTCTTCAGCAGATGTTGGACGATTTTTTTGACTACTCGCGCCTGGATGCACCGTCCATGCAGGTCACGACCAGCGCATTTCCGATTGAGCGAGTCTTTGAGCAACTGCGCATCGGTTTTTCCAGCCAGGCGGCGGCCAAAGGGGTGCGCCTGCATCTGCGCGCGTCGCCGGTTTGGGTTCAAAGTGATCCTGGCGTCTTGCACCGGGTGCTGTTGAATCTGATCAGCAACGCTTTGCAGTACACCCGTGAAGGCAGTGTGCTGGTGGCTTGCCGCCCGACCCGAAACCGGGACGTTGTCCGCATTGAGGTATGGGACAGTGGCATCGGGATCGCGCCGGAGCACCAGGAGAGTGTTTTTTCCGAGTTCTTTCAAGTGGAGAATCCGGAGCGGGACCGCAGCAAGGGCATTGGCTTGGGCCTGAGCATTGTTGAGCGATCTTGCCGCTTGCTGAACCACCCGTTAACCATGCGCTCACAACTCGGGCGGGGCACACGTTTTTCATTGACGGTGCCTGTGGCGGCTACCCGCCCAACCCCGCGAGCGCCTTTGCCGGCCGATGTACTGGCTGCAGAAGAGTTGACCGGCTTGCAAGTGCTCGTGGTTGAGGATGACTTGTTGAGCGGCGCGGCCCTGGAGGGCTTGCTAGTGACCTGGGGCTGCAAAGTGAGATTGGCCCGGGATGCCCACCTGGCGGGCCTGCTGATACGGCAGGGCGCGAGACCGGATTTCATCATCAGCGACTATCGCTTGCCCGGCCTACATAACGGCATTGACACCGTGCGTCTGCTGCGCGAAGCCGTGAGGGGAAATGTGGCGGCTTGTTTGGTGAGTGGCGACATGGATGACGGTGTCAAACGCAGTGCGGCCGAGTCAGGGTTGGTGTTACTGCAAAAGCCGGTTCGCCCGGCCAAGCTTCGCAGTGTGCTGAGGCACTTTGTTCAGTCAAGGGTTCGGGAAGCCGGTGGCTTGAACCCGCCCTAAAAAAGGAGGCCGAGGCCTCCTTTTTTAGGTCTGCCAAGTAGCGGCTTTAGCGGGCCCTGACTGGCTTGGCGGAGCGAGGCGCTTTGGCATCAGGGGCGTGCACACGGGCACGACCGCCTTTTTCGGCCCAGGTGCGGGTCCAGCGGACCTGCATCTTGCGCAGCATGGCCAACAGCAGCAGGGCGCAAACCGCAAAAGCGACGAAGCCCCACAGGTACGTGCCGGTGTACTCCTTGGACAAGCCCATGGCCAATGGAATGAAGCTGCCGCCCACGGCGCCAATCTCGCCAATCATTGAGCCCGCCACCGCCGTGGCCAGCGGCCAACGCAATGGCACCAATTGAAACAGCGCCCCGTTGCCCGCACCCAGGGCGGCAAAGCACAGCATGAACAAGAGCGTGGTCAAGGGCAGCGAAGCGCCGGCCAGGCCGCACAGTACCAATGTGGCGGAAATCATGAGCAGAACACCACTCAAGGTGGTGATGCCGCCCACGCGGTCTGACAAATAACCTCCCACCACACGCACGGCAGACCCCATGACCGCCGCCAGCATGGTGAGCTGGCCGGCTTCGACCTTGCTCACGCCAAACTGGTCATGAAAGTAGGTGGGCAAAAAGCTGGCCAGACCAATGAAGCCCCCGAAGGTGACGGCGTAAATCAGGCTGAAGGCCCAACCGTCTTTCTCAAACAGGCAAGCAATGTGCTCGCGAAAGGTTTGATGGGCGCTGTCTTGCGGTTCCTTCGCAAAGATGACCATCACGGCAAACGGCACCAGCATGCACAAGCCCGCCAGGCCATACACGGTTTGCCAGCCGTAGGCCACCGCCAACGGGGGGGCAAACAGCACGGCCAGCACCGTGCCGGAATTGCCGGCACCGGCAATGCCCATGGCCAAACCTTTGTACTTTGGGGGGAACGAGCCACTGCCCAACGACAAGGCCACGCCAAAACTGGCGCCCGCAATACCCAACAACACGCCCATGGCGATCACGTCGTTGTAAGAGCTGATAAAAAAGTAGCCAAAAGCCAATGCGCCCATGACCATGCTCATCTCCACCAGCGCGGCATTTTTGCGGCCAATGTACTGCGCCAAAATGCCCAGCGGAAACCGCATGAACGCGCCGGCCAGAATGGGCACCGAGATCATGAAACCCTTTTGGGCCGCCGTGAGGTTAAACGTCTCTGAAATGAAGGGCGCCATGGCCCCGTTCAAGACCCAGACGGCGAAACAAAAGTCAAAGTACAAAAACGCTGCAAACAGCGTCGGCGCATGGCCACTTTTTAAAAACGTCTTAAATCCTGCCATGGTGCAAGTCCTCTGTAAACAAACAAGTCTTCTCACCGGGATAGTGCGAAAACCGTGCCAGTTTTGAGGGCATGAAAAAGCCCTTTGTGCCTCCAAAGAGGGCAAAAGGGCTGATCAATGGTGCAATGCACCAAAAGGTGCGCACCAAGTTGGGAAAGCGACTCAGGCCGCCTTTTCAACGTGCGCTTGGCGGGTGTACAGAAAGTCGATGACCGCCTTGCGGTAGTGCTGGTAGGGGGCGCTGTCGGCCAGTGCCACCCGGTTGCGCGGGCGCGGCAGGTCCACGCTCAGCACCTCGCCAATGGTGGCCGCCGGGCCGTTGGTCATCATCACGATCTTGTCGGACAACAACACGGCTTCGTCCACATCGTGGGTCACCATGACCACCGTGCTTTGGGTGCGGGCGACGATGTCCAGCAACTCGTCTTGCAGCTTGGCACGGGTCAGCGCATCCAAGGCGCCAAAGGGCTCGTCCATGAGCAGCACTTTGGGCTCCATGGCCAACGCCCGGGCAATGCCAACGCGCTGCTTCATGCCGCCCGAAATTTCCCCCGGGCGTTTGTGTGCCGCAGGCGTCAAGCCCACCAGCGCCAAGGCCGCATCGGTGCGTTCTTTCAGTTGCGCCTTGCTCTCCGCCACGGCGCCGGTGCGGTTGCCGGAGCCGAACACACGCTCCACCCCCAGGTAGATGTTCTCAAAGCAGGTGAGCCAGGGCAGCAAGGAATGGTTCTGAAACACCACCGCGCGCTCGGGGCCCGGCCCGGCAATCTCCCGGTTGGCACACAGGAGCGTGCCTTGTGTCGGTGTGGTCAGGCCGGCAATGAGGTTGAGCAAGGTGGACTTGCCGCAACCAGAGTGCCCGATCAGGGCCACAAACTCGCCCTTGGCCACCGTGAGGTGAATGTCGCGCAGCGCGCAAAACGGTCCCTTCTTGGTTTTGAACGTCTGCTCGACGCCCGCAATCTCAATGAAATGGGTGTTCAGTTTGTCGTTCATGATTTGACTTCCTCAAAAGTGAAGGCGGTAGCGAGTTTGATCAGGGCGTGTTCCAGCACCAGACCGACGACGCCAATGACGAAGATGGCCACGATGATGTTGGTCACGTTCAGGTTGTTCCATTCGTCCCAGACCCAGAAGCCAATGCCCACGCCGCCAGTCAGCATTTCAGCCGCAACGATCACCAGCCAGGCGGTGCCCACAGCGAGGCGAACGCCGGTCAGCATGTAGGGCAAGACGGAGGGAAACAGGATCTTGGTCACGATCTTCCACTCGGACAGGTTCAGCACACGGGCCACATTCATGTAGTCCTGCGGCACGCGTTGCACGCCCACGGCGGTGTTGATGATCATGGGCCAGATGGAGCAGATGAAAATGGTCCAGATGGCGGCCGGGTCGGCGCCCTTGAACACCAGCAAGCCAATGGGCAACCACGCCAATGGCGAGACCGGGCGCATCAGGCTGATCAAGGGGTTGAACATGCGGCTCATGAATTCAAAGCGGCCAATCACAAAGCCGGCGGGAATGCCAACGAGTGCCGCCAACCCAAATCCAACCGCCACACGTTGCAGCGACATCAAAATGTTCCAACCCACGCCCTGGTCATTGGGGCCGTTGCTGTAGAACGGATCGCTGAACAGAATCACCGCTTGCTTGAAGGTGGGGATGGGGCCGGGGATGCTGTTGTTCGTTCCCACGCTGACCAAGGCCCACACCCCGACCAGCAAGGCAAAACCCAACAGTGGGGGCAACATGGCCATGCCGAGGGCGCGCCAGTCAAAGGGTGTGCGCTCTGGCGCAGACGCTGCCACAGTGGCGGCCTCTTTTGCCACGCTCACGCGGGAGGCGTTGTCTTTGGGGGTCGCAATGCCCTCGGCCGCGGGGCCTAAGGGTGAGTGAAATACGGCGCTAACCATGGTGTGCTCCTTGAAAGGATAAGTTGGGCGGGGAGGGGGCACCTCCCCGCGTCGTTCAGGCTTTGACTTTGAAGCTGTCGGCGTACTTTTTCGGGTCTTTGCCGTCCCACACCACGCCGTCCATCAGGGTGGAGGTGCGCATCACGTCTTTGGGGATGTTGATCTTCAGGGCCGAGGCGGCTTGTTTGTAGAGGTCAATCTGGTTGATCTCCTTGGCCACCTTGAGGTAGTCAGGGTGAGCATCCAGCAAGCCCCAGCGCTTGTGCTGGGTCAGGAACCACATGCCGTCTGACAGGTAGGGGAAGTTGACCGCACCGTCGTTGAAGAACTTCATGTGGTTGGGGTCGTCCCAGGTCTTGCCCATGCCGTTTTGGTAGCGGCCCAGAATGCGCTGGTTGATGGCGTCGACGCTGGTGTTGATGTAAGACTTTTGCGCCACGGTTTCGGCCATCTTCAGCTTGTTTTGCAGGCTGGCGTCAATCCAGCGGCTGGCTTCCAGAATGGCCATGGTCACGGCGCGGGCCGTGTTGGGGTTTTTCTTGACGAACTCCGACGTGGTGCCCAGCACCTTCTCGGGGTGGTCTTTCCAGACGTCTTGTGAGGTGGCCGCTGACACGCCAATGCCGTCCATGATGGCGCGGTGGTTCCAGGGCTCGCCCACGCTGAAGCCGTCCATGTTGCCGATCCGCATATTCGCCACCATTTGGGGCGGGGGCACCACAATGCAGCGCACGTCCTTGAACGGATTCACGCCGGCTGAGGCCAGCCAGTAGTACAACCACATGGCGTGGGTGCCGGTGGGAAAGGTCTGGGCGAAGGTGTATTCGCGGGGTTCCTTTTTCATCAAGGACACCAGGCCCGCCAAATCAACCGCGCCCTTGTCGGCCAGCGCTTTGGACAGGGTGATGCCCTGGCCGTTGTTGTTCAGCGTCATCAGCACGGCCATGTCTTTCTTGGGCCCGCTCACGCCCAGGTGAACGCCGTACACCAGACCGTAGAGCACGTGGGCAAAGTCCAGCTCGCCATTGACCAGCTTGTCGCGCACACCCGCCCACGAGGCTTCCTTGCTGGGGATGATCTTGACGCCGTATTTCTTGTCAAAACCCAGCACGGAGGCCATCACCACACTGGCGCAATCGGTCAGGGGAATGAAGCCGATCTTGACCTCGGTCTTTTCTGGCGCGTCAGAGCCGCCGGCGTACACCATCGAGCGCAGCGCGGGGCTGATGCCAATGGCCCCCACAGCGGCTGATTGCAGCACGGTGCGTCGGCTCAGTGAGTTGGCAAGTAAGTCAGTCATGTGTTTTCTCCAAGGTTTAAAAACAAACGAAACGCAAAAACAAAAAAGGCGTCCTCACGCTGCGCGGGGCTTGGTGCAAGCCGCGTGCAGGTGGGGACGCCTTTGTCCGGATCGACCGGTTGAATCCGCCTTTGGACTCAACCTGTCTGAAGACCTTCTTTGGTCGTATCAATGTCTAAGCAATCCTCGTGCCAATATTATTAAAATGCTTTATTTGCTATTTAATATGTAGCTACTTGCGCTTTACTGGTAAGCGCTAAGCCAATTTTTTGTGATTTAATTTGAGTCGAGCATGGGCATGGTGCGGTGCACCAATGCGGTACGTCGGGTGCACCGATCCTGCTTCTCAAGGGAGGACGCCTTGGGTGGCGTGATCAGCATGGGTGTTGACGCGAAACCGGGTGAACGTAGTAGGATGGAGTGTCTCACGTCCATAAGGCTCCGTTTGTGTTGATTCGCCAATTCACCGCCGCCGCTCAGTTCTGCGCTCCACTGCCCGACAAAGCACGGCGCTGCTGTGGTGGATGGGCGGCGTGCTTTTAGTGGCCTTTTGCTCGCGGGCATGGCCTATCAGTTGCATGACCACTACCGGTTGGCTCGAAGCCAGGCCCAGGACCATGCGACTGACACGGCTTATCAGGTGGCCGAATGGGTGGCTGGCTCTTTTCCCGCCGCGGAAATGTTGCTCAACGACTTGATCGGTCACGTGGACCCTGCCGAGTTGGTCTACCCCCCGATCGACCCGGCCTTGTACCGGCAGCGCGGCGAGATGCTGCGTGAGAAGTTGGCTACCTTGCCCAAGGGCAATGTCATTGGTTTTTTTGACCAGCAACTGTGTCAACACCCACAGCGCCACCACCGAACGCATCGATTTGAGCAACGGGCGCGATTTCAGCCAGCGCGACTACTGCGCCTTGGCCCGGCAGCAGACGCCGGGCATGAAGGTGGACAACCTGATGCATTCGGTGATCAATGACGATTTGCAGGTCATGGCGGTCAAACGCCTGCCTGACCCCAACAACGAGTTCGTCGGCTTTGCGGCAGTGTCCTTGCGACTCGGTTTTTTCCGGAAGTGGCTGGAGCGGCTGCATCTGCAGGCGGGTGGCGAGGTGATGATCGTGGACGCCAATCGCCGCCTCATCGCGGTCAGCCCTTCTGCGCCTGAACGCGTCGGAGAAAGTGATTCAGAACGAGTTGTTGGAATCCTTGCTGGACGACGGGCAAGGGGATGCGTCCCGGCAGCTGGTGTCGCCCTTGGATGGTGTCGAGCGAATCTACAGTGGTGAAAAACTGCAAGGACTTGCCCTTTGTCGTGCTGGCCGGTGTGTCGGTGGAGGCCGCGTTGGCAGACGTTCGTGCCAAAGCGCAGGTCTTCGCGCTGGGCGCTGCCGTGTTTCTATTTCTCACCTTTTGGGTGATCTGGCTCTCGGTACAGCGTCAGCGCCATGCGCTTGGATCTGGAGCATCTGGCAAGCACTGATGTGCTCACCGGCATTGCCAACCGGCGCCAACTGTTGAATGAACTTGAGAAGGAGTTTGAGCGCAACCGGCGCTGGCACCATGGGTTTTCGGTGCTGATGCTGGACATTGACAAGTTCAAAGCGGTGAACGACACCCATGGCCATGCCGCTGGTGATGTGGTGATCCAGCAGGTGGCGGCCATCAGTGCGCGGCTGATTCGCCAGGTGGACAGCATTGGGCGTTGGGGAGGTGAGGAGTTTGTGGTGCTGCTGCGGGAGCAATCCTTGGCGGAGGCGATGGTCATCGCCGAGCGCATCCGCAAAGCCATTGCCGATGCACCGATTTCAGTCAGCCCGGATTGCGAGTTGTCGGTGACGTGCAGCGTGGGCGTGGCGGCGCTGCAAGCCTCTGATGCCTCCGTACAGGTGGTGGTCGACCGCGCCGACCACGCGCTGTATCAGGCCAAGCACGCCGGACGCAACCGCGTGGCGCACCTCGACTAGGTCGCTTGCCGCTCCTTACGTGAACGCAAAGTCCACTTCGGGCGCCAGACCGCTCACGATGCGGGCAATGGACTTGCCAGAGCCACAGGCGTGCGTCCAGCCCAGCGTGCCGTGGCCGGTGTTCAAGAACAAATTGGGCAGTTTGCTTTTGCCGATCAATGGCACGTTGCTGGGGGTGGCAGGGCGCAGGCCGCTCCAGAAACTGGCCTGGGTGGCGTCGCCTGCGCCGGGAAAGAGTTGCTCCACCCGGCGAACGATGGCTTCGCAGCGAATGCGGTTCAGGTCGCGGTCGTAGCCGTTGAACTCTGCCGTGCCGGCAATGCGAAGGCGGTCGGTGCCGTCACCGTTCACTGGCGTGAGGCGCGAGAACACCAGTTTGAATTCATCGTCCGTCAGGCTGACCTGGTGCGCCATGGAGGCGTCCTTCACCGGCATGGTGACTGAATAGCCTTTGGCGGGGTAAATCGGCAGATGAATGCCCAGCGGCTTCAGAACCAGTGGGCTGAACGACCCCATGGCCAGCACGTAGGCGTCGGCGACCAGGCGTTGGAAGCGGCCCTCGTTGTCGGTGGCTTCCACATGGTCGATTTGCCCACCCGCTTCGCGCAGCGCGGTGATGGTGTGGTTCATCAAAAACTTCACCCCATTGGCCTGGCACAGTTTCACCAACTCGCGGGCAAAGCGATTGGCGTCGCCCGACTCGTCTTCGGCGGTGTAGGTGGCGCCCGCCAGCTGGGGACGAATATGGCGCAGGGTGGGTTCCAGTCGCACGGCCTCGTCGGCGCTCACGATGTTGCGCTCGCACCCCAGTTCGCGCATTTGCTCGGTGGGCGCCAGCGCCGCGTCAAACTCTTTTTGCGAGGTGTAGAAATGCAGAATGCCCTGGGTACGCTGGTCGTACTCAATGCCCGTGTCGCGGCGCAACTGCTGCAAGGTGTCGCGGCTGTAAGTGCCCAAGCGCACGATTTGCTGAATGTTGTGGCGGGTGCGCGCCGGTGTGCACTCGCGCAAAAACTGCAGTCCCCACATCCACTGGCGCATGTCGGCCCGCAGGCGAAACAGCAGCGGGGCGTCTTCTTTGCCCAGCCATTGCAGCAGCTTGATGGGCGCGCCGGGGTTGGCCCAGGGTTCGGCGTGACTCACCGAGATTTGTCCGCCGTTGGCAAAACTGGTTTCCGCCGCCGGGGTGGACTGGCGGTCCACCACGGTGACGTCGTGGCCTTGTTGGGAGAGGTAATAGGCCGAGCTGACGCCAAGCAGCCCGCTGCCGAGAACGATGATACGCATGGATAACCTTTTAGGGGTCTAGCCCAGGCAGAACCTGCGGAGTGCACTATGAAATAAATAGCACCCAGGGCGCTGCCCGGATGCCGCTCCCCCTGTCCTTGGTACCTGAGAGATTCACCCCGCAGTGGACTGCGGGGCTTGCTCCTTCGGTGCATCGCCGACACCTTGCGGGTGGCGATGGCTCTCCAGACGGCTTTTACAAATGGGGCAGTACGTCACCCGTGAGGGTGTACCTGAGCGTTCATGGGAGTTTGCGCCTTCGGTGGAGCGTCTGGGACGCTCGCTCTCCTGCCGGGTCGGATTCTAGCGGCTCGCCAGCCCTCAGACCCCCAGGCTTTCCAACTGCACCAGGCCTTTGGGGGTTTTCAGGGTGGCAATCAGATTGGCCGGGCCTTCTTTCACGGCAATGCCGGTGAGCCCGAGTGCCTCATACGCGGCTTGCAGCTTGGCAGCGGTCGGGTGCGTCACGGCAATGCTTTGCAGCGAGATACCGGAGCGGGGCAGGCTGTTGCGCGGGTGCAGACGCAAGGGCTCCTCCGCGTCTGGCTTGCCCCATTGAATCAGGCTGGGCAGTGCGCCATCAAACAGGCGTTGGCCGTCTTCACGCACCGTGATTTGCCATTGCAGCACCCCTTTGCGGGTGTGGCGGTTGGCGTGCACGGCCAGACCGGGTTCAATGTCTTGCCTTTTGAGCGAAATGCGGGCGGCTTGCATGTCGTCGGTATTGGCCACGAAATGCACCAGACGCGGCTGTTTGGCCACGGCAGCCCGCAGCGCTGCATCGTCCATGTCAAACCAGCGCTTGCCAACCGCATTGGCGGGGCGCGACGCGCTTGGGTTGATCGCGATGATTTCCAGGTAGGCCAGCGGGTAGGCGGGCGTGGCGATTTTGATGAGGCGGTTGTGCGTGCCAAATTGCGCATGCTCGCCGCCGGGGCCGGGGGTGACGCCCAACGTGGCTTCGCACCATTGCACGCCCAACTCCAGGGTTTTGGCGACGACAACCAGATGATCTATTTGTGTTTTCATGGCGCGACCTTACCACCGAGGCGCTGCGTTTTGACAGGGGGACGCGACTTAAATGGTGCGTGGTCGCCGGTCGCTTCGCCTCAGGCGAGCAGGTCGGCCACGTCCAGCATGCGTTGTGCCACGTCGGCCAGTTTCAAGCCCTTGTCCATGGCCGTTTTGCGCAGCTTGTCGAAGGCCTGCTGCTCACTCAGGTTTTGGCGCTGCATGAGCAGGCCTTTGGCGCGGTCAATGGTTTTGCGGTCTTTGAGCTCGGTCTTGGTGTCGGCCAGCTCTTGGCGCAAGGCCTGCTCATGTTCGAAGCGGGCCATGGCGACGTCCAGAATGGGGCGAATGCGCTCGCTGGACAGCCCTGCGACGATGTAAGCCGTCACCCCGGAGGCCACGGCGTGGCGCGCCTCGGAGGTGTCATTGTTGTTGGTGAACATCACGATGGGGCGGCGGGCTGCCCGCGTGGCCATGACGACATGCTCCAGCGCATCACGGGCATCGCTTTCGGCGTCCACAATGATCAGATCGGGCTGCAGTTGGTTGATGCGCTCCTGCAGAAAGACGTCAGCGGGTAGCACGGCCACCAAATTAAAGCCGTTCTCCAGCAAGCCGATGCGAAGACCCCGGGACCGCTCCGCCTGGCTGACGGCATGGTCGTCGGTCGGGTCTTCAATCGCCAGATCGGGGGCCACAACAACGATTCTTAAAGATTCATGCATGCCTCTGACATGCAAGAATCGCGCCGAAGTGGCCGCTTGGCCTCAGGGTGTGGTGGGTGCGCCGCCGCCCAGCGCCTTGTAAAGCGCGACTTGACTCTGGGCGTAGGTGAGCCGTGTTTGAACCAAAGCCTGCTGCGCACTGAACAGCGAGCGCTGAGCATCGAGCCAATCGAGCTGACTGGATGCACCATTTTGGTACCGCAGGTCGGTCAGATCATGGCGAGCGCTTTCTGCAGCCAACTGGGCTTCCTGGGCGCGCAACTGACGGGCGAGGGTGGCGTTGGCGGCCAACGCGTCGGCCACTTCCCGAAATGCACTTTGAATGGCTTTTTCGTACTGCGCCACGGCGATTTCTCGCCCCGCTTTGGCGCTGTCCAAATTGGCTTGGTTGCGACCACCATCAAAAATGGGCAAGACCAACTGGGGTGCCATGGTGAAGCCCCAGTAACCGTCCTTGAACAAGTTGTCCAGGTCGCCGCTGGCCGTGCCTGCACCTGCGGTCAGTGAAATGCGCGGGTAAAAGGCCGCACGGGCCGCACCAATGTTGGCATTGCTGGCCATCAGTTGCTGCTCTGCCTGGCGGATATCCGGGCGGCGGGTCAGCAAGTCAGAAGGCAGGCCGGCCGGCAACACGGCAAATTGCAGAGGCTTTGGGTTGGCGCCTGCCAACTGGGCGCGGGCGGCGGACGGCAGGGATTGACCCAGCAGCAAGACCAGCGCGTTTTCGTCCAGCGCGCGTTGGCGCTCCTGCTGCGCCAGAGTGACGCGGGCGGAGGCTTGCAGTGATTCGGCCAACCGCAGGTCTAGCTCTGACACCACGCCGTGCTTGAAGCGCAGCTGCACCAGCTTGAGCGAGTCGTCCCGCGTGGCCAGGGTCTGGCGCGAGAGTTGAAGCAAGGCCTCGTCGCTCAATAAACTCAACCAGGTTTGCGCCACGGTTGAAATTAGGCTGATTTGCGCCGTCTTGCTGCCTTCTTGCGTGGCCAGGTACTGGGCCAGCGCCTGTTCTTTCAGGCTGCCGATACGGTCAAAAAAGTCCAGTTCATAGGCGGTGACGGCGAAGCCTGCGGTGTAGGTGCTGCTGATGCCGCCTGACCCATTGGGCGCGCGTGAGCCCGTGGCCGTTGCATTGACGGTGGGCAGTTGGTCGGCGCGGCGGATGCCGAGCTGGGCCCGTGCTTGCTCAATGTTGAGCACCGCCACCCGCAGGTCACGGTTGTTCGTGAGCGCGGTTTGAATCAACTCGTTCAACGTGGCATCGGCGAAAAAAGTCTGCCAAGCCAGGTCTGCAGCGGCAGGCGCCCCGGCTGTGCTGGGGTTGAGGGACGCTTCTGGCCATTGAGGCGCGATGGGCGCCGCTGGGCGCTCATAGGTGGGCATCAGGCTGCAACCGGCCAGCAGCAGGGCGGCCGCCAGGGGCGCCAATGCCCGGGGCGCGGCGCGGGTGTTGAATTTACTCATGGGAAGTCGCTCCTGCGTGTAGGTGGCCATGTGCGGCGTCAAACTGGCGCTGCCTGTCACTGCCTTTGAAAATACTGCGAACCACGACAAAGAAGACGGGCACAAACACCACGGCCAACACGGTGCCAGTGATCATGCCGCCAATCACGCCGGTGCCAATGGCCCGTTGGCTGGCCGAGCTGGCGCCACTGGCGATGTACAGCGGCAGCACGCCAAGGGTGAATGCCATGGAGGTCATGATGATGGGGCGAAAGCGCAGGTGGGCCGCTTCCAGAGCGGAGGCCACCAGGCCCTTGCCTTCGGCCTGAAGGTCTTTGGCAAATTCGATAATCAGAATCGCATTTTTGGAGGCCAGACCAATGATAGTGATCAGGCCAATCTGGAAGTACACGTCATTGGACATGCCGCGCATCAAGGTGGCCAGCACCACGCCCAGCACGCCCAGGGGAACCACCAGCAGCACGGCGAAGGGAATCGACCAGCTTTCATACAGCGCGCCCAGGCAAAGGAACACCGCCAAAAGCGCGAATCCATACAACACGAAGGCCTGTGAGCCAGCAAGCTTTTCTTCGCGGGACTGGCCGGTCCATTCGAAGCCAAAGCCTTCCGGCAGTTTGGCCGCCAGCATTTCCATTTCAGCCATGGCGTCGCCGGTACTGAAACCGGGACCGGCATCGCCCGAAATCTTCATGGCTGGGTAGCCGTTGTAGCGCACGGTTTGCATGGCGCCAGTGATCCAGCGGGTGCTGGCAAAAGCGGACAAGGGCACGAGTTGACCACTGCTGTTGAGCACCGGCAAGTCAAGAATCTGCTCGGGTTGCATGCGGGCCGATGCGTCGGCCTGGACGACCACGCGCTGCAGGCGACCTTCATTCGGGAAGTCGTTGATGTAGCTTGATCCGAGGGCCGTGGACAAGGCGCTGTTGACGCTGTCAAACCCGACCCCCAAGATACTGGCCTTGTTGCGGTCAATGTCGATTTGCATCTGTGGCGCATCTTCCATGCCGTCAGGGCGAACACCTGCGAGCACTTTGCTCTGGCTGGCCATGCCCAGCAGCATATTGCGCGCATTCAGCAAGGCCGCGTGGCCCTTGCTGCCTCGGTCTTGCAAGCGAAACGTGAAGCCGGTGGCGTTGCCCAGTTCGGGAATCGGCGGTGGGCTCAGGGCGAAGATGAAGGCGTCCTGGATGCCCATGAGCGCGCCAAAGGCACGTTTGGCCACCATCTGTGCGGAATGCTCGACGCCGCTGCGCTCGTCCCAATCTTTCAGCATGACAAACGCCAAGCCTGCGTTTTGTCCCTGGCCAGAGAATGAAAAACCGGCCACGGTGACGATGTTGGCAATCTCGGGTTGCTTGAGCATGTAGCCTTCAACCTGCTCCAGCACGGTGCGGGTGCGCTCCAGTGACGCGCCGGGCGGAAGTTGCACGTTGGCCAGGATGTAGCCTTGGTCTTCATTGGGCAGGAACGAGGTGGGCAATCGCGTGTACACCAGCCCGACGACGCCAATCAACATGGCGTAGACGATCATCATGCGTCCCGAGCGCTTGAGCAGCTTGGTCAGTCCGCCCTCGTAGTTTTTGGCGGTCGATTTGAATTTGCGGTTGAACCAGCCAAAGAAGCCGGTTTTTTCCAGGTGGTGTCCCGCCTCAACAGGTTTGAGCAGTGTGGCGCACAGCGCTGGCGTCAATGACAGCGCCAGGAAAGCTGAGAAGCCGATGGCTGTTGCCATCGTGGCTGAGAACTGGCGGTAAATGTTGCCGGTGGAGCCCGCGAAAAACGCCAGCGGAACAAACACCGAGATCAGCACCACGGTGATACCAATGATGGCGCCCGAGATCTGGCTCATGGCCTTGCGCGTGGCCTGCAGCGGGGGCAAACCCTCTTCGCTCATGATGCGTTCCACGTTCTCCACGACCACGATGGCGTCATCGACCACGATGCCGATCACCAGCACCATGCCGAACATGGTCAGCACGTTGATCGAGAAGCCCATGGCCAGCAGGGCGCCAAAAGTGCCCAGCAGCGCGATCGGCACCACAATGGTCGGGATGATGGTGTAGCGGATGTTCTGCAAGAACAGGTACATCACCAAGAACACCAGGATCATGGCCTCTACCAGGGTCTCTACCACTTTGCCAATGGACACGGTGATGAAGATGGAGCTGTCATAGGGAATGGCGTAGCTCACGCCTTGGGGAAAGAGGGGTTGCAATTCGGCCAATTTGGCTTTGATTGCTTTGGCTGTAGCCAACGCGTTGGCGGTGGGGGTGAGTTGAACACCCATGCCGACGGCTGATTGGCCGTTCAGGCGCGCGCTGGTGGCGTAACTTTGAGCGCCCAGTTCAATGCGGGCGACATCTTTCAAGCGGACTGAGGAGCCATCGGAGTTGGTGCGCAGTTGAATATTGCCGAACGCCTCAACCGAGGTCAACTGACCCGGGACGACGATGGTGGCGGTCATGGTCTGGTTGGCCACACTGGGCAGGTCGCCCAAGTTGCCCGCCGAGATTTGCGCATTTTGAGCGCGGATGGCTGCATTGACCTGGTCAATCGACAGGTTGAAGCCTTTGAGTTTGGCGGGGTTGATCCAGATCCGCATGGCGCGCTCGGAGCCAAATTGCGTGACGGTGCCGACACCCGGCAGCCGCTGCAATTCGGGCACGATGTTGCGAGCTGCGTAGTCGTTGAGCATGTCAATGCTCACATCCGGGCTCTTGGACGACAGCATGGCAAACAGCAGGAAGTTGGAGCGCGCTTTCTCCACTCGAACACCCTGTTGCGTGACGGCTGACGGCAAGCGCGGGGTAGCCCGCGCCAGACGGTTTTGCACATCAACTTGCGCCAGATCCGGGTTGGTTCCGGGCTCAAAACTCAGAGAGATTGAGCCGGTGCCGTTGGCCTGGCTGGTGGTTTCCATGTAGGCCAGACCGGTGGCGCCGTTCATTTCGCGCTCAATCACGGCCAGCACACTGTCTTCCAGTGTTTGCGCAGTGGCACCTGGGTAGGCCGCAGAGATCTGGATGGTCGGCGGGGCAACCGTGGGGTATTGGGCTACCGGCAGCTGCTTGATCGACACCGCCCCCAGCACCATGATGAAAATGGCGATCACCCACGCAAAGATGGGGCGCTCAATAAAAAATTTAGCCATGACTCAGTTTCCTTAGCGAGCGGTGCTGGCTGGCGCGGCTGGTGCACTGGCGGCGGCTGCGGGCTTGCTGCCTATTGCGACCCATGGCACCGGCTTGACAGTGATGGGGTCACCCGGTTTGCCGCGTGGCAGTTTCTGGAAGCCATCGACCATCACCTGTTCGCCCGCTTCGAGGCCTGACAAGACGACCCATTTGTTGTCTTGGGAGGAACCCAGTTTGATTGGGCGGGGAGTCAGCAGGTTATCGGCCCCGACGACCATGACGGTGTCGCCTTGTGCAGACCGGGTGACGGCTTGTTGCGGCAGCAAGATGGCGCCGTTGACTTTGGCTTGTTCCAGCTTGACGCGAACATACAGGCCGGGCAGCAACACCCCGTCAGGATTGGGTACTTCGGCGCGCAGTGTGATTTGACCGGTGGTGGCGTCCACGGTCAGGTCGGTGAACAGCAGTTTGCCGGGGCGGGCGTATTCAGTGCCATCTTCCAGCATCAGCTTCACGCTGGCTGCCTCAGTGCCGTTCGCGCGCTTGAGTTGCCCCGCCTGCATGGCCTGCTGCAACTTCATGACCTCGCCGGCGGACTGGGTGAAGTTGACGTACATCGGGTTGGTTTGCTGAATCACGGCCAGTGGCGTGGCTTCACCTTGGCCAACCAACGCCCCTTCGGTGACCAGCGAGCGACCAATGCGGCCCGAGATGGGCGCAGTGACGGCGGCGTAATTGAGGTTGATGCGGGCACTTTGAACCGCGGCCTTGCCAACGGCGACATCGGCTTCGGCTTGTTTTTGGGCGGACACTGCAGCCACAAATTCCTGGTCGCTGATGGCTTTGGCGGCCGCCAGGGGTTTGTAGCGTTCAGCCTGAGCGCTGGCTTGCATCAGATTGGCCTCTGCCTTGGCCAAGTTGGCTTGGGCGCTGGCGTAGGTGGCTTGGTAGGGGCTGGCGTCAATCTCGAACAGGGATTGGCCCGCCTTCACATCGCCGCCTTCGCGAAACAATCGCTTTTGCACAATGCCGGCCACACGGGCCCGAACTTGCGCCACGCGGGAGGCTTCCAGTCGGCCCGGTAATTCCGTGACCAAGCCGATATCACCGGGCGTGACGGTCACAACGCCCACTTGGGCGGGCGGCATGCCACCCGCCGGGCCGGCTGGTGCCGCCGCTTTGGGGCCGCAACCGACCAGCAGGGCGGCCAGGCCGAGGGCGCTGAGCGCCAATGTGCGGTGAATCTTGGGGGCTTTTGGCAAGCCAGAGGACAGCCGGGCGCGGGAGGTGGGCATGGGTGTTTTCCGGAAAGTGATGGGGACAGCCAACATTTTGGCACCCTCGTTTTTAATAAATAAGACGTCGGAGTATACATACAGCCATGAATGTATGAAAATAGAGGCTTATTTCGGATGAGTCATAGAACAAGCAAGGAGGGCGACGATGGCACGATGTACAAAAGAGGAGGCCCTGGCCACCCGACACCGCTTGCTGGATGCGGCAGAGCACGTGTTTTCAGAGAAAGGCGTGTCGCGCAGTTCGCTGAACGACATTGCACTGGCTGCCGGTGCGACTCGGGGGGCAATTTACTGGCACTTCAAGAACAAGACGGATTTGTTTCACGCCATGATGGAACGCATCACCATGCCCATGGAAGATGCCCTGCACCAAATTGGTGATGATGAAGCCGCCGACCCGCTGGACCAGTTGCAGCGGGCATTTCTGGAAGCGCTGCGCAAAATCGAAACCTGCGCACAGACCCGTCGGGTGTTCGAGGTGGCGATTCTGAAGGTGGAGTACGTGGAAGAGCAGATTGAGTTGCAGGACCGTCATCGGCAGTGCCGTGACGACGCGGTGCAGCAAATGCAGCGCAGCCTGGAAAAAGCCTGCGCGCGCCGGGGTGTGACGCTGCCGCTGCCTGCGCCGGCTGCAGCGCATGGTTTGCATGCCTTGATTGATGGGTTGATTCGCAACTGGTTGCTGGCCCCCACGGCCTTTGGTCTGGTGGAGGTGGCGCAGGCCAGTATGCAGGTTTATCTGGTTGGTTTGGGACTGTTGGTGCCGGTGGCACGGGCCGAAGAAGCCATCCCCTAAACTCGCTCCCTATGTCGAAAAACTTGCGGATTTTGGGGATCGAATCCTCGTGTGATGAAACCGGTGTGGCACTGGTTGAACTGCGTGGCAGCGAGGTGCCCACTTTGCTGGCCCATGCGCTGTACAGCCAGATTGAAATGCACCAGGCCTATGGCGGTGTGGTGCCGGAGTTGGCCAGCCGCGATCACATTCGCCGGGTGCTTCCGCTGACCGAGCAAGTGCTGGCAGAGTCGAACCAAACGTTGGCAGACATCGATGTCGTGGCCTTCACCCGCGGGCCCGGTTTGGCCGGCGCCTTGCTGGTCGGTGCCGGCGTGGCTTGTGCACTGGGCGCCGCTCTGGGCAAGCCCGTGCTGGGCGTGCACCATTTGGAAGGGCATTTGTTGTCGCCCTTTCTGAGCATTGACCCCCCCGAGTTCCCATTTGTCGCCTTGCTGGTGTCTGGCGGCCACACGCAACTGATGCGGGTGGACGGCGTGGGCCGCTACGACCTGCTGGGCGAAACGATTGACGACGCAGCGGGTGAGGCTTTTGACAAGTCCGCCAAACTGCTGGGCCTGGGCTACCCCGGTGGCCCGGCACTTTCCAAGTTGGCCGAGCAGGGTGACCCCACGGCCTTCAAACTGCCACGTCCTCTACTAAAGAGTGACAACCTCGATTTTTCCTTTGCCGGCCTGAAAACTGCGGTGATGGTCCAAGCCAAAAAGTTGGCGGCGGCTCAAAACTGCGCGGTTGAGGCTTTGCCCAACCAGATGCTGGCGGATTTGGCCGCGTCCACGCAGGCGGCGATTGTGGAAGTGCTGGTCAAGAAGTCACTGATTGCGCTCAAAAAGTCGGGTTTGAAGCGGCTGGTGGTAGCCGGTGGCGTGGGGGCCAATCGGTCCTTGCGCGAGCAATTGAACGCCGAATGCGCCAAACGGCAGATTCGCGTGCATTACCCGGAGTTGCATCTTTGCACTGACAACGGTGCCATGATTGCCATGGCAGCCGCCATGCGTCTGCAGTCAGGCCAGCAGGCTGCCAGCGAGGTGTACGCCTTTGACGTCAAGCCCCGCTGGCCGCTAAATTCCATATAAATAGGCCTCTAGCGCTTATTCTGATTGCGCAAGCAGCTATCTATTTGATAGCTGCTTGATGCCGGGGATCAGTTGATTGTCAGTTCACTCACGCGGCTCACCGGCACTTGCTTGCCCAGTTTGAGGGTGAGCACGCCGTCGGCCAGCTTCGCTTCGCTGGTGGTCAGGTCAATGTCCTGCGGCAATTCCAAGGCGAACTTGTAGTGGCGTGGCGCGCCTTCCCGGCTGTCAACGCGCACCGTGTTGCCTTCAATGCCAATGCTCAATTGGTCTTTGGCAACGCCCGGCACGTCGAACTTCAGGGTAAACGAGGTCTCATCCTGCTCGGCAATGCATTGCTGTTGCTGGGTGCGGCGCTGTGTATCGACCAAAAAGCGCTCCAGCGAACGGCCAGCGGGGGTGTGAAGGTGACGTGAAAAACCAGCAGGACTTGTAGTGGCAAAAAACATGGTGAAACTCCTTGTGTACACTGCGCGGCGTTCGACATGAACCACCGCTTGTCCTGAATCTGTGAGTGATTTAGCGGCTTTCAAGAGAGTTTTTAGTATGTTTATTTTTCCCCGCAAAGCCTTGAAATTACTGGCTGTGGCGCTACTTGCCCCCACTTTTGCCTTGGCGCAACCCAGTCCCGCGCCGATCAAAATTGCCCTGATTGAAGGCTTGAGTGGCCCGTTTGGCAACACCGGTGAGGCTGTGTTTCGCAACCTGCTGTGGGCGGTCGAGCGGGTGAATGCCCGTGGCGGCGTCAAGCTGGCGTCCGGCAATCGCCCCCTGGCGTTGCAGCGTTTTGACAGCAAAGGACAGGCCGAGGAGGCCTTGTCCACCCTGAAGTCATCGATCGACGAAGGTGCCCAGTTTGTGATGCAGGGCAATTCCTCGGCCACTGCAGCGGCTCTGATTGACGCGATCAACAAGCACAACGAGCGCGAGCCCGGAAAACGGGTGCTGTTTCTGAACTACTCGGCCGTAGACCCCATACTGACCAATGAGAAGTGCAGTTTCTGGCACTTTCGCTTTGACGCCCATGCCGACATGCGCATGACGGCCCTGATGGATGTGTTGAAAGAGGACAAAGCACTGAAAAGCGTCTACATCATTGGGCAGGATTACAGCTTTGGACACGCCGTTGCCCGTGAAGCCAAGCAGCAACTCTCCGCCTTGCGGCCAGATGTGCGAGTGGTGGGTGACGAATTGCATCCGCTGGGACGGGTGAAAGACTTCTTGCCTTACGCCGCCAAAATCAAGGCCAGCGGTGCGCAGGCCGTGATCACAGGCAACTTTGGCAACGACCTGACGTTGCTGGTCAAAGCAGCCAAAGAAGTTGGCTTTGAGGGCAAGTTCTATACGTTTTACGGCAATGCGCTGGGCGCGCCCGCAGCCATTGGCGACGCCGGCATTGGCAATGTCGTGGCGGTGGCAGACTGGTTGCCCAATGTGCAAACCGCTCAAAGCGAAGCGTTTTATCAGTCGTTTCGGGAGCGATTTCCCAAGCCCGCAGATGACTATGTTCACATGCGCATGCAGTTGATGGTCGAGGCGCTGACGCAGGCGATTGAAAAAGCAGGTGCTACCAATCCAATAGCTGTCGCCGCAGAGCTGGAGCGGACCAAGGTTACTTTTTCTGGTCAAACGGGTGCCATGCGAGCCGCTGATCACCAATTTCAGCAGCCACTGGTGGTGGGCCTGATGGACAAGCAGGGCACACCAGGCGTCAAGTTTGATGTGGAGGGGTCTGGCTATGGATTTCGCGTGATCAAGACCGTGAGCGCCGCCCACGCCGAGTTGCCGACCAGCTGCAAGATGCAGCGGCCGGCGCAGTAATCTCCAGAGCTCGCAAGGCAAGGAGTCCACGATGCGCAACATCATTCAAAACTTGGGCGAGTCCCGCATACGGGAGGTTGCCAATGCCGGGTTGGGGCGACCCGATGTGTTGGCTTTTTGGTTCGGTGAGAGTGATGAAGTCACACCCGAATTCATCCGGCAGGCGGCCATTGACTCGATCCAGCGCGGCGAGACCTTTTATTCGCACAACCTGGGACTGCCCGAGCTGCGTGAGGAAATCTCACGCTACATGAGTGCGCGCCATGGCGCTGTTGCGGTCGATCGGCTGGCGGTGACCAGCGGCGGGGTGAATGCCTTGATGCTGGCCATGCAGCAGTTGATTGACGCGGGCGATGAGGTAGTGGCTGTGACGCCGGTTTGGCCTAATTTGACGGCGCAACCGGTGATTCTGGGCGCGCGCCTGGTTTGTGTGCCCTTGCGTCCCGTGCACGGCGCGTGGCAGCTGGATCTGGACACGTTGCTGGCCGCGATCACGCCTGCCACCAAGCTGCTGGTCATTAATGCGCCCAACAATCCCACGGGTTGGACGATGTCTGCCGGCGAGCAACGTCGCCTTCTGGACCATTGCCGCCGCACCGGCACCTGGATTTTGGCGGACGAGGTGTACGAGCGGCTCTATTACGAACCGGCCGCCAACGGCTGTGCGCCCAGCTTTCTGGACATCGCCACACCTGAGGACCGGCTGGTCGTGGTGCACAGTTTTTCCAAGAGTTTTTTGATGACGGGTTGGCGTTTGGGCTGGCTGGTGATGCCGCCCGACATGACGCCACACATGGGCAAACTGATCGAGTTCAATACCTCGTGTGCCAGCGTGTTCACACAGCGAGCCGGCGTAGTCGCCTTGCAGCGCACCGACGAGGTCACCCCTCGGGTGGTCGCGCATTTGAAAACTTGCCGCGACACGTTGGTTCCCTTGTTGAAGGCAATTCCGGGTGTAGAAGTCGCAGCGGCGCCTGGTGGCATGTATGCGTTCTTTCGATTGGCAGGTTTCGAGGATTCCCTGGCGACGGCGAAACGATTGGTGCTGGAGGCTGGCTTGGGGCTGGCGCCGGGGGAGGCCTTTGCTCCCGAGGCGCGTGGCTGGCTTCGCTGGTGTTTTGCCTCTCAGGACCCGCAGCGACTGGTGTTGGGCGTGCAGCGGTTGCAGCATTGGTTGTCGCAGCAGGCGCCTGCGCCTTCTGGTGATATCACCAAGCCTTTGAATTGATTTGATAAGAAAGAAATAAAAAATGCCTTACGCAGACTTTCTACCGACGTGGCCGTTGAGTTCCAACACTTTGTTCTTTTTTGGCATGTTGTTGTTTTGCGGGTCGATCGGTGGGTTTTTGGCGCACCGTCTCTCGTGGTTGCCCAGTATCACGGGGTTCATGCTGGTCGGGTTTTTGGTGGGTCCTAATGTCATGGGCTTGGTGAGCTATGAAGAGTTGGCCAGTTCGCGCATCGTGGTCGATGTGGCCTTGGGTCTGATTCTTTACCGCCTGGGCTTGTCGCTGGACATCAAGCAGTTGGTCCGTGACAAATCACTGTTGGCCATCTCGGTGGTTGAGAGTGCCTTGACCTTTGCCGCAGTCTTTTATGGACTGGCTTGGGTGGGGGTGATTGGTTTGCCGGCTGCCGTGATTGCCGCCGTGGCCATTTCGTCGTCACCGGCTGTTTTGATCCACGTGGCGCACGAGTTGGGTGCGTCGGGTCCTGTGACTGATCGTGCCGAATCTTTGGTGGCCTTGAACAACGTCTTTGCCTTCATGGTGTTTGCCGCATTGTTGCCCGCCCTTTATGCGGAGGGCCAAGCACCGATGGAGACCGTCATTGGCGCGCCTTTGTACAGCTTCCTGGGCTCGGCCGCGCTAGGCGGCATGGCGGGTGTTGTGCTTCACTACACCGCCCGAAAATTCAAAGGTGCGACGCAGTACCACTTGGCACTGGTCATTGGCGCTGTGGTGTTCACACTCGGCGCCTCCATGATGCTGAATCTATCCACTTTGTTTGCGCCTTTGGTGCTGGGTGTGGTGGTGCGTGGCATTGAGCGCAAAGACCTGATTTCAGACATGGAGTTCGGCCCCGCGTTCGAGTTGTTCTTTATTGCCTTGTTCGTTTATGCGGGCGCCAATTTGCATGTGGCAGAAATGGTGCAATACGCGCCCGCTGCGGCCATTTTCGTGGTGGGACGCAGTGTGGCGAAATGGTTTGGCGTCGGCGCCACGTCTTATCTGTTTCGACTGCCCGTGCGACAAAGCACCACAACCGGCCTGCTTTTGTTGCCCATGGCAGGGCTGGCAATTGGCTTGGTCAACACCACGGTCGCCTTGTTCCCGGCGCACGGCGGGGTCGTGAGCTCGATCGTGTTGGCCGCTGTGGCGGTGATGGAGACCATTGGCCCACCCATTGCCGCACGTGCACTGCGCCTGTCCGGTGATTCCCTGTCTGGGGATGACTCCCCGGAAGAGGGTACGCCGCACTGATCGTGCCCTGTTGGTCGCGCAGGTTATAATCGTCGGGCTTTGCATGTCGCAGAGCGCACGTCAGGGGCAATTCCAGCGCCTGACGCAAGTTGTAAATAAATAGCAGGAAATAAAATGATCGCATCCAGCATCAAAGCCGCAGTTGTCAAAGACAACGCTCGTCAAGCCGGTGACACAGGTAGTCCAGAAGTGCAAGTCGCACTGTTGACTGCCCGCATCAACGAACTCATGCCTCACTTCAAGACCCATGCCAAAGACCACCACGGTCGCCGCGGTCTGTTGCGCATGGTTAGCCGTCGTCGTAAGCTGTTGGACTACCTGAAGTCCAAAGATGCTGAGCGTTACGTTGCACTCATCGCTAAGTTGGGTCTGCGTAAGTAAGCGATTGCTTGAATGACAAACGCCTGAGTTAGCTGCCTAACTCAGGCGTTTTTTACTTCGGAGACAGCAAAAACGGAGCGAAGCTGTGTCATTCCATAGCAAATCTGAGTAATTTCCTTGATTTTCTATGGAATGGCATCGTGTTCTGTGTTGTTGAATCCGGGCTCGGGTGAGGTGGCCTGCACCTCCCAATATGACCAGGAGATAAAACAAATGAGCATTTTCAATAAAGTCACAAAGACCTTCCAATGGGGTCAGCACACCGTCACCATGGAAACTGGTGAAGTCGCCCGTCAATCCACCGGCGCCGTGCTGCTGGACATGGACGGCACCGTAGTCTTGGCCACTGTGGTTGCCAAAACCACTGGCAAGCCAGGCCAGGATTTCTTTCCGTTGACAGTTGATTACCTTGAGAAATCCTATGCCGCTGGAAAAATTCCCGGTAGCTTTTTCAAGCGCGAAGGCCGTCCCAGCGAATTTGAGACATTGACCAGCCGCCTGATCGATCGTCCCATTCGCCCCTTGTTTCCAGAAGGTTTTTTCAATGAAGTGCATGTGGTCATTCACACACTGTCGTTGAACCCTGAAGTTGACGCCGACATTGCTGCTTTGATCGCGACCAGCGCTGCACTGTCCATCAGCGGTATTCCATTCAGCGGCCCCATCGGCGCAGCCCGCGTGGGTTATGTGAATGGCGAATACGTATTGAACCCCGGCCAGACCGCCCGCAAAGAGTCCATCATGGATCTGGTGGTTGCCGGTACCGAAGCCGCCGTTTTGATGGTGGAGTCCGAAGCGCAGCAATTGTCTGAAGAGATCATGCTGGGTGCTGTGGTGTTCGGTCATGAGCAAGGCAACATCGCAATCAATGCCATCCACGAACTCGTTCGTGATGCGGGCAAGCCTATGTGGGATTGGAAAGCGCCTGCCAAAGACGAACCCCTGATTGCCAAGATCGATGTGCTGGCCAAGGACAAACTCGTCGCTGCCTACCAGATCCGCAACAAGCAAGCCCGCACCCAAGCTTGCCGCACAGCCTATGCTGAAGTCATGGCGGCTCTGAAGGCTGATGGCGCTGCATTTGACTCAGTGGCTGTTGAAGGCATGTTGTTCGACATCGAAGCCAAAATCGTTCGCAGCCAGATTCTGGCCGGCGAGCCACGTATTGACGGTCGCGACACACGCACCGTTCGTGCCATCGAGATCCGCAACAGCGTGCTGCCACGCACCCACGGCTCTGCTTTGTTCACACGTGGTGAGACCCAGGCTTTGGTCGTGACGACCTTGGGCACTGAGCGTGATGCACAGCGTATTGATGCATTGTCGGGTGACTACGAAGACCGCTTCATGCTGCACTACAACATGCCTCCGTTCGCCACCGGTGAAACCGGCCGTGTCGGTACGCCAAAGCGCCGTGAGATTGGTCACGGTCGTTTGGCCAAGCGTGCGTTGATCGCCGTGCTGCCATCCAAAGAAGACTTCCCTTACACCATGCGTGTGGTATCGGAAATCACCGAGTCCAATGGTTCGTCTTCCATGGCCTCCGTGTGCGGTGGTTGCCTGTCCCTGATGGATGCTGGTGTTCCCATGAAGGCGCACGTGGCAGGTATTGCCATGGGCCTGATCAAGGAAGACAACCGCTTTGCCGTCTTGACCGACATCCTGGGTGACGAAGATCACTTGGGTGACATGGACTTCAAAGTGGCCGGTACCACCAACGGTATTACCGCGCTGCAGATGGACATCAAGATCCAAGGGATCACCAAAGAAATCATGCAAGTCGCTCTGGCCCAGGCCAAAGAAGCCCGCATGCACATTCTGGGCAAGATGCAAGACGCCATGGCAGAGGCTAAAACCGAAGTGTCCAACTTCGCACCTCGCCTGTTCACCATGAAGATCAATCCGGAAAAAATCCGTGACGTGATCGGCAAGGGTGGCTCAGTCATTCGCGCGTTGACCGAAGAAACCGGTACACAAATCAATATTGACGAAGACGGCACGATCACCATTGCATCGGCTGACCCCGCGAAAGCAGAAGAAGCCAAGCGTCGCATCGAGCAAATCACGGCTGAGGTCGAGATTGGAAAAATCTACGAAGGTCCAATCACAAAGATTCTGGATTTCGGCGCTTTGGTGAACTTGCTGCCAGGTAAAGACGGTTTGCTGCACATCAGCCAGATCGCCCACGAGCGCGTTGAGAAAGTCTCGGATTACCTGACCGAAGGCCAGATCGTCAAAGTCAAAGTGATGGAAACGGACGAAAAAGGCCGCATCAAGTTGTCGATGAAGGTTTTGCTGGACCGCCCAACTCAAAACTCAGGCGATCAGGCTTAATTCACTGTATGTTATGAATTTGATAGCGCCTCGTGCTGATTGCGCGTGCGCTATCGCTTGAAATGACCATGAAGGCTATTGAGATTTCATCTTTTGGCGCACCCGACATGCTGCGCATGACGGACCGTGCAATGCCGCTGCCTGGCGTGGGTGAGTTGCTCATTCGCGTCGCAGCCAGCGGGATCAATCGGCCTGATGTGCTCCAGCGTAAGGGCAACTACCCTGCACCTGCCGGCGCTTCTGATCTTCCGGGTTTGGAAGTGGCAGGGGTGATCGAGCAAGGCGATGCAGCTGAATTAGCTCAAGCTGGTTTGAAAGTCGGTGACCGTGTTTGCGCGTTGGTGTCGGGTGGTGGCTATGCCGAATATTGCGTGGCGCCAGTCATGCAGTGCCTGCCTGTTCCCAAAGGGTTAACGGATGTTGAGGCTGCTTCCTTGCCAGAAACGTTTTTTACGGTCTGGAGCAACGTCTTCGATAGAGGTGGCTTGAAAGCGGGTGAAACCCTGCTAATTCAAGGAGGCTCCAGCGGGATCGGTGTGACGGCAATCCAGTTGGCCAAAGCCATGGGCGCCAAGGTCATCGTTACCGCTGGCAGTGATGAGAAATGCGCGGCTTGTGTCTCGCTCGGCGCAGACCATGCCATCAATTACAAAACCCATGACTTTCAGGCTGAGGTGAGTCGCTTGACAGGCGGCGTCGGCGTGAATGTCATTTTGGACATGGTCGCAGGCGACTATGTAGCCAAAGAGGTGGAGTTACTGACTGAGGATGGCCGCTTGGTGATCATCGCGGTGCAAGGTGGTGTCAAAGCCGAAGTCAACGCCGGCTTGGTGCTGCGTAAACGGCTGACCATCACTGGCTCGACCTTGCGGGCGCGTTCCGTGGGATTCAAGCATGCGATCGCGCAGTCATGCCTCAAGCACGTTTGGCCACTGATTGAACAGGGGAGGATCAAACCAGTAGTGAATGCCACTTTTCCCGCAATTGAGGCGGCCAGTGCCCATGCCTTGATGGAGTCCAATCAGCATGTTGGCAAAATTGTTTTGATTTGGGGTGACTCATGAAAAAGAAACTCATCGCAGGAAACTGGAAAATGAATGGCAGCTTGGCTGCCAACGACGCGTTGGTCAAAGATCTGTTGGCAGGTTTGAAATCGCCAACGTGCCAAGTGGCGCTGTGCGTACCGTCAGTCTACTTGTCGCAGCTTCAGTTGTTGCTGGCCGGGAGTGCAATCGATGTCGGTGCACAAGATATGTCGCAGCGGGAAAGCGGGGCATTCACGGGAGAGATATCGGGTGCCATGCTGAAAGAATTTGGCGTCCGTTATTGCATCATTGGTCACTCGGAGCGCCGCCAATACCATGGGGAAACTGATGCAGTAGTTGCTGCCAAAGTGCAACGTGCGTTGGCCTGTGGGATCACGCCCATTGTCTGTGTTGGTGAGAGTTTGTCGGAACGTGATGCTGGAAAAACTGAAGAGATTGTTAAGCGACAATTGGCGGCTGTGATTCATGCAAATGGACATTGCATCAGCGAAATTGTGGTGGCCTACGAGCCCGTGTGGGCGATTGGAACCGGTAAAACCGCGTCGACCGAGCAAGCTCAGCAAGTGCACGGTGTGTTGCGGTCTCAATTGAAGGCGGCTTCTGATCATGCGGATCGTATTCAGATTTTGTATGGGGGAAGCATGAATGCCGCCAATGCCGCGCAACTCCTGGCTCAGCCGGATATCGACGGTGGACTGGTAGGAGGGGCATCCCTCAAATCGGCAGATTTTTTGTCAATCATTGACGCAGCCCGCTCATTGTCAGAGCAGGTAATTTGAATTTTTGGAGTATTGAATGAACGCGTTGTTAACAGTATTGCTTGCCGTGCAGATGATCTCTGCTGTGGTGATGGTTGGACTTATTCTGATTCAGCATGGCAAAGGTGCCGACATGGGTGCCGCTTTCGGCAGTGGCGGTTCCGGTAGTCTTTTTGGCGCCACGGGTAGCGCCAATTTCCTCTCCCGCACAACCGCGGTATTGGCGACAGTGTTTTTTGTGTCGACTCTTTTGTTGGCGTATTTCGGCGTAGCTCGACCCGCGGCCAGTTCTGGAAGCGTGCTTGAAGGCGTGACTGCTCCCGCACCGGTAACGGCAGCACCGGTTGCTCCTGCTGTACCAGCCACTGGCGCTGCACAAATCCCAGCTAACTGATAACAAATTGAATTCGCCACTCTTCGTGTTTCGAAATTGGGCGTTTTCAGGCTAAAATCATGGCTGTTCCGATTGCTAGATAACGCATGTTCCTCATGCAGTCGGAGTAGCTGAAAGCAGCCGTCGTGGTGAAATTGGTAGACACGCTATCTTGAGGGGGTAGTGGCGAAAGCTGTGCGAGTTCGAGTCTCGCCGACGGCACCAGATAATTGGCTTGTTGCTCGCTACGGCAACAAGCACAGACCTTGACCAGAGCCTCCAGATGAACCTTGATCAGTACTTACCCGTTCTTTTGTTCATCTTGGTTGGTATAGCGGTAGGGGTTGTTCCGCAAATCTTGGGCTATATTCTTGGCCCGAATCGCCCAGATCCTGCGAAAAATTCTCCGTACGAGTGTGGTTTTGAAGCGTTTGAAGACGCGCGTATGAAGTTTGATGTCCGCTACTACTTGGTGGCAATCCTTTTCATTATTTTTGATCTCGAAATTGCGTTCCTTTTTCCATGGGCGGTGTCGCTTAAAGAGGTGGGTCTGCTTGGGTTTTGGTCGGTAATGGTGTTCTTGAGTGTTCTGGTCGTAGGGTTTATCTACGAGTGGAAAAAAGGGGCCCTTGACTGGGAGTGATGCAATGATCGAAGGTGTTTTGAAGGAAGGCTTTGTCACCACGAGTTATGACTCGGTGATGAATTGGGCCAAAACAGGTTCTGTTTGGCCAATGACCTTTGGTTTGGCTTGTTGTGCTGTTGAGATGATGCATGCGGCTGCGGCACGTTATGACATCAGTCGATTTGGTGCTGAGGTTTTTCGTGCTAGCCCGAGGCAGTCTGACTTGATGATCGTTGCAGGAACGCTATGCAATAAGATGGCGCCTGCGTTGCGTAAAGTTTACGACCAGATGTCTGAGCCTCGCTGGGTGATCAGTATGGGGTCGTGTGCGAATGGCGGTGGTTATTATCACTACAGCTACTCCGTCGTTCGGGGCTGCGATCGTGTTGTTCCTGTTGATGTTTATGTTCCAGGGTGTCCCCCAACGGCCGAGGCGCTCTTGTACGGAATCATGCAGCTGCAGCAAAAAATTCGTCGCACCCAAACTATTGCCCGCGCTTGAGGACGTCTAAATGACTGTTTATGCCGTAAATGTTGACGCCTTAAAAATCGCGATTTCCGATATGTTGGGTGAAAAGCTCAAGAGCATTGATGTTGCCTTAGGTGAGATCACTGCCGTCGTGAGTGCCGTCGACTACCTGGAAGTGGCCGAGGCCTTGCGCGATCACCCGATGTGCGCGTTTGAACAGCTAATCGACCTCTGTGGAGTTGATTATTCGGAATACAAAGATGGCGGCTATGAAGGCGCTCGTTTTTGCGTTGTTGTTCACTTGTTGTCCGTCAGTTTGAATCAGCGCATTCGCCTGAAAGTCTTTGCTCCTGACGATACTTTTCCTAGCTTGCCAAGCGTCAACGATCTGTGGAACTCCGCGAACTGGTTTGAACGAGAGGCGTTTGACTTGTTCGGTATCGTCTTTGAGGGGCATAACGACTTGCGTCGCATACTGACAGACTACGGGTTTATCGGTCATCCATTTCGGAAGGACTTCCCAACGACCGGTCACGTTGAAATGCGATATGACGCAGAGAGCAAGCGCGTGATTTATCAGCCGGTCACGATCGAGCCGCGTGAGGTAACACCACGTATTGTTCGTGAGAATAATTATGGAGGCCTGCATTAAGCAGTTGCGCTCATGGCTGAAATAAAAAACTACACACTCAACTTTGGTCCGCAGCACCCGGCTGCTCACGGCGTGCTTCGATTGGTGTTGGAGCTTGATGGGGAGGTGATTCAACGCGCTGACCCGCATATTGGCCTGTTGCATCGAGCGACCGAGAAGCTGGCTGAAAGCAAGACCTTTATACAATCATTGCCTTACATGGATCGTCTGGACTATGTGTCCATGATGTGCAACGAGCACGCTTACTGTCTTGCGATTGAGAAGTTACTCGGAATTGATGTTCCAGTTCGGGCGCAGTACATCCGAGTGATGTTTGCAGAAATTACCCGGTTGCTTAATCATCTGATGTGGCTTGGCTCTCATGGAAATGATTGCGGCAGTTCGACGATTTTGATCTACACGTTTCGAGAGCGTGAGGATTTATTCGATATGTACGAGGCCGTTAGTGGTGCGCGTATGCACGCCGCTTATTTTCGGCCGGGCGGCGTTTATCGTGACTTGCCGGATTCAATGCCGCAATACAAAGCCAACAAGGTTCGAAACGCCAAGGGGATTGCTGAGCTAAATGCCAATCGCCAAGGCTCATTGTTGGACTTCATTGATGATTTCACTCGGCGTTTTCCAACGTATTTGGGGGAGTACCACACTCTTCTCACCGAGAATCGGATTTGGAAGCAGCGCACGGTAGGGATTGGTGTGGTTGCGCCAGAGCGCGCCCTGAATATGGGTTTCACTGGGCCCATGTTGCGTGGCTCCGGCATCGCGTGGGATTTGCGTAAAAAGCAACCTTACGACGTTTACGATCAAGTTGATTTCGACATCCCTGTGGGCAAGACCGGCGATTGTTACGATCGCTATCTTGTTCGTATGGAAGAAATGAAACAGTCAAATCGCATCATTAAACAGTGTGTTGAATGGCTCCGCTCCAATCCTGGTCCGGTCATTACAGATAACCACAAGGTTGCCGCTCCTGATCGTGAATCCATGAAGTCGAACATGGAGGAGTTGATCCACCATTTCAAATTGTTCACCGAAGGTTTTCATGTGCCAGAGGGCGAGGCCTACGCGGCGGTCGAGCACCCGAAAGGTGAGTTTGGCATCTATTTGATCAGCGACGGTGCAAACAAGCCTTATCGATTAAAGATTCGGCCGCCAGGCTTTGTTCACTTAGCCGCTTTGAATGAAATGGCTGGGGGACACATGATTGCTGATGCTGTTGCCGTGATTGGGACAATGGATATTGTGTTTGGAGAGATTGACAGATGACCCCGGCAATGATGACTCCCGCCATGCAAGCGCGATTTGAGAAAGAAGTTGCCAAGTACCCTTCGGATCAAAAGCAATCTGCCGTGATGGCCTGTTTGGCCATCGTTCAACAAGAGCAAGGTCATGTCAGTCCAGAAAGCGAGCGAGTAGTCGCAGATTTTCTCGGCATGGCTCCCATGGCGGTCCATGAGGTCACCAGTTTCTACAACATGTACAACCAGCAGCAGGTTGGTAAGTACAAACTGAATGTTTGCACCAATTTGCCCTGCCAGCTGCGGGATGGTGGGAAAGCGCTTCAGCATCTGGAGCAAAAGTTGGGCATTCACATGAATGAAACTACCGCTGACGGTTTGTTCACTTTGCAACAGTGTGAGTGTCTGGGCGCTTGTGCTGACTCACCCGTGTTGTTAGTGAACGATCGGACCATGTGCAGCTTTATGAGCGTTGACAAGCTGGATCAATTGGTAGATGGACTCCGTGCGGCTGAGGGTAAATAATGCTTGCTGAAAAACTACTAGCGCAGTTTCAGTCGACAGGTGTTCAAACCTGTTTTCATGATCGGCACATCAATCCGCAAATTTACGCCAACTTGAATGGTGTCAATTGGCATTTGAAAGATTACGAAGCCCGAGGCGGGTACCAGGCGCTGAGAAAAATACTCGCAAAAGATGGCGGCGAAGGCCTAACGCAAGATCAGGTGATTGCCGTTGTGAAAGAGTCCGCACTGCGTGGACGAGGCGGCGCTGGATTTCCAACCGGATTGAAGTGGAGCTTTATGCCTCGTCAGTTTCCCGGTCAAAAGTATTTGGTGTGTAATTCCGACGAAGGCGAGCCTGGGACCTGTAAGGATCGAGAAATCCTTCAGTTCAACCCTCACATCGTCATTGAAGGCATGATCATTGCCGCCTATGCCATGGGTACATCGGTTGGCTATAACTATATTCATGGCGAGATCTTTAAGACTTACGATCGATTTGAAGAAGCGCTTGAAGAGGCCCGTGATGCAGGCTTGTTAGGCGACAATATTCTGGGTAGCAGTTTTAGTTTCCAACTCCATGCCGCGCATGGTTTTGGCGCTTACATTTGCGGAGAGGAAACGGCTCTGCTGGAGTCGTTAGAAGGCAAAAAGGGACAGCCGCGCTTTAAGCCGCCATTTCCCGCAAGTTTTGGTTTGTATGGCAAGCCGACAACGATAAATAACACTGAAACCTTCGCCGCGGTTCCTTGGATCATTCGAAACGGGGGGCAAGCCTATCTGGAGTGTGGCAAACCAAACAACGGTGGCACGAAAATTTATTCCGTGAGTGGCGATGTCGAGCTTCCGGGTAACTACGAAGTTCCAATGGGAACACCATTTTCGAAGTTGCTGGAAATTGCTGGTGGCGTTCGTCGCGGTCGTCAATTGAAGGCGGTCATCCCAGGAGGGTCATCTTCCCCCATCCTTCCTGCAAACATCATGATGGATTGCACGATGGACTACGACTCAATCGCCAAGGCAGGTTCCATGCTAGGGTCCGGAGCTGTTATCGTTCTAGATGACAGTCGATGCATGGTCAAGAGTTTGCAGCGCCTGAGTTACTTTTATATGCATGAGTCCTGTGGCCAATGTACACCTTGCCGTGAGGGTACAGGTTGGCTGTCCCGCATGGTTGATCGCATCGAAAATGGGCAGGGTCGGCCCTCCGATATGGATTTGTTGAACTCGGTTGCTGACAACATCCAGGGAAGAACAATTTGTGCTTTGGGTGATGCGGCAGCCATGCCCGTACGCGCCATGATTAAGCACTTCCGTCATGAATTTGAATACCACGTCGAGCACAAGACCTGCATGGTCCCTGCGTACGTTTGAGCGAGTCCTACGATGATTGAAATTGAACTCGACGGAAAAAAGGTTGACATTGTTGAAGGCAGCATGATCATGCATGCGGCCGAGAAAGCCGGCACCTACATTCCGCATTTTTGCTACCACAAAAAACTCAGTATTGCGGCCAATTGCCGTATGTGCTTGGTTGATGTTGAGAAGATGCCTAAGCCAATGCCCGCGTGTGCTACACCTGTGACCCAGGGGATGATCGTTCGTACCAAGAGCGACAAGGCTATCAAGGCACAACAGTCGGTGATGGAGTTCTTGCTGATCAATCACCCCCTCGATTGCCCAATCTGTGACCAGGGTGGGGAATGCCAGTTGCAAGATCTTGCAGTCGGCTATGGTGGGTCATCGTCGCGCTATGAGGAAGAGAAGCGAGTTGTGGCCGTGAAAGACATTGGACCGCTGGTGTCGATGCAGGAAATGAGTCGTTGTATTCATTGCACCCGTTGCGTTCGTTTCGGACAAGAGGTCGCCGGAGTGATGGAACTCGGGATGTCCCATCGCGGCGAACATGCGGAGATTGAGACCTTTCTTGGGCAGACTGTTGACTCGGAGTTGTCGGGCAACATGATTGATATCTGTCCCGTGGGCGCGTTGACCAGCAAGCCGTTTCGATATAGCGCACGCACATGGGAGTTGTCGCGGCGTAAGTCTGTGAGCCCCCACGATTCGATGGGTGCGAATTTGGTCGTTCAAGTCAAGAACAACAAAGTCATGCGCGTTGTTCCCTTTGAAAATGATGAAGTCAATGAGTGCTGGATTGCCGATCGTGACCGCTTTTCTTACGAAGCGTTGAATTCCGAAGAGCGTCTGGCCTCGCCGATGATCAAGCAAGGCGGCGTTTGGTCCGCTGTTGATTGGCAGACCGCCTTGGAATACGTCGCCAATGGTTTAAAGCAGGTTAAGTCTGAACACGGTGCGGGTGCAATTGGTGCGTTGGTTAGTCCACATTCCACCCTAGAGGAACTGTATTTGACGGTGGAGTTGATGCGTGGTCTGGGTAGCGAAAATATCGACTATCGTCAACGCAACGCAGAATTCGCTGCTGCTTCAGGTGCCCTTCATCTAGGCACTAGCATTGCCAGTTTGTCCGACCTCCAGCGCGTTTTGGTAGTTGGGTCTAATTTGAGAAAAGACCATCCTTTGATGGCACAACGGATACGTCAGTCAGTCCGTCGTGGATGCACTGTGCTTCGAGTCTCGGAATCGGCGGAAGATTGGGCCATGCCAGTCGCCCATACCTTGGTTTCGGATAGTTCTCATTGGGTGCAAGCGTTGGCCGATATTGCGTGTGCCGTCGCGGCTGAAAAAGGTTTGACTCCGCCAGTAAGCGGTAACGCAGGTGACGTGGCGAAGGCAATTGCACAGTCCTTGCTTGGTGGCGATAAAAAAGCAATTTTGCTCGGCAATGCAGCAGCTCATCACGAAAAAGCCGCAAGCATTTTGGCGTTGAGCAATTGGCTGGGTGCTCAAACGGGCGCGTCCGTCGGTTACCTCTCTGAGGCGGCCAATACAGTCGGTGCGCAGATAGCCGGTGCGATACCTGGTAGAGATGGTATGAATGCCGCTCAAATGCTCGCAGGGGGATTGAAGGCGGTATTACTTTTGAATACCGAACCGGAATTTGATTCTGCTGCGGGCACTTCGGCTGCCAAATCGCTGGCCAATTCAGAGATGGTGGTGACGCTCAGCCCGTTTAAGGCAAACATGGCCTTTAGTGATGTTTTATTGCCGATATCGCCTTTTACGGAGACTTCAGGGTCATTTGTCAATGCTGAAGGTCGGATTCAGGGCTTCCATGCAGTGGTTAAGCCGCTCGGCGATACCCGTCCTGCTTGGAAGGTGGTCCGAGTACTGGCTAATATTCTGGAATTGCCGGGATTTGATGTCGAGTCGACTGAGGAAGTTCGTGCCCGGATGCATGGGGGGGCATTGATTGGGTGCAGTCACGTGCCGGCGGCACTTCTGAGCAATGCATCCGAGTCGCCCATTGACTTGACAGCCGCTTTGACCAAACCGGTCGTCGCTTCGATTTATCAGTTGGATGGGCTCGTCCGGCGTGCGCCTAGCTTGCAACTTACTGCGGATGCCATCGCTGCGTCTTCGTCGACGGAGGTGACAGCATGATTGACGCCATTTTTGCCTTTGGTCAAGGCCTGGTCGGTGCGTCTTGGTGGTCCGGAGTCGCGTGGCCAGTCGTTTGGACGCTGCTAAAAATTGTGGTCGTCGTTTTGCCGCTGATGGGGGCCGTTGCCTATCTGACATTATGGGAAAGAAAGTTTCTCGGATGGATGCAGGTTCGGGTAGGTCCGAATCGAGTGGGCCCCTTGGGTTTATTACAACCTATTGCCGACGCATTGAAATTGCTTGGCAAAGAAGTGCTGATGCCTACAGCGGCCAGCAAAGGACTGTTCTTTATTGGTCCGATTTTGACAATCATGCCCGCCATGGCGGCGTGGGCGGTGATTCCATTTGGACCTGATATCGCTCTTGCAAATGTAAACGCAGGACTGTTGTTCGTGATGGCGATCACGTCCATGGAGGTTTATGGCGTTGTTATTGCGGGTTGGGCGTCCAATTCGAAGTATTCGTTCTTGGGGGCGCTAAGGGCCTCAGCCCAAATGGTCAGCTATGAAATTGCCATGGGATTTTGCTTGGTGATTGTTTTGATGGTTTCCGCAAGCATGAATCTGACGGACATCGTGACGGGCCAGGGGCGCGGTTATTTTTCCTCAATCGGACTCAATTTCTTGTCTTGGAACTGGCTACCGTTGTTGCCAATCTTTGTGGTTTACATCATTTCTGGTCTTGCCGAAACAAACCGGCATCCTTTTGACGTTGTCGAAGGTGAAGCAGAAATTGTCGCAGGGCACATGGTGGAATACTCTGGAATGTCCTACGCGATGTTTTACCTCGCTGAATACGCAAATATGTGGTTAATTTCCATTTTGGCGTCAATCATGTTCCTAGGCGGCTGGATTTCCCCCATTGACAGCGCTTTTTTTAACTGGATTCCTGGCTGGATTTGGCTGGGGGTAAAAACCTGTGTTGTCGTCAGTCTGTTCATTTGGGTGCGTGCGACGTTTCCCCGATTTCGCTATGACCAGATCATGCGTCTGGGATGGAAAATTTTTATTCCAATCACATTAATTTGGTTGGTAGTCGTTGGCGGTTGGATGCAAACGTCTTTCAATATCTGGAAGTAATAAGAGTTGAATATGTCTACTACCGCTCAAGCTACTACAACCCCAGCGTTTTCATTGCGAGACTTCCTGTCAAGCTTCCTGCTTCTGGAGCTTTTCAAGGGAATGGCTTTGACAGGGCGTTACCTGTTCCGTCGAAAGGTCACGATTCAATTTCCTGAAGAGAAAACACCGCTCTCTCCTCGATTTCGGGGTTTGCATGCTTTACGCCGTTATGAAAATGGCGAAGAGCGTTGCATTGCATGCAAGTTGTGTGAGGCCGTTTGCCCCGCAATGGCGATCACCATCGAATCTGAAGTTCGTGAAGACGGATCTCGTCGTACCAGTCGCTACGACATCGATTTGACCAAGTGTATTTTTTGTGGGTTTTGCGAGGAGAGTTGTCCTGTCGATTCGATCGTCGAAACCCATATTTTGGAATACCACGGAGAGAAGCGTGGCGATCTCTACTTTACTAAAGAGATGTTGCTGGCGATCGGCGATCGATATGAAGGTGAGATTGCGGCGAGCAAAGCCGCCGACGCCAAATACCGCTGATTCCGCATAAGAAAGAATTTTCACAGATGGATGTCAAAACCGGTCTCTTCTACGTTTTCTCTTCGGTGTTGCTGTTTGCTGCATTTCGCGTTATCACGGCGCGAAATCCGGTCCATGCGGCTTTGTTTCTCGTGCTCTCCTTTTTCCAGGCAGCAATGATCTGGATGCTTTTAAAGGCCGAGTTTCTATCCATCACGCTCGTGCTTGTTTACGTTGGCGCGGTGATGGTGCTGTTTCTTTTTGTTGTCATGATGATGGATATCAACATGGATAGCATCCGACAAGGTTTTTGGCGTCATTTTCCCTTGGCTGCAGTCGTTGGGGTCGTAATCGCCTTTGAAATGGCGGCCGTTCTAATGGCGGGTTTCGCTGTCACCGAGTTGCCTGCCCCCGTGTCTGAACTTGGGCAGATTCCTGCAGTTACAAACAACACCAAAGAGCTTGGGATTCTTTTGTACACGGAATATGTATACCCGTTGCAGATTGCTGCCGCCATTTTGCTAGTGGCGATGATCGCTGCGATTGCGTTGACGTTGCGTCGCCGAAAAGACAATAAGTCTGTGAATCCATCCGATCAGGTTCGCGTTAAATCCCGTGATCGCATGACCGTGCTACAAATGCCTGCTACCAAGGCAGCCTTGGAGGTTGATCCTCCTGCCATTGATGCGTCTGAGTTAGGCGAGAAAAAATCATGACATTAACACTTGGACATTACCTATCACTTGGCGCGATGCTGTTTGCGTTGTCTGTCATCGGCATTTTTTTGAATCGAAAAAATTTGATCGTATTGCTGATGGCCATTGAATTGATGTTGCTCGCGGTGAATACTAATTTCGTGGCCTTCTCCCATTACATGGGCGATATGCATGGTCAGATTTTTGTCTTCTTCATCTTGACGGTCGCCGCCGCGGAATCCGCGATTGGACTGGCGATTTTGGTTCTGTTGTTCCGCAATAAGTCGAGCATCAGTGTTGATGAACTGAATACGCTCAAGGGTTAAGAAAATGAGTCAAACCCTATCTGCAGCTACCCTGCTAACTGTGCCAATGGCTCCCTTAGTTGGAGCAATATTGGCCGGTGTTTTGGGAACCAAGTTCGGAGGCAACGTGATTGGTCGCCGCGCCTCCCATTCGCTCACTATTCTTGGCGTCTTGATCTCTTTTATCCTGTCGGCGATGACATTGAAAAGTGTCGCTTTTGACGGTGCCCGCTTTAATGAAACTCTCTACACCTGGATGGTTGTTGGGGGATTGAAAATGGAGATTGGGTTTCTGGTTGATGGCCTCACTGCCATGATGATGTGTGTGGTGACCTTCGTTTCATTGATGGTTCACATCTACACCATCGGTTACATGGAAGAGGACGAGGGATACAACCGGTTCTTTGCTTATATTTCGCTGTTTACCTTCTCGATGTTGATGCTTGTGATGAGTAACAACATGCTTCAACTGTTTTTTGGCTGGGAAGCTGTTGGTCTGGTTTCTTATCTTCTCATCGGATTTTGGTTCAACAAGCCGACCGCTATTTTTGCCAACATGAAGGCCTTCCTGGTTAATCGCGTGGGAGACTTTGGATTCATTCTAGGAATTGGGCTGATTGTTGCCTACGCTGGCACTCTCAACTATACGGAGGCTTTTGCAAAAGCCAGCGATCTGTCGTCGCTGACCTTTCCGGGTACGGACTGGATGTTGATCACAGTGATCTGCATTTGTTTGTTCATCGGTGCGATGGGCAAGTCGGCGCAATTTCCTTTACATGTTTGGTTGCCGGACTCAATGGAAGGCCCCACGCCGATTTCAGCACTGATTCATGCGGCGACGATGGTCACCGCGGGTATTTTCATGGTGGCGCGGATGTCGCCACTGTTCGAACTCAGCGAGACAGCTTTGAATTTTGTGTTGGTCATTGGTGCCATTACTGCGCTGTTTATGGGGTTCTTGGGCATCATTCAAAACGACATCAAACGTGTAGTTGCTTACTCGACGTTGTCGCAGTTGGGTTATATGACTGTTGCTCTTGGCGCGTCGGCCTATTCGGTAGCTGTTTTTCATTTGATGACGCACGCATTTTTTAAAGCCTTGTTGTTCTTGGCTGCTGGCTCCGTCATCATGGGTATGCACCACAATCAGGATATCCGTTGGATGGGTGGCGTTCGTAAGTACATGCCCATTACTTGGATTACGACGCTGTTGGGATCCCTGGCTCTGATTGGTACACCTCTCTTCTCCGGGTTTTACTCCAAAGACGAAATCATCATGGCGGTGCATGCCAGTACCTTGCCTGGTGCGGGTTTTGCCTATTTTTCTGTGTTAGCGGGTGTATTTGTGACCGCGTTTTACTCATTCAGGATGTACTTCCTTGTCTTTCATGGCAAGGAACGTTTTGACCAAAATCCTGAGGCTCACCATGATGGTCATCATGGCGATCACGGTGCAGATCACTCCCCGCATGAGTCACCATGGGTCGTCACGGTACCGTTGGTCTTACTTGCAATTCCTTCGGTCGTTATCGGTTTCTTAACCATTCAACCGATGTTGTTTGGTGATTTTTTCAAAGACGCCATTTTTGTAAATGCAGATATTCATAACGGCATGGCAATGTTGGCTGAGGAGTTCCATGGGCCAGTTCAATTGGCGCTGCATGGGCTGACGTCCTTGCCTTTTTGGCTTGCGCTGTCCGGTGTTGCTTCTGCCTACTACATGTATATTGTGAATCCTGCTCTACCCGCTGCAATCAAGTTGCGGGCTCGTCCGCTGTACACACTCTTGGAAAACAAGTATTACCTTGACTGGATCAATGAAAATATTTTGGCCCGTGGAGCTCGTGCTCTAGGTAGCGTGTTGTGGAAAGTAGGGGACCAGTTTCTGATTGATGGGTTGCTTGTCAATGGATCTTGGAAGTTGATCGGTCGCCTGTCCGGTGTCGTTCGCAAAGCACAATCTGGCTATTTGTACCACTACGCTTTGGTAATGATTCTGGGTGTCTTTGTGTTGATGACGTATTTCGTCTGGCTCAAGTAGGAGAAGAATAAAAATGGGATTGTTGAGCCTGGCTATTTGGACGCCGATTCTTTTTGGTGTCATATTGCTTGTTTTGGGGCGCGATGAGCACGCCCGTGTCGTTCGTTGGGTAGCGCTTGTGGGCGCCTTGGTCAGTTTTCTTGTGACATTGCCACTTTACGGTGGTTTTGAACTGGGAACTGCTGCGATGCAGTATGTTGAAAAGACACCCTGGATTGGCCGCTTGAATATCAATTACCACCTTGGTGTGGACGGTATTTCTCTTTGGTTCGTCGTGTTGACCGCTTTCATCAATGTGGTGGTCGTGATCGCGGGCTGGGAGGTGATTACGCGGCGTGTTAATCAATACATGGGTGCCTTTCTCATACTGAGTGGGTTGATGATTGGTGTTTTCTGTGCCCTCGACGGCATGCTGTTTTACGTATTCTTTGAGGCGACTCTGATCCCGATGTATCTGATCATCGGCATTTGGGGTGGTCCCAACAAGATCTATGCGGCTTTCAAGTTTTTTCTTTACACCTTGCTGGGCTCATTGCTGATGCTCGTGGCGCTGATTTACCTGTATATCCAATCGGGTGGTAGTTTCGACCTGGTGGATTGGTATCAGTTGCCCCTTAGTGGCCAAGAGCAGACATTGCTGTTTTTTGCATTTTTGGCGGCATTTGCCGTGAAGGTGCCGATGTGGCCTGTTCACACTTGGCTGCCCGACGTACACGTTGAAGCCCCAACAGGTGGTTCCGCTGTTCTTGCGGCCATTATGCTGAAGCTCGGTGCTTATGGCTTCCTCCGATTCTCGCTACCCATTGCTCCAGATGCGGCTCGTGAGTGGGCTTGGTTAATGATTACCTTGTCGCTGATCGCCGTCATTTATGTTGGTTTGGTCGCGATGGTTCAGAAGGACATGAAAAAGCTTGTCGCCTATTCGTCTGTTGCGCACATGGGTTTTGTGACCTTGGGATTCTTTATCTTCAATGATTTGGGCGTTTCGGGTGGTTTGGTTCAGATGATTGCGCACGGTTTTGTTTCTGCGGCGATGTTTCTGTCCATTGGCGTTTTATACGATCGGGTTCATTCGCGTGAAATCGCCAGCTACGGCGGGGTTGTCAACACGATGCCCAAATTTGCGGCTTTTGCTTTGTTATTTGCAATGGCCAACTGTGGATTGCCCGGAACCGCCGGTTTTGTTGGTGAGTGGATGGTGATTCTTGGCGCTGTCAAATCTAACTTTTGGTTAGGGTTCGCTGCGGCAAGTGCCTTGATTTTTGGCGCGGCTTACACCTTGTGGATGTTCAAACGGGTTTATCTTGGCCCTGTTGGTAATGACAATGTGAAGGCGCTGCTTGATATCAATGCGCGTGAGTTTTTAATGCTTTCTCTGCTGGCTGTTGCCGTCCTTTACATGGGCATTTACCCCAAGCCCTTTACCGATGTGATGGACACGTCAGTAGCCCATTTGCTTCAACACGTTGCGTTGTCCAAGCTGAACTGATCAGTCTGAGTTGACCAAATTGAATTAAGAGACAGAAAATGATCGACAAACTCAGTTGGATCTCTGTGTACCCAGAGATCATTTTGCTTGTAATGGGCTGCGTCATTGCAATCGCCGACCTTTCTGTGACGAGTCGCCGTCGCACTGGAACCTATTTGTTGACTCTCGTGACCTTGGCGGTAGTGGCCGCACTGCAGGCCAGTTATGCCAGCGCCGGCGTCACCGTCTACGGTTTTGGCGACATGGTTGTCAGTGACCAGATGGGCAATTGGTTAAAAGTCTTTGCGACATTGGCCGTGATGGTGTCGTTGGTTTATAGCCGACCCTACGCTGCTGACCGTGACATGCTGAGGGGAGGAGAGTTGTTTTCCTTGAGCGTATTTTCGCTGCTAGGCATGTTCGTGATGATTTCGGGAAATAATTTTCTTGTTATTTACCTCGGACTGGAGTTGCTGACTCTATCGAGCTATGCCTTGGTTGCACTGCGACGGGATGACGCGACAGCCACTGAGGCGGCCATGAAGTATTTTGTGCTTGGCGCATTGGCCTCGGGTTTCTTGCTCTATGGTTTGTCGATGATGTATGGCGCTACAGGGTCGCTGAACGTCAACCAAGTTTTCGCTGCGATCAACTCAGGGCAGGTCAATCATCAAATTTTGATGCTGGGTCTTGTTTTTGTCGTCGCCGGCCTTGCGTTTAAATTGGGTGCTGTTCCATTCCATATGTGGATTCCCGATGTTTATCAGGGTGCGCCGACGGCTGTCACGTTGTTGATTGGTGGTGCGCCTAAGTTGGCTGCGTTCGCGATTTTTATTCGGCTTCTGGTGGAAGGAATGCTGCCTCTCGCTTTTGATTGGCAGCAAATGTTGATGGTACTTTCCGTTGGATCGCTGTTGATCGGGAATTTGGCAGCCATTGCTCAGACCAACCTCAAACGGATGTTGGCGTTCTCTACGATTTCGCAAATGGGCTTTGTGTTGCTAGGCCTGATGTCTGGTGTCATTGACGGGAATCTGGGCTCTGCTGCCAATGCTTACAGCTCCTCCATGTTTTATGTCATTTCTTATGTGTTGACCACCTTGGCTAGTTTTGGTGTGATCATGTTGTTGGCTCGGGAGGGTTTTGAGAGTGAAGAAATCTCTGACTTTGCGGGTCTGAATCAACGCAGTCCACTTTATGCAGCTGTCATGGCCATTTGTCTGTTTTCCTTGGCCGGCATTCCCCCGATGGTTGGTTTTTACGCCAAACTGTCAGTTCTGCAAGCTTTGATTGCCTCCGGCTTGGCCGTACACATCGGCCTTGCTGTGTTTGCCGTGGCTATGTCGCTCGTCGGCGCTTTCTACTACCTGCGCGTCATCAAGGTGATGTATTTTGACGAGGCCACTTCGACGGCGGTAATTTCAGCGCCCTTGGACGTTCGTGCAGTGCTATCCGTAAATGGATTGCTCGTGCTTGGATTGGGTCTGCTACCTGGTGGTCTGATGGCTCTGTGTGCTCAGTCCATCATTCAGATGTTGCGAACTTAAGCCATCAATATGTCTCAGTCGGTTGCAGCCACGCTGCTTATCCTTATTGCATTCGGAGCTGCTAATCTTCCTTTTTTGATCCAACGCCGGTGGCTCTTTATTGCTTCTGGGGCTCCTAAATCGCTCGGATTTAGGCTTCTGGAACTGTTGATTCTTTATTTTGGAGTCGGGCTGCTTGGCCTGTTGTTGGAAAAAAATGCGGGTCAAATTTCGCCTCAGACTTGGGAGTTCTATGCGATTACAGGAACCTTGTTTATAACGTTTGCATTCCCAGGCTTTTGTTACCGTTACCTGCTTAAGCACGTCGCTTGAGTTCATTGGCTTATGTCTGATGAGAATTTGGTAGAGACAAAGGTTTCCGGTGAAGAACTTTTCTGCGGAAAGTTTCTTCACGCTTTCCGGGACACTGTGTCCTTGCCTGATGGGAAACACGCCACTCGCGAGTATGTTGTCCATCCGGGTGCCGTCATGGTTATCCCACTGCTTCAGTTAGAAAGTGGGCAAATTCGCGTGGTTCTGGAGCGCCAGTTCCGGTATCCGGTTGGTCAGGTGATGATTGAGTTTCCCGCGGGAAAGCTCGATTCCGGTGAAGACACGCGTCATTGCGCGCAGCGGGAGTTGCTGGAGGAAACTGGCTACACGGCGCTTGAGTGGGCAAGGGCGGGGGTCATGCATCCGGTTATTGCCTATTCGACAGAGTTTATTGAAGTCTGGTTTGCGCGTGGTTTGAGCTTGGGTGAGCAGGCGTTGGACGATGGCGAGTTTCTAGAGGTTTTTTCCACCACGCCCGAGCAATTGTTGGAGTGGTGTCGCGACGGGTTGATCACCGATGCGAAAACACTGGCCGGGGCACTGTGGCTTCAAAACTTCCTGACAGGTACGTGGCCGCTCGAATGGGCGTCTGTTCCATCGGTGGCCTCCTGATTTGACCCTGAGTGAAAGTCCTGGACCTTCAGTGTGATTTCGGACATCGGTTTGAGGGGTGGTTCTCGTCTGAGCAGGACTTTATTTCTCAAAAGGAGTCGGCTGCGTTAACTTGCCCACTTTGTGGTGAGACGCGAATCAGTAAGCGCCTCAGTGCACCTCGGCTCAATTTGGGCGCCCCTCAACCGGAGGTCCAGCCAAATTCGCAGCAACCAAGAGTCAATGATTGCGACGCCTCGGTGCAGAACGCATGGGTTGAAATGGGGCGTCGTCTGATCGCCAATACCGATGACGTTGGGTCTCAGTTCGCTGAAGAGGCTCGCAGGATCCATTACGGGGAAGCCCCAAAGAGGGGTATTCGGGGCCAAGCGACACTTGATGAGACCCACTCGCTCATCGATGAAGGTGTTCCGGTTCTGCCTCTGAGCATCCCCGATTCTTTGAAACAGCCCCTGCACTGATTCCCGGTTTTGAAGGCTATCGCCGGACTGAAATTCTGTGAGTTCGGGCTGATTTTTCAATTGGTTGGCCATTGGAACGATGGATTGACTCCAGTTGTTTGCACTGGGCTTATTCATCTACAGTAAGGTAATACCACTGTTGCATAACGCCATGAGTTTGGCGCCAAATGGACCGCAGACTAGAGACGCAGGCCTAGAATTTCCGATAATTTAATTCATCGGATACACCATGACCCATCCCGCGCTCGCTGAACTGCTGTCTTACACCAAGAAACAATCTGGGCCAGCAGCAAGCCGACAGGGTGATTTTGTCGCTGCGTATTTCGACAATACAGATCCTGACGAAATTGCCGCGCGGGAGCCCTCGACCTTGTTCGCGATTGCTAATGCGCATTGGCGATTGTTGGATCTTGCCCGACCTGCGCATTCCGCCCGTGTGCGCGTGTTCAACCCAACCTTGGCGGAGGATGGATTTGTCAGTGAGCACACCGTGGTGCAAATTGTGAATGAGGACATGCCGTTCTTGGTGGACTCGGTCACGATGGCGATCAATCGCAGTGGTCGAACGGCCCACTGGATTGTTCACCCCATCATGAGCGTTGTGCGGGATGCCCAGGGCAAGGTCTCGGAAGTCGGTCGGTTTGCAATGGGCACTGGCAAGGGAGCCAAGCCTCCTGTGGAATCCTTGATTTTGGTGGAGTGTGATCGGATCGTACGAGCAGACGACTTGTTGGCCCTTGCGGCGGATCTTGAACGGGTTCTGGGGGACGTCAGGGGTGCGGTCATGGATTGGTCCGCCATTCTTGAGCGCTTGGAGGCCGCAGGCCTGGCGACCAAAAAATGCAAGTTGTCCGAGGAAAGTCGGCAAGAGGGGCTTGATTTTTTAGGTTGGCTCAAAGATCGGAACTTTACCTTCCTAGGAGCAAGAGATTACGACTTAAAGCGCGACGAGCAAGGCGTTAGCTTGGTTGCTCGTGAAGGGTCGGGCCTTGGCATCCTGCGGGGCGAGGTTCGCACGCCTGAGAACCGTTTGCCCGTTGAAGCACTGTCGTTGATTGAGTCTGATGAACTGGTGTTGGTGACCAAGGCGATGACCCGGGCGACGGTTCACCGTCCAGCGTGGTTGGACTACATTGCGGTCAAGCGGTTTGATGACGCCGGTGAGGTGGTTGGCGAAGCTCGTTTTCTGGGCCTCTATACGTCAACGGCTTACTCGGCACATGTCAGTGTGATTCCGCAGGTCCGCCGGCGCGCCGCAGAGGTCATGGCCAACGCGGGTGTGGTTCCGGACAGCCATGCGGCCAAATCGCTCGAATCCATTTTGGACTCGTATCCGCGTGACGAACTGTTTCAGATTGACGTGGCCACTTTGACGGACCATGCCATTGGCATTCTTCGTCTTCAGGAGCGTCAGCGCACACGTTTGTTCCTGCGTCGGGACCCATTCGGACGATTTACTTCCGCCCAGGTTTTTGTGCCGCGGGACCGCTACAACACGGAGCTACGTGTCAAGATTGGTGCTGAACTGATGGCCGCACTGGACGGCGAGTCCATTGAGTTCACGCCCATGTTGACGGATAGCCCGATGGCGCGCATCCATTACTTGGTGATTGCCAAAGACCAGGCGCCCAAAAGCATGAATTCGGCAGTGCTGGAAGCCCGCATCGCGAAGTTGGCCCAGCGCTGGGAAGATGATTGCACGACTGAACTGTTGCGCGCCCATGGTGAAGGCGTTGGCTTGGCACTTGCCCATCGGTTTGCAAATGCTTTTCCAACCTCTTACAGAGAAGATTTCGCGGCCCCCGTGGCGGCGGAAGATGCAGACTTGTTGGCTGGATTGACGCAAGCGGCGCCCCTTGCTGTGAAGTTGTATCGCTCCCTTGACGCGGACGCGGGCATGCTACGTTTCAAGATTTACAACACCGCCAAAGTGGCTCTGTCAGATTCGTTGCCGGTGCTCGAGCGCATGGGCGCTCGCGTGTTGTACGAACATCCCTACCGCATCGGAAGTGGCAGTGAAGCGCGCTGGATTCACGATTTGGGTCTGCAGTTGCCACCCACCACGGATCTGGCGACAGTCAAGTCCCGCTTTGAGTCCATGTTTGTCAAAACCTGGCGAGCCGAGGTGGAGAGCGATGACCTGAATAAGCTGGTGTTGACCACCACGATGGATGAACGTGCCATTGCCGTTTTGCGTGCCTACACCCGCTACTTCAAACAGCTGGGATTCCCGTTCAGTCAAAGCTATGTCGAGGCCGCACTCAACAACAATGCAAAAATGGCCCAGACTATTGCCGCCTTGTTCGTGGCGCGATTCGATCCGTCCCAGAAGGGGGATCGAGACCAGGCTCAGAAGTATTTGAGCGAGCAACTTGAAACCGAGCTTGGCCAAGTGGCAAGTTTGGATGAAGACCGGATTCTTCGGCAATTTATTTCGACGGTTCTTGCCACCATGCGAACCAACGCCTGGCAGGAGAGTGCGCCAGGTGTGATCAAACCTTACCTCAGCTTCAAGCTCAATCCGAGGGCTGTGCCGGGCATGCCAGAGCCGAAACCCATGTTTGAGATTTGGGTGTATTCGCCTCGCGTGGAGGGCGTGCACTTGCGCGGTGGCAAGGTGGCTCGTGGTGGCCTTCGCTGGTCGGATCGTCGAGAGGACTTCCGCACTGAAGTGTTGGGTCTGGTGAAGGCGCAGCAGGTCAAAAACACCGTTATTGTTCCGGTTGGCTCCAAAGGCGGATTCGTTTTGAAAAACGCGCCGCCAGCGACTGACCGTGAAGCCTACATGGCTGAGGGCGTGGCTTGCTACAAGCTGTTCCTGTCCGGCATGTTGGACCTGACTGACAACGTCGTTAAAGGCGCCGTGGTGCCGCCCGCCAATGTGGTTCGCCACGATGAGGACGACCCCTACTTGGTGGTTGCCGCAGACAAAGGGACCGCCACTTTCTCCGACTACGCGAACGCTGTGTCAGCCGACTATGGGTTCTGGCTCGGTGATGCCTTTGCCTCAGGCGGGTCGGTGGGGTATGACCACAAGAAAATGGGGATCACCGCCCGCGGTGCATGGGAGTCCGTCAAGCGCCATTTCCGTGGACTGGGCGTCAACACCCAAACGACGCCGTTCACGGTAGCCGGCATTGGTGACATGTCGGGTGACGTCTTTGGCAATGGCATGTTGCTGTCCGAGCACATTCAGTTGGTGGTCGCGTTTGACCACCGTCATATTTTTATTGACCCAACGCCAGATGTCGCCCGGTCACATGCCGAACGCAAGCGCTTGTTTAATTTGCCGCGCTCCAGTTGGGATGACTACGACAAAGGCTTGATCTCTGCCGGTGGTGGCGTGTTTTCTCGCTCGGCCAAGTCCATTACGCTGACGCCAGAGGCCAAGGCCGTATTGGGTATCGACGCCAACAAGTTACCCCCCGTGGACCTGTTGCGCGCTATTTTGCAGGCGCCGGTTGACCTGCTATACAACGGTGGAATCGGCACCTACGTGAAGGCCAGTTTTGAAACCCATGCCCAAGTGGGTGACAAAGCCAGTGATGGCTTCCGGGTCAATGGCAGTGAATTGCGTTGCAAGGTGTTGGCCGAAGGTGGAAACCTGGGCGCCACCCAAAATGGACGGATTGAGTTTGCGCAAAAGGGGGGCTTGATTTACACCGATGCAATTGACAACTCGGCTGGTGTGGACTGCTCCGATCACGAGGTCAACATCAAGATTTTGCTCGGCAGTGTGGTGGAAGCCGGCGACTTGACGCTCAAACAGCGTAATGACCTCTTGGCCTCCATGACCGACGAAGTGGGCTTGCTCGTACTGGCTGACAACTACTACCAAAGCCAGGCCTTGGACATTGCCACCCATCGCCCACTTTATGTGTTGGACGGACAACAACGCTTGATGCAGTGGCTGGAAGGCCAGGGGCGTTTGAACCGTGCCATTGAGTTTCTGCCAACCGACGAAGAAATCGCCCGTCGCAAAGCGCGCAAGATGGGTCTGACGGCGCCGGAAGGTGCAGTGGTGCTGGCCTACGCCAAGATGTCGGTGTTTGATGATCTGGTGGCCAGCAACCTGCCGGACGATCCTTACTTCAGCCAGTCCCTCAAAGCCTACTTTCCGAAAGTGTTGAGCGAGCGTTTCTCAGATGCCATTGCCGCTCACCCCTTGAAACGCGAGATCATCGCCACCTTCGTCACCAACACCGTGGTGAACCGGACCGGCGCCACGTTTGTCAATTTCGTCGCCTCTGAGGCCAGTGCAACCGCGGCAGACGTCATACGAGCCTTCACCTTGGCGCGCGAAGTGTTCGATCTGGAGCCTTTGTGGGATCAAATTGACGATCTCGATTACCAGGTGGACGCTAAGCTGCAGTTGGACCTATTGGCCAAACTCAATGCGATTGCCCAACGCGCATCGCGCTGGATGCTTCGGGTTCGGGGTCAAAACACAGATCTGCCAACCTTGATTGGGCGCTACCAACCGGCCGCGCGCGAGTTGAGAGTCAACCTGGCTGAGTGGCTGCCTGAAAGCGCCAACGCGAGCTGGCAAGCCGCTATTGATGCACTGGTGAAAGCGGGGGTCGAGCCCGCCTTGGCGCAAAACCTGACCGCACTGGAGTTCATCTTCCCGGCGCTGGATTTGGCCGACCTCGCGCAGCAGGCCCAGACCAGTTTGGAGCAGGCCGCCCGCACCTATTTCGGGATTGATGCCGAGTTGGGTTTGAGCGAATGGCGCACCCAGATCAATCGCTTGCCGACGGACACCTTGTGGCAAACCCAGGCGCGCGCCAGTGCCAGAGACGATGTGTATTCCGTTGCCGGCCAAGTCACGCAAGGCTTGTTGACCCGCAAGGAGGATCTGTCGACCTGGCGGGGCACGCACGAGGCATCCATTGCGCGGCTGTGCCGCTTGTTGGTCGACATTGGCACCATGGGAGCCGATTTGGCGCCAGTTTCTGTGGGGTTGCGCGAGCTCCGTCAATTGGCCTGATGCAATGGTGCGGCCTGAGCGCCGCGCCATGTAAGCCGTGAGTGACACAAACAAGGCAGGGCGTAAGTCCTGCCTTTTTTACGCCTGCAGATCGACGATCCGGCCGGTGAGATTGCCTTGTGAATTGGTGACTGGGGAGGCCAAAGCGTCCGTCCTGAGCAGGCTGTTGGACACCGCCCGGCTTGACGCGGTGGCCGCGTAGGAGGTTACCAACACCTCTTGGGTTTGAGCTGAAAACCCGCCTTCGGATCGCGACGATTTTGGGCGGTATGTTGGGTCGTTCTGCTGCCTGCTCAACGCCTGCACGCGCGCCTGACTTTGCGATGCTTCTTGCTCTGCCTGGTCGACCCGTGTGCGCAAATCTTCGGCATTGGCTTCAGCCTGATTGGCCTGCTGGCGGGCTTGCGTCAGTCGACTCTTGCTGAGAACCGACTGGAGCGAGGGGGTTGCCGTGCTGGTTGCACTGATCAGAGCCATGGCCTACTCCGAGCTTGGCGTCCGACTCAGGCCGTCAGGTTCAGCAACTGCCCGGTCGTTTGCCCCTGTGAGTTGATCACTGGGCGGGGCGTTGTCTGAGCGGCCGCGTTTGCCGCAGCCTCTTTGGCTTGATCGTCTCGCTGTTGTTCCTTTTGAACGCTGGCAACACGTTGCTGGCTCTGGGTGGACTCAATAGAAGTGGAATTCACAGAGGAAATGTTCATTACAAACTCCAGTCTCAAAAGCGCAGTTTACAAGTGATGGCGCTTGAGTTCAAGCCAACTCTTCGTTGCCCCCACTAGGCTTCAAACTGCAGCGCAGCCAAGCCGGCGTAGACGCCGCCTTGGGCCACCAACTCGGCATGTGTGCCTTGTTCCACCAATTGGCCCTGGTCCAGCACCACGATGTGGTCTGCTTTTTGCACGGTGGCCAGGCGGTGCGCGATGACCAGCGTCGTGCGGTCACGCATGGCAGACTCCAGCGCGGCTTGCACCATGCGCTCGCTTTCGGCGTCCAACGCGCTCGTCGCCTCGTCGAGTAGCAGCAGCGGCGGGTTTTTCAGCATGGCGCGGGCAATGGCAATGCGTTGGCGCTGGCCACCGCTCAGGCGGACCCCCCGCTCGCCAAGGAAAGTGTTGTAACCCTCGGGCAAGGCATTGATGAATTCGTCGGCAAACGCTGCTTGGGCCGCGGCTTTCACTTCTTCGTCGTTGGCGTCGGGGCGCCCGTAGCGAATGTTTTCCATCGCACTGCTGGAGAAGATCACAGCGTCTTGCGGCACGATGCCAATGCGCTGGCGCAGGTCATGCAGGCTCATTTCGTTGGTTGGTACGCCGTCCAGCACGATGCGGCCCGCGCGGGGATCATAAAAACGCAGCAACAATTGGAAGACCGTGCTTTTGCCTGCGCCACTCGGGCCCACGATGGCCACGGTTTGCCCTGGCCGCACGTGGAGCGAGAACTGCTGCAAGGCCGTTTGGTTCGGGCGGGACGGGTAGTTGAAATCAATGCTTTCAAAATTGATAGCGCTTCCCGCAGGTGGGACGGGCGCTGGCGTCGGATTTGATGGTGAAGTAATCGGCGATTGACTGCCCAGCAACTCCATCAACCGTTCTGTGGCGCCCGCAGCGCGAAGCAAGTCGCCATAGACCTCGCCCAAGATTGCAAAAGCGCTGGCCAGAATAATCACGTAAACCACCGTTTGACCCAGGTGGCCGGCGGTGATGCGTCCAGCCATGACGGCTTGCGTACCTTGGTAGAGGCCCCACAACAAGGCGGCCGAGGTGGCGATGATGATGAACGCCACCAAAATGGAGCGCGCTTTGGTGCGGCGCACGGCGGTGGTGAATGCCTCGTTGGTGGAGGTGTTGAAGCGCGCGCCTTCACGATCCTCGGCGGTATAGCTTTGCACGACAGGAATGGCGTTGAGCACTTCGGCCGCAATCGCGCTGGAGTCCGCCATGCGGTCTTGACTGGCGCGCGACAGTTTGCGCACCCGCCGACCAAACAAGACCGAAGGCACAACAATCAGCACCAGCACGCCCAGCACCTGAAACATCACATAGGGATTGGTCCAGATCAGCATGCCCAGTGCGCCGATTCCCATCACCATGTTTCGCAAGCCCATGCTCAACGATGAGCCCACCACGGTTTGCACCAGCGTGGTGTCCACCGTGAGCCGGGACAGCACTTCACCGGTCTGGGTGGTTTCAAAAAACTCAGGGCTTTGGTGCAGCACATGGCCGTAAACGGCATTGCGCAGATCCGCCGTGATGCGCTCGCCCAGCCAGCTCACCATGTAGAAGCGCCCAGCCGAGAACAGGCCGAGGGCAAAAGCCACCCCAAACAGGGCCACGAAGTGGTCTCGCAGGGCCATGACCTGAGCCCCCTTGTCGGTCTGCACCAGACCGCCGTCGATCAAACTGCGCAGCGCAATCGGGAAGGCGAGGGTGGCAACGGCGGCCATGACCAAAAAGACGATGGCCAGCCCGATGCGAATGCGGTAAGGACGCAAAAACGGCAGCAAGCCAGACAGGGAACGGGGTGATGCTTTGACGGGTGGGACGGTAGTCATGAGCGCAAGTGTAGTCAAAAAACAAAAGTAATTGCCTGCCCAAACAAAGCCTTGACAATAACTGCCTAGGCAATTAATAATTCGAGCCCTATGACGTCACCCCATTCACCCCCTGATCCCGCACCGATGCCGGCGGCCACGGCACTTGTCCAGCACGAGTTTTACCGGGCTGATGGCTACACCACTGAAGAGAGCGTCGGTTATTTGATGCGCCGGGTCTTGTCGGTGGTCGCGCAAGAGGTCGACAAAGAACTGGCCAGCTGTGACCTCACCAACGCGCAGTGGCTACCACTGTTCAAGTTGCACCTGGGCAAAGCCTCGACCGTGGCTGAGTTGGCACGCGAGTGTCAACTGGACGCCGGTGCGATGACCCGCATGCTGGACCGTCTCGAAGCCAAGGGTCTGTGCCGCCGGATTCGCTCGGTAGAAGACCGGCGCGTTGTCAATATTGAGTTGACCGATGAAGGGCAAGTCACGGCTGCGGGCATTCCTGGCGTGCTGAGCCGTGTTCAAAACGCTCATTTGGCAGGCTTCTCGGTGGAGGAGTTTGAGACCTTGAAAGGCTATTTACGCCGAATTTTGAGCAATGCACAAACGTCTGTTGAGACCCCAATTTGTTCCGGAGACAACCATGAAGTTTGAACCCACTCTCGCCCAAACGCCCCTGCGGCTCTTGCCCTTGGCGTGGGTGATCGCCGCTGCGTTTGGTTTAACGGCTTGCGCTCAAATGGGTGAAGTCGTCGCTCCACAAGACATGCGCAACGCCAGTTCGGTGGGCTTGCCAGGGGCCAGTTCCCGTGACGCCGTGGTGGGTTCCCTTTGGTGGAGTGACTTTGGCGATGCCCAGTTGAACGCGTTGGTCGACAAAGCGCTGGCCGCCAACCCCAGCTTGCAAGTCGCGGCCGCGCGAGTGGCTCGCGCCGAGTCTGCCGCACAGGGGGCAGGCGCCGCCAATCAACCGCAACTCAACGCCTCACTTGACTTGACGCACCAGCAATACACCGCCAATGGCGCGGTGCCGGCGCCTTTGGCGGGCTCGATTCGTGACACGGGCACGGCCCAGTTGAGCGGAAGCTGGGAAATCGACTTTTTCGGAAAAAACCGGGCGATGCTGGCCAGTGCGCTGGGGCAGGTGCGAGTCGCCCAGGCCGAATCCGAGGCTGCTCGTCTATTGCTGGCCAGCCAGGTGGCACACACCTACTTTCAGATCGCCCGCTTGAACGATCAACTGGGCGTGGCTCGCCAGACCTTGGTGCAGCGCGAGCATTCGCTGGCGTTGGTTCGGGACCGCGTGGCGGCCGGTCTGGATACCCGACTCGAGTTGCGGCAAAGCGAGGGCGGGTTGCCAGAGGCACGCTTGCAGATCGAGACCTTGGGCGAGCAGTTGGCTTTGGCTCGATTGGCACTTGCTGCGTTGGTGGGGGAGCCTAGCCAGGCGGTCGTGCTTGCCGATGCGTCCATATTGGCCACACACAGCGTTGCGCCAGCCTCGACGATTCCCTCGGACCTGCTGGGACGTCGGGCTGACATTGCCGCTGCCCGCTGGCGTGTTGAAGCCGCCAGCCAGGATGTGGGCAATGCGCGCGCGCAGTTTTATCCCAACATCAATTTGGTGGCGTTTGCCGGTTTGTCCAGCATCGGCCTGGATCGATTGACTAATGCCGGCAGTGAGCAGTGGGGCGTGGGTCCGGCGCTGCGCTTGCCCCTGTTTGATGGGGGGCGTCTTCGCGCCAATTTGAAAGGCCGCCAAGCTGATCTGGATGGTGCCATTGGAAGCTACAACGCCACCGTGATTGACGCGGTGCGGGAGGTTGCCGGCTTGTTGGCATCGCTTCAGGCCATCGCTCGCCAGCAAGCTGAGCAGCAGGCTGCGCTGGCCTTGAGCGAGGAGGCCTACAGCATTGCCATGCAGCGCTATGAGGCCGGACTGAGCAACTACCTCAGCGTGTTGGCGACCGAGGCTGCCGTACTCAACCAGCGCCGACAGGGCGTGGACCTGAGCGCCCGGGTGATAGACACCCAAGTGAGCTTGATGCGTGCATTGGGCGGCGGTTATCGCGCTGAGTTGCCCACGTCACTGGCTCAAAAGAACTAATTTTCCCCATTGAATTCGATCGAAAACACCATGAACGCTCCTACTCCCCCTGTACGCCCTGCGACCAGCAGCACCCGTAAAAAAGCGCTTGCAACACTGGCCAGTGTGGTCGCTTTATCCGCCATCGCCTGGGGCATCTACGAATGGCGTGTCGGCAGTCACTTTGAGTCCACTGACAACGCCTACGTGCAGGGCAATTTGATTCAAATCACCCCGCAAATTGGTGGCACGGTGGTCGCAATCCTGGCGGACGACACAGATTTCGTCAAAGCGGGACAGTCGTTGGTCAAACTCGACCCGGCAGATGCCAAAGTAGCGCTGGACCAGGCAGAGGCAAACCTGGCCCAATCCGTGCGCCAAGTCCGTACCTTGTACGCCAACAATGGCAGTTTTGACGCCCAGATCAAGTTGCGGGAGTCCGACGTGGTTCGGGCGAAAACGGAGATCGCCCGCGCCACCGATGATTTGAATCGCCGCCAAGGGCTGGCCGGCAACGGCGCGGTGTCCAAAGAAGAACTTAACCACGCCCAAACCCAGCTCAGCAACGGAACCAGCGCCTTGGCGGCGGCCCAAGCGGGCGTCACCGCCGCCAAAGAACAATTGCGCAGCAACCAAACCATGACCGAAGGCGTCACCATTGAAAAGCACCCCAGTGTGCTTGCCGCGGCGGCCAAAGTCAGAGAGGCGTGGCTGGCCACCCAGCGGGCCAACTTGCCCGCGCCGGTGGACGGCTATGTGGCGCGTCGCACGGTGCAGCTCGGTCAACGCGTGGCGGCGGGCACGCCCATGATGTCGATCGTGCCCTTGAACCAGGTGTGGGTGGACGCCAATTTCAAAGAAGTCCAGCTGCGCCATATCCGCATTGGTCAACCCGTCAAGTTGACGGCCGACATTTATGGCACCAAGGTGTCTTATGACGGCGTGGTGGCTGGCATGGGCATGGGCACTGGGGCCGCGTTCTCGTTGCTGCCGGCCCAAAACGCGACCGGCAACTGGATCAAAGTGGTCCAGCGGGTGCCAGTTCGTGTGGCCTTGAATGTGGAGCAGCTGGTTAAAAACCCATTGCGCGTCGGCCTGTCCATGGAAGCCGAGGTGGATGTGAGTCAGCAGAGTGGCAAGATGCTGGCAGACAGCCCTCGGGAGTCTGCGCTGGTGCAAACCTCTGTCTATGCCTCCTTGGACAGCGGTGCTGCCGCTGAAGTGCGCCGCATTGTGGCGGCCAATCTCGGCTCGCACTGAGCGAGGGCTCTATGGCCACCGCCGCTTCCTTCAACCCGCCGCCGCTGGACGGCGCCGCCCGCCTGTGGGGCACGATTGCCCTGTCGCTGGCCACGTTCATGAACGTGCTCGACTCGTCTATTGCCAATGTGTCCCTGCCGGCGATTGCCGGTGACCTCGGGGTGAGTGCCAACCAGGGCACCTGGGTCATCACCAGTTTTGGCGTGGCAAACGCCATCGCGCTGCCGCTTACCGGTTGGTTGTCACAACGCTTTGGGCAGGTGCGTTTGTTTGTCACCAGTGTGATGCTGTTTGTATTGACCTCGTGGTTGTGTGGACTGGCGCCCAACATGCCGACCTTGATTGTGTTTCGGGCGTTGCAAGGTTTCGTGGCGGGCCCCATGATTCCGCTCTCCCAGGGGCTGTTGTTGTCGAGCTATCCGCCCGCGCTGGCTGGGTTGGCGATGGCGCTATGGGCCATGACCACCTTGGTGGCGCCGGTGATGGGGCCGCTGCTGGGGGGGTGGATCACGGACAATATTTACTGGTCCTGGATTTTTTACATCAACATTCCGATCGGCTTGCTGTCGGCCTTCATGGTCTGGTCGATTTACCACAAGCGGGAAAGTGTGACCCGCAAGTTGCCCATTGACGGCGTGGGCTTGGGCCTGCTGGTGCTGTGGGTGGGCGCGCTGCAAATCATGCTGGACAAGGGCAAGGAGCTGGACTGGTTTCACTCGTCTGAAGTCATTGGTCTGGGCGTGGTTGCGCTGGTTGGTTTCCTCTTCTTTCTGATTTGGGAACTGACGGAAGAGCACCCGGTTGTGGACCTGCGTCTCTTCAAGCGGCGCAACTTCTGGTCCGGCACGGTGGCCATTTCAGTGGGCTATGGCCTTTTCTTTGGCAACGTGGTGTTGTTGCCGCTGTGGTTGCAGCAGTTCATGGGTTATCCGTCGATTGACGCGGGCATGTTGTTGGCGCCAGTGGGGGTGTTTGCCATTTTGCTGTCGCCTTTGGTGGGGCGCAATGTCAGCCGGGTGGACCCGCGCTTTCTGGCCAGCTTTGCCTTTGTGGTGTTTGCGATCGTGTTGTTCATGCGATCACATTTCAATACCCAGGCTGATTTTGGAACCATCATGACGCCCACCTTGGTGCAGGGCATTGCCATGGCGTTCTTCTTTATTCCGTTGTCGGTGATTGTCTTGTCGGGTATTTCGCCTGACAAAATTCCCGCCGCTTCCGGCCTGTCCAGCTTTGTGCGCATCGTGGCAGGCTCGTTTGGCACGTCCATTTCGACGACCGTGTGGCAAGACCGTGCGGCGATTCACCACGCGCAACTGGCCGAATCTATCTCGACCAGCAATATGGCAGCCACTCAGACCCTGGATGGACTGACTCGTCTGGGGATGAGCCCGGATCAAGCCTTGGCGCAGGTGAATCGTTTGGTCGATCAGCAGTCTTACATGCTGGCCGCCAACGATGTGTTCTTCGCCTCGGCGTTGATTTTCATGCTGTTGATCCCGTTTGTCTGGCTGTCTCGTCCCAAGCAGGGTGGTGCAGCGGCTGCGGATGCCGCGGCGGGCGCGCACTGAGCGCTGCGCCAGTGTCAAAGACGCAAGGGGCTGGCGTAGCCGGTCATTTCCAGGTAGCCGTGACCCACGGTGGTCCCTTGCGCATCCATTAGTTCACTCAGGCCCTCCCAGTAAATCGCCCCCGTGGACTGGCGGCTGTCCAGTTCCTGGTTGTCCAATATGGCCTTGACGGTGAATTGCCCCGCCGGAGTTGTTACCCGCCACGCCACCGGATAACGGGTTTGGGTGAGCGGGCTGAGCCAGTAGCGAAGCGGCTCAAACGTGACAGACGCTTGCGCAAAATCTTGCGCGTTGCCCCCCTGGCGGCGCCAAGAGCCACCGCCCCACAAGCTGGTGCCGTCTGAGGTGCGCAGCCGAAAGGCGGTCAGCGCACTGCCATCTGACAAGTTCATGCCAATCCAGTCCCAGCCAACTGCTTGAGGATGCAGGAGCGCATGACTCCATTCGTGGTCCAGCCAAGCCGTGCCTTGCACCTCATGGCGTTGACCTTGTAACGTCACGTTGCCCTGTGCCTGTAGATGAGGCAGGCTGTAGTAGTAACTCGATTGCGCGGCATCTGGCCCCTTGCGCGACAAGCCTGCCTGACCCTGAAGCAACAGGGGCTGGGTTTCACGCAAGGCCAATTCAAATTGGAATTCATCGCCACGTGCCGCTGTTTGGTACTGGTCGCTACCTCTAACCAGCGACCAATCGTGAATGTGAACCGCCGTGTCGGCTTCGCTCGCTTGCGCGAGGCCAAACCCCGCCCGGGCCACCCGCTGGTCGTGCCAGAGTTTCTTGCCGGCCACGTCTGTCACCGTGGCGTGGGCAAACAGCAGTTGTTTGGCAGCAAAGGCGGACTTCATCGACTGCGTCGAGGCCACGCGGGAGCGAAAGAAGGTGATTTGAAACCCAAAGATGCGTGCCGACTGGCTCGCCTGCAAGCGACCCGTCAGGTACCACCACTCCGTTGAAAAATCGGGGTGGCTGCCCAAGTCCCGGGGGAATCGAAGGGCAACGGGGCGGCCGATCGCAGGCGGGGTGGCTGCATGGGCGTGGGTGGCGCCCAGGCCGGCAAGCAGCAGTGTTCGGCGGGACAGTGGAGGCGGCGCCATGCTCAAACTGGAGGCGCGCGGCCGCAAGGGTTGGCCTCGACTTACTTCAAACTGCCCGACAAAAACTGCGCCAGGCGTTCGCTCTTGGGGTTGGACAACACCTCTGCCGGGTTGCCTTCTTCTTCAATCAAACCCTTGTGCAGGAAGATCAGGTGGTTGGCCACTTCACGGGCAAAGCCCATCTCGTGCGTCACCACCACCATGGTGCGGCCCTCTTGCGCCAGCGTTTGCATGACCTTGAGGACCTCAGACACCAACTCCGGGTCCAGTGCGCTGGTCGGCTCGTCAAACAACATCACCTCGGGCTCCATCGCCAGCGCACGGGCAATTGCCACACGTTGTTGCTGACCACCGCTTAAGTGCGCGGGGTAGCTGTCTTCCTTGCCCTGAAGGCCCACTTTTTCAAGGTACTTGCGCGCGATCTGAACCGCGGCATCGCGGCCCATGCCCAGCACATGCACTGGCGCCTCGATGATGTTCTCTAGCACTGTCATGTGGGCCCACAGGTTGAAGTGTTGGAACACCATGGCCAGTTTGGTGCGCATGCGTTGCAGTTGCTTGGGGTCGGCGGCGCTGAGTTCACCGTTTTTGCCAGGAACGAGCTTGATATCTTCCCCGGCCACCACAATGCGGCCCTGGTGGGGTTTTTCCAGCAGGTTGATACACCGCAGAAAAGTGCTTTTGCCGGAGCCGGAGCTACCGATGATGCTGATCACATCGCCGGCGTGGGCCTGCAGTGACACGCCTTTGAGCACCTCATTGGCGCCAAAGCGCTTGTGGATGTTCTCGACCTGGAGTTTGAGGGGCTTGGATGTCATGGAGCAAATATTTGGAGGGAGCAGGCGATGCAACGGGCTCAGGCGCCCAGCAGTTCACCGGTTCTGAAGGGAATGGCGCCGGCAATTTTGGCCAACTCGCCGCCGGTTGTGATGTAGCGGTCACGGATGCGCGCATAAAGGACGCCGTCAACGCCGGCCAGCACCCGGTGGGTCACGTTGGCGATGGGGTCAATGACTTCGGCCACCAAGTCGCCTGTGGCCATGCGCGTGCCAACCGGGGCGGCAAACACCACGACGCCCGCCGCAGGAGCGTTCAAGGTTTCCGAGCCGGCCGTGGGCGTGGGCTGGCATTGCAAGGGTGGCACCGCCGGGGCTTGCGAACCGGTGATGACGCCCTTGTGTTGGAGGAAGGCGTAGAGCGCCGCCGCATCCCGCTTTGCCAAGTCATGGCTGACATCGGCCTCGCCGCGCAACTCGATGGTGGTGCTGCAGCAGCCTTGGGGCAGTGCGACGACTTGGCCGGATTGTTTCAGGGCCTCGGCCAGTTGCCACCAGGCGCCTGAGAGGCACTCGTCAAAAGGTGTACCGCCTGAGTTTCTGGCCAGCAAAATGGTTTCAGCGCGCAGGTAGCGGGCCAAAGCTTCCATCTCTGGCCAGCAAGTTTCCTCGGTATAGAAATGCACCACCGCTTCGCAGTCACAGTGCAGGTCCAGCACGTGGTCCGCGTCATGGGCCAAGGTCAGCAGCGTGCGTCGCAGGCTTTCCAGCTCGCTGGTGGGTGCCCAGTCACGCAGGAAGCTGCCCATGGCTTGGCGCACCAAGGCCACATTGGCTTTGGGGTCGGCGGTCAGTTGGCCACGCACCAAGGGCTCAGCCGCTTTGGCGAGGTCCGGGTAGTGGCGGTTGAAGTTCTCTGAGGTGCCCAGGTCAAAGCGCCCCATGGGTTTGTGGTCAAGCCGTTGGGCCAAGCCCAAGGGATTGGCGACTGGCAGCAGGATGATTTCGCCATGGATGTGTCCTGCCGCTTCGGCCGACTCCAGCAGGGCGCGCAGGTGATGGGCAACCAACATGCCGGGTAGTTCCTCGGCGTGCAGGCTGGCCTGGATGTAAATCTTGAGACCCTGACCTGGCGTGCCAAAGTGAAAGCTGGTCAGCGTTTTCTGGCTGCCCAGACTGGGTGACAAAAGCGGATGGTCAATACGTTGCATAGCGTGATGAGCTCAGTGTTTGCGCGGCGCCAAATAAGCCAGCAAGCGCCCCTCGCTGAACTTGAAGAAGCCAATCAGGCAGAAAGAAGCCACCAAATAAATGGCCGCAGCAGCCAGATACGCTTCAAAAGGCAGGTAGTAGTCCGAGTAAACGCGGCTCGCCGCGCCCGTGACATCCAGCAGGGAGGGCACCGCACTGGCCAGGCTGGTGGCCTGCAGCATCATCACCACCTCATTGCTGTAGGCGGGCAGGGTGCGGCGCAAGGCGCTGGGCAGCACGATGTAGCGCATGACTTTGAAGCGGCTCATGCCGTAGGCCTGCGCGGCCTCAATTTCTCCGGCACTGGTTTCGCGAATGGCACCGGCCAGCATCTCGGCCGTGTAGGCCGCCGTGTTCAGGCTGAAGGCCAGCAGCGCGCAGAAGAATGGCTCCTTGAAATGCGTCCAGGGCCAGACATCGTCCCAGCGCGCCTGAATCCACTCCAGTTGACCCAGGCCGTAATAAATCATGTAGACCTGAATCAGCAGCGGGGTGCCGCGCATGACAAAGGTATAGGCGCTGACGAGCCACTGCAGCGGCTTGATGGGGCCGGTCAGCATCAGCGCAAAAATGAGAGCGAGCACGCCTCCCACGGCCAATGACGAGGCCAGCAGACCCAGCGTGGTCAGAATGCCGGTGCCGTAAAGCGCCAGGTTCTGCGGTTCAAAAATGACGGCCCATTGCATCAGAGCTGCCCCCGTTTGGTGCCCAGGCTGAAGCGGGCGTTGAGTTTGCGCAGCACCACCAAGGACAAGGTGGTGTAAATCAGGAACAAGGCGGCGGTGAACAGGAAGAACTCAAACGGCGAGCGGGTCGCGGCACTGGCCTGCTTGGCCAGGTACGTCATTTCCTGCAGACCAATCAGGCTGATCAGCGCCGTGGCCTTGATCAGCACCAGCCAGTTGTTGGTAAAGCCGGGCAGTGCGTAACGCACCATTTGGGGGGCGGTGATGCGCATAAAGGTTTGCGTGCGTCCCATGCCAAAGGCCCAGGCCGCCTCCATCTGGCCTTTGGGAATGGCCAAAATGGCCCCGCGAAAGGTCTCGGTCATGAAGGCGCCGTAGATAAAGCCAATGGTCAGTACGCCGGCGGTAAAGGGGTCGACATCAATATATTGGTCGCTCCCCAAGTATTCGATCAGGTTGTTCAGGCCAATGGTGCCGCCATAAAAGACCAGCAGCATCAGGACCAATTCGGGAATGCCACGAATCACCGTGGTGTAAACCGTGGCCAGGGCGACCAGCACGGGCCGCCCCGAAAGTTTGGCGGCAGCGCCAAGCAGGCCCAAAACAATGGACACCAGCAGGGCGCACAGCGAGACGCCCACCGTGAGCACGGAACCGTGCAGGATGGCTATGTAGTAGTCATTCATGGGTGGGCGCTCAAAGCTTTACTGTCCGTAAACGTCAAATTTGAAGTATTTGTCGTTGATCTTCTTGTAGACGCCGTTGGCACGGATGGTCTTGATGGCCGCACTGATGTCGTTCTTCAAAGCGCCCTGGCCTTTGCGAACTGCCACTCCGGCACCCGTACCAAAGTACTTGGGGATGAACAGTTCAGGGCCCACCAGGGTGTAGTCCTGGCCTTCAGGCTTGCTCAGGAAACCGCCACCCACTTCCAGAATGTCGGCCACGGTGCCGTCCAGACGGCCGGAGCGGATGTCCAGGTAGACCTGGTCTTGCGCTTCATAGGCCACCACGTTCACGCCCACGGGCTTGAGTTCAGCCATGGCGTATTTCTCTTGGGTGCTGCCTTTGAGCACGCCAATGTTTTTGCCCTTGATGGAAGCTGGGCCTGAGAAGGGCACGTCTTTCTTCACAACCACGCGGCTAGGCGTGTTGTAGTACTTCTCAGAGAAGTCCACTTGCTTCAAGCGGTCTTCGGTGATGGACATGGAGCTGATGATGACGTCGTACTTGCGTGCCATCAGACCGGGGATCATGCTGTCCCAGACTTGTTCAACAAACACGCACTTGCGCTTGAGTTGGGCGCACAGGGCGTTGGCGATGTCCACGTCAAAACCGGTGGGCTGGCCGTCAGCGGTTTTGAAGGTAAAGGGCTCGTAGGTGGGGTCGATGGCGACTTTCAGGTCTTTGCCTTGGGCAAACGAAGTCACGCTCAAGGTACCAATGGCCAAGGCCAGCAGGAGTTTCTTCATGGGTGTTCCTTTAAAAGATGGGCCCAGGGCCCGAGGGGGTTAAACGACAAGGGGTGAATTCTACGGGGGGATAACTGGGGGGTGCCCCGTGGTTTTCCCGAAATAGGGAGCCCTACCAGTCTTCTTTGACCGCAAGAACAGCAGATTTCCCGGCCGCGGCCCGCGCCGCCCACCAGGCGGTCACGGTTCCAGCCAGTGTCACTGCCAGACAAAGAAGCAATAAACGGGCCCAGGGCACCATCAGATCCATGCTCCAGTGAAAGCTTTGGGGGTTCACCACCTTGACCAGTATGACGGAAACGGCCAAGCCCAATAGCAGGCCTGCGACCGCGCCTAAAGCGGTCCACGCCGTGCCTTCCATCGCCACCACCGATAACACCTGCCGGCGCGTCAAGCCCAGGTGGGCCAGCAAGCCAAACTCCTTGCGGCGCGAAAAAACCTGCGCGCTGAAACTGGCGGCGATGCCAAACAGGCCAATGCCAATGGCCACCGCCTGCAACCAGTAGGTGATGGCAAAACTGCGGTCAAAGATGCGAAGTGAGGTCGCCCTGATTTGGGCCGCCGACCCAAAATCGAGCAGCTGGCCGGTGCCGGGTCCCTGGGCGTTGACCTGCGCACGAACGGCGTCCTCCACCTGCGCGGTGTCCTGGGGGTCTGCCAGCCAAAAGGCAATGTCGTTGGCGCGCCGGTCGCCGGTCAGGCGCTCGAAGTCGTCTTGGTCCATGGCGATGGTGCCGGATTGGCGGGCATAGTCACGCCAGACGCCTGCTATAAAAAAAGGAGCTGCTTGCGCTAGTCCAGCCTGCGCCAGAGCCGGAAATGATGCAGAAAGTGGTGCAAACGTGGTGCCCGGGCGGGCATCGTAAAGATCAACCATGGCCTCGCTCACATAGATGGGTGTTTGTCCCGGCGGGGCCGGGAGGGGGCCGCTGACCAGCGGCAAGCGCCGGGCCGGATCTTTGAGGGGGCGGGCGATGAGTGTGACGGGCGCTTTGCTGGCTTGCAGGCGTACCGACAGCTGGCGCTGTGCCTCCAGGCGCGTCACCCCTTTTACTTGGGCGAGTTCTTGCACCAATTTGGGGGTGAAGTACACCGTGTCTGCCGCACTGGAGTTGCTGGCGCTGCGCACATACAGATCAGCGGGGAGCACCCGGTCCAGCCACTGCGTGACCGAGTCGCGAAAGCTGGCCACCATCACGGTCAGTGCGACCGCCAGGCTGAGTGAGGCCACCACCCCACTCACCGCCACGGCAGCGGTCTCCCGTTGGCGCCGGGCGCGCTCCACGGCCAAGAGCGGCAAGGTCTGGCGCGCCAGCAGCGGGGCCAGTCGGTCCAGCAACAGGGCGATCAGCCACGGCAAAACCCCAATGCCGCCCAGCAGCAAACACCCCACGGAAAGGTAGGCCGCCAATGGGATGTCAAATACGGGTGGAGCGCCCGCCAGTAAAGCGCCAGCTGCTATCAAAAACAGACTGATCCAGTGGCCCCGTTGATCCACCACACCGCTGCCCAGTCCCTTCAACGTTGCGGCCAAGGGCAGTTGCTGGGCCTGTCGCGCCGGCCACCATGCGCCCACCAGCGCTGCGACGACGCCAAGCCCCCCGTAAAGCACCGCTGCCCATGGGCTCCATTGAAGGGTCGGGGCCACGCCCGAAAAATAGCCGCCGCCCAAGTCGCCGCCCAACACCCGCAGCGCCAGCGCCGCCAGTGCCGTGCCCAGCGCCAGGCCGAGTGCACTGCCCACCACCCCCAGGGCGAGTGATTCCCAAAGCACCAGCGCCAGTCGTTGGCGGGCGCTCAAGCCCAGAACGCCGAGCAAAGCCAGTTGTTGCGCCCGCTTGCTCACACTCAGGGCCAGCACCGAGAACACCAAAAACGCCCCCGTGAACAAGGCGATCAACGCCAACACCGTCAGGTTGACCCGATAAGCCCGGGAGAGGGCGTTGATCTGCGTGGTGCGGTCGCCCGGTTCAATGGCTGAGATGTCACGCGGCCAGTCCGGCGCCGTCTGCAACGCTGTCGTGAATGCAGCCGGGTTGACGCCTGGGCGCAGGCGAAGGTCGATGCGACTCAGTTGTCCGACCTGGTTGAAGAAATCTTGCGCGGCGCCCAAATCCATCACCGCCAACGGGGTACCGCTGGCGCTCACTTGACCGGCAACCCGAGCGGGTTTTAGTGTTAGCGCGACCTGAAGTTGTGGCTGCAGTCCCAAACGCTGGCGTGCCGCAGGGTTCACAAAAATGGCATCGGGCGCGAAGATGGACAGGCGCTCATCCGCCCCGTCGGGTTGCGGCATCAGCGCGGGCGCCACGCGGGCCACGAGCAGGGCGTCAACGCCCAACACCCTGAGCGTCAGGGCCTCACCTTGGTCGTCCAACGCCTGGGTGCTGAGTTCCAGTACCGGGGAGGCCGTCAGTACATCGGGGTGCCCGGCGACGCGGGCGTACAGGCGCTCGTCGAACTGGCCTTGGGCACTGCGCAGTTCCAGGTCGGGTTGGCCATTGACCGAACGCACCGCCTGCGAGAACTCGTCCAGCGCGGACGCGTTGATCAAGTGCACTGAAAAAGCCAGCGCCACGCCCAGCATGACCGCCACCACCGCGGCGGCATTGCGCCAGGGGTGGTGTCTGAGTTCTTGCCAGGAGAAAGTTTTGAGAAGGGCGATCACAGCGCAGTATAGGAAGGGCGCGATAGCTCATGTTTCTTTGGCGTCAATCAATACTTATCGCAGTAATGGGCGTAACAATGTGTGTTAGAAATCACTCGCCGCTTGAGAAATCGCAAAGAGACCCTTCTGATAGGCCCATTAAACAGCCCTCGGACCTTGGTTTCGATCACTTTTTCAATCGGTGTGGGTGGAGTTGAATAAGGCGTGTTGCCGAACAATGGATGGAGTTGTCATGGATATGCCGCCAAGCCACGCGTTAAAAAAATTGACGCTGCTTTATGTTGAGGACGATGTGGACACGCGCGAAGAGCTGGCCATGATGCTGCAATCGTGTGTGGCCGAACTCCATGTGGCCTGCGACGGCCAAGAGGGTCTGGCCCTGTTCATCAAGCATCGCCCGGACATTGTGGTCACCGATATCCAGATGCCCATCATGACCGGCTTGGCCATGAGCGCCGACATCCGCCGCCTGGAGCCTGCACAGCCCATCGTGGTGGTCAGCGCCTACAACGACGTCGAATATTTGTTCCGTGCGATTGAACTCGGCATTGACCACTACGTGACCAAGCCCATCAGCGTGGAGCGCCTGCTCGACAAACTCACTCAAATGGCCGAGGTGACCTTGGCGCTGAAAGAGCGCCGGAGAAGCCTGGCCCTGCTGGAGCAGTACAAACACCTGGTGGACGAGAGCGCGTTTGTCTGCAAACTTGACAGCGACGGTGTCATCACTTATGTCAACCGGAAACTGTGTGACATCAGTGAATGCGAGCCCGCTGACCTGGTTGGCCGCGACTTGGCGGCGCTGCGCAGCAATGGTCAGCGCGGCGAGGGGTGGGCCGTGGCAAAGGCGGGCGAAAAATGGACTGGCATCAGCCGCAACAAGACCCAGTCGGGTCGTACTTATGTGGTTGAAAGCAGTCTGGTTCCCATCATGAGCGAAGACGGTCAACTGCTTGAGGTGGTGTCGTTGGATGTGGACATCAGCACGATCTACACCGACTACGAGAACCTCTCAAGTGCGTTGGACGACTCGGACCGTTCACTGCGTGAGCAGCGCCATTTTTTGACCGAATACAAGCGAGCATTGGACTCGGGGACTTGTGTGTGCGTGACCGATCAGTCGTGCCGCCTCATCAGCATCAACCCTCAATTTGAGGCGCTGCTGGGTTACACCTCTCGTGAGCTCAAAGGGCAGCCTCTAGCAAGACATTGCATCGGAGCTGACGCTGGAGCATTGCTTGGGACAGGTCAGCGGTGCAGAGGTCGAACCCTTGGCGAACCAGATTATTCGCTTCAAGTCAAAAAGCAATCGTTCCCTTCATTTCAGCGTGTCGGGTGTGGCATTGCGCAAACTCAGTGGCGACATCGACTCATTTATTTTGATTTGTCAGGATGTCACTGAGTCCATGCGCTTGAGCCGGGACATTGTGGAAACCCAGCGGGAGCTTCTCGTACATGCTGGGTGATGTCGTCGAAAGCCGCAGTCAGGAAACCGGGCAACACGTGAAACGCGTGGCGGTGGTGTCCCGCTTCTTGGCCTTGCAAGTGGGGCTGGATGCTGCCACTGCGGAGATGATCGAGACCGCAGCGCCCATGCATGACATTGGCAAGGTGGGGATTCGCGATGCGATTCTCAACAAGCAAGGCAAGTATTCGCCCGAAGAGTTTGACGAGATGAAGCACCATGCCCGCATTGGCCATGCCATTCTGGGCAAAGTGCAGCGCCCGTTGATCAAGTTGGCTGCCGTCATTGCCCAGCAGCATCATGAACGCTGGGACGGCAAAGGCTACCCCTTTGGGTTGGCGGGGGACGAAATCAGCATGGCAGGTCGTATTGTGGCCGTCGCTGACGTGCTGGATGCGCTTGCTTCAGAACGTATTTACAAGCCGGCCTGGGAAGAGTCGCGTGTTCTTGACTATTTTCGGGAGCAGCGCGGGCTTCAGTTTGATCCCAATTTGGTCGATATCTTGTTATCTAACTGGGAAACCGTTAAGACCCTGCGAGATGCCAACGCCCCCGAGTTGGCTTTCAGTTGATCGATGTTCGGAGAGCCTATGAAATTTTTTGCGTTAACCGCTGGCCTGTTGGTGGCAACTTCCTCCACCCTGGCGGCCGAGCGGTTTGAGAATTTGACGCTGGATCAGGCCACAGAAATCGCACTTCAAAATCACCGTTCTTTGCGGGTTTCCCAAGCCAGTCTGGACATGGCCGAGGCCCAATACCGTCAGGCCATGGCGGCTTTTCGCCCCAAGGTGGGCTTGACAACAGGTTTTGAGCGGGCCGACCAGGACCGGAGTTTCACGTTCGAAGGCTCATTCGCGGTGGATCCCGGTGCCGTTTTTGGCGGCGGCCCTGGAACTGCGGGACCGTCCAGGGACTTGCCCATCAACATGGACGTCAAGTTGTTTGACCGCGATGTCACCACCGCAGCGCTCACCCTGAATTACCCGCTTTACACCGGTGGCAAAAAAGAAGCCATCACCGCCATGGCCAGAACAGGGGTGGCAATTGCCCGAGAGGGGCAGCGCAAGTCTGCCCTGGACGTGGTGCGTGATGTGAATAAATACTACAACGGTGCCCAATATGCCCGCCAAATGGCGCAGCTAAGCAGCGATACCCTGGCACGGTTCGAGGTGTTGGATGAACTGACCGAACGGCTCTATCAAAACACCTCGCTCAAGGTCAAGAAGACCGACTATTTGCGCAGCAAAACTACGACGGCCTTGGTTCGCTCCACGGCGCAAGAGGGGCAATATGCCGCCACGCTCAGCCAGGACGCACTGGCCAATGCCATGGGTTTGCCCTTGGGCACCCGATTGAGTTTGGCGCCACCGGTTCCCCCGGCTGACTTTGACGTGAATCTGGAGGCGTTGATCAGCGACGCCATGGCATTCAACCCCGACAAACAGCAACTGGAGTTGGCGCATCAAGTGGCCGGGCACAAAATTGAAGAAGCCAAGAGCGGCTACTTGCCCGTGATCGGACTCGAGGCGTCAGTCCACCAGTTTTGGAACAGTTACAAAAGCGGCCTCATCAACGATGCCAACCGGCAGGGCTGGACGATTGGCGTGGGCTTGAAGTGGGATCTCTTTGACAGCGGCTTGACCAAAGCCAGCGTGGATGCAGCACAGGCCGCCAGAATCAGGCTGGAAGCTCAAAGGGAGTTGTTTGACAACGGCTTGGCGCTGCAAATCAAAGACGATGTCATGCGCATTCAGCGCTCGCGCTCCCAAATGAGGGACAACGCCAAGGCCAGCGAACTGGCGCAAGAAAATCGCAAACTCAACGCGCGAGCGTATGAGGAGGAAATGGTTGAAACCAAAGACGTGATCGAGGCGCAATTGATCGAGTCGTTTGCCGCCGCCAGCCATTTCCGAGCCATTCATGAACTGCAAGCCGCACGGGCGGACTTGGAGCATCGGGTTGGCAAGGCTCTGAAATAAGGGCTTCTGGCAATGAAGTTTTTGCGCGCACCACACTGGGCAGCTTGGCTCGTGGGCGTTCTCTTGTTGGTATTCGGTCAAGCACCTGTTGGGGCGGCGGAACCCCCGCCGTTTGCGTTTGGGGTGTACTTGCCCACTATTCGCGAAGTGCCGCGCAAGGACATTGAAGTGTCCATGCGCTACTGGTTCGAAGAGTTGGCCCGGGTGTCTTCCATCAAAATTCGACCGGTTCGTTATTACGACGACATGGCCAGTTTGAAGCGGGATGTCAATGCCGGTGACATCGACTTTTTCATTGCCAGCGCCATGGGCGTTGCTGAAGTTTTTCCGCCTGGCGAGTTGCGCGACGGGGTGGTGAGCTATAAAACCGTGGACGACGACCTGCTTTTGATCGTCCGGCGCGAGGCTGGCATCCGCTCCGTCAAGGACATCGTGGGTAAGCGCTTTGCCATGCTGGACACTGATGAGCTCAGCAAGGTGTATCTTGAGACCTTGCTCCTGAGTGCCTTGGGTTCCACTGGGCCGGATCAACTGGGCGCGATCACCTTGGAGCCGCGATCCAGCAAACTCACGCATAGACTTTTTTTTGGACAGGCGGACGTGGCTCTGGTGTATCGCAGTGGCTACGAGGCTGCTTTGGAGTTGAATCCGCAAATTGGGCAGAAGCTGCAAGTGCTCGATGCGTACACCTTCAAAACCCGTTCTCCCTTCATTGGACTGTTTGGCGCCCATGTGGATGATGACTTCAGGGAGAAGTTGATCAAGATCATTCTGGCCGTAGGTGAGACGCCACGGGGTCGCCAAGTGTTGCAGTTGTACCAGGGCAATGTCATGGCCCGCGCGAACGTCAGCGAGATTGCGCCGTACAAAGCCTTGTTGGATAAACGCCGCTTGCTCAAGTTGCCCGGGTCTGCCCGGAAGGTGAAACCATGAGCGTGACGGGGCGGCTGATATCAATCGCTTGGGGCGCTTTCTTCAGCGCGGCATGTGGGGCTGTGGCGGCGGCGCCACCGAGCGAGGAGGTCTTGCGGGTGGCCGTTCACTTGGGGGCGGTTCGTGATGCCAGCCGAGCGGACATCGAGGCTTCTCTAGGGGTCTGGGCCAACGAGCTGACGGGCTTGCTGGAGGTGCCTTCGGAGGTCCATTTTTATGAGAGCCTGGCGGAAGTGCGCCAAGGGCTCCAAGCCGGCAAAGTCAATTTCATCATTGCAGACGCAGTCAGTCTGGTTCGCTATTTCGATATGGAATCTCTGACGGATGGCTTTGGTGGCGGGGGGCGAAGCGAGGACAACATGCTTCTGATTTCACGCAAAGGGGCGGGCATCCGCAGTGCGTCTGATCTTGCTGGCAAACGGGTGACCCTACTGGTTGACAACGAAATTTCTGACCTCTTGCTTGAAACCGCTTGCCTCAAGCATTTGCGGAAAAGTTGTGAAATGGCACGAGTGAAAGTCGACACCGTCAGCCGAAGTCGTCAGCAGATCCTTAAACTGTTTTTTGACAACGCCGACGCGGCGATTGTGCGGGGCTACGCCTACGACTTGGCGGTGGAGTTGAACCCGCAAATTCTTTCAAAAATCCAGATCGTCGAGCGCTACCCGGTGTATGGCGGGGCGCTGGGCATGTTCAGCAACCGGGTCAGCCCCAAGTTTCGCGAGTATGTGATTCTCAAGGCGCCGCAAATTGTCAACTACCCGCGAGGCCGCCAATTGATGAGTGTTCTGCAGGCGGAAACCCTTCGCAGAATGCCTCGCAGCATTTTGGACCCTGTCAAAGCCCTGATTGTTGAGCGCGACACACTCAAACTTCAACTGGGCGCACGCGCAGCGTCCAAATGAGCCCCTCAATGCATGTTTTGAGTTGGCGCCCCGAATGACTGTGCGACGCATCCGCTTCAACTGGCTCCCGAGAAACCGCGTGTTTCTGCGGGTTTTTGCCATTTTTGGGGGCTTCCTGATCGCGCTGACGGTGGTTTACGGTCTGTTGATCATCCCTCTACAGCACGACTCATTGCTCAAAATTTTGTATTCGCAGGCGGCCACGGTCTCCCGCTCGATTGTTCAAGCCTGCTCAGACGCCATGCTGACAGACGACTATGGCTATGTTGTGGACCACAACTTGCAGGTACTGCAAAACAATAAAGCGATGCAGCGCGTGGTGATCGTGCCCAAGCAAGGGGCTGTCATTGAAATTCTGCCCCAAGAGTGGACGATGAAGGAGCGCGACCCTGCCGTGCTACCGGACAGCATTTTTGAGCAGGAGTCTTATGGCGTGCTGACCGATAGTGGTGGTGGCACCCTGTACCGCTACACCGCGCCAGTGCGATTCAGCGGGCTGAGTTGGGGCGCCGTGGTGATTGACTTTGACACCAGCGAGTACCTTGAAAACACCGCCAACATGTACCGCCAACTGATCTACGGCTCGTTGTTGACCATGTTGGCTTTGTTACCGGTGGGGTATTTTTTTGCCGGGTGGTTGACCCGTCCCATTGCCATCATCAGTGCGGCGGCGTCCCGGGTCGCGGGGGGGGATTTGTCGGTGCGAGTCGATGTGCAGCGTGCTGATGAGATCGGTCAACTGTCAGGCAGTTTCAACCAGATGGTTGATGCGCTCAGGCTGAGCCGCGACAAGTTGCAAAACTACAACCAGGAGCTGGAAACCAAAGTGTCTGAGCGCACGATGGAGCTGGACGAGTTGAACCATACCCTGGATCAGCGGGTGCACGACGAGATCGACAAGCGAAAAAGGCAAGAAGTCTTGTTGATTCAGCAGTCACGCCTGGCCGCCATGGGCGAGATGATTGGCGCCATTGCCCACCAGTGGCGCCAGCCATTGAACGCACTCAGTCTGGTGTTGCAAAACATTCGTCTTCAGCACCGGTCCGGTCGCTTGACGGACGAGTCCATGGTCCGAATGGAAGACAAAGCCGCCCGTCTGATGACGCGCATGTCGTCCACCATTGACGAATTCCGTGATTTTTTCAAACCAGGAAAACACAAAGCGCAGTTCAACCTTCAACAATCCATGGTGTCGGCCACGGACATCATGGAGGCTGTTTTCAAGGATCACCAGATTGTCGTGACCTTGCAGTGCGACGAAGCATTGGAGTTGTTTGGCATTGCGGGCGAGTTGTCGCAAGTGATTTTGAACTTACTCAGCAATGCCAAGGACGCGTTGCTTGGCGCGCGTCAAGGTTCACCAAGGATCTTGATCGACGCGACCCGGCTCGGAAATCGAATTCGCATTGAGGTTTCAGACAACGCAGGTGGCATTCCCACAGGCATCTTGGACAAGATTTTTGAGCCCTATTTCAGCACCAAGGAAGAAGGCAAGGGCACGGGCATTGGGCTTTACATGTCCAAAATGATCGTCGAGAGCTATTGGCACGGCCAACTCAGCGTCGTCAACCGCGAGCATGGGGCCTGCTTCATTATTGAACTACCGGCCTGAGTCGTCTCGCGCGTCGGGTAAGAGCCGTGTGTCAATTCAACCGCGCTGCGCCGTCACCACACTACGCCGACGATTACCGCGCCTGGGTAGGGCTGTGCCCGCAAGCGGAAAGTCCTTGTGAATCAGATTCCCACATCAGGGCGTCAAGACCCGGTCTGTAAAGTGGTAGCCTTTGTCCGTCTGGACACAGGGTTCACATGAACTAAACAAACAACAAACCTTTTGTGATCAGTGTCGCAGGCGGCAGTGGCAGCGGCAAATCTACCGTGACGCGCCAGGTGCAGGCGTCCATTGGGCCCGAGATGACGGCGGTGGTGTTTCAAGACGATTACTACTACGACCAAACGCATTTATCCCCTGAGGAGCGGCGCAAAACCAATTGCGACCACCCTGATGCGTTTGATTGGCCCTTGATGGCGTTGCATGTGCAAGCGCTGCGTCGGGGCGAGTCAATTGAGATGCTGACTTATGATTTCACGCGGGACAACCGCGCCAGCCAGGCTATTGCCGTGAAGCCCCCGCCGGTGATCGTGATCGAAGGTTTGTTTCTGTAATGCGTAGTGTGTAGCTCTTGGTGCTATCGTCCGCGCTCATTTACCTACTGGACTCTCATTCATGCTTTTCTCCCCCCTGCAAGTCGGCGCTCTCACCCTTCCCAATCGCATCGTGCTCGCTCCGCTGACCCGTACCCGCGCTGGCGCAGAGCATCTGCCCAATGACTTGATGGCCGAGTACTACAGCCAGCGTGCCACCGGCGGCCTGCTGATCACCGAGTGCACCATGGTCATGCCCAACACTTCTGCCTTTGTGGCCGAGGCTGGCATTTATTCCCAAGAGCAGATAGAAGGCTGGAAGAAAACCACCGCTGCGGTCCACGCCAAGGGCGGGCGCATCTTCATGCAGATCTGGCACAGCGGCCGTGCGGCGCACCCTGCTATCAATGGCGGCCAGGCCAGTGTGTCGTCGACCGCGGTGCCGATTGAGGGCGATATCAACACCCCCGCCGGCAAGGTGCCCCATGTTGCAGCCCACGCGCTGACCGAAGCCGAGATTCCCGCCATCGTGGCGGCTTTTGCGCAAGGCGCCAAAAACGCCATCGAGGCCGGCTTTGACGGCGTGGAAGTGCACGGCGCCAATGGCTACCTGATCGACCAGTTTCTGCGCGATGGCGCCAACCAGCGCACCGACGGCTACGGCGGCACCTTGGAGAAGCGCGCGCGCTTCCTGTTTGAAGTGTTGACTGCCGTGACTGCTGCCGTAGGCGCAGACCGCGTGGGCCTGCGCCTGTCGCCTCTGAACAGCTTTAACAGCATGATCGACAGCGACCCACTGGCGCTGATCGGCTTCCTGGCGGACAAGCTCAACGCCTACAAGTTGGCCTACCTGCACGTGATGCGCGCTGACTTCTTCGGCCTGCAAAAGGCCGATGTGATGACCGTGGCCCGCGAAAAATACAAGGGCGTGTTGATTGGCAACATGGGCTATACGCCCGAAGAAGCCGAGCAAGCCATCACGAAAGGTCAGTTGGACGCTGTGGCCTTTGGCACCGCCTTCTTGGCCAACCCCGACCTGCCTGCCCGCATCAAAGCTGGTGCGCCGTTGAACGCCCCAGATGCCAGCACCTTCTACACCCCCGGCGCCAAGGGTTATACCGACTACCCGACGATGTAAGACTGGAAGTGGCTGGTGGTCCTCGCAAGCGCCAACTTCTTGGCGCTTGCGAAAACTTGGCTCAGCGCCTTGTGAGCGGCTGTGGTGCAATGGCCAATTTGCACAAGGACAAGCCATGAAAGCTATTTGGAACGGCACCGTCATTGCCGAAAGCGACGACACCGTGCTGGTGGAAGGCAATCACTACTTTCCCGCCAGCAGCCTGAATCGTGATTACGTGCATTTCAGTAACCACAAGACCAGTTGCGCCTGGAAGGGCCAAGCCAGCTACTACTCGCTGATGGTGAATGGCGATATGAATACCGACGCCGTCTGGTACTACGCTGACCCCAAGCCAGATGCCGAGCAGATTCGTGACCGGGTGGCGTTTTGGAAGGGCGTGCAGGTAACTGCCTAGCCGTCTGAGTCACTTTTTTATGGCAACCTGATTTCACGAAAACGCAAGCGCATCCCCCTGTAGCCGCCTTGAACCTGTGCGGCATCACCGGGCGGTTTGCTCCGGCGCTCCATCTTGAGGCCAAGAGCAAAACCCCACCGCGGGTAGCGGTGCCCCTTCTGTGTGCAAGCGTCTGGTCAGACTGACTCTCTGGCGGGTAGCCAAAGAGTGCATCACAGCAGGGTGGGTGGGTTGATTAGAGTGGCAGCGCTTCTATCTGTCCAATACTGAATTCATATCTATCCATCTTGAAAACAGATGGATAGGTAAGATGGCGGCTTCACATCAAGGGCCTGCCATGGAACTGCGCCAACTCCGTTACTTTGTTGCCATTGCCGACAGCGGCTCGTTTTCCAAAGCGGCCGAGCGTGTGTTTGTGGCCCAGTCGGCCCTGAGCCACCAGATGGCCCAGCTGGAAGGCGAGTTGGGTGCGGCCCTGTTCCACCGCTCGCGCCGGGGCGTGACGCTCACTGAGGCGGGCAGCCGCTTTTTCCCGCACGCGGTGTCCATACTGCGCCAGGCCGAAGAGGCCATGGCCAGTGCCCGCAGTACGGATGCGGAGCCCAGTGGCAAGGTGGTGTTTGGCATTCCGCACAGCGCCTCCAACGCGCTGGCCCTGCCGTTGCTGCGCGCGGTGCGCCAGCAACTGCCCCAGGTGCAACTGGAGCTCACCGAGGAGCTCACCGGCAACCTGAGCAAGCAACTGCGCACCGGGCAGATTCAACCTGGCCGTGCTGTTTGACGACGGACAACCTGCACGAGTTTGCCTGCCAGCCCCTGCTGCGCGAGCAGATGTACTTGATCGAACCCGCACAGCGCCGCGCCAGCGCAAAGCGCGCGTCACGCTCAAGCAGGTGCTGGCCATGCCGCTCATCTTGCCGGCCAGTCCGCACGGCGTGCGCCCCATCATCGAAGCGGCCGCCGCCCATGCCGGCCTGGCGCCGCCCCAGGTGGAGGCTGACATCAGCTCCATCAGCATCCTGCGCACCACTCTGCTGGCGGGCATGGGTCGCACGCTGCTGCCCATGATGCCGCTGCGCCAAGAGATTGAATCGGGCCAGCTGCGCGCCACCGCCGTGGGCAGCCCGCCGCTGGCGCGCACGCTGCTGCTGTGCGCCGCCAGCCACATTCCGCCTTCATCAGCCTCCCAAGCGGTGGAGCGTCTTACCCTGGGGCTGGTGCGCGAGTTGTGTGAAACCGGTGAATGGCTGGGTGCCAAAGTGCTGGCCGCCAAATCCTAGCCAGGACCAGTTGCTCAGGCCACGCTTTCAAGATTGGCCTGAAAATACCGCCATGTTCAGACTAGCTCTTATTTTTTTTGGCGGCGATTCGCTCATTGGGCGATGGAAGTTTTTTGTCACCGTTGGTGTGCTGGCAGGGCTGTTCGGCATGGTTCTGCTCATTGACCTGTTGGATGGGGTCGCCGACATTGCGGCAAAAATTCTAGGGGCCGCGTTGCTGTTGCAAGGACTTTTTGAGCTGGTGGCAGGCACCGCGCACACCCGCCTTCGGCGCAGGCTGCAGATGCTGCGAGGCTTTGCCATGCTGGTGGTGGCCTGCTTGGTGCTGGACTTTCCTTGGGATAACTCCATCACCGCCGGCGCGCTCTTTTCGGCGGCGTTTATCTTTAACGGGCTGCTCCGCATTGGCTCCAGTTGCTTGATTCGCTATCCGGCTTGGCGCCAGTCTTGTGCGCTGGGATTCGCTTACCTTGTCATGGCTGGGCTGCTGCTCACGAACTGGCCGTTGCGCGACGCGCTGAATGTGTCTTTCTGTGTCGGTTTGGCGCTCTTGGCGACCGGCTGGGTGATGGTGCGCGGTGGTCTGCGTTTGAAACGCTTGCCACCCGGCTCTGACTTGGCGTCCATTGAGCTGTATCACAACCGACGTTACTTGCCGTTGACCGTCAAGCCCGACCCAATGGCCGGGAAAACAGCGCCCAGCAGCACGCCCATGGTGGTGCATGTGTGGACGGCCGTGGACTCTACCGTCGACCGGATCAAGCTGCCCATCATTGAGCGGTACATTGTGGCGCTGTCACGTCAAGGCAACGCCTCGTCCGGCCACGCGGCCCTCGAATGCGGGCACGCTCTGTACATCAGCCACCATCCGCGTGATCGCTTGCGCATCAACGCCCAAAACGTGCTGCAAGAGGCCAGGGCGACACCCGAAAACAACCGGGCAGGGCACTGGGGCAGCTCGTACCTTGAAGAAGAAGCCAAAGGCCGACCCTCAACGGTCAAGATTCGTTTTCGAATTTACAGCCCGTTTTACTTGCAAGCGTTCTGGGACGGTTACCGCCAGGACGATACCTACAACTTCACGAACCGTAACTGTTCCAGCGTGGTGGTGCAGGCGGTCGATGCGGCCATGGAGGGCGTGTTTGCTGACAAACCCTTTTGGAGAACCCTGTTGCGACAGAAGTGGCCCCGGTTGTTTGAACAGCATTCCCCGACTTTTAAGTGGACTCCGAGCAGATTGCAAAAGGTACAGAGTTATCCCCCTGGGGTAACTCGGGGCGTACCGGGTATTTCATTCTACGCAGCCTCAACCAGTTTTGGCCCGGTCTCCTGATAGACCGAGTCTGGCGTTGTTCGATCCAGACTTGAGTGCGGCCGTTCGGTGTTGTACCAGTCTAGGTATTGGGCAATGCTGGTGCGCGCAGCGCCCACGCTGTCATAGGCCATCAGGTACACCCGCTCATACTTCACGCTGCGCCACAGTCGCTCCACAAACACGTTGTCCCGCCAAGCACCTTTGCCATCCATGGATAGTTTGCAACCCTGCTTGAGAACGGCCAGGGTGAATTCTTCCGCCGTGAACTGGCTACCCTGATCCGTGTTGACGATCTCAGGTTTGCCGAACCGGGCGAACGCCTCCTCAATGATCTCCCTGGCGTGGCACGCCTCCAGCGTGATGGCAACCTTGTGGGTCAGCACCCGGCGACTGGCGACATCCACTACTGCGGTGAGATACACAAAGCCCTTGGCCATGGGAATGTAGGTAGTGTCCAGTGCCCACACCTGGTTGGCACGCACGATGGGTACATTGCGCAGCAGGTACGGATAGATCTTGTTGCCGGGAGCGGCCCTGCTGGTGCCGGGCTGAGGCGCCAGTGCCTCAATGCCCATGCGGCGCATGAGCGTGCCGATGTGGCGTCGCCCAGCGTGAACGCCCTCGCGCGCCAGTTGATCACGCAGCATGCGCGCCCCCATGAATGGGTGCTTCAGGTGCAGTTCATCAACGCGGCGCATCAGCGCCAAGTCAGCCTCGCTGACGGGCCTTGGCAAGTAGTACACCGAACCTCGGCTGACCTTGAGCAGCTTGGCTTGGTGGACAACTGGCAATTCGTGGCTTCGGTCGATCATGGCTTTGCGCTCAGCAATCCCGCTTTGGTGAGCGCGCTGTTTAAAAAATCCAGCTCCAATGCCTGTTGGCCGATCTTGGCGTGTAACGGGACCAGATCAACCGGAGCCTCAACACCGACGACGCCACCAAAGACATTGGCGGCGTTCTCAAGCAGCTGGTTCTTCCAGTCGCTGATTTGGTTGGGGTGCAGCTCAAACTGCTTGCACAGCTCGGCCATTGTCTTGTCCTCACGCAAGGCCGCAAGGGCTACCCGCGCTTTGAACGCGGGTGTATGCGTACGCCGGGTTCGGCGTGCTGATTTCTTGACCATCAAAAACTCCTGTCTGTTCGCCCGTCCATGGCCGAACCTTATGCACAGAGTTTCCACTTAAACAAGTGTTCAGATTTACGCGGCTCGCGCATGGTCGAGCGCAGTCGGTCATGGCGCCCCGCCCCCAAGTTTTGGCCAAGAATAGGCCCCACTGAGCCCGACAACGCGAACAGCGCCGCAAACGCCACCGGAATGACACGTCCAATCACCGCCCAACCCGCCACCGCGTTGTCGCCATAAGAGGAGATGGCGGCGGTGACAAAAGCATTGCCGACCGGGGTCGCGATTTGCGTCAACACCGACGGCACGCCAACCGAAAAAAACGGCTTCAGTGATTGACGCAACACACTGACGCTGGGCCACGCAAACAGCCCATGCACACGCACAACGCCATGCAGACCAATGCCCGCCATCACCAACCGCGCCAGGCAAGTGGCTACAGCTGCCCCGTCCAGCCCCCAGCCCAAACCAAAAATAAGCAATGGGTCCAGCACCGCCGTCGCCACGCCGGCACCCAGCGTGACAAACATGGCACGTCGCGCATCCCCCAAAGAGCGCAACAGCGCACTCAGGCAAATGCCCAGTCCCAACACCGGGGTTGACGGCAGCACGATGCGGGTGAACCGCAGCGCCAAATCTGCAGTGGAACCGGTGGCGCCCAGCAAATCCATCAAGTAGGGCAGCAGGGGATAGAACACCACGGCAGCCAGAGTCATGGTGGCCGCCATCAGCACCAAAGAGGCCCCCGCCAACTGCTTGGCGTGCGCGCGGTCGCCGCGTCCAAGTGCTCGCGATGTCATCGCGCCCACCGCAATCGACAGCCCGATGGACAGCGAAAGAATGAAAAAAAGTAGCGTCCCCGCGTAGCCCACCGCCGCTGCCAGCTCCTTGTGGCCCAGCATCGAGATGTAAAACAGGTTGACCACGTCCACCAGAAACACCGCCACCAAACCGATCGTGCCAGCCGCCGTCATGCGCACCACATGCCCCAGCGTCGAACCAGTGACAAATTTTCCGGGAACATTCAAAACATCGGGCATCGTGCGGCAATCTCAAAAATCACAGTTGAAAACCAAGCGGGCTGGCCATCATTGACCGTCCCATGGGTGGGGTGCAGCGTGTCTCTACCAAGTGCCCTCTAAAGGGACGCTTTTGCAAGGCGCCATGCGCGCCGTGGTTTTTGGCCCTCTGTCGTATCTGAGTACGTCAAATAAGCCTCCAGCCGACGTCGTATAAGCGAAGAACGCTATTCAATTAGTAGCTAACAATGCCCTTGCTCACACTTTCTCCGTCCTCTGGGCGCAAGGTCCAAAACGCTGCCGACGACACCAGGGTCAGCACCGCCAGCGCCAGAAACGCGTGGTGCAGCGATGAGGTCACCGCCACGCGGTCTGACTGCGGCAAGCCACCCAAGAAATACGCGGTAATCAACGAGCCAAAGGCCAAGCCAAAGCTGAAGGACATTTGTTGCAGCGTGCTGGCCATGGTGCTGGCCATGGCCGTGTCGGCGGCGTCAATGTCGGCGTAGGCCATGGAGTTCATGCTGGAAAACTGCAGTGAGTTAAACAAGCCCAGTGCCAAGCCCATGCCCACAATCACGTAGATGGGCGTGCCCGGCCCCACCAGTGAATAACTGGCAATGGCGCAGGCCACCAGCAGGGTGTTCACGATGAGCACCTGCCGGTAGCCAAAGCGCCTGAGCATGGGCGCCGCCAGCGTCTTCATGGCCATGGCAGCAGCCGCGGCGGGCATCATCAGCAACCCTGACTGCCAAGCCGGCAAGCCCAGACCCAACTGGTACAGCAGCGGCAGCAAAAACGGCATGCCGCCCACGCCCAGCCGCGTTGCAAAGCCGCCCAGCACCGACACCCGAAACGTGCGCGTGGCCAGCAAGGACAGGCGCAGCAACGGATACGGCACCCGCCCGGCATGCCAGCCATAGGCCACCAACAGCCCCACGGACACCGCCGCCAGCATCACCATGGTGCTGTTTGGCAAGTCAATTTCGCCAAACACCTCTAGCAACCACGACAGCAGGCCCGCACCGCTGGCAAACAGCAGCAAGCCCCGCACATCCAGCGGGCGCGGCGTGTCGCTCTGGTAGTTGGGCATGTGTTTGTAGGCAAACCACAGCGCCAGCAGGCCCACGGGAATGTTCACAAAGAAGATCTCGCGCCAGGTGAACCAATGCACGATCAGCCCGCCCACCGTGGGGCCCAGCAGCGGCCCCAGCAGAGCCGGGATGATGACAAAGTTCATCGCCCGCAGCAGCTCCCCCTTGGGGAAAGTGCGCAACACAGCCATGCGTCCCACCGGCATCATCATGGCCGCCGCAATGCCCTGCGGCACGCGCGCGGCAATCAACATGGTCGAATTCACCGCCAACCCGCACAGCACCGACGACACCGTGAACAGCGCCACCGCCAGCATAAAAATACGCCGGGTGCCATAGCGCTCGGCCATCCAGCCGCTGATGGGGATGCTGACCGCCAGGCTCAAGATGTAACTGGTCACCACCGCCTTCAAGCTCAGCGGCGTCACCCCCAAGCTGGCCGCCATCGCCGGAATGCCGGT
>CAWAFG010000028.1:0-184278 GCA_963781205.1 uncultured beta proteobacterium | reverse complement strand
ACGACCCGCAAAGCGCGGTGGATTTGGTGATGCCCATCATTGACGGCTTTCCCGCCCGTTACGAGCACTATTGGTTGGCAGAGATGCGCGCCAAACTGGGGCTGGAAGGTGAAGAGGCCGGTGACTTGGCGCTGGCGCAAGACTTTTTGGCCACGATGCAAGGGCAGGGCGTGGACTTCACCCTGGCGTTTCGCGCGCTGGCTGACGTCGTGCAAGGTCAATCCGAGAGTTTGCGGGCGCTGTACGCTGGATCCGCAGGCGTTGGACGCCTGGTTGCCGCGCTGGCAAGAACGTGCGGCGCAAGTCGACGCTATCCCTGCGGCACGCGCGCAAGCCATGAACGCCGTGAATCCTGCCTACATTGCCCGCAACCACCGGGTCGAAGAAGCATTGGAAGCCGCCGTGAAACGCGGCGACTTCGCCCCGTTTGAGCGCTTGCTGGCCGTGCTGCAACACCCGTTTGAAGAACGTGCCGAGTTCAGCGACTACGCCCAGCCCGCGCCGGCTGAGACGTCAGCCGGTTACCGCACGTTTTGCGGCACCTGACCTGAACGCTTGATTTGCACAGCGCCCGCTGGCGGGCGCTGCGTGTTCAGTCCAGAATAAAGTTCTTGTCCGGCTTGGGCGCGGGTGGCGGTGTCTCGCCCAGCATCTCGCGCAGGCTGGCGTCAATGCCGGCCACCATGGCGTTCAAGGCCAGGTCGTTGCCCAGAATGCCAAAGGGCTCCTCAATCTCGTCACTGAGCGCCTCCAGCGCAAAAAAGGTGTACGACACAAAGGTAACCACCAGTGGCGTCATCAGCCCAATGCTGTCCACCAGTCCAAACGGCAGCAGCGCGCAATACATGTAGGCGCTGCGGTGCAGGATCACCGAGTAGGTGAAGGGCAGCGGCGTGTTGGCAATGCGCTCGCAGCTGCCTTGGGCCATCGACAAGTTGTCCAGCGAGCCTTCCATTTTGAGAGACAGCGTGGGGTGCAGTTCACCCGCCGCGCGGCGGTCTTGCAGCCACTGGCCCAGCCAGACCAGCACCAGCGTGGGGGCCGAGCGGGCGTTGGCAATCTGCTCGCGCAGCGCGTCGGGCAGCAAGGCCTCGGTCTGGTTGGCTTGCGGCAGGCCGCGCAACTGGTTGCGCAGCGTGGTGGCAAAACCCACCAAGCCCAGCACAAAAGGGCGCACTGACTGCTCGGACGCCATCAAGGTCATGGAATGACGCGCCAGATTGCGGGTCTCCACCAAAATGGCGCCCCAATGTTTGCGGGCCTCCCAGTAGCGGTCATAACTGGCGTTGATGCGAAAGCCCAGAAAAATGGCCAACGCCACCCCCATCAGCGAAAACGGGCTGGCGTTGAGCGTGACCTTGAAGAGAAACAACTGGCCATGCGCCCAGACCACCGCGCAAGACAGGGCAAAAATCAGCAACTGCTGACCGTAAATGCGGTGCACCAACGAGCCGCGTCGAACAAAGAGCAGTCGAATCCAGTGGGGGCGAGGGCGAACAATCACGTGTGGCGGTGGCACAAGGCCGACGGTAGCAAGGCCTCAATTCTCGCACTCATTTCCAGTGCCAAAATTTATAAGAAAAATAGCTGTTACGCTGGTCCATGCTGTGCAGGCAGCTATAAATTAAATAGCAACCAGATTGCGCGTTTTTGTCCCCAACACAGGCCGAGACTGCGCAATCAAGTCCGAGCCACCTCGTTTTAGACGGATCGTTGACTGGCTCCATCGCCAATATCGCTGCAAGGTCCTGTCAGGAACTGAGCCGGACACCTTGCGAATCAGAGGCGAGTGGTGGGTGGTTCAGGGCACCAACCCGAAGTGCCGCCCGATTGAACGGACGATGTGATTGTGCAGCGCTGCCCTGTCGGTGCCCGGTGGATCGGAACACACCGGGTCGTCGTTGTCCTCGGCCAGCAGTTTCGCCCCCAACGGTTTGCAAACCGGCAGTGCGGAGAAGTGAAAGGCCGGGGCCATGACTTCGGTGTGGGCCCTGGGTAGGAGGCCCGTTAGCGTGGCGCCGGGTGCGGACAAATCGGTGTCAGGCAGTCGGTCCGGCCCTTGACCCAGCCCGATCAGCAGCACTTGGTCGACCATGTCACTGGTTTGTGCGGCGTTTAAGCCCTGGTGCAGCGCGGGGTCGATGGCGGCAACGGCCTTCACGCGCGGATCGCGGTAACTGCGGTTCCAGGTAGGCGCGTCCAGCTGCGTCAGGTCGACGCCCGCACGCGCAATGTCGCGGCAATGGCGGTGTCCCGATTGGGCGCAGTAACTGGCATAGGCATTCAAATCACCGCGCAGGCCGCCCATCGACAGTGCCGTCCAGCCGCCCAATGAAAAACCCGCCACATAAATGCGCTGCATATCAATATGAGGGCCCATGGTGGCATCCGCCAGCAGGGCATCGAGTGTGGTTTTCAGATCGCTTACCCGGGAGCCGTGGTTCAGGCTGCGGCGCATGTCGTAGTCTCCGAAAGTGCTGCCCGGGTGGTTGACACCGACCACCACCGCGCCTTGCTGCGCCAGGCCGGCCCCCAGCCAGGATAAGGACCGCCAGTGGCCTCCGACGCCGTGCGATAGAAGTACCAGTGGCCAGCGCCCGGGCCGAATCGCCGACGCTGACTGAACCGGTACACCCTGAAAAATCGGCGAGTCAAACAGCAGCGTGGTCGGGCCGGCGACAGCGGCCGGGTACCAGACACCTCCTGACAGGGGTTTGGCGGACGCCGAGACAGGCCCGTTCCAGGTCCTGAACCCGGCAGGTAGCGAAGCATTGGTCTGCGGTTCGGCTGGAGCGGCGGTCGTTTTCGCGAACGCAGTCATTGTGATGGCCAGGCACAGCCCGATCAATAGTTGACGCATAGTGAAGTCCTTTCGAGGTGATGGGATGCACCTATGATGTCCATCCGGACAGTCCTGGGCGTCCTAAAACCAGTTTCAGGACGTCCCGAAACCGATTCCCGTCACCCCTTGCCCCCCATGCTGACCCTTCCGCTGCCCGTTGTTGTCGCTCTGGCCTTGCTCTACACCGCCGCCCGGTCCTGGTTCGGGGGCGATCGCGCGCGCAGGCCCCCCCTCCTGGTCCTGCTGGTGGTGGCCGCGGCGGCGCAGAGCCTGTTGGTGGCGCTGGTGCAGCACTACGGCGTGACAGGGCTGCGCTGGCTGCAACCCGTTACTGCGTCCGCACTACCCCCGCTGACCTGGTGCGCTTTCGTCGCGGTGCAAGTGCGCCCGCTGCGTGGGCGCGATGCCTGGCACGGACTGGTGCCACTGCTTGTGCTGCTGAGTCTCCTATTCGTGCCGGTTTGGCTGGACCTGCTGGTGGTCGGCTCGTTTGCAAGTTACGGTGTGGCCCTGCTGCTGGCGCTGCGGCCCGGCGGCGCCGAACTGCCTTTGTCCCGCCTGGCCAGCGACAACGTGCCACGTTGGCTGTGGCAATTTGTCGCGCTGACGCTGCTGGTTTCTGCCTTGTTCGATGGGCTGATTTATCTGGACCAGTTGATGCAATTGGGCGAATTCCGGGCACTCCTGATCAGCGCCATGTCTTCCCTCATGCTGCTGGCGCTGGGGTTAATCGGTTTATCACCTGAATGGAGGATGCCTGAGTCTTTCGACGACTCGCGGGGTGCCCAACGGCCGGTCAATCACAATCCGTCGGCCTCGGTAGAGGCGGAACCCGCCGAAGGCGGGTTGGACGCTGCCGACCCGGCACTGCTGGCGCGTCTGGATGACTACATGGGCGAGGCGCGGCCATGGCTCAACCCCGATCTGACCCTGCTAGCGCTGGCCCGCAAACTCGGTGTGCCGTCCAAGACTCTTTCAGCCGCGGTGAACCTGGGATATGGGGAAAACGTGGCCCGCTATGTAAACCGCCGCCGCATCGAACACGCCTGCGACCTATTACGGCGAGGTCAACCTGTGACGAGTGCGCTGTACGACAGTGGGTTCAATACCAAGTCCAACTTCCACCGCGAATTTCAGCGGCTCCACGGGATGACCCCAACCCAGTGGCTTGAGCAGGTCGGCACGCCATCTCTCCGCGAAGGATTCCGCGCGCCAGCGGACGATTCAGTCACAACCGTCCAATCTATGAAGGCAGACTCAAGCGGCCTCTGACTGAATGTATTGACAAGAATTGCTGCAATACCTGCGCTTTTGGTGTCGCTGTCTCAAACTGAGTCGTCGTCGACCTTTTGCCGAGGACATGTCAAGTCACAGGCCATCGTGTCTCAGACTCTAGTGGCCGTGAACAGCTCGCTGGCCTTGCGCGTCAATCACCACTTCACCGTCTTCCTTGGTAAATGCCGCCAGCGGTGCGTTGGGCAACAGGTCCAACACGGCTTCTGACGGGCGGCACAGGCGTGTGCCTTGGGGCGTGACCACGATGGGGCGGTTGATCAGAATGGGGTGGGCCAGCATGGCGTCAATCAACGCGTCGTCGCTCCACTTGGCGTTGTCCAAATCCAGCTCTTTGTAAATCGCTTCCTTGGCGCGCATGGCCTCGCGCACGGGTGTGCCCATGGCGGCCAGCAGCGCCACCAGCTCATCGCGGGTGGGCGGCTGCTCCAGGTAGGGCACCACGCGCGGCTCAATGCCGGCGTGGCGAATCAGCGCCAGGGTGTTGCGGGAGGTGCCGCACTTTGGGTTGTGGTAAATCGTGATGTCGGTCATGGCAAGGGCTTTCAAGTCAGGCAGTTTCAGCAGGGAACCAGTGGGTGGTGCGGTTGACCATGGCCACCAGTGACAGCATCACCGGCACCTCCACCAGCACGCCCACCACGGTGGCCAGCGCCGCGCCAGAGTGCAGGCCAAACAGCGAAATCGCCACGGCCACGGCCAGTTCAAAGAAGTTGGAGGTGCCAATCAGACAGGCGGGCCCGGCCACGTTGTGCGGCAGTTTCAGCAAGCGCGCCGCGCCGTAGGCAATCACAAAAATGCCATAGCTTTGCACGATCAGCGGCACGGCAATCATGGCAATCACCAGCGGTTTGGCGACGATGGTCTCCGCCTGAAAGCCAAACAGCAGCACCACGGTGGCAATCAGGCCCACGATGGACCAGGGTTTAAGGCGAGCCACAAAGTCGGCCACGGCATGCTCCGAGCGGCGCTGCAACACCGCGCGGGTGGCCATGCCCGCCGCCAGCGGCAGCACCACATACAACACGGTGGACAGCACCAGCGTCTCCCACGGCACGGTGATGTTGGTCACGCCCAGCAAAAACGCCGCAATGGGGGCGAAGGCCACCACCATGATCAGGTCGTTCACCGACACCTGCACCAGCGTGTAATTGGCGTCGCCCTTCACCAGCTGGCTCCAGACAAACACCATGGCCGTGCAGGGCGCCACGCCCAGCAAAATCATGCCGGCGATGTACTCGTTGGCGGTTTGCGGGTCCACCCACGGGGCGAACACGTATTTGAAAAACAGCACGCCCAGCGCCGCCATGGTGAAGGGCTTGATCAGCCAGTTGATCACCAGCGTCAAAAAGAGCCCGCGTGGCTTCTTGCCCACGTCTTTCACGGCGGACCAGTCGATCTGGATCATCATGGGGTAAATCATCACCCAGATGAACACGGCCACCACCAGGTTGACGTGCGCAATTTCCAGCCCGGCAATGGCAGAGAAACCGCTGGGCAAGGCCAGCCCTAGGCCGACCCCGGCGGCAATGCCCAAGGCCACCCAGACGGTGAGGTAGCGTTCAAATAATCCCATGGTCGGCTTTCGGTGTGTTGTGAATTGGTGTGCAAATCTCGGGGCACTGCTCGGGTTGGCCGGCGCAGCACTCCTCAGTCAAATAGGCAATCAACGTCTGCATCAGGGCCAGGTTGGCGCGGTAGCGCTGAAAGCGCCCCTCTTGCACCACCGACACCAGTTGCGCATGCGTCAAGGCTTTGAGGTGAAAAGACAGATTGGTCGGCGGCACGGCCAGCGCGCTCCCAATCTCCCCGGCCACCAGCCCGTCAGGCCCGGTTTTGACCAGCAAGCGGTAAATGTCCAGACGCACCGCCGAGGCGAGCGATTCAAAGACGGTGGTAGCAGATGAAGTGTCCATGCTTCAATCATACAAGTTTTATTGAAGTGTTGATGCGTCATATTTGTTGCACCGTCGCGCGGCAGGCGCGAACCCACGTATTCCTACAATGACCTTCCACTTTCCACCGAAACGAGGGCCGCTCCATCGAACCCACTGCCAACCCAGCCATCGCCGTTTTGCGAGTCGACGGCCTGACCTTCAACCACCCCGGCCGGCCGCTATGGACTGACCTCAACCTGAGCATTCCACCCGGCGTGACGCTGGTGTGCGGCGGCGATGGCGCTGGCAAAAGCACGCTGCTGCGGCTGTTGGCCGGTGAGATGCGGGCGCAGGCCGGGCGCTTTGCGCTGAACGGTGCGCCGGTTGACCCCATGCAGGCGAGCTACCGGCAGCAGGTGTTCTGGACCGACATGCGATCCGAGGCCTTCGAGCAGATCACGCCCCTGGCCTACTTCGCCTCCCTGCGCCCGCGCTACCCCAACTGGGACGAGGCCGCCGTGGCAGGTCTGGCCGAGGGCCTGTCGCTCACGCCCCACCTGCACAAACCCATCTACATGCTGTCCACCGGCTCCAAACGCAAAGTCTGGCTCACCGCCGCCTTGGCCGCTGGTGCGCCAGTCACGCTGATCGACGACCCGTTCTCAGCCCTGGACAAACCGTCGATTCAATTCCTGCTGGCGCGCTTCACTGAGGCCGCCAGCCACCCGAGTCGGGCGTTAGTTCTGGCCGACTACCAGGCGCCGGGGGAGGTGCCATTGGCGGGGCGGATTGATTTGGTGGATTGAGCGTAGGCGGTCGCCATCTGGCACGATAGGCTTCGCTGGAGTCCATGACGTCGGACGATGAGGAGGCAATTCATGAATGAGGATGACAAGCTTGAAGCGACCGATGTTGCCGATCAGAAAACCGGAGAAGGTTCAACAACGTTTCGGCTCGTCACTGCGGCATTCGGCATGCTTTTTTTATCTGCTGCCGTGACGATCGTGGTAGTGACCGAGTTCTCCGTCGGTCCCGTTCTTGTAACCGCAGTCATTGGCCTGTTGGGCGCCGACGCCATCGTTAGTTCGTATCGAAATACCCGGTCTTTGTTATCGCGAATCGGTCCACTGCCGTGACATTGAAGGAACGGGGGGGTGTCCGTCAATTCACGGCAGTCCCCCATCCAGCTTTGACAGTGATGGCATTCAAAAAAGTGCATCATCCCGTGAAAGAACTTCCATTGGTACACGACAGAGCACTATGAACACATCACTCAAATCCCCTCTTCTCCGCGCGACCGCGCTGGCTGCTGGCGTGTTGGCGCTGACGCTGGGTACTTTGTCACTGTCCAACGCGGCCGACAAGGCCGCACCGGCGGCGAAGCCGGCTGCCATGGGCGGGCCAACGGCCAAAGCCATTTTTGCAGGCGGCTGCTTCTGGTGCGTGGAGTCTGACTTTGACAAGATTCCGGGGGTGTTGTCCACCACCTCGGGCTACACGGGCGGTAAAACGGCCAACCCGACGTATGAAGAGGTGTCCAGCCACACCACGGGGCACGCCGAGGCGGTGGAGGTGGTCTATGACCCCACCAAAGTGAGCTACGAGCGGCTGGTGTCTTACTTTTGGCACACGATTGACCCCACGGTCAAAGACCAGCAGTTTTGCGACCATGGCACGCCTTACCGAACAGCCATCTTTGCCGTCAATGACGAGCAGATGAAAATCGCTTTGGCCTCCCGCGCGGCGATTGAGAAGTCCAAGCCTTTTGCAGCGCCCATCGTGACGCCCGTCGAAAAAGCCAGTGACTTTTACCCGGCGGAGAGCTACCACCAGGACTACTACCAAAAGAACCCGATTCGCTACAAGTACTACCGCACCAGTTGCGGGCGCGAAGCCCGGCTGACGCAGCTGTGGGGCGATCAGGCCGGCAAGTAAGCCGGGCGGGCCGTGGGCAGTGCGCCCGTGGCCTTAGTCCAGTCAAACTGCTGCTTGAAGGCGTCGCAAAACTGCGGTGTGCCGCTGAGTGACAGGGTGAGGGTGTGCCGGGGTGGCCCGGAGGGGTTGTTGTCCGCCCACTCTTGCAGGTCATAGTCCCACTCGCCCCCGTCGTCCAGCGGAGCTTGCTGGTGCGGGAAGGTGGCGTGGGCCCAGTTCAGTACCTGGGCCAGTTCAGCCTGAAGGGCAGGGCGCTGCGGGGGCAGCACCGAGGCCATGGCGTCAAAATTGCCCCAACCCTGTTCGTCTTCGCTGTAGTCGAAGTCAAGGTAACTCAGGGGCATGGCCAAATCAGGCTTCGTCAGCCTCTTCTTCGTCTTCGTCGTCGCCTGCTTCAGCGGCGAGAGCGGCTGCGGCAGCAGCTTCGGCGGCCTTCATGTCGGCTGGCTTGGACGAGCGCACGCCATCTTTGGCCAACAGTTCCAGATAAAACGTTTCGCCACCGGCCTGGGCCACGGCGTCAATTTTTTCGGTCAGTTCGGCAAAGTGAATGGTGGCCGCGTTGTCGGCGCTGGTGCCAAATTTGCAGTCGAAGTCCCAGAAGTCCACGCCCTCGGGCAGAGGCACGCGGCGCTGGCGTTTCACGTACTTGCGGATCTCGTGCTTGGTGGCTTCGAGCACGCGGTCCCGGTTTTTGCCTTCGATGTTGAGGTTGAATGTCTTGCGCATGGGAGCCCTTAAGTCGGTCATGAATCACGCCCCTAAGACGTGATCGGAAAGCGCTCGATTATGAGGCTTGGGGCTCAAGCGCTTAAACTGCCCCCTCTTCCACCTTATAAAAAGCAGTCGTTCATGCCATTTTCTTCACTGGGTTTGTCGCCCGCTCTCCTGCGCGCGGTCACTGCCAAAGCCTGGTCAACACCCACGCCGATTCAGGCGCAAGCCATTCCGGCGGCCCTGCAAGGGCAGGACGTGCTGGGTTCCGCACAGACCGGCTCGGGGAAAACGGCTGCTTTTGCCTTGCCTTTGTTGCAGGCCATTGAAAACACCACGGCCACCCGCCCCCGGCGCCCGCGCGCGCTGGTGCTGGTGCCCACACGCGAGTTGGCCGCCCAGGTGGCGGAGTCGATCAACAGTCTGGCCGAAGGATTGAGCCCGCCCCCCAAAGTGACGGTGGTGTTTGGTGGCGTGTCCATCAACCCGCAAATGATGGGACTGCGCAGCGGCACCGACATCGTGGTGGCCACGCCAGGGCGCCTGATTGACTTGGTAGAGCACAACGCCTTGAATCTGGGCGCCGTGACCACGCTGGTGCTGGACGAGGCGGATCGTCTGCTGGATTTGGGTTTTTCTGAGGAGTTGAACCGCATCCTGGCCTTGTTGCCTGAGAAGCGCCAAAACCTGTTTTTCTCAGCCACCTTCCCGCCCGCCGTGACGGCTTTGGCCACCGCCATGCTGCGCGACCCGGTGCGGGTGGATGTGTTGCCCGAAAGCAATGGCGAGCCTGACATTGAGCAGCGCGCCATTGCTGTGGACGTGAGCCGGCGTACCCAACTGTTGCGTCACCTGATTCAGCAAAACAAATGGAGCCGGGTGCTGGTGTTTGTGGCGACCAAGTTTGCGGCAGAAATCGTGGCCGACAAGCTGCGCAAGGCCGACATCAATGCCGAGCCCTTTCACGGTGAGCTGAGCCAAGGCAAGCGCACCCAGGTGTTGACCGATTTCAAGGCCTCTCGTTTGAGCGTGGTGGTGGCTACTGACGTGGCCTCACGCGGTATTGACATCGCCCAGTTGCCGGTGGTGGTGAACTTTGATTTGCCACGTTCTGCCGTGGACTACACCCACCGCGTGGGCCGCACTGGCCGTGCCGGGGAGCGTGGTTTGGCCGTGAGCTTTGTCAGCGCCAGCACCGAAGCCCATTTCCGCTTGATCGAAAAGCGCCATGGCTTGGCGCTGACGCTGGAACAGGTGCCCGGATTCGAGCCCGTTGAAACCGCGCCGCCCGCCGCTGAAGGCGCCGTGGCCGGCCCCAACAATGGCGGCGTGAAGGGTTTGCGACCCAGCAAGAAAGACAAGCTCCGCGCGGCTGCAGCTGCGGCAGCCGCTCGCGGGGAATAGGCGAGGGCGGTTTCGCCGCCCCGGGCCACTCAGCGGCGTTGGGCCACAAAGCGGGTCAGGTAGGCCGGGCCTTGGTGGCCAGGGCCTTCGCTGAGCTGGTCTTCGCCTTCCCAGGCCAACACTTCTTTCAAATCGCGCTCCATGGCGGCTTGCAGGTCAGCCCGCAGGGTGTGCAGTGGGTACAGCATGGACTCCATCTTGGGCCCTCCACTGTTAAAGCCCAGTTGGCGCGGATGAAACGCCTCCAGAATGAACAAGCCGCCAGGCCGAAGCGCCGCCACCAACCGCTGGTGAACGTTGGCACGCAGCGTCTCGGGCAGGTGGACAAAGGTCAGCACCACCGCGTCCACGCTGGCAGGTGCCGGCACCCAGTCCGCCAGATCGGCGTGCACCACCTCAATCGCAACACCTTTTTGCTGGGCCAGGCGCTGCGCTTTGTCCAGGCCCACCCGGGAGCTGTCCATGGCGGTGACCTGAAAACCTTGTTCGGCCAGCCAGACGCTGTTGCGCCCTTCGCCATCACCGGGCAGCAACACGACGCCACCGGGGGCCAGTTGGGCCGCTTGCTGGCGCAGAAACTGGTTGGCTTGGGTGCCGTACTTGAACTCAGCCGGGGCAAACTGTTGGTCCCAAAACGTCATGTGTTGATCCATCCAAAAGCTCTTGCGAGCATCAATATGGCCACCAGAACGGTGAACCAGGCAAAGGCTTGTTGCAAGCGTGTGGCGTCAAGCCGGCTGGCCAGAAGTCGTCCAACCAACAAGGCCACTGCGGCACCGACTGCAAAGGGAATCGCCACCGGCCAGGGCACAGACCCGTGCAGGGCGGCCGCTGAAACGCCGCTGACCGATACCAGTGCGATGACCGCCAGGGAGGTGACCTGAATGCTGCGCACGTCCAGGTCGGTGTAGCGTGTGAGCGCAGGCACGATGACGAAACCGCCACCCACGCCCAGCAATCCACTGAGCAAGCCTGATAGCAGGCCGGTGCCGCCCAGTGCGCGGGCGCAGGGCAGCGTCCAGGCAATACGGTGGTCGGCGTCGCTGACATGGCAGGGCACGCCCGTCAGGTGAGCCTCGGCGCCTGATTTTTTGCGCAGCAGGCGCCAGGCGGTATACAGCAGCACCAGCGAAAACGCGCCGAGCAAGGGGCGGTTGGGCAAGTGCTGGGCCAGCCAAACGCCCAGCGGGGCCACGATCATGCCCGCCACACCAATCAAGGCTGCTGCGCGGTAGCGAACAATGCCTTCTCTAAGCCCCAGCACGGCGCCCAAGGCGGCCGCCAGGCCCACGGCGACCAGGCCCACCGGCGCGGCTTGCTGCACCGGCAGGTGCAAGCCAAACACCAGCAGCGGAATCGCCAGCACGCCGCCGCCCGCGCCGGTGAGCGCGAGCACCAGTCCAATCAAGGCGCCCAGCGTGACGGCAAGCAGTGTCGGGTCCATGGTGAGTGCGGTGCGTGGCTTATTCGAACGAAGGCAAGCTGGGCTTGACGACCGGCTTGCCCGCAGCAGCCCAGGCGTCAAAACCACCGGCGATGGACTGAACCTGCCGATAGCCCATGTCCTGAAGGGCGCAAGCCGCCAGCGCGGCGCGTCCGCTGGTTTTGCAATACAGCACGATCTTGATGTCGGGGTCGCTGAATTTTGGGTTGTTGCTGAGTTTGAATTCGAGCATGCCGCGTGAGGCGTGCATGGCGCCGGGGAGGTGGCCGGCCGCAAACTCCTCCGCTTCACGCACGTCGATCACGACGTCGGCGGCCTGAATGGCGCGATCCGCGTCGGCCACGGTCACTTCCTGAACGCGGGTTTTGGCGGCGGCGACGAGGTCATGTGCAGTTTTCATGGGGTAGCTCCTTGGGGTTGGGTGGCAGGTGTCGAAAAGGGGGTGAGGCGCCAGCGCTTCAGTGGTGCGGCGCCTCGTCGGTGTTGATCATATGACTGGCCATCTGGGCAAAGGTGTCGATCAGACTGTCCCTGAAGGCCACGTCTTCGACCTGCTCGGTCAAAGCCTGGGTCATGCACAACATCCACTCGTCTCGCACGGTGGTGCCCACAGCATAAGGGGCGTGGCGCATGCGCAGCCGTGGATGGCCTTTTTTGGCAATGTAAAGAGAAGGCCCGCCGAACCAGCCGGACAAGAACTCAAACAGGCTGGTGGCGCTGCCTTCCAGGCTCTCGGGGTGCATTTGACGCACGGCGTGGGCTTCAGGCAGTTCATCCATCAGGGCGTAAAAGCGCTGTACCAGGCGATGAACGCCGGCTTCGCCGCCCAATAGTTCATAAGGAGTGGATGGAGTGCTCATGTTGGATTGGGGAGATCAGGTGAATAAGTTGGAACGCTCAAAGCAATCCGAGGGTTGATATCAAAATGATAGCGGCTTGCGCAGGTGGAATAAGCGCTAGAGGGCTATTTTGCATATAAATCAAGGCTCGGCGTGCAGCTTGGCGTGAATGCGCCGGGTGGTGCGCCACACGCCCCACAGTACCACTGGTACCAAGGCGCCAGCGGCCATTTCCGGGTTCACCGGCAAGCCTGCGGCTTTCAGCGCCTTGCCGGCGTAAAGCAGCAAGCTAATGACGTAGTACGAGATGGCGGCAATCGACAACCCCTCCACCGTGGTTTGCAGGCGCAGCTGCATGTCCTGCCCCCGAGTGAGTTTTTCCAGCAATTGCTGGTTCTGGACCTCGGTGGCAATGTCCACCCGCGTGCGCAGCAGCGCACTGGTGCGGGCGACCCGCTCGGACAGCGAGGTGAGGCGCTGGGCGGTGGCCGCCACGGTGGCCATGGCCGGGGACAACCGCCGTTGCATGAACTCACCCATGGTCTGGGTGCCGGGAATAGGGCGTTCGCGCAACTCCTTGCTGCGCTGGCCGACCAGCGTGTCGTAGGCGCGGGTGGCGGCAAAGCGGTAGCTGTGCTCGGCCGTGGCACGCTCAATGCCGGCCGCCAGCGAGACCAGTGTGTCCAGCAACTCCTGATCCAGCGCCGACTTGCTCTCAAGACGTGCGGTGATCAGGGCCAGAGACTCTTCGGACTCCGACAGCATGGCGCCCAACTGCTTGGCCACGGGCAAGCCGCGCAAGGCCATCAGGCGGTAAGTTTCCAACTCCAGCAGCCGTTGGGCGATGCGGCCCGCACGGGGCTTGCTGGTGTGGGTCGGCGCAATGACCAAAATTCGCTCGAAACCGTCGGCGCGGATTCGAAAATCAGTAATCGCCACCGAGTGTCCCGTGGTTTTGCTGGGGTCATTGCCCAGCTGCGAGGCAATCAGCGTGCTGGGGCCGAACCAGGCTTGTGCCCCTGTGATCAAGGCGGGCAGGTCATGGAGGTCGCCGTGGACCATGGCCAGCTGAATCGCAGCCACGGTGCGCCCTGGCAGGTTGCGCAGCCACTCAGGGGTGACGGCCAGGTTCTTGAGTAAATCAGGCTCTGTTGTCCCCAAGACCACCTCTTGCGGCAAGTCTTGCAGAACGGAGTAGCGGGTGAACTCGGTATGCCGCTCCCACTTGATGCTGTAGCCGTCAAAGCGCAAGCGCAAGAAACTGCTGTGCAAACTGTCCAGTGGCAAGTCGGCCTGACCCGGCAACAAGCGTAAATGGGCACATTCCTGCTCCCGCGTCACGCCCGCGTTGAGGACGGCCACATAAATGACCATGGCCGGCAATCGAACACGGGCAGAAGGGCGTGCATGAACCTCGTTGTGCAGTGTGGCGCGCAGCGGGTCATCGGGCGGCAGGAGGGACAAAGCGCGTGCCGCAGCGGGATGAAGCGATTCGTCAGAAGCAAAGAGGGCGGTCATGCCCGACATTTTGCAGGGGTTTCGTCAAAGCACCTTTGCGAACGGGCAAGAAAAAACCCGCAAGAGCCGAAGCCGTTGCGGGTTTTTAAATTTTGGTGGTGATAGGTGGATTTGAACCACCGACATCAGCATTATGAATGCTGCGCTCTAACCAACTGAGCTATATCACCAACGAGGCAGAATTATAGCCTTGAGAAATGGCCGTTTTCAGCGATTGGTAAAAATTGCTTTGCGCTTGTTCACAAAAGCGTCCATGCCTTCCTTTTGGTCGGCCGTGGCAAACAAGGCGTGGAACAGGCGACGCTCAAAGGTCACGCCGTCGCTCAGGGTGCCTTCAAAGGCGCGATTGACGGATTCTTTGGCTGCCATGGTGGCGATTTGTGAGTACTCACTGATCATGAGCGCAGCGCCCAGGGCTTCTTCCATCAATTTGTCCAGTGCCACGACGCGGCTCACCAATCCGGCGCGCTCAGCCTCGGTGGCATCCATCATGCGACCGGTCAACGCCATGTCCATGGCCTTGGCCTTGCCCACGGCGCGGGGCAGGCGCTGCGTGCCGCCGGCGCCGGGAATGATGCCGAGTTTGATTTCAGGCTGGCCAAATTTGGCGTTGTCGGCGGCAATGATGAAGTCGCACATCATGGCCAGCTCGCAACCGCCACCCAGTGCAAAGCCGCTCACGGCGGCGATCACTGGTTTGCGAATGGAACGAATTTGCTCCCAATTGCGGGTGATGTAGTCGCCTTTGTAGGCGTCGGCAAAGCTGTAATTGGCCATGGCGCCAATGTCTGCACCGGCGGCAAATGCCTTTTCGCTGCCCGTGATGATCATGCAACCAATGGCCTCATTGGCATCAAATGTCTTGAGCGCGTCGCCCAACTCTGTCATCAACTGGTCGTTGAGGGCGTTGAGCTGCTTGGGGCGGTTGAGGGTGATGATGCCGACTTTGTCGCCCTCGGTGCGGACGGTGATCATTTCGTAGTTCATGCAGCTCCCAATAAGTTGGTTTGTAAAAAGAAAATGCTGACGGCTATCAGGCTGGCTTCAGCCACTGATTGACCCGGGTCTTGTCACGCGCCACCAATACCCAAGTGCTGACCGCCGTGGGCAGGGTGAGCGTCAGGCTGAGTATGCGCTTGTCACGCGCGACCAGAGCGCCGATCTTGGGGCTGGCGTCGGCGTAAAGCAGCAGGTCGTCCAGCTTGTTCAGCCGCCACTGGGTGGCTGTTTTGCCTTGACCCACTTGCACGCCCAGCCACTCGTCGCCTGCGGCAAAGCCGGCTTGTTCGGCAGCGCCGCCACGCAACACGGTCTTGATTTGAACCGCGTTGCCTTCGCTCACACGCACGCCCAGGCGCTGTGCCAGTTGCGCGGGCTCATTCAGTACGGCCACACCGTGCTGCTCCAGCAAGGCTTGAAGTGGCAAATCGGTCGGTGCTGTGCACCCATTGCGCCACTTCGCTGGCCAGCGTGCGGCCCGCCAGCGTTTCGAGCACGGCCAGCACGTCGGCCTCGGTCATGGGACCGCCCTGGCAGCGCTGCCACAGGGCGCGCATGACGTCATCCAGCGTCGTCTTGCCCTCGTTGCGCAGTGTCAGGTCAAGACACAGGGCCACCAGCGCGCCTTTGGTGTAGTAGCTCACCGTGGCGTTGGGGGTGTTTTCGTCTTGCCGGTAGTACTTCACCCAGGCGTCAAAGCTGGCTTGCGCCACGGTTTGGATCAAGCGCCCAGGGGTCTGGTGAACTTGGTTGATGGTTTTATTGAGCAGGCGCAGGTAAGCCGTTTCATCGATCAAGCCGGCGCGGTGCAGCAGCAAGTCGTCGTAGTAGCTGGTGAAACCTTCAAAAAACCAGAGCAGCTCTGTGTAGTTCTCTTGGCTGTAGTCATAGCGGGCGAATTCGGCGGGGCGCAAGCGCTTCACATTCCAGGTGTGAAAGTACTCATGGCTGATAAGGCCCAGCAGCTGGGTGTAGCCCTCGTTGACAGCGGGTTTGGCGTCGGGCAGGTTGGCGCTGGTGGGGGTCAGGGCGGGGTGGCTGAGCCGCGGCAAGTCCTTGCGCATGCAGATCAGGGCGGTGGAGTTGCGGTGCTCCAGCCCGCCGTAGCCGTCGTCCACCACGTTCAGCATGAACAGGTAATTGCGGTGCGGTGGCTGATTGGCCTTTTTGCGGCTTTTCGCACCATGCCAAAAGCGAATCTCGGTCTCGCAAATCGCTTTTGTGTCGGCCAGCAGCCGCGCGCCGTCAAAGCTGGGCGGCGCGCCAGCCACCACAAAGCGGTGCTCGATGCCGCCCGCCACGAAGGTGTCACTCCAGAAGGCGCCCATCTCCACCGGGCAATCGACCAACTCGTCGTAGTTGTCGGCCAGGTAGCGGCCAAAGCCGTTTTTGTCGACTTTGGCAGGCGTCAAGCCGGTGGCCACTTGCCAACCGGCCAGTGCTTTGTCGGCCATCAGCGTCACTTCATGCGGGGTGGACTCTTGCCCTGTGACTTGCAGAAACAAGCTGGTGCCGTTGAAAAATCCGCGCGAGGCGTCCAGCCAAGCCGTGCGCACGGAGTTGTCAAACGCGTAGACCTGGTAGCTCAGCACCAGCGGTTTGCCAGCGACGCAATCCGCCTGCCAGCTGCGCTTGTCTAGCTGGGTGAGCGTCACGGCCTTATTGCCTTGGCTGGCCTGGAGGTTTTGCAGCGTTTTGGAGAACTCGCGAATCAGGTAGCTGCCAGGTATCCAGACCGGCAGGCTGATGGGCTGCGCAGCCGCCGGGTTGGCAACCGTGAGCGTGACCTGAAACAGATGGGCGTGCCGGTCCAAGACCTGCACGCGGTAGGCAATGGCGGCGCTGGCCATCAGTTCTTGCGCGCCGACAGGTGCTGCTCGATCTGTTCCGTGCTGATGGCGCCCGGAATGCGGGAGCCATCAGCAAACACCAGGGTCGGCGTGCCGGTGATCTTGAATTTTCGACCCAGCTCGATGTTGCGGGTCACCGCGCTGGCATCGCAGCTGGCTGCCGCAGGTGTTTTCTCGCGCAGCATCCAGTCTTGCCAAGATTTGGCCTTGTCTTTGGCGCACCAGATGTTTTTGGCTTTCTCCTCGGAGTCGGCGCCCAGGATGGGGTACAGGAACAAGTGAACCGTGACGTTATCGACTTTTTGAAGATCTTGCTCGAAGCGCTTGCAGTAGCCGCAGTTGGGGTCTTCAAAAACGACCAACTTGCGCTTTCCATTGCCATGAACGGTGGTGAAGGCGTCCTTGAGGGGCAAGGTGTCAAAGTTGATGGCGGTCAGTTTGTCCACCCGTTCCTCTGTCAGGTTGCGGCGTTGGCGAGTGTCGAACAAGCTGCCATGAACCAGAAAATCGCCTTTGGCGTCGGTGTAATAGATTTCGGAGTCATTGACCCGGATTTCATACAGGCCTGGCATGGGGCTTTTGGTGATTTCGTCGATGGCCGGCAACTGGGGAACCCGCTGCGCCAGATTTTTGCGAATCGTGGCCTCTTGGGCGTTGACGGTCAAGCTGACCAGCAGGGTGGTCGCGATCAGCGCCGTTTTCATCAAGTTCATTTTTTTCCAGTCCATCATTGCAGGCCCATGGCCTGACGCGCGACCCACTGCTTGAGCAGGCCACTTCGTTCAAATCCGTTCATGCCCCAGTTGCGCGCCGACTGCCAAGCGGCACCCTGCTGCGAAAACAACTGTTGCAACCCATCCATCGCGGCACCAGTGGCCAACACGTCCGCCTTGCGGGAGCGTTCGTAGCGGCGCATCAGCTTCTCGTCACCCACGGCGCGCCAGTATTCGCGCTCGTGCAATACCTTGGCCAAAGCAGCCACATCGGCCAGGCCCAAGTTCAGCCCTTGACCGGCCAAGGGGTGCACGTTGTGCGCTGCATCTCCCGCCAACGCCCACGGTTTTGCGTCGTGCACGCCCGCCCAGCGTTCGGCCCGAGCCATTTGCAGGGGCCAAGCCACACGCTCGCTGCTCAACGCCAACTGGCCGAGGCTGCCTTCGCTGGCCAGCGCCAATTGTTGGCAAAATTCTTGCTCGCTGCCATTTAACAGGGCTTGCACCCGCGACTCATGGACTGACCACACCATCGCCAAAGAGTTCCCTTGTGGACCCTCCATGGGCAAAAAAGCCAGAATTTCACCCTGGGAAAACCACTGGCGAGCCGTTTGTCCATGCGGTATCTCGCAAGTCAGGCGGGCGGCAATGGCGTGTTGGGGGTAGGGCTTGACATCAAAATCTATGCCAAATTCAGCGCGTGTGCTGCTGGCTTTGCCTTCGCAGATCACGGTTAGTTTGGCGGGTTTGGGTTCGCTCAGCACCTCAATTTGAGGTTGGAACCGAACCGCATCTGCCAACTGGGCCTCCAGCACAGGCACGTCCACAATCCAGGTCAGACCCGGCACATGAAGTTCGCTGGCGGAGAAGTTGACTTCACCGCCGTCGTCGCCGCGGACCTGCATGTTCAGCACTTCTGTGGCGTGCTGCGCGTCAGGCCAGCAGCGCACCGACTCCAGCAGGGTGCGCGATTTGGCGTTCAACGCGTAGGCCCGCACATCGGGCTTGCCCGGTGCAGACGCCCCGTGGGCCGGCTGTTGCACCAGTCCGACACGCAAGCGCTCCCGGGCCAAAAGCAATGCCAGCGTGCGCCCCACAATGCCGCTGCCGCGGATGCAGATATCTAAGGGTTGAGTCATGCACAAGATTGTAGGAGGCAGGGCAAAATCCCTACTTTCCTTCGGACGGGAGTTCTGTGTGAATCCAAGTGACCTGCCTGACGGCGACGTAACCGGTGCCATCGCCCGTTTGTTTGTGTACCCGGTGAAGTCCTGTGCCGGCATCGAGGTGCAGGAGGCTCGCCTGACCGAAACCGGGTTGGCGTGGGACCGGGCCTGGATGGTGGTCGATGCCCAGGGCCACTTTGTGACCCAGCGCGAGTTGCCCCGCATGGCACTGATTGAGCCGAGCTTGATGGCAACCGAGCTGGAGTTGTATGCCCCCGACATGCCGGTTTTGGCGGTGCAATTTGACGCTGAGGGGCCTTTGGTGACGGTGCAAGTCTGGGACGATCACGTTCCCGCGCATGACATGGGTGACCAAGTCGCCGAATGGTTCACCCGATTTCTCGGCGAAGGCCTTGAGTCGGCCACCTACCGCTTGGTTCGTTTCGACCCGGCCCATCGGCGCGTGGCCAGCCTGAAATGGACCAAGGGGGTGCCCGCCTTGAACCAGTTCAGCGACGGATTCCCCTTGTTGGTGATCAGCGAGGCCTCACTGGCGGGTTTGAATCAAAGACTGCTTGCCGGTGGACACGATGCGGTCAGCATGGCGCGCTTTCGCCCCAATCTGGTGTTGACGGGGCTTGAGGCCCATGACGAGGATCGCCTGCTTCAGATTCGGATAGGCGCTGAACCTGACCCAGTGCGGCTCACGCCTGTCAAACCCTGCCCGCGTTGCCCCATTCCCAATATAGACCCCACCACCGCGCGAAGCAGCCCGCAAGTGGGCGACACCTTGCAAGCCTATCGTCAAGATGCGCGGGTCAACGGGGCGGTGACCTTTGGCATGAACTGCATCACGGTGGCGGGTGTTGAGTCTGTCTTGCGGGTTGGGCAGGTCGTCTCAGCGGACCTGGATTTTGGCTAGACCGGGGTTGGCTGGGCGCGCCCCATACACTCAAGCATTCAACTTTGTCAGTCAAGGGTCTCTATGGATTCACAGAATTTTTTTCAACAATACTGGCCTTTCATGGCTCTGGTTCTTTGGTTTGGGTACAAGTGGTGGAACTCAAAAAGAGTCCTTGCCATGCTGCCAGCGCTCAAGAAAAACGGCGCTATCTTGATTGACGTCAGATCAGCGGGGGAGTTCGCAAGCGCGAACGCGCCTGGAACAGTCAACATCCCCCTGCAGGAGTTGGGACGCAGGCTTGGGGAGATCCCCAAGTCCGCCCCGGTTGTGCTTTGCTGCGCCAGCGGCACACGAAGTGGAATGGCAAAACTTCTTCTATTAAAGAATGGCTACCGCGACGTTCACAACATCGGGACCTGGAACAAGCTCTTGGCTTAATTCTCATTGGGCGAGTTGGCTGAGAGGCGGGTCAGTCGACCAATGTTTTCCCCGCCACGCTGGCCGCAATCAACAAGGTTCGTTTGCGCGCATTCAGTCGCACGCCAAAGCCGCTTAAAACACGGTCACGCAGGATGCGCCCATCGCTTGCGATGCTGCGGCGCAGCAGGGACTCGCTAATCATTACAATTGGCACCATTCCCCCAGGACAAAACGAGGACAAAACTTTGCGCTAAGGCAGGGTTTGGCGCGGTTTGCCCCGGTCTTCACGATCTCGCGCCGTTCGCGCGTCCCGCACTTCCACGATGCCCACATTGGGTTCGATAGTGCGTTGATTTCTAAGGATATTTTCATGAGTTTGAAGTGTGGCATCGTGGGCTTGCCCAACGTTGGTAAATCGACTTTGTTCAACGCCTTGACCAAGGCTGGCATCGCGGCCGAAAACTACCCCTTTTGCACCATTGAGCCCAATGTGGGCATCGTGGAAGTGCCGGATGCACGTTTGGACGCTTTGTCGGCCATCGTGAACCCCCAAAAGGTGCAGCGCGCCATCGTGGAGTTTGTGGACATCGCCGGTCTGGTGGCCGGCGCCAGCACGGGTGAAGGCCTGGGCAACAAGTTTTTGGCCCACATTCGGGAAACCGACGCCATCATCAACGTGGTGCGCTGCTTTGAAGATGACAACGTGATCCACGTGGCTGGCAAGGTCGACCCGATCTCGGACATCGAAGTGATCCAGACCGAGTTGTGTCTGGCGGACTTGACGGCCGTCGAAAAGGCCTTGCACCGCGTCACCAAGCTGGCTCGCTCGGGCGACAAAGAGTCCATCAAGCTGGTGGCCATTCTGGAGAAATGCCAGGCGGCCTTGAACGAAGCCAAGCCGGTGCGCACGCTGGAGTTCAGCAAAGAAGAGTTGCCTTTGCTCACCCAGTTTTTCCTGATCACTGCCAAGCCCGCCATGTTTGTGGCCAACGTGTCGGAAGATGGTTTTGAGAACAACCCATTCCTGGACCGCCTGAAAGCCTACGCGGCCAGTCAAAACGCCCCAGTCGTGGCGATTTGCGCCAAGATGGAAGCCGAAATGGCGGACATGGAAGACGAAGACAAGGCGATGTTTTTGGCCGAATTGGGCCAGGATGAGCCAGGTTTGAATCGCCTGATCGTCGCCGCTTACAGGTTGCTGGGGTTGCAAACCTACTTCACAGCCGGTGTCAAAGAAGTGCGCGCCTGGACCATCCATGTGGGCGACACCGGCCCGCAGGCTGCCGGTGTGATTCACACTGACTTTGAAAAAGGCTACATCCGGGCGCAGACCATTGCATTTGATGACTTCATCACCTTCAAAGGTGAGCAAGGCGCCAAAGACGCGGGCAAGATGCGCGCCGAGGGCAAAGAATACGTGGTCAAGGATGGCGACGTGATGAACTTCCTCTTCAGCTCCTGACCCGCAGCGTGGCGATGGCGGGGTCCACCCCGCCTTGAAACCTTCGCTGATTTGGACAAAGCCCTCTTGTGCGAGGGCTTTGTCGTTTCTGGGATTGCTTGGGGTGCTTTTTCTGCCGTGGTTTTTACTCATCTATTGCGAGCAATTTTGCAAAGACGAAATTAATCCGTTAGAGAAACAAGATTTATTAATGGTTAATGCTAATTAAGCTGAGTTTTTGGCTAAATACGGCAGCACCTGCCACGGTATCTTGATTACGATGGGTAGAAGCGCATGCCGTGCGCCACTTGATCAGGAGACTTCGCCATGTTGACCCACCCCGCCACCAAATACCAGGCCTTTGCCCCTATCAACTTGCCGGATCGGCAATGGCCAAGCCGCACCATCACCCAGCCGCCGATCTGGATGAGCACCGACTTGCGGGATGGCAACCAGTCGCTGTTTGAGCCCATGGACGCCGAGCGCAAGATGCGCATGTTCAAAACCTTGTGCGCCATTGGTTTCAAGGAGATTGAGGTGGGTTTTCCGTCGGCGTCGCAAACCGATTTCGACTTTGTTCGCGAGTTGATTGAAGGCGGCCATGTGCCCGACGACGTGACGATTGAGGTGCTGACCCCCGCACGCGAACCCCTGATTCGTCGCACCATGGAGTCGTTGGTGGGTGCGCGCCGCGCTATCGTGCATGTGTACAACGCCACCTCCAAGCCGTTCCGCGACATTGTCTTTGGCATGAGCAAGCCCGAGGTGGTGCAGATGGCCGTGACAGCCGTGAACCTGGTCAAGCAACTGGCCAGCGAGCAACCCGCCACCGAGTGGATGTTGCAGTACAGCCCCGAGGCCTTCACCGCCACCGAACTCGACTTTGCGCTGGAGGTGTGTGATGCTGTCACCGCCGCCTGGGGCGCCACGCCCACGCGCAAAGTCATCTTGAACTTGCCCGCCACCGTGGAGGTGGCCATGCCCAATGTGTACGCCGACCAGATCGAGTGGATGCACCGCCACCTCGCCCGTCGCGACAGCGTGGTGCTCAGCTTGCATCCCCACAACGACCGGGGCACGGGCGTGGCTGCCGCCGAGCTGGGCGTGATGGCGGGGGCTGATCGGGTCGAGGGCTGTCTGTTTGGCAATGGCGAGCGCACTGGCAACGTCGATTTGGTGACCTTGGCACTGAACCTCTACACCCAGGGCGTGTCGCCCGGGCTGGATTTTTCAGACATCAATGCCGTGGCGCGCACGGCCGAATACTGCACGCAGCTGCCGATTCACCCGCGCCACCCCTATGTGGGCGACTTGGTGTTCACCGCTTTCTCCGGCTCGCACCAGGACGCCATCAAAAAAGGCTTTGCCGCGCAAAAGCCCGATGCCTTGTGGAACGTGCCCTACATGCCCATCGACCCGGCCGACGTGGGCCGCAGCTACGACTCGGTCATTCGCATCAACAGCCAGTCCGGCAAGGGCGGCATCGCCTACTTGCTCGAATCGTCTTACGGCATCGTCATGCCCCGGCGCTTGCAGGTGGAGTTCTCGGGCGTGGTGCAGCAGCACACCGACAGCCATGGCGGCGAGTTGACGGCGGCAGATGTCTGGCAATTGTTTTCACGCACCTACCTGGAAGCGGCGACGCCCGTGCGCTACATCGGTCATCACCTGTTGGAGCGCGGCAGCCAGCAGGCGATTGAGTTGCAGGTTGAAGTCAACGGTGTTGAGCACCGTTTGGTGGGCGAGGGCAATGGCCCCATCGACGCCGCGGTGCACGCTTTGGAGCAAGTGGGTCTGCAGGTGCAGGTGCGCAGTTTTGAAGAGCGCTCCACCAGTGCCAGCCACCACGGTGGCGACGCCCAGGCTTGCGCGTTTCTGGAATTAGCCCCGGCTGCGGGCGGCGGAGAGTGCTTTGGCGTTCACATTGACGGCAACATCGTCACCGCGTCCATCAAGGCGCTGGTAAGCGGTGTGAATCGTTTGGGGCTGGAGGCATCCCCCGTTTCTAAGCCAAAACAGGGTTTTGCGCAGGTGGAGTGTGCGTGAGTAGCTATTGAAAAGATAGTGGTTTGACCGGTGCGTGACGGCCGGTCAGGTGCACTCCCTAGGCGCCAAACACCCCGACCAACGCCGAGGTCATCAGGGTGTAGCGCGCCAGTTTTCCGATGGCCATGTAAGCCACGCAGGGCCAGAAAGGCAGTTTCAGCCAGCCCGCCACGGCACACAGGGGGTCGCCCACCAGCGGCAACCAGGCCAATAAGCAGGCTTTGGGGCCAATGCGCTTCAACCAGTCCAGTGCACGCACGTGGTGGCTGGAGTGGCTGTAGCGGTCCACCACCTTGTGGGACGCCAAGCCCATCGCCCAAGTCACCATGCCGCCCAGCGTGTTGCCGACTGTGGCGACGCCAATGGCCGGCCAAAACAGGTGCGGGTTCAGTTTCACCAGGCCAAACACGACGGGCTCGGAGCCCAGGGGCAGCAGGGTGGCAGAGATAAACGACACCACAAAAACCGAGCTCAAGCCGTATTCGGGCAGGGCGAGGAGGGTGAGCAGTGAGTTAAGCCAATCTTGCATCGGTGCGAGTGTATCGATTGAAATAAGTTTCAACTGCTGAAATATTAAGCAGTTAGAATCGGTCCCTCCCCGACTTTGCCACCCCTGTCACCGCCCCTTTCGGGCGCTGCAGTGGCCGCTCCTTTTGCCATTGGTTCAATGAACATCGGTCCTTATTCGCTTGCCAACCCGTATTTTGCTGCCCCCATGGCGGGGGTGACAGATCGGCCGTTTCGCCAATTGTGCAAACGATTGGGCGCGGGCTACGCGGTGAGCGAAATGGTGACCAGCCGCCCGGATTTGTGGAACACCCTGAAGACATCGCGCCGCGCCAACCATGACGGCGAGCCGGGGCCCATTGCCGTGCAGATTGCCGGCACCGAGCCCCAAATGATGGCCGATGCCGCCGCCTACAACATCGACCGGGGCGCCCAGATCATTGATATCAACATGGGTTGCCCGGCCAAGAAAGTTTGTAACAAATGGGCGGGCTCGGCCTTGATGCAGGACGAGACGCTGGCTTTGTCCATCATTGAAGCCGTCGTGGCGGCCAGTGCGCCGCGTAACGTGCCAGTGACGCTCAAAATGCGCACGGGTTGGTGCCAGACCGAGAAAAATGCGTTAGCCATTGCACTGGCGGCCGAGCAAGCGGGCGTGCAAATGATCACCGTGCATGGTCGCACCCGTGAGCAGGGTTACAAAGGTCAGGCCGAGTACGACACCATTGCCGCCGTGAAGGCCGCCGTGCGCGTGCCGGTCGTGGCCAATGGCGACATTGACTCCCCCGAGAAAGCCCGCGAGGTGTTGGCTGTCACAGGTGCGGATGCGGTGATGGTGGGCCGCGCCGCCCAAGGTCGTCCCTGGATTTTTCGGGAAATCGCTCATTTCATGACCACCGGCACGCATTTGGCGCCGCCCTTGGTGGCTGAGGTCAAGCACCTGCTGCTGGAGCACCTGCTGGATCACTACGCCTTGTATGGCGAGTACGCCGGTGTTCGCACCGCGCGCAAGCACATTGGCTGGTATGTGAAAACGCTGCCGGGGAGCGAGGCCTTTCGGGCGGGCATGAACCTGATTGAGGACTGCGAGCTGCAATCCCGGGCCGTGGCCGATTACTTTGACGACTTGAACACGCGAATGGACCGAGTGCCAGACGAGGCTGAATTGAATTTGAGAGACAGGCAAGAACAACAAATGGAGACTGTATGAGCAATATGCACATTGAGGAGACCGTGCGCCACAGCCTGGAGGGCTACCTGAGAGACCTGGGCGAGAGCGAGCCGGACGGCATGTACAGCATGGTGGTGAATGTGGTGGAGAAACCCTTGTTGGAGATCGTCATGCGCCACGCTGACAACAACCAGTCCAAGGCCGCACAGTGGCTGGGACTGAACCGCAACACATTGCGCAAAAAACTGCTGGAGCACAAGCTCATCACCTGATTTTGTTGCGACCCCTTCGCTCGCCCGCATTGGCGGGCCCCCGATTTTTTGACTTCAACTTTGATTACCCATGAACGCACTTCTCTCCGTTTCCGATAAAACCGGCATCCTTGAACTGGCGCAGGCCCTGCACGCCCAAGGTATCAAGCTCTTGTCCACCGGCGGTACCGCCAAATTGCTGGCCGACAACGGCTTGCCCGTGACCGAAGTGGCAGAGATGACGGGTTTTCCGGAGATGCTGGATGGCCGGGTCAAGACCCTGCACCCCCGCGTGCACGGCGGCCTGCTGGCGCGTCGTGACTTTCCCGCGCACATGGCTGCGCTGGCCGAGCACAACATTGACACCATCGATGTGCTGGTGGTCAACCTCTACCCGTTTGAGTCCACCGTCGCCAAGCCTGGTTGCACGCTGGAAGACGCGATCGAGAACATCGATATTGGTGGTCCCGCCATGGTGCGCAGCGCCGCCAAGAATTGGAAAGATGTGGCCGTTTTGACCGATGCGTCGCAATATGCCACCGTGATTGCCGAACTCAAGGCGGCAGGCAAGGTCAGCGACAAGACCAAGTTCGCCTTGAGCGTGGCCGCTTTCAACCGCATCAGCCAGTACGACGGCGCCATCAGCGACTACCTGTCGGCAGTGCAAATTGGGGATGACGTACCCGCTGGCGACGCCGCACCCAAGTTGGACCTGTTCCCAGGCCAGGCGAATGGCCGCTTCGTCAAGCTGCAAGACCTGCGCTACGGTGAAAATTCGCACCAGCAAGCCGCCCTCTACCGCGACCTGTTTCCTGCGCCCGGCTCCTTGGTCACCGCCGTTCAGTTGCAAGGCAAAGAGTTGAGTTACAACAACCTGGCCGATGCCGATGCGGCTTGGGAATGTGTCAAAAGCTTCAGCGAAACCGCGTGCGTGATCGTCAAGCACGCCAACCCCTGCGGCGTGGCTGTGGGCACTGACCCGCTCAATGCATATAGCAAGGCTTTCCAGACCGACCCCACCTCCGCCTTTGGCGGCATCATCGCCTTCAACCGTCCGCTGGATGAGCAGGCCGCGCAGCAAGTCTCCAAGCAGTTTGTTGAGGTGCTGATGGCCCCTGACTTCACGCCCGAGGCACTGGAAGTCTTCAAGACCAAGGTCAACGTGCGTATTCTGAAGATCAGCCTGCCCGCCGGTGGCGACAGCGCCTGGGCCCAGGGCCGCAACGCCATGGACGTGAAGCGCATCGGCTCCGGCATGTTGATGCAGACCGCCGACAACCATGAATTGACGCTGGCTGACCTGAAGGTCGTGACCAAGAAGCAGCCCACGCCAGAGCAACTGCAAGATCTGCTGTTCGCCTGGAATGTGGCCAAGTACGTCAAGAGCAACGCCATTGTGTTCTGTGCCAAGGGCATGACCATGGGCGTGGGTGCCGGTCAAATGAGTCGCCTCGACTCGGCCCGCATTGCCAGCATCAAGGCCCAGCACGCCAACCTGTCCCTCAGCGGCACCGTGGTGGCCAGCGATGCGTTCTTCCCGTTCCGTGATGGTCTGGATGTGGTGGTGGACGCAGGGGCCACTTGCGTGATCCAGCCCGGCGGTTCCATGCGCGATCAAGAGGTGATTGACGCGGCGGATGAGCGCGGCGTGGCCATGGTGTTTAGCGGCGTGCGCCATTTCCGTCATTGATCGACAGTAGTTACTCGTAAAAAAAGCGGCCTGAGCCGCTTTTTTTACGAAGAATAGGGCTCTAGCCCTCTATATATCTGCGTAGGTTGCTCTTATTTTGAGAGCATTTTGAAGACCTCGCCGGCAGCCGCGACGCTGGCCGCGATGTCCTCGTCGGTGTGCGCCGCACTGACAAACCCCGCTTCATACAAGGCGGGTGCGATGTAAACACCGCGGTCCAGCAGGCCGTGAAACAGGGTGTTGAACCGGGCGTTGTCGGTGGTCATGACCGTGGCGTAGTTCTGCGGCAACGCGTCAAACAGGAAGAAGCCAAACATGCCGCCTTCGCTGTCGGTGCAAAAGGGAACACCTTGTGCATCAGCAGCGGCTTGCAGGCCTCGGGTCAGGGCTTGGGTCTTTGCGGTGAGGGACTCGTAGAAACCGGGTTTCTGGATCTCACGCAGGGTGGCCAGGCCGCATGCGGTGGCCACAGGGTTGCCACTCAAGGTGCCAGCCTGGTAGACCTTGCCCAGCGGTGCCATTTGTTCCATCACTGCCCGCTTGGCGCCAAACGCTGCCAAGGGCATACCGCCACCAATCACCTTGCCCATGACCGTCATGTCAGGCTCAAAACCGGGAATGAGCTTGGCATAGACGCTTTGGGCGCCGCCCAAGGCCACTCTAAAGCCGACCATGACCTCATCAAACACCAGCAAGGCGCCATATTCGGTACACAACTCCCGGCAACGCTTCATGAAGGGCACCGACGCGCGTACAAAGTTCATGTTGCCGGCAATCGGCTCAATCATCAAACAGGCCAATTCGCGCCCGTGCAGCGCAAACGCTTCCTCCAGTTGCTCTAGGTTGTTGTATTCCAGCACGATGGTGTGCTGCACCACTTCAGCCGGCACGCCCGCGCTGGTGGCGTTGCCAAAGGTCGCCAAGCCAGAGCCGGCTTTCACCAGCAGCGCGTCAGCGTGGCCGTGATAGCAGCCTTCAAATTTGATAAATTTGCTGCGCCCGGTGGCGCCACGGGCCAGCCGGATTGCGCTCATGGCGGCTTCAGTGCCGGAACTGACCAAGCGCACCATGTCCATGGAGGGCATGATTTTCAAAATTTCTTCGGCCAACTCCACTTCACGTTCGGTGGGCGCGCCAAAGGAAAATCCTTCCAGCACGGCAGATTGCACGGCCTCCACCACCGCCGGGTGACCGTGGCCCAGAATCATGGGTCCCCATGAGCCGATGTAGTCGATATAGCGCTGATCGTTGGCATCCCAGAAATAAGCGCCCTGCGCCCGTTTGATGAAACGGGGTGTGCCACCCACGGCCTTGAAGGCGCGAACGGGGGAGTTGACGCCGCCAGGGATCACGCGTTTGGCGCGTTCGAACAAGGCGAGGTTGTGGTCAGTGCTTGGTGTCATTGGGGGTGTGGTCCAAAAATGAAATAGAGGTGGAAGGATCGCCTTCGACGGGCTCGGCATCTTCGTCGTCTTCGGGCTGCGCCCAGAAAAGCCGATCTGGCACGATATGTCCCATGCCGGGGCGAAAACCCGCTTCCAGGCTGTGATCCAGATAGCTCAATGCTTCGCTGAAGGCTTCCGTCATGTCGCATCCACTGGCGATCAGCGCGGAAAACGCAGCGGACAGCGTGTCGCCTGCGCCAGAAAAGACGGCTTCAAAGCGTTCAAACTTTTCGCTGGCCACAACGGCCTGGGCCGAAGTTAATACGTTGTCGATGAATTGGTCGGGTAGCGGAATTCCGGTGACAAAGGTGTACGGCACCCCCAACTCTTCGGCAGCCTTGGCAATGTCACGCGCACCGGGTGGACGCTCCATGCTCCAGTCTGGCAACAACCAGCGCCAGAGCGTACTGTGGTTTCCCACCAACACCGACGTCTGCGGCAAGATCAATTCCTTGAACGCGTCAAGATAGATGTCAATTTGAACTTCGTCCCACCACGCCAGATTGGGCATGTAAGCGATGACGGGGACATCGGCGTAATCGGCAGAAATACCGGCAATGACGCCCAGGTTCTCGGGGGTGCCCGCAAAGCCGACCTTGATGAGCTGAACGGACACGTCTTCCAGCACGGCCCTGGCTTGTTCGGCCACGGCCTCGTCGTCAAACGCAAAGTGGCCAAAGATATCAGCGGTGTCCCGGGTGTAGGCCCCCGTCACCACCGGGACAGCGTGTGCGCCCACTGATGCCATGGCGGTGATGTCGGCGGACAGGCCGCCCGCCCCGCTGGGATCACTGGCATTGAACACCAGTACACAAGCCGGTTGCGCGCTTTGTTGAGAGTCTTCGATGGAAGTGGGAGTAATGGGGGATTCCATGGAGATGGTCCTGGTGTTTCTTAAGGCAGAATGTCGCTGACCGCTCAGAGCGGTACATTAATAAAACATGTGGACCTTCATTGGTGCATGCATTCTAATTGGAAGGCCTTTTACGCTGTGACAGAGATGAAAACCTGGATGTGCCTGATTTGTGGCTGGATTTATGATGAGGCGACGGGTGATCCTGAGCACGGCGTGGCCCCTGGCACCGCTTGGCGTGACGTCCCCGTGAACTGGACTTGCCCGGAGTGCGGTGCCCGCAAGGAAGATTTCGAGATGGTGGCGATCTGAGACCTCGGTTCTCAATGCCAACAATCATTGTTCCCTTTTGTCTGATCAGGAGCTGAATCTTGTGACCACGCCCGTAACGACTTTTAAAGTGCTGGTCATTGATGACAGCAACACCATTCGACGCAGTGCAGAAATTTTCCTCAAGCAAGGCGGTCATGAGGTCATTCTTGCCGAGGATGGTTTTGATGCGCTCGCCAAGGTCAACGACTGCCAGCCTGACTTGATCTTTTGCGATATTTTGATGCCGCGATTGGATGGCTACCAAGCCTGCGCGATCATCAAGCGCAATGTCAAGTTTGCGGATGTCCCTATCGTGATGCTGTCGTCCAAGGATGGCGTTTTTGACAAAGCGCGAGGGCGGATGGTGGGTGCACAGGACTACCTGACAAAACCGTTTACCAAAGACCAGTTGCTGCATGCGGTGCAGGCGTTCGGTCACGTCACGCAAGGAATAAATTAATGGCGATTCAAAATGTACTGGTCGTGGATGACTCGAAAACCGAGTTGATGTACCTGACCAATTTACTGCAGAAAAACGGCATGTCCGTTCGGACCGCAGAAGGCGCGGACGAAGCGCTTCGCCGCTTGGCCGAACAAAAACCGGATCTGATTCTGATGGACATCGTGATGCCGGGGCAAAACGGATTCCAGTTGACCCGTTCTATCAACAGAACGCCTGAATACGCTGACGTCCCCATCATTATTTGCACCAGCAAGAATCTGGAGACCGATCGAGTCTGGGGCATGCGCCAGGGCGCCAAGGATTACATCACCAAGCCGGTGGATGCGGCCGAGTTGATGGCAAAAATCAAGGCCCTGGGCTAAGCCCGGTATTTGACATGGCGAATCGCGAAGCATTGCGAGAGCTCCAAACCCGACTTGCCAGCCGATTGAAGGCGGCGCGAACCGAAGAGGTGTCGGCATCTTGGTTGGCTGTCACTGTAGGGGAGAGACATTGTCTTTTTCCCTTGTCTCAATCGGGGGAGATTTTCCCGGTGAGTCATATTCAGTCCGTGCCCTATGCGCAGCCCTGGTTCAAGGGCGTTACCAATCTGCGGGGCTCACTGTGTGGAGTCGTTGATTTGGCAAGCTTTATGGGTGATCCCTCGAATCTGGGGTCGCTTGACCTGTCCCAGTCTGACCTCAGCGTCGTGACCTTTAATGCCGCACTCGAGATCAATTGCGCATTGTTGGTGGGGGGCTTGGCTGGTTTGCGAAAAAGAGATTCCTTTGTTTCTGCGCAGCCTCCCCAAGATGGAGCCCCCGTTTATTTTGGTAACCAGTTTGTAGACGCCAACGAGGTGTCTTGGCAGGAGATTAACCTGCAGATCCTGTCGCAATTTCCCGAATTTCTCAGCATTAGCGCTTAAGTTCCAACCTAGGGTTTGATATGTCCGTTGTCGATCAGTTGAAAGCAATTTTTGTCAAAAAAGCGCCTGAAATGGAGGAGGACTCAAGGTTGAGTCTGGGAATGCCGGATGGTGCAATGGACCCGCTGTCCATGGAGCAAATGACAGGCTACGCCGGTCTGCCTGTTGGTGATCGTGTGAATGAGCCGGAAAGTGAATTGGTCTCTTTGCCTTTGCTTGGCAAGAAGACAGTGCTGCAGCATCAGCGCGTTTTGTCCATCCTGCTGGGCGTCAGCTTGGTGCTGCTGGCTGGTGTGACGTTGTTTACCCTGAGTCAGGGTGATCGCGTGGCGCAGCAAATTGAGGCCACTGGCAACTCGTTAATGCAGTCTCAGCGCTTGGCCAAATCGGTGTCGCAAGCCTTGGTCGGTGGAGCGCAGGCCTTCCCGGACGTGGCAGAAAGCTCGGGGGTGCTGGTCAAGTCAGTTCGCGGGTTGAAGGGAGGCGACGAACTAATGGGTCTGGCTGCCCTTGGTTCAGACTTCGCGGGTGAGCTTGACAAGATTTCACCCTTGATGGAGCGCGCTGAAAAAAATGCTGCCACGGTGATGTCCCAACAGAAGATTTTGACCCAGGTTGGCGCGGCGCTTCGTTTGATTAATCGCCAGTCCTCAGACTTGCTGGAGATTGCGGAAACCGTGTCCTCTCTCAAGTTGCAGCAAAATGCGCCGCCCGCCGAGATCTCCGCTGCGGGGCAGCTTGTGATGTTGACGCAGCGGATTGGCAAATCATCCAATGAGTTTTTGACGGCCGATGGCGTGAGCCCTGAGGCAGTTTTCCTTTTGGGGAAGGATTTGAATTCCTTTAAAGAGATTTCAATGGGTTTGTTGGACGGCAGTCCTGAGTTGCGCTTGTCAGCGGCAAAGGACTCTCAGACCCGAGAGCAGCTGGATGCGCTGATTAAATTGTTTGACGAAACGCGAACCCAGGCCGGTGCCATTTTGGGAAATCTTCAAGGCCTGGTGTCAGCGCGTGAAGCGCAGGTCGCCATTTTGGCGGACAGCGAGCCCTTGCGTCAGAACCTTGAGGCATTGCAAGGCAAGTTGTCTTCGCAGTCCGGACTTGGCGTCGTGCCCTTGTCAACGTTGATTGGCTCCGCCGTCTTGGCGTTGCTTTGTGCGGGTGGTTTGTCCTACGTGCAGTTGTTGGACAGTCGCAAGCGTCAACTGGGCGCAGAGGCGCAACGCGTTCGTGCCGAGAACCAGCAACAAGAAGGCAAGCGGGTGAATGATGCCAATCAGGCTGCCATTTTGCGGTTGATGAATGAGTTGCAAACGGTTGCGGAGGGTGACTTGACCCAAGAAGCGACGGTGACCGAGGACATCACGGGTGCCATTGCGGACTCGGTGAACTACACGGTGGAAGAGTTGCGCTCGTTGGTTGGAAACGTTCAGAACACGGCGGCACGAGTGGCCCAAACGACCGCTGATGTGGACACCACATCGACCGAGTTGTTGGCCGCGTCCAATGAGCAGCTTCACGAAATTCGAGAAACCGGCCGCTCTGTCGTGGAGATGGCTTCGCGAATTAACGATGTGTCGACCCAGGCCCAAGAATCGGCCTCGGTGGCGCGGCAATCGCTCCAAGCGGCAGAAGTCGGTTTGCAGGCGGTGCAGAACGCGATTGGTGGTATGAACTCCATTCGCGATCAGATTCAGGAAACTTCCAAACGAATCAAGCGACTGGGCGAGTCGTCTCAGGAGATTGGAGAGATCACGGAACTGATTTCAGACATTACCGAACAAACCAACGTTTTGGCGTTGAATGCGGCCATTCAAGCCGCGTCTGCCGGCGAAGCGGGGCGCGGATTCTCGGTGGTTGCGGAAGAGGTGCAGCGTCTGGCTGAGCGATCTGCAGACGCGACACGCCAAATTTCAGCCTTGGTGAAGGCCATTCAGACCGACACGCAAGATGCCGTGGGCGCGATGGAGCGCTCAACACAGGGTGTGGTTGAAGGAGCCAAACTGTCCGACAACGCCGGTACGGCGCTGACCGAGATTGACCTCGTGTCGCGCAGATTGGCTGATTTGATTGAGAATATTTCCACTTCAACCTCACGCGAGGCCAGCTTGGCTAACGTGGTGGCTGACAATATTCAGCACATTTTTGCGGTGACTGAGCAAACAGGGGAGGGCACCCGTTCCACTGCGGCTCAGGTTCGCGAGTTGTCAAAGATGGCTGAGGAACTTCGCCAATCGGTGGCCCGGTTCAAAATTGCCTGACCCTCACTGACCGTCGAATCTGTTTCCAGGAGTGCACGATCCCATGCAAGTTAACGTTGCCTCGACTGGCGAAAATCAATCGAATGCCCCCGATTTGGGCCCCTTGGCTTGGGTGCTTGATGAGTTGCGAAAGTCTTTGGACGGTGCGACCAAAGCGCTGCGCAGGTTTGTCAGAGATGCAGCGCTGTCGCGAGGCTCGGACCTGGCAGCCTTGGATGCGAGTCAACTGCGCATAGCGCGTCAGCAGTTGCACCAGGCGGTTGGGGCGCTTGAAATGGTGGGTATGACCGCTCCTGCCAAAGTGCTGCGGGCCATGGAAGCACTGGCGCAGCGCTTTGTACAGCGTCCTGAACAATGCAGTGACGAGGCAACGAACAAGGTGGAGCGCGCCAGTTTTGCCCTGATTGAATACCTTGAAGGCGTTCTCAAAGGCAAGCAGGCGTCCTCCGTGGCGTTGTTTCCGCAGTACCGGGACCTGCAGCAGTTGTTGGGTGAGGAGCGTATTCACCCCGCCGACCTGTGGTCGCATGACTGGCGCTGGATTGACGTGGAGGTGCCAAATGCCCCACCTGCGTTGGCCTACGACGCCGTTAAGCGCAGTCAAATTGAGGGCTATGTTCTCAATGTGGTGAAAACAGGCAATGTATCTACCTCCAAAGCGATGCGAGATTTGTGTCTTGGGTTCGCTTCGAATCAGTCGGCACTTGAGCCGCGGGTCTTTTGGAAAATTTGTGCAGCGTACTTTGAGGCCGTTGCCAAAGGCTTGTGTCCCTCTGATGTTTACGCGAAGCGTGTTGCGTCCCGGGTATTCCTTCAATATCGAACTTTGCTCAAAGGGGATGCCGAACTGTCGATTCGGCTCGCCCAGGATTTGCTTTTCTTTTGCGCCCAGGCGATTCCTGCACAAGATGATGACGCCCCCATCCTTGCGGCCGTGCGCCGAGCGTATGGGTTAAGCGGGTCACAACCTTTCAGTTACGACAAACCCCAGTTTGGGAGGTTTGACCCTGCGCTACTGGTGCAAGCGCGTCGGCGCATCGCGTCTGCGACTGAAACATGGTCCGCTTTGGCGGGTGGCGAGACAAATCGGCTGAAAGCAGCAACCGACCAATTTGCATTGGTCGCTGATTCAGTCGTGAAGTTGCATCCCGAAAGCCGTCCTTTGGCCGAGGCGTTGATTGCAGCCGTTGAGACGACGGCGCGTTCGGCCGAAGCGCCACCGCCTGCTTTGGCCATGGAAGTGGCAACGGCGATCTTGTTCCTTGAGGCAGCTTACGAGGACATGGATCCCACCGACTCGAATATGCAGACACGCAGTGCGAGTCTTGCGCACCGCCTGGCCCATGTCAACGCTGGCGGTGAGCCCGAGCCACTTGAGGGGTGGATGGAGGAACTTTACAGACGCGTCAGCGACCGGCAGATCATGGGAAGCGTGGTCGATGAATTGCGCACTAACTTGGCAGAGGTAGAGAAATCACTGGATGCATACTTTCGTGATGCTTCCAGCGCGCTACCGCTTCACGAGGTGCCCAGCCAACTCGCGCAAATGCGCGGGGTCTTTTCCGTCTTGGGACTGGATCAGGCGGCCATTGCGTCGTTGCGCATGAGAACCACGGTAGAGAAGTTTCTCGTGGGAGGAGACGATCCTTCATTTGATAAAAATACAGCGGTTGAGAAGCTGGGAAATAGTCTTGGTGCCTTGGGCTTTCTCATTGACATGTTGAGTTATCAACGTGAACTCGCCAAGAAACTTTTTGTCTATGACGAAGATGACGGTGAGTTCAAACCCGTAATGGGTCGCGAGCGGCAGCCCGATGCTGCCGTATCCGTCGCGTCCGCTGAGGTGGAAATAGCGCCATTGACACCAACGGCGGACGTGAGTCCTGTGGATGAGGGTGTGGCCATTGAGCCTCCTGCGGTGCTGCCAGTGCCGGACATCCCGGCCCATACGGCGACTCCACCCAGTGTTGCACCGTTGGGTGACATCGACAACGATGATGAAGAGATTGATCTCAAGGAAATCTTCCTGGAAGAGGCCCGGGGTGTCGCGAGCACAGGTCTTGAAGCTGTTTTTGCCTTGGCTGATCAGGCCGACGATCTCGGTCATTTGACCACGCTGCGGCGCGCTTTCCATACCCTCAAGGGAAGCTCGCGCATGGTGGGCCTGACAGAATTTGGCGAGGGCAGTTGGGCGATGGAGCAGTTGCTCAACAGCTGGCTGGCGGATCAGTTGCCAGCGAGTCCGCCACTGCTTGACCTGTGCGGCAAGGCTTTGCAAGGCTTTTCTTCTTGGATCGAGGACATCGCCGAGGGCCAAGACGCGCATTGGCAGGCGCGAGCGTTCCGTGAGGCCGCTGATGCGATGCGTCTTGGGGGCGAGCCCGTTGAGTTGGTATTGCCGGGTGAGACCCCCGAACCCAGCGAAGTGGAGCTGCCGGATTTTGCCTCCACTGAATTGGCCGACGCCGAGACGCTGTTGCTTGATTCTGAAGGCGATGTGGTTTCAGACAAGCTGTCTTCGGAAAATGGAGGCGCTGAAAGTCAGTCCCTGAATCTCGAGGACTTTGACTTCGGAGATTTCTCTGATGTGGAAACTTTGCTCTTGTTGCCTGAGACCGAACCGGGCGCTGGTGCGGCCTCAGTTCAGACGGAGTCTGACTTTGATGAGGAATTCGTGTCCACCAGTGGTGCGCCGCTAGAGCCTTTGCCAGAAGCAGAAGCAGAAGCAGAAGCAGAAGCAGAAGCCAGAGCCAGAGCCAGAGCCAGAGCCAGAGCCAGAGCCAGAGCCAGAGCCAGAGCTCGCCTTCGAAGAACAGGTCAAGGTCATTGGTGGTTTGCGCATTGATATACCGCTTTACAACGTCTATTTGAATGAGGCAGACGAGTGGTCACGACGATTACTCACTGAGTTGAGTGAATGGGCGTTGGAGTTGCATGAGCCCTTGCCGGAGTCGACGCTGGCATTCACGCACTCCTTGGCCGGTAGCTCTGCGACAGTTGGTTTCAGTGCGCTGTCAGAGATTGCCAGGGTGCTTGAACACGCGTTGGAGCATGTGCGCCTGCATGTGAAGGGCACACCTGAACACGCTCAGCTGTTTGTCGAGTCGGCAGAGGACATTCGACGGTTGCTGCACCAGTTTGCGGCCGGCTTTCTCAAAGAACCCAACCCCAGCTTGGTTGAGGCATTGAAAGCCATTCTTGAGATTGAATCGTCGTCCGGCTTTGCCACAATGGATGATGGGGTTATCGAGACCGATGTTGCCATTGAAGAGCAAGAGGTCGAATCTGAATCGCTGTCCCTAGACGATAGTGACGACGAGCTGGTCGACCTTGGGTCCTTAGTGGGAGAGTTGCCGGGTACGGATGCCACGGGAAGTGGTCGCGACGAGCCCGTTATTGCGACTGAGTCCGAGGCGCCAGTTGACGCAATACCGTTTGTAGCCCCGTCTGCCGATCCATTGTTTGCAGCCAATAGGCTGGAGGACGATGACACGGATATCGAAGCCATCGACCAACTGGACGTGGACCTGTTTCCGATTTTCGAGGAAGAAGCCCTCGAGTTGTTACCCCAGTTGGGCGGGGCACTGCGTCAGTGGGTGGCTCATCCCGGAAATCTGGGTGCCAGAAATGAAGCGCTGCGCGTTTTACATACCCTGAAAGGAAGTGCACGGTTGGCAGGCGCCATGCAAATGGGCGAGTTGTCCCACCGCATGGAGTCGGCGATTGAGAACTTGGGTGCCGAGTCCTTGCATCAGAGCCAAATTGAGCCTTTGTTGGCCCGACTGGATGCGATCCAAACCAATTTTGGAAAATTGAGAGCAACGCCTGAGAAGGAACTGCTTCATCCTGAGGCTCAGGTTGAAGACGAAGACATCCTCTCGTTCGACGAGGAGCCCCAGGTTCTTGAGGCGGATGAAGCGAAAGCGTCGGGTGAATTGCCCGTTGAAGTACCTGCATCGAAGGGCGTTTCTGTAACAGCTGCCCCGCTGGAACTGGCTCCGGCGCGCAAGGCCTCCAATCAAAGTGTGAGGGTCCGCGCGCAGTTGCTGGATCGCTTGGTCAACCAGGCGGGGGAGGTGATGATCACCCGCTCCCGTTTGGAGGTGCGCCTGGGTCAACTGCGAGGTTCACTGGTGGATTTGACGGGAAACCTGGATCGATTGAGGGGACAACTGCGAGACATTGAGTTGCAATCTGAGTCACAGATGCAGTCCCGGCTGGCACAGGCCAAAGACTCGGCGCAAGGCTTTGATCCCTTGGAGTTTGACCGGTTCACACGGGTTCAGGAGTTGACCCGGATGATGGCGGAATCCGTGGACGACGTGGCAACCGTGCACCGCAATTTGCAGCGTACGGTTGAGGGCACCGAGGATGATTTGGTGGCGCAGCGTCGCCAGGCGCGCGAGTTGCAACGCGATTTGTTGCGCACTCGCATGGTGGATTTCGACGGCATCTCCGATCGCTTGTATGGTGTCGTGCGGCAAGCGGCCAAAGAAACGGGCAAACAAGTCAAGCTGGACATCCGCGGAGCCTTGGAGATGGATCGCGGAGTGCTAGACCGAATGGCGCCTGCTTTTGAGCACCTGCTGCGTAACTCAGTCGTCCATGGCGTGGAGTCACCAGAGCTCCGACTTGAGTCGGGCAAACCGGCAGTTGGCAACATCGTGGTCCAGCTTCAGCAGCAAAGCAATGATGTCACCGTCGAGTTTAAGGATGATGGTGCCGGATTGAACCTAGAGCGAATTCGGGAAAAAGCAAAAGCAGGGGGCTACCTTGATGCTTCGGCCGAACCCTCTGATCTTGAATTGGCCGATTTGATTTTCACGCCCGGCTTCTCGACCGCTTCTCAAGTAACTGAGTTGGCGGGCCGCGGTATTGGTCTGGATGTGGTTCGAGCCGAGGTGAATGCCTTGGGTGGGCGCATCGAAACAAGCACCGCGCCAGGGGAGGGAACCACCTTCAAGCTGGTGCTGCCATTGACAACGGCCGTGACACAGGTGGTGATGCTGCGCTTGGGCGACAAAGTGATCGGCGTCCCTGCGAATTTGATTGAAACGGTACGTCGGGTGCCCGCTGATAGTGTTGATCAGGCCTATTCAGCGCAAACCTTTGAATCTGGCAAGGAGCGCCTGCCGTTCTACTGGTCAGGGGCCTTGCTTCAATCGTCGTCTGCCAGTGTGGAGACGCGAACGAAGACATTGCCAGTGGTGGTGTTTCGCAGTGCGGGTCAGGGACTGGCCATGCACGTCGACGAGGTGTTGGGCAACCAAGAGGTCGTGGTAAAACATTTGGGACCCCAGTTGTCCCGTTTGCCCGGCCTGACTGGCATGTCTGTGCTGGCCTCTGGTGTCGTCGTGTTGATTTACAACCCGGTCGCATTGGCGTCTGTTTACGGCGAAAAAGCACAGGATTTCAAGCGCCAACGCGATGAATTGACCGCTGCCGCCGCCACCTCTGGCGTGACATCGCCTGCATCCTTGGCCAACAGCCCGGGGCAAGCACCATTGGTACTTGTGGTCGATGACTCCATTACGGTTCGACGGGTGACGCAGCGCTTGTTGAAGCGTGAGGGCTTCCGGGTGATGTTGGCGGCTGATGGCTTACAGGCACTTGAGCGCTTGCGCGACGAGATTCCCGCTGTTGTGTTGTCTGACATCGAGATGCCCCGAATGGACGGCTTTGATCTTGTGCGCAACATTCGAGGCGACACGCGAATGCACGACCTGCCTGTCATCATGATTACCTCGCGGATCGCTGAAAAGCACCGGGAGTTAGCGCGTGAGTTGGGTGTGGACCATTACTTGGGTAAACCGTACTCGGAAGACACCTTGGTTGACTTGGTTCGCACTTATTGCACCACAACGGCTGAGACCTGAAAAAACGCTTAATTGCCGACTGGTAATCTGGGCCGCTCCTTGACTGGGAACGGCCCTTTTTCATGGCTGTGAAAGTGACTTTTTAACCACCGCGTAGCGATTGAGTGTCAGTAGCCTGGCTTCATCGTGCGCTACAACCGGGTTGGGGTAGTTGTGGCCCAGCCTCACTTTGGCGGCTTCAAGTTCCCCCGGCTTGGCTTTCCAGGGGGCGTGGATGGCTTTGTTGGGCAGGTGAGCCAACTGAGGCAGGTAGCGGCGAATGAATTCTCCTTGAGGGTCGAACTTCTCACTCTGGCTGATCGGGTTGAAAATGCGGAAATAGGGTTGTGCGTCACATCCGCTGGAACTGACCCACTGCCACCCGCCGTTGTTGGCGGACAGGTCAAAGTCATTCAATTGCTTGGCGAAATAAGCCTCTCCTCGGCGCCAGTCAATGCCCAAGTCTTTGACCAGAAAGCTGCCAACCACCATTCGCAGGCGGTTGTGCATGTAGCCGGTTTGGTTGAGTTGCGCCATGGCCGCATCCACCAATGGGTAGCCCGTTTTTCCTTCGCACCATGCTTCGAATAACGCTTGCTCACGCGGGCCGCTCTCCCAGACGATCGCGTCGTACTCCGGTTTGTAGGCGTTGTGGGCGACATGGGGGAAATTGGCCAGGATTTGAAAATAAAAGTCCCGCCATACCAATTCGCTGAGCCACACTGCCGCCCCCTGGCTGCCTTGAATCTGGCGCTGCAGGGCCGTGGCCACCAGTTGCCGAATCGACACCGTGCCAAAGCGCAAATGCACGCTGAGGTAGCTCGGGCCCTTTTTGGAGGGGAAGTTGCGGGTGTCGTGGTATTCGTCCATCCTGTCAAAAAAATCTTCAAACAGCTGGCGTGCGCCAGAAGCGCCTGTGGGCAGGCGCAGTGAACTCAGATTCGTGGGCTGAAACCCAATGTCAGTCAATGAGGGCACGCCGCTGCGGTAAGCAGCAGGACGCGGCGCAAGGGCAGATGCCAGCGGAGCGCAATCATGGGTAAGCAGGTGCCTGTCGGTCAGCGTGGCCAGCCATTTGTTTTTGTAAGGCGTGAAGACGCCATAGGGTGTGCCAGTTTGGGTCAGTATCTCTTGGCGCTCAAAGATGACATGGTCTTTGCAGGTTTGAAAATCAACGCCGGCGCTTGCCAGCGCCACACGTACCTGCTCGTCGCGAATGCCGGACTGGGGTTCATAGTCGTGCGCTGCAAATACCGCCTGGGCACCGAGTTTCTGGGCCAACGGTGCGATAGCGTCAGAGGCTTTGGCGTGTAGAACAATCAAGCCAGCGTCGCTTTTGCCACTCAATTGGCGCAGATCCACGTCCAACTCACACAGCGACTCGCGAATGAACTCGACACGACGATCAGCACGCGGCAGTTCATCAAGAATGTCCCGGTCAAAGATGAAAACACAATGAAGCTGCCGGCACGCCTTGAGGGCCATGTGCAGGGCGGCGTTGTCCGCGACGCGCAAATCGCGTCGAAACCACATCAGTCCGGTCTCAAATTGTTGTGTCATGTTCGCCGTTAAAATTGTTGGATGCCTGAAGATTTTGCCCTGACTAACTTGACGAATCATTTTTTGATCGCCATGCCCGGATTGCAGGACGAGGTTTTCCATCGCAGTGTGGTTTATCTGTGCGAGCACAGTGACAAAGGCGCGCTGGGGCTGGTCATCAACAAGCCCTGTGAAATCAGCATGACTGGTTTGTTCGACAAGCTGAGTTTGCCGCTGCTGCGCAAGGATTTGATCGATACGCCGGTGTTCCTGGGTGGGCCGGTTCAAAATGACCGTGGGTTTGTGCTGCACGACGCCACCTTCTCCGCAGCTGACCAGCCGGAAGAGGCTGTTTACGCCTCGACCATGATGATTCCTGGCGGCATGGAAATGACGACCTCCAAAGATGTGTTGGAGGCCATCTCCACCGGATTTGGGCCCGCTCGCGTCTTGGTGTCCCTGGGTTACGCTGCGTGGGGCGAGGGGCAGTTGGAGTCAGAATTGGGCGAAAACAGCTGGCTGACCGTGGCGGCGGACCCGACCCTTATTTTTGAGACACCATTTGCCGAGCGGTATGACAAAGCACTGAAGTTGCTCGGCCTCGAAGCCTGGATGTTGTCCATGGATGCGGGGCACGCATGAGCACCGCGCCTGCGGCAACGCCGCCCACCGTGTCACCCGGTTTACAGACTTTTTTGGCGCTGGATTTTGGCATCAAGCGAACGGGCTTTGCCGTGGGCAACCGCTTGATGCGTACCGCCCAGCCGCAAGGCACGATTCAAGCCGAAGGCGATGCGCGCTTCGTCAAGATCGCCGAGCGCCTGCGCGAATGGCAGCCGGATGCTTTGGTAGTGGGGGTGCCATTTCACCCGGACGGCGCCGAGCATGAAAACACCCGCAGAGCCCGCAAGTTTTCCCGCCAGTTACAAGGGCGTTTTAACCTGCCGGTGTTTGAGGTGGATGAGCGCTACACGACGACTGAAGCGCATTCCCTGGGCGCCAAAGACGCCGATGCCGCCGCAGCCTGCATTATTTTGGAACAGTTTTTGAGGAGTATTCCATGAGCACACTCGTGCTGGACGCCGAGGCGCTTTACACCGAGTTTCTGGCGGGCGTTCGCGCCCTTTACCGACCTGGGATGCGCTTGGTGGGCGTGACCTCGGGCGGCGCTTGGCTGGCTGAGCGTTTGCACAAGGACATGAATTTGGGCGACGACGTTGGCGTCATTTCGTCGAGCCTGCACCGGGACGACTTTGCCCAGCGCGGCATGACCTCGGCTGCGCAGACCCAAATTGGCTTTGACGTGAATGGGGCAGACATTATTCTGCTGGACGATGTGCTGCATACCGGGCGCACCATCCGGGCGGTGTTGAATGAGCTGTTTGATTTCGGTCGCCCGGCCTCAGTCAAGCTCGCCGTCTTGGTCGACCGCAGTGGTCACCAACTTCCGATTCAAGCGGACTACTTTGCCGCGCGGGTGGCCTTGTCACCTCGGCAGTCGCTGGCCCTGGCACGCAGTGAATCCGGCGTTTTCAGTTTTAACGTGAAAGAGCGCTAAGCCATGCTGTACCGGCGTAACCCCCAGCTGAATAAAAACGGTGAGTTGATTCACCTGCTCTCCATCGAGGGCCTGCCCAAGAGCATCCTGACCCAAGTGCTGGACACTGCAGCCAATTTTGTCAGTGTGAATGACCGCGAGGTCAAAAAGGTGCCTTTGCTTCGCGGCAAGAGCGTGTTCAACCTCTTTTTTGAGAATTCAACGCGTACACGCACCACTTTCGAGATCGCCGGCAAGCGCCTGAGCGCGGACGTGATCAACCTGGACATCGCCAAGTCTTCCGCCTCCAAGGGCGAGTCCCTGCTCGACACGGTGGCGAATTTGAGCGCCATGGCCGCTGATCTGTTTGTGGTTCGCCACGGCGAGTCTGGCGCTCCTTATTTGATTGCCCAGCACGTGGCGCCCCATGTGCATGTGATCAACGCCGGGGACGGACGGCATTCGCACCCGACCCAGGGTTTGCTGGACATGTACACGATTCGGCATTTCAAGAAGGACTTCACCAACCTCACGGTGGCCATCGTCGGCGATGTGCTGCACTCCCGGGTTGCGCGTTCTGACATTCACGCGTTGACCATTTTGGGTTGCGCCGAGGTGCGAGTGGTGGGTCCCAAAACCCTGGTGCCGTCCGATCTGTCGCACATGGGGGTTCGCGTCTTTCACAACATGGAAGAGGGCATTCGCGGTTGCGACGTCGTCATCATGTTGCGCTTGCAAAACGAGCGCATGAGCGGCGCCTTGCTGCCGTCCAGCCACGAGTATTTCAAAAGCTTTGGCCTCACGCCCGAGAAGCTGCAACTGGCCAAGCCGGATGCGATCGTGATGCACCCGGGCCCTATCAACCGGGGCGTGGAGATTGACTCGGCCGTGGTGGACGGCAAACAAGCGGTGATCTTGCCCCAGGTGACGTTTGGTATTGCCGTGCGCATGGCGGTGATGAGCATCGTGGCGGGCAATGAGGCATAACGCGGTGGCTCGGCGCCAACGCAACTGACGGGTTCATGATGACAATGCAGAAAAACTTACTGATCAAGGGTGGCCGGGTGATTGATCCCGCCAGCGGTTTTGATGAAATAGCGGATGTAGCCCTTGCCAATGGGGCGGTGGTAGCTATTAAAAATATAGCGAGTGACTTCCAGGCTGAGCAAACCATTGACGCCACGGACTGCCTGGTGCTGCCCGGTTTGGTTGATTTGGCGCTACGCCTGCGGGAACCTGGCCACGAGCACGAAGGCATGCTGAAGTCAGAAATGACGGCGGCAGTCGCCGGCGGCGTCACCAGTCTGGTCTGCCCGCCCGACACGGACCCGGTGCTGGATGTGCCCGGCCTGGTCGAGATGCTGCGCTTCAGGGCCGAGAAGCTCAATTTGGGGCGCTTGTACCCCTTGGGCGCGCTGACCCGCGGCCTGGCGGGTGAGGCGCTGACTGAGATGCTGGAGCTCACCGAAGCGGGCTGTGTGGGCTTTAGCCAGGCGGATGTGCCGGTGCAGAACACCCAAGTGTTGCAGCGCTCGATGCAATACGCCAGCACCTTTGGCTACACCGTCTGGTTGCGTCCCCAAGACTATTACTTGGGCAAGGGCGTGGCGGCCAGCGGCGCGCTGGCGACCCGCATGGGGCTGAGTGGTGTGCCGGTGGCGGCAGAAACCATTGCCTTGCTCACCATTTTTGAGCTGATGAAAACCACGGATGCGCGCGTTCACCTGTGCCGCCTCAGCAGCGCCGCCGGTGTCGCCCTGGTGCGGCAAGCCAAGCTGGATGGCCTGAAGGTCAGTTGCGACGTCAATATCAATTCCCTGCACCTGACAGACGCTGACATCAGCTACTTTGACAGCCGCGCGCGACTGAACCCGCCGCTGCGTCAGCAGCGCGACCGTGATGCGCTTGTCCGTTGGCTTGGCCGATGGCACCATCGACGCACTGGTATCGGACCACACGCCGGTGGACGAAGACGCCAAGAATCTCCCCTTTGCGGAAAGCGAACCCGGCGCCACGGGGGTTGAACTCTTGTTGAGCCTGGCGTACAAGTGGAGCGTTGACAAAAAAGTGGACTTGGCTCGCGCCGTGGCGGTGGTCACCAATGGGCCGGCGGATGTGCTGGGCCAGTCGCTCGGCAAGCGCGCGGGTCGGGTGGGGCGGCTTGCTGTGGGCGGCTTGGCAGATCTGTGTGTTTTTGCGCCCAAGGATGACTGGGTGGTGGAAGCCAGTGCATTGCGCAGCCAAGGCAAGCACACGCCGTTCTCGGGCTATGAATTGCCGGGCCGGGTGCGCTGCACCGTGGTCGGTGGTCGGGTCGCTTACCAAGCCGAATGAAGACCGTGATGGTCCGGCTGTTGGCCGTTTGGAAACTCGTGCGCGTCGTCAGCTACATCCTGTGGGGAGGCTGGCTGGTGTTCACCCAGCTGCCCAAGATGACGCCTTTGCAGAAAGAAGAGCGAATCAAGCGTTGGTCGCTGGCTCTGCTTGAAAAGTTTGCTATCAAAGTAGTAGTGAATGGTGTGCCGCCTGCCCAGGGCCCGATGCTGCTGGCCGCCAACCACATTTCCTGGCTGGATATTGTGGTGATGCTGGCCGCTCGCCCCTGTCGTTTTGTGTCCAAGGCCGACATCAAACACTGGCCGCTGATTGGTGCCATGGCCAGTGCCGGTGGCACGCTTTTCATCGAGCGCGAGTCGCGCCGTGACGCCATGCGCGTGGTTCACCACATGGCCGAGCAACTCACGGCCGGCGATGTGCTGGCCGTCTTTCCCGAAGGAACAACCAGCGACGGCATCAGCTTGTTGCCCTTTCACGCCAATTTGTTTCAGGCCGCCATTGCCGTCAACGCACCGGTGATGCCCGTCGCCCTGTCTTTTAAGGATGAAGCCACGGGCACCACCAGTCTGGCACCCTGCTACATCGGCGACGACACGCTTATGGCAGTCTCTGTGGCGCACGCTCAAGGCCCCGCCACTGTGCGTGGTACTGACTTATGGCGAGGCGCAATATGCGCAAGGGCGGGATCGTCGCACCTGGGCGGCCGATTTGCGGGCCGAAGTGAGCCGCTTGCGCTCACCCGCCAACCCTTAACGCCGACATTTCAGAGGGCTTGCGCTTCCGGGCGTGGCTGGTTGGCCATGGGGCGCATGGTGTTCTCACAAGGCATCTGGCAGGTTTTGCCGTCCATGCCCGGGCAGTCCCGGTTGAAGGTGACCACATGGTCGACCTCGGCGCGAATGCCGATCCATTCCCCCACTTTGTGGTCATGGTGGCTGGGCACATGGGCCATCACCGTTTCGCCGCTGGCCAGTCGCAGGGTGTAAAGAAACTCGGAGCCTCGAAACGCCTTGCGAACAATCTGTGCTTTCACGGGGGCGTCGTCGTCGTGCACGATGTCATCGGCCCGCAGCAACACATCACAGACACCGCCGGAAAATGCGCAGGGCATGGGGCATTCAGCCACGTCCGTCAAATCGCCCAGCGGGGTTTGCACTACCACTTGTTGCCCCACTTGGCGGATCACGGCGGGTGCGAACACCCCGTGGCCAATGAATTCAGCCACAAACCGCGTGGACGGGCGGTGGTACAGGGTGTAGGCGTCGTCCCACTGATGCAGCTCGCCTTCGTGCATCACACCAATGGTGTCGCCAATGGCGAAGGCCTCCAGCTGATCGTGGGTGACAAAAAGCGCCGTGGTCTGGGCAGCTTTTAGAATGGTGCGCACCTCATGCGCCAGGCGTTCGCGCAAATCCACATCCAGATTGGAAAACGGTTCGTCCAGCAACAGCAGCCGGGGTTTGGGGGCCAGAGCGCGTGCCAGGGCCACGCGCTGCTGTTGCCCGCCTGACAATTCGTGGGGAAACCGGGCCTCTTGGCCGCTCAGACCGACCAACTCCAGCACTTCCGCCACACGGGCGGCACGCGCCTTGGTAGGCAGGTGGTGAATGCCAAACCCCACATTGCGTCCGATCGTCAGGTGGGGGAACAGGGCGTAATCTTGAAACACCATGCCAATCTGCCGGTTTTCTGGGGCGAGATTGACGGATGTGCTGCTGACAACCTCGTCCGCGAGCTTGATGCTGCCCGCTGACACTGGCTCCAAGCCGGCCACCGCGCGCAGCAACGTGGTTTTGCCACAGCCGGAGGGGCCAATCAACACCCCTATGTCGCCGGCGTTCAGGCCCAGCGACACGTCACGTACGGCAGGGTGGGGGCGGCCGGGATAGGCCACGCGGAGTTGTGAAACCTCTAAGAACATGAGAAAGATTGTAGATGCTTACAATTCTCATTTACTTTACGCGCTTGCCTCAAGTCGGGTCATCTCCCTCATGCTGTTTCGCCGGCTCCGCCAAATCCTTTTTCTGCTCTTGACCCTGGCCTTCATGTTGCCGGTGTTGGCCGTGTTCGCCTCCTGGCTACCTGGCGGCGAGTCAAATGCGGTGGCCGCGCAAATTCTGCGCGAAATGCGCAGCACCGTGCTGCCTGACTACCTTTGGACCACCTTGCGACTTTGCGTGACGGTGGCGGTTGGCGTGGTCGTGGTGGGCCTGACAGCGGCGGCGGCTGTGACGCTGTTTGACTTCACGGGGCGAAAATTTTTCGAGTGGGCCTTGTTGTTGCCCATGGCCATGCCCGCCTATGTTGTGGCCTACGCCTACACCGACTTTTTGCAGTTTGCCGGGCCGTTTCAAACCGTGGTGCGTGACGTGTTGGGTCTGGAGGGGCGGGTCTTGCCCGAGGTGCGCAGCGAAGGCGGCGCGGCGCTGGTCTTCATCTTTTCGCTGTATCCCTATGTCTACCTCTTGGCGCGCACGGCGTTGGGGGAGCGCGCTTCGCAACTGATGGAGGCAGCCCGCTTGCTGGGGGCGCCCATGCGCCGGCGCATTCTGGAGGTGGCTTTGCCCCTGGCCCGCCCGGCGGTGGCCGCAGGGACGGCGCTGGCTTTGATGGAGACCTTGGCGGACTTTGGTGTGTCAAGTTACTTTGGCATTCAAACCTTCACGGCCGGTATTTACAAGGCCTGGCTGTCGATGGACAACCGCATTGCGGCTGCACAGTTGGCCACGTTGTTGCTGGCGTTTGTGGCCCTGCTCCTGTTTCTGGAGCATCGCGCCGAGAAACGCATGCGCTTCTCTGCCACCCGAGGCGCGCGAGCGGGCTCCCTGGATGCCCGTCCTTTGATGCTTCAGGGGCGTGCCCAATGGCTGGCCTGGTGGGTGTGCAGCGCCCCCATCGTGCTGGGTTTTGTGTTTCCGGTGCTGTTCATGCTTCGGCCCTTGGTGGCTGACTGGTCAGTGCTGTCCTGGGGGCAGTTTCTGGGCTGGACGCTCAACAGCTTGCGCTTGGGCGCAATCAGTGCGGCACTCGCGGTGGGGCTGGCCCTGCTTTTGGCCTTTAACCTGCGTCGCAGCCCGGATTGGACCACCCGCTGGACGGTTCAACTGGTGAGTCTGGGCTACGCGGTGCCCGGGGCGGTGATTGTGGTGGGCCTGCTGCTGCCGGTCGGCTGGCTGCAATCGGTGGCGCCCCAGAGTGGCGTAGGGTATGTGGTGACGGCCACGTCGCTCGGTTTGGTGTGGGCGTACCTGGTTCGGTTTTGCGCGGTTGCCTTGCAGTCCGTGCAAAGTGGCTACGCCCGCATTCCTCGCAGTTTTGATGACTCCGCGCGCATGTTGGGCACGGGTGACATGGCCTTGCTTCGTCGTGTGCACTGGCCTTTGTTGAAGCGATCCGCCGCTGCTGCCACCCTGTTGGTGTTTGTTGATGTGATGAAAGAGCTACCCGCCACCTTGGTGCTGCGCCCCTTCAACAGCGACACCCTGGCCGTGGTGGCTTACCAATTGGCGCGGGATGAGCGCCTGGGAGAGGCCGCCCTGCCTTCACTGGCACTGGTGCTGGTGGGCTTGATTCCGGTGGTGATGCTCAGCCGCACCTTGCGCGCCCCCGCCCGGTGATCTGATCACCGCATGGCCTGCTTTTGATGCAGTGCACAATAAAGGCCTCATCGCGCCTATTTGTCACGCCCTTCAAGGAGCCCTGTCATGCCTCTCGTCGTCTTCAATCAGAAAGGTGGGGTTGGAAAATCCACCATCACCTGCAATCTGGCCGCCATCAGTGCCAGCCAGGGTCTCAAAACGCTGGTCATCGATTTGGACCCGCAGGGCAATTCCAGCAGCTATTTGCTGGGCGACAGCGCACGTGACGATCAACCCAATGTGGCCGGCTTCTTTGAGCACTCCCTGAGCTACAGTTTTCGCCCGGTCCCGCCGACCGAGTTCGTGGTGCCGACACCCCATGAAAACCTGCATGTCATGCCCTCCAGTGCGGCGTTAACGGAGTTGCAAACCAAGCTGGAATCGCGCCAGAAAATCTACAAGCTGCGCGAAGCGCTGCAACAGCTGGGCGAGACTTATGACCGCATCTACATAGACACGCCGCCGGCACTGAATTTTTTCACCCGCTCCGCTCTTATTGGCGCCAGCGGTTGTTTGATTCCGTTTGACTGCGACGAGTTCTCCCGCAAGGCGCTGTACACCTTGATGGACAACGTGCAGGAAATCCGCGCGGATCACAACCCTGATCTGGCCGTCAAAGGCATTGTGGTGAACCAGTTTCAACCGCGCGCCAACCTGCCCCAGCGCATGGTGAACGAACTGATTGAAGAGGGCCTGCCGGTGCTGCAGCCCTATTTGCCATCATCGGTCCGAATTCGCGAGTCGCACGAGCAGTCTTTGCCCATGATTTACCTCGACCCCAACCACAAGTTGACGTTGGCGCTGGTGGAGTTGCACGAGGCCTTGGCGAATTAGTCAGCAGGGGCGGTGCGGCGTGCGCAAGTTCGGAGGGATGACTTGCTATTAAAAATATAGCTACTTGCGCCGGATCTATAAGCGCTAGAGCTATTTTTTGTTGCTAATTTGTGCAGCTGGATCGTGCAGCTGCACCTGGTTCTTCCCTGCTTTTTTGGCGCGGTACATGGCGGCATCGGCCCATTTGAGAATTTCATCGTGGCAGGCGTCATCGTTCACAAACGGGGCAATGCCAATGCTGGCCGTGCAATGGTGTTCGATGGTTGAAAATTCTTGCCCTTCGTCCTGAACGTCCAGGGAATAAGGCTGTTTGAGGGTGTCAGATATCTTCTGCGCGACCGCCCCCGCCAGTTCAGCCGCTTCTGCCTGATTCAGACTCAGATCGCTGAGTAGCACGACAAATTCGTCGCCGCCAAATCGCACCACGACATCGGTTTCCCGCACACACGCCTGCAAGCGCCGTGCGACCTCAATCAGCAGCAGATCGCCGGCTGCGTGGCCGTAGGTGTCGTTCAGTGGCTTGAAGTTGTCCATGTCCAGCAGCAACAGGGCCGCGTGGAGCCCACTGCGTTTGCTGGACAAACGGGTCTGGTTGACCCGGTCAATGAGCACGCGCCGATTGGGAAGACCGGTCAACATGTCCTGAAACGCCAATTGAAGCACGTGGTCCGCCACCTGCATGCGGGCCTGGCTTTCCTGCTGAAGCCGGGCGGTTCTCTTTTGCTCCGTGATGTCGCGCCAAGCCACTTGAACCGCTGGTGCACCCTCGAAGTCGGTCAGTGTGGCTTGGGCCTGCACGTCCATGACGGTGCCATCCAGCTTGATGAACCTCATCTCGGTCATGGGCGCATTCTCTTGCTGGACAAGTAGCGCCTTCATTCTTTGCAACGCCGCCGGCAGATCGTCCGGGTGGACCCGGTCTTGTGACGGTTGGCCGATCAAGTCTTGCACCGAGGTGGCGCCATACAAATCGACGGCAGCCGGGTTCAGGTAGACAAACTTGCCATCCCGAAGAATGTGGTTGGCCTCCAGCGACCACTCGACCAAGGCGCGGTATTTGGCTTGGGCCTCAGTCAGCGCCTGGGTTAGCCGTTTGGTTTCCGTCACGTTGACCAGGTTGATGATGACACCCGTTGTTTGCACGCCATCAGTGACGCCTTGGTAGGGTCTGACGGTTGCTTCCATCCAGCTGCCGGTCGGCGTGAGCAGGTGCGTGGTCAGGGAGGCCGGGTGGTTCAGGACACATTGCGTGGTAATGACCAAATCCTCGCAACCCATCATGTTGGCAAAAACATGCGCCAGCGGGCGACCCGCACCCAGCCAAATCAGGTTGGGAATGATGGCCGCATGGTCGGTGAAGTAGGTGACGCGCATATTGGCGTCCACAAAAACGACGGAGACGCCAGCGGCGTCCATGAGTCGAATCGCTTCGGTGTGAATAGCAGACCGTTCGTACATGGTGGGGTCCGGAAATTGAGGCCAATCATAGCGACTCAATCGCCATGCATCAGCCCACTCTAGCACCCCGCTGACAGGGGTCAATGACCCTTTTGGGGGAGAGTCCGCATGAATGGACCCGGTTGCCTTCATTCCCGATGAACGCTACTGATCACCGAGAGCAGTGTTTTGCTTGATGAGCCCCCAAAGAAAAAGGCCGGACGTTTTTTCAACGTACAGCCTTTGACATGGTGCCCTCGACAGGAATCGAACCTGTATCTGAGACTTAGGAGGTCCCCGTTCTATCCGTTGAACTACGACGGCATCGCCCCGCATTGTAAGGCGGGCGGGGTCAAAACTCAGTCGTAGCGGTGGGTGAATATCAGGTCCACGGCACTTTGGGTGCCCGTGGTGGCGCGCAGCGTGAAACGGCGGGACAAATCGTAAAACACCTGCAAGGTGCCGACGGCACCGGCCAGCCCGGTTTCGTAGGCCACATAGAAGTCTTGTGACAGGCGTTTTCCCACGGTCAGCGTGGCCCCGCTGACGCCACCGCTGGAGGCGCTGTCGCCGCTGCCAACCGACAACTCATCCAGACCAATCCGCTGGGCCAGGCTGACTTGGGTGCCGTTGTCATTGCGCCCCATCAACGCCAGCGCCGCTTGTTGAAGCAGCGCCGTTTCCGCCCCGCCGCTCGTGGGTGAGCGGCCCAGCACCAGCCACGCCAGTTTCTCGGCTTCAGGCAACTCCGGGTCGGCATACAGGCGAACCAACGGCGAGCGAGCGGTGCCGTTGATTTGCACACCAACGCGCTGCGTCAGCTTGGAGCGCAGGGCCAGCACGTTCAAGGAGGGGTTGTCATAGGGGCCGGTGAAGCGCAATTCGCCTTCCTCGATGTCCAGTTGCTGGCCATAGGCTTTGAAAGTGCCGCGCACCGTGCGCACGGTTCCCGTCAGGCGGGGTTGGCCTTTGGTTTGGGCCGAGCTGGCCAAGGTCAGTTTGCCGGCCAGCCGGGTGTTCAAGCCGCGGCCCTTGACCTGAAAGTTCGAGCCAAGGTCCAGCGTGACGGCCAGATCTGGCGTGATCGCGTTGCCCGACTCGGCCGTGGGGCTGGCCGCCGGATCTGCGACTGTTTGCCCACGCACGATCACGTCTTTGCCCAATTGGGGGGCGGTGTCGTCAGGCAGGGTGATCAGGGCCTCGTCGGTGCTCAGGTCGCCGCGGATGGCCAACTGGGTGTCTGCCAGCCGGGCGGTCAGCTGACCAGACATGATCAGGCGGCGATCTACCCGTGAACTCATTCGCAGCGATTTCAGCGACGCATCCAGGTTCATGCGCAAACGGGCCAGTGGGTTGGTGGCGGGCGTTTTTCCAGCAGGCAGCCATTCGACCAGTCCCTTCATCAACAGCTGCCCGCCTTGTGCGCCACCGGCGCCTTGCAGCGCGAATTCTTCGATGATCAGGCGCTGTCCGTCCAGGCGGGTCGTCAGCGTTCCTTGGCTGAAGTCAATGCCATCCACCACCGAGCGCACGGCCATGTCTTTGGCCTGCAGGCGGCCATGCCAAAGCGGCGTGCCCAGCGTGCCTGATAGTGTGGTGTCTGCGTCCAGCGTGCCGCTGAGGCGCCAGCCTGGTGGCGCCAACAGTGACCAAGCACCCACAGGGGGCAATTCGGCGCTGATTTTGCCGGCGACAGGCGCCAGCGGAGTCCAGGCCCACAGCCCGTCTTTGATGGGCAGGCGCGTGCTGGCCGTCGCGTTCAGACGCCCCGCGCGTTCGCTGTCCCAAATCAGGGTCGCACCGAGGTTTTCATTGTTGGCAGTCAGCACCAGACGGGCGTCGCGCAAGCCGGCGCTCAGGGTCACGGTTTGCCCGTCTTCACCCAGCAACTGCAGGTCGCCGCTGGAGCGTTCCACAATCAGGGTCAGGTTGAGGTCGTCGGCACTGGTGGCATCCCATTGGCCGCCAAAGACGAGGTTGCCGCGCAGCCCCAGGTTGTCGAGCTTGGTTTTACCCAGAAACTCGATCCAGCCCAAAGGCAGTTGACTGATGCCGCCCCGGGTGGACCATGCCGACTTGCCGTCAGGGCGTTGGGACCAGCGGGCGTCTTGCCATTTGACTTGGGCGGTGCCAGGCACCGGGCCGGTCAAATTCAAGGCGCCGGCGTCCACTTCAAGTGACTGGCGGGTGGCGTCTTGGGTCAGGTTGAGTTTCACCTTGTTAGTCAGCTGGGCCGTCCAGGTGCCCGGGGTGTCAGATTCTTTCGCGGTGACCTTGGCGGTGTTGATCTGGGCTTGCCAGGCGCCGTCCCGCACCTGCCCGCCTTGCAGCTGAGACTGAAGGGCCAGTTGATGGGTGGCGGTGTTCACGTTGGCTTTGACTTGCAGTTCCAGCGCGCGCAAGGTGCCAGACAGGCTCAGTTGGGTGTCGCGCAGCCCCAGCGTGGGCTGCGTCGTTTTCAGGTCTTGCAACAGATCAAGCTTTGGCGCGTCAAGGCTGGCTTGCAGCTTGAGTGTTTGCCCTTGCTGTTGCCAGCCGCCTTGCCAGCGAGCGGACAAGTCGGCGCCGCCTTGGAGGTGAAGTTGAGCCAGACTTTCCGGCATGCCGGGCAGACGAGCCAACCATTGGGTGGCCAGGGCGGCGTTGCCCAGTTTGAACTGCAGCGACCCGTCGCCCTCGGTCTGGGCCATACGCCCGTCCACATTCGCTTGGGCGCCTGGCACCGTCAGGGCCAGTTGGCCTTGGGTGGCCAAGGTTTGGGTCTGCACGGTGGCTTGACCGGCGATTTTGGCGTCGTCGGTTTGCACCAGCAGCGTGTCAAGTTGCAGGGTGGGGGCGTGCCACAGGCCGCTGGCTTGAACGGTTTTGAGTCGCAAGCCACGCAAAGTTTTGGACACCGGCACCGCTTGCTTGGCGGCAGGTTGCAAACTGGCCTCAAAACGGATGCCTTGGGGGCCTTGCGCCGCGGTCAAGGCGCCGTCCAGGCTGATCGCGTCCAACCGGGTGTCCAGTGCGGCCGGGTTGATCTGGCGGGCAGTGCCTGTGACTGTCCAGTCGGTGCTGGAGGCCGCTCCGTCTGGACCTGGCGTTGCCTCGCCGCGGGCCAGTAATTCGCCGCCTGCTCCTGTGGCTTTCAGCGATTTCAGCAACCAATGACCGCCGTCAAACACCACCTGGGCGTTGAGGCCTTGCAAGGGCAAGGCTTGTTTGTCCCACGGGCCGCTGCGAGCGTTGCGCGCCGAAACCGATCCTTGCCAACCCGTGCCGGTTGGGGCGATGTTCGCCTCACCGCTGAGATCCGTGGTGGGCGCCTGGGGCCACAGCGCGGCCAGGTTCAGAGTTTGCCAACGTGCCTGAGCTTGGGCCAGAGGCTGCGCTTTCCAGGGCTGGAGCTGCGCGATCAAGGTGGCTTGCGGGTTTTGCGCCGACTTGGCGTCCAAGGCGGGCAGCAGTTCGGCTTGCAACGCCAGTTGGGCATCCGCTTGGCTCAATTCGCCGGCCAGACTGGCTTTGGCCGTCACGGTGACGGCTTGGCTGCTGCCCGGCACCTCGGTGCGAACCGTGCCGTTCAGCGTGGCCTCGATTGCCATGGGTGCGAGGGCCTCCATCTTGGCTTGTAAGGCATAGCTTCCAGAGGAAATATGCACTTCCCGCACGTCAATGCTGTGATGTTTGCTATCAAATTGATATTGGCCGTTCAGTCCGGTGGCCACCAAGGCGGGCGGTCCTGCCCACTCCAACGTCTCAATGGCAAAGGGCAGGCTGACTTTGATTGGCAGGCTGAAGTTGGCCGGGGGCACCTTGTCCTCAGCGGGGCTGGGGGGGCGTTTGTCGTCAATGCGCAGATGTTTCGCCTTCAATTGGCTGATGCGCAGCTCGCCATCCCACAGGGGAAGCAGCGTCCAGCCCAGCTCAACGTCCTTGGCCTCCACACTGAGTTCGCCCTGGCGCCAACGCAAGTTGCCGATGCGCCCGCCATCGCGCAAAGAGCCCGTCACGTCGCTCACGGTGAGGGTTTGGTCTTCAGGCAGGTAAGCGGCGGCGCGGGTCAACAAGGTGGCCAACGACGTGCTTGAGCCACCCCACACCCATGCGCCACCCAGCAGGGCCAGCACAAGCAGCAACAGGCAGGCCATGCCCCACAAGGCGAAACGAAGCACTTTCATCAGAAATTGAAACCCACGTTCATGTGCAGCCGAAGCCGTTTTGCGTCCACGCCGTAAGCCAGGTCGATTTGCAGCGGCCCAATCGGGCTCTTCCATCGAACGCCCGCGCCCACACCGACTTTGAGTTCAATACCGGAGGGTTCATCGGCCACCCCGCCAGCGTCCACAAACAAGGCGCCTTCCCAGTCTGTGACCTGGCCGTTGGAGATCAACGGGCTTTGCCATTCGACGCCGCCATTCACCATGTAGCGGCCCGCGGCCACCAGTCCGCTGGTCTGAGTAACGCCCAATTCGCGGTAGCTGTAACCGCGCACGGTGGTGTCACCCCCGGTCAAAAACAACTGGGTGCTGGGCAAGGAGACACCTTCGTCGGCCATGACGGCGCCGCCTTCGGCGCGGACCACGATGCGGCCTGAGCGCAGGCGTGTGGCGGCGTTGTCGTTGTTGTCGGCCAGTGAATAGTAGTAGCGCCCCCGTGCCAGCACCCGGGTAAAGGGATCGCGTTGACTGCCCAGCGTGGTGCCGCCACCCACCTCAACCCCCAGCCCCCAGCCAGAGGAGGGGAAAGGCATGCTGTCAAAACTGCGCAGCGTGAACGCGTAGTTGGCGCTGATGGACTGGGCAATGACTGGCGAGGCGTCGGTGCTGGATGCGGTGTTCGCCCGGTCGTACTCCAGGTAATAGCTGCGGTCAATGCGCTCGTTGTCTTGCCGGCGTCCACCGCGCCAGCGCTGGCTGGTGACGTCCACCCCGGTGGTGTTTTGATTTTGGATCTGGGCAGACGTGATCCAGCGCCAATTGTCCATGTCGGGTGGTGCGGTCAATTCGGTACTGATGGCCTGGGTTTCATCGTCCAGCGAAATCTTGGACACGGCGCGCCAGCCCAGCCAAGGCAGCTTGTGGTTGGTGTGCTCCAGCGACAGGCGGGGGCCGCTGTCGGTGCTGATGCCCACGCCCAGCACGATTTTCTTCAGCTTGCCTTCGCGCAGTTGCACGACGACGGGCGCATTGTCTGGGTCGCCGCTGGTGTCCAGCGACACATAGGCCGAGTCAAAGTAACCGCTGCTGGACAGGCGCCGTTGTGCGGCGATCAAGTCCTCCTGGTCATAGTCGCTCCCAAGCGGCAGGCGGGCCAAGCGGGTGACCAGCTCTGCGTCATAACGCTCCAGTCCCTTGATCTGGAGCTCGCCCAGGCGGTAGTTGGGCCCGGAGTCCAGGGTGACGTTGAGGTGGGCCAACTGTGACACGGGGTCAATGTCAGCCAGCGTCGCGCCCAATTGCCCGGCGGGGAAGCGCTCCCCGGTCAGCTGGCGCAGTGCTTGCAATTTGGCTGCGTCCCAGCGTTCCTGGGTGAACCGCATGCCGTTGCGCAAGGACCAATCATTTTGAATTTTTTCGCGCTGCAACTGGGTGCTCGGGTTCTGGCTGATGGCGCCCGTGAAAGTCAGGTTCACCTCGCTCACGAGGGTCGGCTCGCCGGGCACCACGGTCAACTTGACCGTGCGGCGGCGGTCACCCGGCGTGATGTCCAGCTCTGCTTGAATCTCCGGTGAGAAATAACCCGCCGTGCCCATCAGCGCCCGGCCATCTTCCTGGGCGACCTGCATCAGCCGACGTAACTCGTTGTCGCTCAGATCGCTGACGTCGCGGTAGCGCTTGATTTCCAGATGGGTGTTCAGCAGATCGCGAATGGCGTCGGGGGCGTCAATCGTCAACTCAAACGCGGGCTGGGCGGCCTCCGTGCTGGCAGGTGTCGCAGGGGCGGGCTCCTGAGCGACGGCCCCCACCGGGAGGCCAATCATCAGGGCGGCAATAAAGCGCCATTTCATTTCGACAACAGGCGCATCGTGTCCTCCAGGCCTTTCAGCGTGAGGGGGAACATGCGCTGGTTCATCAGCTGTTGAATCACGCTGATGCTTTGGCGGTACTCCCAGACGCCTTGCGGCTCGGGGTTGATCCAGGCAAATTTGGGGAACGCGCTGGTCAGGCGCCCCAGCCATTCGACGCCGGTTTCCTCGTTGCTGTACTCGACGCTGCCACCGGGCTGCAAAATTTCATAGGGGCTCATGGTCGCGTCGCCCACAAAGATGAGTTTGTAGTCTTTGTTGTATTTGCGAATGATGTCCCAGGTGGCGAACTTCTCGGCAAAACGGCGCCGGTTGTTCTTCCACATGAAGTCATACACGCAGTTGTGAAAGTAATAAAACTCCAGGTGCTTGAATTCAGCCTTGGCGGCAGAGAACATTTCTTCGACCCGCGTGATGTGGTCGTCCATGGAGCCCCCCACGTCCATCAGCAGCAGCACCTTGACGTTGTTGTGGCGCTCGGGCCGCATCTTGATGTCGAGATAGCCAGCGTTGGCTGCGGTGGAACGGATGGTGTTGTCCAGGTCCAGTTCGTCCTCGTGGCCCTCGCGGGCGAACTTGCGCAGGCGGCGCAAAGCCACTTTGATGTTGCGCGTGCCCAGTTCCTGGGTGTCGTCGTAATCTTTGTAAGCGCGTTGGTCCCAGACCTTGACCGCGCTGCGGTTGCGGCTCTTGTCCTGGCCAATGCGAATGCCTTGCGGGTTTTGGCCATAGGCGCCAAAGGGGCTGGTGCCGCCGGTGCCAATCCATTTGCTACCGCCTTCATGCCGTTCTTTCTGCTCTTCAAAACGCTTTTTCAGCGTCTCCATGAGCTCGTCCCAGCCCATTTTCTCGATCTTGGCGCGTTCCTCGGCGCTGAGATCGAGTTCCAGGTTCTTGCGCAACCACTCCAGCGGCACCTCTTTGGTGAAGTCCGTCACCAGCTCGATGCCCTTGAAATAGGCAGAGAAAGCGCGGTCAAACTTGTCGAAATGCTTCTCGTCTTTCACCAGCGCCGTGCGGCTCAGGTAGTAGAAGTCGTCGATCTTGTAGCCGGTGGGGCCGCCCTCAACGTCCGGTTCGGGCGTGTTCGGACCCACCACACCTTCTTTCAGGGCTTCCAGAAGGGTGAGGTACTCCTTGACGGACACCGGCAACTTGGCCGACCGAAGGGTGTAGAAGAAATCAATCAACATGGTGGGTTCTCTGAGTCGTGGTCGACCCGCTTGGTTCCGTGCTCAGTTGCGGGGTTTGTCCAACTGGTACAACAGTTGCGCCTTCACCTCAGGCCATTCACCGCTGCGCAGGCTGTACATGACTGTGTCGCGAATCGTGCCGTCTCGGCGCAGGGCATGGCCGCGAATCACGCCGTCTTTGCGGGCGCCCAGGCGCTCAATGGCCGCTTGGGACGCAAAGTTGAAGTTGTCCGTGCGCCAACCCACCACGTTGCAATTCAACGTTTCGAACGCGTGTGTCATCAGGAGCAGCTTGGCGGTGGTGTTGACGTGGGTGCGCTGGCAGCGTTTGGCATACCAGGTGTAGCCAATTTCCACGCGTTTCACGGCGGGAAGGATGTCGTGATAGCTGCTGGAACCCAACACGGTGCCCGTGGCGGTGTCCGTTACGGCAAAAGCGAAACGGTTTCCGGCTTCACGCATGGCCAGCGCGTCCTGGATGTACTGGGCGGTTTGCTCCGGCTCCGGCACCGAGGTGATGCGCAGCTTCCACAGCGCACCATCAGCCGCTGCGGCCCGCAGGCCGTCTTCATGCTCGGGCGCAAGCGGCACCAACGTGATGCCGCGAGCGGCGAGGGTAACGGGGGGCACAAAAGACATGGCAGGCTCCTGCAGTCGCTCAACGGTTGTGGCGTTGCATGAACACCAGTTTTTCAAACAGGGTCACGTCCTGCTCGTTTTTCAGGAGGGCGCCCACCAGTGGCGGCACTGCCACCTTGTCGTCTTTGCTTTGCAGCGCTTCCAGCGGGATGTCTTCCGCCACCAAGAGTTTGAGCCAGTCCAGCAACTCGCTGGTGGAGGGTTTCTTTTTCAGACCGGGCAGGTTGCGCACGTCAAAAAAGGTTTTCATGGCCGCGCTCAGCAACTCTTTTTTCAGGCCAGGAAAGTGCACCTCCACGATGCTGCGCATCGTGTCCGCATCCGGGAACTTGATGTAGTGAAAGAAGCAGCGGCGCAAAAAGGCGTCAGGCAACTCTTTTTCGTTGTTGGAGGTGATAAATACCAGCGGGCGGTGCTTGGCCTTGATCAGCTGACGCGTTTCGTAGCAATAAAACTCCATTCGGTCGATCTCGCGCAGCAAGTCGTTCGGGAATTCAATGTCCGCCTTGTCAATTTCATCAATCAACAGCGCCACGGGCTGGTCGGCCGTGAACGCCTGCCACAACACGCCTTTGATGATGTAGTTGTTGATGTCTTTGACCCGCTCGCCGCCGGTCACATCCGACAACTGCGAGTCGCGCAAGCGGCTCACGGCGTCGTACTCGTACAAGCCTTGCTGGGCCTTGGTGGTCGATTTGATGTGCCATTGCAACAGGGGCAGGTCCAGGGCGGTGGCCACCTCTTCGGCCAGCATGGTTTTACCCGTGCCCGGCTCACCTTTGACCAACAGGGGGCGCTTCAGGGTGATGGCCGCATTCACGGACAACATCAAGTCCTGGGTTGCAACGTAGTTTTCAGTACCTTTGAATTTCATGGCTGGGGCTCGCTAAGGGGAAACAGCAGGTGGCAGAGATTTGGCGACCGATATAATGAAAATCTGATCCATCTCAAACAATGGCTGATTGTCTGTTCAAAATGAAAAAACTCCTGTCCTCACTGTCTCTTCTGCTTGTCGCCTATGGGACGGTATTTTCTGCCAATGCCCAGGAGGTCAAGGGTGACATCCAAGCCGGCGAGAAAAAAATCTCCATGTGTATTGGCTGCCACGGCATCAAAGGGTATCAGGCCAGTTTCCCTGAAATCCACAAAGTGCCGATGATTTCCGGACAGGGCGCCAAGTACATTGTGTCAGCACTGACAGCGTACAAAAAAGGCGACCGCAAGCACCCCTCGATGCGCGGCATTGCGGACAACTTGAGCGACCAGGACATGGCTGACATTGCCGCCTACTACGAAGCCCACGGCAAAGTGGAAGGCGCGACGCTGCCCGAGAAAGCTCCTGAAGGCAATGCCCGCGTGACAGCTTTGCTGCAAAAAGGCGCTTGCGTGTCTTGCCATGGCGACAACTTCAGCAAGCCCATTGACCCCAGCTACCCCAAAATTGCAGGCCAGCACTCTGACTACCTGTTTGTCGCGCTCAAATCCTACAAAACCGAGGGAACTCCTTTGTGGGGTCGCTCAAACGGCGTGATGGGTGGCATTGCCAAGCAATTCTCCAACGCTGAACTGAAAGACTTGGCTGGCTACGTCAGCTCTTTGCCGGGCGAATTGAAAACCGTGCCGCAAAGCAAGTTCCGCTGAACTGGGTGCACCCCCAAAAAAGCCGCTCATCGAGCGGTTTTTTTGCGTCTGGCGCAAGTACAGCCTGTGCAGGGTGCTATCAAAATAAGAGCGGAGTGGCGCTGAGCGGGGCCGCACGTTGCGTTGGTCTTAAGCCCGCTTGAGCTCAGTCAAAGAAGACCATGCCGTCGTAAGGCTGTTCCCGACAGTGAGCCAGTCGGGAGGTGAGATTGCCAGAATGGGCTTCCAGCCGATGTCCGTCAGGGTCCACAAAGTAGATCGAGTCGCCTTCGCTGGTATTGGACCGCCATTCCTTGATCCCGTGTTGGCGCAGTCGCTGGGCAAAGGCGGGGAAATCGGCTGGTGCGACGGAAAAGGCATAGTGGGTGTAGCCGTGCGCGGGTTCGGGCTGGTCGTCCAGCGAGAGGCAAAGCCACAGGTCCCCAAGCGTCAGGTAGGCGCCGCGATCCCAGCGGGCGTGCAGGCGAAAACCCAGAACACCCTCATAGAAAGCCAAACTCGACGCCAGTGTCCGTACGGCCAGTGTGAGGTGGTTGAGCCCGGTGAGCATGGCAGGCGACTTAGTCGCGGGTGGCGTGCTGCTGCACGCAGTCGATGTAGGCGTGGCCGTCGGGGGGGCGGCCGGCGCGCTGGCTTTCCCAGATCATTTTGCCCAGGCAGTCCATGGCGTCGTGGTGCGCCAAGTGCAATGAATTGCGCCGGTGGCTCAGCAGCTCCACCGCCTGGCGAATGCCGCGGGGCTGGTCAATGCTGCATTGCTCGCTGATGGACAAGTGCATCGACAGGTGCAAAAACGGGTTGCTTTTGCCTTCTTCTGCCACCTGCATGCTGGCCAATGCGGCGTCCACGTCCGCCAGTTCGGCGTGGTATTCGGGGTGCTCGTCAATCCAGAGACTGGCGAGGGTTTCAATGGCTTCCATGGGTTGCCCGGCTTGCGCTTTGGCGTAAACAGAGCAAAAAAACTGGCGAACGTCGGCTTGGGTGGGTGAAAACATAGTGGGCCGTATTGTCGTGTGCTGTCCGCCATGTTGCAGCGCATGAGGCCCAATCCCGTCAAAATGCGCTTCTTTGCCCAGGAGTTCGCCAACATGTCTCACGCGTTTATTTGCGATGCCATCCGCACCCCTTTTGGTCGCTACGGCGGCGCGTTGAGCAGTGTGCGCACCGACAACCTCGGGGCGCTGCCGATTCAGGCGCTGATGGAGCGCAATCCGGGGGTGGACTGGGAGTCGGTGAACGATGTGCTCTATGGCTGCGCCAACCAGGCCGGGGAGGACAACCGCAACGTGGCCCGCATGAGCAGCTTGTTGGCGGGGTTGCCGATTGAGGTGCCGGGCGCCACGCTGAACCGCTTGTGTGGCTCGGGCCTGGACGCCGTGGGCACGGCGGCGAGGGCCATCATGGCCGGCGAGGCCGGCCTGGTGATTGCGGGTGGGGTGGAGAGCATGAGCCGCGCCCCTTTTGTCATGCCCAAAATGGAGGCCGCGTTTGGGCGCCACAACGCGGTGTACGACACCACGATTGGTTGGCGCTTCATCAACCCGCTCATGAAAGCGCAATACGGTGTGGACAGCATGCCGGAAACCGCTGAAAACGTGGCGACTGAATTTCAGATTGAGCGTGAGGCGCAGGACCGCATGGCGCTGGCCAGCCAACTCAACGCGGTAGCCGCCCAGAAAGCCGGCCATCTGGCGCGCGAGATCATTCCCGTGACGATTGCGCAGAAAAAAGGCGAACCCCTGCTGGTGACAGAGGACGAACACCCCCGTGAGACCTCGTTGCAGGCGCTGGCCAAGCTGAAAGGCATTGTTCGCCCCGACGGTACCGTGACGGCCGGCAACGCCAGCGGCGTGAATGACGGCGCCTGCGCGCTGTTGCTGGCCGATGAAGCCACCGCCAAGAAGAACTGGCTCACGCCCCGCGCCCGTGTCGTCGGCATGGCCGTGGCCGGTGTCGCCCCGCGCCTGATGGGCATGGGCCCGGCGCCGGCCACGCTCAAAGTGCTGGCCCTGACGGGGCTCACGCTGGAGCAGATGGATGTGATTGAACTGAACGAAGCCTTTGCCGCGCAAGGGTTGGCCGTGCTGCGCATGCTGGGTTTGGCGGACGACGACGCCCGGGTCAACGCGTGGGGCGGGGCGATTGCGCTGGGGCACCCGCTGGGGGCTTCGGGGGCCCGCCTGGCCACGACGGCGGTGAACCGCTTGCACGCCACCGGGGGGCGCTATGCCTTGTGCACCATGTGTATTGGCGTGGGGCAGGGCATTGCGCTGGTGTTGGAGCGCGTGTAGGGCGAACTCCTGTCGACGACGCTCAAGGCTCCCAGGTGGGCAGCGTCCAGTTGCGCCACAAAGCCAAACCACGCAGGCCGGCGGTGATCAGCACACAGGCCAGCAGCGCAACCCAACCGGGGGCTTGGGTTTGCCACAGGCCAACATACACCCAGCCGCCCGCAAACGCGCACACGGTGTAGGGGCGGTGGTCGCTGAAGGCGCTGGGAATGTCATTGCACACCACATCGCGCAGCACGCCGCCAAACACCCCGGTGATCAGCCCCATCAGCACGGCCACGACGGCCGGCATTTGGCTGAGCAAGGCCTGGTGCACGCCGGTGGCGGTGAACAAGCCCAGGCCCAGGGCATCGGGCCACTGCATGGTTTTCTCGGTCACTTCAAAATGCCGGTGCCGCAGAAACACCATGGCCAGGATGCACAGCGCCAACACCGCCCACAGCAGGTTGACTTCTCGCACCCAGAAAAACGGGCGTTGGTCCAGCAACAGGTCGCGCACCGTGCCGCCGCCAAAGGCGGCGACAAAGCCCACGGCGCAAACGCCAACCGCATCCATCTTTTTGCGGGCCGCTGCCAGCACACCCGACAACGCGAAGGCGGCAGTGGCCGCCAGTTCCACCACCAGCTTGACGGTGTCACCCCAGAATTGAATGTTGATCATCACTTGATTTTGCCCGTGCGCTTGCGGGGATACTTGAGCCCCCTGAGTTGCATTCGCAGGAACTGGCCACATCCTTCGGCTTGCCACCCCTCATTGACGCCCTGAAACCTCATGACAACGCCTCTCATTTGCCGATTGAGCCCCGCGCACGCGAGCACCTACCGCGCACTGCGGCTGCGCGCTTTGCAGGAAAACCCGCAGGCCTTCACCTCGGATGCGCAGGAGGAAGCGGCCCAGCCGCTGGCGTGGTCTGTCCAGCGCTTGACGCCTGATTCGGCCAAGCTGCATGATTTTTTTCTGGGCGCATTCCTGCAGGACGAGTTGATCGGCATGGTGGGCCTGGCGGGCCGCTACCGCGTCAAAGAGCGCCACAACGCCACGGTGCTGGGCATGTACGTGGCGCCTGAGCATGCTGGTCAGGGGCTGGGCCCGCGACTGCTGGCCGCCTTGCTGGACAAGGCCCGCCAACTGCCGGATTTGGAACAGCTCGATTTAACGGTGACGCAAGGCAACCCGGCGCAGGCCTTGTATGAGGCGCATGGGTTCACCGTGTTTGGTGTGCATCCCGATGCCATCCAGGTGAATGGGCAGTATTTCACCAAGGTGCTGATGCGCCTCAACTTGCGCGCCAACAAGACACCGGACTGAACCACGATGACCTTCCCCCTGATCACCGACCCCTACTTTTACGCCGTGACGATTCCTGCGGTGCTCTTGCTGGGCATCAGCAAAAGCGGCTTTGGTGCCGGCTTTGGTTCGTTGGCGGTGCCCATGATGGCGCTGGCCGTGACCGTACCCGACGCGGCGGCGATTCTGATGCCGGTGCTGCTGGTGATGGACATTTTGGGCATGGCCGCCTTTCGCAAAGACTTTGACATGAAGCTGCTCAGGTTCTTGCTGCCCTGGGGCATGCTGGGCATCGTCATTGGGGCCTTGCTGTTCAAGGCGCTGGATTCGCACACCGTGGCCGGCATTGTGGGTGTGTTCACGCTGCTGTTTCTGGCGCAGCGGCTGCTGTTTCCGCCGACGCTGGACAGCCCGCATCCGCCCAAATGGCTGGGGGCGATTTTGACCGCCACCGCAGGTTTCACCAGCTTTATTGCGCATGCGGGCGGGCCGCCCATCAACGCTTATGTGATTCCCATGCGCCTGTCGCCGGTCAAGTTCACGGCCACGATGGCGTTTTTCTTCTTTGTCATCAACCTGTCGAAGTGGATTCCCTACGCCTGGCTGGGCTTGCTGGACACGCGCAACATGGCCACCTCGCTGGTGCTGTTGCCGGTTGCGCCCATTGGCGTGTGGATTGGTGTTCGCCTGGCCCGGCGCATCAGCCAGGTTCTGTTCTACCGCCTGCTGTACACCGGCATGGCGCTGACCGGGATCAAGCTGATTTGGGACGCTGTGAAGTAAATGCTATTTATTTGATAGCTGCTTCCGCAGGTGGATCAAGCGCTAGAGGTCTAAAACACCACTATTTTTTAATGGTGTTTGTCTCAGAGATCGGCGGGTCACGCCGGCCGTTGGGAGGCCTGCCAAGCCTGAAGGTAAGCGCGGGCTTTGACGCCCACCTCGGCGGCCGTGGTCCCGGGCGAAAACAGTTGCCCGCCAATGCCAAAACCGGTTGCCCCGGCTTTGACCCAAGGCCCCATGCTCTCAGGGGTCACGCCGCCCACCGGCCAAAAGTCAGTGCCTGCGGGCACCACGGACAGCAAGGCTTTCAGCCCGCCGTGGCCCACCATGTCGGCCGGGAAGAGTTTCAGCGCGTGGGCGCCCGCCTGCAGGGCTGCAAAGGCTTCCGTGGGCGTGACCACGCCGGGCGCGCACAACAGGCCCAGTGAAGCGGCATGGGCGATGACGTGCACATCGCAGTTGGGCGACACCATCAGTCGCCCGCCCGCGCCGTGAACCGCGTCCACGTCGGCCTTGCTCAGCATGGTGCCGCCGCCAATCAGGGCATCAGTGGGCAGGGTGCGGGTCAGGATGTCAATGCATTCAATGGCGCCGGGGCGGTTCAGCGGCACTTCCAGGGCGCGAAAACCGGCCTCATAGAGTGCGCTTCCGATGGCGGCGGCCTCGGCGGGAACCAGCCCGCGAAGAATGGCCACCAAAGGCATGCGGCGGGCTTGGGTCAAGAGGGGGAAGGGGGCGTTCATGCGGTTTCCAGTTCAGATTGAAGATAAGCCATGGCGGAGAGGAAGGCGGCGCGGGCGTCCAGCACCTCAAAGCGCAGACCCAGTTGCGCTGCGGCGGCCTCGTAGTGGGTGGCCAGTTCGGGCGAGCCGATCAGTTTGAAAGGGGTGGTGGCAGCGCCGGGGCCGGCGCTGCGGACCACGTCATGCAGTTCGGTGCCAATGAGCAGGCCACTCAAATAGGCTTTGGTCTGGCTGGCGGGCATGTCACCGGTCACCACGCGGGCGCGGGTGCCAAACAAGGCGCGGCTCAAGGCGCCGTTCGCGGCGGCTTTGACGCCTTCGGCAAATGTCGCGCTGTCCCAGTCCTGCGTGTGGGCGCCAATGGCGGCGGCCAGCGTGCCATGCTGGCCGAGCAGGTTGAACAACTCGCCCGTCATGTAGGTGCGCAGTTGGCGCACCCGGCCGTTGTGCAGCTCGACCCATTTGCTGTGGGTGCCGGGCAGCACAAACCAGCCCGTGGCATGGCCCAATGTGACGGCGCCCAGCAACTGGGTTTCTTCACCGCGCATGACATCGGGCTGGCCAAAGGCATCCCGCACGCAATAGCCGGGAACAATCAGCTGGCGGGGTCCGCCAGCAGGCGAGGGCACCTCGGTGAGGTGTCGGGCCAAATCCGTCAAGGGCACGTCGTCGCTCACATAGGGCACCTCTTTCCAGCCCAGTGCGCTGCCCACCATGCCGGACATCAGCACCCGTTGGGGCGTGGCGTTCAGGGCTTGCAGGGCGCTTGCCAACGCTTCGGGGAACCGGCCCTTGCAGGCCAGCGCGCCGTCGGCGTCGGCGTGCTCATTGAGGCAGAGCCCGCTCGCATCAAGTGCGTAGGCTCGGCGGTGGGTGGTGCCCCAGTCCAGGGCGACGGTGTGGCAAGTTTCGGTGCTTGGCATGGTGCTCCATCAAGAAAGATTGATGACAATAAGGGAGGATTTAATCATATGATGATTAACCCATCACAATCGTTGGATAGATCCTACAAGGCCAGGCCATGAATTCTTCTGTTTCCTCCACTGCTTCCACGTACACCGGGCGAAACCTGCATGGCCAGGTGGTGAATGAATTGGGGCGCCGGGTGGTGAGTGGTGTTTACGCCGCAGGCGCGCTGCTGCCCAACGAGGAGCAGCTGTGCCTGGAGTTGCAGGTGAGCCGCACCGCGCTGCGCGAAGCCGTCAAGGTACTGGCGGCCAAGGGCCTGCTGGAGTCGCGCCCGCGCATTGGCACCCGGGTGCGCGCCCGTGAATTGTGGAACTTGCTGGACCCCGACATCCTGGCCTGGCGCTGCGCCACCGGGGCCGATGCCGAGTTTTTGCGCCACCTGACCGAGTTGCGCGAAATCATTGAGCCGGCGGCGGCTTCGCTGGCGGCCAAGAGTCGCAGTGAGGCGCAACTCCATGACCTTGAGTTGGCCTTTAACGCCATGGAGGGCGCTGAAGACATCGGTCAATGGGTGGAGGCCGACTTGGCTTTTCACACGGCGGTGCTGCGAGCCACCAACAACCCTTTGCTGATGCCGCTGGCCGCCATCATTGGCAGCGCATTAGAGTCGCTGCTGGGCGTGTCGGCCCGCTCGGCTGGGGACTTCAAGCGGGCCTTGCCGGACCACCAAAAAGTGTTTGAAGCGATTCGCCAGGGTGATGCTCAAAGTGCGCTGCATCGCATGGCCGGCATGCTGTCCGATACCCGTGCCTTGATGAACCGATCCGGCTTCTAAACATCCGACGAGATAGCTGAAAAATCCCTTTGATGTGAATCAAGGGTAATCCCTGATATTTTTCCAAATTTAATTGTATGACAATTAAACCAAGACGGACTCACATCAGGTAGATCAGCATGACAGACGAAACCCCCAAAAAGCGCCGGTCGCAACATTGGTTTGGCGGCACGGACAAAGACAACTTCATTCACCGCAGCTGGATGAAAAGCGAAGGTTTGCCGGATGACAGCTTTGATGGGCGCCCCGTCATTGGCATTTGCAACACCTGGAGCGAGTTGACGCCTTGCAACCAGCACTTCCGTGAAATCGCCCAGCGGGTGAAGCACGGCGTGCTCCAAGCCGGTGGCATTGCGGTCGAATTTCCCGTGTCCTCACTGGGCGAGACCTTGATGCGCCCCACCGCCATGCTGTACCGCAATCTGGCCAGCATGGATGTTGAAGAAGGCATTCGTGCTCATCCGCTGGACGGCGTGGTGCTGCTGGCGGGGTGTGACAAAACCACCCCCGCCACGCTCATGGGCGCGGCCAGCGTTGATTTGCCCACACTGGTGGTGTCGGGTGGCGCCATGTTGAATGGCAACTACCGGGGCCAACCCATTGGTTCGGGCACCCATGTCTGGAAGTTTTCTGAGGCGGTCAAGGCCGGCCAGATGACTGAGCAACAGTTCATGAAGGCCGAGAGTTGCATGTCCCGCTCCGCCGGTGTTTGCATGACCATGGGCACGGCCTCCACCATGGCCTGCCTGGTGGAGGCGCTGGGTGTGGGCTTGCCCGAGAACGCCGCCATTCCCGCCGTGGATTCGCGCCGGTATGAGTTGGCGCAGCGCGCCGGTCGCCACATCGTCGATTTGGTGAACCGGGACGTGAAGCTGTCCCAAATTCTGACGCGCGAGGCATTTGAGAACGCCATTCGTGTGTGCGGTGCCATTGGTGGCTCTACCAACGCGGTTTTGCACCTGATTGCGATTGCCGGGCGCATGGGCATTCCCTTGTCGCTGGACGATTGGGACACGCTGGGACGCGACGTGCCGACCATCGTCAACCTGATGCCCTCTGGTAAGTACTTGATGGAAGACTTTTATTACGCCGGTGGCTTGCCGGTGGTGATGAAGCGCCTGCTGGAAGCCGGTCTGCTGCACCCCGACGCCATGACCGTCAACGGCCAGACCTTGGGCACCAACGTGGCCAACGCCGAGTGTTTCAACGACGACGTGATTCTGCCCATGGCCACGCCGCTGGTGGAGCAGGGCGGCTTGGCCGTGTTGCGCGGCAATCTCGCGCCGCTGGGCGCTGTGATCAAACCGTCAGCGGCCACCCCGGCTTTGCTGAAGCACACCGGCCGGGCCGTGGTGTTCGAGACCATTGAGCACTACAAAACCCGCATTGAAGACCCTGATCTGGACATTGACGCCGATTGCGTCATGGTGCTCAAAAATTGCGGCCCCAAAGGCTACCCCGGCATGGCCGAGGTCGGCAACATGGGCTTGCCCGCCAAGCTGCTCAAGCAGGGTGTGACCGACATGGTTCGTATCTCGGACGCCCGCATGAGTGGCACCGCCTTTGGCACGGTGGTGCTGCATGTGGCGCCGGAAGCGGCCGCCGGTGGCCCGTTGGCCCTGGTGCAAGACGGCGACATGATTGAGCTGGACGTGGCCGAGCGCCGCCTGCATTTGCAGGTCAGCGACGAAGAATTGGCGCTGCGCCGCGCCCAGTGGCGCCATAGCCGGCACCGGCTTCAGGCTATGTGCACATGTACCACCGCCATGTGCTGCAGGCGGACCAGGGCGTGGACCTGGACTTCCTGGTTGGCTGCCGAGGCAGCGCCGTGCCCCGTGAATCTCATTAATCAGACCCATTAGGAACCCCATGGCCCGCATACAACTGAACAATGTTTTCAAAGCGTATGGCGATCACGCCCCCGTGATTCGCGATGTGACGCTGGACATTGGCGAGAACGAATTTTGCGTCTTTGTTGGCCCGTCTGGCTGTGGCAAATCGACCTTGCTGCGCATGATTGCGGGCCTGGAAAGCATCAACAGCGGCCAGTTGCAAATTGGCGGCCAGCTCATGAACGACGTCGCGCCTGCCCACCGCGGTGTGGCCATGGTGTTTCAGAGCTACGCCTTGTTTCCGCACATGACGGTGTTTGAGAACATGGCGTTTGGCCTGCGCCTGGCCAAGGTGCCCGACGCCCAGTTGCAAAGCCGGGTGCGCGAAGCCGCCCGCATTTTGCAACTGGAGCCCTTGCTGGAGCGCTTGCCCAAGGCGCTGTCGGGTGGTCAGCGCCAGCGCGTGGCCATTGGCCGCGCCATTGTTCGACAGCCCGGCGTGTTCCTGTTTGACGAGCCTTTGTCCAATCTGGACGCGGCGCTGCGGGTGCAAACGCGTTTTGAAATTGCCAAAATTCACCGCGACTTTGGCAAGGCCAGCACGGTGTATGTCACACATGACCAGGTGGAGGCGATGACGCTGGCGGACCGCATTGTGTTGCTCAACGCCGGGGAGGCGGTCGCGCGTGACGGCAGCGTGGCCCAGTTTGGCCCGCCGCTGGAGCTGTACCACCGCCCGCGCAACAAGTTTGTGGCCGGGTTCATTGGCTCGCCGAAGATGAATTTTCTGGAAGGCACGCTCGTTGCCGCTACGCCAGAGATCGCCACGGTGCGCCTCACGGGTGGCGAGCAAGTGCAAGCCCGTGTGAATGCCACCGCCGTGCCGCTCAATAGCGCCGTGACACTGGGCCTGCGCCCCGAAGACGGCGAAGTCGGCACCGCCACACAACACATCGCGCGGCCCGTCCAGTGGCAGGAGCGCCTGGGCGAGACCACCTACCTGTATTTGGACAGCGGTGTGCAGGGCGAGCCCTGGGTGGTGAAAGCGCCCGGCAACTCCTATGCCAAAACCGGTGACCGCCTGGCCTTGTCCTTGCCGCCGCAGCATTTGCACCTGTTTGATGCCAAGGGGCACGCTTTGGCCCGCACCGTGGCCAATGACGACTTGCCACTGGCGACTCTGGCGGCCGTGGCCTGAAGCGAGCGGACCATGGAACTTGGTGTTTGTTATTACCCTGAGCACTGGCCGGAAAGCGGCTGGGCCGACGACGCGCAGCGCATGGTGGCCATGGGCATTCGCTATGTGCGCATTGCCGAATTCGCCTGGAGCCGCATTGAGCCCAGTCCCGGCCATTTTCAGTGGGCCTGGCTGGACCGTGCCATTGACACGCTGGCCGACGCGGGCTTGAAGGTGGTCATGTGCACGCCCACCGCCACGCCGCCCAAATGGCTGGTCGATGCCGACCCCGCCATGCTGGCGGTGGACGCCAAAGGCCAAACACGCGGCTTTGGTTCGCGCCGCCACTATTGCTTTTCCAGCACCAGCTACCGCGCGCAGTCAGACCGCATCACCACCGCCGTGGCTGAGCGTTATGGCCAACACCCCGCCGTGGTGGCCTGGCAGACGGACAACGAGTACGGCTGCCACGACACGATTTTGAGCTACAGCGCCGCTGCCCAGGCCGGTTTCCGGGTTTGGTTGCAGGCGCGCTACAAGACCATTGAGGCGCTCAATGAGGCCTGGGGCACCGTGTTCTGGAGCCAGGAATACCGGCACTTTGACGAAATTGACGCCCCCATAGGCACGGTGACCGAGGCCACGCCCGCCCACTGCCTGGACTACCGCCGTTTTGCCTCTGACGAGGTGGTGGTGTTCAACCGCCGCCAGGTGGACATCTTGCGCGCCCTGTCGCCGGGGCGCGATGTGGTGCACAACTTCATGGGTTTCTTCACCGAGTTCGATCACCACGACGTGGCGCAAGACCTTGATGTGGCGACCTGGGACAGCTACCCGCTGGGCTTCACCCAAAACTTCTTCCTGAGTGCCGATGAGAAGCGCCAGTACGCCCGCACAGGCCACCCGGACATCCCCTCGTTTCACCACGATTTGTACCGCGGCATGTGCAAGGGACGCTGGTGGGTCATGGAGCAGCAGCCCGGCCCGGTGAACTGGGCGCAGTGGAACCCCGCACCGCTGGACGGCATGGTGCGCCTGTGGACTTGGCAGGCATTTGCCCATGGCGCCGAGGTGGTGAGCTACTTCCGCTGGCGCCAGGCGCCTTTTGCGCAAGAACAAATGCACGCGGGCTTGAACCGCCCCGACCGCAGCCTGGACCAAGGCGGCGTTGAAGCCACCCAGGTGGCCGAAGAATTGAAGTCTTTGATGCCAAATCAGGCGCTAGCGCTGGCAAATAAAGCGCGAGTAGCTATCATTTTTGATTACCCCAGTGTGTGGATGGCGCAGATTCAGCCGCAGGGCGCCGACTTCAATGCCTTGGAGCTGAGCTTTCGGGTGTACAGCGCTTTGCGTCAGCTGGGTCTGGATGTGGATGTGTTGCCCAGCCGCGCCGACTTGCGCGGCTATGCGATGGTGGTGCTACCCGCCCACATGCGTGAAGACGCTGGCTTGGCGCAGCGCATGGCCGAGTCGGGCGCGCACATCGTGCTGGGGCCGCGCAGTGGCTCCAAGTCCGCCTCACTGGCCATTCCCGAGCAATTGGCGCCGGGCGCGTTTTCCGCGTTGGCCGGTGTGCAAGTTCAGCGGGTGGAGTCCTTGCCGCCCGGCTTGGTCGAAGGCGTGCAGTGGGTCAATGGGCCGGCGGCCTCCGTTGCCCGTTGGCGCGAAGACCTGGCACTGACCGGCGCGGTTGCACTGGCCAAGTTCGAGGATGGCAAGCCCGCGGTCACCCGCCACGGCAACACCTGGTACAGCGCAGGCTGGATGGACAGCGCCGGATGGCGGCATTTGCTCGGCGAGGCCGCCCACGCCGCCTCGCTCCCCACCCTGGACCTGCCTGCCGATGTGCGTATCAGCCGTCGTGGCGATTGGGTCTTTGCCCTGAATTTTTCGAGTTCGACGGTGGATTTCTCACCGTCAACAGACGCGCAATGCTTGCTGGGTGCGCGTGCCCTGGCCCCCCAAGCCGTGTCGATCTGGAAGCTCAAACCTTCCGCATAACGCGTAAAAACGCAACCTTAGGAGACAAGAAATGACATTCAAACCTGTACGACTCGCCCTGGCTTCGGCCGCACTGATGGCCTGCAGCCTGTCCGCGATGGCGGGCGAGTTGGTGATCAATACCGACGCGGCCGATCCTGCGCCCAAAGCCGCTTTTGAAGCGTTGGTCAAAGGCTTTGAGGCCGCCAACCCGGACGTCAAGGTCAAGGTCAACACCTTTGACCACGAGGGCTACAAGACCTCCATCCGCAACTTCTTGACCGCCGAGTCCCCTGACTTGGCCAACTGGTACGCCGGCAACCGCATGGATCCGTTCGTGAAAGCGGGTCTGTTTGAAGACGTGTCGGACCTGTGGGCCAAAGAAGGTCTGAACGAGTCCTTCAAATCCGCTGCAGCGTCTATGACCATTGACGGCAAGAAGTGGGGCCTGCCCTACACCTACTACCAGTGGGGCGTGTACTACCGCAAAGACATCTTCAGCAAACTCGGCATTGCCGAGCCCAAAACCTGGGATGAGTTGCTGGCCGCCTGCGCCAAGCTCAAAGCCAACAACATCACCCCGTTCGCCATTGGCACCAAAGCCACCTGGACCACCGGCGGCTGGTTTGACTATCTGGACATGCGCGTGAACGGTTACGAGTTCCACATGGACCTCACCGCCGGCAAAGTGCCCTACACCGACAAGCGAGTGCAAGCCGTTTTTGACAAGTGGGAACAGCTGGTCAAGCCAGGCTACTACCTGGCCAACCACGCGGCTTACCAGTGGCAAGAGGCACTGCCAGCTTTCGTGAAGGGTGAGGCGGCGATGTACCTGATGGGCAACTTTGCGGTGGCCCCCATGAAAGAGGCGGGGCTGACTGAGGCGCAGCTGGGCTTCATGCAGTTCCCCGAGATCACCAAAGGCATTCCGAAGGCCGAAGACGCGCCTACGGACACCATCCACATTCCAAGCAAAGCCAAAAACAAGGTCGATGCGCGCCGTTTCATGGCCTACATGGCCAAGCCTGAAGTTCAGGGTCAGATGAACGAAATTTTGGGTCAACTGCCGGTCAACAAGAACGCCAAAGTGCCTGCAGACACCTATCTGAAGGCCGGCTTCAATATGTTGTCCAACGCCTACGCGCTGGGTCAGTTCTATGACCGCGATGCTTCCGCTGAAATGGCCAAAGCCGGCATGGACGGTTTCCAGCAGTTCATGCTGAAGCCTGAAAGCCGTGACGCCATGCTCAAACGTCTGGAGCAAGTGCGCAAGCGTGTTTACAAGTAAACAGGCCGACTGAACCGGGAGGGCGGGGGTGACCCCCCATCCTCTCCGGCAACGTACTTTCGATGTAACCCGAGACCGACACCGATGAACTCCCCTTCCGTCAACCCGGCCAGTGCGCCGCCTGCGGCCAGCTGGTGGTCGCGCCATCAGCTGCAGATCGTGCCCTGGCTGTTTCTGGCCCCGGCATTGCTCATGTTCGTGGTGTATGTGATCGCCCCCATTTTTGAGTCGATTGTGATCAGCTTCTACGAATGGGACGGCCTGAGCCCGCGCACCTTTATTGGGCTGGCCAACTACAAAGAGTTGATGACGGACCCGGACTTTCATATCTCGCTGAAGAACAACGTGATCTGGTTCTTCGGCTTCTTGCTGTCCATTCCCATGGGGCTGGGCCTGGCCTTGTTGCTGAACCAAAAGGTGTTTGGCATTCGCATGGCCAAGTCGCTGTTCTTCTTTCCTTTTGTGATTTCCCAGGTGGTGATTGGCCTGGTGTTCAGCTGGTTTTACGACCCCAGCAACGGTTTGCTGCTGCACGTGATGGACTTGTTTGGCATGGACCCCATTGCGGTGCTGTCTGACGAAGACCTGGTCACCTACGGCATTGTGATTGCCGGGCTGTACCCGCAAACCGCTTATTGCATGATTTTGTATTTGACAGGTTTGAACAACCTGCGCCCCGATTTGATTGAAGCCGCCCGCCTGGAAGGCGCCAAGGGCTGGACGATGCTGTTCAAAATTGTTCTGCCCCAGTTGCGTCCCGCGACCTTTATTGCGGTGGTGGTCACCATCATTGGCTCGCTACGCAGTTTCGACATGATTTCCATCATGACCCAAGGCGGCCCCTACGGCCAGTCCAAGGTGCTGGCGTACTACATGTATGAAAAAGCCCTGAGCGAATACGGCTACCGCATGGGCTACGGCTCGGCCATTGCCACGGTGCTGTTCCTGCTCATGCTGGTCTACATCATCTTCATTCTTTACCGCGTCTACAAACAGGAACAGGAGACAGAATAATGTTCCCCACCCCAATCGACCGGACCGCCCGGTCCACCCAATTGCTGTTCAAGGTTGGCTTGCCCGTCGCCCTGTTTGTGTGGCTGCTGCCGATTCTTGCCGTGGCTCTGACGTCAGTGCGCGGCAGTGCCGACCTGTCCAACGGCAACTACTGGGGCTTGCCCACCGAGTGGAAGATGTGGGAGAACTACACGGCCGTGTTCAGCAACACGCCGCTCGCCACCTACATTCTCAACAGCTTTCTGGTCACCATTCCAACGGTGATTGGTGCGCTGACGCTGGCTTGCATGGCTGGGTTTGCGCTGGGCATCTACCGTTTCAAGTTGAACTTGCTGGTGTTCTTTTTGTTTGTCGGCGGCAACTTTGTGCCGTTCCAGATTTTGATGATCCCCGTGCGGGACCTGAGTCTGAACCTGGGGCTTTACGACACCATCACCGGCCTGGTGTTGTTTCATGTGGCGTTTCAAACCGGGTTTTGCACCTTCTTCATGCGCAACTTCATTCGCGACTTGCCGCGTGAGTTGATTGAAGCCGCCCGGGTGGAAGGTGCCAGCGAATTCGAGATTTTCTTCAAAATTGTGCTGCCCCTGGTTCGCCCCGCAGTGGCTGCCTTGTCCGTGCTGGTGTTCACCTTCATCTGGAATGACTACTTTTGGGCCACGGTGCTGATTCAGGGCAACCACGCCATGCCGGTTACAGGTGGTTTGAAATCATTGAACGGCATGTGGGTGGCGCAGTGGCATCTGGTCTCGGCCGGGTCCATCGTGGCGGCCATGCCACCCGTGTTGATTTTCTTCCTGATGCAAAAGCACTTTATTGCCGGACTGACCTTTGGCGCAACCAAAGGCTAGGGCGGGTTTCTTTCTCAAGTTATGTACGAATTACTCCGACTGGACGGCGCCCACTGCTGCGCTTTGATCAAATTTCAGCTGGGCCGCATTCCCGTGTGGCGGCATTTTGGCGCCCAGATTCCCCGCACCCAGTTGCTAAGCAAGTGGCCTAGCGAGGGCTTGCGGCGCCTGCCGCCGGGCAGCCTGGATCGGCTGGACGGCATTCCCATGCTGCCCGGTTTTGGCAATGGCCTGGGCCATGCGCCAGCGGTGCGTGCGCATCGCGATGGCGCGCACGCCGTGCAGGACCTCGTGTGCCGGTCGTATGAGCAGTCGGATGTGGATGGCGTTCAAACCCTGGTGCTGTATTTGGGCGACGCCACCGTCAATGCGGACGTGGGGCTGGAAGCCACCTTGACCCTGACCATGCACAAGGCGACGGATATCTTGTCAATGCGCACTTCGGTTCGCAACACCGGCACTCAATCGGTTCAACTGGATTGGGTGGCGGCCGGTGCTGTGCCTATTCCCGCGCCGTTGACCGAGCTGGGCAGCTTCTCGGGCCAATGGGCCCATGAATTCCAGTGGCAGCGGGGCCCCGTACCCATGGCGGGTTGGCAGCAGCAAAACCGCCATGGCCGGACCTCGCATGAGGCGCCACCCGCTTGCTTTTTGATGACGCCTCAGGCCGATGACCAAGGTGGCGAGGTGATTGCCGCCCAACTGGCCTGGAGCGGCAACCATTCATTTGTGCTGGATCGCAATGACGACGGCAGCTTCTTGCTGCAAGCCGGTGAGTGGCTGGCCCCAGGCGAGGTGCGACTGGCCGCCGGCGAAAGTGCGAGCTCCCCCGCCTTGCACGTGACCTGGTCGAGCCAAGGTCTGAACGGCGCCTCGGGCAGCTTTCACCAATTCGCCCGCCGCCACGTGGTGCGCTGGCCCAACGCCCACATGGCGCCGCGCCCCGTGCATTTGAATACTTGGGAAGCGGTCTACTTCAACCATGACGATGCCACCTTGCGTGAGTTGGCAGTACAGGCTGCTGCCATTGGCGTGGAGCGTTTTGTGCTGGACGACGGCTGGTTTCCTGGCCGCCCCGATGATCACAGTGGGTTGGGCGACTGGTGGCCCGACCCGGTCAAATATCCCCACGGGCTGACCCCTTTGATTGAGCATGTGCTGGGTCTGGGCATGGCATTTGGCCTGTGGGTCGAACCTGAAATGGTGAACCCGGACAGTGAGTTGTACCGCCAGCACCCCGATTGGGCGCTGCAAAGCAGCGGTCGAATTCCCCAGTTGGGGCGCAACCAGATGGTGCTGGATATCTCTCGCCCGGAGGTCAGCGACTATCTGTTTGAAAAACTGAACGCTTTGCTTTCGGGCAATGCCATCTCCTATTTGAAATGGGACATGAACCGTGATTTGGCACAGGCCGAAGACGCCCAGGGGCGCATGGCCTATGGCCGTCAAGTCAAAGCGCTCTACCAACTGCTGGCGCGGGTGCGTGAAGCCTATCCGCATGTCGAGATTGAGAGTTGCGCCTCGGGCGGCGCGCGCATGGACTTGGGGGTTTTGCAGCACACGCAACGCTTTTGGACCAGTGACAACAATGATGCCTTGTCACGCGTGACGATTCAGGGGGGCGCGACGCGTCTGTTTCCGCTGGAGGTGCTGGGCGCCCATGTGGGCCCGGCGCCAGCGCACTCGACCGGTCGGGCGCAAAGCATGGATTTCCGCTGCGCCGTGGCCTTGTTTGGCCACATGGGGGTGGAAGCCGATGTGCGAAAACTGGAGGCGACTGAGCGCGCATCCCTGGCCCGCTGGATCGCCCTTTACAAGGATTGGCGCGGTGTATTGCACTCCGGCGCGTTTCACCAGGGTAAGACGGCCAACGGCGTCTGGTGGCTGGTGCACACACCACAGCGCTGCATTTTTGGGGTCTACACCACCCAGGCACCGTCGTCGCAACACCATGCGCCCTTGCGCTTGCCCATGTTGGCGGGTGATGCCGACTGGCGCTTGCGCCTGATCGGGCGGGCGGGCCTGGAGCGTGCCCGTGCGCAGGTTGATACCGGCTGGCTGGAGGAGTTGCAGTCCCATGGGCTGGAGCTGTCGGCGTCCGAGCTTCGCGTGTTGGGCCTGCCGCTCCTGAACATGAACCCCGAGTCCGCCCTCATTTTTTCACTGGAGTCAGACGCCGTTTGACCCACAGACAGGATGCATATGAACCAAAAAAACAGCAAGAATTTTGCCAATTACCCCAGTCTGGCGGGGCGCACGGTCTTTGTCACTGGGGGCAGCTCCGGCATTGGGGGCGACATCGTGGTGGCGTTTGCCCGCCAAGGTGCCAAGGTTGGCTTTACAGGTCGAAACGCTGACGCCGCCGCCAAGGTGGTTGCGGCCGCCAGCGCCGTCGGCCCGGCACCGATGTTCCTGAAAAGTGACGCCTCTGATGTGGCGGCCTTGCAAGGCGCGATTCAGACCGTGGCCACGGCCTTTGGCGACATCAGCATCTTGGTCAATAACGTGGCCAACGACGAGCGCCATGACCTCATGGCGGTCACGCCGGACGACTTTGACTGGCGGGTGTCTATCAACCTGCGGCCGCATTTCTTTGCCGCGCAAGCGGTTGTCGCTGGCATGAAAAGGCTCGGCGGCGGCGCCATTGTCAATTTGGGTTCCACCAGCTGGAAGATCAAGGGCAAGGGCTATCCGGTGTATGCCACCTGCAAGTCCGCCACGGTGGGCTTGACCCGCAGTCTGGCGCGTGAACTGGGCGAGCACAACATTCGCGTGAACACACTCACCCCCGGTTGGATCATGACGGACAAGCAGTTGGAGCAATGGGTGGACGAAGCGGGTGAGCGCGCCATGGCCGAGAACCACTGCCTGCCCGGGCGCATTCTGGGAGAAGACGTGGCCAATATGGCGCTGTTTCTGTCCGCAGACGACAGTTGCATGGTCACTGCGCAAGATTTTGTTGTGGACGCGGGGTGGACCTGAGCATGGGCGAGGTAACAACAGCCTGGCCGCAGGCGCTGGACTTGGGCGAAGGGGCGATGTGGCATGAACCCAGTCAGCAGTTTTACGGTGTGGACATTCATGGCTGTGCCATCCACGCCTGGTCGCCCACCACCGGCGATCACCGCAGTTGGGCCCTGCCTGAGCGTGTGGGTTGGCTCATTGCCCGTACCGATGGTGACGGCTTCATGGCCGGCCTGCAGTCCGGCTTCGCCCGCGTGTGGCTGGAGCCTGAGTTGCGCATTGAACCCATGGGCTGCGCCCACCCCGGCCAGCCCGATGTGCGTTTGAACGATGCCAAAGCGGATTTGTGGGGCCGCATCTGGGCCGGTGCCATGAACAACCGCGACCCCAGTCAGGCCGATGGTTATTTGGCGCGGCTGGACCCGTCAGGCGAGTTCACCGTGGTGGAGTCGGGCATTCACATCGCCAACGGACCCGCCATTGCGCCTGATGGCTCGTGGATGCTGCACACCGATTCGTTTTTGAATACGACCTACCGCTACCGCATCACGGGCGATGGGCAACTGCTCGATAAAACCGTTTGGCGGGTGTTTGCCGAGGCGGAGGGCACGCCTGATGGCATGACGATGGACCGCGATGGCAATATCTGGATCGCTTTTTGGGGCGGTGGCTGCGTGCGCCAGTTTGACCCGCAGGGGGTGCAGCTGCGCCAGATCGACCTGCCCGCCACGCAAATCACCAGTATGGCGTTTGGCGGCGACAAGATGGATTTGTTGCTGGTGACGAGTGCCAGCGCGGGCTTGAATGCCGCGCAATTGGCGCAATCACCTCAGGCGGGGTGCACTTTTGTTTTGCGCCCCGGTGGCGTCACGGGCCTGCTGCCGTTCGGCTTTGCCTGATGGGTGGCTGGATGGATGGAGGGGTGATCAATTCAGTGTTTCAAGGCTTCAAAGCCTGCCACGAGGTCAAACAGTTCTTCGTCAATGCCACTTTGGCGCTGGCGGTGAAACGACCGATTCAACTCTTCGAGCAGGTCGGTGATGTTTTTTTCCGCCCGCTGCATGGCAGCCAAACGGCTGGCATTTTCGCTGGCCAGCGATTCGGCACAGGCCCTGAACAGAGAGACAAAAAGGTACTCCCTAACAAAGGCCCGCAAGGTTGGCTCGCCGGCATGCATGACTTCTGGCAGGTTGATGCTGGGCCAGGTGATGCTGGATAGGGCCTGACGCCATGCCTGGTCCAGCGGCAGCAGGCGCTGGAACACCGGGGTGTAAATGGCGCCCGACTGAGGACGTTGGTGAAAGACGTAAACCTGTGAAATCTCACCTGTTTCGCGCAACCGCTCCACTTCGCCCAGGATTTGACCGACCAAAGGCGTGATGGCGCCAATGGCGTTGGGCAACGCAAAGGGTTTCCCTTTGGGGAGTTCGGTGTCATTGAGGCGGCTTTGAATGCGCTCACCCACGGCCCAGATGATCTTCTCACCAGGCAGCGAGGCCAGCTGCTGCACCACAAAATCCAGCATCACCTCATTAAATTTCCCCACCAACCCCTGGTCAGAACCAAACACGATGACACCGGTGGCGCCCTTGCCGGTGTGAGCGGCTGCCCCTTGCGAGCGCCCTGCCTGGGTTGCGCCCAAACAGGCCCGAAGGCTGAGTTCCACAGTTCGGTAATAGTCATCCAGCGCACGAACCGCCCCTTCGTACTGGCCGATGCTGGACGCCGCAATGGCCTTCATGGTCCGCACCACCGACTGAAGGTCTGTGGCGGTTCCTATTTTTCGGCGCAGACTCTCGGAGGTGTCACTCACGGTTTGGGGGCCTTGGCCTGAAAGCTGTTGAGCGCATCGCCAGCGGCTTTCAATATCAGTGAACGGTCGTCCGGGCTGAGCCGGGTGTCGGTCAGCAAGCGCGACACCACGTCGGGCGCCAGCGCCTTGGCGGCTTGATGCACGGCCGTCTCGGCCTCCTCTATTTTCTCCATGGGAATGGTGTCGAACAGGCGTTCGCTCAGTGCAAGCAACACGGCAATTTGTGCCGTGACCGTCACGGGCGTGGACTCCGGCTGTTTGAGGCAGGCCCGGATGCGCCGACCATGCTCAATCACCTGCTGGGTGTTTTCGTCCAGCCGGGCGCCAAATCGCGCAAAGGTTTCCAGTTCCTCAAACTGGGCATAAGCGAGTTTCAGGTGGCCGGCCACCGCGCGGTAGGCCGCTCGCTGGGCCTTGCCGCCAACACGAGACACAGACTTGCCGACGTCCACCGCAGGCAAAACCCCCAGCTCGAACAAGGAGGGTGAGAGGTAAATCTGCCCGTCCGTGATCGAAATCAGGTTAGTCGGAATGTAGGCCGACATATTCTGCGCCTCGGTCTCAATGATGGGCAGGGCGGTGAGTGAGCCTCCTCCGCGCGAGGCGCCCAAGTGGGTTGCGCGTTCCAACAGGCGGGAGTGGATGTAGAAGATGTCGCCCGGGAACGCTTCGCGCCCGGGTGGACGGCGCAACAGCAGGGACAGCTCCCGGTAGGCGCGGGCATGTTGGGTGAGGTCGTCATAGACGATCAACACATCGCGCCCACTTTCCATGAAATGCTCCGCTACGCTGGTGGCCGCGTAGGGCGCAATGTAGGTTAGACCCGCTGGGTCGTTGCCTTCGGTGACCACCACCACCGTGTAGGCCATGGCGCCGTGTTCCTGCAGCACGGCCACGGCTTTGGCAACCGCCGAGGCGCGTTGCCCAATGGCGCAATAGACGCACAAAACGTTCTGATCGCGCTGGTTCAGGATGGTGTCGATGGCGATGGCTGTTTTGCCCGTTTGCCGGTCACCGAGGATCAGTTCACGTTGACCGCGCCCAATCGGAATCAGCGCGTCCACCACCTTGACGCCCGTTTGCAAGGGCACGGTCACGGGCGAGCGCTCCATGATGGGGGCGGCCGGACGCTCGATGGGCAGGCGCGAACTGGCCATCACCGGTCCTTTGTCGTCCAGCGGCCGTCCCAAGGGGTCGATCACGCGACCCAGCAAGCCGTCGCCCACCGGCACGTCCATGACACGGCCCGTGCGCTCCACCCGGTCACCGGCGTTCAGGTGCCAGTAGTCGCCCAGCAGCACGACGCCAATTTCATCCTCGTCCACGTTGAACGCGATGCCGAAGATGCCATTTGGAAACTTCACCAATTCGTCGAATCCGACGCCTGGCAGCCCACTGACCAGCGCGATGCCAGTGGAGACGTTGATGACAGTCCCCACCTCGAAGGGGGTCAAGTCAGGACGGCAGTCAGCCCGCGCTGCGGCCAGTGAGGCAAAGCTTCGCTCAAACTCAGTGTGTAGGCTTGCCGGCATCTTTTTCATGGGGCTTGGGAAGGCGGAGGTGCGTGGGCTGGTCTTGCCGAAGGCGCCCGCAGTTGCTGGCCAATGTTCTTTTCAAGTGCGGTGAGCAGGTCAGCGATGTTCCAGGGCAAACGCCAGCCGTTGGCCGACAGTTCAATGCCGCCGATGACCTGGGCCGAGGTGTCAAACCGAAGCTGTATTGGGCGATGTAAAAGTGGCCACCAATGCGTCGCTCAGCGTCGTCTGCTGTGATGGCGACAGTGGATTGGCCGTTCGCACCATGATTTCAGCGTGGGGCAGGGCCAAGGCCTGGGTCAACTCCGCCTTGGTATCCGCATCCAACTCGCGCAAGCGGCGGGCCAGGACATCCACCATGCGGGCTTCCAGCGTGGTGTCTGCCAAATCACTCAGCACCTTGCGTGCCGTGGCAAACACCTCATCGCGGCTGCGTTGTGTGATGTCTTGCTGCAAGGACTCCAACTCGGCGTTCAACGCCTCTTCCCGCTTGACGCGCAAGGCCTCCGCCGCATGCCGCGTCTCGTCAAGTTGGCGTTGTCGCTCCGCTTTTGCCTCAGCCTTGGCTTGGGTGAGCAGGTCGTCGCGTTGCTGGTCAAGCGCTGCATTTTTCAACCGAAAGGTTTCGCGCTCTTGATCCGCCTTGGTTTGTTGGGCGTCGGCTTGAGCCAATTCCGTGGCAATCCGTTTTTCCCGGGCGTCCACCGCGTCAAGAATGGGTTTGTAAAGAAAGCGCTTTAGCAACCACACCAGAACGAGAAAGTTCAGTGTTTGCGCGCCCACGGTGAACCAGTCGATGAGCATGGCCTATTTTCCGGCGGCCAGCGCCACAAAGTGATTCCAAAACGGATTGGCGAAGATCAGGATCATCGACACCACAAAGCAGTAGATGGCCGTGGATTCGATCATCGCCAAACCCACGAACAGGGTGCGCGTGATGGTCGCTGAGGCGTCGGGTTGCTGCGCCAAAGCGCTGAGCGCGGTGGAGACGGCGCGCCCCTCGGCCAGGGCGGGGCCCAAACAGCCGAAGCCGGTGGTGAGTCCGGCGATGACGATGGAGGCCACCGCGATGATTGTCATGCTGTCCATAGAGCTTAGTTCCTTGTGTTGAGAGGGGTGGGGAGCGGCGCATCCGTGCCGGGCTTGGTTTTGATCACGCGCGTGGCTGCTGCAATGTAGACCGCTGCCAATATGCTGAAAATATAGGCTTGCACCATCCCGGTCAAAAGGCCCAGAACGGTCATGAAAATAGGAAAGATGAACGGCGTGATGGTGAGCAAAATGGCAATGATCATGGCCCCGCTCATCATGTTGCCAAACAAGCGAACAGCCAGCGCCAGCGTGCGGGAGACTTCGCTGATGATGTTGAAGGGCAGCATCACCACCGTCGGCTCCACGTAGGACTTGAGGTAGCCGCCCAGGCCCTGGTCGGCCATGCCGAACAAGGGCACCGCCACCAACACGCACAAGGCCAATGCCACCGTGGTCGACAGCGAAGCGGTTGGGGGCTCATAGCCGGGAAAGACGGTAAACAGGGCCGCCATGGCCACGAACAGAAAGAGGGTGCCCAGAAAGCCCATGTATTTTCTGGGCTCGCGCAGGCCGACATCTGCAATCTGGCCTTCGATGCCAATGACCACGATTTCAAGCAGGTTCTGCCAGCGCGATCGCGTCAACGTGGTGGACAGCTTGCGCGTGACCAGCAAGGAGCCGATGGTGAGCACCACCATCAGCACCCACGTGTAGACAATCGTGGCGTTGAGCTTGAAAAGGCCGCTTTGCCAAAAAATGATTTCGTCAGGGCTAAGGTGCATGGCGACTCTCCTGTGGGCCCACAATGCCCATGCGCTCACTCGGCAGCCGAGTCATTCGAATCAACATCGCGCGAGCCAAGACAAAGCCGGCAAGGCAGGCCAGCATCGACTCCCAGCGCCCGCTGCCCAGCCAATAGAAGCCCGCCAACGCCAGCGCCATCCTGACCAACAGACTGGCAAACACCCAAAGCGCAGGTCGTTTGGACGCCAGACTTCGGCGGACGGTCCACCAAAGGCCGCCAAAGTACATGGCGCCCAGTGCGCCACCGGCCAAGGCAGTCAGGACCAGGGTCCCTGTCTCATTCATCTTTTTCCTCCTGTTCGTCCCGCATGGCGGCATCTTCCTTGGTGACCCAGTGCCAAGCGTTCAGGCAGCCAATCCCCAATCCGGCAGTCATCAAAGCCAGCGTCCAGTTGCGCCCGCCCGGGTAATGCCGGTCAATCCACAGTCCCAGTGCGGCCCCCAAGAGTGTGGGCACCACCACCGACCAGCCAATCAGCCCGATCATGCCCAGACCAAACCAGATGCCTGGCGTGGCATTGCGCTGGGCTTTGAGCTTTCGGGCAGCCTTTGCGCCGACCTGCTCTGCCAGGCGGGTGTCGTCTTTGGACTGCGGCGTGTCAGTCATGTTGAAAGCTGGCAAAGCGACGCAAAAAGCCGGTTTCGAGTTTCGCCATCACGGAGCGCACGCTTTGCTCGCGCTCGTCCAGGGTCAAAAACTCCTGCTCCACGACCGAGCGCAATTGCGCCAGATCGGTGCCACTCACGGCGCGGCGTACCGACACCTGAACTTGGGCCCCAGCCTTCACCAGAACACCTTCGTCAATGGCCACATAAACGACGCCATTCGCCTCAGTTTCATAGGTCAGAATGCCGGGCGTGAGCGCGGCCACGCAGTCCAGTCGCCGGGGCAGCAGGCCGAACGACCCTTGCTGGGTGTCCGCGACGATGCGCAGGACGTCAGCCACATCGCCAAACACCTTGAAGGGCAGCAAAATCTTAAGTCGCATGCTCAGGCGCCGGTTTTTTGGCGAGGGCTTCGTCAATCGTGCCGATCATGTAGAGCGCGCTTTCCGGGTAGTCCCTGAACTCGTCGCGCAAGATGCGTTCACAGCCATCCAGCGCGTCTTCCAAGGGCACCAATTTGCCGGGCACACCGCTGAATTGCTCGGTGGTGAAGAAGGGCTGGGTGAGAAATCGCTCCAGCCGGCGCGCCCGGTTGACGACATTGCGGTCGGTGGGCGAAAGCTGCTCAAGGCCCAGCATGGCGATGATGTCTTTGAGCTGGGCGTACTGCGCCAAGGTGCGCCGAATTTCTTGCGCCAGGGCGTAATGCCGTTGGCCGACGATGCCCGGCGTGGCCATCTTGCTGCTGGACTGCAGCGGATCAATGGCCGGATAAAGCCCTTCGCTGGCGCGCTTTCGCGACAACACGATCGAGGCCGAGAGGTGAGAGAACGTATGCACGGCGGCGGGGTCAGTGAAATCGTCAGCCGGTACATACACCGCCTGGATGGAGGTGATGGCTCCCGTGTCGGTGTTGGCAATGCGCTCCTCCAAGCCGGACAGCTCCGTACCCATGGTGGGTTGGTAGCCCAGGCGAGACGGCATTTGCCCCATCAAGCCGGACACTTCGGAGCCGGCCTGAATGAAGCGAAAAATGTTGTCAATCAGCAGCAGCACATCGCGGTGCTCGTCGTCGCGAAAGTACTCGGCCATGGTGAGCGCGGCATGGCCGACGCGAAACCGGCTGCCGGGTGGCTCGTTCATCTGACCAAAAATCATCACCATATTGGGCAGCACGCCGGCGTCTTTCATGTCGCGGTAAAGCTCTTCGCCTTCACGACAGCGCTCGCCAATGCCACAAAAGATGCTGACCCCTTCGCGGTGGCCCAGCATGTTGTGAATCATCTCAGTGAGCAAGACAGTTTTGCCGACGCCAGCGCCGCCAAACAAACCCGCCTTGCCGCCCCGCTCCAGAGGGACCAGCACGTCGATGGCCTTGATGCCAGTTTCAAATATTTCGGACTGGGTGGAGCGACGCGCCAATTCGGGGGGCGCGCGGTGAACCGAACGCCATTGAACGTTGGTCGGGGCGGGTTGCAAGTCAATGGCGTTGCCAAAAACATCAAACATGCGCGACAAAATGCCCGGGCCCACCGGCGCTTTCAAGGGGCCACCCGTGTCGACCACTGACATGCCTCGGGCGAGACCTTGGGTGGGTGTCAGGGCAATGGCGCGGACATGGTGCGCATCACGTTGTGCCAGCACTTCAACAATCACGCGCCCCTCATTGGCGGTGAGGATGGAGTGGATGGGGGGCAACTGTTTGTCAAACCGCACGTCCACGACGCTGCCGCGCACGGAGACGATCGTCCCCAAGTTGCTGAGATTCAGTGTGCCACTCATGCCGTCTTCATTCCCCCCTGCACGTCCGTTGGCGCTTGCGAAAAGCCTCGCCAGATGCAACGTGAGCAACCATTGTGCGCTTCTTTGGCTCTGGGGATTCGCGTTAACCCTAATGATTGATCTAAGTCAAATCACGCGGAGAGGGTGCCTGTTTGTTCTCTTTGACGTGTTCATCACGCGCCCGCTGTGCGCGCTCCAGCGCCATTTGCGCTTCCAGCTGTTGGCGCCCCTGTTTGGCCACGGCGATCAGTTTGGCGCGGTCCTGGTGGAACGGGTACATCTGTTCGATCAAAGCCAGGTTGTGCTCGCGAAACCGGGCGGTGATCTCTTGCGCTGAGGTTTCGCTGTGGCCCATCAGTTCCAGCACGCAGCGTCCGCTGCGCAGGCTGGACTCAAACACCTCGCGCTCAACTCGCGTCACCTGCAGGTCGCGAAGCTGGTTCCAGTGTGTCATGTCCCGCGCGCGGGCGACGATTTGGAGTTGGGGAAAGTGCTCGCGCGCGATCGCCACAATTTTGAGGGACTGGGCCACATCGTCCACCGCCACAACCAGAATGCGGGCGGTGCCCGCGCCCGCCGTGCGCAGCAAGTCCACGCGGGTGGCGTCGCCGTAGAACACGCGGTAGCCGAAACTGTGTGCGGCCTCAATCATGTCCGCATCATGGTCCAGCAAGGTGCAGGGCACGCCCTGCGCCAACATCATTCGCGCCACGATCTGGCCGTAGCGACCAAACCCGGCAATCAGGATCGGCGCGTTCTGGGGTTCAGAGATTTCAGGTAATTTTGTCTTCCCCAGACGGGCGTAGCGGGGCAACAAGAACCGGTCCACCGCGACCAGCAGTAGGGGGCTCACCAGCATGGATACGGCCACGGCGCCCAGCAACAGCGACGCCGTTTGGGCGGGCAGCACATCAGCACCCACCGCGGTCTGAAACACGACAAACGCAAACTCGCCACCTTGGGTCAGCAGCAAAGTGAACACCGGGCGCTCCTGAAACGGCAGTTTCATGGCGCGGGCCACGGCAAAGATCATTAGCCCTTTCACAGTCAGAAAACCCAGCACGATCAGCGCCATCCACCCCGGCGACTCACGCAGCACGCCGAAGTCGATGCTCATGCCCACCGCAATAAAGAAGAGGCCCAGCAACAGTCCTTTGAATGGCTCCAAGTCGGTCTCCAGCGCGCGACGGTACTCACTTTCAGCCAGCAAGACGCCTGCCAGAAAGGCACCCAGCGCCATGCTTAAACCCACCCACTGCATCAAGGCCGCCGTGCCAATGACCAGCAACAGGGCGGTCGCCGTGAAGATTTCGGGAGTTTTGGAGCGGGCAATCCAGCGAAACAGCGGACGCATCAGCAATCGACCGCCCAGGATGATGCCCACAATGACTGCTATTACTTTTATAGCTTCTCCCGCATGACTGACGGGCGCCAAAGCCTCATTTTCTATAGAAATAACGCCCAGTAGGGGCAGCAGGGCCAAGATGGGGATGGCCGCCACGTCCTGAAACAACAAAATGGACAGCGCCGCCTGGCCGCTTTTCGTGGGCATCAAATGGCGTTCGCTGAGTGTTTGCAAGGCAATTGCCGTGCTGGACAGGGCCAGGCCCAAACCGGCCACAGTCGCAATGCGCCAATTCACGCCGCAGGCCATGGCGACACCGCCAATCAGCACCGCGCAGCCGACCACCTGCAGGCCGCCCCAGCCAAAAATGGGCCGCCGCAAGCTCCACAGGCGTTTGGGCTCCAGTTCCAGGCCGACCAGAAACAGCATCAGCACCACGCCGAACTCGGCAAAGTGCAAGATGTCCTGCACATTGGTGACAAATCCCAGTCCCCAGGGGCCGATGGCAATGCCGGCGGCCAGGTAACCAATGATGGTGCCCAGGCCCAAAGCTTTGCTGAGCGGCACCGCAATCACGGCGGCGCTGAGGTAAACAAAGCTGTTGAGCAGCCAGGTTGAGGTGTGTTCCATGTCGGCGGGGCAAGGTGAGCGGTGGGGTGAGCAGTCTATCGCGCGGGGGCCGTGCTGATCGTTCGTACCTATGAGGTTTTTCCACTGCTGTTCCCGCTGTGCGGCGGGCAGAGGCGCCAGAGAGCATGGATGACCGAGGGTGCTGATGGCGAGCCAGATTGGGACATGACGCCAGAACCCGCGCCAGACTACGAGGTGGACCAGCGTGTCAATGGGTGACTCAGTGACGCGGCGATTTCGACAACTGCGTGCGCGCCAGACCCCAATCCATCCTGAATCCCAAGGTCTCGCCATTGAGTGAATACGTGCACTCACGCGGCTGTATCAGACGTGTTTCGGAGCCCCCAACCCGTGCCATACTTGGTCTCATGCGCTTGAATTTCCCATCCGCAGTTACGCCAAATTTTTTGTACCAGAGGCCGTTTTCTGCAATTCAGATGTTCTTTCAGCCCCTGATGCCAAACGGGCGTTAAAGCTGCTGAACATGATCATCAAATTCAAAGCGTAGTTCGTGAATCTGAACGAAGTCCCCTAAATGCGCCAATCAACCATGCTCGATTTACTTTTTGATTCTTCTACTTGGCTGCAGTTTTTTTGGGTCGGCGTGCTTTCAGTGCTGATGCTCAGTTTCAGCTTTTGGTTTCTTGGTTTTCTCAACCGTCGTTCGCACAGTATTCCCAAGCTACTTCCGGTGGCTCCAGCGGTTATCCCTGTGGCCACCTTGTTCGCTTTGTTCATGAGCTTTCTCGCGGCGGATGTTTGGAATCAGGAGCGGGGTGCCAGTGCTGCTGCATCCCAAGAGGTGGTTGCTTTGGTACGTCTGCAGCAACTGGCGGACCCGGCAGGCTTGAATGCGCCTGATGCTGGGCTTCCTCTGGCGGCCTACCGGAAGGCCGTTTCCACACAAGAGTGGGGTTCAAACTTTAACCATGTGGCCAACCCGGAGGCCGCGCTGGCGCTGCGTCAGCTGCGGTTGCTGTCGGTGCGCTTGAGTCGCGACGGGGCACCCGCACCGTTGGTGGTCCAGTGGCTGAAAACCGTGGATGACCTGGAGGATGCGAGGCTACGTCGCCTGGTGATTGGCAGCGATCATACGGACGACCACCAATGGATGGTCGTGATCGTTTTGGCATTTTTCGCGTACATCACGATTGCTGCCGCGCACTTGGACCGACCAGCCGCCGGTCGCATAGCGATCACGCTGTTTGCCCTTGCGACCCACTTTGCGTTTTGGCTGCTGGTTATGCACACCAATCCCTACGGCGGAGGCTATACCCGGGTGACCATGCCGGCGTATTTGGCGGCACCGCAAGCCGTCAGCCCCTAGCACGCGCCGGGCCCAAGACTCCCCACACTGCGCTGGCGTGGTTGCCTTGGTCGTAGTCTGTTCTGCCCTTTCGCTGGGTCAATAACGAGTCAGCGAAAGTCGGGGCTTGCCGGGGTTTTCCACAGTTACGACGAGGTTCGGTCTATTTAGCAGCGGACCCAACAGTTCAGGCCAAAAGAAGGTGCCCGCAAGCAGTCGCGAGAAGTACTGCACGAACGTCGCCAGAAAGTTATACGCATGCTCCGAAAGGGTATGGGCATCAAGCTCCCGATTCGTGCAGTGGGCAACGACCTGGCGCGTTGGGTTTTTACGCTGCAAAAGCTGATCAAAAACGCTGACGAACAGCGCCCTGACGCCGTCAAGCCGTGGCTGAACGAGCCGTACCCAAGCATTGGCATTGAGGCCCTAGCCAAGGCGCAGGGCGGTGAGATTCATTGGGTCGATGAGACCGCAGGGGTCAACACCGATGTCAGGGGCTGTGGCGGTCAATATCTCAGGGGTGTTGGAGCGCGCGATCCAGCGAAATAGCGGCCGCATCAACAATTGCCCGTCCATAGTGACTGCTATTGATTTTATAGCTTCTCCCGCATGACTGACGGGCGCTAAAGCCTCATTTTCTATATGACCCCCCCAATAGGGGCAGCAGGGCCAAGCCGGCCACGGTGGCAACGCGCCAATCCACCCCAAATGCCACGGAGGCGCCACCGATCAGCCGACAACCTGCAGCCCGCCCCAGCCAAAAATGGGCCGACGCAGGCTCCCAAGTCGTTTCGGCTCCAGGTCCAGACCGATCAAAAACAGCATCAGCAACACGCCGAACTCGGCAAAGTGGAGGATGTCCTGCACGTTGGTGAGAAATCCAAGTCCCCAGGGAGCGATGGCGATGCTCGCTGCGAGGTAAGCAATGATGGTGCCCAAGCTCAAAGCTTGGCTCAGCGGCACGGTGATCACGGCGGTGCTGAGTGCGGCTTTGTCGCAGAACTGACAGGCGCCGCTGCAGCCCGTGGTTAGAGTGCGCCCATGAAAACATTTGAAACTCTGGCCGATTTGTCGGCCCTGGTCGGACAAGAGGTGGCGGTGAGTGACTGGATCACGGTCACCCAAGAGCAAGTCAACCTGTTCGCGCATGCCACGGGAGATCATCAATGGATCCATGTGGACCCTGAGAAGGCCCGCGCCGGCCCGTTTGGTGCGCCCATTGCCCATGGGTTTCTGACTTTATCGATGTTGCCCAAGTTCTTTGAGACCTCCATGCACATCGTTCAGGTGCGCATGGGTGTGAACTATGGCCTGAACAAGGTACGTTTCACGGCCCCCGTGCCAGTGGGTAGTCGTTTGCGGGCGCGCATGACGCTGCTCAAAAGCGAGCCCGTGGACCAGGGCGGCGTGCAAATGACCTGGTTGGTGGCGGTTGAGCGGGAAGGTGCCGCCAAGCCCGTTTGCGTGGCGGAGTCCTTGGCTCGCCACTACCCTTGACGTCAATCTGGTGGTTCAGGTCGATGCTGGGCTGATGTCTGGCATGGCAAAGCCATTTTGCCGCCAGGCCTCAAACACGGTCACCGCAACCGCATTCGACAGGTTCAAACTGCGCTGGCCCGCCAGCATGGGCAGCTTCAAGCCTTGCTCCGGTGGGAAAGACTGGCGCACGGTGTCAGACAGCCCTTTGGTTTCTGACCCAAAAACCAGCCAGTCGCCCGGTTGAAACTTCTGCTCGTGGGCCCGGTAGGTGGCGCGGGTGGTCAAAGCAAACATGCGGGCGGGGGCGGGTTGCTCAGTGTCCAGAAAGGCCTGCCAGTTGGCATGGCGCTTGAGTTGCGCGTACTCGTGGTAATCCAGGCCGGCGCGGCGCATGTGTTTGTCATCCATGGAAAAGCCGAGCGGCTCAACCAGATGCAGGGTGCAGCCCGTGTTGGCGGCCAAACGAATGACGTTGCCGGTATTGGGCGGAATTTCGGGTTCGACAAGGACAATATGAAACATGGGTTGATTGTCGTCGGGCGGCGGGCCGTGCACGACGGGTCACGCCGTGCGCGCCACCACAATCGCTGTGATGTGCGCCGCGCCTGCGGTTCGCAGCGCCTGCGCCGCCGCAAACAGCGAGGCGCCACTGGTCATGACGTCGTCCACCAGCACGATTCGCGCCCCCTTGATCTCTGACGAGCGCAGCGGCTCGACGGCAAAGGCGTTTTTTACGCTACTGAGGCGCTCGGCGCGAGACAGGCTGCTTTGGGGCGGGGTGTCTTTGATTCGAAGCAGCAGCGCTGCGTCTGCTTTCGGTTTGGACAATGCTTGTGCGAGCACATGGGCTTGATTGAACCCCCGCGACCGCAGTCGTTCTTTGGACAAAGGCATCGGCAACACCGTGTCAGCCGCGTCCAGCGCGGGCTCAACCCAGGGCGTGCTGCGCAGCATCAGCGCAAAGGTGCGCGCCAGGCCAGGCTCGGCCTGGAATTTGTAGCGAACAATGAGTTTGGACCAAGGGTAGCCATAAGGCACAGCGCTGAGGCAGCGATCTAGCGGCGGCGGGTTCTGGAGGCATGCGCCACAAACCGGCACGTCGGCGGGCAGGGGCAGCGCGCAACATCGGCACCGGTGCAGCGGCTGGGCAAACCGGCTCATGCAGGCTTCACACACGGTTTGGTCCGGCCAGGCGCGGCAAACCAGGCACTGACTGGGCAGGGCGTTCAAAACCCGTTTGATCAACGTGAACCGCATGGGATCAATATACTCGCCCAAAGCACTTTCAGATCATGTCCCATCAGCGTCCCCCTTCCATTTCCCCTGAGGCCGCCCAGCGTTGGCAGTCCTTGCCCGTTACTGAATCTCCCTGGTTACACGAAGAGGTGGCGCGCCGCATGGAGGAGCGATTGGGTTGGATCAAGCTCCAGCCAAGCGCCTGGGCCCACTGGTCGCCCCTCAAGGGCGGTTTGCAGGCGCACGAGTTGCTCACCCGTCGTTACCCCGGCGCCAAGTGCCATGTGGTGGAGGCCGATCAAAAGCAAGTGCCCTCGGCCAAGAAAATGCTGGAGAAGCCCTGGTGGGTGCCCGCGCGGTGGACCGGGTCTGCCTTGGATTTCACCCCGCCAGCGGACGGTGCCGTTCAAATGCTTTGGGCCAATATGTCGTTGCACATGTCGGCCGATCCGCAAACCTTGATGGCGCAGTGGCATCGTGCCGTGGCTGTGGATGGGTTTGTGATGTTTTCGTGTCTGGGTCCTGACACCTTGCGTGAATTGCGGACCTTGTACTCGGCCATGGGTTGGCCGGCGCCGACGCATGACTTTACCGATATGCATGATTGGGGTGATATGTTGGCCGCAGCCGGGTTTGCCGAGCCCGTCATGGACATGGAGCGCATCACGCTCAGTTTTGACTCGCCAACCCGCTTGCTGCAAGAGTTGAGAGGCTTGGGGAGAAACCTCAATGCGCAGCGATTCGCCGGCCTTCGTGGACGCGGATGGCATGCCGAGTTGCTCAAAGCGATGGCGTCGCCATTGCAGTTGACTTTTGAAGTGATTTACGGTCACGCCTTCAAGCCGAAACCGCGCCTGACCATGCAAGCGCAGACCGAAGTCTCGTTGGCTCAAATGCGAGAAACCTTGCATCAGCGCAAAAGCTATCCGCGGCCGGTTTGAGAACTGGGCTTGACAGGCCATTTGGGATGTGGGTGTGGGCTACAATCTGCCCGATATACATGGCTTGACCCATGGTTTTCCTGTGCCTGCGTTCAGGTAGGGTGAGTCAAATACGGGTATTCAGCATGGTGCTTTGTTCGTTATGCGTGCAAAGTGCTGTGTGGGTCGGGTGATTGGCGTGTCAAAGCGGAGTCGTCTGAGTCAAGTCACGCTGTTCAGTGCGTATACGTTCGAGGGGTGATGAGCCCCGACTCGCTAGGTGCGGTTAATTTGAGGCAATGAAGAAGTGAACATGATCAAAAGCATTTTCAATAAACTGGGTGGTGCGCTTCTGGCTGCAAGTGCCATGGTCGGCTCTGCACATGCCGTTAATGACCTGCCCGGCGGTCCAGCGGTTAATCAACTGAACTTGGGACCCGCAGTGACAGGTATTGCCGCAGAGCAAGCTTGGCTGCACTGGTTCATGCTGATTCTTTGCACTGTGATTTTCGTGGCCGTTTTTGCGGTCATGTTTTATTCCATCTGGAAACACCGCAAATCCAAGGGTTACAAGGCCGCCAACTTTCACGAGTCGGTGACAGTTGAGATCATTTGGACCATCGTTCCTTTTGTCATCGTGATTTTGATGGCCCTGCCAGCGACCAAGGTCGTGGTGGCCATGAAGGACACCACCAATGCTGACCTGACCATCAAGGCGACCGGCATGCAGTGGAAGTGGGGCTATGACTACATCAAAGGCGAGGGTGAGGGCATTGCTTTCATCTCTTCTTTGGATACGGCTCAGCGTGAGATGTCCAACAATGGTGGCCCCAAGGCGGGCGAAGTGGTTGATGACTATCTGTTGAAAGTCGATAACCCTTTGGTTGTTCCTGTCAACAAAAAGGTCCGAATCATCACCACTGCGACGGACGTGATTCACGCTTGGATGGTGCCTGCGTTTGGTGTCAAGCAAGATGCGATTCCCGGTTTCGTGCGCGATACGTGGTTCCGCGCTGAAAAGACAGGCGACTTTTACGGTCAGTGCGCCGAGTTGTGCGGCAAAGAGCACGCCTACATGCCGATTCACGTCAAGGTGCTTTCCGCAGACGACTATGCCGTCTGGGTAGATGCTGAAGTCAAGAAAATGGCCGCCAAGGCCGATGATCCAACCAAGGTGTGGACCATGGAAGACATCAGTCAGCGTGGTTCCAAGGTGTATGCCGCCAACTGCGCGGCTTGCCACCAAGCCAACGGCAAGGGCGCAGGCGCTATCAAGCCACTGGATGGTTCTGCGGTGGTGTTGAATGAAGACAAGAACTTGCAGATTGCAGTCTTGTTGCACGGTCAAAATAATGGTGCCATGCCGTCATGGAGCCAACTGAGCGACACCGAAATTGCGGCCGTCATCACCTACACCAAGAACAATTGGTCGAATAAGACCGGTCAACTGGTGCAGCCAGCTGATGTGACTGCGGCACGCAAGTAAGCCGTAGCGCCAAAAAAAGTATTGAGAAGGAAATCAGAATGAGTGCTGTACTAGACCACCATGACCACGTTCATGGCCATGACGACCACCACGCACCTGTGGGCTGGCGTCGTTGGGTGTTTGCTACCAATCACAAGGACATTGGTACCTTGTACCTGCTGTTCGCGTTCACCATGCTGATGGTGGGCGGCGTATTGGCGCTGATGATTCGGGCTGAATTGTTTCAACCCGGTTTGCAGTTGGTGAATCCTGAGCTGTTTAACCAGCTCACCACCATGCACGGACTGATCATGGTGTTCGGTGCCATCATGCCGGCGTTTGTCGGTTTTGCGAACTGGATGATCCCTCTGCAAATTGGGGCTGCTGATATGGCCTTCGCCCGTATGAATAACTTCAGCTTCTGGCTGATGATTCCTGCGGCACTGATCCTGGTCAGTTCTTTCTTCATGCCGGGCGGTGCGCCCGCTGCAGGCTGGACGCTTTACGCGCCTTTGACTCTGCAAATGGGTCCGTCGATGGATGCAGGTATTTTTGCCATGCACATCCTGGGTGCCAGCTCCATCATGGGATCGATCAACATCATTGTGACGATCCTGAACATGCGCGCGCCAGGTATGCCGCTGATGAAAATGCCAATGTTCTGCTGGACTTGGTTGATTACCGCTTACTTGCTGATTGCTGTGATGCCTGTTTTGGCTGGCGCAATCACCATGACGCTGACAGACCGTCACTTCGGTACCAGCTTTTTTAACCCCGCAGGTGGCGGTGATCCGGTGATGTACCAGCACATTTTCTGGTTCTTTGGCCATCCCGAGGTTTACATCATGATTTTGCCGGCCTTTGGCATCGTCAGCCAGATCGTTCCGGCGTTTGCCCGCAAGAAGCTGTTTGGCTATGCATCAATGGTGTACGCAACATCCAGTATTGCCATCTTGTCGTTCATCGTGTGGGCGCACCATATGTTCACCACCGGCATGCCGGTGACCGGCCAACTGTTCTTCATGTACGCCACCATGCTGATTGCCGTGCCTACGGCTGTGAAGATTTTCAACTGGATTGCCACCATGTGGCAGGGTTCGATGACCTTTGAGACGCCGATGTTGTTCTCAGTGGGCTTCATCTTTGTGTTCACCATGGGTGGTTTCACGGGCCTGATTTTGGCCATGGCCCCGATTGATATTCAGCTGCAAGACACGTATTACGTTGTTGCTCACTTTCACTATGTGTTGGTGGCTGGTTCGCTCTTCGCCATGTTTGCGGGTTGCTACTACTGGTTGCCCAAGTGGACTGGCGTGATGTACAGCGAAAGCCGGGGCCGTATTCACTTTTGGTGGTCGTTGATCTCTTTCAATGTCACCTTCTTCCCCATGCACTTCTTGGGTCTGGCCGGTATGCCACGTCGCTATGCCGACTACCCCATGCAGTTCGCAGACTTCAACATGTTGGCATCCATTGGTGCATTCTTTTTCGGATTTGCCCAGGTGTATTTCTTCCTGTTTGTTGTGCTGCCCGGCATGCGCGGCAAAGGCGAGAAAGCGCCACAGAAGCCTTGGGAAGGCGCTGAAGGCCTGGAGTGGGAAGTTCCTTCGCCAGCACCGTTTCACACCTTTGAAACGCCGCCTAAGTTGGATGCAACTGCGACCAAAGTGATTGGCTGATCTCTTTCAAGAAGACATTAAATGACGCCTGAACAAAAGAAAGCCAACCTCAAATTGGCATTGATCCTTGCGTCCATCGCCGTGGTCTTTTTTAGTGGGTTTATCGCCAAAATGGTTTACTTGAGCCACTAAGCAATGAGTCTGCGACAGCAAAATATTCGAATGGTGGGCAAGTTGGCGATCGTGACCGCCGGCATGTTCGCCTTCGGTTATGCACTGATCCCCCTCTACCGCGCGATCTGTGAAGTGACGGGTATCAACATCTTGGCACTGGGAGATAAAAATATTCCCGGTGCTCAGTCCAAGATGCCGCTCAATACACAGGTGGACACGGCGCGAACCATTACGGTCGAATTTGATGCCAATGCCAGGGGTCCTTGGGTTTTTAAACCGGCCAAACGGTCCTTGCAGGTGCACCCGGGTGAGATGGCGACAGTGATGTACGAGTTTCAGAATGTGCAAGACCGGCGAATGGCCGCTCAGGCCATTCCAAGTTACGCGCCGCAGCAGGCCAGTCCGTACTTCAATAAAGTGGAGTGTTTTTGCTTCAACCAGTACACGCTGGATCCAGGCGAAAAGAAGGAGTGGCCAGTGACTTTTGTGATTGACCCCAAGCTGTCCAAAGATGTGACGACGATTACCTTGTCTTACACCTTCTTTGAGGTTGGTGGCAAAGTGCCCGCCGCGCCTACTGCAGCTGTGCAAACACTTGGTCAAGTAAGGCCGGGTGCATGAGTCAAAAAGAGACACAGGCCTCTAATAGGCCAAAGGCGTCTTTTTTTCGCAGCGTCAAGATGGTGGCGTGGTCGTTTTTGGGCATTCGAAAGAACAGTGAGTACAAGGATGACCTGGCGCAGGTCAGCCCTGTTCACGTCATCATCGCCGGATTGGTTGGCGTGATGCTGATGGTGGTTGGTTTGATTGTGTTGGTGAAGTGGGTCGTGGCCAGTTAAGGCGCGCCTGTCACCCTGAAAAAATATTAAAGAGTTTTGGAAAGACTGGAGCTGAAATGAGTTCAACAACACACGGTACAACACCGCACTACTTTATTCCCGGACCTTCGCGGCACCCAGCGATGGGGGCGTTTGGCTTATTTTTTGTCATTTTGGGTGCGGGTCAGTGGATCAATGGTGCTGAATGGGGCAAGTGGTCGTTGGCATTCGGCATGGTTTGGTTTTTGACGGTACTGTTTCAGTGGTTCAAAGAATCAGTGACTGAGAGTGAAGGTGGGCAGTACGGTCACAAGATTGACCTTTCTTTCCGCTGGAGCATGAGCTGGTTCATCTTCTCTGAGGTCATGTTCTTTGGTGCGTTCTTCACCGCATTGTGGTGGGCTCGCGCTCACTCTGTGCCGGCTTTGGGTAGCTTGGACAACGCCTTGCTCTGGCCAGGCTTCAAGGCCATTTGGCCTAGCGTGGCTGTGGGTGTCACGGCTTCACCTGCCGGTATCGTGGAACCCTTCACGACCATGACCCCGTTTTGGTTGCCAACAATCAACACTGCCTTGCTTTTGACTTCCGGTGTGACACTGACCATTGCGCACCACGCCTTGGTAGTTGGAAACCGCAGTAAAACCATCGCGTTTATGTGGATGACCGTTTTGCTGGGTATCGTGTTCTTGTTTGTCCAAGGCTACGAGTACTACCACGCGTATCACGAGTTAAACCTGAAGATGACCTCTGGCATCTACGGTTCAACCTTCTTTATGCTCACTGGTTTTCACGGTTTCCACGTGTTTGTGGGCATGCTGATGTTGCTGTTCATCACCTTGCGCCTTCAAAAAGGTCACTTCACCTCTGAACGCCATTTTGGCTTCGAGGGTGCAGCTTGGTACTGGCACTTTGTGGACGTGGTCTGGTTGGGCCTCTACATCGTGATTTATTGGATGTAATTGGCGACTTGGCCAACAAAAAGGCACCGCGCGCGGTGCCTTTTTTACTTGTTCAAATATCCAGTTGCTTCAAGCGCCTGCAGGAATACCGGTGGGATGGAGGTAACCCAGCTTCCAGCCGATCAAGATTGCCAGGAACAAGAGAATGGAAAATCCGATTCGCAACGTCAAGGCACGAGCCATTTTTTTCCCTCCTTTTTGGTTATCCGTCGTGTTCTTCATCATGAAGAAGAGCGCGGCAGCCAAGCTACCGAAAATGAGCACAAAGCCAAGCAGGACCATATATTTCATGGCGGAGATTATCGCGTGATCAAGCCCGGATGGCGCTTTTGGCTGATCACGGCTGCAGCCGTGTTGGCGACACTGGCAACGCTGTCGCTGGGGCGGTGGCAATTAAGCCGCGCCGCCGAAAAAGTGGCACTGCAGGACTATCTGGACAAGCAGGGCGCCCGCCCGGCATTGGATGGTGTGTCGTTGGTCGCGCTTTCGGATTTGTCGGCTGATATGCACCGAGCTGTGCGAGTTAGGGGGCAATGGCTGGCGGATCGCTCCGTCTTTCTTGACAACCGGCAAATGAACGCGAAGCCCGGCCTGTATGTGCTCACACCCCTGAAAATCGAGGGAACAAACGCTGTGGTGCTGGTTCAAAGAGGCTGGGTGGCCCGAAATTTTGAAGATCGCAACCGCCTGCCCGCTGTCACGACACCCTCGGGTACCGTGACATTGGACGGCCTTATTGCCCCACCTCCTTCAAAGTTATATGCGATGAGTGGAGAAGACTTGGGCCTGATCCGGCAAAATCTCGACTTGGCTCAGTTTTCGATTGAAACGGGGCTGCCGCTGCTGCAGACCGTATCTGTTCAGCAAGTTGGTGACGCCAGCGAAGGATTGTTACGTGAGTGGCCGGTCGTAGGTACCGGTGTCGAAAAACACTATGGCTATGCCTTTCAGTGGTTTGCTTTGAGCGTCTTGATCGCTCTTCTTTATGTCTGGTTTCAAATTGTTAGACGATTCTTCTCCCCGTGGCGCGCCTGATGCCGAACCCCGATCCCAGTCCCCCGACCGCCCCTTGGGCTTGACGGTTCACGACCTGCCAAGCCCTGGTCAGGCCATGGGCGGCGCTGCACTGCGCCCGGGCCCCGGTCGCTGGAAAATGATGTTGGTGTTGCTGGTGTGCGCGGCCCCCGTCGTGGCGTCGTACCTCACGTTTTACGTCATCAAACCAGAAAGCCGCCAGAATTTCGGCGAGCTGATCGAGCCGCAAACTCCTCTGCCTGATGTCAATGCGACAACGCCTGCTGGAGAGGTTGTCAAACTACGCTCTCTCAAGGACCAATGGTTGCTGGTCAGTGTGGCCGGTGGGGCTTGTGATGAGGCCTGCCGGGCTCGCTTGTACATGCAGCGTCAAATGCGAGAGAGTCTTGGGCGCGAAAAAGACCGCCTGGACTGGGTCTGGCTGGTGTCGGACGATGCCCCTATTGACCCCAGTTTGTTGCCAGGGCTGAGTACCGCAACCGTGCTGCGCGTGCCAGCGGCTGATTTGGAAAACTGGCTGCGACCAGCCAATGGCCAGCAATTGTCAGACCATTTGTACATGGTGGATCCGTGGGGCAACTGGATGATGCGTTTCCCGGCCAACCTGGATCTGGCCAAGGCGCCCAAGGCCAAGCGGGATGTCGAGCGCCTATTGCGTGCCTCAAACTCCTGGGACAAGCCCGGACGGGAAGGCAGTGAGTAAACCACCATGAGTGCGCAAGCTCTATACGACCTCTCTCCTTTGCTGCGTCTTTTGCTGGTCGGTACGCTGGTCGCCGGTGTCCCGCTGGCTTGGGTGTGGATGCGAAATTGGCGGGGAACGCCACTTCGCCGGGTGCAAGCGCTGACCTTGTTGACCCTTTTTTTGACCTTTGACCTGGTGCTGTTTGGTGCGTTTACCCGCCTCACCGATTCAGGTTTGGGGTGCCCTGATTGGCCAGGTTGTTATGGCCATGCGAGCCCGCTGGGCGCCAACGAAAGCATTCAGGCGGCACAGACGGCCATGCCGACTGGCCCGGTCACTCACGGAAAAGCGTGGGTGGAAATGGTGCACCGTTACTTGGCCACCAGCGTCGGCTTTTTGATTCTGGTGCTGGCAATCTTGTCGTGGCGTCGCTGGTTCAGTGCCAAAGATCATGCCGCTGTCACGCCGGTATCGCCATGGTGGCCCACTGTGACCCTGGTCTGGGTGTGTATCCAGGGTGCTTTTGGCGCCTTGACGGTGACCATGAAGCTGTTCCCCGCCATCGTGACATTGCATTTGACCGGTGGCCTGATTTTGTTGGTCTTGTTGTGCATACAGTCAGTGCGTTATGCGCAGTTTGAAACCAAGCAGCCCTTGGTCGGGCTCCCCGCAAGTGGGCGGAAGTTGTTGTGGATTGGTGCCATTCTTTTGGCCTTTCAGGTGTTGCTTGGAGGCTGGGTGAGTACCAACTACGCCGTGCTGGCTTGCAGCGAGTTTCCGCGTTGCCAGGGCAGCTGGTGGCCGGTGATGAATTGGTCGCAGGGCTTTGAGATCTGGCGTGAACTGGGCATGACGCAGGCCGGCGAGGTGATTGGTTTTTCGGCCTTGACGGCCATTCACTATGGACACCGCTTGGCAGCCTACCTGGTACTGACTATTTTGGGCCTGCTGGCTTGGCGATTGAACCGGATACCGGCATTGCGGCTTCAGTCGCGGTGGTTGGCCGGGCTCACAGGCTTGCAGTTGGCCACCGGCTTGAGCAACGTGGTGCTCGATTGGCCGCTGGTGGCCGCCGTGCTTCATACCGGTGGCGCCGCCGCGCTGGCGCTGACGCTGACCTGGGCCATTGCGGCCAGTCGCGCTCAACCTTCCACTCAGACGCTATCGGGTCTGACTCCTTCTGAATCGAGACTTTCCGCATGAGTGCTACTTTGCCTACCGACCAGGCTTCCGTATTTCGGCAGTTTTATGCCTTGACCAAACCACGCGTGATCCAGTTGATCGTGTTTTGTGCCTTGATTGGCATGGTGCTTGCCGTGCCCGGCGTCCCGACATGGCAGGAGGTGCAATTGGCTTTGATTGCCTGCGCCGGCATCTGGCTGGTGGCCGCTGCAGCGGCGGCGTTCAATTGCATCGTTGAGAAGGGCATTGACGCCAAAATGAAGCGCACAGCGTGGCGCCCCACCGCAAAGGGACAGTTGAACGACCGCCAGACCCTGATTTTTTCCGCTGCCTTGTGTGGCGCGGGCTCCGCCCTGCTGTATTTCTGGGTCAATCCACTCACTATGTGGCTGACCTTCGCCACCTTTGTTGGCTATGCGGTGGTCTATACGGTGATTCTCAAACCTTTGACCCCTCAAAACATCGTCATTGGCGGCGCGTCCGGGGCCATGCCGCCGGTGTTGGGTTGGGCTGCCATGGCCGGCAACGTCGGCCCTGAAGCGTTGATCCTGTTTTTGATCATCTTCTTGTGGACGCCACCCCATTTTTGGGCCTTGGCTTTGTACCGGGTCGAGGACTATCGCAAATCGGGCCTGCCCATGCTGCCAGTGACGCATGGCAACGAGTTCACCCGCTTGCAAATCCTGCTCTACACCTTTGTGCTGTTTGCGGCGTGCCTGTTACCCTTTGTGTACGGCATGAGTTCTTGGATCTATTTGATCGTCGCCGTGGTTTTGAGTTTCGGGTTCTGTCTGTATGCCTTCTGGCTCTGGCGGGATTATTCAGACGCACTAGCGCGCAAGACCTTCCGCTTTTCCCTCATTCACCTGAGCGTGCTGTTTGCTGCTTTGCTGGTGGACCACTATGTACTGTGATTGACGATGAACAAACGAAATACTCTCAAATTGATAGCATCTGGTGCCTTGTGGGTGGGCGCTGCAGGCCTTTTGTCTGCTTGCTCGGACAACGCGCCCAAGTTCGCGGCAATTGATGTCACCGGTGCTGACTATGCGCGCGATTTCGCCTTGACCGACCACAATGGCCAGCCCCGCACACTGAAAGACTTCGCGGGCAAGGTGGTCGTGATGTTCTTTGGTTTTACCCAATGTCCTGACGTCTGCCCCACCTCGATGAACGAGTTGGCGGAAGCCAAGAAAATGCTGGGCAAGGATGGTGACCGCGTGCAGGGATTGTTTGTCACCGTGGACCCAGAGCGTGACACGCCTGAGGTGCTCAAGGCCTACATGGGTAACTTTGACCCTACGTTCCTGGCGCTCTACACCACCAGTCCTGAGCAATTGGCTTCCCTGGCCAAGGACTACAAGGTCTACTACAAAAAAGTGGAAGGCAAGACGCCGACCAGCTACACGATGGACCACTCGGCGGGTAGTTACGTGTACGACACACAGGGCAAGTTGCGCCTTTACACCCGTTACGGCACAGGCGTTCAGCCGTTGGTTAACGACATCAAGCTGCTGCTCAAATAAAGCCCCACGCCGCGGCGACGGCGTCCGTCAATGCGGGGTCGCCTCACCGGTTATGGGCTAGCTTTCGGACAAAAAAATGCCCCTGCAGGCAACGCCGGCAGAGGCCAGTTTGAAACGGACTCAGGTCAGCTGTACTCGACCAAGGTTTTCTTCATCTTCTTCATGGCAGCGACCTCGATTTGGCGAATGCGCTCGGCGCTCACGCCATAAACTGCAGCCAACTCGTGCAAAGTCATGCCACCTGTGGAGTCGTCGTTGACCTTGAGCCAGCGTTCTTCCACGATGCGGCGACTGCGCTCGTCCAAAGCTTCCAGCGCCGTTGCAATGCCATCACTGGCCAGCGCGTCGCGTTGGGTCGCTTCAATCATGGCCGTGGGCTCGTGGCGCGTGTCTGTCAAATAGGCAATCGGGCCATAAGACTCTTCGCCGTCGGCTGACGGACCGGGGTCCAGCATCACATCGCCGCCTGACAGGCGCGTTTCCATCTCAATGACCTCTTCGCGCTTGACATTCAGCGTTGCGGCCATGGCTTCAATTTGTTCGTCGTTCAGTGTCTCGCGGTGGGTGCCAGCATCGGCCTCGGCGTCAGCCGCCTTGAAACGCTGCTTCATGGAGCGCAGATTGAAAAACAGTTTGCGCTGGGACTTGGTCGTGGCGACCTTCACCATGCGCCAGTTTTTCAGGATGTACTCGTGAATTTCCGCCTTGATCCAGTGCAGCGCGTAGCTAACCAAGCGCACACCGTGGTCGGGATCAAAGCGCTTTACCGCTTTCATCAAACCCACGTTGCCTTCCTGAATCAGGTCGCTGTGGGGCAAGCCATAGCCAAGGTATTGGCGCGACACGGACACCACCAAACGCAGGTGCGACAACACCAGCTTTCCAGCGGCATCGACGTTGTTGTCCTCTTTCAGTTGGCGGGAAAACGTTTGTTCTTCTTCGAGCGTTAGCATCGGCAAGCGATTGGCGGCCGAGATATACGCGTCCAAATTGCCCAGTGGCGGCACCATGGCCCACGGGTTGGCAACTGTCAGCGAAGCGCTTGATGCGCCCATTGAATAAGTCATGAGGGACTCCTTTTCTTCCTAGTCTTTATATTAGCACTCTGTATGAGCGAGTGCTAATTCAAAAGTTCAATGTCCTTGATAGTCAGCGCAAAGTTGTGCAAAGTAAGGTGAACTTGATCAGTTTTTGAACTGCTTTCATTGGATGAGGGATAAGTTTTTACTGGTTGATATTTCTCAACGCGTTGATTTATATCGATTTTTTTCGATGATCATCGCTTCATCCTGTTTCAAGGTGGGTTTGAAGACCGAGGGTCGTTGCCAGAGCGGATTTAGGTCAGCACATCGCGTGCAAAAATTTGGGGGACCCTACTGTCTAGTTGAATTCTCGGCTGCCCTTTGGAAATACAACAGAGACGAACAGGTGTGCGGAAAAACGCACTTGTTCCGAGACCTATTCTGACAATTCGCACAGGGCGAGAAATTTTCTTGTTGAATATCAACGATGGATTCGACATATTCCTCTGGCATGCTAGTTGCGTTCCTCAATGGTGTTGTACACATTCGGCGGTGCAACGGGAAATTAACCAACACTGGAGAACCGTATGAGACTTAAACATCCCATTTTGATTTTTGCTGCATTTTTCTGTATTGCTGGCGCTGCCTTGGCGCAGAACAAGCCGGTCGTGCAGTTCATTGCCACGGGCGGGACCATTGCTATGAAAGTGGACCCAGTGACCAAAGGCGTCGTGCCTGCGATTTCTGGCGACGATTTGATGCAGACTGTCCCCGAGGCAGGGAAATACGCCACCATTGAGGTCAATAATTTCTCCCAGATGTCCGCCAACTATGTCGAGCCCAACTGGTGGTCAAGGCTTACAAAGGCCGTTGATGACGCACTTGCCAGGCCCGAGGTCGCAGGTGTCGTGATCGCCCAGGGGACTGACACAATGGAAGAGACGGCCTATTGGCTTGATTTGACCGTGAAGTCCAATAAGCCCGTGGTGTTGATCGGCGCACAACGCAACGCTTCGTCCTCCGATTTTGACGGACCACGCAACCTGCTTAACGCGATTCGCATTGCGACAACTCCCGAAGCCACCGGAAAAGGCGTCATGGTGGCCATGAACAACCAGATTAACGCCGCGCGCAGCGTGACCAAAACGCACACCGGTAACGTCGAAACATTCAAATCAGGAGATTTTGGTTTCTTGGGTGAAGTGTGGGAGGACAAGGTCGTGTTTTCGCGCACACCGCTGCGCCGCCAGCACATTGACATTGGCACGGTTCCTATGCCTCGCGTCGAGATTCTGTCCATGTTTGGCGGCGCGGATGGTTCGTTGATGCGCTACGCCGTGGATCAGGGCGCCAAGGGGATCGTCGTACAAGCTGTTGGCATGGGCAATATGAATGTCTCCATGTTCGAAGCCGTCAAATATGCCTTGTCGAAAAACGTTCCGGTGGTGATTTCCACCCGTGTTCCCAGCGGAAGGACCATGCCTGTTTATGGTTTTCCTGGCGGCGGAAAAACAACCTTTGACGCGGGCGCCGTGATGGCTGGGGACTTGAATCCTCAAAAAGCACGTTTGCTGTTGATGCTGTCCTTGCATGAAGGTAAAACCAGCAAGGGTGAATTGCAAGCTGTGTTTGATCGATAAATCGAGTCAAGCAAAGTGGCAGGTGCCATTGCCAAAACACCTGTCACCGATATTGTTAAACCCGGTTGATCTCGCCATTTTTCTCTTTTGAACGTGCGCACCTATGCGCAAAAGCAAGGCAAAGGTCAAAATTCGGGCAAAGCGGGGCATCAAAGCCCTTGTGTGTGAAAGGTGAGTCTCGCTGAGCTGAGGAGGGCTTGAGGGGCTCAGTCCACTTACCGCGTCAACCACCGCCGGTAGCCAAAGCTCAGCGAGTCCACCAAGGCCACCAGCAGCAGCATGGCGATGAGCACGGAACTGGTTTCGCTCATCTGGAACAGGCCCATGTGGTACATCAGCATTTGCCCCAGACCGCCGGCGCCGACCACGCCGAGCACGGCGGCGGCGCGGATGTTGTTCTCCCAGCGGTAGAGGGTGTAGCTCATCAGTTGCGGTAGCACCTGGGGCAGGGTGGCGTACATGAACACGCGGCTCTCACTGACGCCGCGCACCCTCAGCGCAAAGGCTGGCTCGGGTGGGGCGTTCTCAATGGCTTCGGCAAACAGGCGGCCGAGCACCCCGGACGTGTGCAGCCCCAGCGCCAGCGTGCCGGCGAACGGACCCAGGCCTGCGGCAATCAACAGCAGCACCGCCCACACCAATTCAGGCACGCTGCGCAAGGCGTTCAGCAGCAGACGGGTCAGCGTGCGCCAGCGTGCCGGGTCGTCCGCATGGGTTTTGCTGGCAGGCAGCGCCAAGGCCATGCCGAACACCACGGCCAGCAAGGTGCCCAAGGCCGACATGGCCAACGTTTCCAGCGTGGCCCACAGCAGTTTGCCCAGAAATGCGGGGTCGGTTTGTGGCACCAGCAACTCGCCCAAAAACCGGCCCATCTTGCCCAGGGCCGTGGCTGATAGAAACTGTGCCCACTGCAGGTCCAGCGACCAGAAGCTGGCGACAATCAAAGCCAGCACCGCCACCACAAACCAGCAGGCTTTGCAGCGGGCATCAAACAGTTTGGGCGGTAGCTTGTAGACCTCGTTGGCCGCCGGTTTGACCTGGATGGTCATGCCAAGCCCTTTCGCAGCCAGGCGCTGATGCGGTCGGCCAGCCAAACCAAGGCCATGAACACCAGCAGCATGGTGGCCACCTCAGAGCCGTTGAACATCTTCATGGACGCGTCCATTTGCTGGCCCAGACCGCCTGCGCCCACAAAACCAAGCACGGCAGACGAGCGAATGGCGCATTCCCACCGGTACACGGAGTAGCTGGTGAGTTCGCCCGCGTTTTGCGGCAGCAGGGCGTAGAGGAACGCCTGCACTCGGCCAGAGCCATTGCGCAGCAGGCTGGTGGTGGCGTGGGTGTCGCCACTGTCCAGAATCTCGGCGTACACCTTGCCCAGCATGCCGCCGTAGGTGAGCCCAATGGCCAGCACGCCAGACGTAGGCCCCAAGCCCACCACGCGCACAAACACCAGCGCCCAGATCAACTCGGGCACGCTGCGCAGCACGATCAGCACCCAGCGCACGATTTGCCGCACCACGGCAGGCAGCAGCGCCATGCGCCCGCTGAGTGCCGACACGGACAGCGCCCGCACCGACAGCAGCGTCAGCGGCACCGCCAGCACCATGGCCAGCGTCAGCCCGGCGGTGGCAATGGCCACGGTGCGCCAGGTTTCCCGGGCGACCATGGTCAAAAATTCAGGGTTCAGCTTGGGTGGAAAAAAATCACCCACAAAGCGCAGCGTGGGCCGCAAAGAATCGGGGTCCAGCAAGCAGCCAGGGTTTGAATTCGGTGAGCACCAGCGTGGGCCACAGCAACACCAGGCCACCCAAGGCCCAAAACACCCGCCCCAGCCAGGCCGGGTCGCGCAGCGCGGGGGACGAGGTGCGGCTGGGCGGAAAAGGACGCGGACGACGGCATGCGGCGCATGGCTTAGCGGCAGTGCATGACCACGGGCGCCGGTGTGGTGCGCGCCTCTGACGGCAGCGGTGGCGTGATTTGGGTCAGTTCGTCCAGATGCTGCTCGTACAGCGCCTGCAGGCGCGCCGGGGTGACTTGCGCTGAGGGCAGGTCAAAGGCCAGCGTGCCGTCACGCAGGCCGATGATGCGGGGGAAATGCTGCAAGGCCATGTCCACATGGTGCAGCGTGGCCACCAAGGTGGCGCCGCGTTCGCGCGCGGCCTGGGTGAGCGAGGCCATGGCTTGCTGCGCCCGGGTGGGGTCCAGCGCGGAGAGCGGCTCGTCCACCAAAAACAGACTGGCTTGTGTGGCCAGGGCGCGGGCCAGGCCAACGCGCTGGCGCTCGCCGCCAGACAGTCGGTCGACCCGTTCAAACAATTTGTCGGCCACATCAAAATGCGCCAGGGCGCGCTCGGCCAAGGCCATGTCAGTGGGGTAAAACAGGCTGCGCACACTGGCCCACAGGCTCTCATTGGGCAAGCGCCCGGCCAGCACGGCAGTCACCACGCGCTGGCGCGGTGGCAACGGCGCCACCTGCGGCGCCAGAAACAACTCGCCCCGCAAGGCCTGCAACTTGGCGGCGCGGCAGCGCCCAAGGCGAGCGATCACCCAGTTGTAGCTCGCCACTGGCGGGCTTCAAAGCGCAGGCCAGCAGGTGCAACAACGTCGTTTTTCCCGCGCCCGAGGGGCCAATCACCGCCAGTTGCTCGCCGGGTGACACCTGCAGACTGAAGTCGCGCAGCGCCGCCGGGGCGGACGCCCGGGCGGCAGGGTGCCAGGCGTTGCAATGCTGCAAGGTCAATTTCATAAGCAATAAATGGCTCTGGCGCCCAGTGGGTCATGCGGGAGTAGCTATGGTTTAGATAGCGATAAAAGGTTTACTTCAGCAAACCGGCGCTGCGTGCCGCGGCTTCAATGCCGTCGTAGTTGGAGGCCTTGGTGGTCACAAAACGCGTGGCGCGCTGCATGTCCAGAATCGTTTTGCCTTCAGGTGTGGCTGGGCTCAATGCCAGGAAAGCCTTGGTCAGCTTTTCGCGCTGGGCCACGGGCATGTCGGCGTGCACAGTCCAGTTGTAGTCGTAGTAAGCGGGGGTGGTGAAGATCACCTTCACTTTGTCGGTGTCGACCTTTTTGTCGGCCACAAACTTCTCCCACACCGAGATGTTGAGGGCGCCCGCGTCCACCTTGCCAGCAGCCACTGCCGCGATGGTGGCGTCGTGCGCGCCAGAGAAAGCCACGCGTTTGAAGTCTTTGTCGGCGTCAATGTTGGCTTTCATCAAAAAGCTGCGTGGCATCAAGTGGCCGGAGGTGCTCGATGGCGAGCCAAAGCTGACGGATTTGCCTTTCAGGTCGGCCAGGCCTTTGATGGCGGGGTCGCTGCTGATGAACACTGAGCGGAACTTCTCGTCTTCTTCGCGCTGAACCAGTGGCACAGCCTTGCCGCCTGAGCGCACATTGGCCTGCACAAAGGTGAAGCCGCCAAACCAGGCCATGTCCACCTGCTTGTTGGCCAGCGCTTCCACCGCAGCGGCGTAGTCAGACACGGGGGTGAATTCGACCTTCATGCCCAGCGCGGTTTCCAGGTACTTGACCAGCGGCGCCGCTTTGCGGGCCAGCTCGGTGGGGGACTCGTCAGGGATGGCGGTGATTTTGAACACGGCCTGTGCCTGTGCGAAGCCGCTCAGGGCCACGATGGCCGTGGCGGCCACGGTTTTGAGAAAGCGGGCGCGGGTGAAATGAATGAATGAGGCCACGAAAAACTCCATGAATGTATATTGGGGAACCTCCAATTAAACGCGAAGATGGCGACACGTTGCTCAGAGGCAAGACCTGAGCGAGAGGGATCGCGGCGATGCCAAACGCGTCATTGCCCAATTTTTCCCCCGTGACGGGAGTCAGTCCATGGCGATTGCTCTCAAAACAATAGCTGCTCCCGCTTATTGAATAAGCGCTACAGGCCGATTGGATATAAAAAGTCGTTTGACAGAAGACACTGACACCATGCGCAAACCCCATGTCCTGATCATCACCCCGGCCTTGGCGCCAGCCAACAACGGCAACTGGCAAACCGCGTTGCGCTGGTCACGCTTCTTGCAGCCCGAATGTCGCACCACCGTGCTCAATCGCTGGCAAGGCGAGGGCGCTGATGTGATGCTGGCTTTGCACGCCCGCAAATCTGCCCCTGCCGCACTCGCCTGGGCGCAGGCCGTGGGGCCCGAGAAGCTGGCCGTGGTGCTGACCGGCACGGACCTCTACCGCGACATCCAGACCGACACCGACGCGCAACACGCGCTGCAAGTCGCCAGCCATTTGGTGGTGTTGCAAGAGCGCGGGCCCGACGCCTTGCCCGCGGCCCTGCGGCCCAAAGCGCAGGTGATTTTTCAGTCCACCCCCCGGCGCGTCACGCTCAGCAAGCCCAAGCGTTACCTGCGCGCGCTGATGGTGGGCCACTTGCGCGATGAAAAAGACCCGCTGACCTACCTGCGGGCTGCGGCCCGCCTGACCGAGCGGTCTGATGTCTTGCTGGACCACATTGGCGAGGCGCTGGAGCCGCATTGGTTGCAGGCCGTGCACCATGCCGCCCGGTGCTGCCCCGCCTACCGCTGGCTGGGTGGTTTGCCGCATGCCGAGGCGCGGGGGCACATTCAGCGCGCCCATGTGCTGGTGCACCCCAGCAAGATGGAGGGCGGCGCCCATGTCATTCTGGAGGCGGTGCAAAGCGGCACCCCCGTGCTGGCCTCGCGCATTGACGGCAATGTGGGCATGCTGGGCGCCGACTACGCGGGCTATTTCGACCTGGGTGACGACGCGGCCTTGGCCGAGCTGCTGTTGCGCTGCCGGGACGACGCTGCTTTTCTGCCGCTGCTGCGCCAGCAGTGCGAAGCCCGCGCGCCGCTGTTTGAGCCGGCGCGCGAGCAAAAGCTGCTGCACCAGCTGGTCAAGTCCCTGTTGGCCGCCTGAGGCGCTGATCGCCTCTAAACTCGACGCTTCACTGGAGATTGACATGACGACCCCGACCACCCCCACACATCCCGCCGCGAATCTGCCCACCGAGCCACGCCTCACCAGCCTGTCACACGGCGGCGGCTGCGGCTGCAAGATCGCCCCCGGCGTCTTGTCTGAAATCTTGAAGGGCATCACCGCCATGCCCATGCCCAAAGAGCTGATGGTCGGCATTGAAACCGCAGACGACGCCGCCGTCTACAAGCTCAATGACGAGCAGGCGCTGATCGCCACCACCGACTTCTTCATGCCCATCGTGGACGACCCGTTTGAGTTTGGCCGCATTGCTGCCACCAACGCCATTTCTGACGTGTACGCCATGGGCGGCACGCCCATCATGGCGCTGGCGCTGGTTGGCATGCCCATCAACGTGCTGTCCACCGCCACCATTGCCAAAGTGCTCGAAGGCGGCGCCTCGGTCTGCCGCGCGGCAGGCATTCCCATTGCGGGCGGCCACACCATTGATTCGGTCGAGGCCATTTATGGCCTGGTCGCCATGGGTCTGGTTCACCCCGGGCGCGTCAAGCGCAATGCCGACGCCCGCGTGGGCGACCGGCTGATTTTGGGCAAACCACTGGGCGTGGGCATCTTGTCGGCCGCGCTCAAGAAAGAAAAACTCAGCGCCGAAGGCTACGCGCAGATGATTGCCGTCACCACCCAACTCAACACCCCCGGCCCCGACCTGGCCGCGCTGGACGGCGTGCATGCCCTGACCGACGTGACCGGCTTTGGACTGGCCGGCCACACGCTGGAACTGGCGCGTGGCGCCCAAGTGCACCGTGCAAATCGACTGGGCCCGTGTGCCCTTGCTGAGCGGTGTGCGTGAACTCGCCGCCCAAGGCATGGTCACCGGCGCGTCCGGGCGCAACTGGGCCGGTTATGGGCACGACATTGAGTTGGCCCCCGGCTTTGACCCGGTCAACCAGGCCTTGCTGTCTGACCCGCAAACCAGCGGCGGTTTGCTGGTGTCTTGCGCGCCTGAGGCGGTGGACGCCGTGCTGGCCATCTTCAAAGCGCACGGTTTTAACGACGCTGCCGAGATTGGCGAAATCATTCAGGGCGAAGCCGTTGGCAAGCTGCGGGTTCGCTAAGTCCAGCCGATGACTGAGATGGGTGTGACAAGCCTGTGGGGCGTGCTTGCGCTCACCTTGCTGGCGGGCCTGGCCATGCCGCTGGGTGCGGTGCTGGCCAGTGTCGAGAAAATTCGACCGCTGTGGCTGGAGCGCGAGTTTCGCCACAGCATTCTGGCGTTTGGCGGCGGGGCGCTCTTGGCGGCCGTCATGCTGGTGCTGGTGCCGCAGGGCATGGCCCACTCGCAGCCGGCCTGGGCCGGCTTTTTTCTGATTCTGGGTGGGCTGCTCTTCATGGCGCTGGACTGGTCGCTGTACAACCACGGCACGCCAGCCAGCCAGTTTTTAGCGATGCTGGCCGATTTTTTGCCCGAATCCATTGCCCTGGGCGCCGTCTGCGCGGTGGGCGGTGAGCATGTGATTTTGCTGGCCGTGCTGATTGGCTTGCAAAACGTGCCCGAAGGGTTCAACGCCTACCGTGAGCTTCACCAGTCAGAAACCTTTGGCCGGCGCAAGATCATTTATATGTTTGCACTCATGGCGCTGTTGGGTCCGGTTGCGGGCGCGGCGGGCTACCTCTGGCTGTCTGCCTATCCGCAGGTGGTGTCGGCCGTCATGCTGCTGGCCACGGGCGGCATTTTGTACTCGGTGTTTCAAGACATTGCGCCCCAAGCCAAGATGCGCCGGCGCTGGGCACCGGCCATGGGTGCCATTTTGGGCTTCTCGCTGGGTGTGGTGGGGCAAATGCTGGAAGCGCCCTAACGCGTTGGCGCTCAGTCTTCCGGGTCTGAGAAAAAAGCGGCCCGGCTCTCGGGCTTGTGGCGAGAGCGGGTGCGCAGCACGCGCTGAAAAAACAGATTGTTGGGCACGTTCAACACCACCGGTCGGTCGGGCGACTCTCCTTCTGCGGGCGGCAGCGCGAGGGTGGTGAACATCAGGTTCATGTCGAGAACTTCTCCGCCCATGGGCTCACCCGTGGGGTCCATCAACTCCACCGTATCACCGACGCGAAACGGGCGAAGAATCAACACCAGCACCGCCGAGGTGGCATTGCTCAAAATGCTCCAGGCCGCCACAAAGCCCAGCGCCACAGTGAGCAAGGCGGTCGAAATAAAGGCCCAGGCGTTGTCAAACACACCGGCCACCTGCATCAGCACCAACAAGGTGATCATCATGATCACCCGCTGGCGAAAGGTCTGCAGGCGCTTGGCCATTTTGGACGAGAGACTGCGCGACTCCCCCAACGTGTTGATCACCCGGCGCAACACCCGTGAAATCAGGAAGGCGACAAGAATGATGATCGCCCCCGCACCCAGTTCCCGGGCGAAGGTTTTCAACATGATGAGGTAGTCAGGCATAGACAGTAGCAAGGCAGGCAATCCAAAGAAATCAAAGACGGGGACGTTAACACGGGCTGTTGGTCGCTAGTCGAAACGACTGGGGCAAGAGCAGCCAATTGGAGATCGCAGATCGTCTGAAACGCGGGCGGAAATGGTCACGCCCTTCCTAAGTGCAACGCTCAACTCCATTTCGCTTCTATCCGCAGAAGGTTTTTATACAAGTATGTTGGGTGTGTCGACCTATTTATATATACGATTGACACGCTGGACAGCAGTACACACAAAGCTGCATTCAGAAAGATTCGTTTGACAACTTTCCGAGCAGTCGCTGTTTCTCCAGATTTGTTGGTCACTCTGGACATTGAATTGGGAGCCCATGTGAGAAAGCTATTTAAAGCACTCGGCCGTCTTGCCATCGGCTTCTGCCTTACCGCAGCAATTCTTGTTCTTGCAATGTTCGCAGGCTTCTTCGGTGGACCCAGCAGCAGTAGCGGCCTTTTCGAGCTCACATGGATTTCACTGTTGGGCAGTATTGTTTGGGCGATTCTCGCTGTGTTTGAAAAGGGAAGCACAAATAGCAAGTCGTCGTCTGACGCGATATAGACCGCTTTGCCCTCATCAAAAAGCATGTGTTGACGTTTCAACATATCCCCATAGATATCTGAAAAAGCTCTAACCCGTTTGGATCATTTTTTTGAACCCCAATTGGGCTGTCAATCGGACGTGTAACGGATCGTCGCGTCAGTGCCTCATTTCATTCCGTCAGGTTTGGATCAACGGCTGTCCTCGGGTTTTTGGGCAGTGAAAACCCAGCGCGATTCTTACTCCTTCAAGCCCGGCTATAGCGCTTGATAAACCCCCGGTCAATCCAGTCTTTCAACCACCAGACCCAGCGGCCCTGGGCGTTGTAGTTGCCCCAGGTGGCGATGGCGTGGTGGTCGCCGCAGGACAGCAGATTCAACGTGTTTTTGGGCGGCATGTGGGCCACAGGGGGCACGCCGGCCAGCACGGCGGTGAGGTTGGTGAGCAGGGCGGGGCCGGCGCGCACGGCGTAGACGCCGCTGCGGGGCAGGGGCTGGTCGATGCGGGTGCTGACGTCGCCGGCGGCAAAGATGTGGTCGTGGCTGGGTGAGCGCTGAAAGGCGTCTACCGCCATGAAACCTTGTTCATCCAAGGCCAGCCCACTGGTGGCGAGCCAGGCGGGGGCTTGGGCGCCGGTGGCAATGATGGGCACGTCGCAGGCCAGGGTGGCGCCGCTTTCCAGCGTGACCTCGCCGGCTTGAATGCGGCTGGCGCGCTCGAACAACACGATGATGCCGCGCTTTTTCAGGGCTTGCGCAACGCGCTGGCGCACACCGTCGGGGTAGCTGGCGGCCAGTTCGCCACTGCCGTTGATGAGGGTGACCGAGGCCTTGGGCAGGCGCTGGCGCACCGCCATGCACAACTCAATGCCAGCGGCACCGCCGCCAATCACGGCCAGGCGCAGGGGTTTGGACTGCGCCATTTCCAACACTTGCGGCCACAAGGCGCCGAAAGATTCGATGGGGCGCACAAACAGGCCGTGCTCGCGGGCGCCGGGCATCATGGCGTCGGTCTTTTGGCGGTCTTGCACCGGCCCGGTGTTGACGGACAGCCAGTCAAAGTCCACGGTGCTGCCATCGTCCAGGGTGACGGTTCGGGCGTTGGCGTCCAGCGCGGTGACGCTGCGGGGCAGCCAGGTGATGTCGGTGCCTTTGAGCAGTGGTTCTAGCTGAATGACGCATTCGTCCAGCGTGTAGTGGCCGGCCACAAAACCCGGCACCATGCCCGAGTAGAGCTGGCGCGGAAACGGCGCCACCAGCGTGACCTGCACGCCAGGCAGCGGCTTGGCCGCCAGGGTGGAGAGAACGTGCACATGGGCGTGACCCGCACCCAACAACACCAGTTTTTTCATGTCAACAACATCCGTATCAAGGCTGATAGGCGCGGCGGGTGCCGCGACTTGAATTCTTCAGGGCAACCAGCGCAACTGGCTGATGTAGGCCAGGCTGTGCCCCCGCGTATTGTCGCTGTCGGCCCCAATCGCCACGGCGGTGACGGGCGGGGTGCGGGGACTTTCCTTGCCAAAGAGGCGCTGAAAGTCGTCTGCCACCCGGCGTTTTTGGGTGCTCCACTGGCCCAGCGCAGCGCCGGGGCCGCCCAGCACGATGTAGCGCACGCGAGCGGTGTAGGGGTTGCTGCCGGCCGTGCCTTCGGCGTCACGCGGGTCCCACACGTAGCAAAGCGTGGCGCTAGGCAGATCTTGGCCGGTGACCGAGCGCGCCAGGGACAGACCGGTTCGTTGGAAGAAGGGAATGTCTGCCGTGGGTTGGTCAAACATCACACACACTTTGAGGGCGGCGTCGTCGCCGGTCTTGGTGCTCAAGTCAGCGTTTGCCAAGGGCTGGTCCACGCGCCAGCGCCAGCTCAAGGTGGCGGGTGTGGCGCCTTGCCAGGGGTGGGACAAGACGCCGTAGGAGGCGTCCGTGCTGACCTTGAGGGCAGCCACGCCGTCCACCACCACTCGCTCAAAGCGGCTGGGCGCAATGCCTTTGTCTGCGGGCAGAACGCTCAAGCGCCAGGCGGGGTTCAGGATCTGGGGGCCTTCGCCTTCGAAAGCGGTCAGCTGGGTTATGGCTGGATTTTCGAAGGAAAAAGACCCGCTAGCGCCCGTCAGTAGTGCGCAGCCAGCTATTAAATAAATAGCATCTCTATTCAGCTGGCGGCGCGTCTTCATCGGGTGGCGACTCAACCGCGCTTCCAGTCGTGGTACTTGGCGACCCATTCCAGCAGCTTTTTCGGCTGGTGGGCGCGCTTCCACTCCCCGGCGGCGTACTTGTTGGCTTCGGCCATCGTCGGGTAGGTGTGGATGGTGCCCAGAATCTTGTTCAAGCCCAAGCCGTGTTTCATGGCCAGCACGTACTCGGCCAGCAAGTCACCGGCATGGGTGCCGACGATGGTGACGCCCAAAATGGTGTCTTTGCCCGGCACGGTGAGCACTTTCACAAAGCCGTGGGCTTCGCTGTCGGCAATGGCGCGGTCCAAATCGTCGATGCCGTACTTGGTCACCGTGTAGGGCACATTTTTCTCTTTGGCGTCGGTCTCGTTCAGACCCACCCGTGCCACCTCGGGGTCGATGAAGGTCGCCCAAGGGATGACGCGGTAGTCGGCCTTGAACTTCTTGAAGTCGCCAAACAGCGCGTTGACCGCCGTGTACCAGGCCTGATGCGCGGCCACGTGGGTGAACTGGTAGGGCCCGGCCACGTCGCCAGCGGCGTAGATGTTGGGGTAAATGGTTTGCAGGTACTCGTTGGTGGGCACGGTGCGCTGGGTCTCGATCCCCAGTTCTTCCAGGCCGTAGCCGGTGAGGCGCGCCACGCGGCCCACGGCACACAGCAGGGCGTCAAATTCGAGGCGAATCTCTTTGCCTTCATGCTCCACGATGATGGTTTTGACATCGCCCACCTTTTCGCAGCGCAAGGCCTTGTGGCCGGTGAGCACCTGCACGCCATCGGCCTGCAGCGCGGCTTTGGCCAGAACGGAGACCTCTTCGTCTTCACGGCCCATGATGCGCGGCGCCATCTCGACCTGCATGACTTGCGCGCCGAGGCGGGCAAAGCTTTGCGCCAGTTCGCAACCAATGGGGCCGCCACCCAGCACCACCAGGCGCTTGGGAATGTCGTCCAGCTTGGCAAATTCGTCCCACAGGTTGTCGCTGGTCACGTAGCCCACGTCGTTCAGACCGGGCAGCGGCGGCACAAAGGGGCGGGCGCCAGCGGCAATCACGATGGCGCGGCTGGTCAGCACCTGCTTGCTGCCGTCGTTCAGGGCAATCTCAACCGTCCAGGGGTTGACGATCTTGGCGTAGCCCTGCAGCACTTCCACGCCCAGGCTGGTGTAGCGCTCCACGCTGTCATGCGGCTCGATGGCGGCAATCACGTCGTGAATGCGCTGCATCACGGCCTTGAAGCTGAACGACGGTGTGGTGTCAGACAGGCCGTACTTGGCGCCGTTGTTCATCTGGTGGGCCAGCTTGGCGCTTTTGATGAGGGCTTTGCTGGGCACGCAGCCGTAGTTCAGGCAGTCGCCGCCCATTTTGTGCGCCTCGATCAGGGTGACCTTGGCTTTGACGGCTGCGGCAATGTAGGCCGACACGAGGCCACCCGCACCGCCACCAATGACGATCAGGTTGCGGTCAAACGACTTGGGCTTGACATGCGCCCAGCGGGCATAGACCTGGCGACCTTTCAAGATTTCGGTGACTTTGCGCGCCAGCAGCGGGAAGATGCCCAGCAGCACAAACGAGCCAATCAAACCGGGGCTCAGAATGCCTTGCAGTGAATCCAGCTGGGCCAGTTGCGTGCCCGCATTCACGTACACAGCGGTGCCGGCCAGCATGCCAAGTTGGCTCACGGCGTAGAAGGTGAGGGTTTTCATCTTCGTCAGACCCATCAGCAGGTTGATGACAAAGAAGGGCACCAGCGGCACCAGGCGCAAGGTAAAGAGGTAAAACGCACCTTCTTTTTCAACGCCTTTGTTGAATTCAGCCAGGCGAGCACCAAAGCGGGCTTCAATGCTGTCGCGCAACACAAAACGCGCCGCCAGAAACGCCAGGGTGGCGCCCAGGCTGGAGGCAAACGACACAATCACCGTGCCCCACAGCGTGCCAAAAATGGCGCCACCGGCCAGGGTCATGATCACCGCGCCCGGCACGGACAAAGCGGTCACGGCCACGTAGATGGCGAAATAGGTGCCAATCACCAGCAAGGGCTGCTCGGCGTACAAGGACTCAAACGCAGACTGGCTGCTTTTCAAATAGTCCAGGCTCAGGTAGCGGCCCAAGTCCAGTGCAAAAAAGGTGGCCACCAGGGCCAGCACCAGGACGATCAGACCGATTTTTTTCTTGTTCATCAGTATTCACTTGGTTAAAAAATATTTATGCAAACGCCCGCCAACCCCACCAGAGGCGGGTGGCAATCGTCACCGCACACAGGGCGGAAAACACGTAAGCCAGGATGTCGAAGTGCTCGGGCCAGAAGCACATGGCCACAAAGAAGGCCAGGGTTTCGGTGGCTTCCGTCAAGCCGCCAAGGAAGTAAAACGATTTGTCGGGGTAGTCCAGGCTGTTCAAGCCGCGTTTGGCGGCAATGGCGGCAAAGGCCAGAAAGCTGGTGGCGGTGCCAATGAACGCGGCCAGCAGCACGGCGGCGGGCAGGGCGTTGTTGAGTGGGTCGGCAATGGCAAAGGCCAGGGGAATGCTGGCGTAAAACAGAAAGTCCAGCGCGATGTCGAGGAAACCGCCTTGGTCGGTGGCCCGGCTCATGCGGGCCACGGCGCCATCCAGTGCGTCCAGAAGTCTGGAGGTTAATAGGGCTGCAGCGCCCATCATATAAGCGCCATTAGCTATCAAAACAGCAGCAAAAATTCCCAAGGAAAAACCGGCCACCGTGATCTGGTTGGCCGTAAACCCGACGCGAAACAAGACCGAGGCCAGCCCTTGGACGGCGGGTTTGATCAGGGCAGTGGCGGTTCGGTCGAGCATGGGTGGCTTAAAGCTGGGTCAAATGGTGGGGGTCGGCGATGTCAGAAACATCATGTGTGACCATTAGTACGGGGATGCTTCGTTTTCTTACAGTTTTGAAAACAAAGTCACGCATGCGCTCGCGCAAGGCCGCGTCCAGCTTTGAAAACGGCTCGTCCAGCAGCAGCGCCTGGGGCTGGGCCAGCAGCGCGCGCATCAAGGCCACGCGTGCCCGTTGCCCGCCCGACAAGGTGGCCGGATCGGCCTGGGCAAACGCGGCCATCTCCAAATCTTCCAGCCCTTGCGTCACGGCGGCCACGCGCTGGGCCTTGGGGCCGGGGGGCAGGGCAAACAGCAGATTCTCAAACACCGTCATGTGGGCAAACAGCAAGTCTTCTTGAAACAGAATGCCCACCTGGCGTTTCTCGGTCGGCAGGGTGTCAATGCGGGTGCCATTCAGGGTGATGCGGCCCTCAAACTGCACCTGGTCGGGCAGCGTGCCGCAAATGGCAGCCAACAGGCTGGATTTGCCGGACCCACTGGCGCCCATGACGGTGTGAATCACCCCCGGGGGCACCTGCAGCGTGAAACCCTGGAGCAGGGTGCTGGAAGGGGTGTGAAGCTGGGTCAGCGTGATGTCAAGGCTCATGAAACTCTCGTTGAAAGGCGTAGGGGGCGCGCACCCGACAGGGGCTCAGAATCGGCAGGCGTGGCAGGAGGATAATGGTTTCACGCCTGATCACTCTGGATCAGGGCAATTGTTTGGAATTACCTTTCGGGAGAACATCACATGAAAAAATTGATCGTACTGGCCATGGTGCCCTTGATGGCCTTGAGCGGTGTCGCGCAGGCCGAGTCCAGTGCCGCTAAAAAAGAGCTGGTGGCCAAGGTCTTGCAACTGCAGCAACCTGGCATTGAAACGGCCGCCCGTGCCCTGGCCGAGCGGCCCGCCGCCGTGATGGTGCAGCAGGCCGGCCTGGCCTTGCAGGCTCGTGTGACCCTGGACAAGCGTGAAGCCGTGGCCAAAGACATGCAAGCTGACTTGAAGAAGTACCTGGACGAAGCGGTTCCCTTGGTCACTGAGCGCGCGCTCAAACTGGCACCGTCCACCGTGGGCGCGCTGATTGACGAGAAGTTCACCGAGCAGGAACTGAAAGATCTGATCGCCATCATCGAGTCACCCGTGAACCGCAAGTTTGTGGCTTTGGGGGGTGACATGCAAAAAGCGTTGGTTGAAAAACTGGTGGCTGAAACGCAGGATGTGATCAACCCGAAAGTCAAACTGCTGGAAGCGTCGCTCTCCAAGCGCTTGGGCATCACCGCAGCCAAAACGCCTGCCGCCAAGTAATCCAGAGCCGCCTGCGTGGCGGCTCGGCGCTCAGGGCTGGCCGGCGGCCGGCTGAGCGCTTCGCTCGCAGGCAAAGCGCTCAAAGTCAGACGGGGTCAAAGGGCGGCTGAAATAGTAGCCTTGCACCTCGTCACAGCCCTCGCTTCTCAGAAATTCCAACTGCCCCCCGGTTTCCACGCCTTCGGCAATGGTTTTCATGCCCATGCTGCTGGCCAGGCTGATGATGGCGCCCACAATGGCCTTGTCGTCCGGGTCGGTCGTGATTTCGCGCACAAAAGACTGGTCAATTTTGAGTTTGTAGATCTTGAAACGCTTGAGGTAACTCAGTGATGAGTAGCCGGTTCCAAAATCGTCAATCGACAAACGAATCCCCCGCTGGTGCAGGTCGTCCATGACGGCGATGGCTTTGAGCGGGTTGCTCATGGCCACCCCTTCCGTCAGCTCCAGCTCCAACAGGTGCGGGGGCAGGCCTGCATCGCTCAGAATGCGGGACACTAGGTCTGGCAAATCGGCATGCCGGAACTGAACCGCTGACAGGTTCACCGACATGGTGAGCGGCTGCATGCCGCTTTTGAGCCATCGTGAGAGTTGCTTCACGGCCGTGCGCACCACCCACTCTCCAATGGGCAGGATCAGCCCGCTGCTTTCGGCAATCGGGATGAATTCTGCCGGTGAGACAGGGCCCAGCTCGGGGTGATGCCAGCGCAGCAAGGCTTCGGCCCCAATGATCTGGTTGGTGTGGAGGTCAATCTGGGGCTGGTACTGGAGCGTCAACTGATCGCGTTCCAGAGCGCGGCGCAGGGCGTTGTCCAGCATCAGGGTGCGGTCTGACACAGCTTGCAACTCCGAGGTGAAGAAGCGGTAGCTGTTGCGGCCGTCTTCTTTGGCCCGGTACATGGCGGCATCGGCGCACTTGGACAGCGAGTCCAGGTCCGTCCCATCCTTGGGGTAAATGGCAATGCCAATAGAGGGGGTGACCGTGAGTTCGTGATGCCCCACGTTCAGCGGCAGCATGGCCGCTTCAATCAGCTTTTCGGCCACATGGGCGGCACCCAGGGAGTCGGCGTTGGGGATCAGCAGGATAAATTCGTCGCCGCCCAGTCGCGCAACAGTGTCTTCCTCGCGCACATGGGTTTTCAGGCGCTTGGACAACTCCACCAACACCTCGTCCCCCACCTGATGGCCCAGGGAGTCGTTGATGTTTTTGAAATGGTCCAAATCAATGAACATCAGGGCCACGGACTGGTGGGAGCGCTCGGCCAAACTTAGCGCCTGAATGCAGCGGTCCTGGAGTAAAAGGCGGTTGGGCAGTCCGGTCAACGGGTCAAAATGGGCGAGTTGTTGAATCTGTGCCTCAGCTGCTTTTTGGGCAATGGCTTTCTTTTCAAGCTCGGCAACGGTTCGGCTGAGTTCCAGTGTGCGGCTTGCCACCAACTTTTCCAGCCCATCGCGGGCATCTTCCAAGGCCAGCTCTGCTTTTTTTCTGGCGTCCACGTCCAGCACGATCCAGATCGAGCCTTTGGAGAGATCGGTGGGGTCAATGGCTTTGGCGTTGACGGCGCAATGAACGGGCGAGCCATCTTTTTTGCGCAACACCATTTCGGCCTCAAACGCCCGGCCTTGTGCCATGGGTTCGTAGCAGCGGGTGCCCGCATCCAGCCAATCTTGCTCGCTCAGGTACCAAATTCGAGTGGATTGGCCTTGCAACTCACCGGGTGCGTAGCCCAACAGGGTCTCAAACTGGCTGTTGCCGCGCGTGAGGTGGCGGTTGTGCAGAAACACAATGCCCACCATGGCGTTGTCGAGAATGAGGTTTTGCTCCGCCAGGCTGGCCTGCAGTCATTCCTGGGCCTGTTTTTCTTCGTGAATGTCGTCAATGATCCAGATGGAGCCCTCAGCCGTGTTGGCAGGGTTCACCAGCTTGCCCGTCAGGTGAGACCAGAACAGCGCGCCATCGCGACGGCGCATCAGCACCTCGGATTTGTAGGTCAAACCTTGGGTCATGACGGCAAAGGCCGCTTTTCCCAGGCTGTAAAAGGATTTGACGTCGGGGTAGAGCGAAACACTGCTGGTGCCCAGCATGTCGGCGGCTTCCGTGCCGCCATAAATCTGCGCAAAGCGCTGGTTGCAGCGAAGGACGGTGCGATCCTTGATGAACACAATCCCAACCCCGGCCGTTTCGAGAATGACTTCTTGCTGGCGCAGCGCCAGTTGCAATTGATCCGGCGTCGCGCCCGGCGTCAATTGGGTTGGGTTGGGGACAGGGCTGTCAGGCATGGAGGGGCAGGGATTGCATGTCCCATTATTGTCCAGCAACATGAGGGGGCGCGCCACGGTTTGACGCCTCCAAGGAGATGATGTTTGCGCCTTGTTGCGCTTGAGCCCTGGCGGTGATTGCGGGGCGCTGCATCGCGCCACAAGCCTCGGCGTGGTTTAACGCTTGCGCGTCGATCGAAAGCGTCTGGCTTGCCCCGCCCGGGCCGCCAGACCAAAAATCAAGACCGGTAGTAACCACTGTAACCAAGCGTAAGCGGCTGTCAGGGACCGTTGTGCACCTGCGGCCAGCGTGACGGCCTCGGTGGTCACCGTGCTCAATCGTCCGGCGCCCACAAACAAAGTCGGCAGGTACTGCGCAACGCTGACCGAAAAACCAATGGCAAACGCAGCCGTGAGCGCAGCACGCAAGAGCGGCCATTTGACTCGCCACAAAAACGTCCAGCGCCCCTGACCCAAGGTGGCGCAAACCTGGCGAAAACGCGGGTCAAAGCCGGTGTAAGCCGGGCTCAGGGCAATCAACACGTAGGGCAGCGCGGCCAGGGTGTGCGCCAACCACACGCCGGACCAGGTGGCATCCACCCCCCAGGTCAGCGTGAGCCCATGCACCCCCACGACCCACAGCACCGGCGGCAGAATGAGGGGCAGGTAAATCACCCGGCGCATCGGTTCAATCCACTGAGGCGGGGCGCACTCCAGCCAGGCCACCGACCAGACCAGCGCGGCCACCGCACTGGCCAGCGCCAAGGTCAAGGTGGTGCCCACGGTGTCCAGGCTGCTCCAAACTGAGGTCCAGGCCCGCCACGTCCATGTTTCGGGCAAAAGAGACGGGAAGGGCCAAAACCCCGACACGCTGCCCACGGCCAGCGCGAGCATGACGGCCAGGTAGAGGCTCAACATGCCGCCCCAGGCGAAACGCCCAACGCCACTTCGGGCGAGCGGCAAGGCGCCGCGGGCGCCCGTCGTCCAGCGGCTGCGCCAGCGCGCCAGCCGGGGCAAGGGCCACAGCAGCAGGGCCACGCCGACCACCAAGGCGGCCAGCAGCCAGGCGGCGGTTGTGCCTTGGGCGTTGCGGGCCACGTCTGCGTCCAGCAACCATTGCCAGGCCAGCACCGCCAAGGTGGGGGGGGAGGTGGGGCCAATCACCAAGGCCATGTCCACCACCGTCAGGTTATAGGCCAGCACCGCCAACATGGGCCAGCGCAGGCGTGGCCACAGTTGCGGCCAAAGCACGCGCCACCAGGCGGTGCGAGGTGAGTAACCCATGGTGCGGGCGGCCTGCAGTTCGCGCATCCAGGTGTGGGCCACGTCGGCACGCTGTAACTGGGTGGCCGCAGCCCACAGCAGAAAAGGCACCTCTTTGGCCACCAGCACCAGCACCAGGCCCAGACCCCACGGGTCTTGGGTGGTGGGCCATGGTGGCGGTGCGTCCAGCCCGGTGGCCCACGGGGACAGGGCGCGCAACAACCAACCACTGGGGGCGATCAGAAAGGCCAGACCAATGGCGAAAGCCGCGTGGGGAACCGCCAGCAGCGGGCCCAAGAGCCGCACCAGTCGGGCCCACTGGCGACCCGGAAAATGGTGGGATAAAAGCCACGCGGCCAACGCCATCGCCAAACCACTGGCCAGCAAGCCAGTGAACAGCGTCAGGTAAACGGCGGGCCAAGTCTGGGTGTCGGCCCACAAATCACGCCAGGCCGCCCAGTCAAACGCCCCCTGAAGTGCCGCCCAGGCCGACCACAGCAGGGGGATCGCCAGTGCCACCAAGAGCACCAGCGCCACCCGTCGGTCATTGCGCCGGACCGGGGTGGTGGCCATGGTCAGTGGGCGCCAGCGACGTGACCCGCCCAAGCCAGACCGGCAGCAACGCCGCCAAATCGGTCGCCCTTGACCATCTGCGCGCCGGGAAAGGCCAGTTGCAGCCCTTGGACCAATGGCGCCAATGCAGATGAGCCGCCCGTGAGGTAGACCACGTCCACCGTGGAAACGCCCGCCTGCGCGACACAGTCTTGGGCACAGCGCACGATGGCCGCCAAAGGCTGTCCGAGCAAGGTCTGCAGCGCTTGCGGCGACAGGTCAGCGGTCAACGCCGCTTCGATGCAGTCCAGGTCAATGTTGGCCGAAGCGTTGGACATGGAACAATCAATTTTGGCGTTTTCGACGTGCGTCAAAATTTGGTGCCCTTGCCGCTCTTGCAGCACATGCATCAGGCGCTGGTGCAGGCGGCGGTCGGTGTAAGAGCGCCATAACTCCGTGGCGTGGTGCATGCTTTTGCGCGAGTAGGCGTGGTGGATGAGGTGCCAAGTCGACAGGTCAAAGAAGACGCTGTTGGGCACCTCGCGCCCATTGGGGCCGGTGTGGGCCAGGCCCAAAAACGGCATCACGCAACCCAGATTCAACAGCCGGTCAAAGTCGGTGCCGCCCAAGTGCACGCCGGTGGTGGCCAAAATGTCAGCGCTGCGGTCGCTTTGTTGCTGCCGGTCGGGGCCGAGTTGAATGACGGTGAAGTCCGAGGTGCCGCCGCCAATGTCCACCACCAGCACGGTGGTGTCGCGGGTGACCCGGCGCTCGTAATCGAAAGCGGCTGCAATGGGCTCCAGCTGAAACGCCACCGACTCAAAACCAGCCGCGTGAGCCGCTTTGGCAAGTGTTAATTGCGCCAGCGCATCACGCTCGGGGTTGTCATCGACAAAATGCACAGGGCGGCCCAGCATGGTGCGGTGCACCGGGTGACCGACATGGGCCTCCGAGCGGGCTTTCAGTTCTTTGAAGAAAAGCACCACGATGTCAAAGAAGCTCAGTAACTCGCCGTTGACCAGCGTCTGCTCCTCCATCAACTTGCTGCCCAGCAGGCTCTTGATGGAGCGCATCAAGCGTCCGCCCATCACCTGCTCTTGCGCGGCTTTCAGGTAGGTGGCCAGCGCCACCGAGCCGTACTCAATGCGCCCGTCTTCTTGTGAAAAATACAGCGCCGTGGGCATGGCGCTGGTGTGGCCCTCCAGGGGAATCACGTTCAGTTGACCGTTGGCGCCAATCAGTGCGGCAGCCGAGTTGGAGGTGCCAAAGTCGATGCCCAGCACCGCTTCATTGCCTTGATGTGTCATGTCTCTCTAAAGCGTCAATCAGTGAGCGGCCGGGCGCTGGGCCAGTACGGTGGTCAAAAAGGTCGAAATATCGGCCACTTCACGGGGGTGCACGCTGTGAGGCATGGGGTAGGTGTGCCAATGCACCGCGTAGCCCAAGCTGGTCAGCAGGTCGCGCGACGCCTCGCCTCGGGCGGGCACCACCACGGGGTCCTGGCTGCCATGGGCCATGAAAATGGGGGTGGCGGCGTTGGCCGCATGGCGCTCTGCTGCAAACGTCTCGGCCAAGGGCAGGTAGCCCGACAAGGCCATGACACCCGCCAATCGCTTTGGAAAACGCAAGCCGGTGTGCAGCGCCATCGCGCAGCCTTGTGAAAATCCGGCCAGCACGATGTTTTCTGCCGCAATGCCACGGGAGATTTCGTTCTCGATCAAGGCCGAAATGGCCAGCGCTGATTTTTGGATGCCTTCAGCGTCCTGGCGGCTGACGAGGTCTGCCCCGCGAATGTCGTACCAGGCCGGCATGACATAGCCGCCATTGATGGTGACGGGCAGCGTCGGGGCGTGGGGAAAGATGAAGCGGATCGGCGGGCAGGCGCTCAAATCCAGTTCAGGAACCAGGTTGGCAAAGTCATTGCCGTCAGCGCCCAGGCCGTGCAGCCAGATGACGGCAGCCGTGGGCTGCGGGGCGCTTTCAATTTCAATTCGGGGGAGCAGGGTATTCATGGCGGGCAAGTGTACCCAGTGTGAGGGGGTGGCCTGCCGCACAGCGCCATGGCTTGGGCTGGCGTTTGGCAAGGCCAAGCAGGCTGGCGATTCAGCGGCGTCCGGTCAAAACAGTTCCATCTCGCCTTCAATGGCGGTTTGCTCAATCAGCTCACCGCGGGCCACGAGCGCGCCATAGCTGCACACCTGGTTGCGTCCGTGTTCTTTGGCGTAATAAACGGCCTTGTCAGATCGCTCGAAAGCGCCGCTGGGGGTGTCACCTGTCTTGATTTCGGTGAATCCGGTGCTGATCGTGATGTGACCGACCTGAGGGAACTGAAAGTTCTCGGTGTTCAGACGCATGCGTTCAAGGACAGCCGCCGCTTCAGCTTCACCATTGCACCGCATCAACACGACAAACTCCTCGCCGCCGAAACGATAGAGCTGGTCGCTGAATCGAAACGTGGAGCGCATGAGCCGGGCCAAAAGCAAGAGAACCTCATCGCCAATGAGGTGGCCAAAGGTGTCGTTCACGCGTTTGAAGTGGTCAATGTCGATCATGACCAGCCAATAGGTGCCACAGGGAGAGAAATCGCGACGTTCGTCATGGGCCGCAGGGACGACCTGCTTTTGCTCCAGAGTGGCTTTCAGAAAAGCACCGTCAAAGGTTTTTCGATTCAACAGCTCGGTCAGTGCGTCGCGCTCGCCATAGTCCAACAGGCTATGGAAGTTGGCATAGAGGCGAAGCACGCCTTCAATGATTCGAATTGACTCGTCAGACAAGGGCTCACGCGTGCCGAGTTCAAGAATCCCCGTCGTGCCGGGCGAGCCGACCACAGAAAAGGCCGTGATGTCGGGGCTGGTTCCTGCGCGAGCCATCTTTCCCGAGGCGCCAACTTGCTGGCGCATGGGGAAGTCCGCCAAAGGCGGCAGGTTAGCCAAGTCTGTCCACGACGCATCAAACGTGGGCACCGCCTGCTGGCTCGTCATTTGGGCACTGCAGAGCCAGCGCTCGTTTCCCTCACTGCCAACCTTGCGAGCAATGGCGGTTGTTTCAGGCTGAAGCAAATCATTGATAGCGCTGACCAGCGCAATGTCCAAAGCATCACGGTCTCGCAGAGACGTCAGGTTGGCCAGGTTGTCGACAAGTTGAGACATGCGGGGAGTGTAAACACGCGCAGGGCGCTACGGGCGAGTCTTTTTACCTGCCGTAGCGCTTGAGCCATTCCTGCTCCAGCGCACCCACCCAACTGCCGTGCGGTTCAGGCAAGACGGGGGCCACCTGGGTGACTTGGCCGGGAGCGGACTGGCCCGTGAAGCGGGCCCGATCCGCGGCAGGCAGTTTGTCCAGCGCGAGCACCGTGGGGTCGCCCCATTGGTTGATGTCTGCCTTGCGGGCTTGGGCCTCGGGGCTGAGCAGGAAGTTGATCAAGACCTGTGCACCTTCTTTGGCCGGGGCGTTGAAGGGGATGGCCAGAAAGTGCGTGTTGCCAATGGTGCCACTATCAAACTGATAGCTTTTGACGCTGGCAGGAAGCCGGCTAGCGGCTATTTCGTTGGCTGCTTCATTGGGGTTGAAGGTCAGTGCCAACATGAGCTCGCCGTCGGCCATCATCTGGCGAATGGCGGACGCGTTTTGCGGGAACTGCTTGCCCGATCGCCACAGGTGAGGGTGCAGCGCATCCAGAAACGCCCACAGCGGAGCGCCTGCTTTGGCCAGCGCCTCAGGGGTCACGGGTTTGTAAATGGCGCTGCGGTCCGGGTTGGTGTCCAGCAAAGCCTGCTTGATGAAGGTGGTGCCATGAAAGTCTGGCAAGCGCGGGTAGCTGACGCGACCCGGGTTCGCCTTCGCAAAGCTCAGCAGCTCATTCATGCTGCGAGGAGGGGCGGGTACGCGTTTGCTGTCGGCAAAAAAGGTCAGCTGTGCCATGCCCCACGGGGCTTCCAGCCCTTCAACCGGTTCAGAAAAGTCGAGTCGGGTGGTGGGCTTGCCTTTGACGTCCACAAAGGCGAAGTTGGGCAAACTCTCGGCGAAGGGGCCAAACAGCAGGGCTTCTCGTTTCATGGTGGCAAAATTTTCGCCATTGATCCAGACCATGTCCACCGAGCCGTCGGTCACCTTGCCAGCGGCTTTTTCACTGCGAATCCGTTTGACCACTTCGGCCGTGTCGGTGATCTTGACGTGTTCCACCTTCACGCCGTAACGCTTCTGGACTTCCGAGGCCGCCCATTGCAGGTAGGCGTTGATGTTCTGGCTGCCGGCCCAGGCGTTGAAATACACCGTTTGGCCGCGGGCTTTTTTCTCAATCGCGCTCCATGCCGGTGCGGTTTGGGCCCACAAAGGCGTGGTCAGCGAGGCGGCCAGCAGCGCCAGCGCACTGCGACGGCTGAGTGACGGCGAGGCAAAAGTGGCGCGGGGCGTGCGAGAAATTGGGGTCATGGTCATTACGGAAGTAGTGTGAGCAAGCCATGAGTCGCCCCATGGGTCCATTTCTTACAGGGGCCGCACGCTGTGCGCGGCTAAGACAGCAAGGCTTGTGCGAATTCCCGGGCGTTGAAAGTCTCCAGGTCTTCGAGCTTCTCACCCACGCCGACGAAATACACGGGAATGGGGCGCTCGCGGGCGATGGCGGCCAGCACGCCGCCTTTGGCGGTGCCGTCCAGCTTGGTCACGATCAGGCCGGTGAGTTGCAGGGCGTCGTCAAAGGCTTTGACCTGGGAGAGCGCGTTTTGCCCGGTGTTGCCGTCAATCACCAGCAGCACTTCGTGGGGGGCGGAGGCATCGGCTTTTTGCACCACGCGCTTGATCTTGCGCAGCTCTTCCATCAGGTGAAGCTGGGTGGGCAGGCGTCCGGCCGTGTCCACCAGCACCACATCGCGGCCACGGGCCTTGCCGGCAGCGACGGCATCAAAGCTGACGGCGGCGGGGTCACCGCCTTGCTGGCTAATGATCTCCACCGTGGTGCGCTCAGCCCAGACGCTGAGTTGCTCCCGCGCCGCGGCCCGAAAGGTGTCGGCCGCTGCCAAGAGCACCGAGGCGCCCTGGTTGGACAGATGGCGGGTGAGTTTGCCAATGGAGGTGGTTTTGCCCGCGCCGTTGACGCCCGTCACCATGATGACCGTGGGTTTGAATTCGCCCACCACCAGTTGCTTTTCCAGCGGCGCCAGCAGCTGGGTGATGGATTCAATCAACAAGCCCTTGACGGCGGCCGGGTCGGTGACCTTGGCCTCTTTGACCCGGCGTTTCAGGTCTTCCAGCAGGTGCTCTGTCGCTTTGACCCCTGTGTCTGCCATCAGCAAGGCTGATTCCAGGTCTTCATACAGCGCATCGTCAATCTTGGTGCCGGTGAAGACGCTGGCGATGCTGGCGCCAGTCTTGCGCAGTCCGGCCTTGAGCTTGCTCAGCCAGGATTGACGCTCTCCCGTGCTGAGGGGCGCCACAGCGGCGGTCGGCAGGGTGAGCGTGGACGGCACCACGGCGGGCGCCGGGGGCTGGGGTGGTTTGGCGGCTGCGGGTGCTGGCGCAGCAGGGGGCGGGGGGCTCGTTGTGGGGGGAAGAACGGGCGTGGCAACCGGTGGGGTTACCTCAGTCGGCGCGCTGGGTGGCGTCGGGGCAGGGGGCTTTTTTTTGAAAAAACTGAACATTTGGTGGGTTTTTAGAATCACACCATTCTATGAAACGACCACTCCACCGCCTACTGCCTTTTTTACCGTTGTTTTTCAGCCTGTGGTTCACCCCCACCGCGCAGGCCCAAACGGCTCCCCCGGTCCAACAATTCACGCTCTCCAACGGCTTCACCTTGATCGTCAAACCCGACCGGCGTGCGCCCACGGCCGTGCACATGCTCTGGGTGCGGGTGGGCGCCATGGACGAAGTGGACGGGACCTCCGGCGTGGCTCACGTGCTGGAGCACATGCTGTTCAAAGGCACAAAAACCTTAAAGCCGGGTGAGTTTTCAAGACGGGTGGCGGCTTTGGGCGGGCGCGAGAACGCCTTCACCAGCAAGGACTACACCGGCTACTACCAGCAGATTCCGGCCAACAAGCTCGAAGACGTGATGCAGTTGGAGGCCGACCGCTTTGCCAACAATACGTGGAGCGACGACGAATTTCGCAAAGAGCTGGAGGTGGTCAAGGAGGAGCGTCGCCTTCGCACCGAAGACAACCCCCAGGCGCTCATGCAAGAGGCACTGAATGCCACGGTGTTTGTGGCCTCTCCTTACCACCGCCCCATCGTGGGTTGGATGAGTGATCTGGAGGCGATGACCCCTGATGACGCCCGCGCTTTTTACCAGCGCTGGTACGTGCCGGCCAATGCCGCCATTGTGGTCGCGGGTGACGTGGACGTGGCCCAAGTGCACCAATGGGCTGAAAAATACTATGCGGCCGTCCCGGCCCGGGCCGTGCCCACTCGCAAGCCGCGTACCGAACCCGAACAGGTCGGCATGCGGCGCTTGGCATTCAAGGCGCCGGCGGAGCAGGCCTCGTTGACGCTGGCCTTCAAAGTGCCGGGCGTTCAGTCTCTGGCTGAGCCGGCTACCCCGCTGTCGGCGGACGATGGTGACGCCTTGGCGCTGACCGTGTTGGCCGCTGTGCTGGATGGCTACAGCGGCGCGCGCCTGGAGCGCGCTTTGGTCCAGGGTGATGGGCGCGTGGCCGACAGTGCCGGTGCCTACAACGGCTTGTGGGGCCGGGGGCCCCAACTCTTCATGCTGACCGGTGTGCCGGCCAAGGGCCAGACGGCGGCGCAGGTGGAGAGCGCCTTGCGCGCGCAAGTGAGCCGCATTGCGACCGAAGGTGTCTCGGAGGCCGAACTGGCGCGGGTCAAAACCCAGTGGGTGTCCAATGAAATTTACAAGCTCGACTCGGTGTTCAACCAGGCTCGAGAGCTGGGCAATCAGTGGGTTCAGGGCCTGCCGCTGGACGCCGGCGAGCGTTTGGTGGAGCGCCTGCGGGCGGTGACTTCCGAGCAAGTTCAGTCGGTGGCCGCGCGGTATTTTGGCGACGACCAGTTGACCGTGGCCGAATTGCTGCCGCAGCCCTTGAACACCCAACGCCCCGCCCGAAAGCCCACAGCCGGTTTGCGCCACTGAGACCTGAGTGAACTATGAATACTATTAAAAAGATAGCTGCTCCCGCAATCACTGCCTGCGCAATCGGCCTATTTGGCTCACAAAATGCCATCGCTGGCATTCCCATTCAGCACTGGGTCCAAGCCAGTGGCGCCAAGGTGTTTTTGCTGGAAAGCCCGGTGATTCCCATGGTGGACGTGCAGCTGGATTTTGACGCTGGCAGCCGGCGCGACCCGCGCGAGCAAGCCGGATTGGCCAGCACGATGGCCGCCATGAGCGACAAAGGCGTCTTGGCGCAGCCAGGCCGGCCGGCGCTTGACGAGAACGCCTTGAGTGAAGCGTGGGCCGATCTCGGGGCTGGTTTTGGCGCCACAGCCACGCAGGACCGGCTGAGCTTCTCTTTGCGCTCGCTCACCTACCCTGACCTTTTGCCCAAGGCCGTGCAACTCGCCGCCCGTCAGCTCAGTGCCCCGGCCTTTCCTGACCCGATCTGGCAGCGCGAACGCGAGCGTTTAAGCGCTGCCATCCGGCAGGCCAATACTCGTCCGGCGACGCTGGCTCAGCAGGCCTTTTCCAGCGCTGTGTATGGTTCGCACCCCTATGGCGCGCAGGTCACCGAAGCCACCTTGGCGCGCATCAGCACGGCTGACATGCGCCAACGCTACGCGCTGTCGGTGCGGCCTTGCCAGGCACAGGTCACCGTGGTCGGGGCCGTGAACCGGGCGCAAGCCGATTCGCTGGTGACTGAGTTGCTAGCGGGCCTGCCCGGCACCGATTGCCCCGCTTTGCCCGCGGTGGCTGAGGTTGCGCCTCTGGAGAAAGCCAGTGAACAGCAGATTGCGTTTGACTCGGCTCAGGCCCAGGTGCTGATTGGACAACCCGGTATTCGCCGGGATGACCCGGACTACTTTGCCCTCACCGTGGGCAATTACATCTTGGGCGGAGGCGGTTTCGTGTCACGCCTGACAAATGAAGTGCGTGAAAAACGGGGCTTGAGCTACAGCGCCTACAGCTACTTTTCTCCCGCGCTGCACGCGGGTGCCTTTACCGTGGGCCTGCAAACCCGGCCAGACCAAGCAGCGCAAGCGGTGCAGGTGGCGCGGGACGTGATCGCCCAATTTGTGGCCAATGGACCGACAGAGGCCGAGCTGCAAGCTGCCAAGGACAACCTGATTGGTGGCTTTGCCTTGCGAATTGACAGCAACCGCAAGCTGCTGGACAACGTGGCCAACATTGCCTGGAACAACTTGCCGTTGGACTACTTGGACACGTGGACGCAAGCTGTGGCCAAGGTCAGCGTGGCAGACATCCGCCAGGCCTTTGCCCACCACCTACAACCCGAGCGCATGGTGACGGTGGTGCTGGGGGCGAGTCCAGCCTCCCGTTAGTCACACTGGCAGGCGCACAGTTTGTGTTCGATGGATCGTAGTGCTGCGCGGTGAGGGTGACGGGCGCCGTCTTCGGTAAGCTATAGGTATGAAGCAAAAGAAATCAGAATTACCCCGTAAACCCCGCGTCCCACGCCATGCCACGCCCCTGGCCAATGAAATTCGCATCATTGGGGGTGATTGGAAACGCACCAAGTTGGCTGTGGCAGACCGTCCCGGCCTGCGCCCCACACCGGACCGGGTGCGTGAAACCCTGTTCAATTGGCTCGGCCAGGATTTGACCGGTTGGCGCTGCATTGACGTGTTTGCCGGCACCGGTGTCCTTGGCTTCGAGGCCGCGTCGCGCGGCGCCAAAGAAGTTCAGCTCGTCGAGCTGGACACGGCCTTGGTGGCGCAGCTCAAGCGCACCCAGATTCAATTGAAAGCCGATGCCACGCAAGTGGTTCGTGGTGACGGTATCGTCACCCTGAAGCAAATGAATCCCGCCAGCATGGACGTGATCTTTCTGGACCCGCCATTTGACTCGGTGCTGTTCGAGCCTGCCTTGGCGGCTGCGGCGCGTGTGGTGGCGCCTGATGGGTTTGTGTACCTGGAGGCGCCTGTGCATTGGACGGACGAGAAAGTCAAAGACCTTGGCTTGACTGTTCATCGCCATTTGAAAGCCGGCGCGGTTCACGCGCACATTCTCAAGCGGTTGCCGGCATTGCCTGCGGCCTGATTTGCCTTCTCACCCCCGTCACCTGCGAGCTATTTCAACCATGTCAAACAACGTCATTGCTGTGTACCCGGGCACGTTTGATCCGATGACCCTCGGCCACGAAGACGTGGTGCGCCGCGCCACCCAACTGTTTGGACGCGTGATCGTTGCCGTGGCGGCGGGCCATCATAAAAAGGCCATGTTCACCTTGGCAGAGCGCATGGAGATGGTGAGTGAATCCGTCAAGGACTACCCTCATGTTGAAGTGGCCAGCTTTTCAGGCTTGCTGCGTGACTTTGTGCTTGAGCGCGGTGGCAAGGCGATGGTGCGTGGCTTGCGAGCGGTCACTGACTTTGACTATGAATTCCAGTTGGCGGGCATGAATCGCACCCTGATGCCCGACGTGGAAACGGTGTTCTTGACGCCCAGCGACAAGTACCAATTTGTCTCCAGCACGTTCGTTCGAGAAATCGCCACGCTGGGTGGCGAGGTCGATAATTTTGTCTCGCCTGCGGTGAATGCGCGTTTGCTCGAGAAGGTGCTGCAATTGAAGTCGTTGTGATTTTTCGGGGCTGTCCACGCCCGACGCGCTGACGTATATTGACCCAGGTCACATCCGGCTTCTGACCTCTGCGTTAACCTGAAGCCAGTTCCCCAGCCTACTCATCGGAGAAAAAATGAAAATACTGTTACCTATTGATGGCTCGGAAGTGTCGTTAGAAGCGGTTCGTGTGGTGATTCGCCTGGCCAAAGACGGCTTGGCAACCAGCGCGGTGCTGGCCAACGTTCAAGAACCGGCCACTTTGTATGAATTGGTCGTGGCCCACGACCCCGCCGTGATTGAGCAGGTGAGTGCGGCTGCTGGCGCGCACACCTTGCAACCGGGCGAGGCGTTGTTGAAAGAAGCGGGAATCGCCTATGAGACCGAGGTGGCCTCGGGCGACCCGGCCCATACCATCATCGATATTCTGGAGCGCTATGGGTGCGACATGGTCATCATGGGTGCCCGTGGCATGAGCTCGCTGCGCGGCGCTTTGCTGGGCTCAGTGTCCAACGAGGTGTTGCACACCGCCAAGGTGCCGGTGATGATCGTCAAACCGACCGATACATTGGACGAAAACGCCGCGATCGACGGTTAATCCAGCGTGCAGCAGGTGACTGTTCGGTGCGATTTGACGGCCGAGCGGTCACCCTGATGAGGCAAGGGTGTTTTACAAGACGTCTCATTGCCCGTCGATAATGGCACCTATGACATTTCGCCTGAATTCTTTCGATCTCTCCACGGAAAAGCAGCCATGGCACTGATCATCACCGACGAGTGCATCAACTGCGATGTGTGCGAGCCCGAATGTCCCAATGAGGCCATTTATCTGGGCCAAGAGATCTACGAGATTGACCCCAATAAATGCACCGAATGTGTGGGTCACTTTGATGAGCCCCAGTGCGTGCAGGTGTGTCCCGTCGCCTGTATCCCGGTGAATCCCAATTGCATTGAGGATCAGGAAACGCTTTGGCAGAAATACCGCCGTTTGCAGGCGGAGTCAAAGTAGACGCGCGGTTTCGGCGCGCTACCCCGGCCGTCGTCCGAATTAGCTGTTGATTTTTAAGAATCAGCGGTCGAGACCGTTTTCTTTTTCGACTGGTTTTTTGCTTGACGTCGTCCCCGGTACCACGGCTCGAAACTCTTCTTTCTTGGTCTTCGACAGGCTTTTCTTGTGTGAGGAGGCGTGTTTCGTCACTTCGGGTGCTTTAGATGCGCTCGGCTTGACGACTGGTGTGTTGGCCGCAAGGTCTTTCTTTTCTTGTTGCAGGCGCGATTTCTCCATGCGATCAGCGGTCACAGCATCACGTCGGGTCGCTTGATCCACCTCACCTTTGCGGGCTGCGTCTGGCGGGGGAACTGCCGGCATGACCTGTCCGTCTGGACAAGCTTGTTGACTGTAGGTGTTTCCGCATCTATAGATCTTTTGCGCCGATGCACCCGTTGGCACGGTGAATAGTGCGATTAAAAGAAGAGTGCTCAGTAGGCGAAGATGCATGATGAGTCCTTTGGGCTAAGGCGTTTCAGTATCAACCTTGTCGGTCGCGGCGACGGGTTTTGGAGGTTTTGGCCGAGGGGGCTTGCTGGTGTGAATCAGCATCGTTGCTTTGTCCATCTCGCCCGTCAAAAAATGCGGCAAGGCTTTAACGGCGCGGTCAATGGTTTGGTCAATTGCAATCCGGTGGTCCAGTGATGGTTTCTTCAATACCCAATTGACGACTTCCGCTTTGAGCCCCGGATGACCAACGCCCAGTCTCAATCGCCAGTAGCGGTCTGAGCCCAACTGCGCATGAATATCCCGCAGTCCATTGTGGCCCGCATGGCTACCCCCTAACTTGAGTTTGGCTTCACCAGGGGGAAGGTCCAATTCGTCGTGAGCCACGAGAATTTCCTCAGGTTGAATCTTGAAGAAGCGCGCCAACCCAGCGACTGACTTCCCTGAGAGATTCATATAGGTCTGAGGTTCCAGTAGCCAGACGGTTTGACCATTGAGCGTCGTTCTGCCGAGCAAGCCATGGTAATTTTTATCCATGGCCAGTGAGGTTTTGAGTGTGCGGGCGAGTTCATCAATAAACCAAAACCCCGCATTGTGGCGGGTGCCATCGTATTCAGGGCCGGGGTTTCCCAAGCCAACAAAGAGTCTGATCATTCAGCAATTATCGGGGCGTGCAAGCAAAAAAAAGGCCCACTTGCGTGGGCCTTTCGCGAGAAGCTAATCGGAGTCGATTATTTCTTCTTGGCAGGAGCGGCCTTGCCACCTTTGCCAGCTGGCGCGGCAGCCGCGGCGGCATCACCTTCAGCAGCAGGCAATTCTGCGCCAGCCACAACCACCACTGAAACCAGCACTGGATTGTCGTTGCCACGTGTGATCGCTGTCACGCCTTTTGGCAATTTGATGTCCTTCAGGTGCAGTGACGAACCTTTTTTCAGTCCGCTCAAGTCAACAGCAATGAATTCTGGCAAGTTACGTGGCAGGCACAAAACGTCCAGTTCTGTCATCACGTGAGTTGCAACGCAATGGTCCACCTTGACAGCAGGAGACTCTTCGTCACCGCTGTAGTGCAATGGCACTTTCAAGTGCAGCTTGGTACCAGCGGTCACGCGCTGAAAGTCAACGTGCAGAATCAACTGCTTGTAGGGGTGCATTTGCACGTCACGCAACAAAACGCGTGATGTCTTTCCGTCCAACTCCATGTCCAGCACGGTGGAGTGGAAAGATTCCTTTTTCAAGGCGTGCCACAGGGCGTTGTGATCGAGTTCGATCTGTTGGGCTTCGACGTCACCGCCGTAAACAATCCCGGGTGTGCGACCGGTGATGCGGAGACGGCGGCTCGCACCCGTGCCCTGCTTAGCGCGCTCAAAAGCGACAAAATTCATAGTAATACTCCTGGAGAAGTCCACCGCGACCAGTGTGACTCCGATTTTCAAATGACCCTCAGCACGCCTGAGCGACTGTGGGCCCACTTTTGCTCAGATCAAAAAAGGTTTTCTTGATCCGAGAACAAACTCATGACGGACTCGCCTTTGGCAATGCGCTGAATCGTCTCTGCAATCAACGGTGCCACAGAAACTTGGCGAATTTTTGCGCAAGCCTGTGCTTCAGGGCTCAAGGGAATCGTATTCGTGACCACCACTTCGTCGAGTGCATCACCACCGGTAATGCGCTCAATGGCTGGGCCCGAGAAAATGGGGTGAGTGCAATAGGCGTAGACCTTCTTGGCGCCACGATCTTTTAAAACTTCAGCGGCTTTGACCAATGTCCCTGCGGTATCGATCATGTCGTCCATGATGACGCAGTTGCGACCTTCAATCTCACCAATCACGTGCATCACTTCGCTCACATTGGCTTTGGGACGGCGCTTGTCGATGATGGCCAAGTCACAGTTCAGTTGTTTGGCCAGGGCGCGAGCGCGCACAACACCGCCAACGTCGGGTGACACAACGATCAAGTCGTCGTAATTTTTTTGCCGCAAGTCACCCAGCAAAACGGGTGATGCATAAATGTTGTCAACGGGGATGTCGAAAAACCCCTGGATTTGATCTGCATGCAAATCCATGGTCAAAACGCGGGCGACGCCAACGGCTTGAAGCATGTTGGCAACAACTTTTGCGGTGATCGGCACACGGCTAGAGCGCGGGCGACGGTCCTGGCGCGCATAACCAAAGTAGGGGATCACGGCACTGATGCGCTCAGCCGATGCTCTTTTTAATGCGTCGACCATGATGAGCAACTCCATCAAGGAGTCGTTCGTGGGGGAGCAGGTCGACTGAACCACAAAAACGTCACGCGCTCGAACGTTTTGATTAATCTCGACGGTGACTTCACCGTCGGAGAATCGTCCAACCGTAGCTGCACCTAAGGTAATGTTCAGGTGACGGGCAATGTCGGCCGCAAGAGCGGGATTGGCATTGCCGGTAAAAACCATGAAATCAGGGGGAGGAGCAGCCTGCATGAGAATTCCAGCGATTGAGTGACGATTTTGGCTGTGAGTCCTTTGTCTGGACAACACAGCGAGATATTTGGCAGGGGAAGAAGGATTCGAACCTTCGCATGCTGGAATCAAAATCCAGTGCCTTAACCAACTTGGCGACTCCCCTACACGGGTTAACAGCAGAAGCTGCCAACCGATAACCTTAACTCTTCGCCCAACCCGACAAAGGGTGGACATCCAGCATGTTACATGCTTTGACTTGATAACCGCTTGGTGCGTCTTTCAAATCCAAATCATTTGGCATATGTGCAAAAACTGCACTGCCTGAACCTGTCATTCTTCCACTTAGCCCCAGCGACGAAATCCAATCAAGGGTCTCTGCTATTTTTGGACAAAGCCTGAGAGCAACATCTTGCAAATCATTTCGACCAAAATCAAAATCATCTGCAGCGAAGCCTGAAATTATAGCGCGCTTCGTGTCTCTTTTTAAATCTTTATCAATAAATATTGATTTTGTTTCCAGGCCTGAGTCTGGCTTGACCACCAGATACCGTCCTGGTGTCAATTTTACGGGTGTGATTATCTCACCAATTCCTTCGATCCAAGCATTGCCGCCACAGAGAAAGAAGGGGACGTCGGCCCCCAATTGGAGCCCAATCTCCATGAGCTGGCTGATTGGAAGCTGGGTGTTCCACAATTGATTCAAAACAAGCAAGGTTGATGCTGCGTCTGAAGACCCTCCGCCCATACCTGCTTGCGCTGGAATTCGTTTTTCAATGCCAATGTGCACGCCCAGAGAGGTCTGCGTGGCTGATTTCAGCGCACGCGCAGCCCTTAAGATCAAATCATCAGTCGGCAGTACAGTGAGAAGATCCTCGCGGCTGATTTGACCGTCAACACGAGTTTCGAAGTGCAGCGTGTCGCACCAGTCCACCAACATGAACACGGATTGAAGCAGGTGGTAGCCGTCTTCACGGCGGCCTGTGATGTGAAGAAACCTGTTAAGTTTCGCCGGGGCGCAAATGTCGTAGATTGCTTTCATTAAGAGCTTGACTTGGTTTACCTGTCTAGCACGATCCGTAGTTCGGCTTGGGGTGCTGGTGTTGTTCGTTTGGCTGTGATGCGTCCGTCGGCGTGCCCTGTCAAATCAGCCGTCCAGCCGTCCGCTGATGTGTAGGATCCGTCTAGCCACGCAAATAGGGCTTGAACGGGTATGGGCGTGCCAACCGCTTCCTTGATTAAAGCGTTCAATGATGGGAAGTGGCGTCGCTCGGATGAGGTCGTGAAGGATGCGTCACCCGATGACCAAGCCAAGACGGCTGCTGTGCCGCCGATGGGTGTGTACAGCGTTAGGCCACCTTCGGTAGCGGTTCCGGTCAATTCGAATCCTGCAGACACCGAGCGAGCAGGCTGCTCGGCTCCATCAGCCTCAACACGAACCGCCAGACGACCTCGCCAAACCCTCAGTCCAGGACTCAAGTTTGGCGACAACGGAGGCAGCGCGCATCCGGCCATGAACAAGACGGTTGAGAAAATTGCTGTTTGGAGGGTTCTGCGCCGTTGTTGGCTTACCACTTCACCCCCAACCGCTTTAGTGTTTCCAGCAAAGTCTCGTTTTTGGGGTTGAGTTGTGCGCCCTGTTTCCATACCAAGACCGCTTCTTCGCGCCTGTTCGCTGTCCACATCACTTCTCCAAGGTGGGCAGCGATTTCCGGGTCTGGTTTCAAGTTGAATGCACTTTGAAGTATGCGCATCGCCTCATCATGGTTGCCGCTCCGAAATTCGACCCAGCCCAAGCTGTCCATGATGAAGGGGTCCTCCTTTGCGAACTCAAGCGCTTTCAATATGAGTTGCTTGGCTTCACTAAGCTGGATTCCTCTATCTGCCAGTGCGTAACCCAGCGCGTTGTAGGCGTGATGGTAGTCGGGCTTTCCCGCGATGATGGACCGCAATAGGCGCTCCATCTCGGCTGAGTTCCCCATCTTTTCAACCACCATGGCCATGTCATAAACGAAGTCCCAGTCGTTAGGCGTGCGATCAATGGCGGTCTTCAGGACAGCGTAGGCGGCAGCATATTGTTTTTCTTCACGAAGAATTTGCACCTCTGTTGCAGTCTTCATGCGAGCGTCCGAGTCTGAGTTTGCACTTTGGCCATGAATCAACTGAAGCGCGGCGTCAACTTTTCCCTGCTTTGCCATCAGGACTGCGCGGCGTAGTTGCGCACTGAGGACGTTGTCTTTACTGTCGATTCGACTCAGCCATGCGTCTGCAGCTTCGTAATTCTGCCGCTGTTCGGCAATCTGAGCGAGTGACAAGTAAGCCTGAGTTAAACCTCTGTCGTCCCCAACCTCATCCTTTTGACGCGGTGTAACCAAAGCAATATATTGCTGAAGCGATTTTTCTGCAGTGTCCAAATTGCCTTCCTGAGCCTGCAAAACCCCTTGAACAAGCCAAGAGTCCTTGAAGTCAGGGTGGGTCGTCGTGATGATTTGCAGTTGCGCCTGAGCCTCTGAATACCGTTGAACATTTAATAGCGTGCGGGCGTATTCCATCCTGATGGCAGGCGTTGGGTGTTTTTCCAGGGTTTGCAAGATTAGTGCCTCTGCATTTGGCACTTTCTCCCTCATTAGGTAAATGCCCAGTAGCGCGGGGCCCTCAGCGGTGGGCTCGGCGGCCTGAGCTTTGCGAGTTGCATCAATCGCGCCATCTAAATCGGCGGCGTCAAACCGCATCCGAGCAATGGTTGACCAAGATGCTGACGCTTCCGCGGGGATGGTCATGTGTGTCGCCAATGCCTTCTCAACGGTGTCCGCCGCAAGTTTTTTGTCGCTGGTTCGGGCGTAGTATTGAGGAATTGCCGCAATAAACGTTGGCCGGTCCAACGCTGGCGTGGACGCCATTTCCTGCTTGAGCGGTTCAAGTGTCTCCCCGGTTCGGTTGAGGCCGATCAGGATTTGAAACAGAAAACCATTGGCCTCTTTGGACTCCGGTAGAACTTGTTTCCAGGCCTGGGCCGCCTGTAGGGCCGATGGTCCAGATCTGGCCTGCAATCCGATTTCGACCGCCCGTTGGAATAATTGGGCACTTCGAGTTTTTCTTGCGGCGTCCAAAATCAGGGAGTACGCTGCGCCGGCATCGCCACCACGCGCATTGATCTCCCCCACTAACAATTGATAGAACAATGGGCCGTCAAGCTGAGCACCACTTGGCGCTTGGCTTGCAGTCGGCAAATTTTGCGCGCTTACGCCCAAAGCACAGGTGAAAGAAACAAGGATAGCAATACGGTTAAAACGCAACATCGGATCATAATAATCCAAGCCATCATGTTTGCTTTTTTATGCCTGAATTACCGGAAGTTGAAGTCACCCGATTGAGTTTCGCCGAGCGCATCGTGGGTGCCTCTGTTAATGCGGTACGCATGGGAAAACCGTTGCGGTGGCCTTTGGGTTGTGAACCTGACCTCTTGGTGGGTAGAACGGTACAAGCGGTGCGTCGCCGAGGTAAGTATCTATTGGTAGATTTCAATCGCGGGGTGTTGATCTTGCATTTAGGGATGTCTGGCAGCCTGAGGTTTGAGTCCGGTCTGCCGCCGCCCGGTGCGCATGATCATTTTGACCTCGTGACAAGCCTTGGAACACTTCGACTTCATGACCCCAGGCGGTTTGGCGCTGTCGTTTATGCCGCGACGGACGATGCGCCCATCGCAACCAAGTTGTTGGGGAAGCTCGGAGTTGAGCCCCTCTCTGAATACTTTGATTTTGCTACCTTTCGCTCGGGATTAAAGGGGCGACGGGCGCCGATCAAACAGGTACTGCTGGGCGGCGAATTGGTGGTTGGTGTGGGCAATATATACGCGTCTGAAGCCTTGTTTTTGGCAGGCATTCGGCCAACTGTGCGTGCAGAGCGGTTGAGTGGACCCCGAGTCAAGAGGTTGCATCAATCCGTGCGTGATGTGTTGTTGCGTGCGGTAAACGCTGGCGGTAGCACCTTGCGTGACTTCTCAAGTGCAAAAGGCGAGAGCGGCTATTTCCAACTTGAAGCTGCCGTCTATGGTCGAGGCGGTCAGCCTTGTCGGACATGTGAAACACCGATCAAGGTGATTCGCCAAGGCCAACGGTCCACGTTCTATTGTCCAGTTTGCCAAAAATCATAAGTGCTTTCGCGGGCGGCAATGCTATATTGAGAGACTGACTCCGGAGGATACTTGCAGACTTCATTCAACGAACGTTTTGACCAACATGGCACGTGGCGGCGGGACTTCGCCCTGCGATTAAAGCTGTTGGGCGAATGGATGAAGGATCACGACTTGGTCGACTCCGCTTTAGAAGAGCGATTGCAGCGGCTTGAGACGCAGGTTCGATCCGACAAGGTCATGGTTGCATTTGTGGCAGAGTTTTCCCGGGGGAAGTCCGAGCTAATCAATGCGATTTTTTTCGCCGGGTATGGTCGTCGAATCATGCCTGCTTCCGCTGGGCGAACGACCATGTGTCCAACCGAACTGGGCTACGACGCCAATGTGCCGCCCAGTTTGCGTTTGTTGCCAATTGAGACCCGATTGAGGCCGCAGTCACTCATGGAGTGGCGCATGGTTCCCGAGAAGTGGACCCGCATTGATCTTGATGTGAATGACCCCAAGCGCTTGGCGATTACCCTTGAAAAAGTCGCGGAGACACGACGAGTCACGCAGGAGGAGGCTCGGTTACTGGGGTTTTGGCACAGTCAAGCGCCTGAGGACAACCCCCCTCTGGATTCGCAGGGGCTCGTTGAAATTCCGATGTGGCGCCATGCGCTGATTAATATTGCACACCCCTTGCTGAAGCAGGGTTTGGTCATTTTGGATACGCCCGGACTCAACGCCATTGGCGCTGAGCCTGAGTTGACAGTGAGTTTGATACCGCAGGCGCAGGCAGTCGTTTTTCTATTGGGGGCAGATACGGGGGTCACCAAATCTGATCTTGCAATCTGGCGAGAGCACTTGAGTGGTGATTATCACGATGAGAGCTCACGGCTTGTGGTTCTCAATAAGATAGATACGCTTTGGGATGCGCTGAGTACGCCTGATCAAGTCCAACACCAAATTGACCGGCAGCAAGCGGCGACGGCCGAGATCTTGGGCGTTCGCAAAGCGCAAGTCATTCCAGTGTCGGCCCATAAAGGTCTTTTGGCCAAAGTAACCAACGATACGGACTTACTCAGTCGAAGTGCTCTTTCTGACTTGGAGGATGCACTGAGTCAAGGCGTCTTGGGCCAGCGTCGGCAGATCTTGGGTGCAGCGGTTACCAGCGCGTTGGCTGAGCTTCGGTCTGAGGCGGCGCGAATGGTCCATATTCGACGGCGTGATTTGTCTGAGCAAGCGGCAGAACTGCGAGAGCTTCAAAGTAAAAACTCGCCAGTGATCAAGAATATGCGGTCGCGTATCTCTCAAGAGCAAACCGAGTTTGATCTGGGTGGTGTGAAGATTCATGCCGTTCGCTCAGTTCATTTAAAACTGTTGCGCGAAGTTTTTAAGTTGATGGGGCCGTCGACTCTCAAGGTTGAAATGGGGCAGCTCACAGCAACCCTTCAGCAAAAAGGCATCAAGTTCGGGGTGAAGCGTGCGTACGGTGACACGTTTGAGCGACTGCGGGCCAGTTTGACCCGTGTTCAGGTCGTCAGTGCCGAAATCCAAGCGATGTTGGCCGCCACGTTTCGCCAGTTAAATTCGGAGTATGGGTTTTCATTGCTGGCGCCAGCGATGCCAGAGATGAAGCGTTACCTCCAGGCTTTGGATCAGGTTGAGCAAAGCCATTTGAAATTTCTTAGCGTGACCAACGTGTTTCGCTTGGCTCAACCTGAGTTTTCAGCTCGTCTGGTTCGTGCTTTATCCACGAGGCTTCGAGTGATTCACGAGGCTGTTTTGGGTGATATCGAGTTATGGAGTAAATCCGCGACATCGCAACTCGATGCGCAATTGAGGGAGCGGCGCCGCAATTTCAGTCGGCGTCTCGAAGCGATTGATCGGATTCAACAAGCCTCTGGGGGGCTCAATGAGCGCATAGCAGAGATTGAGGTGCAAGGCACAGCCCTGCATCAGTTAGAAGCAAAACTTGGGGAGTTGACCGGGTATGTCGTCAATGCCCTTGACTTGCCAATGACGGCCGCTGTTCAAGTGTCGGAGTCTGTTTGAACTCAATGGATGCTCGACACAGGCTGGCGCCGCAGGTTGTCTCATGGCAAAAAGAGTTTGGGCGCAATGATCTGCCTTGGCAAAATACGCGTGACCCCTACCGTGTGTGGCTGTCGGAAATCATGCTGCAGCAAACTCAGGTTGTCACAGTGCTGGGCTATTTTTCTCGCTTCCTGCAGCGCTTCCCCAGCGTGAGTTCATTGGCGGCTGCGTCGCAGGATGATGTACTGGCCTTGTGGAGTGGCTTGGGTTATTACAGTCGCGCTCGAAATCTGCACCAATGCGCAATCGATGTGGAAACGAAGCATGGCGGCGTCTTTCCGTTGTCAACCGAGGGGCTGGAGTCGCTGCCGGGCATTGGACGATCGACCGCTGCGGCGATCGCATCACTTTGTTACGGGCACCGTGTTGCCATCTTGGATGGCAACGTCAAACGAGTATTGACTCGCGTGCTTGGTTTTTCTCACGACTTGGCGCGCTCAGCCAACGAGCGATTGCTCTGGGAGGAGGCCACTTCGCTGCTGCCCGAGACAGATCTTTTCAATGCCATGCCTCGTTATACCCAAGGCGTGATGGATTTGGGGGCAACTGTTTGCACGACCAAGAATCCGCGATGCGGCGAATGCCCGGTCGCATCCCTATGTATGGCGCAAAAAACGGGAGAGCCCGAAAAATACCCGGTTAAAACGCGCAAAATCAAACGAAGCGCCCAATCGATATGGCTATTGCTTGCCAGGAAGGGCGATGGCGCCGTGCTACTGAGCAAGCGCCCGACCCCAGGCGTGTGGGCTGGCCTGTACTGCACGCCCTTGTATGGAGATCGAGCTGCACTCGAAGCGGCTGTCCAGTTAGAGGCACGGGTCCATTTGACCGATGCGCCCGCATTTACCCATGTGCTGACTCACAAAGACCTATATTTGCATCCTGTTTTGTTGGACGCCGCTGACGACTTGGCCGAGTTTGCCGCCGCGGGTTGGTTGGCTGCCGACGAATGGCCCAACTTGGGTTTGCCCGCACCTATTCGGAAACTTCTTACAACGATTTAAGCGGCTGGCCTGTGAGAGCGTCGAGCTCTCGATGGCGTTTGAGCGTGACCCATTTGTCTTTGTACGCAGCAACCAGTCTTTCGACCAAAAAGACCGAGCGATGCTGGCCACCCGTGCAGCCGATGGCCACAGTGACATAACTTCTGTGGTCATTGGCGAGTGCATCCAGCCATTGGTTCAGGAACGTTTGAATGTTCTCCTGCATTTGCAGCACCTCGGGCTGAGCCTTCAAATAGTCTGCGACCGGGGCATCAAGCCCTGTGAGATGGCGAAGTTCTGGTTCGTAGTGCGGGTTCGGCAACATGCGCACATCAAAAAGATAGTCGGCGTCGCCTGGTGCACCATGTTTGAAGGCAAATGACTTAAAGATCAGCGTCAATTGTCCCGCTGGTGAGTTGACGAAGGACTTGATATCTCTCTGAAGTTGCGCGGGTCGACTGAAGCTTGTGTCAATCAGATGCGAGCTTTCTCGAATTTCAGAAAGCAACTCGCGTTCCAATTCAATGGCATCCACCAAGACGCGTCGTAAATCCGGTGAGGACGTGTCCTCGGGCGTTTGGGACAAGGGGTGTTTTCGACGTGTTTCAGAGTAACGTCTGACCAAGGTCCCAGTCGTTGCATCCAAGAAGACCAGCTTGACCGACACACCTTGCTTTTTAAGCGCAGTCAGTTGCTCAGGTAGCAGGGGTAAAGATGTTGCGGTCCGCGCATCCATCGCAATGGCAACGCGACTGGTTTTTTGCTGTCTTTCCAGCTCAATCAGCGCGAGCAGCAATTCGGGCGGGAGATTGTCAACACAAAAGTAGCCGGCGTCCTCCAGCGCATTTAGTGCGACCGATTTGCCTGATCCGGACATGCCTGTGATCAATACGATTTCTAATGTGGGTTCGAAAGTAGGCATTGCGTTATGGCCTCAGCTGCAGCATTTCTCTGGCATGAGCTTGTGAGGTGCCAGAAAGTCGCTCGCCTCCCAGCATGCGTGCCACTTCCGCAACCCGTTGCTCACCCAGTACCTCGGTTACAAAACTCAAAGTCGACTCTCCCGCTAGACGTTTGGAAACCAGCCAATGGTGGTCCGCACATGCTGCCACTTGAGGGAGATGGGTGACGGCCAAAACCTGACGATCAACACCCAACTGTTTCATCAGGCGACCGACAGTCTCTGCGACAGCGCCGCCAATACCCGCGTCGACCTCGTCAAAAATTAGGGTTTGGGCCGTGCCGAGCTGGCTGGTTGTCACGGCAATTGCGAGTGCGATTCGCGACAGTTCTCCCCCTGATGCGACCTTGTTCACGGGCCTTGGCGTACTGCCAGAGTGCCCTGCGACGAGAAAGCTGACCTCATCGAGTCCGCTTGCCATGGGTTGGGCGGCATTTTGCAACTTGACTTCGAATTGCCCTCCTTGCATTCCAAGGTCTTGCATTGCATCGGTCACGGCGCGTGCTAGGCGAGGCGCCGCCTTGATGCGAGACTTTGATACCCGTGTGGCTTCAGTTGCATAGGTGGAACTCGCTTTTGATTCAGCCGCTTGAAGCGCAGATAGGTTGCTAGCCTCATCCAAATCCTGTAAAGCCTTTGTCCATGAAGCCTGAAGTTCATGAAGCTCCGCTGGGGCCCGTTTATAGCGCCTTGCCAGCGACACCCAGAGGGCAATGCGCTCGTCCAAGGCGCTTAGTCGCTCGGGGTCCAAGTCGACGTTGCGTAAATAGCCTCGCAGCGTGTGCACCGTGTCCTCAACCTGCGCCAGCGCTGATCCTAAAAGCGTGACCAAGTCTTTATAAATTGGCTCAAGGTGCTCCTGCTGTTGAAGCTGTTGGTGCGCGAGGTGCAGGCGCTGGATCGCACTGTTGTCATCTTCATCCAGTGCCTGATTGGCGGATTGCGCAGCGTCAATCAGCGATTGCGCGTTGGAGAGTCGAGCGTGTTCTGTATTCAGTGAGTCCCATTCTTGTGGCTGCGGTGCAAGCTTGCCCAGTTCACCGAGTTGCCAAAGTAGCCGCTCTCGCTCGACCTGCATGGAGTCTTGAGCCGCAGTCGCTTGTGCGAGTTGACTTTGGGCGAGTCGCCATTGGTGCCAAAAAATAGCCAGCGCCGAGGTGGAAACCTGTCCGTAGGCGTCCAGCAGCTCTCTAATTGATTCAGGACCGGTCAGGCTTTGCCAGGCATGTTGACCGTGGATGTCTAGCAATTGCTGGCCGATCTCGCGCAACTGTGTTGCCGTCGCCGGGCTCCCGTTAATCCATGCCCGACTCTTGCCTTGGATGTCGACGGTGCGTCGTAGCAAAAGCACATCAGCGGACTCAAATCCAAATTGTGCCAGCCAGGCGTCCGTGGACGCATTGACATCGAACTCAGCACTGACATCGGCCCGATTGGTTCCCTCACGAATGACGCCGATATCGGCCCTGCCGCCGGTGACAAGTTGCAACGCATCAATAAGGATTGATTTTCCAGCACCAGTTTCTCCGGTCAGCACTGTGAATCCACTGTCTAGGTCCAGATCCAGTTCGCTGACGATCACAAAATCACGCAGAACAATACGTCGCAAGCTCACAGTGCGGTTACTCCTTCATTCCAGTGTAGTTTTTGGCGCAACGTGTCAAAGTACGACCAGCCTTTCGGGTGAAGAAATCGGACATGGTGTTCCGATCGGTTGACCACGATCCGGTCACCCTGCATCAACGATGCGATGGACTGCATGTCGAAGCTCGCACTGGCGTCACGACCTGCTACTATTTCTATAGCAATCTCTGTCGAGTTTGAAAGGACAATAGGGCGATTTGAAAGTGTATGCGGCGCGATGGGCGCCAGCACCCAACCAGGCACGGTCGGGTGCAGCAATGGCCCGCCTGCTGACAGAGAGTAGGCGGTTGAACCAGTTGGTGTGGCGATGATCAGGCCATCCGCTCGTTGATTGGCAACAAAATGACCATCCACTTCGACGCGCAGCTCCACCATGCCCGACGTGGCGCCACGATTGATCACGACGTCATTCATTGCCAGTGCGTCAAAAACACAGTGCCCGTCACGAATGACCGTTCCATGAATCAAGCTGCGATGCTCTTCTTCGAACTGGCCTTCAAGCATAGGGCCCAGTGTTGCAGCAAAGCCATCAAACCGAATGTCGGTAATGAAACCAAGCCGCCCTTGATTCACGCCGATGAGGGGGACGCCAAAGCAGGCCAGTTGCCGACCGATGGCCAACATCGTGCCGTCACCGCCGACAACCAAGCCCAAATCGCATTGGGTGCCAATGGTGGCCACACTCATGGTTGGATAGCCTGAGATGCCCATATTTCGGGCGGTGTCCTGTTCAAAGACAACCTCGCAGCCCTTGGAATGCAGGAAGTGGGCAATATCTTCCAGTGCTTGGCGCGACGAAGCCCCGGCGGCACTAGAAGATATCGTTTGGTATTTGCCGATTAGTGCAACCTGCCTGAAATTCGAGTTCATCATCAAATTACATCACTAAAATGACTTCATGCTGGATGATCGTGCTAAGTTGTTATTGAAAGCGCTGGTCGAGCGTTATATTGCCGATGGCCAACCCGTGGGATCGCGCACGCTTTCGAAGGCGTCTGGCTTGGACTTGTCGCCGGCCACCATTCGCAATGTCATGTCCGATCTTGAGGAGCTTGGACTGATCGTAAGCCCCCATACCTCCGCGGGACGAATACCGACGGCCCGTGGGTATCGCTTATTTGTCGACACGATGTTGACGGTTAAACAGGGTCAATACGGATCGCACAGCTTGGCGCCTGACCAGCCACAAAAGGTCTTGTCAAACGCGGCCAACCTGTTGTCTAGCCTTTCCCAATTCGTGGGGGTCGTCATTGCTCCTCGCCGATCATCTGTATTTCGGCACATAGAATTTTTGAGGCTCTCTGAGCGTCGAATGCTGGTCATCATCGTTTCCCCAGAGGGAGATGTTCAAAACCGGGTCATTTTCACAGCGGTTGATTACTCCCAAGCTCAACTGGTAGAAGCCGCTAACTATTTAAATACCAATTATGTGGGGCTCGCCATCGAACAGGTGCGGGAGCGGTTGAAGAATGAGGTTGAATCCCTTCGCTCGGAAATTGCCAGCTTGATGCAGGCTGCTGTTGCGGTTAGCTCAGAAGCCATCACGGACACTCAAGACGACGTTGTGATTTCCGGCGAGAGAAATTTATTGTCAGTGACAGATTTTTCTCATGACATGGGTCATCTTCGCCGTGCGTTTGAATTGTTTGAGCAAAAGGCTCAGCTGATGCGCTTGCTGGAGGTGGCGGGACAAGCAGAAGGCGTACGAATTTTCATTGGAGGAGAGAGTCAAGTGGTGCCATTTGAGGATCTGTCGATTGTTAGTTCACCGTATGAGGTTGATGGTCGGGTCGTGGGCACATTGGGGGTAATTGGCCCAACGCGTATGGCCTATGACCGAATGATTCAAATTGTGGACATCACATCGAAATTGGTCAGCAATGCATTAAGTCATCACAAGTAGGCCATTACAATCAGGGCTCGGTCGGGGCGTTAGCTCAGTTGGTTAGAGCAGAGGACTCATAATCCTTTGGTCGAGTGTTCAAGTCACTCACGCCCTACCAAATATAGTGTTATAATTTATTCATCGGCGGCTGTAGCTCAGTTGGATAGAGTACTTGGCTACGAACCAAGGGGTCGTGGGTTCAATTCCTGCCAGCCGCACCAAAAAAGACAAGGGTCTGCATTGAAAAATGCAGACCCTTTTTCTTTTGGATTTTTAGATTGACGCTCTTCTATTGGCAATAGTCGTGGTCTGCACCCCGTTGGATGTAAAAGTTTTTGGTTTGACGGTTCCTTGAGCGCCCATCCAAAGACAATACGAGCATGAACAAAGCCTTCACAAAGGAAAGTGACCGCGATGAAGACGATGAGTTGCCCGTTTTGGCTCTCCCTGTTGGTGCGAAAAACTACATCACGCCACTGGGACACGCCAAGATTCGAGCGGAGTTGCTCGATCTCATCGATAACCAGCGCCCTCGCGTGGTTGAGGCCGTTTACTGGGCCGCGAGCAATGGTGACCGCTCAGAAAATGGCGACTACATCTACGGAAAAAAACGACTGCGTGAAATTGACCGTCGAATTCGTTTCTTGACCAAGCGGTTAGAGATGATGGAGGTGGTCGACCCGGCGATTCATCATGGCTCGGACCAAATATTCTTTGGCGCAACAGTGACCTACCTACAAGGCGATGGGCCACAGCGAACGATCACTATTTTGGGGATTGACGAAGCAGACAGTGCACAGGGGCAGGTGAGTTGGGTGTCCCCAATCGCCCGAACGATGTTGAAGAACAAGCGAGGTGATGTGCTTCAACTCGTTACCCCAGTTGGTATTGTCGAAATTGAAGTACTCAGTGTCGACTACCCGAGTCCTGAAGCCTCTTCACCAACTACGTGATTTTCGCTCGCTGCGCTTTGAGGACTGACGGTGTTCGCCGCAGGTTTCGAAGTGCCGCCTCAAGCTGGGCCAGGTTGTGAACGGAAATCACAAAGCGCAAATCTGAAGCCTCATGACCCGATTCGTCTTCCATGGTGATGTGGGTGATGTCTGCTTCGGATGCTGCGACGGCTGCAGCGACTCTGGCCAACACGCCTTTGCCGTTGATTACGGTAACTCTTACGCCAGTCTCAAATGCGCGCATTGGCTCATCCGACCACTCCACACCGATGAATCGTTCGCTGTCCTTGTGAAGCAATTTTCTGGCAACACTGCAGTCATGCGCGTGCACCATTAGACCCTCACCCCGACCTAAATAGCCGACGATGCTGTCCCCTGGAATTGGGCGACAGCAGCGCGCGAATTGAACGGATGCACTTTCACTCCCGTCGAGCACAACGCTGCCTTGTGAAATTGAATCATGGGCAGTGAATCGTTCTCGGCTCAACAAAAGCGCATCTGGGCGTTCACCGTTGTCTGCCAGCAAAGTTAAAAGCCGTTTGGCGACGATGCTAGCGATTCGTTTGCCCAATCCGATATCGGTTAATAATTCGGCGCGACTTTTGTTCCCGCTAAACCGAAGCAGCCGGTCCCAAATAGCTGCATATTCTTGCGAGTCATCCGGCAGCTTTCTGATGCCTTCGGCGCGAAGGGCCTGGCTCAGCATTTTTCCGCCCAGCGCTTCAGACTCGGCCTGAGCCAATGTCTTGAGGTGATGTCTAATTTTGGATCGCGCGCGTGCTGTGCGAACAAAGCTCAGCCAAGTCGGATTTGGCGTCGACACCGGCGCGGTATCGATTTCAATGACGTCGCCATTGCGAAGTTCAGTGCGCAAAGGGACTTGTTCTCCATTGATTCGAGCCCCCAAGGTTCGATCTCCCACATCGCTGTGAATGGCGTAGGCGAAATCGACAACCGTCGCCCCTCTGGGGAGCGCTAGAACTTGGCTTTTTGGCGTGAGAACGTAGACGGCGTCGGGGAATAGGTCGACCTTGACGTGGTCCCAGAACTCGGCGGCGTCACGTGTTTCGTGTTGAATATCAAGTAGCGACTGAAGCCACTTTGATCCCAGTCGCTCGGCACTGGATGTGTCTTGTGGATTATTGACTTTGTACAGCCAATGCGCGGCAACCCCAGATTCGGCCACGATGTGCATTGCCTCGGTTCGCATCTGAAACTCCACATTCACGCCAGATGGACCAACGAGCGTCGTGTGCAGGGATTGATAGCCATTGAGTTTGCCAAGGGCGATGTGATCCTTGAACTTGCCAGGCACTGGTTTGTACATTTGGTGCAGCAAGCCGAGTGCGGTGTAGCAGTCAATGATTTCTGGAACGATGACTCGAAAACCGTAGATATCCGTGACTTGGGCAAAGCTCAAGTTCTTTTCATCCATCTTGGTGTAAATGGAATACAGCGTTTTCTCTCGTCCGGCAATTTTGACAGGCATTCCAAATGCCGCAAATGACGCTTCCAGTTCTGCTTGGACTTTGTGGATCAAATCGCGACGTCGGCTCCGTGCCTTGGCCACGGCTTTCGAAAGAATGGCATAGCGCCAAGGTCGGAGGTGGCAAAAAGCCAGGTCCTGAAGTTCGCGGTAGGTTTGATTTAGTCCCAGTCTGTGCGCAATCGGGGCGTAAATATCAAGTGTTTCCGAGGCAATGCGCCCCCACTTGGCACGAGGCGACGCCGACAGGGTTCGCATGTTGTGCGTTCGATCCGCCAATTTGATCAAAATTACGCGCACGTCTCTGGCCATGGCCAGCAGCATTTTGCGAAAGGACTCAGCTTGATTTTCTTCGCGCGTCGTGAAGTGGAGTTTGTCCAATTTCGTTAGGCCGTCTACCAATTCGGCCACAGGGGAGCCGAAATGCTCGATCAATTCAGCCTTTGTGATGCTGCAGTCCTCCATCGCGTCGTGCAGCAATGCGGCCATAAGAGCTTGCGCATCCAGTTTCCACTCAGCACATTGAGCAGCAACCGCGATGGGGTGGGTGATGTACGGTTCACCGCTATTTCTGAGCTGACCTAAGTGGGCTTCATCTGCAAAGCGGTAGGCAAGCCGAACCTGTTCCAAATCAACGGGGGAAAGGTAGTCAAGAATGGCGGTTAACCCCGCAAAACTGGCTGCTTCAGCATTCGCGGCGGCAGGGCTAGGTGTTACAACAGTGTTTCGAACTGCGCCGCCTGTTGTGGGGTCGGCGGATTGAGGTTGAAGTGCTTTGCCCATGATCCGAATATAGCGCGATGCCGCAGCTTTGCTGTTTGCTAATAAAAAAAGCACCTCGAAAGGTGCTTTTTTTGCAGTTGAGACTGTTACAGAGGGACTTTTTTCAGCATTTCCAATCCAACCTTGCCAGCAGCGATTTCTCGCAAAGCCGTTACGGCAGGTTTGTTCTTGCTTTCTACCTTGGCTGTATGCCCTTGGCTGAGCATGCGCGCCCGGTAAGTGGCGGCAAGTACCAGTTGAAAGCGATTGGGAATCTGCTGCAGGCAGTCTTCTACAGTAATACGAGCCATGAAAGTCTCCAAAAAAACCAGGGGGTGCACTCAGGGTATGTGCAATGCGGCAAACGTCTCAGCTCTGGCGCGGCGCTGCGCAGAAAATTTGAGACGTTGAGAGTGAACGATTGCTTTGAGGTCAAAAAGCGCACGGTCAAAAAGTTCGTTGATTATAACGAAGTCAAATTTACTGACCTGCGCGACCTCAATCGCTGCGTTTTTCATCCTTAGTTCAATCACTTCACCCGCATCTTCACCGCGCCGTTCAAGTCGGGAGCGCAACTCATCCCAACTTGGTGGAAGGATGAACACGCTGATGGCATTGGCGAAGATATTTTTGATTTGAACTGCGCCTTGAAAGTCAATTTCAAGAATGACATCCGCGCCTTGCTCCATGCGATCGTGAATGGCCTTTTTGGAGGTGCCGTACCGGTGGTTGTGTACGTTCGCCCATTCCACAAAGGCATCTGCTTTCACCATGGCATCGAATTCTTGTTCCGACACGAAGAAGTAATCGCGCCCATGTTTCTCCTGTCCGCGCGGCGCGCGGGTCGTGTGGGAGACGGATAGCTGTGTATGCGAATCCAATTCAAGCAGGGCTTTGACGAGGCTTGATTTTCCAGCGCCGCTGGGTGCAGCGACGACGAATAGATTTCCAGGATAGTCCATTGGGAAGAGGTGGCAGTGGTTGTCGAATACAGCCTATTCTATGTTTTGCACCTGCTCCCGCATTTGTTCGATCAAAACCTTCATGTCGACAGAAATGTGCGTCAACTCCAGTGCGGCGGACTTGGATCCCATGGTGTTGGCTTCACGGTGCAGTTCCTGAATCAGGAAGTCAAGCCGTTTGCCGACTTCCCCGCCTTTTTTGATCAAGCGCTCAAGCTCATCCAGGTGAGAGTCAATTCGCGTAATCTCTTCTGCGACATCAATGCGAATCGCAAAGGCGGTCGCTTCTGTCAATGCGCGGTCTCGCGCGGCTTCCGGCAGGGTCGCACCGTCAGTGAGCGCCATGGCTTCCTGCCACCTGTCCAGAAATCTCTGGCGCTGTTGTGCCACCAATTGAGGAATCAGCGGGGTTGCCTGCGCCGCAAGGGCGCGCAATTGAGCAATTCGGTCCACCAGCATGGCCGCCAGTCTGGCGCCTTCGCGTTCGCGTGCTGCGATAAGTGCGTCCACTGCCGTTTGTGCAAGCGGAAGAATATGATCTTCCCAGCCTTTTGAAGCGGGGGTTTCATTGGAGGACAGTCGAATGACATCTGCGACGCTTAGCGCTGCTGCGTCAGGAAGCCAGACTCTGACCGTGTCTTGCAGGGCGTTGAGTCTCTGAAGCAAGCGCGAGGACGGATCAGTCACGACGCTATGTCCGCTGCTTTCAATGGCTGCACGCACTTCGACTTTGCCGCGCTTCAGTTGTCGGACCAGTTGTTCACGTAGCGCGGGTTCGTGCTGTCTAAGCTCTTCAGGCAGCTTGAAAGAAAGGTCCAAAAACCGGCTGTTGACGGATCGGATTTCCAATCCCAGGCGGCTTGTTGAGTTGGCTTTGGACTCGGGTTCTGATCCCGAACTGGCTGTGCTGTGCTGGGCACTGGCATAGCCAGTCATGCTGTAAACTGGCATCGCGACTCTTTGATCAATGGAATGAGCTTGAGAATAACCGGGTTCAAGCAAGATAGGTCTCTGTGCAACCGAAAAATATGTCCAAGGTCAAACCTGCCTCACTTCCTCCGGATACCTCTCTGGGTGGCTACCGTGTTTTGAGAAAAGTGGCCGCCGGTGGGTTCGGTGTTGTCTATTTAGCGGTCGATGCCGAAGGGCAGCAAGTGGCAATCAAGGAGTATTTGCCATCCTCTTTGGCCAGTCGTGCGCCAGGTGAGCTTTGTCCGCAGGTTCAACCTGAGAAGCTCTCGCTCTATCGCCTGGGGCTCAAGAGCTTCTTTGAAGAGGGGCGCTCACTGGCCCAAATTTCACACCCCTCAGTGGTGAGTGTGATGAATTTCTTCAGGGAAAACGAAACTGTCTACATGGTGATGAACTATCTGGAGGGCGCTTCACTTCAGGATTTCATCATCACTGCGCGTGATCTTAAACAGGCCAAAGTATTCAGGGAATCGACCATTCTTTCGCTGTTTGATGAAATATTGCGCGGGTTGCGAATCGTTCATCAGCACAAGATGCTGCATCTCGACATCAAACCCGCCAATATTTTCATCACAGATGACAACAAGTCAGTGTTGATTGATTTTGGTGCGGCGCGTGAAGTGCTGAGCAAAGAAGGCAACTTCATTCGCCCCATGTACACCCCAGGATTTGCGGCCCCCGAGATGTACCGGCGCGATGCGTCGATGGGCCCTTGGACTGATATTTACGCGATTGGCGCCTGTATTTACGCCTGTATGCAAGGATTCCCGCCCAATGAAGCGCCACAACGGTTGGAAAATGATCGCATCGCCGTGGCTTTGGCGCGGCTGCGTGGAATCTATTCGGACAACTTGATTGAGGTGGTGGAGTGGTGCATGTCGATTGACCCGCTTTCGCGTCCTCAATCGGTCTTTGCGCTGCAAAAAGAGTTGGGTCGTGAGGGGGAGCGCCGCTACACCAAGCTCAGCGTCGCGGAAAAAATGCGCCTGCAATTTGACACCATCGTGTCGGATACCCGAAAGAATGTTCAGAAAGCCACCGGCCTGGGAGGAAAGGAGAAATGAAATTCTCAGTGTTTCAGGTCAGTCGCAAAGGGGGGCGGCAAAAAAACGAAGATCGCATGGGCTACTGCTACACGCGGTCGTCGGCGATTTTCCTGCTGGCCGATGGCATGGGCGGGCACCCTCAAGGTGAGGTGGCGGCTCAACTGGCCATCCAAACTATTTCCAGCCTGTTTCAACGGGAGGCACAACCTTTCGTCGAAGATGTGGCCGCATTTCTGGATTCCGCTGCTTTGACGGCGCACCGTCAAATACTCCGTTACGCTGTGGAAAAAGGGATGTCTGACATGCCCCGCACGACAGTCGTGGTGGCATTGGTTCAAGAAGGCACCGTGACCTGGATGCATTGTGGTGATTCCCGTCTGTATCACGTGCGTCAGGATGAACTTCTAAGCCGCACTCGGGACCACTCCTATCGCGAGCAGCAGCACATGGCGCCGTCCATGGCCAAAATGAACAACACCGTGAACCGCAATGTGCTGTTCACCTGCTTGGGCTCGCCTGCCAGTCCGGTCATTGAAATCGCTGGCCCGTTCCAGCTTCAGCAGGGCGACAAAGTGATGCTTTGCTCGGACGGGCTTTGGGATGGCCTCAGTGAGGACGACATCGTGTACCACCTCGGTCACAAGCCAGTGAGTGAGTCGATTCCTGATTTGGTCGAAAAGGCGTTGCGCAAGGGGGGGAGCAGCAGCGATAACGTGACTGCCATTGCCCTTGAATGGGAAACGCCTGATGACGCGACTTTGACCGATGGCAGTGTGTCCACCGACACCATCAGCAACGGGGTATTTGCATCCACCGTCCAACTGGGCTACCCGGATTCCGATATGGATGACCTGGATGATGCCGCGATAGAGCGTTCGATCTTCGAAATTAATGAGGCTATTCGCCGTTCTGCTGCCAAAAAAGGCTGATGCCTTGTTGAGCAGTCTCTTCGACTGAAAATGAACCATGACTCAATTATTGAGAGCTGACGCGCGGGCAACCAACGCCCTGCGCCAAGTGACCATTACCCGACGGTACACCGTGCACGCTGAAGGGTCGGTGTTGATCGAGTTCGGCCAAACCAAAGTGCTGTGTACGGCGTCGGTGGAAGAAAAAGTGCCGGGCCATAAAAAGGGCAGCGGTGAAGGCTGGGTCACCGCCGAATACGGCATGCTGCCGCGCGCCACACACACCCGCAATGACCGGGAGGCGGCACGGGGCAAACAAAGTGGGCGCACCCAGGAAATTCAGCGCCTGATTGGCCGGTCCTTGCGCGCTGTGTTTGATTTGGCCTTGCTCGGAGAGCGCACGATCCATCTGGACTGCGACGTGCTGCAGGCCGATGGGGGTACGCGTACGGCGGCCATCACCGGGGCTTTTGTGGCAGCGCACGACGCTGTGACCCACCTGTTGGCTCAGGGCAAGTTGGCGGCGAGCCCCATTCGCGATCACGTCGCCGCGATCTCGGTGGGCCTGGTGCAGGGTACACCTTTGCTGGACCTGGCCTATACAGAAGACGCTGAGTGCGACACCGACATGAATGTGGTGATGACCGGGTCAGGGCATTTCATTGAAGTTCAGGGAACGGCAGAAGGCGCCGCATTCACGCGCTCTGAAATGGATGCGTTGTTGTCAATGGCTGAAAAGGGAATCTCCGAACTGGTGTCTCTTCAGAAACAATCGCTATTAAATGTATAGCGGACTACGCTTATTGAATAAGCGCAAAGAGGGTATTTGATGAAAATTATTCTGGCCTCCAACAATCAGGGGAAGCTGGCCGAACTGCATGCCATGTTGGCACCGCTGGGCCTTGAGTTGATCTCGCAGGCGGCGCTCAACATCTCGGAGGCGGACGAGCCGTTCAAGACCTTTGTTGAGAACGCACTCGCCAAAGCGCGCCATGCGGCGCAGGCCAGCGGCATGCCGGCACTTGCCGATGATGCCGGTTTGTGCGTCGATGCCTTCGGCGGTTTGCCTGGCGTCGATACGGCTTATTACGCGACCCAATTTGGTCTGGAGAAGAGTGACGGCAATAACGTACGCGCCTTGCTGGAGCAAATGAAGGGTATTGACAATCGGCGCGCCGCCTTGGTGAGCACGCTGGTGGCCGTGCGCTCTGCGCAAGACCCCGAACCCCTGATCGCCGTTGGACGGGTGGTGGGTGAAATCACGCGCGAGCCCAGAGGGGAGAATGGCTTTGGCTTTGATCCCGTGATGTACATCCCTGCTTTTGACAAAACATTTGCCCAATTGCCCATTGAGGTCAAAAACGCCAACAGCCACCGCGGGCAAGCAGCGCGCGCCATGGTGGCCTTGATGCGTGAGCGCTGGTTGTCCAATTCAGCCGGTCACGCATGATCCCCATTATTTCTTCGACAGACGCCGAGGCGGCCCAAGCCGCCACCCCGCGCGATGTCCTTCACTACATGCGGGCCGGCACCCTGCAGTTGGCGGCCTTGCCGCCACTGGCGCTCTACATTCACCTGCCTTGGTGCCTGAAGAAGTGCCCGTATTGCGACTTCAATTCGCATGAAATGCGCGCCGCGGACCTGCCTGAGCAGCGTTACATCGACGCCGTCATGGCCGACCTGGAGGCCGCGCTGCCGCTGGTTTGGGGCCGTACGGTTCACAGTATTTTCATTGGTGGCGGCACGCCCAGTCTGTTTTCGCCTGACGCGATTGACCGCCTGTTGGGTGGCATCCGCGCCCGACTGCGGTTAGAGCCTGATTGCGAAATCACGCTGGAAGCGAACCCGGGCACGTTTGAGAAGGATCGCTTCAAGGCCTTTCGCGGCGCAGGCGTCACGCGACTGTCCGTGGGCGTTCAGAGTTTCAATGACGACAATTTGAAAGCGCTGGGGCGGGTGCACGACCGTGCCCAAGCGCTGGCGGCAGTGGAGGAGGCTGCGCAAGCGTTTGACACCTTCAATCTGGACATCATGTACGCGCTGCCCGGCCAGTCGATGGACGACCTGAAGCAGGACATGGCCACAGCGCTGTCGCTGGCGCCGCCGCATATCTCGATCTACCACCTCACGATCGAGCCCAACACCTATTTCGCCAAGTTCCCCCCCGTCATTCCAGAGGAAGACACCGCTTACGACATGCTGGACCTCATCACAGACATGACGGGTGCGGCCGGTTTGCACCGCTATGAAGTGTCCGCCTATGCCCGCGATGGCCACCGCTGTTTTCACAACCTCAACTACTGGCAATTTGGTGATTACCTCGGTTTGGGTGCTGGCGCCCACAGCAAGCTGAGTTTTGCACACCGGGTGGTCCGGCAGGTGCGATTCCGCGAACCCCGGCTTTATATGGAGAAGGCGCTCGCGGGAAACTGCGTGGCGCAGGACGACGAGATCAGTCGCGCCGATTTGCCATTTGAGTACATGCTGAACGCCTTGCGTTTGAAAGACGGCTTTGGTCTGCAGCAATTTTCAGAGCGCACCGGGCTGGCCATCACCGCCATTCAAAAGGGGCTGGAAGAGGCTGAGCGCAAAGGCTTGATTGAACGTGACTTTGCCCGCGTCAAGCCCAGCCTGCGCGGGTATGACTTTTTGAACGACTTGCAATCCCTGTTCTTGCCGCACGCCTCAAAGGGTGATTAGGCTATTTGGCGGCCTCCCGCTATAGTCTTTTTTTCATACAAGGGGCGAAACATGTTCTTCGTCTATGGCATCGGTGGCCGTGTCTTCAGGGGCTCCACCGATCAACTGCGGCAAATTGGTGGCGTGAATGCGATTGCCCGCTCGCGCCCCATCCAGGCGATAGGTCGAGACGGTAGCGATCCGGACTCCGGGGCGGCTGACATCCCATTTCCCAGCGAAGCGCCGCCGGCCCCGGTTGATGAAAACCATCGCAGTGCGCTGGCCGCTTACGCAGAAACCCAAAAAGTGGAACACCTTCCGCAACCTCTGCGCCGAGTGGATGAACTGATGAGTCGTTCCGTAACCACCCTGCCGGACAGTGCGACAGTGCTGGAAGCTTGGCACACGCTGGCAGACCAAAAATTGGGGCAGGCGCCTGTTGTCAACGAGGCGGGCACTTTGGTCGGCTTGCTGTCCCGAGCCGACCTAATGCAACCCGATCGCTTGCCCGACCCTGATAGTCATGCCTTGGTGTGGCATGCGCTGTTGGCTCAAAACGTCAAAGACTTGATGTGGACCCCGGTGCCCAGTGTCGCGCCCGACACGGACATCCGGCGCGTGGCCAGTGTCTTGTTGGATACCGGTTTGCCCGGACTCGCGGTGGTGGACGAGGATGGCCAAGTGCAAGGCTTTATCTCCAGGTCGGACATCTTGCGAGCCGTGGTGACCTCCCCGCCGCTGGATCTCTGGGGCTAGGAGGGTGGTGGTTTAGGAAGCGCGGTTTTTGGATCCATCGGCGTCAAGTCCGCGGGGACTGTTTTCTCAAATGGGGTTGCATTTAATTTTGGCTTGACGTTGGCGTCTGCCAAATCCTCAAACATGCCCCAGGCCGAGTCGGTGTCCAACTCGGTTGCTTCAGGAACCGGAATTGGGTCGCCCGCCGCATAAGGCTGGGCCGAGCGTTGAACATCAGGCGCTGGCGGTGCTTTCTTGGGGTCTGATTTGTTCACGATTGCTAACCTCCATCAAAAAGGTGGGTGCAAGCGCAATGGGCCCAGCAGATGCAGCCCCGACATTCTTGCGCTCTCGCATGGCATTCACAGTCAGTATCCTCTTTTTGGAATTCTCTGTGTGTGGACGTTCGATGGCGATCTGCCAGGTCCCTGCCTTGTGGCCAAGTGCAGTGCAGGCCACTTGTCGTCTGTTTACAAGTTCACTGAGGTTGCAAGATGGCAATGGCAGTCGGTGGTGTCCAATGCGACGCCAGCGCTTGGTTGCGCCCTTGGGCTTTGGCCCGGTAGAGGGCTTGATCGGCACGATCAATGACCGCTTCAAGCGTTTCACATGCGAAATTTTCAGGCCGCCGCGCAGGCGTGCAGGCGTAGCCCGCCGACAGGGTGTATTGGGTGGTGCGCCCGTCTGGGAGCCGCACGGTTTGCAGTGCGGCGTTGGCGACCAGGTTTTCTGCCAGTTGTGCGGCCTCTGGTTCTGTACAGCCCATCAACAGAATAAAAAACTCTTCTCCGCCATACCGAACCGCAACGTCTGAAATGCGAATCGAGTTGCTAATGAGGCGCGCCGCATGGGCAAGTGTCAGGTCGCCACCCGCATGGCCAAAGTGGTCATTCACTGATTTGAAATGGTCAATATCAACAAAAATAACGGCATAACCTACTTTGGCGCCTTTGGTTTCAATATCAGCCGACATCTCGAAGAACGCCGAGCGCGTGAGCAGGCCTGTCAATCCATCGCGCTGCAAGCGCTCCACCGTGCTGCGCTGTTGCCGTTCATTCACCATGGCGATAAATCCAATGGACGAAAACGCAATGAATACGCCGCCCCCAAGGAGGGCTACGATCTGCTGCAAAGAAGTTGCTGCGACCGTGACCGAAGAAGCGTCGCCAAAGACGGCCAGAACCGCCCTTATCGAGAAGGCAACGGCCATCATTGCCATCACAGACGCCGAGATCCGCGCCAATGGGGTGGTCTCGCTTGGCAGGTTTTTCCGAATCAGGTCTGCAATGAGCCCAATTTGAAAAGCCATTCCCAAAGAGGCGGTGAAGATGGAAACCGATCGGGGTGCGTCAAATAGGTAGGCAGCAAGGATGCCACTCATGCCGAACGTTGTGGCGATCACCATTTCTCGTCGAGGTGGATTCACCTCGTAAAGGCGAGCGTGGGCCAGGAGGCCATAGGGGAGCGCCGCCAAAATGAGGGTGTTGGCGAGCAGAAAAGTGAGGAACCAAGGGGCATGGCCCCGGAAGAAGAACAGCAAGAAGGCCCCTGCGCAGCAGGCCATGCACTGACCCCATTCCTTGAGCCCGCGGCGGTGCTGGGAATTGCCACTGCCCAAAATGAAGGACACCGCTGACATGAACAGAGCCAACATCGCAATTGAAAAAACAAGCGTGTAGGAATCTAGCTTGAGGGGGGAAACTTCCAATGGGCACTCTTTCTCGAAAACACGACATTGACAGAGATGTTTTCCGGCCAAATACAGCCATGGGTCAATCGTCCACGCAATTCTAGAAATGAATGACCAAAGTGCCCATCCCCCATTTGGGGGGCATCCATTGCGCGATGTCATATGGGTGACAGCTGGTGGTTTCGCGGGTGTCTGCTTACCCTGTTTGGCGCTCGATCGCTCAAAAGTGACTTCAGTTTGGTCGCAGGGATGCTTGAAGCAGTCGGCACAACAAAAAGCCCCAAGCAATTGACTTGCTTGGGGCTGCTGTTTGGCGGAAGCGGTGAGATTCGAACTCACGGATGTCGCAAAACATCGCCGGTTTTCAAGACCGGTGCATTCAACCGCTCTGCCACGCTTCCAAGCCCGGTATTCTAACTGCCTCGCGAAGGCCTTGTCCTTGTGGGGCGCGCAAATTCTTTAAATGGGGTTTGGTCTCATGGTTCTGGCGGCGCTTCTGGGGCTGGCCAGCGGCGGCGGGCCTTGGTGGCTTGTTGGGCGGCGCGGCGAATGGCGCTGTAGCGGCGCAGGGCTTCTTCCATGTCGGACAGGCGGGTTCCACCCAGGGCGCCAGCGGCCAGCAAGCCGGCTTTCAGGGTTTCGTACGCGGTTTCCATATCGCTGGCAGCGGCGTCCAAGGCGGCTGTTTCCGGGTCATAAGCTTGCGGGTCGCACAGCGCCAGCAAGGCTTCGGTTTTGAACAAGAACGCGGCATGGGCGGCTTGTGTGAGCCTTTCGTTAGGGCCGATGTGGCCCAGTGGCGCGGCGGCTTTGGCTTGTTCTGCGGTGGTTTCGTGATAACGCAGCACCCTGAGCACCTGCGCCAAACGCTCGCTGGCGCGCTGGGGCATGGCCGAGCGGTTCATGCGCTCCACAAAGGTGGCAATGGCGGCGTCCAGCTGGGTGACGATGGCATGGTCGCGCGCCAGATCGGCCTGGCTGGCGCCGTGGAGCGCCGCGTTGGCCATGCGAATGGCCACGTGGCCGACGCGGGCCACTTCGCGCACCAGGGCCTCGACGGCCAGGGCCGGTACGGGCAGCACGTTGTCGTCCAGGTACTGAACCTGCGCTTCGTCGTCTTCGCGTCGTTTGAAACGGGCCTGAAGCCAGCGCGTCAAATGGCTGGCCAGCGGCCACATGAGCAGCACGCCCAGAATGTTGAAGATGGAGTGAAACAGCGCCAGTTTGGCGGCCGGGTCATGGGGCAGGCCCAGGGCTTCACTGGCCATGCCCAGGGCGTTGATCAGCCAGGGCAGCAGCGCCAGCGCGACCAACGCTGTGATCAGGTTGAACACCACGTGCGCGGCAGCGGCCCGACGTGCATTGGGGGTGGCGCCAATGGCGGCCAGCATGGCGGTGACCGTGGTGCCGATATTGGCCCCGATGACCACGGCGGCTGCGCCTTGGGCCGTGAGCAGGCCGCCTTGTGCGGCGGTGAGTGCGATGGCCATGGAGGCGCTGGAGGACTGCATCAGCACCGTCATCAATGCGCCAATGGCCACTTGGGCCAGCACGGCCAGCGGGCCTTCACCCTGCGGCAGCTCAATTTGCCCGGCCAGGCCGGTGAATGACTCCTGCAGCATGGCAATGCCCAGAAACAGCAGACCAAAGCCTGCCAGCGCGGTGCCAATGGCGCCACGGCGTTGGCCCTCGCCGGTGAGTCGCAACACAACGCCCGCACCAATCAGCGGCAGGGCCAGGGCCTCGATTTTGAATTTGAGACCGATCAGGGCGATGATCCAGCCCGTCATGGTGGTGCCCACATTGGCGCCAAACAGCACCCACAGCGCAGGCCCTAGCGACAGCAGGCCCGCGTTGACAAAACCAATGGCCGCCACGGTGACTGCGCTGGACGACTGCACCAGTGCCGTCACCATCACACCTGAGCCCAGCGCATGCCAGCGGGTGCGCGTGGCGCCGGCCAGAATGCGCTCCAGCGCCGGGCCGGCGGCCAGTTTCAGGCCGTCAGTCATCATGGACATGCCGAGCAGGAACAGGCCCAAGCCGCCCGCGAGGTTGGTGGAAAGGGCCCACAAGCTCATCGTGGGCGCCTTGGCGGAGTTTGGCTTGTTGGCATAGGGGGCTGGGTCAACATGAAATCAGGGCGCAGACGTGTGAGTTTGAGTGCAACAATTACAGCATGGAGCGCCAGCGCCGCAAGACAAGGGTCCTGCGCGCGGGCGCAGGAGCCCACAGTGAACTCACACCACCCACACCCATCGCCTTCAGTCGCCCTGTACTGGGATTTCGAGAATCTGCACGCCAGTTTGTCCGAGGCCCGTCTGGGGGAGGGCAGTTACGGCAAGCCCGATGGCCGCTTCAAGCTGCAAGAGCCCTTGATTGACGTGGCCGCCGTGGTGGAGTTGGCCTTGTCTTTGGGGCCAGTGGCCATTAACCGGGCGTATTGCAACTGGCAGTTTTTTGGCCGCTACCGCGATGCGCTGCTGCAAGGCGCGGTGGAATTGGTGCAACTGTTTCCGCCGGGCGCCGCGGCCAAGAACGGGGCCGACATTCGGCTTTGTCTGGATGCGGTGCAAGACATCGAGCGTTTTGAGCACATTGGCACCGTCTTGGTGGTGGGCGGCGACAGTGATTTCATGCCGGTGGCGCAAAAGATCAAGGCCGCAGGGCGTCGCCTCATTGGCATTGGTGACCGCAAATCGACCAACCGGCATTGGGCCAAAAGCTGCGACGAATTCATTTATTACGACCGTTTGGTTGACCCCACGGTAACGCCTGCCGAGCCCGACCACACGGCCGCGGCCCTGGTGCCCCGCGCCATTCGGCTGCTGGCCCGCAACTCGGGCGAGCCCTGGGTGGCGCGTGCGGCGGTGTGGCAGATGGTCAAGCGCATGGACGCCACGCTGGACTTGCAAGAGCAGGGGTTTGACAGCCTGGCAGATGTGCTGACCCGGCTGAACGCCGTGGTGGAGCAGGGCACCGACGAGTGGGCAGAGCCACCTGCGTCTGCGCCAACCGTAAGCCAGCCCCACAAACTGCGAAAATCACCCCATGGAAACGTCTGACACTCCCCCCGCACCCTCTGCCAAGCCCACTGCCCAAGCGCGCAACCCGCTGCATGGCCTCACCTTGGAGGCCATCGTCACCGCGCTGGCCGACTATTACGGCTGGGACGAGTTGGGCCAGCGCATTCCGGTGCGCTGCTTTGTGCTGGACCCCAGCGTGAAATCCAGCCTGAAGTTTTTGCGCAAAACGCCTTGGGCGCGGGAAAAGGTGGAAGGCCTGTACTTGTTCATGTTGCGTGAACAGCGGCGGGGTGGGCAGTCCGGCTGAGATTGAAATTTACAAGTGTTTTAGGCCTCTAGCGCCCGTTCAGTCAGCGGGAGCAGCTATCAAATAGATAGTGAATAGCTGATAAATGCTGCGTTGCAACATTTTTTGACACTATTGCCTAGGGATAACCCTATACTGAACTGAACCCATTGGGCGTCTTCTGCGCCGAAAAGGAGTTCAGATGACCGACAGTTCTTTGCGTGCCGGCCAAGCACTCGCCTCAACCCCCACCCTTTCCAACGTGTTCAGGCGCTTGCGACGCGCGCCACTGCGCCGCCTCAATCTCGCCTTGCAGGGCGGTGGGGCCCACGGTGCCTTCACCTGGGGCGTGCTGGATGCCTTGCTGGACCAGCCCGATCTCTCTGTTGAAGGCCTGAGTGGCAGCAGCGCAGGCGCCATGAATGCCGTGGTGTTTGCTGATGGCTGGATGAAGGGCGGCGCCCTGGGCGCGCGGGCGGGCCTGGCCCGGTTCTGGGCCGAGGTGGGCCAGCAAATGCCCTGGGGCTTGATGACCCAGGGTGAGGGCCACACCATCAGCCTGTCGCCGGCCAGCAAGTTGATGGCGAACTGGGCCGGGTATTTTTCGCCCTCGCAACTCAACCCGCTGGAGCTCAACCCCTTGCGTGACCTGCTCCTGCGGCAGGTGGACTTTGCGGGCTTGCGTGCCCACAGCCCGTTCAAGCTGTTTGTGGGCACCACCCAGGCCAACACCGGCAAGCTGCGTCTGTTTCGGGAGACTGAGCTGACGGTCGACGTGCTGCTGGCCTCGGCCTGCCTGCCCCGCATTCACCACGCGGTGGAAATTGACGGCGAGGCCTACTGGGACGGGGGTTACTCGGCCAACCCGGCCGTGTTTCCGCTGTTTTATGAGTGCGATTCGCGCGACGTGCTGCTGGTGTTGCTCAACCCGCTGGAGCACCCCAGAACGCCCAGCAGCATGGAAGACATTGAAACCCGCATCGGCGAACTGTCGTTCAGCGCCAATTTCATGCGCGAAATGCGCATGTTTTCCCGCGCCGCCGATTATTCAGGCGCCAGCTGGTGGAACCGGGGCAGCCTGGAGCGGCGCTTGCTGGCCATGCGCTTTCACATGATCGACTCCAACCAGGTTGAAAGCCTGCAGCGCTCAGAAACCAAGCTGATCGCCTACGCGCCGTTCTTGCAGTTGCTGCACACCCAAGGGCGCGAGCGCGGCACTCAGTGGCTGAACGCGCACTGGGATGGCGTGGGCCGCCGCGCCACGGTGGATGTCAAGCGCTTGTTTGGCTGAGTGCAGGGCGCCAGCGGACCCGCCCGGACTATGATTCCCCTCTCACATACAGAGGGGTGACACATGTTCATGATCGGAATCCTGGTGCTGCTGGCCGTTGTCGTCATTTGGTGCGTGGCCATTTACAACCGGTTGGTGGCTCTGCGCAACCGCATTGCCAACGCGTTCGGGCAGATTGATGTGCAACTCAAGCGGCGTTACGACCTGGTGCCCAACCTGGTGGAGGTGGCGCGGGCTTATCTGAAGCATGAGTCCGCCACCCTGGAGGCGGTGATTCAGGCGCGCGGGCAGGCGCAGTCTGCGGCTGCCTCGGCGCGTGCGCAACCGGGCGATGCGGCCAGCATCGGCGCGCTGGCGGCGGCCGAAGGCGTGCTGGGCGGCAGCCTGGGGCGCTTGATGATGGTGGCTGAAAACTACCCTGACCTCAAAGCCGACAGCACCATGAAGTCGCTCTCCGAAGAACTGACCAGCACTGAGAACCGCCTCGGCTTTGCGCGCCAGGCCTTCAATGACCAGGTGCTAGATTTCAACAACGCGGTGCAAGCCTTCCCTGATTTGATCGTGGCTCGGTTAACTGGTTTTGCGCCTGCGGCCGTGCTGGAGGCCACCCGCAGTGACGAAGAGCGCGCCGCGCCCAAGGTGAGTTTCTGATCGGCTTGGTCAGACTCTAGGCACCTCCATGCGTTTTTTTGACCATCAGGACGCCGCCCGCAGTGAGACGCGGCGTCTGCTGCTGGCGTTCTCGCTGGCCGTGTTGCTGCTGGTGGTGGCCGTGCATGGCGCGCTGGTGGTCGCCTGGTGGTTGATGGCGGCGTTTCTGACCTGGGCGCTGCACTGGACGCCCGAGTTCCCCATTGGTTTTCTGGCGGTGAACGTGGGCGTGACCTTGTTGCTGGTGCTGGGCGGTTGGTGGGTAGAAACCTCACAGTTGCGCGCCGGCGGGGTGAAACTGGCCAAGCGCATTGGCGCCCGCGAGGCGCGGCCCTCGGTGTCGTTTGCCGAGCAGCGGTTTTGCAATGTGCTTGATGAGCTTTGCATTGCCGGCACCGTGGCCCGCCCGGCCCCCATGGTGGTGACGCGTACCGACGCCATCAACGCCTTTGCGGCGGGTTGGGATGAATCCGACGCCGTGATTGCCGTCACCCAAGGCGCGTTGGACCTGCTGAACCGCGAAGAATTACAAGGCATGGTGGCCCATGAATTGAGCCACCTGCGTGAAGGCGACACCCGCTTGAAGATGCAGCTCGCCGGTATGGTTTACGGGTTGGAGCTGGTCTACAACTTTGGCGACACCGTGCGGGAGCGGGGTGGCCTGGGGGTGTTGTTTGGCTCGGCCATCATGGTCGCGGGGTTTGCGGGCTGGGCTGCTGGGCGGGTGCTGAAAGCGGCCGTGTCACGCCAGCGCGAATACCTGGCTGACGCCCGCGCCGTGCAGTGGACCCGCAGCCGCGACGGTCTGGGCGGTGTGCTGCGCAAGGTCATGACCCAGCGACGCGACCCTGACGCCGAACCGCACCGCCACATGGGCATTGCGCACCCTTCCGTGCAGCACATGCTGTTGGTCGATGTGCCGGACGAGCGAGCATTGGCGCATTGGATGGACAGCCACCCCACCTTGGAGCAACGGGTCAAGCGCCTGTACGGCCGGCGCATGAGCCCTTTGCCTCTGACGCCGGATGAGGCCGCCAACCAGCCCGACAAACCAGATCAGGTCCGACCGGTGCGACAGGCCACCGAAGGCCCGTTCACGCTGGTCTGACCGGGCTGGGACGGATAGACGCTGCTCCATTCAAACCAGCCGCCGTCAAACACGGCAATCTGCTCCCACCCCATCACCCAGGCGTAAAAGAATGCCAAAGAGGCACGCCAGCCGGTGCCGCAATAAAACACGGTGGGCCGGTGGCACTCAATGCCTTGTTCGCGCCACATTGCGGTGATCTCAGAGGCTGGCTTCATCGTGCCGTCACTTCTCTGAAAGTCGCTCATGCTGTTCACATCACCGTCCACACCCGCACGGCCCCAGCGGGCGCCGGGAATGTCGCCGGGGCTGGCAATGTAGCTGTAGCCCGAGGTTTGGCCGCTGAACTCGGCCCAGGTGCGAATGCTGACCAACGTGGATGTGCCACTCTGCGACAGGGCTTTGGCTTGTGCCAAATCAAGCAGCCACTGAGGGTTCGCCGGGAAGGGTTGGCCAAAGTCAGATGCCGGGGGGTAGCGGTGGGCGTCACCGCTGGCAACGGGCAGACCCGCGCGCAACCAAGATTTCCAGCCACCATCCAGCAAGCGCACGTCTTGGACACCGGCCACCATCATCAAGTGGGCGGCGCGCGCGGCTGCGGCGCAAGGGCGGCCGTACAGCACCACCGTGCTGTCGTGCGCAATGCCGCTGTCCAGCAGGTACTGCACCAGCAGGGTGTCGTCGACCTTGTTCCAGAAGGGAATCGTCTCCAGGCACTCGGTATCGAGGTAGCCCGCGCCGGGAATGTGACCGGTTTGAAACGCGTTGGGCGCCCCGCAACCCACCTCAAACAAGCGCCAGTGAGAGGCCGGCGGCGCCGGAATCGCCTGACCCTGCTGCAAACGAGACCAGCCAGACTGGCGTGACCAGATGCTGACCACGGGGCAAGTCGTCGCGAAAAAAGTCAGGGGAATTCAAGGCAGGTGGGGGCGCGAAAGAGTAGTGATGATTTTAAGGGCGCCTCCCTGTTAGCTTGATAAATTTGAAGCGTTTTATGCCTTTAGCGCACGTCGAATCCTGCGGAAGGTGCTATCAATTTTGAAGACAATTAAGCACCCCGACACGGCCTGCATTCGGTGGGCCTTAGTCCGCCTGCACAGACGGTTAGCGGTTAGCAGTCAGCGCGGGGGCGGCAAGGGCTCGCCCCACATGCGCCGCCACAACCAGGGCAGTCCCCGCGCCAGATCGATCCGCGCGCCTTGTTGCACCGGTCGCTCCAAAGCCTGCAAGGGGCTGTGGCGCTCGGCCACGACGAAGCGGAAGGAGTAAGCCGGCTCTTGGCCCATGCGCAGATCGCTAATGAGCAACTGCGGGCCGACCTGTTCCAGCTTGTAGAAGCCATGGCTGAAGGCGGCGATGCGACGCACACTGTCCAGGTTCTGCAGTCTCACCCGCCAGCGACTGGCCCCGGTCGAACGGATCAAAATGCACCGTGGGCTCGGCATCGAACAAGGAATAGAAACCTTCGTGGTAATTCGCCCCGGACATCGCCACGACCCGCCACAACAAGGTGTTGAGCGGGGCCGGCGTGACCAGCAACTGCTCGGCCACAATGCCTTGGCGCGCCAGCGACTCGCGTGCAATGCGCTCGACATGCTGCTGTGCCCCCACACCCCAGGCCAGATAGGCGGTGCTTAGCAACAGACCCAGCGTGTTGGCACGCAGCCCGCCCGCACTGCCGCGCGACGCCAGTGCCCAACCCGCTCCCACGAGCAGCGGCAGCGTGTACAAGGGGTCGATGATGAAAATACTGCCCACGCCGAAGGGATGGTCGGAGAACGGCAACGCGAGCTGCGTGCCGTACACCGTCATCGTGTCGAGCAGCGGGTGGGTCACCAGCACCAGCCACAGGGCCAACCACCAGCGCTGCCAGATGGCCCACTGCCCATGCAGGCGCGCCACGAGCGCGGCCAACGGCAGTGAGAACAGCGTCAGCCAGAACAGCGAATGGGTCTCGGCGCGGTGCAGCACCATATTGCGCACCGGGTCGCCATGGTCGATGAAGACGTCCAGGTCAGGCAAGGTGCCGGCCACCGCACCCCAGAGCGCCGCCTTCCAGATCGCGGTGCGCCGGCCCATCGTCGCGACGCCAACCGCGGCGCCCAGCGCAATTTGTGAGAGTGAATCCATGGGCCAATTGTCCCGTCCTTCCAATTTCCTGCGGAAGATTCAGGGTTTTGTCGCGCGGGCCCCACGGGGAAGGCAGTCGCTACGGCTCGAATCGCGGGGTTGACCGGGCAGCGCTTGACCCTGCGGCGATCCCGCTGGGATACTGGCACGAGACACCATCGGACGCTTGGCGTCAGCAACAGATCATCGGCCCCACTGTGCCGTGCAAAGGCTTGACAGGCACATGAGTGAACCCCGCGAAGATGGCACCCCGCCAACGCTGAACACGCGCATCGACACCACCCACATCGCCATGGGCCTGCGCCGGCCCCAGGGGCAAATGGCGACCTGGCTGGTGCTGATCGGGCTCACCTGGTCGGCCTTTCAGCTGTGGATCGCCTCGCCCTTGCCGGAAATGCTCGGGCTGTTCATGAACGAGGCCCGCATCCGGTCGCTGCATCTGGGCTTCGCCGTGTTGCTGGCGTTCCTGGCCTATCCGGCCTCCAGTCGCGCCTCTGAAGATCGCGTCCCGCTACCGGATCTTGTGCTGGCGGTGCTGGCCGCCTTGAGTGCGGGTTATCTGGCGCTGTTCTATACCTCCGTCAGCGCCCACACAGGCGCTGCGACCGTGTTCGAAATTGGCTCGGCGGGGCTGGGCATGGTGCTGCTGCTCGAAGCCACCCGTCGGGTGCTCGGTCTGCCGATGGTCGGGCTGGCATTGGTCCTGCTGGCCTATGTCTTTCTGGGCGAACACATGCCGGACCTGATTGCGCACAAGAGCGCGTCCTTCGGCAAGGCCATGAGTCACCTGTGGTTGAGCACCGAAGGGGTGTTCGGCGTGGCGCTGGGGGTGTCGGCGGGTCTGATCTTCCTTTTTGTTCTGTTCGGCGCCTTGCTTGAGACCGCCGGCGCCGGTAGCTATTTCATCCGCTGCGCCGTGGCCCTGCTGGGCCACTTGCGCGGCGGCCCGGCCAAGGCGGCGGTGGTGGCGTCGGCCGTCACCGGCATGATCTCCGGCTCGTCCATCACCAACGTGGTGACCACCGGCCCGCTGACCATTCCGCTGATCAAGCGCGTCGGCTACCCGGCCGAGAAGGCCGCCGCCATCGAGGTCGCGGCCTCCGTCAACGGCCAGGTGATGCCGCCGGTCATGGGGGCGGCGGCGTTCCTGATGGTGGAGTATGTCGGCGTGTCCTACATCGAGGTGCTCAAGCATGCGCTGATCTCGGCCATGGTGTCCTACCTCGGCCTGCTCTACATCGTGCACCTGGAGGCGGTCAAGGCGGATATGCGCGGGCTGCCGCGGCGCCACATTCCCCGTTGGCAGCAGTCGGTCAGCAATTTCTCGCTGGGCTTCGTCGGCATCGCCTCGGTGCTGGCGCTGGTGTCGATTCTGGCTGCGGTGACGCACCTGCTCGTGCCACGGCAGTCGTTCGCTGTCATGGCCGCTCTCTTGCTGCTCGCCTACCTGCTTCTGCTGCGCGCCAGCGCCCTCTATGCCGACGTGGTGGACACGGCCGACGTAGCCATTACCCGCATGCCGGAGATCGGGCCGACCCTGCGCTCGGGCATGTATTTTGTGCTGCCGGTCGGCGCCTTGATTTGGAACCTGGTGATCGAACAACTCTCGCCAATCCGTGCGGCCTTCTGGGCCACCTTGTTCCTGGCTTTCATTGTGCTCACCCAGCGCCCGCTGCGCGCCTGGTTTCGCGGCGAGCCGAACAAGGTTGCATCGGCCTGGCAAGGCGCGCAGGATCTGGTCGACGGACTGGCCGCCGGGGCGCGCAACATGGTCACGGTCGCCATCGCCACCGCCGCCGCCGGCATCATCGTGGGCACCATCACGCTGACCGGCATCGGGCTGGTGATGACCGACCTGGTCACCGCCTTGTCCGGTGGCAACATCGTCGCCATGCTCTCGCTGGTGGCCCTGATCTGCCTGGTGCTCGGAACGGGTCTGCCCACCACGGCCAGCTACATCGTGGTGTCGTCGCTGATGGCGCCGGTGATCGTCGCCATTGGCGCCCAAAACGGTTTGCTTGTGCCCTTGATCGCCGCGCATCTGTTCGTGTTCTATTTCGGATTGATGGCCGACATCACGCCACCGATTGGCCTTGCCTCCTATGCTGCCGCCAGCATCGCGCACGCCAATCCGTTTCGCACCGGCCTGGTCGCGTTTCGCTATTCGATGCGCATGGTGCTGTTGCCCTTCATGTTCGTGCTAAACCCGCAACTGCTGCTGATCGGCGTCAGTGGTGTCGGGCACACCCTGCTCACGCTGGGCAGCGCAACGCTGGCGGGCTTTGCCTTCATCTCCGTCAATCAAGCCTGGCTGATCGTGCGCAGCACCACCATCGAACGCCTGGTGATGCTGGTGTCAGTGTTCATGCTGTTTTACCCGGGACTGTTCATGGACCGGCTGTTCGCGCCGTACCGCAAACTGCAGGGTGACGCGGTTGTGGCCGCCATCGCACAGGCGCCAGACGGCGCGCAGATGCGCGTGTTTCTGAGCGGCACCACCCTGGAAGGCCGCCCGGTCAAGCTGGGCGTGGTCTTGCCGCTGGGCCCACAAGCGGCGGACGCCACACAGCGCCTGCTCGACAGCGGCGTGCACATGGAACGCACGGATACAGGCTTCACGGTCAGCCAGGTCACCTTCGGCAGTCGCGCTGCGAAACAGGGTGTTGAAGCGGGTTTTCAGATGGATGCCGTTGAAGTCCCCAGCGACAACCCGGCCAGGGAATGGATGTTCTTGCCGGCATTGGCGCTGATTGGTTGGGTGGTCATCCGGCAGCGCCGCCGCCGGGATGCCCAGCCGAAGCCAGAGCCGTCCTGACAGGCGTGCTTACTTTCTCTTTGGATTAAGGGTGTTTTAGCCCTCTAGCCACCGTCTCACATGCGGTCGTAGCTACTAATTTGGAAGCGATCGATCTTCCTTCAACGCATTTTCTGCGCCCCGTTTGATCCGGTGATGCGCCAGTGATTCAAACAGCGCTATGAAGGCGCTTTCGCGGATCTTTGTTTCCGGCGATTTCGACACCTCAATCAAAAGGTTGCCCAGTCGAAAAAGATAGAAGTTCGTTCTGGGGCAATTGTCCGTTATGCAGCCAACGGAGCAGTTCCACCCACTCCTTGGTATCCGTTCCCACCCGCCACGGCGCGGCCGTCAACCGCTGGTGTACTGCGCATGCGGCCCTTCGATCTGTCTAGTTCCACCCGACGCGGGCTGGCACGATCGCAGACAGCGTGGTCTTGGGTCTTGTCGGCCATCTACTGCTCGGCTACCTGCTAGACGAGTCGCGCTTGGAGGAGGCCAACGAACCGTTGCCCTATCTGCCCTCGGTCAGCGTTTGCTGGCCAAACCGCATGGACTCTCGGGCTTGCCAACTGCCGCTTGAGCAGCAGCGTCGCCAGACATCCCGCAGGAAGAACGTCTGTGATGATGAAATCCGACGTGCCCAATGACCTGCCCCGATTCCTGAAATTGATGCAGAGCCAAACGGCTCGAACGCGGACTTCGTTCGAACACATGAACTTCCTTCAAGCAGTCCAACGGTTTATCCATTCCCGTAGCTGTCACATCTTGCTTGGCGACAACAGCCCTGGCCCATCGCGCAACCGATGGCCCGAATCTTGCAAGACGTATTTGCTCAAGCATCGACCGCCCGTTTTGAGTGCTCAATTCGATTTGGCATAGAAGCCCCATGCGAAAACGGTCAAAACCCTGAGCCTAGTCGCTGCACGGGCAACATTTAGGTGATTGCTATGCGTTTACAGCATTGGTGAAACTTAAAATGCATGGATACATTGGACCTATGCAAAATTATTCACAGGACCACTTTCACAAACACCGCCAGATTGGCGTACTGGGTGGCATGGGTCCGCTCGCTACAGTTGATTTTCTGCACAAGGTGGTGTGCTCCACATTGGCCGACGTTGACCAAGACCATGTGCCTATGGTGGTTGGTTTCTGGTCCCAAACGCCTGACCGGGCGCAGGCTCTCCTTGGGCAAGGGCCGTCACCCCTGAATGACTTGATTGCAGCGGCCCAAACGCTTGAACGCGGCGGAGCGGACGTGGTGGTGATGCCTTGCAACACGGCCCATGCTTGGTTCGACACGGTGGCCGCGTCCATCAAGGTGCCTATGCTGCACATCGTCGATGTGGCCGTGGATGAAGCTATTCGAATGGGCGGCAGAGAAGCGATCGGCTTGCTCGCCACTTCGGGCACGCTGCTTTCCAACATCTACCCCTCGCGTGGCGGCAACGCCACCTGGGTCACATCCACCGACGACGAGCAAAAGCGCTGGGTGATGGCGGGCATTGCCGCCATCAAAGGTGGCCGCATGAGCGAGGGCGCTGCGCTGCTGCTTCTGGCTGCGCAGGCGCTGGCCGACCGGGGTGCCAAGGTCATCATCATGGGCTGCACTGAAATCCCTCTGGGTTTGTCGCAGCAAGACATAGACGTTCCGCTGATTGACTCTTCATTGGCTCTGGCCAGGGCCAGTGTCGCTTGGGCGGGTGGACGGTTGGCACCCGTGCCGGCTGCTCGTCTGGTCGAGATGGCTGCCTGATAGAGAAAGATCGATATGGACACCAAGTGGTTGGAAGATTTCGTGGTGCTGGCTGAGACGCGCAATTTTTCGCGCGCGGCGATGATGCGCAACGTGACGCAGCCGGCGTTTTCCCGTCGCATCCAGGCGCTTGAAGCCTGGACGGGAACGCCTTTGATCGAGCGCTCCACCTACCCCCCCAGCTTGACGACTGCCGGAGAAAGTTTCTATGCGCAGGCTACGGATGTGCTGAGCCGCGTCAGCATGTTGAAGGCCAGTGACTCTGGCCAGATTGAAGAGGCCGAAGAGGCGATCCGCATTGCGCTGCCCCATACGCTGTCGCTGCACCACTTCCCGAAATGGTTGTCGTCTTTGCGGCCCCAAATGGGCACCGTGAACACCCAATTGCGGGTGGGTAATGTGCTCGATGTGGTGTTGTGGCTTGTCGAGGGCGGCTGTGACGTGTTGATTTGCTACCACCATCCCCAGCAACCCATTCAGCTTGACATAGAGCGCTACGACATGTTGACTCTAGGCCGAGAGCGCCTCACGCCTTATTCGGGGGTCGGCGCCGATGGCAAGCCGCTTTACTCGTTGCCCGGCAAGAGCCATCACCCGGTGCCCTTTCTGGACTATTCGTCCAGCGCCTACCTCGGTCGCATGACCCAAATTGCGCTGACACAAGGCCAAACCAGACCGCAACTAAAAAGGATCTGTGAAGCCGACATGGCCGAGGGTTTGCACCGATTGGTGCTGGAGGGTCACGGCGTGGCTTTCTTGCCCGACGGCGTGGCTGAAGAAGATCTCGCTGCCCGCCGCCTGGCTCGTCTGGCCGGGGGGTGGGAGCTGGAGATGGAAATTCGCGCCTATCGGGAGCGTCCGTCCCTAGCCCGCCCTGCGCGCAAGCGCATGGACCAACTCTGGCGGCTGCTTGAAGAGCGCCACGCCGAATCCATTGATAATTTTCGCCCCCCTGTTTCTCCACCCCCGAGCGCCAAAGTTGCTGCCAAGCGACCCGCCCGCTCTTCATCCAAAAAGGACCTTTCATGACTTTCACCCAACAATTGACCGCCTCGTTGCTGCTCGTCGGCCTGGCCGCCCCGGCCATGGCCGAAGGCACCTTGGACAAAATCAAGGCCTCGGGCTCGATCACGGTCGGCCACCGCGACGCGTCGATCCCTTTCTCTTACCTCGACGACAAGCAACAACCCATCGGCTACGCTATGGATCTGTGCGCTCGCGTCGTGGATGCCGTCAAAGCGGACTTGAAGTTGCCCGCGCTTAAAGTGGTATTCCAACCCGTGACTTCCGCCACCCGCATTCCCTTGCTGGCCAACGGCACGATTGACATTGAGTGTGGCTCGACCACCAACAACGCTGAGCGTCAAAAGCAGGTCAGCTACACCATCACCCACTTCTTGACGGCCAACCGTTTCGTCTCGAAAAAGGCCAGCAACCTCAACACACTGGCCGACCTCAAAGGCAAGACCGTGGTCTCCACCTCAGGCACCACCAACATCAAGCAGCTCACCGAGCTCAACGCCGCGCAAAACCTAGGCATGAACATCCTGGCGGCCAAAGACCACGCCGAAGCTTTCCTGATGGTGGAAACCGGACGTGCCACGGCCTTCGTCATGGACGACATCTTGCTCGCCAGTCTGGCAGCCAACAGCACGAAACCTGACCAGTGGGCAATCTCCAGCGACGCGCTGTCCCAGCCTGAGCCCTACGGCATCATGGTGCGCAAAGACGACCCGGCCTTTAAGAAGGTAGTCGATGCGGCCATGGTCAACACCTACAAAAGCGGTGACATCAACAAGATCTACGCCAAGTGGTTCACTAGCCCCATCGCGCCGAAGAACATCAACCTGAACATGCCCATGAGCGTCACGTTCAAAAATTTGGTGGCCAACCCCATCGACTCGGCCGACCCAGCCGCATACAAGTGAGCTGACCGTTGACCGACCGTTCGCTTCAATGACCCACTTGGGGCTCTGAAGCGAACCGGTCTATTCCCGCCTCAACTCAGGCATCGTCGCCTGATTTGGGTGCTTTTCGAGATCACGAGGCAAGGCCCGAATGAATTACAACTGGAACTGGTCCATCTTCTGGGAGCTATCCCCAGACGCGAGTGGCACCTATATGCAAACGCTCTTCTACGGGCTGGGCTGGACGCTCGCCACCGCTTTGACTGCCTGGGTGATGGCATTGGCGTTGGGCATCCTCGTGGGAACCATGCGCACAACCCCTGTGAAATGGGTCGTCATGGTTGGTGACGCGTTCACTGAAGTATTTCGGAACATCCCCCTGCTGGTGCAGATGTTTCTTTGGTTTTTTGTGGTGCCTGAGCTACTGCCCACCGCCATGGGCGACTGGGTCAAACAACTGCCCAACGCCAGCTTCTGGACCGCAGTGGTGGCCCTGGCCTTGTTCACGGCAGCTCGCGTGGCAGAACAGGTTCGCGCCGGCATTCAATCGCTGCCCAGTGGCCAGATGGCCGCCGGCGTTGCGCTGGGCATGACCTTGCCGCAGGCATACCGCCATGTGGTGTTGCCCGCGGCCCTGCGCGTGGTGTTGCCACCGCTCACCAGCGAGTTTCTCAACATCATCAAAAACAGCTCGGTTGCACTGACCATCGGCCTGATGGAACTCACCGCCCGCACCCGCGCCATGCAGGAGTTCAGCTTTCAAGTCTTTGAAGCCTTCACCGCCGCCACCATCATCTACCTGTTCGTCAACGGCCTGGTGGTGCTCGGCATGAGAGGCGTGGAAAACTGGCTGGCGGTGCCCGGCTACCTCGGCGGAAAGGCACGGTGACCCCCATGTTTGAAAACTTCGATTTCGACGTCATTTCCCGCACCTGGCAGGTCCTAATTTTTGAAGGCCTGGCCTTCACACTGAAGGTGACGGTGATGGCCATGGTGGGCGGCATTGTGCTGGGCACCTTGCTCGCCATGATGCGCTTGTCCTCCTCCAAACCGCTGTCCTTTGTGGCGGCGACCTATGTCAACGGCTTGCGCGCCATTCCGCTGGTGTTGGTGATCTTCTGGTTCTACTTTCTTGTGCCCTATGTGGGCGCCTGGATCATCGGGTCTCCCACGCCGATCAAAGTCGGCGCGTTTACCTCTGCATTGGTAACTTTCATCCTCTTTGAAGCGTGTTATTACTGCGAAATCATGCGCGCCGGCATTCAAAGCATCTCGCGCGGGCAAGCCAGTGCAGGCTACGCCTTGGGCATGAACTACTGGCAGGTGATGCAAAAAATCGTGTTGCCTCAGGCCTTCCGCAACATGACGCCGGTGCTGCTCACACAAACCATCGTTCTGTTCCAAGACGTCTCGCTGGTCTACATCATCTCGTTACCCGACTTCGTCACGATCGCCAGCAAAGTGGCTCAGCGCGATGGTCGTCTGGTCGAAATGTATGTCTTCGTGGCAGTCGTCTACTTCCTGATCTGCCTGGCCTTGTCGTTCTGGGTCAAACGCCTGCAATCTCGAATCGCCATCGTGCGATAACTAACAAAGGTACTTCTCATGGTCGCGATCGACATTCAAAACATCAACAAATGGTATGGAAATTTCCAGGTGCTCAAAAACTGCACCACGCAGGTCGCTAAAGGCGAGGTAGTGGTGGTATGCGGGCCCTCGGGGTCTGGAAAATCTACATTGATCAAAACGGTCAATGCGCTGGAGCCTTTTCAGGAAGGCAAGATCACGGTAGAAGGCGTCTCTGTGGGTGATCCTTCTACTAACCTGCCAAAACTACGTGCCCGCATTGGCATGGTGTTCCAGAACTTCGAGCTTTTTCCGCACCTTTCGATTGAAAGAAACCTGGCATTGGCTCAGATGATTGTGCTCAAGCGTCCTGAAGACGAAGCCATGGAGCGCGGGTTGAAACTGCTGGACCGCGTCGGTCTGCTCGCGCATAAACACAAGTTCCCGGGCCAACTCTCAGGCGGGCAGCAGCAGCGTGTGGCTATCGCCCGGGCTTTGTCGATGGATCCAATCGCCATGCTGTTCGACGAGCCCACCTCGGCGCTGGACCCTGAAATGATCAACGAAGTGCTGGATGTGATGGTCGGACTGGCTCAAGAGGGCATGACCATGATGGTCGTGACCCACGAAATGGGGTTCGCCCGCAAGGTCGCCAACCGAGTGATTTTCATGGACCAGGGCGAAATCGTGGAAGACGCCGCCAAAGACGATTTCTTCGGCAGCCCGCGTTCGGATAGAGCGCAGCAGTTCTTGTCGAAGATATTGAGCCACTAAAGCGAACCCCATCACCGGAGCGATTGAATTATTGATCCCGCCCTGTAGAGCTTTAGTCCGTGTCGAACACTCAACGGCGATGGCAGAGGCGGTCAATGGCTTGGTGCGGGTGATGTTTTCGGGTTGATTCTGGGCTCCGCCGCATCTTCGATGCGTTCGTCTCAAGGGGTTGGCCGTCACAGGGTCAAAGCGACCCTTGGGATTTGAAACTTTGCTCACGCGTACTGAGGCAGGGTATGGTCTTGCCGCTGGACCCACCAGCGGCGGACGCAACACCTCGACTGCTCACCAGCGGCTTGCACGTGAATCGCACTGAAACAGGTTTCACTGTCAACGAGGTCAATTTCGGCAATCGCGCCGCCAAACAGGGTATTGAAACGTGTTTTCAGATTGATGCGGTCGAAGTGCTCTCGCGACAACCCCGCCAGGGAATGGATGTTCTTGCCGGCATTGGAGCTGATCGGCTGGGTGGTGCTGCGCCAGCGAAAGCGCCGCGACGCTGCGGGTTAAGACGTTGAATTCATCAAAATCATCAAAATCAGCAAAATGGCTCGACAGCGGGATTCGATGCGTTAGTTTTTGGGCGCCTCTGACTCCAGTTGACCCGGTGGCGGCTGGGTCACTTCTGGCGCCGCGGGCTCGGACTCAACCCGTGCCGTCCTTGCGATGGAGAAGATATCCCATACGGCAATAAACATGGCGGCAATCACCGGCCCGATGACAAACCCGTTCAGACCAAACAGCGCCATGCCGCCGAGGGTCGAGACCAGCACCACGTAGTCGGGCATCCGGGTGTCCTTGCCCACCAACATCGGGCGCAGGAGGTTGTCAACCAGCCCGATCACCAGTACGCCAAAAGCAATCAAAACCATGCCCTTCCCAAGGGCACCCGTCGCCAGAAAATAGAGGGCGACCGGCACCCAAACCAGGGCCGCTCCCACGGCCGGCAAGAGCGACAAAAATGCCATTAGCGTGCCCCACAATACCGGCGCATGAATCCCCAAAAACCAAAAAATCAACCCGCCCAACGTCCCTTGCAAGGCGGCTATGACGATGTTGCCGCGCACAGTAGCGCGGACCACGGTGGCGAATTTGCTCGACAGTTGGTGGCTGATCTCCCTGTTCAACGGAATCGCGTTTTGGAGCTTTTTGGCCAAGGCAGAGCCGTCGCGAAGCAGAAAGAACAGCAAATACATCATCACAAAGAAGCTGACAAAGAAGTCAAAAGTGTTCTGGCCGATGTTGAGTGCCTGAGTTGCAAAAAATTGGCTGCCCTTGGACAACAGTTCTGTGAGCTTTTGTTGCATCTCTGCAAAATTGTCCAACCCGAAGCGGTGCAGGAGCGCGCTGGCCCCGCTCGGCAGCACGTCATAAATCTCCTGTAAATAGCGGCTGACGTTGAGATCGCCAGATTTCACCATGTCGTAAACGTTGCTGGCCTCACGCGTCAGGGAGGCGCTAACCAGCGTCAGCGGCAGAATGACCATGACCAAAATAATCGCCATCGCCAGCAACGCCGCCACGGTTCGGCGGCGCGGCATACGTTTGAGCAGCCTGACAAACAGCGGCTTGAACATCAACGCAAAGACGGCGCCCCAAAAGACGGCGCCAAAGAAGGGCAGAAGTAGCCAGAAAAAAGCGACTGTGACCGCCACCAGCAAAATCAGGAAGGCCCCGTTTTCCAGCGCGGTGGATCGAACCGTATTCGAAAATTTCATGGCAAGACCGGATAAAGAATGGGCAGACCCGGCAGCTGGCGTCAGCTGCCACGTTGAGGACCGCTTTGGGGCTATTGTCACCGTGCCATCCAGAATCACTGGCAGACGATTTTCTTGTGGGCGCAGCGTGAGTGCTCGAACCTGGGATGAGTTGCCAGGACGAAGCGACCACTCGGGAACAATCAGGCCTTCGACGAGGTGCCAGCGAGCCTGTTTGGGGTGACGTGACTGCCGCCGCCTTGGCCTCATTCGCGCTGATATTGCGCAAAGAGGCCCAGGGGAGGGCGAGGCGAGTCATTCAAAGGGCCGCCTCGCCCGGGTTTGAAAACTTTGAAGTCTTTTAGGCCTCTCGCGCCCGTTGCACCTGCGCAAGCCGCTATTGATTTGGAAGCAATTGGCCGCCGTTTTAAACCTTTTCCAGCGCGCCTCGTTTGATTTGGTCACGCTCCAGTGATTCAAACAGGGCCTTGAAGTTGCCTTCACCAAAGCCGTCATCACCTTCACGCTGGATGAACTCGAAGAAGACCGGGCCGAGTTGGGTTTCCGAGAAGATTTGCAGCAGCAGGCGCGGTGCGCCGCCTTCGGTCGTGCCGTCCATCAGAATGCCGCGTGTTTGCAACTGGGGCACGGGTTGGCCGTGGCCGGGCAGGCGGCCTTCCAGCATCTCGTAGTAGCTCTCGTTGGGGGCTGTCATCAGTGGTACGCCGGCCAAGGCCAGTTTGTCCACGGTCTCGATCAGGTTGTCGCAGATCAGGGCGATGTGCTGAATGCCTTCGCCGTTGAACTTCATCAAATACTCTTCGATCTGCCCGCCGCCCTGGCGTGATTCTTCGTTGAGCGGGATGCGGATCTTGCCGTCAGGCGCGGTCAGCGCCTTGGAGGTCAAGCCGGTGTACTCGCCCTGGATGTCAAAGAAACGGATTTCGCGGAAGTTGAACAAACGCTCGTAGAAGTTGGCCCAGAACGCCATGCGCCCGCGGTACACGTTGTGCGTCAGGTGGTCGATGAGCTTCAGGCCGTGGCCCACGGGGTGGCGGTCCACGCCTTCGATGAAGTCAAAGTCAATGTCGTAAATCGACTTGCCGTCTTCAAAGCGGTCAATCAGGTAGAGCGGCGCGCCGCCAATGCCCTTGATGGCGGGCAGGTTCAGCTCCATGGGGCCGGTTTTGATCTCGATGGGTTGTGCGCCCAATTCCAAGGCGCGCTTGTAGGCAAGTTGTGAATCTTTGACGCGAAACGCCATGCCGCAGGCCGAGGGGCCGTGTTCGGCTGCAAAGAAACCCGCCACGCTTTTGGGTTCGCGGTTCACGATGAAGTTGATGTCGCCTTGGCGGTACAGCACCACGTCTTTGGAGCGGTGCTTGGCCACCAGCGTGAAGCCCATGCGCTCAAAAACGGGTTCCAGCACGCCAGCGGTGGGCGAGGCGAACTCGACGAATTCAAAGCCCATCAGGCCCATTGGGTTGTCAAACAGATCAGCCATGGTGTGTCCTCGTTATCAATTGGTGTGAATGCAGTAAACGCAATCATCCTGCAATTCACGCGCAGGTTTATTGCTAAATAGTGGCGTTTTTCGCTGAATAACGCAGTCAAGGCGCTGCATGGTGAACGACCCAGACTGGCGGGACCTTGCCTGGCGATTCAGACGATTTTTGGGCCTTTTGGGGGGATTCCCCCTGCAGAACCTGCGGGGGTTGCTATTCAATTGATAGCAATTGGTGCGTTCGATAAGCGCCGGATGTATATTGACCCCATGAACACCAAAAGCCTTCACCACCGCGCTGATCTCGTTCGTATTGCCACGCAGGCCATGACCGAACGGGGCTTGGAACCCGACTTTTCTGCGGGGGTTGAGCGCCAGCTGGCCGGCATCACCGGGCCCAGTGACGAGGCCGGTCCGCACATTCGGGACCTCACCCACTTGCTCTGGTGCTCGATTGACAACGACGACTCCCGCGACCTGGACCAGCTCACCGTGTGTGAGGTTTTGGACAAAGGCGCGGTGCGGCTGTGGGTCGCTATTGCCGATGTGGACGCCATGGTCAAAAAAGGCACGCCCATTGACGACCACGCGCTGATCAACACCACCTCGGTCTACACCTCGGCAGTGATTTTCCCCATGCTGCCTGAGCGCCTGTCCACCGACCTGACCTCACTTAACTTTGACGTCGACCGGCTGGCGATGGTCACCGAGATGGTGCTCAACGCCGATGCCTCGCTGGCCGGCTCCACCGTGTACCGCGCGAAAGTGCACAACAAAGCGCAACTGGCTTATGACGCCGTCAGTGCCTGGATTGACGGTGCGGGCGACTTGCCCGAAGCGGCCAAGGTGGTCGAGGGCATGGAAGCCCAGTTGCGCACCCAAGACGCGCTGGCCCAGCAAATGCGCGCCCGCCGCCGCCAAGAAGGCGCGCTGGAGCTGGAAACCGTTCAACCCCGCGCCGTGTTTGAGGGCGAAAAGGTGGTGGACCTGGTCCAGCAAGTGCAAAACCGCGCCCGCCAATTGATTGAAGAGGTGATGATCGCCACCAACGGCTGCACCGCCCGCTACCTGGCCGCGCAAGGCGGTGCTCTTCGCTGCGCCGGGTGGTGCGTTCCCCTGAGCGCTGGCTGCGCATCGTGGCGGTGGCACGGGAGCTGGGCGAGACCTTGCCCCACCAGCCGGACTCCAAAGCGCTGGAAGACTTTTTGGCCAAGCGCCGCCGCCTGGACCCCTTGCGCTTTCCTGATCTGTCGCTGGTCGTCATCAAATTGATGGGCTCGGGCGAATACGTGGTCGAGACCGCCGGGCAATTGCCTGTGGGCCACTTTGGCCTCGCCGTGCACGACTACACCCACTCTCCCACCGCGCCCAACCGCCGCTTTCCTGACCTGATTACCTCACGCCTGCTGAAGGCCGCTTTGGCAGATGAGGCGCCGCCTTACACCCCCACCGAGTTGGGCGTGCTGGCCACCCATTCGCACCCACCAGGAAGACGCCGCCCGCAAGGTGGAACGGCGCCTGCGCAAGTCAGAAGCTGCGCTGGTGCTGCAGTCCCGCATCGGTCAGCGCTTTGACGCCATCGTCACCGGCACCGCGGCTGAAGGCGTCTGGATTCGGGTGTTCTCGCCGCCTGCCGAAGGCATGTTGATGGGCAGCCGGAGCGAATTGAAAGTGGGTGGCCAAGTCCGCGTCAAGCTGGAGTCCACGGATGTGGAGCACGGCTTTATCGACTTCTCGCCAGCGCAGTAAAGGCAAGGGGGCGGGCTTGGCCCAACGCGAGCAGCGCCCCCGGTCGCAGTCCCAGGTGTCGGACCGGCCCAAGGGGAATGGGAGACGCGTCGCCTGGTCAGGATTTGCGTGAGCCGGCCACCAGCAGTACCAGTACCCAGCGGCGGCGGCGGCGAGGCCCATCCAGAGCGGAACGTTGACGCGCTCCTTTTCGACCACCTCAAGGTGCAGCGGGCCGATGTCTGCCGCATGGGTGGCCTTGGTGTAGCTAAAGCCGCCGTAGGCCGCGCCAAGTACGCCTAGCACGACCGAGATCGACGCCCACGAGTTTGGTGCTGTTCATGGTGTGCTCCCGTTACAGCGATTTATGACCGCTGATCAGGCGCACCAGGAACAAGACCACCGCCACCACCAGCAGAATGTGAATAAAGCCGCCAATGGTGTAGGAAGAGACCACGCCCAAAAGCCAGAGGATGAGGAGCACGATTGCGAAAGTTTGAAGCATGGGAATTCCTCTTTTGTAAGTGTTGTTGCAATGAGAGGCAGTGTGCCGTGGGCTGCCTTTGCGTCGGTGCGCCACCGCACAGACGCTCTTGAATCCGGCTCCTAGCATTCACCCATCGGCCATGACACAAGCCCATGTGCTTCGTTAACCTCTACTTCAAAGGACACACCTCATGAACAAAAACCAAGCCAACGGCATGGCCAAAGACGTACTCGGCAAGGTACAAGAAACCCGCCGGAAAATCATTGGCAACCCGTCCCAGGAAGTCAAAGGGCGTGGAAAAGCAAATATCCGGCCAAGCCGAAGAAAAATTGGGCGACGCCAAGGAACTGGTGAAAGACGCCCGTGATGCGGTCAAAGAAGCCGGCAAGTCACTTTAAATTCTGCTTCCCAAAAAAAGAAGAGCTGGGTGCCTTTGTTGGCACCCAGCTCTTCTTTTTGGGGCAGTTTGGTTATTTGGGCTTGGTTACTTCATGAGCCAATCACCCCACCCACCGCAGCACCTGCGGCGGTACCCAAGGCGCCTGCGCCAAGCACGGCACTCGCCGCGCCACCCACCACCGCGCCGTTGCCGTGCCTTTTTCCTGTGGCGTCATGCCAGCGCATGCACCCAGCGTCGATACCAGAGCCAGTGCTGGCAAATAGGCGAATAACCGGTTGTTGATTTTCATGACAACGATCTCCAAAAATTGAGAAAGACAACAAGCCGTGCAGCGCAGTGCGCGTGGCCACGGATGAAGCTTCATTGTCGGGATATCCCTTTAATCGTTCTGTGCGCTGGCGAACCGAGCCGGCGGTTTGGCCAACAATTTCTCTGCGTTGATGCCCTCGGAAGGGGCTGCGTGCGCCACCGCACAGACGCAGCATGGTTCGCCGCACTAAGGTGCACCCACCGTGGCGGACAGGGTGCTTGCCCACGCCGTTTCCGATTGCACACCCAAAGCGCGTATAAGAGGCGACCCACACGCTCCACCCGAAAGCCACTACTCCTTGAAAACAACCCGTCAAACAATTCTTTGGTTGGGCACTCTCGTGCTGTTCTTGCTCGTTGGGGTGGCCGTCACCGTCTGGTCTTTCCGACAGATTGAGAGCGCCGCTGAGCAACGCATAGACTCCCGCGTCGTCATTTCCGCGACGCACGACCTGATTACCTCGCTGCTCAATGCTGAAACCAGCGAGCGCCGCTATGCACTGACGGGTGACGACACCTACCTGAATCGGTATCTGGCCGTGCGCGATACCCTGCTGCCCAGCTTTCATGCCTTGCGCG
>CAWAFG010000027.1:0-253186 GCA_963781205.1 uncultured beta proteobacterium | reverse complement strand
ACAGCACCTTGGCGCGCTGGGTCGGCACCGTGGCAGAGGCGCCCTTGGGCGACGCGCCTTCGCTGGCACGCACCCGCTACACGAGTGAGGCGCCCGCGCACCAGCTGGAGCGTCACCCCGACCTTGGTGTGTTAATTAGCCGCCAGGCGCTGGCCCAAGCCGAAGCCGATATCGCTGAGCAGGACAAACAGTCGGACTGGAGCGCCTCGTTCGTGTTCAGCCAACGTGGCCCGACCTACGCCAAGATGGTGTCGGTGGGCGTCACCATTCCCTTGCAATGGGATCAGAAAAACCGCCAAGACCGGGAGCTGAGCGCCAAGCTGGCCAAGGTGGAGCAAATCCGGGCGGAGCGTGACGAGTTGGCCCGCGCGCATCTGGCGCAAACACAAACCTGGCTGGCCAGTTGGCAAAGCAACTTGACGCGCCTGGCCCATTACGACCAGACACTGATTGTGTTGGCGCGTGAGCGCACGCAAGCCGCGTTGGCCGCTTACCGGGGGGGCAAGCTGCCCCTGACCAGCGTGCTGGAGGCCAGGCGCGTGGAGATTGACACGCAGGTTGAGCGCTTGCGCATCGAGATGCAAACCGCCGCTTTGTGGACCTCGCTGGAGTTTCTGCTGCCAGACGGCGACTCAGCCGTCGTCCCACCCCTTCGTCAGACGACCGCCCAGGAGCACGCGCAATGAACGCCAAAACACTCACTCTCAGTTTGATCGCCGCCGGCGTGTTGTCTGCCGCGGGTTATGGCCTGTACCGAATGGGCATGCAACAGGGCATGCAACACACGGCGTCGCCCTCCAACGCCATGCCTGCGTCCGCACCGAGTGCGGCGCCTGCAGTGGCCATGGTGGACCCGTCCACCTGGGGCATCCCACAAGGCGAGGCTGCCACCCGGCGCCACATGGAGAGCGGTATCAAGGCCGGGCAGGTGGACCCTGAGACCGGCCGCGAGGTTTTGTACTACCACGACCCCATGACGCCGGGCAAAAAGTTTGAGGCACCCGGCAAGTCACCTTTCATGGACATGATGCTGGTGCCCGCCTATGCCGGCTCAGCGCGGGGCGGACGCCGGCACCATCAGTGTGAGCCCGCGGGTTCAGCAGAACCTGGGCTTGCGCACGGGTGAGGTCACCGAAGGCGCGTTGACGGCCGACGTGGTCGCGGTGGGCGCCATTGCCTGGAACGAGCGCGACCTGGCCTTGGTGCAGGCCCGCGCCATGGGCTATGTTGAAAAAGTGCATGTGGGCGCCACGCTGGACCGGGTTCGCAAGGGGCAGCCTTTGTTTGAGGTCTATGTGCCGGACTGGGTCGCCGCGCAGGAAGACTATTTGGCGGTGCGCCGCATGCAAGGTCAGGGGCTGGCACCGCTGCTGGACGCGGCCCGTCAGCGCATGCGCCAAAGCGGCATGAACGAGGCACAAATGGCGCTGGTTGAGCGCAGCGGCGTGGTGCAGGCCCGCCTCACCTTGACCGCGCCCATCGGCGGTGTGCTGACCGAACTCAACGCCCGAGAGGGCAGCACGGTGACGCCAGGCATGCTGTTGGCGCGTATCAACGGACTCTCCAGCGTGTGGGCTGAGGCCCAGGTGCCTGAAAGCCAGGCCGCGCAAATGCGGGTGGGCGCCAGGGTGGTGGCGCGAAGCCCAGCCCTGCCGGGCACCGCTTTTGAAGGTCAGGTGCAGGCCTTGTTGCCCGAAGTCAATGCCGCGACCCGCACCTTCAAGGTCCGCATGGTCTTGAAGAACGCCGGTGGGCAACTGGTGCCAGGCATGTTTGTGCAGATGGCCTTGAGCGGCGCAGGCCAGGGCAAGACCTTGTTTGTGCCCAGCGAGGCCGTGATTCGCACCGGCCAGCGCGTGGTGGTGATGACGGCGGAGGCCGATGGGTCGTTCAGGCCCGTCGAGGTCGAAACAGGGCTGGAGTCCGGTGGCAAAACCGAGATTCGGCGCGGCTTGCAGCTGGGGCAAAAGGTGGTGTTGTCGGGCCAGTTCCTGATTGACTCCGAAGCCAGTCTCAAGGGCGTTGAAGCCCGCACGGGCCAAAAAGTTGAAGCCGCCAAGCCAGCGCTGCATGTGACGCGGGCCTTGGTTGAAGCGGTGGATGGAGAGGTGTTGACCCTCACTCACCCTGAGATTCCGAGCCTGAAGTGGCCGGGCATGACGATGGAGTTTCAGGTGGCACCTGGCCTGAAACCTTTGCCGAAATCGGCCCTGAAGGTGGGGCGCGAGGTGGACATCGAATTCACCATGGGGGATGACGGCGCCGTCATTCAGAGCTTGCGGGCCGCCAGCGGCAAGGCAGGTGCGCCATGATTGCCCAACTGATTCGCTGGTCCATTCTGAACCGCTTTTTGGTGCTGCTGGCCACGGTGATGATCACCGCCTGGGGTGTGGTGGCGGTGTCGCGCACACCGCTGGATGCGCTGCCGGACTTGTCCGACGTGCAGGTCATCATTCGCACCAGCTGGCCGGGCCAGGCGCCACAGCTGGTGGAAAACCAGGTCACCTACCCGCTGACCACCACCATGTTGTCGGTGCCCGGCGCCAAGGTGGTGCGGGGCTACTCGTTTTTTGGCGACAGTTACGTCTACATTTTGTTCAAAGACGGCACGGACCTGTACTGGGCGCGCTCCCGGGTGCTGGAATACCTGAACCAGGCGCAATCCCGCCTGCCGCCCGGCACGTCTTCGGCCATTGGGCCGGATGCAACCGGCGTGGGCTGGATTTACCAGTACGCACTGGTCGATAAAACCGGCCAGCAAGACCTGTCACAGCTGCGCACCCTGCAAGACTGGTTTTTGAAGTTTGAGCTGAAAACCGTGCCTGGCGTGGCTGAGGTGGCCACCATTGGCGGCATGGTGCGCCAGTACCAGGTGGTGCTGGACCCCGAGCAGTTGGCCGCCTACCGCATTCCCCATGGCATGGTGATTGATGCCATCAAGCGTGCCAACCAGGAAACCGGTGGCGGGGTGCTGGAGCTGGGCGAGGCCGAGTACATGGTGCGCGCCTCGGGTTACCTGAAGACGCTGGATGACTTTCGGGCCATTCCGCTCATGACCACGGACGCCGGGGTGTCGGTGCGCCTGGGCGATGTGGCCCGCGTGCAGGTGGGCCCGGAAATGCGCCGGGGCATTGGCGAGCTGGACGGCGAGGGCGAGTCGGTGGGCGGCGTCATTGTGATGCGTTCGGGCGAAAACGCGCTCACCACCATTGAGGCGGTCAAAGCCAAGCTGGCCAGCCTGCAGGGCAGCTTGCCACCCGGTGTGGAGGTGGTCACCACTTATGACCGTGGCAGCCTGATTGAACGCGCCATTGCCAACCTCAGCGCCAAGTTGCTGGAAGAGTTTGCGGTGGTGGCGGTGGTCTGCGCCTTATTCCTGTTTCACCTGCGCTCGGCCTTTGTGGCCATCATTTCGCTGCCTTTGGGCATCTTGATGGCCTTCATCGTCATGCAGTGGCAGGGGGTGAATGCCAACATCATGTCGCTGGGCGGCATTGCCATTGCCATTGGTGCCATGGTGGACGCCGCCGTGGTGATGATTGAGAACGCTCACAAACACTTGGAGAAGTGGGCGCATGAACACCCTGGCACTGCGCTCAAAGGCGAGGCCCGCTGGCGGGTGATTGGCGATGCGGCCGCCGAGGTCGGCCCGGCGTTGTTTTTCTCCTTGCTCATCATTACCTTGTCGTTTGTTCCGGTTTTCACGCTGGAAGCGCAAGAAGGGCGCATGTTTTCGCCCCTGGCCTTCACCAAAACCTATGCCATGGCTGCTGCGGCGATTTTGTCCGTCACCTTGATTCCGGTGCTGATGGGCTACCTGATTCGCGGACGAATTCCCGACGAGCAAAAAAACCCGCTCAACCGGGGGCTAATTGCCCTGTACCGGCCGTTGTTGAATGGCGTGCTTCGTTTTCCCAAAAGCACGCTGGTGGTGGCCTTGTTGGCGCTGGTGGCCAGCCTCTGGCCGTTGCAGCACATTGGCAGCGAATTCATGCCGGCGCTGGATGAGGGCGATCTCTTGTACATGCCCACGGCATTGCCCGGTTTGTCGGCGGGCAAAGCGGCGGAACTGCTGCAGCAAACCGACCGCCTCATCAAGACCGTGCCTGAGGTGAAAAGTGTTTACGGCAAAGCCGGGCGCGCCGTGACCGCGACCGACCCGGCGCCGCTGGTCATGTTTGAGACCACCATCCAACTCAAACCCAAAGATGAATGGCGGGCGGGCATGACGCCGGACAAGCTGATTGAAGAATTGGACAAAACCGTGCGTGTGCCGGGGCTGACCAATATTTGGATTCCGCCCATTCGCAACCGCTTGGACATGCTGGCCACGGGCATCAAAAGCCCGGTGGGGGTGAAGGTGCTGGGGCCGGACCTGGCCGTCATCAACCGCCTCACAGCCGAGGTGGAGCGTGTGGTGAAACCCATACCCGGCGTGACCAGTGCCTTTGCCGAGCGCCTGGACGGCGGGCGCTACATCGACGTGGACATTCATCGCGAACAAGCGTCCCGCTACGGGCTCAACATTGCTGACGTGCAATCGGTGGTGAGTTCGGCCATTGGGGGCATGAATGTGGGCGAAACCGTGGAGGGCTTGCAGCGTTTCCCCATCAATGTGCGCTACCCGCGCGAAATTCGGGATTCGCTGGACAAGCTGCGCGCCCTGCCCATCGTCACGCCGCGCGGCCAGCGTTTGGTGCTGTCGGACGTGGCCACGCTCAAAATCACCGACGGCCCGCCCATGCTGCGCAGCGAAAACGCGCGCTTGGCCGGCTTTGTCTACGTGGACTTGCGCGGGCGTGACCTGGGTTCGGCCGTGCGCGAGATGCAAAGCGCGGTGGCCGAGCAGGTGGTGTTGCCACCGGGGTACTCGGTGTCTTGGTCAGGCCAGTTCGAGTTTCTGGAGCGGGCCACGGCCAAACTCAAGCTGGTGGTGCCGTTCACACTGCTCATCATCTTTGTGCTCTTGTACCTGACGTTCTCCCGCTTTGACGAGGCGCTTTTGGTCATGCTGACGCTGCCGTTTGCCCTGATTGGCGGCCTGTGGTTGCTGTACGGGCTGGGCTACAACCTGTCGGTGGCGGGCGTGGTCGGCTTCATTGCCCTGGCCGGGGTGACGGCCGAGTTTGGGGTCATCATGCTGCTCTACCTCAAGCAGGCTTGGCAGCAACGCCTGGATGAGGGCAAAACCACCGAAGCCGATCTGTTGGACGCCATCCGCGAGGGCGCGGTGCTGCGGGTGCGGCCCAAGGCCATGACGGTGGCCGTCATTCTGGCGGGCTTGCTGCCCATCATGTGGGGCACAGGAACGGGTTCCGAGGTGATGCAACGCATTGCCGCGCCCATGGTCGGCGGCATGGTGACAGCGCCGCTGCTGTCGATGTTTGTGGTGCCGGTGGTGTACTACTTGCTGCGCAGGCGTCAATTGCTGGGTGTGGGTTGAAAATATGAATAAAAATGGGCTTTTCCGCTTGCTGGATAAGCGCAGGTAGCTATTGAATTAATAGCTATTTCACATCGGGTTTCGGGTATCTGTGTCTGGTTTTTGGGCGAGGCCTGGGCTAGCATCAGGCCATGCGTTTTTTATTGCAGTGCTTATGCTTGACCGTTTTTTGGGCCAGTGCCGCTGCGTGGGCTGAACCTGCCAGTGCCTTCATGGCGCAGAACCCCTTGGCGGCGCCGCGGTTCGAGACGGTGGGGGCTGGCGTCATTCCGCGCGATGTGGTTCCCACACTGGCGCAGGACACGGCCGGATTCTTGTGGGTGGCCACCGGCGACGGTCTGGTGCGCTACGACGGCTATCGTTTTCGTCCCTTGGAGCGGGACGGCGTTGAGCCGGCGCGTCGCAATCTGGGCTGGATCCGTGTCTTGCTGCCTGCCAAAGATGGGCGGCTTTGGATGGGCACAGAAACCGATGGTCTGGCCGTCTATGACCCTGTTCTGGAAAAAGTGACCGACTTTGGGTTGAGTGGCGCTGCAGGCGTGGCGATGCCAACCGTGCGCGCCTTGGCCGAAGACCAGGACGGCAGCATTTGGGTCGGTAGTCTGGGAGGCGGACTGGCCCGGTTCGACCCGGTTCGGGGTACCTTCAAGGCTTACCGCCATTCTTCCCAGTCGGGAAGTTTGCCCGATGACCGTGTGCAAGCCCTGCTGGTGGACCGTGAAGGTACGCTTTGGATCGGCACGTGGGCGGGGTTGAGTCGGCTCAAGCGGGGGAGTAATGTGTTTGAGCCTGTGCTCACCGCTGGCGTGGGCTTTGCGTCATTTCGGCTGGCCGGGCAGTTGGTTCAGGCGCTGTACCAGAGCGCGGATGGCCGGATTTGGGTGGGCACCCAACAGGGGCGGGTGGCTGTCATCGATCCCCTCACTCTGAACTACGGCGGTGCCAATTGGGTCAACGCGACTGGCCTTGACGTCCACCAGTGCCGTGTCCAGCTTTGTGGAGGTCCCCGGCGAGGGCGTTTGGGTGGGGCGCTCTGACGGGGTCGAGATCTACGACCCCGCGCTGGTGCTGGTCAAACAACTCAAGCACGACATCCGGCAACGCTCAGGGCTCGCCGGCAATGAGGTGACCACGCTGATTCGGGATCAGGCGGGCTGGATCTGGGTGGGGGGCTTTGGCTTGGGGCTGCAACGGCACAACCCGAACAACCGCAGCATCTGGCTGCGTGGCGCCGATAACAACCCGCTGAGTCGGCTCAACGAACCCAGTGTGCGCAGCTTGCTGCAATTGGACAACGGCGAAATTTGGGCCGCCTCGCATCGGGGCGGGGTGGCCGTCATGGACAGTCACTTGCGGGTCATCGGTGAAGTCGTGCCCCCCACCGCTGGCTCGCCCGCCCGTGTTGGCGGGTTGTCAGCGGACAAGGCCAAGGCGCCGACCGTGATGATCAACGCCATGGCGCAAAGCCGTGACGGCCCGGTGTGGCTGGGCACCGCGACGCACCTCCTGGAGTACGGGCGTAACCGGCAGCTTTTGAGTACCCGGCAAACCGGGGCAGGCGAGATACGTCGCATGTTGGCGGCCCGGGACGGGACGCTTTGGGTAGGAACGGCTGATGGCCTCTACGAATTTGATCCCCAACTCAAGTCGTTGGTTCGGGTGACTTTGAAAGAGGGCGCCACCCGCCTGGAAGGTGGAATTCACGCCTTGGCTGAAGCCTCCGACCACAGCATTTGGGTCGGCGGCGAGAAAGGCCTGTTTCGCATTGCGCCGGGCGGGCATTCATTGGAACCCGTTGTGGCGCAGGCCGGCGCTGAGCTTGGCAACCCAAGCGTGGGCGGGCTCCTGTTTGATCGTCAGCAGACCTTGTGGATCGACACCGGTGTTGCAGGCCTGCACCGAATGAGCAGTTGGGACGGGAAAACGGCCCGCTTTGACCGCATCAGTGAACGCCATGGCATTCTCAATCGCCCATTTGGCGCCAATTTGCTGGAGGATGGGCGCGGCCGCATCTGGACGCAAATGTACGTTTATGACCCGAAGTCTGACCGCTTGAACGAGCTCACCGCCGTTGACGGCGCGGACCTGGGAACGGGTTGGTTCATGTCCTATGACAAAACCTCGGACGGGCGAATGTTGTTTGGTGGCAGCAAGGGCATTCTGGTGGTCAAGCCCGAGGCGTTTGACGTGTCTGACTTTGCGCCACGCTTGGTGGTGTCCGAGTTGTATGCCAACGGCATGGCGCAAAAGGCGGGGCAGGCCCTCAAGGGCTTGCACGTTGCACCGGAACAGCGCAGCTTTGGCGTTGAGTTCTCAGCACTTGATTTTGCCGATCCGAATCGAATTCGCTATGCCTATCGTCTGGTGGGGTTCGACCCGGACTGGATCGCCCGCGATGCCAGTTCGCGTATTGCCAGTTACAGCAACCTGGATCCTGGCCACTACGTGCTGCAGGTGAAGGCCACGAACCACAGCGGGATTTGGAGTCCGAACGAGTTGCGCATTGATGTGGATGTGTTGCCGGCCTGGTGGCAGCAATGGTGGTTTCGCCTGCTGGCCAGCCTGTTGGGACTGGGTCTGCTGGTGGGCGTGGTGCAGGTTCGCACCCGCCATCTTCGGCGCATCCAGTTGGACCTGGAAACCCGGGTGAAAGAACGCACCGGGGAGCTGCAAGCGTTAACGCTGGCTTTGCAGCGAGAGTCCGCCGCATTGCACGAGTCCAGCCTCACTGATCCGCTGACCGGCCTTCGAAACCGCCGTTTTCTGACCCAGCACATTGAAGCTGAGGTCGCGTTGGTGGTGCGCACCCATGAAAGCCATTTGCAACACGGGGCGCAGGCGGCCCAGGTGGACTTGATTTTCTTCATGTTTGACATTGACCATTTCAAGGAGGTCAACGACCTGTACGGGCACGCAGCAGGGGATGCCGTGATCAAGCAAATGCGCAGCCGCCTGCTCCGGGTGTTTCGCGACAGCGATTACCTGGTGCGATGGGGCGGCGAGGAGTTCCTCGTCGTCGCCCGGGCGACGGCTCGAAGCCATGCCACTGAGTTGGCCGAACGGGCCCGAGCCGCCATTGGCGACGTGCCTTTTGAGTTGGATGACGGCATGCGTTTGACCAAGACGTGTTCGGTCGGGTTTGCCTGCTTTCCGCTGAGCCCCGAGTTTCCCCGGGCACTCACGTGGGACGCTGCGGTGAAGTTGGCCGATGCTTGCCTGTATGCCGTGAAAAAAGGCGGAAGAAATGGCTGGATTGGCGTGTTGGGCGTGCAGGCGACCTCACTGGCTGAACTTGAGGCGGCAACGAATGAGCCCTTGGTGGCTGGTGTGCGTTCGGGTCGTTTGGTCGTGGCGCATTCGCCGGGTTTGGCGCATTGGCCCCAGGCGCAGTCGCAATTTGGTGAACTCAACTAACCGGCCTGATCCCCAGGGTCTCTGGGGACGAGTGGTGTTGCCAAAAGGCTTGATGAGAGAGTCGCGATAATCCTTATCCATGGAAATCATTACCTTTCTCATCGACTTCATTTTGCACGTGGACAAACACTTGGAGGTGTTTGTGCAGAGCTACGGCATGTGGGTTTACGCCTTGCTGTTTCTGATCATCTTTGTGGAAACAGGCTTGGTTGTCATGCCGTTTTTACCCGGCGACTCGCTGCTCTTTGTGGTTGGGGCCTTGTGCGGCGCTGGCCTGATGAGTTTTCCGCTGGCCTGTGGGGTGCTGATTGCGGCCGCCATTTTGGGCGACCAGTGCAACTACACCATCGGACGCTACTTGGGGCCCAAGGTGTTTCAGTGGGAAAACTCCCGCTTCTTTAACAAAGCCGCCTTCAACCGGGCGCATGACTTTTACGAGCGCTACGGCGGCATCACCATCATCCTGGCCCGTTTCATGCCGTTTTTGCGCACTTTTGCGCCGTTTGTGGCGGGTGTCGCGGCCATGAGTCGCCTCAAGTTCACGGCTTACAACGTGGTCGGGGGGCTGATTTGGGTCTTGGGAATTTGCACGGCCGGCTACTTTTTGGGCAGCATTCCCTGGGTCAAAACCAATTTGGACAAGATCATCTGGGCGATGATTTTGGTGCCAGGATTGATCGTGATTTTTGGCGCTTGGAAGGCCAAGCACCGTCCTGTCGAGGTTTGACGTGGCGGTTGGGCCTCAGGGCTCGACCTTCAGAAACAAGTCCTGATCTGGCGCGAAGTTGCCATGCAGCGGCAAGAGCGCGCCGCCCAAGGCGCCTGCATCCGGGCCAATGTTGCCGGCCACGAGATTCACCGGCCAAAGGCCTTCCCAGTTGTAGCCTTTGAGGGCTTGCTGGGTGGCAGCAATGAGCTCAGTGAGCAAGGCGCGGCAAAACGAGCCGTCGATCACCACCGCCTTGATGTCCAAAAAGGCGGTGCCACTGATCACACAATGCGCCAGCGCAAGTGCAGCCTGTTTTAACCAGGCTTGGGTTTCAGTGGCAAAAGGCTCTGCCATCGCCCGCTCGTCGTAGGCGGCACTGGGGTCCAGGCCAAGGGCCAGAAAACGTTGTTCCAATTCCCAGAGCGAGGTGTGTCGAACCAGTTGTGGCGGTGGCATGGGGCCATTGATCAATGCGGTAGGCAGGGATGCCACGGCGCCTGCATTGCCGTGGCTGCCCACGTGCAAATGGGAGTTGATGACGAGACCGCCGCCCACAAATGTGTCCACAAAGAGGTAGAGAAAGCTTTTTAAATCACGCCCGCGTCCCGCCACCAGTTCGGCCATACAGGCCCCAGCGGTGTCGCGCACAAAGCTCACGGGAATGTCCGTCATGGCTTGGATCTGGGCGCCGAGGTCAATTTGGTCCCATTCGCTGGAATCTGCGTCAGACAGGCCCAGCATTTTGTGCCAGCCGCCCATTTGAAAGGGCGCGGCCACCCCAATGCCCACCAGTCGATCGCGCAAGGGCCCCAGCGCTTTGTGCATGGCATTCAGGCGCTCGCCAATGGCGGGCAAGAGCGTGTGGGCGACAGGAAAGTCGTAGTGCAAGCTTTGCCGCTGGCAAACAGCACCGGTGAAGTCCACCAGCAACCACTCCGTGCTGCGCCGACCAATCTTGATGCCCATAGAGAACGCGCCATCCGGGTTCAGGGCCAGTGGCACGGAGGGCTGGCCAATGCGCCCACGCACCTTGTCGTGTTTGACCACCAAGTCATCGTCGACCAGCCGGGTGGTGATCAAGCCAATGGTTTGTGCGGTCAACCCGGTCATTCGGGCCAAATCGGCTTTGGCCAGACTGCCATTGAGGCGAATGGCCTGCAGCACCACGCGTTCGTTGAATTGCCGCATGCCCACGTGGTTGGAGCCACGGGGTCGCAGCAGTTGGGGTGCAGGTGTCTCGGAAGGCGAAGCGTTGGGTGTCATGGACGCAGATTTTCGCCGATCACTCCCTTGCGCAGAATAAAGTTTCCAAATGGCTGTCGCTCACCGGTCAGAACGATGGCGTAGGCGGCACGGGCCCGGTCATAAAACGCAAAACGTTCTATGGCCTCGGCGCTTTGCGTGGGCAAGAGCTGGGGGGTGAGGAGGGCCATCACCTCCCTTTGCACTTCAGAGCGGTAGTCGCCGTTGGTGCCACTGACGTGCATGTAGGCCACGGGGTGGTCTACATCCTCGGCCAAAGGCAGGAGAGCGGTGATGGCCTCAACGGCTTGCACCATCGAGATTCCGGGCAGTCGCAGCACGGGTTTGCCGGCCGCGATGCTCATCGCCGTGAAGTTGGCATCGGCCAGCACCAAGGCGTCGTCATGGCCCATTTCCATGAGCAGCTTGAGCAGCTCCGGGGTGAGCAGGGGGTTGATTCCTTTCAGCATGGGTGGGTCACGCGTGGGCGTCTGCGGGCAAGTCGTCGACCGACTTGGCACCTGTCATGACCGCGACGGTGTCGCTCATGCTGATGGTCTTGGGGTTCACGACCGCAGCCCGTTTTCCCAAACGCTGGATGTGAATGCGGTCCGCAATTTCAAACACGTGCGGCATGTTGTGGCTGATCAAAATCACGGGCAGGCCTTTGTCGCGCACGCGGCGAATCAACTCCAGCACCATATTGCCTTCTTTGACGCCCAGTGCCGCAGTGGGCTCGTCCATGATGACCACGTGCTGCGCAAACGCCGCGGCGCGAGCCACCGCGACGCACTGGCGCTGTCCGCCGGACAGGGTTTCGACCGGCTGGGTCATGGAGCGGATGCCGACTTTCAGCTCCTGCATGCGGGCGATGGCCTGCTTGAGCATTTCTTTCTTGTCGATCAATCGCAGCAATTGTCCCAGCGGTCCGCTCTTGATGATCTCGCGGCCCAGAAACAAGTTCTCGGCAATGCTCATGGCCGGCGCCACGGCGAGATCTTGATAGACCGTTTCAATTCCGGCACGGCGCGCGTCGATGGGTGACTTGAAGTGCACCACTTTGCCATCGAGCAGCAGCTCACCTTCGTCGGGCACGGTGGCGCCTGACAGGGCCTTGATCAAAGATGATTTACCGGCGCCGTTGTCGCCGATGACCGCGAGAATTTCACCCGCACGCAGTTCAAAGTCCGTACCGTCCAGTGCAGTCACCTGGCCATAACGTTTGACGATGCCCTTGGCTTGCATGATGAGCGGGGTTGAAGCATTGGTGTTCATTAACGTGCTCCCTTGCGAGACATTTGGTCAGCTGCGACCGCCAGAATCACCAGAATGCCGGTGATCAGTGTTTGGTAAACCGAGGCCACGCCCATCAGGGTCAGGCCATTGCGAAACACGCCAACGATCAGTGCGCCGACCAGTGATCCGATGATCACGCCGCGTCCGCCAAACAGACTGGTGCCGCCCAGCACCACCGCCGTGATGGCATCCAGGTTTTCAGTTTGGCCGGCGTTGGGGTCGCCCACACCCGTTCGTGCCACGGACAGCAGGGCAGCGATGCCATAGAACAGACCCGCCAGGGCGTAGACCGTGATGAGCACGCGGTCGACGCTGATGCCGGTCAGGCGTGACGCTTCGGGGTTGTTGCCAACGGCATACAGGTGGCGACCGGGGGCGGTGTCGCGCAACACAAACCAGGCCAAGGCATACAGTGCGACCATGGTCACCGTGCCAAAGCTGATTTCTGTGGAACCCATGTTGAAGGTGTTGCCCAGCGCCGTCATGGCGGTTGGCAAGTTGGTGATCGTTTGTGATCCCGAGTAAATCTGGGTGATCGCGAAGGCAATGTTCAGCGTGCCCAAGGTCACGATGAACGGGGGTAAGCGGATGCGCGTCACCAACAAACCATTGATCAGGCCGAAAGCCGTGGTCGCCGCCAAGCCACACAGAATGGCCAGGTAAGGGTTCATGCCGTAATTGGCGGCAAATGAAGTCATGATCACGCCGCCCAGCGCCATCACCATGCCGCACGACAAATCAATGCCGGCGGTCAGAATAATCAGGGTTTGGCCAATGGCCAGCACACCCACCACCATGACTTGCTGCATGACAAGTGACAGGTTTTGGCCGCTTAAAAAACGGTCCGATTGGGTGGCGAAAAAAGTGCAGGTGGCCAATAGGGCCAACCAGGGGCCCAGGGCGCCCCATGGAATCGGGCGGGATGGGGTCGCGGACATGTGGACTCTCCGTGTGAAGGGTTGAAATAGGGTTCAGAAGGCTTGCTGCCGTCTGAACCCCGCGCTAACTCAGATTACTTGTTGCCCCAGCACAGGTCCATGCCGACTTGGGTGTCTTTGCTGTCCACGCCCGCGATGGACTTGGCGGCGATCAGAGTCACGCCGGTGTCTGTGTAGCCGGACGCTTTTTTGCCAGTCTTGGCGTATTCAACCCCTGCGGCCACGCCCATGGCGGCCATTTTCAGGGGGTACTGCTGCGAGGTGGCGGTGATCACGCCAGCCGCTGTGTCCTTGATGCCTTGGCAACCGCCGTCCACGGACACAATGATCACACCCTTGTCTTTGCCGGCCTTTTTCAGGGCGTTAAACGCGCCAGCCGCAGCGGGTTCGTTGATGGTGTACACCACGTTGATGCCTGGGTCTTTCTGCAAGCAGTTTTCCATGGCGGTTTGGCCTTTGGCCTGGTTGCCGTCGGTGTCGCCAGCGCAGACGGTTTCAGCCGTGCTGGAGAGTTCGTTGGATTTGGCATCGAACGCCTTCAGTCCGAAACCGGTCATGAAGCCGTTGTGACGCTGTGCGCCCACGGGGTGGCCGGGGAACAAGTCCAACATGGCAATTTTGGCGGGCTTGTTGCCCAGAGCGGCTTTGGCGTATTGTCCAATCAGTACGCCAGCTTTGTAGTTGTCGGTGGCAAACAGGGCGTCAGCGCCTTCAAACGGGCTGTCCAGGGCAATCACTTGCACGCCTTTGGCTTGAACTTTTTTGACGGTAGGGATGATCGCATCGCCGCTGGCGGTGATCAGGATTGTTTTGGCGCCAGCGGCCACCATGTTTTCAATGGCGGTGATTTGGCCCATGGTGTCGCCGTCTGCTTTGCCTGCGGCAGTCATCAGCTTCGCGCCCATTTTCTTGGCTTCAGCCTGTGCGCCTTCTTTCATCTTGACGAAGAAGGGGTTGGTCTCTGTTTTCGTGATCAAGCCAATGATGGGCTCGCCCGCAGCGAAGGCCGCAGAACTCATGGCCAAGGCCAGAGTGCTCAGAATCAGAGTGGTGGATTTTTTCAAGCTCGTTCTCCTTTGAAGGCGGACCTTCGTGTTATCGGTAAGTCGGGGTTGACCCCAGGTAAATACGCTTTACGACAAAGCGTGCTTGAACTATAGTTGCCTACCTCTTACTAAATCAAGTTACTTTAGTTAGTGATTACCCTAATATGATGCAAATAAATACCAAAATTGAGGTCGCCGCAGCCGGCGAAGCGTTGATTGACTTGATCCGCAATGACGCGGGTTTGCTCCAACCCTGTTTGGGTGGTGCGGTTTACAACCTGGCCCGTGCCTTGGCCCGCCAAGGGGTCGGCACGCTGTATCTGAACCCCTTGTCGGGAGACCGTTTTGGTCGCCAATTGGCGCAAGGCATGCTGGACGACGGCGTGAACCTGGCCATCACTGAACCCGTACAGCAAGTGACTTCCCTGGCCGTGGTGGGTGTGAATGAACAAGGGCACCCTGACTATTCCTTCTACCGTGAAGGTGTGGCGGACCGGGCCACGACGGCGGCGGCCATGACGGCGGCCTGCGCCCAGTCCAACACCTTGTCTTTGGTCTGCACGGGTGCCTTGGCACTGTCGCCGGACGATGCGCAAACCTACCTGCCGTGGCTGGCCAGTCAGCGTGAAGCCGGGCGCACTGTGGTCATTGACGCCAATTTGCGGCCGTCCGTGATGCCGGACCTGCCTGCGTACCGCAAGCACGTGCTGGCTGCCTTGCAGTTCGCGGATGTCATCAAAGCCAGTGACGAAGATCTGGCGTGCCTGGAAATGCCCGGTGCCACCGCTCTGGAGCAGGCGGCCTACCTGTTGCGTCACAGCCAAGCCGCCTGCCTGGCGCTGACACGCGGCCCGGACGGCGCCACACTTCTGACGCGCTCGGGGCAAATTTTTCACGCGCGTGAAAGCCAGCCGGTCACCGTGGTCGACACCGTCGGGGCGGGTGACTGCTTTCTGGCGGGGCTGGTGGCCGCGCTACTGGACAACGGCTTGGCCTCCAATTGGGGAGAGGCGCCAGTGGCAGCTTCCCTGGCCCAGGATTTGTTGTCACGCGCGGTAGCCAGTGCCAGTTTGTGCATCATGCGGCGCGGTTGCGTGCCCCCGACACGTGCCGAAGTTCAGGCGCGGCGGTCGGCCACGGCCTGCGAGTTCACTCAGGACGCCACTGACTTGTCAGGCGCTCCAGTGTGAATGACGCGGTCGTCTTGCCTGAGGCCTGCCGTTCACTGTTGACGCAGTGGGCGTCAGCCGGTGAACGCGTTGTCTTGGGGCTGGTGGCGCCGCCCGGGGCAGGCAAGTCCACCTTCGCGCAGGTCATTCATGCCGCCTTCCCTGCGCAAAGCCAGATCGTGCCCATGGATGGTTTTCATTTGGCCAATGTGGAGTTGGCGCGTTTGGGGCGGGCGCAAAGAAAAGGCGCTGCTGATACGTTTGACGCCAGCGGTTTCTTGAACCTGCTGCACCGCATTCGGGCCCAGACACCGGATGAGTTGATTTACGCCCCGGATTTTCGTCGCGACCTGGAAGAGGGCGTGGCTGGGGCAATTGCCATCGCCGCCTCAACGCCACTGATCATTGTGGAGGGCAACTACCTGTTGCTGCAGGAGGGGCCCTGGGCGCACATTCATGGGGTTTTGAACGAGGTTTGGTACCTTGACGTGGACGAGTCGGTTCGCCAGGAGCGCTTGCTGCAGCGCCATATGCATTTTGGTCGCAGCCGGGAAGAAGCCCTGGCCTGGATGGCCACAACCGATGATCCCAACGCCCGGATGATCGAGGGCAGTCGTCACCTTGCTCACCGCCATATTGGCTGGGGCGGTGCAAATTAAAGAACGGTGAACAGATTTTGTCGAAGCTCGGGCAGGCGCCGCACCCCAATGGCACTGCTTGACATGGTTTCAACCCAAGCCGGGTAGACCTCTCGCAAAGCCACCGTGCTGTTGCACTTGAAAATGGCCTCAATCAAGGTCAAGCGGGTGTGTTGGCCAAACATGTTGTTGACCGAGTTGGTCATGAAGTTGCGCGCCATCTCCAGGTCTTTGGCGGTGCGCGTCTCAGGAGCGGGCAGGCTTGAAAACGTGGTGCCCTCTGACTTGGGAACCTTGGGCGTGATGGCCTCAGGCTGCGCCTGTGAAGGTGGGTGCAGAGGCGGCATCGATGCAGCCATGACTCAACAACTCACGGATGATGGCCGTGATGTCGTGGCCCAGCACGAAGCCACCCAACTCGCTGCCATTTCGTTTGCCATCGATGAGCACCAGAATGCGGCGAACCAACCCGGACAATCCCAGAGAACGACTTTGAATCTCCTGCTGCCCTCGCAGGGTCTTGGTGAAAATCGAGGCGTTCAAGTCGAGCGTTTGATCAGTCATTGTGCTTTCGCCCATTGAAACACTATAAATAGTGTGAAAAACGTCGCATTGTCCTCGCTAAGTCATTGATTTGTATTGGTGGTTCCCCTAGGGGCTTGGTCAAGCTGGTCAGACCGTCCGGTTTCGGGCCAGGGGTGGGTTTTTGGCGAAATAGCCTTCAATGCCGCGTATCAGCGCCAAAGACAGTCGGTCCAGATAGGCCTCGCTGTTGAGGTTGGCCTCTTCTTCCGGGTTGCTGATGAAGGCCGCTTCGACCAGCACGCTGGGAATGTCAGGTGCTTTGAGCACAGCAAAACTGGCTTGCTCCACGCGGGGTTTGTGAAGTTTGCCCACGCGTTTGATTTCGCCCAACATCGCGCTGCCCAGTTTGAGGCTGTCGTTGATCTGAGCCGTGGTGCTCATGTCAAACAGGGCGCGTCGGACTTGGGAGTCTTTGGCGGTGACGTTCAAGCCGCCAATTTGGTCGGCCTTGTTTTCTTTGGCGGCCATCCAGCGCGCGGCCGTGCTGGAGGCGCCGCCCTGACTGAGTGCGAATACGCTGGCCCCTTGGGGGTTCGGGGTGTAGAACGCGTCGGCGTGAAGGCTGACAAACAAGTCCGCTTGCACCCGTTGGGCCTTTTGAACCCGCACCTGAAGGGGCACAAAGAAGTCAGCATCCCGGGTCAGGTAGGCCCGCATCGGGTTGCCGTTGATGGTGGTGCCGTTGATGCGCTCCCGAAGGAGATGCGCCAAGCGCAGCACCACATCTTTTTCCCGCGTGCCACCCGGCCCAATGGCGCCAGGGTCTTCGCCACCGTGGCCCGGGTCAAGGGCGATGATGATCAGTCGATCGGTGTCATTTCCGCCGGAATTGGTGGCGGGCGGGTTAACTGCCAATTTTGAGCTATTTGGCCTTGCAGCCGGCACAGGGTCTGCGGGGGGCGCTATTGATTCAGGAGCGGTTTTGGGCTTGCTTGCCTGTTTGGCAATCAGCTCTGCCAGTGGATCATGCAGGGCTGCGACGGGCGGGCCCGCGGGCGTGGTGAACCGTTCGCTGATCAACGCTTCCAGGGGATCCGCCACTTGGGCCGGGTAGAGGTCAAACACCATGCGGTGTTGGTAAGCGGCAATTGGGGTCAGGCTGAAGACTTGGGGTGTGGCAACCTGTTTGAGGTCAAACACCAGTCGAACCACACCGGGCGAAAATTGACCCACGCGAATGCCGGCAATGGTTGGGTCGTCGGCCCGCACCTTGCCAACCAGCTCTTTCAGCGCGGGGTTGAGGTCCAGGCCTTCAATGTCGATCGCCAGGCGGGGAGGGCTGCCCACAAAGAATTGTTTGGCTTTCAACTCTGTGTCGGATTCCAAGGTCACCCGTGAGTAATCAGGGGACGGCCAAACCCGCACGGCCAAAATGGTGGCGCCCCGGGCGATGTGCTGGACTCCCAGCAAAAGCGCCAAGGCACCTGATTGCAATACGCTGCGCCGCTTCATGCTGCATTCTCCTGATCAAGTGGGGCCGGTCCCGAGCTGACGGCTCGCAGCAGGGCGAGGCCTGTGGGGGTTTGCCCCGTCAGCGTGACTTGGCGAGACTCGTCCTCCAGCGCTTCCAGGTGAATGACCAGGTCGGCGCGGGGAATGAATCCGGCCGCTTTTTCTGGCCACTCGGCCAACTTCAGACCGGGGCTGGCAAAAATATCGCGAAACCCCGCGTCTTCCCATTCCCTGGGGTCGCTGAATCGGTAAAAGTCAAAGTGCCAGATGTTGAGGTCGGGCAGCTCATACGGTTCCACCACCGCATAAGTGGGGCTTTTGACACGGCCCAGCACGCCCAAGGCGCGCAGAATGTGGCGCACCAGTGTTGTCTTGCCGGCGCCCAGATCGCCATGCAATTCAATGAAGGCGTGGCGCAAGGCCGCCTGGCTTGCCAGGGCAGATGCAAACAATTGCGTGGCGATCTCGTCTGGCCAGCGCAGGCTTTTTACAATCGGGGTGTGACCACTCCCATTCTTCATATCAACAGCAGTCAATTGGTCTCCAAAATTCAGATGTGGGCCCGTGAGTTGGGATTCTCCCAAATTGGCGTCGCCGGTGTCGATTTGTCGTCGTCTGAGGCCGGATTATCAGCGTGGTTGGAGCGCGGTTTTCATGGTGACATGGGCTACATGGCCTCTCATGGCCTGAAACGGGCTCGTCCGGCTGAACTGGTGCCCGGCACCGTGAGCGTGATCACCGCGCGCATGGACTATTTGCCTGCAGCCACCGCTGACAACTGGCAGGCCATTGAATTGGATCGCCTGCAACGCCCCACAGAGGGCATTGTGTCGGTTTACGCCCGTGGTCGAGACTATCACAAGGTCTTGCGCGCGCGCCTGCAAAAACTGAGTGACCGCATTGCCGAGCTGCTGGGGCCGTTTGGGCACCGCGTGTTCACCGATTCCGCCCCGGTGCTGGAGGCCGAACTGGCCGCACGCAGCGGGCAGGGCTGGCGCGGCAAACACACGTTGCTGTTGAGTCGCGACGCGGGGTCGACGTTTTTCCTGGGCGAAATTTATGTGGACCTGGCCTTGCCCCTGAGTGAGCCTGTGGCGGCGCATTGTGGCAATTGCACCGCCTGCATTGACGTCTGCCCCACTCAGGCCATTGTGGCGCCGCACCGGCTGGATGCACGGCGCTGTATCTCTTACCTGACGATTGAGCACGCCGGGCCTATTCCGCTGGAGTTGCGCCCTTTGATCGGCAATCGAATCTATGGATGTGACGATTGCCAGTTGATTTGTCCGTGGAACAAGTTCGCGCAGCGCAGCGCTTTGCCGGACTTTGACGAGCGCAAAGGCTTGGCCGGTAGCCAGTTGGCAACCCTGTTTGCCTGGACCGAGGATGAGTTTTTGCGATTCACTGAAGGCAGTCCGATCCGTCGCATCGGGCACGAACGCTGGCTGCGCAACATCGCCGTTGCACTGGGCAACGCCCGTCATTTGGCCAGCCCGGTTGACGATGAAGCGCTGCGGGCGACGCTTCAATCCCGTGCTGACCACCCCAGCGTGCTGCTTCAGGAACATATTGCCTGGGCCTTGGGTTTATAAGGAAAATGGGCTGTTTGCGCAGGTAGGTAGTGCGCATGGTGCTATTTAAATAATAGCGCCAAAGTCATTGGGAGAGGCTCAGAGCCCGGTCAATACGCCGAGCGCAAAAGGCAGGCTGAAGACCCCCAACACAGTGGACAGCGTCACCAAGCCGGCAACAAAGGCGCCGTCGTAACCCATGCGGGCGGCCAACACGTAGCAGCTTGATGCGGTGGGCAGGGCCGAGAACGCGAGCAAAACCAGGGTTTGCGTCGGATCGAGCCGAAACAATTGGGAAAATCCTAATGCCAGCAAAGGCATCAGAAAGTGGCGAATGGCCAGCAAGCTGATGCCCAGGGTTTTGTAAAGTCGAAGTGCGCCAAATTGCATGCCTGCACCAGCCGACATCAGACCCAGCGCCAGTGATGCTGCACCAATGCGCGTCACGGTCGGTTCCAGCAGGGTTGGCAGGGTGAAGCCCAGAATATTGGCGGTCAAGCCAGATGCCGTGGCGATGATGAGCGGGTTTCGCACCAGTTCACGCAGAAACCCCCGTTGGGCATGGCGTGCCATGGGCCAGACTGCCGCCACATTGAACAGCGGCACGCACACCCCGATCAACACCGCAATCATCAGCACGCCTTGAGGGCCTGCCAGCCGGTCCATCAAGGCCAGCCCGATGAATGAATTGAATCGAAACGCCACCTGTGCGCTGGCGGCGTGCTCGCGCTTTGGAATCCAGCGCGCAAATCCCGGCAAGTGGGGCAAAACGTAGGCCAGTGCGATGCCACTGAGGCCCATGGACCAACCGGCGCCAATCAGGCTGGAGGCAGCACCCAGATCCAGCGGACTTTTCACGATGGAGTGAAACAGCAGCACCGGGAAAAGAACGTAATACACCACGCCCTCCACATGTTGCCAAACAGGGCGGTTGAGGGCCGTGAACTGACAGATCAGGTAGCCAATCAGGATCAGGGAAAAGTCGGGGAAAAGGAGTTGGGCGTAATACACCGGGCGAGGATACCAGCGCCTGTGCGACCGACCCGTGTGAGGGGTTTAGCCGTGCGCCAACCTGCGTCGGCGCTGGCGGTATATTGGCGGGAAATGACTCTTGAATCACCTGACACCCAAGCCACCCCACCGATTCGCCTTGAATTGCCAGAAGTGGATGCCTTTATTGACGCCTTGTGGCTGGAGGAGGGCTTGTCCAAAAACACCTTGTTGGCCTACCGGCGCGATTTGACGCTTTTCGCCACCTGGCTGGCCAAGCGATCGAAGGATTTGATAGCCGTGCAGGAGGTGGATTTGAACGCCTACTTCTCGGCCCAGCACGCCACCAGCAAAGCCACCACGGCCAATCGGCGTTTGACGGTGTTCAAGCGCTACTTTCACTGGGCGTTGCGTGAGCACCGCATCACGGCTGACCCCACGCTCAAGCTGCAGGCTGCCCGTCAGGCTTTGCGGGTGCCTAAAACGCTGACGGAAGCGCAGGTGGAGGCCTTGTTGGCCGCTCCTGACGTCAGTACGCCATTGGGCGCGCGAGACCGCACCATGCTGGAGCTGATGTATGCGTCCGGCCTGCGGGTGAGTGAGTTGGTCGAGCTGAGTGTGTTCAATGTGAGCCTGTCAGACAACGTGCTGCGGGTGCTTGGCAAGGGCAATAAAGAGCGGTTGGTGCCGTTTGGCGAGGTGGCCAGTCATTGGCTTGGCCGCTATCTGGGGTCTGACCGTTCGCAGCTGTTGGAGGGCAAGCAGACGGAGGACTTGTTTGTGACGATGCGCGGGGTCAAGGCGGGCACGGCCATGAGCCGGGTGATGTTCTGGATGATTGTCAAAAAATACGCCCTTCAGGCCGGCATCACCGCGCCCCTGTCGCCCCACACCTTGCGCCATGCATTTGCGACGCATTTGCTCAATCACGGGGCGGATTTACGGGCGGTGCAAATGCTGTTGGGGCACGCCGATATCTCAACGACGACGATTTACACCCATGTCGCCCGTGAACGCCTGAAAGTTCTGCATGCCCAGCACCACCCACGCGGCTAGGGCCAGACGCGCTTGAGGTACTAGCTGGTGATGGTCTCAGTCCATGACAGCGCTTGCAAGTGCGCCCAGTTCACTTGCTGGCTGGTGAGCTTCAAGGTGGCGCTGGCTTTCGCAAACAAAGCGTCGTCCGCGTTTTCACAGGCTTTCGTTAACTCCAGGTAGGGCGCGAAAGGCCCTTCGTTGTGAAGCAGGGCGTCAACGACGGTACTTGGCAGTGCGATGGCTTCAATGGCGTGGTCCAGTGGCATGCCGAGCAGCGTGTCCAGCAAGGAGAATACCCCCACCACAAAGGCGTTGTCGCATTCTTCAGGGGGCAATGACTCCGCCGCCAACAACTCCATCAAGCGACCTCGGACCACCGCCAAGTTGGCCACGGCTGGTGAGGCGCCCGCGCCTTCTGAGGTGGTCAATAGCAATGCCGACCATCGGAACAACTTTTTGAGGCCCAGCATCATCACCGCATGGCGGAAGGATGTGATCTCGTGCTTCAGGCCAAATCCGGCTGAATTGATAAAGCGCAGCAGGTTGAATGACAGTGTGGGATCACGCTTGAGCACGTCTTCGATCTCGACGGTGCTGGCCTGTTGGCGGACCAGATTCATCAATTGAATGATGGCGGCCTGTGCGGGACGCACCGTTTTCCCACTGAGCAGAATGGGTTTTGCAAACCAATAGCCTTGAAACAGTGAGAAGCCCAAGCGCTGCGCGGTGGCGAATTGCGCTTCGGTTTCCACTTTTTCTGCAATCAGTTTGGCCTTTGGGTTTTGTCGCGCAATCTCTACCCACGCGGACAGATCTGCCTCCGACGCATGCGAGAGATCGAGTTTGATGAACGACGCCAGTGGCAGCCAGCTGAGATAGGGTTCGCTCAACACGGTTTGATCAAACGCCAGCCGGAATCCCCGGCGCCTGATGTCGGTCAAGGCCATCAAGTGAGTCTCAACGTCATCGGGCTGCGGGGCGTGAAGCGGTGGAATTTCAAGGACAACGCGCTCTGGAGGTACCAGCTCCAGGTGGCCGCTGGCCAACGTGTCGTGCGTGCAATTGATGAAGATGAGCCTGCGCTCTATCAAGACTTCGCATTCGGCGTGGGACAGCACGTTGAACAGAAGCGCCGCGTCACTGGCCGCGGTGTGCGCGCCGTGCACCAAGGAACGATCAAACAACTCGAAGCCAAAAACCGAGCGGTTGAGGTTCAAGATGGCCTGCCGTGCAAAAGCGGTTGAATCAGGCGCTGTTGCGGCAGGCCAAGACAATGAGTCTGGTTGGGAGGACATGGTGCTGGGTGTACGGAGTTGGGCTGATTCTAGAGAGGCCCGGACGACCGGCCCGAAGCACAGCAATCCTCTCAGCCTTTGAGCAAGGACAACTCGGTCTCGTCAAATCCGGCGGCACGTCTGGCTTCGATGTTGAACGGGCCCTTGAGCGGTTTGGCGTCGTAAGTGCGTGCCAGCGAGGCATAGGTGCTGACATGATCGACTTGCGCTTGTTCGCACAAATACCGATACCAATGGTTGCCGATTGCCACATGACCAATTTCATCGCGCAGGATGATGTCCAAAATGGCTGCGCCAGCGCGGTCACCCACCGAGATGAGCTTGGTCCGAATGGCAGGCGTCACGTCCAGTCCGCGTGCTTCCAGGGTGCGTGGCACCAGGGCCAAGCGGGCCATCAGATCGTGTTTGGTTTTCTCTGCCATTTCCCACAATCCGTCGTGGGCAGGAAAGTCACCATAGGCGTAACCCAAGGTTTGGAGGTGATTACGCAGCAATTGAAAGTGCAAGGCCTCCTCCTGGGCGACCTGAAGCCAATCCTCGTAAAAGCGCTCGGGCATGCCTTCAAATCGCCAAAGAACATCCAGCGCAAGATTCACGGCGTTCGCTTCAATATGCGTCAACGCATGAATCAGGGTTGCCCGCCCTTCAGTGGTGCCGACTGCACGTGGCTTCAGTTGGCCGGGGTGCACCAACGCGGGACGCGCCGGGCGGCCAGGAATGCCCGCGACCTCCCCAATCATTTCGGGGGGGAAGATGCCCAGGTTTTGCGCGGCGATACGGCGAACTGCGTCGGCCTTTTCGTCAGGAGATTCAATTCGGATTAACTGCTGTGCGAGCTGGCGCAGGGAAGGCAGGGGAGGGTCGTGTGGGGTGTTTGTGCTGGAAGACGTCATGGCGCGGGCTCAATCTCTACAATTCTAGGCAAGTTGAATAAGGAATGACCATGGCAATTTATGAACTTGACGGCATCAGCCCCCAAATTTCGGCCTCGGCCTGGGTGGCCGACAGCGCCGAGGTGATGGGCCGAGTAGAGTTGGCCGAGGATGCCAGTGTCTGGTTTGGCGTGGTCATTCGGGGTGACACAGAGACCATCAGAGTGGGTAAAAGCTCCAATATTCAGGATATGAGTGTGCTGCATGCTGACGTAGGCATGCCTTTGGTGGTGGGTGAAGGTGTCACCGTGGGGCACAAGGTGATGCTTCATGGGTGCACCATTGGCGATAACTCGTTGATTGGCATTGGTGCGGTGGTCCTCAATGGCGCCAAAATTGGAAAAAATTGTCTGGTGGGTGCGGGCGCTTTGGTGACCGAGGGCAAGGAGTTCGCCGATGGCTCCATGATCCTCGGCAGCCCTGCCCGGGTGATTCGTCAGTTGACGCCAGAACAGATTGAGGGTTTGCGGCAGAGTGCGCAGCATTACGTCAAGAATGCCAATCTCTATCGCACCGGGCTGAAAAAAATGGCCTGATTCTGGCCGATGTGCTGGGCGAAGGTTTGAAAATATATTGAAACGATTGGAACAGTTGAGTGTCTGAGATTCACAAATTTTTGTTTGATGGTTTGCCGGTCCGCGGTGTTGTGGTGCGCCTGACCGATGCATGGACCGAAGTTTTACAGCGGCGGGCCTCAACCGGCGAGTCGAATGGTTATCCTGAGCCGGTGAGAGACATGTTGGGCGAAATGGTGGCGGCCGCCACTTTGATGCAATCCAACATCAAATTCAATGGCTCCTTGATTCTCCAGATATTTGGCGATGGACCCGTGAAACTGGCGGTGGCCGAAGTGCAACCCGATTTCGGCCTGCGGGCGACCGCAACTGTTATTGGCGATGTGCCCGTTGATGCGCGACTCAGCGCCATGGTCAATGTGAACAACGACGGTAAATGCGCCATCACGCTGGACCCCAAAACCCGTTTTCCGGGGCAGCAGCCCTACCAAGGTGTCGTGCCCTTGTTCGGCGACCAAGGCGAGAAGATTGAGAAATTGAGCGACGTACTGGAGCACTACATGCTTCAAAGCGAGCAACTGGACACCACGCTGGTTTTGGCGGCCGATGACAAAGTGGCCGCCGGACTGTTGATTCAGCGGCTGCCACTGGAAGGTGTCGGCAATCTCGCCGGCAGCATGGTGAGTGAGGCCAATGAGGATGAAATCGGCGTGAACGAACACTTCAATCGCATTTCCATTCTGGCCTCCACCCTCAAGCGCGAGGAATTGCTGACACTGGACGTTGACACCATTCTGCGGCGTTTGTTCTGGGAAGAGAAAATTATTCGCTTTGAACCTCTGGAGGGCGACACTGCACCTCGTTTTTCATGTTCCTGCAGCCGGGAACGAGTCGCTCGCATGCTGGAAGGGCTGGGCGAAGACGAGGCCAAAAGCATTTTGCTAGAGCGTGGAAACGTCGAAGTAGGGTGCGAATTCTGCGGCAAACACTATCAGTTTGACCCGGTCGATGTGGAGCAGATTTTCCGGGCTCCGACCGTGCTACCACCATCCAGCGACGAGGTTCAGTAATTTTGATCGCGAGCGCCTTGGGGCGCTCGTTTTATGTCAAGCGTTGCAACTAACGGTTAACGACTGCCGATTTGAAGTTTTCCGGTAAAGATTCGGTGCTCGCATTGGGCGTCGCTGCATTTTTCACAGTTCCACACCCAAGGTTTGACGTCCTTGCTGGGTTTCCGATGACTTGGCGTCGCGTGGTGGGAAATCGCCTGCAAAGCGCACTCGGTTCGTGTTTCGCCAGTGCCGTAAATCACCGTGTAGGGTATGGACTCAGTATCCAGTATGTGACGAAGACGGGTGTTCACTTGCTGGCGCATGACGGGTCCATCGCGTTGAATCCCGTCGGCGATCCAGTCCAGGTCCATCCCCATCAAAAGGGTGAGGTCAAACTGGCGAAGATGGCCCAGTGCCATGGGGTAGAGCGATGTATCTGAAAAGTACAGATCGCTGTAAATGGCGGTCATGAGGGGATGGGTGTCTGCCAGGAGAAAGTCGCAAGTAGGGGTCGCCTCTATTCGATGCATCTGCTCTAAAGCCACCGCTATTTGCTCATGTGCCAAGGGTGGGCGGCCTTCCCGATCACACCACTCACGCAAAACTTCAGGCGTCCAGACGGCATGTCTGCAGTCTTCCGACAGGCGTTGCGCCAGAGTTTGTGCCAGTACCGACTTTCCGGTGCACTCAGCCCCCAATATGGCGACTCTCATTGGCTTGCCCAATCGCCGTGATCACTTCGCAATCTGAACGTAAATCTCGTTAGGCTTGACCATATCCAGTTCCAAGCGGGCTTTTTCTTCCACCATGTCGAGGCCTTCTTTGAGGTCGCGGACCTCGGCACTCAACTGTTCATTGGCCAATTTGGCTTGTTCGTTTTGTTGCTTTTGAGTCTTGAGTTGCTCGACCAGCAGGTCAACGTTGGGCACACTGCCTCTACCAAACCACAACTGCGCGTGAAGTATCACGAGCAGCGTGATCAGCAGGGCCGGGACAATGCGATTTCCCAAGATTACACCCCTGACGAGAGACGATTCACCCCATTACCCCACCATGAACGGTGAGGTAGTGTGGTGATCTCAAGTGCAGGGGCCGGCACGGTTTAGCGCAGGTTATAAAAAGCCGCGCGACCTGGGTAAACGGCGACATCACCCAAGTCCTCTTCGATGCGCAGCAATTGGTTGTACTTGGCCATGCGATCGGAGCGGCTCAGCGAACCAGTTTTGATTTGACCCGCATTGGTGCCGACGGCAATGTCGGAGATCGTTGAATCTTCAGTCTCACCGGAGCGATGGCTGATGACTGCGGTATAGCCCGCCCGCTTGGCCATTTCGATGGCTTCAAACGTTTCTGTCAATGTGCCAATTTGATTGATTTTGATCAGGATTGAGTTGGCAATCCCCTTGTCAATGCCTTCTTTCAAAATCTTGGTGTTGGTGACAAACAAGTCGTCGCCGACAATTTGAACCTTCTTGGCCAAGCGGTCGGTCAAGAGCTTCCAACCGTCCCAGTCGTTCTCGGCCATGCCGTCTTCGATGCTGATGATGGGGTACTTGTCGACCCATGTCGCCATCATGTCGATCCACTCGGCGGAGCTCAGGACCATGCCTTCACCTGCCAGGTGGTACTTGCCGTCTTTGTAGAACTCGCTGGCTGCGCAGTCCAGTCCCAAAGCGATTTGTTCACCGGCGACAAAACCTGCTTTTTCAATCGCTTCCAGAATCAGCAAAATGGCGGCTTCATGGCTTTCAACGTTGGGGGCAAAACCACCTTCGTCACCGACGGCTACGCTCATGCCTTTGTCGTGCAGAATTTTCTTGAGGGCGTGAAACACTTCAGCGCCGTAGCGAACCGCTTCACGGAAGCTCGGTGCACCAACAGGAATGATCATCAACTCTTGCAAGTCGAGGTTGTTGTTGGCATGCGCGCCGCCATTGACGACGTTCATCATGGGAACCGGCATTTGGGTGGCACCCATGCCCCCGAAATAGCGGTACAGGGGCAAGCCCGACTCTTCGGCGGCAGCCCGCGCGACAGCCATGGAAACGGCCAGGATCGCGTTGGCGCCAAGGCGTGATTTGTTGTCTGTTCCGTCCAGATCAATCAATGTGCGATCCAGAAAGGCTTGTTCAGAGGCGTCCAGTCCCAAAACGGCTTCGGAAATTTCGGTGTTGATGTGCTCAACGGCTTTCAGAACACCTTTGCCCAAGTAGCGAGATTTGTCGCCATCGCGCAGCTCCATGGCTTCGCGGCTGCCTGTGGAGGCGCCGGACGGAACTGCGGCCCGGCCCATGGTGCCGGATTCGAGAAGAACGTCGCACTCGACAGTGGGGTTGCCGCGAGAATCAAGAATTTCGCGACCGACGATGTCAACAATTGCACTCATTGAATTCTTTCTAGAACAAAAAAACAAAAGGGAAACAACTACACACCCTCAACGAGGATCATGCGCATGATGGCGGCGCCCTGTCGGGCGGTGCGCGCCTTGCCATACTCGGGCGAGGTATCGAACACTTTGGCCGCTTCCCAGCTCGGGAATTTTAGAATAACCAACCGATCCGGCACCCAGTCGCCTTCCAGTGACTCCACCTTGCCGCCACGCACGCAAACCTCTGCACCGTGAGCCTGCATGGCGGCACTGGACCACTTTTTGTACTCTTCGTACTGAGCAGGGTTGGTGACTGTGACGTTGGCGATGATGTAGGCGCTGCTCATGGGGCTTTCAGGCTTATGCCTCGAAACTGTTTTCCAGGAATCCATTCTTTTTGGTCACTGCATCCAGGGCGACCAAGGTTTCAAGAAGGGCTTTCATGTGCTTAAGCGGCACGGCGTTGGGCCCATCACTCATGGCCTTGCTGGGGTCTGGATGAGTTTCCATGAACAGTCCGGCGACGCCTACTGCGACGGCAGCACGGGCAAGCACGGGGACCATCTCGCGTTGTCCGCCGCTGCTGGTGCCGTTGCCACCGGGGAGCTGAACCGAGTGGGTTGCGTCGAAAACGACGGGAGCCGCGGTGTCCCGCATGATGGCCAGGGAGCGCATGTCGCTCACCAAGTTGTTGTAGCCAAAGCTGGCGCCACGTTCGCAGGCCATGAAGTTGTCTTCGTTGAGACCCAACTCGCGCGCTGCGGCACGGGCTTTGTCGATGACGTTTTTCATGTCGCCCGGCGCCAGGAATTGTCCTTTTTTGATATTCACGGGCTTGCCAGACTGCGCAACCGCCCGAATGAAATCGGTTTGACGACACAAAAAAGCAGGTGTCTGCAGCACGTCGACCACCGAGGCCACTTGGGCAATTTGATCTTCGGAGTGAATGTCGGTCAGGACAGGCAAATGAAGCTCGCGCTTGACCTTGGCCAGGATTTCAAGACCTTTTTCAAGGCCGGGGCCGCGAAAGGTGCTGCCGCTGGAGCGGTTGGCTTTGTCAAAACTGCTCTTGAAAATGAAGGGAATACCGAGGCTGTCGGTGATCTCCTTCAATGTGCCCGCCGTGTCCATCTGCAACTGCTCAGATTCGATCACGCAGGGCCCGGCAATGAGAAAGAAGCGCTTCTCCAGGCCAATATCAAAACCGCATAATTTCATCAGAGTGCCGCTTTCAAGGGTGCGCCATTCGCTTGATTCACCAATGCCGCCTTGATGAACGCATTGAACAGCGGGTGGCCATCCCAGGGGGTTGACTTGAATTCTGGGTGGAATTGGACGCCCACATACCATGGGTGAGCTGCTTTGGGCAGCTCCACAATTTCAGTCAATTTCTCGCGTTGTGTCTGGGCGGAGATGATCAAGCCTGCTTTTCGCAAAGTGTCCAGGTAATTGACGTTGGCCTCATAACGATGGCGGTGGCGCTCAGTGACCACGTCGCCATAGATGTCGTGGGCCAGGGTGTCCTTGGCCACATCGGAGCTTTGTGCGCCCAGGCGCATGGTGCCACCCAAATCAGAGCTTTCATTGCGCTTTTTGATGGTGCCATCTTCGTCTTTCCATTCGGTAATCAAAGCGATGACCGGGTGGGGACCATTGGGCGCGAATTCGGTGCTGTTGGCGTCTTTCAGTCCGGCCACATGGCGCGCGAACTCAATAGTGGCGACTTGCATGCCCAAGCAGATGCCAAGGTAGGGTACCTTGTTCTCGCGAGCGTACTGAGCTGCGCAAATTTTGCCTTCTACGCCGCGGACACCAAAGCCACCGGGTACCAAAATGGCATCAAATTTGGCCAGCTGCTTCACATTCTCTGATGTGATGGTTTCGGAATCCAGGTAGTTGATCTTCACGCGGACATGGTTCTTCATGCCCGCGTGACGAAGTGCTTCGTTGAGTGACTTGTAGCTGTCGCTCAGGTCAACGTACTTGCCCACCATGGCAATGTTCACTTCGCCCTGCGGGTGCGCTGTTTCATAGACCAAGTCATCCCAGCGCTTGAGATTGGCGGGAGGCGTGTTCAAACGAAGCTTGTCGCAAATCAGGCCGTCAAGTCCTTGCTCATGGAGCATGCGCGGCACTTTGTAAATGGTGTCCACGTCCCACATGGAAATGACGCCCCAGTCAGCCACGTTCGAGAACAAGGAAATTTTCTGACGCTCTTCGTCCGGAATCGGGCGATCTGCACGGCAAATGAGGGCGTCGGCCTGAATGCCGATTTCGCGCAATTGCTTGGCCGTGTGCTGGGTGGGCTTGGTTTTCAACTCACCGGCTGCAGCAATCCATGGCACATAGCTCAGGTGAACAAAGGCGCTGTTATTGGGACCGAGCTTGAGGCTCATTTGGCGCACGGCTTCCAGGAAGGGCAAGGACTCAATATCACCCACGGTTCCGCCGATTTCAACAATAGCCACATCAACGGCTTCAGGCGTACCCATGCGGGCACCTCGTTTGATGAAATCCTGAATTTCATTGGTGACGTGGGGAATGACCTGTACGGTCTTGCCCAAGTAATCACCGCGACGCTCTTTTTCGAGAACGCTCTTGTAGATTTGGCCGGTTGTGAAGTTGTTGGCCTTGCGCATCCGTGTTTCCACAAAGCGCTCATAGTGGCCCAAGTCCAGATCGGTTTCGGCACCGTCATCGGTAACAAACACCTCGCCGTGTTGCATGGGCGACATGGTGCCTGGATCAACGTTGAGGTAGGGGTCAAGCTTGATCAGAGTGACTTTGAGGCCTCGCGATTCCAGAATCGCGGCTAAGGAGGCTGAGGCGATTCCCTTGCCAAGGGAGGACACTACGCCGCCGGTGACGAAGACAAATTTGGTCATGTCAAAGAGAGCGCTGCACGCCCGGGGAGCTGGTAAAGAACGATTATAGAGGGCACGCCAAAGGGCTGCGAGCAAGGCCGGTGGCGCGGTGTCATCGTGACACTCAATTCAATACGACTTGTCGAGGGCGTGACTGCGGCTCTGCTACATTTTGACCCATGAATGATCTCGATGGAAAACACATTGTTTTGGGTCTGACCGGTGGCATTGCTTGCTACAAATCTGCAGAGTTGTGCCGGGCGTTGATCAAAGCCGGAGCGACCGTTCAGGTAGTCATGACGGAGGCGGCAGAGCAGTTCATCACGCCGGTCACCATGCAGGCCTTGAGTCAGCGCGTGGTTTACGGCTCTCAGTGGGACGCCCGTGCGCCTAACAACATGCCCCACATCAATCTGAGCCGTGAAGCCGATGCGATTTTGATTGCGCCTTGCAGTGCCGATTTCATCGCACGTTTGGTTCAGGGGCGCTCAGACGAGTTGCTGAGTCTTTTGTGTCTGGCGCGTCCCCTGGAGTCGGTGCCTTTGTTGATCGCGCCAGCCATGAATCGTGAAATGTGGGGTCATCCTGCAACACAACGCAACCTCCAACAGTTGGTTTCAGATGGGACGGCTGTCTTGGGTGTCGGGCAAGGTGACCAAGCCTGCGGCGAAACCGGAGACGGGCGCATGCTCGAGCCTCAGGAAATACTGCTCGATGTGATCTCGTTCTTTCAGCCCAAGGTCATGCAAGGGCACCGAGTGCTGGTGACGGCCGGCCCCACGTACGAGGCGATTGACCCGGTTCGGGGCATCACCAACCTATCCAGTGGAAAAATGGGTTTCGCCATTGCTCGCGCTGCCAAGGAAGCCGGGGCTGATGTGACGCTGGTTGCTGGACCTGTGGGCCTGCCGACGCCGCGCGGAGTTACCCGAATTGACGTCAAATCAGCCCGGGACATGTTGTCCGCGGTGCAGGCTCAGGTGGATCAGGCGACTGTATTTGTGGCCACCGCAGCTGTCGCCGATTGGCGCACGGCCAACGCAGTGGATCAAAAAATCAAAAAAGACGGTTCTGGTGCGACACCTGTTTTGAGTTTTGTCGAAAATCCGGACATATTGGCGGCAGTAGCGCAGTCGCCGCGTGCCCAAAATGGATCTCTTTTCTGTGTGGGCTTTGCCGCTGAGAGCCATGACTTGCTGGCCAACGCTCAGGCCAAGCGGGTTCGCAAGGGGGTGCCCCTGCTGGTCGGTAACATTGGGCCCGCCACCTTTGGTCAAGACGACAACGCACTGTTGCTGGTTGACGCCAACGGGACGCAGGAACTGACGCGCGCGACCAAGTTGTCGCTTGCTCGCAAATTGATAGCTACTATCGCAATCCGGACTAGGGCTAGCGCCCCAAAATAATGAAAATTGACGTCAAAATTATCGATGCCCGCATGGCAGAACAACTGCCAGCCTATGCGACGCCCGGAAGCGCAGGGCTTGATCTACGCGCTTGTCTGAATGAGCCGCTGACGCTGCAGCCCAACGCCTGGCAATTGGTGCCGACCGGCATTGCCATTTACCTGCAAGACCCCAACTTCGCGGCCATCATCTTGCCCCGCTCGGGCTTGGGCCACAAGCATGGCATTGTTTTGGGCAACCTGGTCGGGCTGATCGACAGCGACTACCAGGGGCAACTGATGGTGAGTGCCTGGAACCGCAGTGACACGGCGTTCACGATTGAACCCATGGAACGCATTGCCCAACTGGTCATCGTGCCGGTGGTGCAGGCCCAGTTCAATGTCGTCACCGAGTTCCCCGCCAGTGAACGCGGGGAGGGCGGCTACGGCTCAACCGGAAAATCTTGAGTTAGTGCAGGCTGTCGCTGCCGGGTGCGGCAGCGTGAACCGGTTGAATTTTGAAGAAGCCGGTGCCCGCCGACCCGCGGCCGACTTCTTCTTCGGTGGCTTCGCGAACACCGTCCACCTTCAGGCTGATTCGCAATGCGATTCCGGCCAATGGGTGGTTGGCATCGAGCACCACATGATCCGGGTAAAGCTCGGTCACGGTGTACAAAGCGTCCTTGGGCGCGTGCTCTGAGCAGCCAGCAGGCAGCGAGGCGCCCTCAAAAGTCATGCCTTCTTCGATTTCAGCGGGGAACAGTGAGCGAGCCTCCAGGAAGATGAGTTGATCATTGAAGTCGCCAAACCCTTGTTCGGGCTCGATTTGCAGTTCAAGCGAGTCACCCACGCCTCTGCCTTGCAAGGCCTCTTCAATGACGGCAAATAAATCGTCGCCACCGATCAGAAACTCGACTGGGTCATCCAGAACGTCCAGTTCCTCACCCAAAGTGTCTTTCAGGGTCCATGTCAAAGCGACCACGCATTGTTGATTGATTTCCATAGGAGAATTGTCGCAATCCGATTAGTGAATGTTTATGTCCCCCAGTGACTGGAGAACCGTATGAATGTAGATTTGCCCTTGCAATTGTTGGGCGGGTTAAGCCCTCAATTATTCATGAAGCGCCATTGGCAGAAAAAACCACTGTTGGTGCGCCAGGCTATTCCTGGTTTAAAGCCGCTTCTGGATCGGTCGGCCTTGTTTGAATTGGCCGGTGATGAAGACGTCCAGTCGCGCATGGTGATTCAAGAGCCTGACCAAGTGCCGGCTTGGCGATTCAAGCACGGCCCTTTTGAGCGGCGTGCCTTTCCGGCCCTTAAACGTCCGGGCTGGACCTTGTTGGTCCAAGGTGTTGACCTGCACCATAACGCGGTGCATGACTTGATGAATCAGTTTCGGTTCGTTCCAGACGCGCGCCTGGATGACTTGATGATCAGCTATGCCAGTGATGGCGGGGGCGTTGGTCCGCACACCGATAGTTATGACGTGTTTCTATTGCAAGCCCATGGGCGCCGGCGTTGGCGCATTGGCCGGCAAAAGGATATGTCCTTGCAACCCGATGTGCCTCTAAAAATCCTCGCCAACTTTGTGCCGGAACAAGAGTTTGTGCTGGACGCTGGCGACATGCTGTATCTGCCCCCCCGTTACGCCCACGATGGCATTGCCGAAGGGGAGTGCATGACTTACTCCATTGGTTTTCGAATCCCCAACCGGGGAGAGCTGGCCCGAGAGGTGTTGCAGCGGTTGGCAGAAGATGCCGAAGACCAAGTGGGCGTGTCGCTGTACCGCGACCCCAAACAGCCCGCCGTGAGCAGCCCCAGCGAAATTCCGCCACAAATGTTGGAGTTTGCGCAAGATGCGTTGCGAGGCGCTTTGCAAGACCCGGATGCACTGGGGCGGGCTTTGGGTGAATACATGACCGAGCCAAAGGCCAATGTCTGGTTTGACGCCAGCGATGAGTCGGCAGAGTCGCTCGGCGAGTTAATTCGGCTGGATCGACGCACAAAAATGATGTTCGATCCGCGCCACATCTTTATCAATGGCGAGAGCTTTCGAGCAGGGGGGCGTGACGCCACCCTGATGCGTCGACTGGCGGACGAGCGCGCCTTGAGTCGGAAAGACGTTGATCGCGCCAGCGCAGAAGCGCAAGCCTTGCTGCAAACCTGGTGCGAGGCGGGGTGGTTGCATGGCCTCTGACCCCAACCCCATCGTCGCCGGCGATGACGGTCACCTTTTGCCCAACGGGCGATTTTCCGGCCGTGTTGAGTTTGGGGCGCTGATTCAGAACGCCTTGCAACATGCCGCAGTCGACGGATGGCCTGAAATTATTCTCAGTGATGTTGACTTTTCGGACTGGCCGTTGAATCAGGTGTCCGTCGTGGCTTCATTGAACGCTTGGGCAGTCGCCGGACGCAGGCTGACACTGTTGGCAACGCGCTACGACGCGGTTCATCGGCTCCACCCGCGTTTTGTGGCTTGGCGCTGCACTTGGGATCATGTGGTCGAGGGACGTATTTGTGACGAGCCTTCGCGCGGCGAGGTGCCTAGCGCCATTTGGAGCCCGTCTTGGTTCATGCACCGAACCGACCGAATTCATCAATCAGGGTATTGCGGCAATGACCCCGCCATGAAGGCCGGCGTGAGGGAGGCTCTGTCTGAGCGCTTGCGAACCAGTAGCTCAGGATTCTCCGCTTCCGTGCTGGGGTTGTAAGCGGGTGTTGTTGAATTGATACCGTTTGGCAACGAGTGCCTTGAATATTCGGATTTTGACTACAATCCGGCACTGAGTAAAAAATAATAAAATAAATTTTTACTTAGCCATTGTGGTTTATCCGCATTGACAGGTTTTTAAGATTCTCCGCTAACTCACTAGGTATTTAAAAATGAACAAATCATTCGTTCTGGCTGCTGTCATCGCTGCTGCTGCATTGACTGCTTGCGGTAAAAAAGAAGAAGCCCCAATGGTTGAGGCACCTGCTGCTGTAGCTCCTGCTGCAACTGAAGCTGCTGCCGCTGTTGACGCTGCTGCTGAAAAAGGCGCTGTTGCTGTTGATGCAGCCGCTGCTGCTGGTACTGCTGCTGTTGACGCTGCTGCTGCTTCTGGCGCCGCTGCGGTTGATGCTGCTGCTGACGCAGTCAAGAAAGCTGCTGAAGCTACCGCTGCTGCTGCTACTGAAGTCAAGAAGTAATCCTTCTTCTCTCCATAAAAAAACCACCGCAAGGTGGTTTTTTTATGTCTGTCTCTGCCTGGCGCATCAAGCGCCTTGGCAGAGACAAGCGGCATGGGTGCCGCTTGTCGGTTATTTCAAATCGTCAGCCAAGATTTTGATAATGCGACTGGCGTTCTCGGACGCTTCCTGAACACCTTCCGAGTTCAGGATCGAGACGGTGGTCGAGTTGTCTTGACTGGCCACAGTCACGCGGTACTTGTTAGGTCCGCTCACCTTTTTTGCGCCGCCAAACAGGCCGCTGAAAAATCCTGGCTCAGACTTGTTTGCGTTCGGCTCAACATAGCGTACAAAGTAGACGCCTTTGCTGCGGTCACGGTCTTCAACCGTGAAGCCGGTGCGGTCAAGCGCCAAGCCTACCCGGCGCCACGCTCTGTCAAAGCCGTCGTCAATTTGCAATACTGGCAGTCCATTGGCCTGCGCAATACGAGAGGTGGACTTTTGCGGTTCTGCGGCGATCAGGGCTTTGGACTGCTCTTCGGTCACGCCTAATTTCACCATCAAGCGGCGCAGAAACTCTGCTTCCAGCTCTGGATCGGCTGCACGTGGCTGCCAGACCGTCCCTTCTTTGTTGTCGCTGCTGTAGACCTCAACCATGCCCCGGTGGCTGACGAAGATGTCCGTGCCACCTGCCGGATTGCGTTCCAGGCGAGTGCGGAACTTGTCGCGCTCACTGGTTGAGTAGAGCGAGTCGAATACCTTGCCCAAAGTATTGCGGATGAAGTCTTGGGGCAGCTTGGCGCGATTTTCAGCCCAGTCGGTCTCCATGATGCCCAAGTTGGCTTGATCCATGGTCAGCAGGAATCCATTCTCCTGCCAAAAGTCACGCGTTGGCTCCCACAGTTTGTCGGCCGGACGGTTCACCACCAGCCAGCGCTGTGTACCCGAACGCTCGATGCGCACATCGCCAATTGCGGACGCGGCGGTGGGTACAGATTGAGTGACTTGTCCGATCTGGAATGTCGATGCGGTCACCGGCGCGCCGGGAATCGCATAGCGGTTGTCACGAGACAACTGAGTCAAATCTGGCGGCACTTCCAGAGAAGGGCCTTTTCCGGCACTTTTGTAGTCAAGTTTGTCGCCATTGAGGACCGAACATCCGGTCGCTGCCAGCATGGTCGCACTGAGTAGTGCAAGCCTGGAGAATTTATTCACAAAATGTCCTTTAAGTGCGCAAGTAAAGCCAACTTGGCTGAATCAAATTAATCCGACTTCCCGAAGCGCTCCCTCAACCACCGCTTCGTTGGCTTGGGTGAGTGGCGTCATGGGCAGGCGCAGTGTTGGGCCGCACAACTTCATTCTCGCAGCCGCCCATTTCACGGGAATGGGATTGGCTTCGACGAAGAGATGCTTGTGAAGCGGCATCAGTTTGAATTGGATCTCCATGGCGCGTTTGATGTCGCCAGCCATGGCTGCCACACACAACTCATGCATGAGACGTGGTGCCAAATTGGCCGTCACGCTGATGTTGCCTTGACCACCGCACAGCATCAATGCAACGGCGGTTGGATCGTCTCCTGAGTAGATCGAAAAACCTTTGGGGGCTTCCCGAATGAGCCATTGGGCGCGGTCAATGTTGCCCGTGGCCTCCTTGATGCCCACAATGCCGGGCACTTGTGCCAGTCGAAGGACGGTCTCATGGGCCATGTCGGCCACGGAGCGGCCGGGTACGTTGTAAAGCACCATGGGCAAATCCACGGCCTCAGAGATGGCCTTGAAGTGCAGGTACTGCCCTTCCTGGGTGGGCTTGTTGTAGTAGGGGACGACTTGCAATTGGCAGTCTGCCCCGACAGATTTGGCAAACCGGGCCAGCTCGATAGCCTCAGAGGTGGAATTGGCACCGCATCCGGCCATGATGGGAACGCGGCCTGCGGATTGCTCAACGGACACCCGAATAATTTCGCAATGTTCTTCCACACTCACTGTGGGTGACTCGCCAGTGGTGCCCACGGCGCCGATGCAGTCGGTGCCTTCGGCAATGTGCCAGTCAATCAGTTTTCGCAACGCTGGGTAATCGACATTGCCATCCTCCAACATGGGGGTGACAAGGGCCACGATGCTGCCGGTGATAGGGCGGGTTGAGGAGGTCATGTCTGATAGTGGGTTATCTGTAAAAGAACATTCTAACTAGAGCGTGTAACGCGTTTGTATAGCAGCGGGCCCCAGATCCGGCGCTGCTTTGACCGCCACAATTCGCTGCACGAAGCGATCAGGTTGGCCTAAAAAGCCATCTTCATAGGCGACGATGCGTAACGTCTTGAATGCGGTCAGGAGTTCACCGGGTCGCAGCAAAAAATCGGGGCGTGAGGGTTTGCCGACCGTTTCGTTGCCTTGGGCAAAGGTTTCGTAGATCAAGACGCCACCCAACGCCAGGCTTTGTTCCAGCACCGGTAAGAGGGCGCGCCACAGGTAATTCGTGACGATCACTGCGTCAAATGGGCGAACCTGTTGTTGATCCGTCAAGGGCCAAGGTCCATTCTCGATGTCGGCCAGAACGGTGTCGCCAAAGCGACTGGCACTTTGCAGCGCTTCTTCGGAGCGATCAACGCCTGTGACGATCAAGCCTTGATCGGCTAAATAGCGAAGATGGCGGCCGCTTCCGCAGGCAACGTCCAAAGCGCGCCCCTGGGGGCGAATCAAGTGGGACCAGCGCTGTACCCAGAGAGACGCGGTGCCGAGTTCGTGATGGGGGTGGGTCATGAGGGGTTTGCTTACTGGCAACACAAATTAGAAACAGGACCAAAGTTGGTCAGCCATGCTCACCAGAAAATCGGGACGAAGGTAAGCGGCGAACACCACGACCAAAGCTGCCAGCGCCAGCGCATGGAGCCCTACTTTCTTGAGGAGGCGGTTTCGAACGGGGGACTGCATGGGTTCAGGCCGCTTTCAGTGCTGATTGGCGCACGATAGAGGTTTCTTTGATGGGCAAATTCAGCAAGGCGGCCAGCACACCCAGTCCGATGGCGATGTACCAAACAATGTCATAACTGCCGGTGCGGTCATACAGATAACCTCCCAGCCAAACACCCATGAACGAGCCAATCTGGTGGCTGAAGAAAACGAAGCCGCTCAACATGGAAAGGTGCGCGACACCAAAAATTTGCGCTACGGCCGCGTTGGTGGCGGGCACCGTGGACAGCCACAGCAGGCCCATCACCGCAGCAAAAATATAAACGCTCATCGGCGACAGCGGGGCGAGCAGGAAGATGCTGATGACCACTGCGCGGGAAAAATAGATAAAGGCCAGAATGTTTTTCTTGGGCAGGCGTTGCCCCAGAACACCCGACGCATAGGTGCCGAACACATTAAACAAGCCAATCAATGCCAAGGCGTAGCCTGCAACTTCCGGCGACAGTCCTTTGTCTTTCAAATAGCTGGGCATGTGCACGCCAATGAAAACGACCTGAAAACCGCATACGAAATAGCCGGCCATCAGCAGTTGAAAGCTGGGGTACTTGAAGGCTTCCTGCAAGGCATGCCAGGTCGACTGTTCCCGGTGTGAGACGTCCTGACCCGGTGAATCGCGACTCACGCAGGCCCCACGCCAGCGGAATCATCATCAGCGCAGCCGCACCCAGCACCATCAAGGCAGTTTGCCAGCCCAGCGAGCTGATCAAAAAGCCTTCGGTGGGCACCATCAGAAATTGGCCAAATGAACCAGCCGCAGCGGCAATGCCCATCGCCCATGAGCGCTTGTCGGCTGAAATATTGCGGCCAATCACACCGTAAACCACTGCATAGGTCGTCCCGGCCTGCGCCATGCCAATGAGCACGCCGGCCGTGATGGTAAACATCAGCGGGCTGCTGGCCGTGGCCATGCCGACCAAGCCCAGCGCGTAGAGCACTGCGCCGGCCACAATGACCCGAAAGGCCCCCAGACGATCGGCCAACATGCCCGCAAAAATGCCGGACACGCCCCACGCCAGGTTTTGAATGGCGATGGCAAAGGCAAAGGTTTCCCGGCTCCAGCCCTGGCTTTGTGTGATGGGTTGCAGCCATAGGCCAAAACCATGGCGGATGCCCATGGAAAGGGTCACGATGGCACCGCCGCACACCAGAATTCGCAGCATGGACAGCGATGGATTGATTTTCGTCATGGCTTAAATGTAGCCAGTTCAAAGGCAGCAGCTTGTCATCGCGGATACTGGGGGGTTGTCATTGACTGTATCTATGTACAGCCCTCCAAATCTTGCAGATTAGAATTGAAAGCTATGGCACTCAAACCTACCAGCGAATATTCAGAAGGTTCCATCCGCGTCCTCAAGGGACTGGAGCCTGTCAAACAGCGTCCCGGCATGTACACCCGCACGGACAATCCGCTGCACGTCATTCAGGAAGTGCTGGACAACGCGGCCGACGAGGCCCTGGCCGGTCATGGCAAAAAAATCAAGGTGACGCTGCACGGCGACGGCTCAGTCAGCATTGAAGACGATGGCCGAGGCATTCCTTATGGCATGCACCCGGAGGAAAACGCCCCGGTGATTGAGCTGGTGTTCACCCAGTTGCACGCGGGTGGCAAGTTTGACAAGGGCAAGGGCGGCGCCTACAGCTTCTCTGGCGGCCTGCACGGCGTGGGCGTCAGCGTCACCAACGCCTTGGCGCTGCGACTGGAAGCCACCACTTACCGCGAGGGCATGGTCGCAAGGCTGGTGTTTGAGGCCGGCGACGTGGTCGAGCCCTTGCAAATTCGTAAAAACGGCGAGGGTGACCGCAAATCAGGCACCACCGTGCGCGTTTGGCCGGATGGCAAATACTTCGAATCCCTGGCCCTGCCGATGGCGCCGCTTGGCGCACCTGCTGCGCAGCAAGGCCGTGCTCATGCCCGGCGTCACTGTCACGCTGGTCAATGAAAAAACCAAGGAAACGCAGGTCTGGCTCTACAAGGGCGGCCTGCGCGACTACCTGTTGCAGACGTTGACGGGTGAACTGGTGATTCCCGTGTTCGAGGGCGACGGCTTCGCAGACGCCCAAAGCGACAACTTCGCCGAAGGCGAGGGCGCCGCCTGGTGCGTGGCCTTCACCGAAGACGGCCAGCCTGTGCGCGAAAGCTATGTCAATTTGATCCCCACCAGCGCTGGCGGCACCCATGAAAGCGGCTTGCGTGATGGCTTGTTCACCGCGGTCAAGAGCTTTATTGAGCTTCATTCCTTGCTGCCCAAAGGTGTCAAGCTCTTGCCGGAAGACGTGTTTGCCCGCGCCAGCTACGTGTTGTCGGCCAAAGTGTTGGACCCCCAATTTCAAGGCCAGATCAAGGAGCGCCTGAATTCCCGAGATGCGGTGCGCTTGGTGTCCAGCTTTGTGCGTCCCACGTTGGAACTCTGGCTGAACCAACACGTTGAATACGGTCGCAAGCTGGCCGAGCTCACCATCAAGGCGGCGCAAATCCGCCAAAAAGCCGGTCAAAAGGTTGAGAAACGCAAAGGCTCGGGCGTGGCGGTGTTGCCCGGCAAGCTCACCGACTGTGAAAGCCGTGACATCAGCCACAACGAAGTGTTTTTGGTAGAGGGCGACTCGGCCGGCGGCAGTGCCAAGATGGGGCGCGACAAAGAAAGCCAAGCCATTTTGCCCCTGCGCGGCAAGGTGCTCAACACGTGGGAGGTCGAGCGCGACCGCCTGTTTGCCAACACCGAGATTCATGACATCTCCGTGGCCATTGGTGTTGATCCGCATGGCCCGAACGACACGCCCGATTTGTCCGGCCTGCGTTACGGCAAGGTCTGCATCTTGTCAGACGCGGATGTGGACGGCTCCCACATTCAGGTTTTGCTGCTCACGCTGTTCTTCAAACACTTCCCCAAACTCATTGAAACCGGCCATGTGTATGTGGCCCGCCCGCCTTTGTTTCGCGTGGATGCGCCGGCGCGTGGCAAGAAGCCGGCCTCCAAAGCCTACGCGCTGGACGAGGGTGAGTTGGTTGCCACCCTGGACAAGCTGCGCAAGGAGGGTGTGCGCGAAGGCGCTTGGAGCATCAGCCGATTCAAAGGTTTGGGCGAGATGAACGCCGAACAGCTGTGGGACACCACGCTCAACCCCGATACCCGCCGCTTGTTGCCGGTGAAGCTGGGCAATATTGACTTCGCACAAACTGAAAACCTCATCACCAAGCTGATGGGCAAAGGCGAAGCGGCGGCACGACGCGAGTTGATGGAGTTGCATGGCGACTCGGTCGAAATCGACGTTTGACCGCATGTGGGGTGCAGCTTTCCCTGTGACAGGATTCAAGAGGTATTTAGCCCTCTTGCGCTTGATTTTATTGGGCTTGCTGCTATCAATAGGGGTGCATTCTGCGCGGGCGGATGTCTGGAGCTTTGTGGACGCCAAGGGTCTGGCGCATTTTGCGGCGGAGCCCTTGGATGACCGCTATGCCCTTTTGTTTCAGAGCGAGCCCGACGATACGCCTGACGAGGGCGCCGCTGAGGCCTCCAAAGTGCTGGCGTTTTTTGACATTTTTCCGGACTACAAGGCCGTCAAGCACCATTTGCGCGAAGCCGCCCTTGCAACCCGGATCGACTATGAACTCTTGCAAGCGGTCATCGCCACCGAGTCCGGCTTCAATGCCGACGCGGTGTCCCCCAGCGGTGCGACCGGCTTGATGCAATTGATGCCGGCCACTGCGGCGCATTTTGGCGTGCGGGGCGACAAGACGGCCTCGGCGACCCAAAAGCTGACCAATCCGGGCTTGAATATTCGCACGGGAAGCCGTTATCTGCGCTATTTGCTCGACCTGTTTCCCGGTCAAATCGACCTGGCCCTGGCGGCCTACAACGCGGGTGAAGGCACGGTGAAGCGGGCCGGCAACCAGATTCCCAATATCAAGCAGACGCAAAATTACGTCAAAAACGTCATGGCGCTCTACACCATGTTGAAGCCTCATCAAGGGCTTCGCCTGGCTCCCGGCTCTGGCCAAGGTGTTCATCTGGCGTGGCCCGATGACGCCAACAGCCGGACTTCCGGTGGGGCAGCGACGCTGCCGAACGCGCCTCTTTCAAATTCTTCTAGCGAGACAGACGAGATTCAATGAGCGATCAATCCACCCTGGAATTTCCCCCCGTGCCCCAGCCTGAGGGCGACGATGAGCTGAACCTGGCCAACTACGCCCAGCGCGCCTATCTGGAATACGCTCTGAGCGTGGTCAAGGGCCGCGCTTTGCCGGATGTCTGTGACGGACAAAAACCGGTCCAGCGCCGAATTTTGTACTCCATGTCGCGCATGGGTCTGGGCTTTGGCGGCGCCAACGGCAACACGGGCGCGCGCCCGGTCAAGTGCGCTCGCGTCGTCGGCGACGTGCTCGGTCGGTTTCACCCGCACGGTGACCAAGCGGCCTACGATGCCTTGGTGCGCATGGCGCAAGACTTTAGCCAGCGCTATCCGCTGATTGACGGTCAGGGTAACTTTGGCTCCCGCGACGGCGACGGCGCCGCCGCCATGCGTTACACCGAAGCGCGTCTTGCCAAAATCACCAGCCTGTTGCTCGACGAGATTGACGAAGGCACGGTTGATTTCACGCCCAACTACGACGGCTCGACTGAGGAGCCGCGCCAGTTGCCGGCCCGTTTGCCGTTCTCTTTGCTGAATGGTGCCAGCGGCATTGCTGTGGGTTTGGCAACCGAGATCCCCAGCCACAACCTGCGCGAAATTGCCGATGCCTGCGTGGCCTTGATCAAGACGCCTCAACTGGCGGATGACGCCTTGTTTGCCCTGGTGCCCGGCCCGGACTACCCCGGTGGCGGCCAGATCATCAGCTCGGCGGGCGATATCAACGAGGCCTATCGCACCGGGCGCGGCTCTTTGAAGTGCCGTGCGCGCTGGAAGATTGAAGAACTCGCACGCGGTCAGTGGCAACTGGTGGTCACGGAATTGCCGCCCGGCGTTAGCACCCAACGCGTGCTGGAAGAAATTGAAGAGCTGAGCAACCCCAAGATCAAGACGGGCAAAAAAGCGCTCACGCTGGAACAAACCCAGCTGAAAGCCACTGTGTTGTCCGTGCTGGACGTGGTCCGTGATGAGTCCAGCAAAGACGCGGCGGTGCGTTTGGTGTGCGAGCCCAAGACCAGCCGCATCCAGCAGCAGGAGCTGATCACCACCTTGCTGGCCCACACCAGCCTGGAAACGTCGTCGCCCATCAACCTCACCATGATTGGCATTGACGGCAGGCCCACGCAAAAGTCCTTGCGCCAGATGCTGACCGAGTGGATCGAGTTCCGCCAAATCACCATTGAGCGCCGTTCCCGCCACCGTCTGAACAAGGTGCTGGACCGCATCCATATTCTGGAAGGCCGCCAACTGGTGCTGCTCAATATTGACGAAGTGATTGCCATCATTCGCCAAGCGGACGACCCCAAGGCTGCGCTCATTGCCCGGTTCAACCTGTCCGAGCGCCAGGCCGAAGACATTCTGGAAATCCGGCTGCGCCAATTGGCCCGGCTGGAGGCCATCAAGATTGAGCAAGAGCTGTCTGGCCTGCGCGACGAGCAAAAGAAGCTGGAAGAAATTCTGGGCAACCCCGCTGCGTTGCGCCGCCTGATGATCAAGGAGATCGAGACCGACGCCAAAACCTTTGCCGACCCCCGCCGAACCCTGATTCAGGCCGAGAAAAAAGCCGTGCTGGAGATTAAGGTCGTGGACGAACCCGTCACCGTGGTGGTCAGCCAAAAAGGTTGGGTCCGCGCGCAAAAAGGCTGGGCGCGCGACAAGGCGGGCAACGCCTCGGCACCTACCGAATACACCTTCAAGCCGGGTGACAGTCTGTATGGCACGTTTGAGTGCCGCTCGGTGGACACCTTGCTGGTCTTTGGCAACAACGGCCGTATTTACACCGTGGCGGTCGCACTGTTGCCCGGCGCACGGGGCGATGGCCAGCCCATCACCACCCTCATTGACCTGGAAACGGGGACGCAACCGGCCTACTATTTCGCCGGCCCGATCACCGCCACCTTGCTCTTGAGCAGTTCTGGCGGTTATGGTTTCATGGCCTCGGTGGAGAACATGATGGCGCGCAACAAAGCCGGCAAGGCCTATATGACTTGCAATGAGGGCGAAACCCTGTGTGCGCCCTCCGTGGTGGCCAATCCGGCGGGCTCCAGCCCGGTGGTGCCTGCCACTCATGTGGCCTGCGCGTCCACCGGCGGACGCATTTTGACCTTTGAGATCACCGAGATGAAGACCATGACCAACGGCGGTCGTGGTTTGATGCTGATTGGTCTGGAAGACAAAGACACGCTGGCGGGCGCGGTCGCTTACACCCGCAGTGTGAAGATTGAAGGCATTGGCCGCGGTGGCAAAGAGCGTGAAGAAACGCTGGAGATTCGCAGCCTCAACAACGCACGCGCCCTGCGCGGGCGCAAAGGCAAAGCGGCCGATCTCGGCTTCAAGCCAGCCCGGATCAGCCGGGTGGAGTAAGCGGCAGGCTGGGGTACGCTACGGCTCGCGCATCAGTTTGCTATGTTTATAGGAGCTGCTTGCGCAGGCTGAATAAGCGCTAGAGGCCGATTTGATGGGTAAGCGGGTTAAAGCCCTGTTGGATCCCGTGAGTCGGTTTGATGGGCGACGCGCTGGCCACTTGGCTGGCCCGTCTCACCCCCCACTGAAATAAAACGAAACAAAGCGATACCGCGCCGAGAAGACGCCACGCCGCTGGCCCGGCACCATAGCGTTCATGTTCAACAGTTTTCTCAAGGAGAAAAAAATCATGAAACGCTGGATCAAAAGAACCGTGGTTGGGTTGCTCGGTGCAACGGCATTGGTCGCTGGACTCACCGCTTGTTCGCGCGGTCATCACGGCAACTGGAGCGACGAAGGCGTGGCCGAGGTGCGGACCAAGGTCGTGAGCAAGATCACCAAAAAATTGGATCTCAACGCGGCGCAGCAACAAAAGCTGGAGGGGCTGGCCAACGAAATCATGGCGCAGCGCACAGCGTTTCGGGGCGAGGGCGGTGACCCCCGTGTCGAAATTCCTGCGCTGATTCAGGGCGACAAGTTTGACCGCGTCCGCGCCCAGGCCATGCTGGACCAAAAAACCCAGGCGATCCAAGGCAACGGCCCCAAGGTGCTGACCGCCCTGGCTGACTTTTACGACAGTCTGACTCCCGAGCAGCAAAAAGAAGTGCGGGCGTTGCAAGAGCACCGCCGTGGCTGGTTCCGCGGGCATTAATGGCCTTGACCCCGCCCCTTGTGGCCAGGCCTGGACGATGAAGCTCGTTGTGTCACTGCCCGGCCCTGCTGGGCGGCCACAACGAGCCGCACGTACGCTGGCGCCTGGTCTGGGGCGCACAGCAGGCTCGCCGCCTGCCGCAGATGATGCTTGGTCCAGGGCAGCTGTCCCAAAGCGCGGTGACTCAAGTGACTAACTTTTTTGACAAGCTGTTCGCGACACAGCAGCCCCGGCTGCACAACCTGATCGTGGGCCATCAGCGCAGGTGTCACAATTTCCCATGCCAAGAATTCTCCTGATTGACGACGACGCCGAACTCGGTGGGCCGCTCACGGCCTACCTGCAGCGCTTTGGCATGAGTCTGGAATGCGCCCTGCGCCCCAGCACCGGTCTGGCCCTGCTGCGCGGTGGCGGGTTTGACGCCGCCATTCTGGACGTGATGCTGCCGGAGATGGATGGTTTTGAGTTGTGCCGGACCTTGCGCACTGAGAGCGATATTCCCATCATCATGCTCACCGCGCGGGGCGAGCTGACCGACCGGGTGGTGGGGCTGGAGTTGGGGGCCGACGACTATTTGCCCAAGCCTTTTGAGCCGCGCGAGCTGGTGGCCCGCCTTCAGACGGTGATGCGTCGCCGCCCAACTGTGCCGCAGGCGCCGTTACTCAACGGCGCCACCGCCCCTTTGATGTTTGATGGCTTGACGCTGGACCCCACCACCCGGCAAGTCCACCGCCAAGGTGACTTGCTGGAGCTGACCAGCACCGAGTTTGATTTGCTGCACCTGCTGGCTGCTGCGCCGGGCAAGGTGTTCAGCCGCGATGACATTCTGAACCAGCTGCGCGGCCATGAGGCCGAGTTGTTCACCCGCGCCGTGGACATTGTGGTGAGCCGCCTGCGCAAAAAGCTGGAGCCGTTGGATTGCATCAAAACCCAGCGCAACGTGGGTTACTCACTGGCCCTGCGGCCACAACAGCCATGACAAACGCCAACACGGCCAAGACTTCGGGGTGGCGGCGCGGCCTGCGTGCCGTGCGCCATTCTCTGCGCTGGCGCCTGGTGCTGGTGTTCCTGGTGCTGGCTGTGTTCATGAGCGTCACCATGCTGGCCAGCTTGCAAAACGCGTTCACGCTGGGTTGGCGCGAGGCGGCGCGCCCCTTGTTGATGGACTATGTCGATCACCTGGCCCGAGACATCGGGTCGCCACCCAGCCAGGCGCAGGCCCAAGCCTTGGTGCAGCGCTTGCCCATCACCGTGAGCATTCATGGCCCCGTGCTCAACTGGCAGTCGCATCCCGATCACCGACAGGCTGCTTGGCAAGCAGACCGTCCGCAGCAGTCAGACTGGGAGAGGGAAAAGTGGGGGGGTGACAAAAATTGGGCCAGATTGCTCACTCGAACCACCGCAGATGGCCACACCATCGTGTTTGGCATTGACGACGGTGCGTTTGAGCGGCGTCCCACGCTGGTTCTGTTCGCCCTGGGGGCCTTGCTGCTGCTCACTTTGCTGGCCTATTTATACGTTCGTCGGTTGCTTCGCCCCTTGGGTGACATTCGCGCCGGGGCCAAGCGTTTTGGCGCCGGCAACTTTGATCAGCCCATTGCCATTGCGCATGCTCGCCACCCGGACGAGTTGGGCGAGTTGGCGGCCACCGTCAACACCATGGGCAGTGACATTCACCACATGCTGGAGGCCAAGCGCACCTTGTTGCTGGCCATCAGCCATGAGTTGCGCAGCCCGCTGACCCGTGCCCGCCTCAACACAGAGCTGTTGCCCGAATCGTCCGAGGTCACCCCCAGCCGTGACGCCTTGCTGCGCGATCTGGCCTTGATGCGCGACTTGATCACCGACCTGTTGGAGAGCGAACGCCTGGCCAGCCCCCACGCCGCGTTGCAGCGCGAGCCCACTGACCTCTGCGCACTGGTGGGCGACGTGGTTCGAGGCTTGCCGGGCGGGGACGGCATTGAGCAGGTATTTGCGCCCCAATTGCCGGCATTGGCACTGGATGCGACCCGGGTTCGGCTGCTGGTTCGCAATCTGCTGGACAACGCCTTGCGCCACAGCGACCAAGTCACCCGCCCCCCCTGCATCAGCATTCAAGCGCGGGAAGGGATCACAGGGCAGGGCGTTGAAATGACCGTGCGAGATTTCGGCCACGGCGTGCCAGAAGATCAGCTGGGCAAACTGGCCCAACCCTTTTACCGCCCCGACTCAGCCCGCCAGCGCAGCACCGGCGGCGTGGGGTTGGGCCTGTACCTTTGCAAGCTGGTGGCCCAAGCCCATGGGGGGACGTTTTCAATCAGCAACGCGCAACCGGGCCTGTGCGTGACGGTCGTTTTTCCAGCGGCGGGATGAATTCACACCCCCTCTTGCTCGGCGAGCGGACAACGCAGGCGGTGGTTTTGCCGTGGTGAGGGGCGCTATGCAGTGGGAACTGACACTTCTCACACCCAGCTAGCAAGCCCATCAAGCGGGCTAGCAGTGCCACCCGCCGCCACTTTGAGCACGTGCGTGTAGATCATGGTGGTGGCCACCTCGCTGTGCCCCCGCAACTCTTGCACCGTGCGGATGTCGGCGCCAGCTTGCAGAAGATGGGTGGCAAACGAATGGCGCCGGGTGTGGACTGAGTGAATGCCAGCCAATGGCACCGCCATATTCAGCGCCCGTTGAAGCCGCTCTTCAAACAAATGGTGACGCCGCGCAACATCACTGCGCGGATCGATGGAAAGTGCTATTTCAACTTTTATCAACACCGACGGATTGCGTTTGGTTTGTTGTGGGCGCCCAATGTTGTTGAGCCACGGCAAATCGATATTGAGCACTTCGCGGTACCGACGCAACAAAGCGCTGAGTGCCTGGTTATGGGTGGAAGCAGATGCTTGGCGTTCTGTGGCCATCATGGTGAGGACGGCCGCGACTTCAGCCACCCCCCCAATCGCGCGGGTGTCGCATTCCTGCACCTTGCGCGGCCACCCAGCGAATGAAAAAGCGTCTCCAATACCGGTGAGCCTTTTCTGTCTTGATGCTATCGTGAAGGTAACGAACCCGCTCTCGCACCTGATCGAGCAAGCGGGTTGATGTCAACAGAGGAGTGCCGGGTCTCATGGAAAATTTATACCTGTTGTTTTGTACAAAATTTAGATCGAATAACCACTCTGCAAGTGGTTTTCAGGATGGTTTTTTAAAAGATGCATCGTCAGCGGTTGGATGTATCGACCGCCGTTTGCCATCTACTTTTTGTTGGAGCGCACATGCCGCGAGCGACCATGACCGCTGAGCACAGAGAGTTAGGCACCCTATCGAAAGTGGAGCTTCACTCGCTGGCAGATGGCCTCCTTCAGCCAGAGCCGTGGGTGGTCGAGCGCTGCGTCGAGTTTGTGCTCGCCGAAACACAGGGGCTCTGGCATGGCAGAGCGCGAGCATTGATGTGTCGTCGACTTAAGCACTGCGCTCTCGGGCGAACCCATCGAACTCAATTGGTCCTTTGCATCACGGTCCGGCTCGCAAGCGGGCTGTTCTCGGAGCAGTTCAAAGACCAACTACGTCTTGCCATGCATCTCGATCTTGAGCAAACGCTTGATGTTTGTCGAAAGAGTGTCGGTAGCGTAAAGGCACATGTACGGCGCTACGCCGAGTGGGGCCTGCTTCCGGAGCACGTCAGAAATGCGCTCTAATGCTTCAATCAACCGGGCATGCCCCGGCATGTCGGGTCATGCCCGGTTATCTCAAGCTACAACGGCGTTAGGCATGAAATTCATGTCACTCAGTTTTCATCATTTTTAAATTCATATTCTTTGCAGCCACGATGCTTTTGTCATCGCTACCAGCCTTCGCCGCGCCACCGCGCATGGATACGCTGGCGATCAGCCGATCAGAAGCTGGGTTGGCGGTCGGTTGTGCGCCGGACAACCTCTGTGTCGAAATCGCTCCATCGCAAGCCGGATGCGAAGGCCAAGCGTGCGCCACCGACGTAGCCGATGGCGCAGATTTGAGCCTCAAACTGTCTGGCGGCAACGGTAATTTGTCTCAGACGCCCTATAGGTTGACGGATTTGTCGACCGAAGACGAGGCACCGTCGCCTCAGGCATGGCCGAAACTTATCCGCTTCGACGGTGGTGTCTTGGCAGGTGTACAAACTCGGGCGCACGCGATGTATTCCGGCGGCGATGCCAGTGCAATAACGCTGCACCTCATCGCTTTTTTGCCCGGCCAAGCTCCGTTCGAAGTTCTAAGTGTTCCGCAGAGCGCCAACGTGATGATCCGGGCGTGTTTCAGCGAGCGTGACATGAAGCATCGCGCCGGGGCTTGTCACGACGAATACAGTTTCGACGCCAGCCTCGCCCTGACTGGAGCATCCGCTGCAGGAATGCCGGTACTACGCGATCGCAGCCAGGCGACATCTTTTCCTGGGCCAGTTTCGCGGTCCAAAGATTCGCTAGCAGGGCGGCCACTTCGCAAACGCGACCTCGTTACCGTAACCGACCGCCAATGCAGCTATCAGCGCTTGTATCGATTCGCCCCCGAAGCCCACGGTTATGTCACCGATACCCCACCGCCAGACTGCGAGGATTACACCGTACCCTGACTATCGTTGTGCCTAACATTGCGTTCAACTCGGACGGCTTTGGCGCCGGTTGACGTCGGCGTTAACCACTGCTTTGGTACGCCGTACCTGAGCGAAATCGGTTTGTTGTCGTCCCAAAAAGACCTTTCCCGATCACCACTTGTCGTTGAGATGAATGAGTTTTTCGGTCGCGTTGCCACCTCAATAACTGATCGAATAGGTCGCTAGCCAGCATCGGCGCCGCGGGGCCAGGTGGTTGGTCAAGATCGGTCAATGCGTTACTCCAGCACGATGCACGCATTCTTCTGCGTTACGATAAAACCGATTGCAGAATTAGCCTGCATGCCGGTTTTCATTCGCCATACAAAGGACAGTCATGAGCCAAGATAAATTCCGCCTCGTTACCCGCAGCGATTTCGATGGTTTGGTGTGTGCCGTGCTGTTGAATGAACTCGATCTGATCGACGACATCAAGTTCGTTCACCCCAAGGATATGCAGGACGGCAAGGTAGACATCACCAGCCGTGACATCACGACCAATCTGCCTTATGTGGCTGCTGCCCACATTGCGTTTGATCACCATGAGTCCGAGACGATCCGCAACACGGGTGAGCGGCCCAACCATGTGATTTCAGCTTCAGCTCCTTCGGCGGCGCGCGTGGTTTACGACTATTACGGCGGCGCCAAGGCCTTTCCGGGCATCACCGTGGAAATGATGGATGCGGTGGATAAAGCGGACTCGGCACAGTTCAATCGCGACGAGGTTTTGAATCCGACAGACTGGGTGATGTTGAATTACCTGATGGATTCGCGCACGGGCCTGGGGCGTTTTCGTGATTTCCGCATCAGCAACTACCAGTTGATGATGGACTTAATCAAATACTGTCGCAACCATGGCATCAAGGACATTTTGGCCTTGCCCGACGTGATTGAGCGCATTGACATTTACAACGCCCACGCCGACAAGGCGCGCGAGCAGTTGCTGCGTTGCAGCACGGTGCATCAAAATCTTGTGGTGCTGGACCTGCGTGAAGAAGAAACCATTTGGGCCACCAACCGTTTCATGATTTATGCCCTGTTCCCGCAGTGCAATATTTCGATTCATGTGCTGTGGGGGATGCAGAGGCAAAACACCGTATTTGCCACAGGTAAATCCATCCTCGACCGTAGCAGCAAAACCCATGTGGGCGAGTTGATGTTGCAGTACGGCGGCGGTGGCCACAACGCTGCCGGCACCTGCCAAGTGGACAACGATCAGGCCAGCGTGGTACTGCAAGCGCTGATTCAGCGCATCAACGCGGATGCGTGACCTTGCCTGAAGTACCTTGCTGACCACCAAGCGCCGGGTGCTTCACGCGCCGAATGAAATTATGAACCGCTGAAGGGGCGCGAGTTGATGTTTCAGCGCCAGCACCGGGCGGATAAAGATATCAACCCCTGGTTGGCGCCACTTCTTGCGCCCTTGCCGCCTGCAGCAGTCGGTTCGCATCTTTGCCAAAGGAAACTCGCTGCAACCGAAGGCGCCGGCACCGTGCCCTGTTGATTTGGGCGACGCTGGCGGGTACTCGAGTTCAGCGCTCACTTTCTTTGATGCAGATTAAGTTTGCCACCGCCAACCTATTGATCTCCCCAAACAAAGGGACTACCTTGAGGGCCCGACTTCTTAGGCTGCCTTGATTTCTTCAGGCGCCATGTTCGAAGTCTCATTCAAGACCCAAGGAGACAACATGTCCAGCATGATGAAAGCCGCAGTGTTCGTAGAGCCCGGACGCATTGAAATGGTTGACAAGAAAATCCCCGATGTGGGCCCCAACGACGCCTTGATCCGCATCACCACGACCACCATTTGCGGCACCGATGTCCATATTCTCAAGGGCGAGTACCCCGTTGCCAAGGGGCTGACCATTGGGCATGAGCCGGTCGGCGTTATTGAAAAACTGGGCAGTGCCGTTCAGGGCTACACCGAAGGCCAGCGCGTGATTGCGGGTGCCATTTGCCCCAACTTCAATTCCTACGCCGCGCAGGACGGCTCGCCATCTCAGGACGGCAGCTACCTCATTCCCGGCGGGCTGTGCGGTTGCCACGGCTTGAAAGCCACCGCAGGCTGGCGCTTTGGCAATCTGATCGACGGCACACAGGCCGAATACGTGTTGGTTCCCGACGCACAGGGCAACCTGGCTCCTATTCCGGATGGCCTGACCGATGAGCAGGTGTTGATGTGCCCGGACATCATGTCCACCGGCTTCAAGGGCGCTGAAAACGCCAATATCCGAATTGGTGACACCGTGGTGATCTTTGCGCAGGGGCCGATTGGTTTGTGCGCGACGGCGGGGGCTCGTTTGCTGGGGGCCAGCACCATCATTACCGTTGACGGCAATGACCACCGCCTGGGTATCTCCAAGCAAATGGGCGCGGACTTGACGTTGAACTTCAATAACTGCGACGTCGTTGCTGAAATCATGAAGATCACCAATGGGCGTGGCGCGGATTCGGCCATTGAAGCGCTGGGGATACAGTCCACCTTTGAGTCAGCGCTGCGCGTGCTCAAGCCCGGTGGCACCTTGTCGAGCTTGGGGGTGTACTCCACGGACTTGACGATCCCGCTTTCCGCTTTTGCCGCCGGTTTGGGAGACCACAGAATCAATACCGCGCTGTGCCCGGGTGGCAAAGAGCGCATGCGCCGTTTGATCAATGTGCTGGCCTCTGGCCGGGTCGACCTTGGTCTTTTGGTGACGCACTCGTACAAACTGGAAAATATCGTCGCGGCTTATGACTTGTTCAGCCATCAGCGTGACGGGGTGCTCAAGATCGCCATCAAACCGTAATTGAGGGCGGCTCAACGAGCCCTTGCGGCGCTGTCCTGAAATAGAAACCCCGCCAAGGCGGGGTTTCTTGTTTGAGTCCGGCCTATCAGTCGGCACAACGCCCGCGAAGGGGGCTTGGGGGTCAGACTGGCGTGGCGTTGACCGCAGCTAAGGCGGCCCGCACCACACTGGCGGCGTCCACACCAAAGAACTCACGCAACGCGGCACGGGTGTCGCTGCGGCCAAAGCCGTCGGTGCCCAGCGTGGTGTAGCTGCGCTGTGGCGGCAGGTAAGCCCGCACGGTCTCCGGCACGGCCCGCACATAGTCTGTGGCGGCAATGATGGGTCCCCGACTTGGCGCGAGTTGGCTGGCCAGGAAGGACGGGGTGCCCGGTTGGGCATCGGCGTTGGCCATGCCCTGGCGAGCCAGCTCGCTCCAGCTGGTCACACTGAATACGTCCACTTCAAAGCCCTGGTCGGCCAATTGCTCTGCTGCTTTGATGACCTCGGTCAGAATCGCTCCAGAGCCTAACAAGGTGATATTTTTAAGTGTTTTAGGGCTCTGGCGCCCGTCTTGTGTGCGGGAGTAGCTACTGAAGTGATAGCAACCACGAATCACATCAGCCGCCGCGCCTTCGGGCAAGCTGGGCTGGGCGTAGTTCTCGTTCATCATGGTGATGTAGTAGAAAACGTCTTTTTGATCGACCAGCATGTCACGCATGCCCTGGTCCACGATCACCGCCAACTCTCCCGCAAAAGCCGGGTCATAGGCTTTGCAGTTGGGAATGGTGGCGGCCATCAAGTGGCTGGTGCCGTCCTGGTGTTGCAAGCCTTCGCCGCCCAAGGTGGTGCGCCCTGAGGTGGCGCCCAGCAAAAAGCCCCGGGCGCGCTGGTCGGCCGCGGCCCAGATCTGGTCGCCCACGCGCTGAAAGCCGAACATGGAGTAGTAGATGTAGAAGGGCAGCATGGCCAAGCCGTGCACGCTGTAGCTGGTGGCAGCCGCCGTCCAGCTGGCCAGCGCGCCCGCTTCGGAAATGCCTTCTTCCAGAATCTGGCCATCCATGGCTTCGCGGTAGCTCAGCACCGAGCCAATGTCTTCCGGCGAATAGCGCTGGCCCACGCTGGAATAAATGCCCACCTGCTTGAACAGGTTGGCCATGCCGAAGGTGCGCGCCTCGTCGGCCACGATGGGCACAATGCGCGGGCCCAAACCTTTGTCTTTGAGCAGGTTGCCCAGCATGCGCACAAAAGCCATGGTGGTGCTCATCTCCTTGCCCTCGGCCTGCAGGGCAAACTGGGCGTAGCTGGCCAGGGGCGGCACGGTCACGGCGTCCACAGCGGTGTAACGCTTGGGCAGGTAGCCGCCCAACGTTTGGCGCTTTTGGTGCAGGTACTGCATCTCGGCGCTGTCTTCAGCGGGTTTGTAGAACTCCAGATTGGTGACCTGCTCATCCGTCATGGGCAGGTTGAAGCGGTTGCGAAACGCGATCAAATCGGTCTCGTCAAACTTCTTTTGGCTGTGCGTGGTCATCTTGCCTTGGCCGGCGCTGCCCATGCCATAGCCTTTTTTGGTCTGCGCCAGGATCACGGTGGGTTGGCCTTTGTGGGCGGCAGCGGCGGCGTAGGCCGCGTGAATCTTGACGATGTCGTGCCCACCGCGCTTGAGGCGGTCAATCTGCTCATCGGTCATGCCTTGGGCCAAGCGCTGCAATTCTTCGTTCTGGCCAAAGAAGGTGTCGCGGTTGAAGCGCCCGTCTTTGGCGGCAAAGGTTTGCATCTGGCCGTCCACGGTGTTGGCGAAAGCACGCGCCAACGCCCCCGTGGTGTCGCGGGCAAAAAGGCCGTCCCAGTCGCTGCCCCACACCAGTTTGATCACGTTCCAGCCGGCGCCGGCAAAGAGCTTTTCCAGCTCATCAATGATGCGGCCATTGCCCCGCACCGGGCCGTCCAGGCGCTGCAGGTTGCAATTGACCACCCAGACCAGGTTGTCCAGCCCTTCACGGGCGGCCAGCGTCAGGGCGCTCATGCTTTCGGGCTCGTCCATCTCGCCATCACCAAACACCCCCCACACCTTGCGACCTTCGCAGTTGAGCAACTGCCGATGGGTGAGGTAGCGCATGAAGCGGGCGTGGTAGATCGAGCTAATGGGGCCAATGCCCATGGAGCCGGTGGGGAACTGCCAGAAATCCGGCATCAAATAAGGGTGCGGGTAGCTGCACAAGCCACGGGCCAGGCCGCTTTGCAGCGCCGCCTCGGGGTCCAGAGCACCCACGGCCTTGGCAGCCGGGGAGGTGAGTTCCTGGCGGTAATGCAACAGGTCGTCGGCACTCAGGCGGCCTTCCAGATAGGCGCGGGCATAGACGCCGGGGGCGCTGTGGGGTTGAAAGAAGACCAAGTCGCCGAGATGAGCCCCCACGCTTGCCGCTGCGCGTGCTGCACTGCCCCCCGAGGGGGCTGTTTCACCTTGGGGCGGCCCGGCGGTGAAACGCTCTGATTCAGCTGCGTCACTGCGGGCGTGAAAGAAGTGGTTGTAGCCCACCTCAAACAGATCCGCAGCACTGGCGTAGCTGGCAATGTGGCCGCCCAATTCGCCATAAGCCTGGTTGGCGCGCACCACCATGGCCAAGGCGTTCCAGCGCATGAGTGAGCCCAGTCGTTCTTCAACCGCCAAGTCACCGGGGAAGACGGGTTGTTGGTCCACGCCGATGGTGTTGACATAGGGCGTGCATAGCTCGGGTTGCCAGCCCACGCGCTGGGTGCGGGCTTGGCGGGCCAACTCGTCAAGCACAAAGCGGGCGCGCTCAGGCCCTTGGGAGGCGACCAGCGCCGAGAAGGCGTCACGCCATTCGGCGGTTTCCTGGGGGTCAAGGTCAGTCATGGGCAATGGAGTGAAGGGGGAATTCATGGTATTCACTGTACAAAAAATCCTGCCAAATAGGCTGCCTATCTCGCACCCGATTGGGTGTGTAGGAGGCATAAAATGCCGAAAAACCTAATTTTTAAGGTGTTATGAACCTCGATGATGTCGATCTGCGAATTTTGGACCAGCTCCAGAAAGATGGCTCCATCTCCAATGTGGAGCTGGCCCGGCGCGTCCACCTGAGCCCGTCGCCTTGTCTGGCGCGTGTCAAAGCGCTGGAGACCACGGGCGTGATTGACCGCTATGTGGCCATTGCCAATGCCACCAAGCTGGGTTTGAGCCTGAATGTGTTCATCTCCATCAGCCTCAAATCGCAGGGCAAAGCCTCGCTGGCCGACTTTGAGCGCAGCATTGCCGAGCACGACGAGGTGATGGAGTGCTATTTGATGACCGGCGATTCGGACTACCTGATTCGCGTGGCCGTGGCCGACATTGCGGCGCTGGAGCGTTTCATCTTGGATCAGCTCAGCCCCATTGCCGGCATTGAAAAAATCCGCTCCAGCTTTGCGCTCAAACAGGTTCGCTACAAAACCGCGCTCCCGCTGCCCCTGCCCTGAAAGTAGCGCACAACGTGCTTGTGCAGAGGGGCGCGTCGTTGACGCAGGTCAAGTGCCGTCAACGATGGCTGTGCCATGCTGATCAACATGACTGCCATTGACCCCACCCCTATGACGCTTGAATTGCTCAATTCACCCACGCGATTTTTGTTTTTCACCGGCAAGGGCGGGGTTGGCAAGACCTCGCTTGCCACCGCAGCGGCTCTGGCGCTGGCCGATGCTGGCCAACGCGTGTTGCTGGTCAGCACCGATGCCGCGTCCAACCTGGACGAGATGCTGGGCGTGACCCTGTCCAACCAGGCGGTTCCGGTGCCCGGTGCGGCTGGCTTGAGTGTTCTCAATATTGACCCGGATGCCGCCGCCGAAGCCTACCGCCAGCGGGTGCTCGCCCAACTGGAAGCCGATGCCAGTGACGAGGAGCGCAACACGGTGCGCGAGCAGCTTTCCGGGGCTTGCACCACGGAGATTGCCGCGTTTGACGAATTCGCCGCCTTGCTGGCCACGCAGGACGCCGCCTACGACCATATTGTTTTTGACACTGCGCCAACTGGACACACATTGCGGTTGCTGAGTTTGCCCAAGGCGTGGGCCGGTTTTCTGGCCGGCAATGACCGTGGTGCATCCTGCCTGGGGCCGCATTCCGGCCTGAAGATGCAGGAAGCGCGGTTCAATGCGGCTTTGCAAGCGCTCAGTGATCCGACCCTGACCACGGTGGTGCTGGTCACCCGCCCTGATCCGCGGCCCATGCTGGAGGCGGCGCGCACATCCGATGAGCTTCGCTCGCTGGGCTTGGGCAACCAGCGACTGGTGATCAACGGAGTGTTTCACGCCAGCATGCCAAACGACCCTGTCGCCAAAGCGGTGGAAGCCTTGGGCCGTGATGCGATGGCCCACCTGCCCGACGCACTGGCCAGCTTGCCACGAGATGAGGTGCCCTTGCGAGCCTTCGATACCGTTGGGCTTCCTGCCCTGCGCGCGTTATTGGGGGCCAGCCAAGCCTTGGCGCCTGCGAAACCAGCGACCTCGGCCGACCATCACCCCTTGCCCGCAGAGTCCCTGGCCAAGTTGGCCGACGAATTGGCCGCCACGGGCAGTGGCCTCATCATGGTCATGGGAAAAGGTGGCGTCGGCAAAACCACCATTGCCGCCGCGTTGGCCGTTGGATTGGTGCAGCGCGGTCACAGCGTGCACCTCACGACCACCGATCCAGCCGCCCATGTGGCGCAGGCTTTGGGTGGCAGCCTGCCCGGATTGCAGGTTGATCGCATCGACCCCAGGGTTGAAACGCAGGCCTACATTGACAAAATCATGTCATCGCGCGGTAAAGAATTGGACGATCAGGGCCGGGCGTTGCTATTGGAAGACCTGCAGTCTCCGTGCACAGAGGAAGTTGCGGTGTTTCACGCCTTTAGCCGGGTGGTAAACGAGGCGCGCACAGCGTTTGTGGTGCTGGACACGGCGCCCACCGGTCACAGCCTGCTGTTGATGGACGCCACCGGCGCTTACCACCGCCAGATGACCCGCCAATACGAAGGCAGCGCCAACGCCAAACACATCATCACCCCCCTGATGCGCCTGCAGGACGCCACCATGACGCGCGTGCTCATCGTCACCCTGCCGGAAGTGACCCCCGTCAGTCAGGCAGCGGCCTTGCAAGACGACCTGCGCCGTGCCCGAATCGAGCCGTGGGCGTGGGTCATCAACAAGAGCGTGAGCGTCACCGGCACTTCAGATCCGCTCTTGAAAGCTCGCTTGGACGGGGAGCGTCGCCAACTGGACCGCATCGCCAACGGCTTGGCCCAGCGCACTTTTGTGCTGCCGTGGTTGCCTGAGGCGCCGGTGGGGGTGGAGGCGCTGGGAGCCTTGACCCTGCAAAATGATCCGCAAGCGACAGGCCGTTAAATCTCTAAAGTCCAGCCGGTATTCAAAACGGGGGGGGGCTAGGAGTAGATTACTTTCGTTACAAAATAGTGTTTCAAACAGTTTTTTTGCTTGATATTTCTCTTGATTGGACGCTTTCGTTGCCGTAAATTTCCCAAGTGTTCATCAACAAGGGAGTTCACCATGAAGAAAAAAATCGTTTGTTTAACAGCATCCGCCGCTTTGCTGGCGGGTTCAGTTGCCCTGGCCGGGTCAATTCCCGTGCCGACGGCGTTTACGACGGGTGTTGACAGTCGCTCAGACACCACGGCTTATATTGGACTGAATTGGACCTTGGGCGGCGGCATGACGCCCTCCCTTGTTTTAGGTGTTTTTGATGTCAAGGTAAAAGCGAACGGCGATACGACTGGCGCGAACTTGGCGTTCCACGCGAACTTGGCGGGTGGCTTCAAGCCAGGGAAGTTCAAATTAAGCTATCTGGATGGGCGTCATGACCTGCAGGGGGAGGTCGGCCTGGGTTTTGACTTCATCAAAGGGGCGCCATTGGGCTTCTTGGGCCTGAACGCTCCCTATGTGGCCGTGGGGGTGGATGCCTATCTCAGCCCAGGGTTTGTTCCCTACGTCACAGTGCATAGCCAAGGTCAGTTTGACAAGCCTTCCGCGACGACAACGACCTATAGCTGCCCAGCGGGTTGGACGGTTTCAAGTGACAACCTGACCTGCATATCGACGTTCTCACCGGTATGACTACCCATCCACAGACTCCGGCGTTGGTTGAATGATGGGAGAGCAGGCGACCTTGCTCCCGTCATCCTTGCGCCGGCGACTGCTTAAAGTCACCGGCGCTTTCTTTTTGACTCCTGGTTTAAGCACCGGAACTGTTTTGGTGACCTCATCACCAACGGCGTCTGAGCGCACGACCTTGGCCACTTTTTTGGATGTTCTACTCCCGCGCGATGCACTCACTGGAGCGGCAACAGACTTAGGCGTGGATGCCAAGCTCTGGGCGTTTTCCGAATTGGATCCACGCTTTCGCCAGCTGCTGGTTGTGGGTTGTCGCTGGTTGAATATGACCGGTGGCGCTGGATTTTCAGCTCTTACCTCAGCGCAAAAAAACAAAGTTGTTGAATGGATGAGCAGCGCGGACTGGAACGAAATACCCAGGCGTTTTTATGAGCTATTGCGTCAAGCTGCTATCGAAACTTATTACAGCGAGCCTTCCGCTTGGGGTGGCTTGCCCTTGAAAAGCCCGCCTCAGCCGGTAGGGTATCCGCCGCCGTGGCAATGAAGTCGCGTCATGATGTTGTGGTGGTGGGCTCCGGTGCCGGTGGCGCTGCTGCCGCTTGGCGCCTGTGCCAGCAAGGCTTGAATGTGCTGTTGCTGGAAGCCGGCCCGCGTTTTGATCCGGTGCGGGACTACAAGCTCAGCCAGAGCGACTGGGAGCGTCACCTGTTTCCTGAGTTGCCTGGCAGTCGGGCCCGAGTGAGCATCGGTGGTTTGGACGTACTAGCCGAGCAGGAGCGGGAATTGCGGTCTTGGAATCGTGCAACGGGCCCGATGGTGCGTGGCCATGCTCGCCAGGCGATGGGGCCGGGGTACTGGCACGTGCAGGGCGTGGGCGGCAGCACTTTGCACTTTGTCGGCGAATCTCACCGTTTGCACCCGGAGTCCATGAAGCTGCACACCCAGCATGGTGTAGGCTGCGATTGGCCCATTGACTATTCAGATCTGGAGCCTTACTACAGTCTGTGCGAGAAAGTCATTGGGGTTGCGGGGCCGCCAGAGCAGGGCGCACGTTGGCGCAGCTCGCCGTTTCCGCTATCTGCGCATCCTTTGAGCCCGCCGGCAAAACGTCTGCTTGAAGCGGGCCAGCGTCTTGGCATGCATTGGGAGGCGAACTCCCGGGCTGCTCTGTCAGCGCCTTACGATGGCCGCCCGGCTTGCAATTACTGTGGCAACTGCAGTCGGGGTTGCCCAATTGGCGACAAGGGCTCAGCCGACGTCACCTTTATCCGCCAAGCACTGGCCAGTGGGCGACTCACCATCAAGTCCGGCTGTACCGTGGTTCGGCTGCGAGCAGGAGCCCCTGGTCGCATCGAGTCCCTCGACTATGTCGACAAAAGCGTGACCCGGCGCATTGAAACACCGCTATTGGTTCTCGCAGGTGGCGCGGTGCAGACACCCCGCTTACTGCTGAGTAGCCACAACAACAAGCATCCACAGGGTTTGGCAAATAGCTCGGGGCAGGTAGGGCGCAATTTAATGGAGACTTTGTTCTGGTCCAGTGCCGGCATGGTTCCTGATTTGTCCAATAGCCACATGGGTTTACCAGCAGACGCCATTTGCTGGGACTTTAATGGCCCGTCCGACATCCCGAACGTGGCTGGAGGCTGCCGCTTTAATTCCAACACGCAGGAGATTGGCTTTACCGGTCCCATGGCCTACGCTTCGCGCGTGGTAAGTGGCTTTGGTGCATCGTTAAAGGCCGGTGTTCGAAACAGTTTTGGTCGTGTGCTGTCAGTCGGGGCCACCGGTGAGTTTCTGCCGAATGAGCGCACATTTGTGGACCTTGACCCGCACCAGAAAGACCAGTTCGGCGTCCCTTTGCCGAGACTCCACTCACACTTGGGCGAGCAGGATGTGCAGCGGTTGCGCTTCATGGCAGCGCAATCCCGCAAACTGATTCAAGAGGCAGGTGCCTTGGAACTCGTGGAAGAGCTTAGTGCTTGGGACTTGTTCTCGGCCACCCATGTTTTCGGCACCTGTCGCATGGGGATTGATGCGGATACTTCGGTTGTTGATGCCCATGGCCGTAGCCATGATCACCCCAATCTTTTCATCGCTGACGCCAGTGTTTTCCCGTCAACCGGGGGCGGCGAGGCACCGTCTTTGACGATTCATGCCTTGGCTGTGCGAGCCGCGGACACCATCGTGCACGGAGCAGGATAAAAATAGACAGATTGCATTGGTTTCAGTCCAAAATTTGTCATGACCAACGATCTTCACTCCATCACGCAGGCTTTGCGCGAATTTTCCAAGGCTCGCGAATGGTCCCAGTTTCATTCGCCCAAAAACCTCGCTTCCGCGCTCATTGTGGAAGCTGCCGAGTTGCTGGAGCATTTCCAGTGGCTGACTGAGGCGCAGAGCCAAAACCTTGACGCGTCCAAGAAAGCAGAGGTCGCCGCTGAGGCAGCGGATGTGTTGCTGTATTTGCTTCAGCTCTGTGACAAGCTGGACATTGATTTGTTGGACGCGGCGCGTCAGAAGATGATGCTGAACGCTGTTAAACATCCGGTGCCTGAGGCGAGATGAGCGGCGAGTAAAGTTGCCGCCCTGAATAAGCTATCAATAGATCGATGCGGCGCAATCACGCCAGAAATACCCCTGTCGTAGATTCGCTCGCCAGATGAGCGGCTCAACCGCCTTCGAGCAATGAGCCAGCAAGGTGTTGTTCCCCGTCTACCCACGCGCCGCCCGACCGAACCTGCGATGGGCGAAACTTTGTTTTGTAGCTCATCTTTTGGCACTCTTTGATCCAGTAGCCTAAGTAGACGTGGGGCAGGTTCAAGGTGCGGGCTTCCTCAATTTGCCACAGGACGTTGTAAGTGCCGTAATTGCAGCCGGGTTCGGGTTCGTAAAAGGTATAAACCGCCGACAACCCGTCATCCAGCACGTCAAGAATGGAGACCATTTTCAGGTCACCCGTGGAGCCGTCAGCCATCACTTCGTGAAATTCCACCAGACGTGAATTGACCCGGCTTTGAAGCAGGAATTGTGCGTATTGGTCAACGTTGTCTTCGTCCATGCCGCCGCCAGCGTGGCGGCCATTTTGGTAGCGTAGGTAGAGGTCGTAGTGTTCCTGAACAAAGCAGAGTTCAAGCACCCGCGCCTGAAGTCCGGCGTGTTGAGTCCAGGCTCTGCGCTGGCTTCGGTCGGGTTTGAATTCCCCGGTCAGCACTCTTAGCGGTAGGCAGGCAGAGCAACTATCGCAATAGGGGCGGTAAGTAAACATGCCACTGCGCCGAAACCCCTGGCTGGCCAGCTCAGAGTAGGTGGTACTGTTGATCAGGTGGCTTGGCGTGGCAACTTGTGAGCGCGCTTGCTTTCCTGGCAGATAGCTGCAGGGGTAAGACGCAGTCGCGTAGAACTGCAGCGTTTGAAGCGGGAGTTCCTTGAGGTGAGTCACGTTGCTAGGTCGCGCTGGGTATGAGTTGCTGCCAGTATAGAGTGTCAAATTGCCACTCTGGCGGGGCGCCACCGATGTGACTGCGCACCTGACTCAGGAATTCACTACGCGGAACTTCTCGTGCACCAAGCGACTTCAGGTGCTTGGTGTTTTGTTGGCAGTCAATCTGGGGTATTTGATGGTGTCGGCAAAAGCTGACCAAGGCTGCAAGAGCTATTTTGGAGGAGTCGCTTGACCGGCTGAACATGGATTCACCAAACACATAGCGGCCAATCGACACGCAGTAAAGCCCGCCGTGGAGTCGGCCGTCGATCCAGGTTTCAACGCTGTGCGCGAAACCTGCATGGTGCAAAGCGACATAGGCTTCGATCATGTCATCAACGATCCAAGTACCCGTCTGTCCATTTCGAGGACTTGCTGAACAGGACTGGATGACCTCACGAAATGCGGAATCGATGCGAATCTCACACTCGGAACTGGCGCGAAATCGTTCAAGGGTTTTCTTGAGCGAACGATGCAGCTTGAATTGAGAGACATCCAACACCATGCGCGGAGCCGGACTCCACCAGAGAATAGGCTGCTCACCGCTGTACCACGGGAAAATACCTGATGAGTAAGCCCGTAACAACGCCTCCACGTCCAAACTTCCCCCAGCAGCCAAGAGCCCTGGCGCGTCTGTCATGTCGCCCCACGCGAGGTTGACGTCAGGAAAGACTTGGCCAATGTCAAGCCAAGGTAGGGGGGGATTGCTCGATTGCATGAATGAACTATAGGCCCGGTAGATTGAGGTGCTAATCCCGATTTAGCGAGGATTAAAAAAAACAAGCCAAATTGCCGTGTTTCTGTCAAACTGTTGGTTTTGTCCGGCTACAATAGACACAAGTCGGGGCGTAGCGCAGCCTGGTAGCGCATCTGGTTTGGGACCAGAGGGTCGAAGGTTCGAATCCTTTCGCCCCGACCATCAATTTCTCTCGATCTCTGCCCGTAGCTCAGTTGGATAGAGCAACAGCCTTCTAAGCTGTGGGTCGGGGGTTCGATCCCCTCCGGGCAGACCACCTTGATCTGCTGGCAGAGATGGGTATATAAATAACCCGCCAAGTTAATTGCTTCGCGGGTTTTTTTACGCCTGAGCGCGATGGCTGAATTTGCATCACGCCGAAGCAATCGGCATGACGCTCTTTTCTCAGAGTCCGTAGAACGAAGTAATGGCATCCCACGCCAATTGAGGGTCATCTACGTAGGTGATCAGGTCTAGGTCCTCGGGGGAAATAACGCCTTCTTCAAGCAGGACGTCTGTATTGAGCAGGCGCTTCCAGTACTCCGTGCCAAACAAAATGATGGGTACTGGCTTTGCTTTGCCCGTTTGGACCAAGGTAATGACTTCAAATAATTCGTCGAGGGTGCCGAATCCACCCGGAAATGCAACCAAGGCCTTGGCGCGCATCATGAAATGCATTTTGCGCAATGCAAAGTAGTGAAACTTGAAGCTCAGTGTGGGCGTCACGTAGGGGTTTGCACTTTGTTCATGAGGAAGCGCAATATTCAGGCCCACACTCATGGCGCCGACTTCATGAGCGCCTCGGTTGGCTGCTTCCATGATTCCGGGGCCACCACCGGTAGCAATGAACAAGCGTTCTTCGCGTCGCCGGTGAATGCTGAAAGTTGCGACCAAGCGGGCAAATAATCGCGCCTGGTCGTAGTAATGTGCGTTGCGCATTTGTCGCTCAGCGACTTTAAGGGCCATTGGATCGGCACTTTTTTGGGCTTCAGCGAGCGATTTCTGCGCATCCTCAGGGGCGGGGAAGCGGGCGCTCCCGAAGACCACAATAGTGTTGTCAATACCTTGTTCGATCTGGTCAAGGTCAGGTTTCAGCATTTCAAGCTGAAATCGAATGCCGCGTGTTTCGCGGCGCAACAAAAATTCGGGATCGGCAAATGCCAGTCGATAGGCATCAGATTCGAGTGGGTTGCCTTGATCGGCATGACTTTGCAACTCTGCCCATGCATCTGCAAGGCGTCGCTCAGTCAGCAGTTCGGGGGTGTGTTCTTTCTTGGTCATGCTGACTATTGTGCGCCAATTGCATGACAAAAATACCTAGCGATTGAGCAGCTTTTGTGCCTTTTGAAAGCTCGACCAAGCCCACAACATTCGACCACCCCAAGTTAAGAAGCGTCTGGGCTTGAGCACGATGAGCACCACCATTGCGGCGACTGGCCATTGCGGGTGGCTGTAGAGCCATTGCATGCCATGTCGAACTTGATCTGCCGCAGCAAGCGGGCGCTTGATCACCAGTGATTGACTCTCCATGGAATCGCGCAACAATGCGCTGCGCGCCAACAGGCGCTGCTGTCGTTCAATAAGATCAACGTGGCTCATGTTGATCTTGTGGTCGCAGTGCTGTTTGGTCCTGTTTGAGTTCATTCAAACTGGCTCCGAACATGGTGTGCTGATTCCGCATTTTCTTTCTGGTGTTGATGGCCAAAAACAGGCCGGCGCCAACAAAGATCAGTGAAAGCACGCCAACAGCGGCGAGCCGATAACCATCCCAGAACAGAAGAACGACGAAGCCGCACAAAAGCACCAGACCGATGCCCAAGCAAAGCAGCGCGATTGCACCCCATAAAAGGCCGTCAAAAAGGCGGCGCTTTTCCAGCTCCAACTCAGTCCCGACAAGTTCAAGCCGAACCTGCGCAATCTCAAGTACCGTACTAAGAAGCTGCTTCAATGAGCTAAAAAACCCGCTTTCGCGGGTGGAATTAGGCATGCAATTGAGCGCTTAGCGTCGGCTGATCAGCATACCAACCAACAATCCAACACCTGCGCCAATGCCTACGGCTTTCCACGGATTTTGGTGAACAAATTCGTCGGTTGCATGGCCCGCTGCTTTTGCTTTGGCGACGGCGGCGACCTGCAGGTGAATCAGTTCTGCCTTGGCTTGGTTCATGCGCTGCTGTACGCGGTTACGCAATCCTGCTGCGCTTTCGCCAGCCTCGTCCGCGGTCATTTTGAGCAATTCCTCAGCGTCCGAGATCACTACTCGCAAGTCGCTCATTAATTTGTCTTTTTGTGTGTCCGACATGTCGTTCATTGTTGGTTCTCCTTGTTGCAAACAATCATTCTAGGGTATCAATTAATGCGACCAGAGTGCTGACAAAAGTCAAACTTGTACTTGTAGGGCTGTTCATTTTTGTGCCCGCGCCTGAAGGTGCTCGCATATTGGCTCACCAGACTCTCGTGTCCGTGGTGTCCTTTGAGTTGGTTTGGCGAGATGACGTGCCTATTTCATTCGGCTGCCTCGTCGTTCGCGATCGCTGCCAATGCTTGCGAAATCAGGGGTGCAACACTCACAGCATTGCTGCTGTGACGCACGCAGTCGGTGCTCCAGATGTTTTCAACACCGGCATCCCGCAGTACTTCTACAGCGTTACCGGCGAATAGAGCGTGGGTAACCGCCACGTCGACGGATGCGGCCCCTGCTGCCAGCAACAAGCGAGCCGTTTGCGCCGCTGTTTGCCCGGTGCTGGCAATATCGTCCAGCAGGACAATAGGTCGGCCCTTGACCGCTAGTTCAGGAAGGCTCACCGCCACATCGTGATCTCCATGCCTTACTTTGTTGCAGACGGCGTGCTCAAAGCCGTGTCGAGCGGCGGCCAGTGCGATCCACTGGGCGGACTCCTCATCAGGTCCGATAAGAATAGGATTTGTCCGATGAGTGGCCACAAAGTCCGCCAATAAAGGTGCCGCACTGATCACCACAGATTTGGTCGTCGGAACAGCCTCCTGCAATGTTTTGATGCGATGCAAGTGAGGATCGATTGTGATCACGGCATCAAAAAGCTCCGCCAAAAAATTGCCCACGATGCGTTGACTAATGGCCTCACCGGGTTGAAACGCAATATCTTGCCGCATGTAGGCCAAGTAGGGCGCCACCAATGTCAGGTGGTGTGCGCCTAGGAGGCGCGCTGTTTTGGCCGCAAGAAGCAACTCAATGAGTTTGTTGTTGGGCTGATTGAGGGAGCGCAAGATGACAACGCGGCGAGGCATGACCTCTGGCAATCGAAGTTTTGTTTCTCCATCAGGAAATTGATGGCGCTCCACGTAAGCAAGTTTGAAACCAAGCGCTCGCGAAACGGGCTCTGCCAAGTCAGCCTCGTCGGAAAAGCAAAGCAATAGATCATCGGTCATCGTCAAAACTCCACAAAAACGTGCGAGAGGTCACTGGCCTTGCCAATCGTGAAGCCAGTAGATTTCGCACAGGCTTGACGCGCAAACTCCAGGTCGCTTTGGTACTCGGCATGGACTCGGTACAACATATCCCCGGCGGAGACGACGGATCCCAATTTGTGGAGCAGGTCCACGCCTGCACTGATGACTTTGGGTGCGCCCGCCAAGCGGGCGATGCGGGCAATTTGCAAGTTGTCAATATCTGTGACGACTCCGGCTTCTGTAGCCGTCACCTCCAGGGTCAATGTTCCAAGTTGGGGGGCATTGTGGTCAAACGGGTGTTGTCCCTGCGCTTTGATGATCATGTTCATTTTTGCCAGGGCGCGTCCCGAGTCCAAAATGTCGCGCGCAATGGCGAAACCGTCCCCGCCCCGCACATCCGGGTGGCACTCTATGAGTCGGCCGGCCAGTCGCAACGATTTTTGACGCAAGTCGTCTGGGGCTCTGGGGTCATTTTCCAGAACCCGCATGACGTCGCGGGCTTCCAGCTTGGGGCCTATCCCGTTGCCTATCGGCTGACGACCGTCCGTGATGATCACGTCAAGCGACAAATCCATGCGGTGGGCGACGTATTCAAACAAACGTCGAAGGCGCTGCGCCTCAGGCATGGACCGAACCTTGGCTGTGGGGCCAATCGGGATGTCCAAAATCAGATGGGTCGACCCCGCTGAAATTTTCTTGGACAGGATGGATGCCACCATCTGCCCCGCTGAGTCGATCCCCAGGGGGCGCTCAACAGAAATCAACACGTCATCCGCGGGGGACAGATGAGCCGTTCCACCCCAAGCCAGGCAGGCGCGGTGCTGGCGCACAATGTCTTCCAGTTGAGCAAAAGGCAGCTCAACATTGGCCAGTACCTCCATGGTGTCGGCTGTTCCGGCCGGGGATGTGATCGCTCTTGAGGATGTTTTGGGGCAGAGCAGGCCATGGGCTGCGACGATGGGGACGACCAACATGGAGGTGCGGTTGCCGGGGATGCCTCCAATGCAATGCTTGTCAACCACAAGGCTTTCATGCCAGTCCAAGCGCCGCCCGCTGGCGACCATGGCATCGGTCAAGAAATAGACTTCCTCCCGGTCCAGTTCATCTCGCTGAGAAGCGACGATAAAGGCCGTCAGTTCAATTTTCGAATACCGTAGCGCCGCAATGTCCCGGATGATGGCGTGAAAGTCATCCAGGTTCAGGCGTTCGCCAGCAATTTTTCTGCGAAGGGCGCTGATGGAGGCGGGAGGTTCCGCTTGGGAAATTGACGCCAAGTGGCCGTCTTCAATGGCCAACTGCGCAAATGCGTCTTCCGACAAGCCCAACTCGTTGCAGCTGACGATGGCGGGATCGTCAACGACGTTCAACGTTGCCAAGATGTGGCCGCCGTTGGCGCGAATTTCCACCTTGGACAAGGCCTGGAACCCTTCGGCACGGTAGACCTCGCAATCGCGATGCAGGTAGGCCACGTTTTCGCGGTACGTATCAATAGCGACCCGGCGCAACGTTAAGGTCGAGGCGGTGGTAGTGGCAGGCTTACTCATTGGCGTAGCCTACACCGGAATGAGAAGTTTGGGTGTAAGGGGCGGACGCACTTTCCTGGCAAAAGCCCCAATGAAAAAGGCTTCCGAAGAAGCCTTTAAGTCGAAGCGCGCAGATTAAACGCGTTTGCGGTATTCCGCAGTGCGGGTGTCGATCTCAACCTTGTCACCTTGTGCCACAAAAATTGGCACGCCAATTTCGAATCCCGTTGAGATTTTGGCAGGCTTGAGCACCTTGCCAGAGGTATCACCCTTGACGGCAGGCTCTGTCCAAGTGATCTCGCGCACCACGCTGGTGGGCATTTCAACGGAAATTGCCTTGCCGTCGTAGAAAACGACTTCAAGTTCCATGCCGTCTTCCAGGTAATTGAGTGAGTCGCCCATGTTCTCGGCTTCCACTTCGTACTGGTTGAACTCGGTGTCCATGCAGACATACATCGGTTCGGCGAAGTACGAATAGGTGCACTCTTTTTTGTCCAGAATGATTTGGTCCAACTTGTCGTCGGCTTTGAACACGACTTCAGTGCCGAAGTTTGCAATCAAGCTTTTGAGCTTCATGCGAACCGTGGCGGAGTTGCGGCCGCCGCGGCTGTATTCGGTTTTGAGGACGACCATGGGGTCTTTACCGTGCATGATGACGTTGCCGGCGCGAATTTCTTGAGCTGTTTTCATAGCGATTCAGTGAAGGTTGGTCGCAGGGGTCGCGACGGGCGGCAAACAGCGGAAATATTCCGGTCGATTCCCGCAAAGCCTTGTATTTTAGTTGTTTTTATCTACGAACTGAAAGAGCGAGCTGACAAGATCACTTTGTGCTTGTTGTCGATCACAAAGTTGGTCTGCGATTTTTTGCCATTCGCACAAGTCGACTTCGGGCAACTCGGCGCCACTTGCGCCGTTCCACACTTCGTGAAAAGTCCTTAACGACGGGGTGGCGTTGATATGCTGAAGAAACGCCGTCAACTTTGGGTCATGCGCGCCATCCTCTTGGGGGTAAATGTGCCAAATGAACGGTTTTTTGGCCCAGATGGCGCGAACCAGTGAGTCTTCACCCCTGACAAAGTTCAGGTCACAGCACCAAAGCAGGTGATCGAAGTCTTGCTGAGTTAGTGCACCAAGGTATGAAAAAGTGAGCACCTCGTCCTTATTCCACAGGGGGTTGTCTAACTTTTTCTGTTGAATGCATTTGCGCACCGCTGCGCTAGCTCGACCTGGCGTGACCAGCAATCGTGTAGAGATCGAGCCTTCAGCCAGTTGGGTCATCAATGCACTCAGGGCCAGGGGTTCGTAGCAAAACAGTGAAATCAATCGCTCGCTGGTGACGGGGATTGACTGTTGGTGCAGCCAATTACCTCGGTTGAAGTTGGCTTGGCGGGACGATAAGTTGGATTCGCGCAGCAAGCCCCCTGTGGCGCTCGTGAAGCCTGGGTAGAAAAAATACTTGTTGAGCCCAACGCCAGGTCCCTGCATCACGGGTGAGCGCAACCCATGACTGCGCTCGGCATAGGCCTCCGCAGTCAGGTACTCCAGGTTGATCCATATGCCTTTTGTGCCTCTAGCCCTTTGTGCATCTGCGTAGAATGCTATGAATTCAGGATCGATTTCGCAACCAAAGGACTCAATCAAAACGTCACCCATTGCCAAGCTTTCGGTTGAAATTGGGGATTGCCACAGGTGTACCTCGACGCCGGGAGCGCCGCGAGGTGCCATCCATTGCAGCGCACTGGGGTCGTCAATCCACAGGCGAACACGCTCACCGCGCTCTGCCAAGTCCTGGCTCAATCGCCAGCACACGCCAATGTCACCGAAGTTGTCGATGACTTTGCAAAAGATGTCCCAGAGTTTTCCTGTATTCACGCCGGAGATTGTCCACAATACGCCCCTATGTCCGATACGCCTGACTCAACTCCCTCTGATTCTTTGTTGCCGCTGGACGCGACAGAGGCCTCGCCACATCCAGCGCAATTGCTGAGCGATGTGGCCAGTCTGCCCGCTTTGCCTGGCGTGTACCGGTATTTCGACGAAGGCGGGGCGGTGCTTTACGTGGGCAAGGCGATCAACCTGAAAAAGCGGGTGTCGAGCTACTTTCAGCGCAACCACGGCGGCACTCGCATTGGTCACATGGTGAGCAAAATTTTCCGCATGGAAACCACGGTGGTGCGATCTGAGGCCGAGGCCTTGCTGCTTGAAAACAACCTGATCAAGACACTCAACCCCAAATACAACATTTTGTTCAGGGATGATAAAAGTTATCCCTATCTGAAAATGACCCGACGGTACCCGTCCGATAACCTGGGCTCCAGTTTTCCGAGGGTTTCGTATTACCGGGGCGCCGTTGAAAAAAAGCACCATTACTTTGGGCCTTACCCCAGCGCATGGGCGGTCAAAGAGGCTATCTTGTTGATGCAAAAGGTGTTTCGGTTGCGCACCTGCGAAGATCCGATGTTCAACAACCGGACCCGCCCCTGCTTGCTGTACCAGATCAAACGATGTTCAGCCCCTTGCGTGGGACACATTTCGGCTGATGATTACGCACAGGATGTGGCCAATGCGGAGCGCTTCCTGAAAGGTGATGCCCGTGAAGTGATGGCTGCATTGGAGGGGCGCATGATGGCGCATTCTGATCGACTGGAGTTTGAGCAGGCGGCGGAGTTGCGCAACCAAGTGTCGGCGCTGTCCAGTGTGCTGCACCAGCAGTCGGTGGACAACGTGTCTGATCGTGATGTGGACATCCTGGCCGTGAAAGTGCAGGGCGGGCGCGCTTGTGTGAACTTGGCCATGGTGCGCGGGGGGCGTCATCTTGGCGACCGCCCTTATTTTCCTGTTCATGTTGAAGAGGGCACGAGCTTTCACCCGGATCAAGATGAGCTTGAGGATGCAGTCGCTCGACCGTCAATTGAGGCGTTGGTGTTGGATGCATTCGTGGCGCAGCACTATCTCAACGTGCCGGTCCCTCCATCGCTGGTGGTCAGCGAGCCGGTGAGCAAAAGTTTGCTTAAAGCGCTTTCCGAGCAAGCGGGTGTCAAGGTCAGCGCGGTTCATCAACCCCGTGAGCAGCGGCGTCAGTGGCTGGAAATGGCGCAGACCAATGCAGGTCTGCAATTGGCGCGGTTGTTGTCAGAGGAGGGGTCTCAACAAGCTCGCACGCGTGCGCTGGTCGATGCCTTGGACCTCGCGTTGGACGACCTCGAGCAGTTGCGGGTTGAGTGTTTCGACATCTCCCACACGGCGGGGGAGGCAACCCAGGCGTCATGCGTCGTGTTTCATCACCACAAAATGCAAAACGCCGAATACCGTCGTTATGGCATCGAGGGCATCACGCCGGGTGATGATTACGCAGCCATGCGGCAGGTGCTGCTGCGTCGCTACGGCAAGTTGGCAGAAACTTTGCGTGAGGCCGAAAAGACGGGCCAAATTCCGCCAGGAACGGGTCGCTTGCCCGACTTGGTGTTGGTCGATGGCGGTAAAGGCCAAGTGTCAATGGCGCGTGAGGTGTTCGAGCAACTGGGCCTTAATTTGTCGCTCATCGTGGGCGTGGAAAAAGGAGAAGGGCGACGAGTGGGCCTGGAGGAGCTGGTCTTTGCGGATGGGCGCGAGAAGGTCTATCTGGGCAAAGACTCCGCTGCCTTGATGTTGGTGGCGCAGATTCGGGACGAGGCACACCGTTTCGCCATCACCGGAATGCGCGCCAAACGTGCCAAGGTTCGTGTCGACGGGGGCAAGCTCGAAGAGATTCCTGGCGTCGGGCCCAAGCGACGGGCCAAATTGTTGCAGCGGTTTGGTGGCGTGCGAGGCGTCTCGCTGGCCAGTGCGGATGACATTGCAACGGTAGATGGAATTTCACACGATCTTGCCGAGGAAATCTACCGCGCGCTTCACTGATCGTCGATGAATTGATCTCCGTTGGTGAACGGTGCTGTCATGCCACAATTGCGCCATGTTCTTCACCATCCCAACCATCATGACCTGGACTCGCATTGCGGCGATTCCTTTGATTATTGGGGTGTTCTATTTGCCCATAGACCCTGCAACCCGCAATCTCATTGCAACCATCATGTTTGTGGTGTTTGCAGCGACCGATTGGCTTGATGGGTTTTTGGCGCGCAGATTAAATCAGGTGTCGTCTTTTGGCGCTTTTCTCGATCCTGTGGCCGACAAGATACTGGTCTGCGCGAGCGTATTGGTGTTGGTTCATCTGGGGCGGGCAGATGTGTTTGTGGCGTTAATCATCATTGGGCGCGAAATCGCCATTTCGGCGTTGCGGGAGTGGATGGCTCAGATAGGCGCTTCAAAAAGTGTCGCTGTCCATATGGTTGGCAAGCTGAAAACTGTTGTGCAAATGGTGGCCATTCCTTTTTTACTCTTCGATGGCATGTTGTTCGACGTCGTTGACACCCGTGTCTGGGGCGTCTGGTTGATCTGGATCGCCGCCGTCATGACCATCTGGTCCATGGTGTACTACCTACAAAAGGCCTTGCCTGAGATTCGAGCTCGGGTGAAATGATCGGTTTAACCCAGCGCGGCACGGGGGCGTTGGGTTTGCGCGCAATGCCTGCCGTTTTTGTGCTGATTTGGAGCACTGGTTTCATCGTGGCTCGCTACGGTATGCCTCACGCCCCGCCCATGTCCTTTCTGGCTTGGCGCTACGCACTTTCCATCCTTTGTTTTTTGCCGTGGATTATTGTGGCCAAGGTCAAGTGGCCGGCAAGCCGTTCCCAGTGGATGCATTTGGCCGTCACCGGCATCTTTATGCACGCCTTTTATTTGGGCGGTGTGTGGGCTGCGGTGAAGGCTGGAATGGGTTCTGGGCTATCTGCCCTGATTGTGGGGTTGCAGCCGGTTCTGACCGCAGTTTGGTTGGCCTCGACCGGTGGCAAGATTGCTTTGCGACAGTGGTTGGGGTTGATGCTTGGCTTTATGGGTCTGGTCCTGGTGGTATCGCGAAAATTTGGGCAGGGGGGCGAAGCAAATTGGTTGAATTTGTCGCTTGCAATTGGTGCTTTGCTGAGCATTACGGTGGGGACGCTCTACCAAAAGCATTTTGTTAATGTTTGCGACGTCCGCACGGCCAACACTGTTCAATTGATGGCAGCGTTGTTGATAACTCTGCCGCTGGCAGGTCTGGAAACCGAAACCGTCAATTGGAATGGTGAGCTTGTCGGAGCAATGGCCTGGTCTGTCTTGGCGCTGACTCTGGGTGGAAGTTCTTTGCTCTATTTGCTGATTCAACGGGGTGCTGCAGCGTCCGTAACGAGCCTGATGTTTCTGGTTCCGCCCGTGACAGCATTCATTGCGTGGGGCTTGTTTTCTGAGCCCATTACGGCAATTACGTTGATGGGAACCGCCCTGACTGCCCTAGGGGTGGCACTTGTGGTCCGTCAGTCCAATCCGTCTGGATCGTGATTTGGCGTGTTGAACAGGTCTTAGCCCTCGGACACGAAACCTGCATAGGCCTGTCGTTATTACGGCTCAGCTTAGCCGGCCATGCCAGAGTGCCTATTCGGGACGCGTTATCATTGCAGGCTAGCAGTACGGCAAAGCAACTCATTTGATTTGAAATTTCATAATCAAGTGGTCGGCGGCGACAGGAAAACAGTCTAGAATTCCGTTCCGCTCTGGTGAGAAGCATGATGAAGCGTTGACTTGGCGTCGTCTCGATGCGTCAACCTTATTCCTTAACCGGGTACAAGATTTTTTAGAGACAAGCCGATTTAGATCGGCGCCAGACCAGAGGTTCTTTTTGTGAATAAAACCGAACTCATTGAGCACATTGCAAAGCATGCAGACATCTCCAAGGCTGCAGCCACTCGCGCGTTAGAATCTACAATCGGCGCAGTCAAGACTTCCTTGAAAAAGGGTGAGACTGTGTCCTTGGTAGGATTTGGTACCTTCGCAGTCGGAACCCGCGCCGCTCGTGTTGGTCGCAATCCGCGCACAGGCGCTGCGATTAAAATCGAAGCCGCCAAAGTTCCCAAATTCCGTCCGGGCAAAGCATTGAAAGATGCCTTGAACTGACAGCAAGTTTAGGTGGGGTGATTAGCTCAGTTGGTAGAGCGGCGCCTTTACACGGCGTAGGTCGGCGGTTCGAGCCCGTCATCACCCACCACCCCCTTCGACAAAGGCGAACAATTGTTCGCCTTTTTTGTTTATCTTCAGGAGAGTTTTTGCATGTTTGATTTCGTTCGCCGGCATACGAAGATCATGATGTTCGTGCTTTTCTTGCTCGTCATTCCCTCGTTTGTATTGTTTGGCATTGATGGCTATCGCAATTCAAACAACAAAGGGGCCGTTGTCGCGCGAGTAGGGGGTGAGGAAATTGGTCAGGGTGAGTGGGATGCTGCACATAAGTCCGAGTCTGACCGGCTTCGCAACTCGGCTCCCAATATTGACGTCAAATTGCTTGACTCACCTGAGGCACGTTACGCCACATTGGAGAGTTTGATTCGCGAGCGTGTTTTGCGGAAAGCGTCTACTGAATATCGATTGACGACCAGTGACGCACGTTTGGCTCGGGATTTGCAGGAAAATCCAACGATTGCTTCATTGCGTCTACCAGACGGCAAGCTTGACATGGAGCGCTATCGACAACTTGCCGCGAGCCAAGGCATGACTCCGGAAGGGTTTGAGGCTAGGGTTCGACAGGATTTGTCACTGAGACAAGTTGAGGCAGGGGTCGTCAATACGGGGTTTTCAGCCAAAAAAATTGCGGATGTCTCCTTGAATGCTTTTTTTGAAAAGCGGGAAGTGCAAGTTGCAACCTTTTCCACGGCTGACTTTGCCAGTAAAGTCAATCCGACTGACAGCGAGTTGACTGCTTTCTATGAAGCCAACCCAGCCTTGTTTCAGGCGCCTGAGCAGGCAAATATTGAATACATCACGCTGGACCTAGAGTCCGTCAAAAAGGGAATCTCTCTTAATGAAGGCGACTTAAAGTCCTATTACGACCAGAACCTGGCTCGATTCAGTGGTGCGGAGGAGCGCCGGGCCAGCCATATCCTGATCAATGCAGCAAAAGATGCGCCGCTGGCTGAGCGTGAGGCTGCTAAGGCTCGGGCTGAAGAATTGCTGGCGCAGGTAAAGAAATCTCCTGATTCTTTTGCCGAGCTTGCCAAGAAAAACTCACAAGACGCTGGGTCCGCATCTAACGGTGGCGACCTTGATTTCTTTGCGCGTGGCGCAATGGTCAAACCATTTGAGGATGCTGCTTTCTCACTTAAAAAAGGTGACACCAGTGATGTGATTGAATCTGACTTTGGTTACCACATCATCAAGCTGACTGATATCAAGGCACCTAAGCAGCGTTCTTTTGACGAGATGCGCCCTCTTATGGAAGCTGATCTGAAAAGTCAGCAAGCACAGGCCAAATTTGCCGAACTGGCTGAGGCGTTTGCAAACGGTGTTTATGAGCAATCTGATAGTTTGAAGCCAATTGCTGACAAGTTGAAACTTGAAGTCAAGGTTGCCAATGGTGTCACGCGAACGCCCGCGCCGGGGGCAGTGGGGGTGTTGACGAATGCCAAGTTTTTGGCGGCTCTCTTTGCTTCCGATGCTATTGAGAAAAAACACAATACCGAGGCGGTTGAAACCGCACCTAATCAGTTGACTGCCGGACGAGTGACGCAATATTCGGCAGCCCAAACGCAACCATACCCAGCAGTGCGTGCCGTTGTTCGTGAGCGGTTGGTGGCTCTGAAAGCTGCTGAGTTGGCGCAAAAGGAGGGTAAAGCCAAACTCTCCGCTTGGAAGGATGCGCCTGGCTCATCCTCTATGTCTGCTGCCAAGGTTGTATCCCGAGATCAGGCCCAGGGTGTTGAACTGCCCATCCTGATCGCCGCGTTGCGCGCGGACACGGCAAGTCTTCCAGCATTTGTGGGGGTTGATCTGGGACCTCGCGGATACGCAGTGGTTCGGGTTAACAAGATTGTTACCTCTGAAGCAAAACCAGAGGCATCGTTGAACCAGGATCGAGCTCAATACAGTCAATGGTGGTCTGCGGCTGAAAGTCAAGCCTATTACCAATTCCTCAAAAATCAATTCAAAGTCGAAATTTTGGTTCCCAGGCCCAATCGCACGGTAAAAGAATCTATCGCGACGGCAAATACACCGTAGACAAGGGTATAATTTCATCTACGGTGGCTGTAGCTCAGTTGGTAGAGTCCAGGATTGTGATTCCTGTTGTCGTGGGTTCGAGCCCCATCAGCCACCCCAAGTAAAATAAAGAAAGCCTGCTATTGACTAGATAGCAGGCTTTTTTATTTGTGTTGAGAATCGTCACGTTCTCCATTGTTCTGTTCACCCGTAACGCGGGATCAATAGCTTGGTTTCGGTGACAGGATGGGCCAAATTTGAAAGATATTGCGACACGGTGGGCGGCTTTTTGCCTGTGGGCTAGAGATTAGGGAACGTTTCAATTTTTCCTCCGACAGTGTGATAGCCTGCTCGCTCTTTAAGGAGGAAAAATATGAATATCACCGCCAATGATGCGGCTCAGCAGTTCGTTCCAGTTGTCATGTGCGGCGGCAGCGGCACTCGTTTGTGGCCACTTTCACGTCAGGCGTTGCCCAAACAATTCGTTCCCTTGGTTGACGGAAAGAGTTTGCTTCAACTCACTTTGGAGCGCGCCCGTTTGTTAGGGCCGAAAACCACTATTGTTGCCAGTGAGGAACATCGGTTTTTGGTGCAGGAATGTGTCAACGCTGCTCGGACTCACGCGAGTATTGTGCTCGAGCCTGTCGCCCGAAATACGGCTGCTGCCATGGCGGTGGCTGCACTCAATGCACAGCCAGAGGATTTACTCGTCTTCTTGCCAGCGGATCACCATATTCCGGATACGAGTGCCTTCAATATGACGATTCGCGGCGGTGTCGCGGCGGCAAGAGCGGGTTCCATCGTTACTTTTGGCGTGCAGCCAACCTATCCCAGCACCGCTTATGGCTACATTCAGCAAGGCAAAGAAATGCCAGGCCAGGGTGGCGCATTTGGGGTGCAGTGCTTTATTGAAAAACCCAACGCCGTGCGTGCGCAGGAATTGCTGCTGGCAGGCGGCAACTATTGGAATGCAGGCATTTTCTTGTGCGAGGCGCGTACTTTGATTGACGCGCTGAAGGTGCATGCGTCAGACATATTGTCAGCTTGTCAGGCCGCCGTGGCCCAACAAACTGTGGATGGGGAGTTTGTCCGCCTCGACAGTTCTTCATTTTCGCAATGTCGATCTGAAAGCATTGATTACGCGGTGATGGAAAAGGCTGCGCAATCTGGCCAAGTGGTCGTCATTCCCTTTGCTTCTGCTTGGAGCGATGTGGGAAGCTGGAACGCTGTTGCCGAGCTCTCTGAGGCTGATGATGGCGGCAACCGTATTCACGGACAAGGTTATCCGGTGGATGCCAAAAATACCTATATTCACGCGCCTTACCGGCCTGTGGTGGCGCTCGGAACCCATAACCTGTTGATTGTTGACACCGCGGACGCATTGCTGGTGGCCGACGTGGGCCATGCGGAGCAAGTCAAGACCGTGGTTGCTCAGTTGGACGCCAAGGGTGTACCGCAAGCGCGGCACCATCGCCGAGTGGCGCGACCCTGGGGCGCCTATGACAGTGTGGATTCGGGTCCACGCTTTCAGGTCAAACGCATCGTCGTGAACCCGGGTGCAACCCTGAGTCTTCAGATGCACCATCACCGAGCGGAGCATTGGATTGTGGTTAGTGGAACGGCGGAGGTCACGAATGGTGACCAGGTCTTGCTTCTCACTGAAAATCAAAGCACCTACATTCCGCTGGGTCAGGTGCACCGACTTGCCAACCCGGGAAAGGTGCCGCTTGAGATTATTGAAGTTCAGTCAGGCTCTTATTTGGGCGAAGATGACATCGTTCGCCTTGAGGATACCTACGGCCGGGTCAGCTGATTTAGGCCGAGTCGCCCAGGGTGAGCCGCTTGCGCGGTGAACTTGGGCGCTTGTTCATAGTCAACGCGGCACTTGCCAGTTTTGTGCTTTTTCAAGGGTTCTGCGGTCGCGTTTGGTGGGGCGCCCTTGGGCCAGACTCAGCGCAGGTTCTGGGGCGAGTCGACGCTGCTCAGCGGCCGCCGCCCGCTTGGCCAATGACTCCGGGGTTTCACTGAACAAGAGTGCGGCAACAGGTGCTGATCCGCGCTTGTCACTCAGGCCGGTGACGATCAGACTACGCGTCACGGGTCCGATCTGAATTGTGATGGCGTCGCCTGTTTTGATTTCCTTGGCAGGTTTCACCGTGGCGCCGTTGACAGAGATGCGGCCCTTGTCAATTTCATCCGCAGCCAGACTGCGCGTCTTATAAAAGCGGCTGGCCCAAAGCCATTTGTCGATACGAAGCCTCTCCATGTTGGATCTTTCAAAAATCGGATGACGAGGTGGATGTGAATCGTGTGCTCACGCTTTTGGGTATCCGGCTGTCGGGAGAACCACATGAAGGCAGGAGAGGTTCATGATGGCTTCCAGCACTTCAGGTTTGAATCCGGCTCGGACTCGAACAGATTCGTCGTCGGCATTGAACACCAGCTTTTGAATAAATTCATCACACTCGGGGTGACCCCAGAACAACTGGATGGAGTCGGCGATTCTCGCGTGGTGCTTTCGCAGTATTTCAAACGCGTGATCAATCTGCGCCTGACGGTTTAAACCGTCCAGTGGGACCGGTTCCGTTGGATCGAAATCTGGTGAACTCGTTGAATCGTGGTCGGACATGGGCAATAGAGTGTTGTTCTAGTTTCAATGTCAAAAATGCGAAGCTGGCGAAACTCTTCAGAGTCCGGCCAGCGTGCATGGTGACACAGAAGTGCCTGTGGTGTCCAAAAAATGATGCCGGCAGCGGGGGGCGGCGGCATCAGGGCGCGCTGAGCGCTTAGTAGGAACCGACGTAATCCTTCTTGCCCACTTCAACGCCGTTGTGCCGCAGGATGGCGTAGGCGGTGGTGGTGTGAAAAAAGAAATGAGGCAGACCGTAGTTGAACAGGTAGGACTGTCCTGTGAAGCGTTTTTCCTTGGGTGTTCCAGCCTGAGACACGATCTCCCGCGTGGCCGCAGCGTCAAACTGTGACGCATCGAGACCTGCAAGAAACGCAAGCACTGTGGCGATGCGGGCTTGAAGGTCGGCAAACGTCTTTTCGTCGTCGGCCAATTTGGGGACTTCGACGCCGGCCAGGCGGGCTGCGACACTTTTTGCGAAATCGGTGGCGACTTGCACCTGACGCAGCAAGGGGAACATGTCAGGGTACAGGCGCGCTTGCAACAAGGCGTTGGGATCGATCTGCTTGTCAACGACGTGGGCTTGAGCCTTGCTCAGCACCTGCTGCAGTCCACCCAGCATTTGGGTGAAAACGGGAATGGAGGCGCTGTAGATGGTGGGGTTCATGGGTTCTTTCATAGGGGCGCCGATTCTCGCTTGAATCAATAAGGCCCGCCTGAAGCGGGCCTTTGTCTTACTGTGCTGCCTTGATGGCTGCAAGGCGCCAGAGCGAGGTGACCTCTTTGGTTCGCGCCTCATGCAAGGGGTCCGACTCGTCGCCGGGCTTGGCATGCAGTGGCTTGGCATCGATACGGCTCACGACGCGCAATCCGTTCGCCTCAAAGGCGGCCAGCAACTCTTCACGCGTGCGCAGTCCCAGGTGCTCGGCCAGGTTCGACAATATCAACCAACCTTCTCCCTTGGAGGTCAAGTGATCCGGTAAACCTTTCAGAAAGCCCATCAACATGCGGCTGCCTTCGTCGTACACCGCATGCTCAATCGGTGTGCTGGGACGGGCCGGGAGCCAAGGGGGGTTGCACACCACAATGGCGGCGCGACCCTCGGGGAAAAGGTTGGCTTGGACCAACTCGACCTTGTCCTGAAGGCCGAGTTGCAAGAGGTTTTCGCGGGCGCAGACCAAAGCGCGGGGCTCCTGATCGGTGGCAATGATTTTGGCCACGCCCCGTTGCGCCAAGACGGCGGCCAATACGCCGGTCCCGGTGCCGATGTCAAACGCCACCAGGGCATCTTGCCCCGCCACGTGCTTGGGCACGTGGGCACTGGCCACCAGCTTGATGTACTCGCCCCGTACCGGAGAGAAGACGCCGTAGTGCGGGAATATCCGGTTGTTGGGGCCTTCGCCCAGTTCAGGAATCTCCACGCCAACCCGACGCCACTCAGCCGAGCTGGTGATGCCCAGAAGCTCTCGCAGGGACGCCACCGACGGCGTTGACGCATCGCCAGGCGCTCCCCAGACCGCCGCGCAGGCTTGCTTGACGTCAGGCGCGCGGCGCAAAGGGACCGAGTAGTCGGCGTCAAATGGCACCAACAGGGTGTTCAGCAGGCGGGCACGCTGTGACTGAGCCAAGCGGTATCGGTTGAAGACGTCATTGGCGGGCACAACCTGGGCCGCCTTCTTGCGTTTGCGAGCAGGCGTATTCTCAATTCGGCGGGCCAGTGCCTGCAGCAATTGGCGGGCATTGTGAAAATCTCCGCGCCAAAGCATGTAAGTGCCTTCGCACGCTAGTCGGTAGGCCGCGTCTGCGGTCATGGTGTCGTCGGCCAAAACGACTTTTTTAGGGGGCAAGGAGCCACGCTCCGAGCGCCAGCGGGCCGAATGGTCCTGACCCGCTTCATGCCAGTGAATCACCGGGTAGGGTGGGGTGGCAACGGGTTCCGGCGTATCGCCAGCGGAAGAGTTAAGCATGAGATGAATCGTTCGCAATAAATAGTGAACCAGCGTTTTAACAGAAAGAGGCTAGCGAGGGGTAATCATGGCCAGCCGAGTGGCTGTAGGTGGGCCCATTTTTGGGTGTTGGTGCGGAATCGCCCATCCGGCGTCAGAGGGGTGGTAAAGCGGTGCGAAATTTGATTTTTGTCATGAACGATGCGGATCGGCCGAGGTCAACTGGCGTCCTGTTAAGTCAAACCCATGCCAAGACGCTGGCCGTGAAAGGTACGCACTTGGGAAACGGTTTGTGTTTGCGGATGGCGGGCATAGAGGGAGTCAATATGAATAAAGTCAATCAATTGAAGCGGCAGTTCTTGGGAGCGCCCTTGCTAGCGCTCTTGGGCAGCGCAACCTTGTCGGCATGCGGTGGGGGCGATTCGTTACCCAATCTCAACACCTTGCCGGCTGGCGTTACCCAGGTGAGCAAAACGGCCTATAGGGCAACCACCGTGGGGGGCGGCAGTACCGCAGCTACTCAAGACCTGCTGACGGGGGGTGTTGGGATAAGTGGTGTGGTGACCACAGCGGGCACACCCGCTTATGTGGATCCCCTCAACCCGACTGCCGATGAATTGCGACGAAATGCATTGATCGCCAACCACCGTGGCTTGGTCGACAGCACGGCCAGCGGTGGTTACGGGGTGCTCTATGGCCCCAATATCGATCTCAATGGCCAGAACACGTTGGGGGAAGGATTGGTTCCCGGCGTGGAATACACCGGCGTGTTGGATAACGGGACACACCGCAAAAATGTGGTCATGGCTGTTCAGATTCCCGATAGTTTTGATGTCAACGCACCTTGCCTGGTGGTCGGGCCATCGTCAGGCTCACGAGGTGTTTTCGGTGCGGTCGCAGCAGCCAGCGAGTGGGGTTTGAAAAGAGGGTGTGCCGTGGCGCTAACTGATGCCGGCAAAGGAATGGGGCTGTATGACCCGGGCGACGACAGCGTCAACCGGATTGATGGCACGCGGGCCTCCCGCCTGGCGGCCGGTGCTCTGGCACATTTCGCCGCTGACATCACGGACCTGGCACGAGTGGCATTCAATGCAGCGTTTCCTAACCGCTTGGCGCTCAAGCACGCCCATTCCCAGCAAAACCCGGAGAAAGACTGGGGTTCTGACACCTTGGTGGCCGTGCGTTACGGCCTGTACGCCCTGAACCAGGAATACGCCGCCACTGTGGACGCCGGTAAGGCGGTTCGATTCACGGCGGGCAACACGCTGGTCATTGGCGCGGCAGTCTCCAATGGCGGTGCCGCTGTGTTGCGCGCGGCAGAGTTGGACCAAGATGGCTTGATCGATGGCGTGGTGGCGTTTGAGCCCAGTGCCCAGCCATCGACCACAGTGGGTTACGGCGTGCTGTTTGCGGGGGGCGCTGTTGCAGGCTATGGCAAGCCCTTGCTGGACTACTTCACCTACGGAAATCTCTACCAACCGTGCGCCGCACTGGCTACTTCAGCCGCCATGACGGAGACAAGTGTCTTCAATTATTTGACATTGGTGAATGGCATTTATGCCACCAATACCAAAGCGGCGGATCGCTGCGCGGGCCTGCGGGCCAAAGGTCTGCTGGCAGGCGTGACCACGGCCGATCAAGCCGCTGACGCCTTGTCCAAGCTGCGGGCCTACGGTTGGACGGCGGACAACGATCAGATGCACAACGCCCATTACGGCTTGGGCAATGCCGCCATCATCAGCATGATGTACACCAACGCATTTGGCCGCTTCTCTGTGACTGACAACGTCTGTGGGGTCAGCGCTGCGGCTGTTGACGCCGCTGGAGCCCCGGTCGCCACCGGTTTGGCTGCCAAAGCACAAAGTTTTGCCACCGGCAACGGAACGGTCAATGGCACCCCTGCCACGGTGGTTTACAACGACTCGTTGGGCGGTGCCAAGTCTTGGTTGCTGGCGATCTCGCCCTCCACGACCAAGGCCGATTTCGCGCTGGACAGCGCCTTGTGTCAACGCGCCCTGGTGACCGGTGTGGACTCGGTTACCGGGGGGGGATTGAGCTCGGGGACAGTGCCTACCCGGGCTCAGAGCGATGCCGTGCGTGCTGGCATGGCAGACGTTTTGCTCAATGGCAACCTGCGGAACAAACCGGTGTTGATCGTGGCGGGGCGCAGTGACGCTTTGGTGCCGGTCAACAACTCGGCGCGCGCCTATGTGGCCTACAACCGGTTGGTGGAAGGCTCGGGCAGCCAATTGCGCTATATCGAGGTCACCAATGCCCAGCACTTTGATGCGTTTCTGCCGCTTTCCGGCTTTGATACGCGTTATGTGCCGCTGCATGCGTATTTCAACCAATCGATGAATGCCATGTATGCCCGCTTGAAATCGGGGGCGGCGTTGCCACCCAGTCAAGTGGTACGCACGACGGTTCGGGGTGGCGCGCCGGGTGCGGCGCCGGCCATTTCTGCCTCAAATGTTCCCCCGATCAGTGCATCGCCTCTCTTGGGTAATCAAATAGAGTTCGCGGGAAGCTCCGTGAGCGTGCCGAACTAGGTTGGGCTTACGCGTGGCGCTGCAGCTGACAACGTGAGCGAGTGCACATAGGGATTTGATGCTATTTAATTTATAGCGTGTTGCGCTTATGAATCAAGCGCGGGGGCGCTATTTGTCACTTATTTCATGGTTCGAGCCGGATCAAGCCGACTCATGAATCAACGTATCCAATTGCGCCAGCAGCGCATCGCGCAAGGCGAAGAGTTCTGGCCATAGATCTTGGGTGGGGCGCCCCGTTTCATGCATTGCAAGGATCTCGGCCGCCCGGTCATGAAGGGTCTGATGGGTCGCCGTGGCTTCAGCGTAGGTTGGATTCCAGCGATAACGCGCCAGCCCGTCCGAGTTGATCCACAGCCCCAGTTGGCAATCATGCGCGGACATGACCGGCAGGGCGAGGCCGTTACCCCGAAGGTATTCGATGACAGCCGCCACCCAGGCGCGCAACTCGGCGCTGGCAAACAACAGCGGCAAAGCCTCTTTGGTCACAACCGCCTGGTTTTGCCAAGCGGCGTCGGGTTGCCAAGTGGCTGCCCAGCCTGGAATGAGATTGGCGGCCATTGGCCTGGCAATCCCATAGCCCTGTGCCAACTCGCAGCCCAGTTGAAGCAAAAGTGCCCCATGCGCCACGGTTTCAACGCCTTCTGCAATGACTTCCCGCCGAAAGGCGCTGGCCATCCCAATCACCCCTTGCAGGATGGCCAGGTCATCCGGGTCGTCCAGCATGTCCCGCACAAAGCTCTGGTCGATTTTGAGCATGGTCACAGGGAGGCGCTTCAGGTAGGTGAGTGATGAATACCCCGTACCAAAGTCGTCAAGCGCAAACTTCACCCCAATCGCCCGGCACGCTTGAATGACCCTTGAAACACCGGCAATGTCCTCTAGCGCGCTGGTCTCCAGCACCTCCAACTCCAGGTCATTGGGGTTGATCTCGGGGTGGGCGGCCAGCTGCGCCATCAATCGTTCGGTGAAGTTGGCTTGCTGAAGTTGGCGCGCGCCAATGTTGACGCTGATCGGCAGATGCAAGCCTGCCTCGCGCCATTGGGCCATCTGGGTCAACCCGGTTTCAATCACCCACTCGCCCACCTCGATGGCCAGAAGGTGGTCTTCAATCACAGGCAGAAAAACGGCCGGCGAGAGCAAGCCTTTTTCCGGGTGCTGCCAGCGGATCAAGGCCTCGGCACCAATGAGCTGGCCGCTGCGCATATTGACTTTGGGCTGGTAATACAACACAAACTCATCCTGGGACAAGGCCAAGCGAATGCGCTCAATGCTCTCGTGCTGCCCGCGAACGCTGCGGTCCATTTCGGCATCAAAGATGTGGTACCTGTTTTTCCCCGCGATCTTGGCCTGGTACATGGCTTGGTCGGCTTGACGCATCAGTTGATCGGCCTCCACGTCATCGTCTTGGGGGAAGAATGTGACCCCCAAGCTGGCTGAGAGCTGTAGCTCGAGCCCCTGAACCTGGACCGGCTGTGCCGCCGCGCTCAGCAAACGGTTCAGAAGCGGCAGGCTGGCTGCGGCGTCGCTCAAGTCGCCGATCACGGCCACAAACTCGTCGCCGCCAATTCGGGCCAGGGTGTCTCCTTCACGCAGGGCCTGGCGCATTCGGGCTGACAGGGCAACCAGCAAGTCATCTCCCACTTCGTGTCCGTGGGTGTCGTTGACGGCCTTGAATGCGTCGAGGTCCAAAAAGGCGACCGCGAGTTTTTTGCCATGGCGCGTTGCCTGCACCATGCCTTGGTGCAGGCGGTCGCCCAGAAGGACGCGATTGGGCAGATTGGTGAGGGCGTCGTAATGGGCAATGTGCAGCAGCTTCTTCTCGTGCTCCTTGGAGGCCGTGACATCCGAAAACAGTGCGACGAAATGCTGGGGGCGGCCCTCGGCGTCGCACACGGTGCTGATGGTTTGCATTTCGGCATACACGTCGCCGCTTTTGCGTCGGTTCCAGACCTCGCCATACCAGTGGCCTTTAGAGTGAAGGTCTTGCCAAAGCGCCTGGTAGAAGGCCTTGGTCTGGCGACCGGAGCTCAGCACGCGGGGTGTTTTTCCCACGACCTCCTCCTGTGAGTAGCCCGTGATGGTGGTGAACGCGTCATTGACGTCAATGATGGTGCCATCCAGGCTTGTGATCATGATGCCCTCGCGTGAGTTGGCAAAGACGCTGGCGGCCAATTGCAGCTTCTCCTCGTTGATCTTGCGCTCGGTGATGTCAGACACCAGCACCGCGAACTGGCGGGGCATGGGCCGGTAGGCCACCACGTGGAACCACTTGCCCAAGCCTTCGCTGTAGCACTCCATTCGGTGTGGAACGCCACTCAGTGCGACCTCGCCATAAATGCCAATCCAGTCCACCTTGTCCTCGCGCACCCGCGGAAACAGTTCGGTGACCAGGCGTCCGACGATCATTCTTGCGCCAAACCCGGTGATCTCGGAATAGGCTTTGTTCGCCGCCAACAAGCGGTAGTTGACAGGGGTGCCGGATTCGTCCGTGAGCACTTCGTGCAGGGCAAACCCACGCTGCATGTTGTCAAACAGTGCGCGGTACTGTTGCTCACTTTGGCGAAGCTCTTTCTCCATGCGCTTCACTGCTGTCACATCAACAATATTGCCAATAAAGTGCTGAGGGTTCCCCGCCGCGTCGCGGCTCACGGTGATGCTCATGCGTGCGGTGTAGGTGCTGCCATTGGCATGCCGATTGACCAACTCACCTTGCCAAAAATCATTGCTTAGCAATTGCTGCCAAAGCGCCGCAAAAAAGTACGGGTCCTGAAGTCCGGATGCCAGTAGCCGCGGATTCCGCCCTCGTACCTCATCCGCTGTGAACCCCGTGATGTGAGTGAACGCCGCATTCACTGACTGGATGTTGTTGTCAGCGTCACAAATAAGAATCGCCTCCACACTGGCGTCAAACACCTTGGCGTTGAGCGACATCAGGCGAAATGACTTGGCGCGCTGCTTGATCAAGACACCTTGGCGCCGGTAATAAGCCATGGCCACCGCCGTGATTAGCAACAAGGCCGCCACCACGACGATGCTCAAGCCCACGGCGTCGCGCTGCCAGTTTTGCAGGGCGTCGGCTTTCAGGCGTTGGGTGACCACCACCACCGGGTATTGGCTGGAGGTGTGAAAAGCCGTCAGCGCGGGTTCGTTGTTGTCGAGTTGTCGCTCAAAAGCGCCAGATTCGCGCTCTGCCAACTGCAGTGCGGCCAACAGCTTGGGTTGCTGGCGGCCCACGGGGGCGTCTGGGTTGGCATCAATGAGCAGCGTTCCGTCATACAGCAGTACCGTCGTCTCCCCGTCGTCGGCCAGTCGTGTTTGGGCCAAATGACCGATGAAATACTCGGTGTTGAGGGCGGCCAGAATGGTTTGGGTGCGGGTACCATTCTTGACGGTTCGCAGGACCGGGATGAAGCCAATGCCCCTGCTGTCGTTGGGTGCGGGGTCATTGGCGGCATGGCCCGTGTCAAAGTCACGGCCTGCCCAAGCCGGGCCAATGCGCATCAACTCGGTGGATGGCGCAGATTGCGGCAAATAGTGTTCCGTGGACACGCTCAATCCAACATTGCGAGGGTTGGAGCTGACCAGGATTTTTCCGTCCGCGTCCAAGAGCGAGAGGGAGCGCAGGTAGGGCGCATTGCGCAGCGCCCGGGAGAACGTTTTTCCCAGATCACTGTCACTGGCCTGTGTCTCACGGTCTGCCAGGGTGTTGGCGATGGACAACTCCGCCACACTGAGGCTTTGAGTGAGAAAAATTTCAAAACTGCGCGCCTGCGCGGCTGAGTCGTTCAGCCCCTGGTTGACCGCCTGCTGATGCGTTTGCGAAAGCATGTAGCCACACAGGGCCAGGGTGCATCCAATAAAAATGACCAGGCCCGAGAGGTAGGTCCAGCGGAGCTGGTTCACCGTCTTCATGGGGGGGCGACGATCATGGCGGACAGGCGATGGCGCTGGGCGGCGGCCTTCAGGCGCCCATCACGCTGGATGTCGCTCACAAAACGTTCCATGCGGACATACCAAGAATCATCACCCAGCTTAACCGCATAGGCGTAGGGCGTGATGTGAAAGGGGGCGGGCGGTGTGATCAGGCGCGCCCAGTCTGAGGTGGCCAGCAAACGCTGGCTGTACGGAAAATCGGTCATGAACACGTCGGCCCGGCCGGAGCGAACCTCTTGCTCGCGGGCAAAAGGGCTGTCCAGCGTCAGCAATTGGGCCGCTTTCAGGCGGCGGCGCATCACCGGCTCATGCAAAGTGCCCTTCATCACCGCCACCACGGTGCCCGGTTGGTCAATGTCTTGCCATGATTGGATACGGCGGTTGCCGCGGGTGGTGACGGCGTAGATGTCGCTTTGGAGGTAGGGCTGGGTGAAGCGCAGTTGATCGATCCGCTCCGGTGTGACGCCAACAGCAAACATGGCCACATCGCAGCGACCTTGGTTCAGGTCATCAATCACTTTGGCATGGGCGCTGTCCACAAAGGTCACGGTCACTCCCAAGTCCTTGCCCAGTTCAGCGGCCATGTCGATGTCAATGCCGCTCAGTTGCTGGGTCTTGGGGTTGCGGTAGCTGATGCCGTAGTAATCGGGCCAGATACAGACCCGAACTGTCTGGCTCGACAGAATTTGGACGAGGCGGCTCTCTGCCATACTGCCGGTCGGCAAATAGCTCAGGGCACAGGTCAATGCCAGTGCAAAGAGTCTGGAAACAGCGCGCATTGGTGGCATCTTGGGGAGTTTGGTGGATTCTAGGGGGGTGCCATTCTTGGCAGTGACAAATCTTTCGAATGCCAAAATCAACTCCCACTGACTTGACTTGCGTCAATCTTATAGTGGTTCACAAGGTACAGATATGAAATTCAAGATGGCAGAAAACTCAATTTTTGCAATTCTGCTGCGCAAACCCTGGTGGGTGAGCATGTTGGTGGTGGGCGTGTTCTTCCTGTTGTCGGGTGCCTTGCTGCCCAAGCAGTATGTGGCGTTCGGGGTGATGGGGGCTTTCCCTTTTTTGGTCATCGCAGTCATGGCGGCGTGGCGCCAACAGGGGCTGCCCAGTTCTGCGAAAGTAGGTGAGGCGCTGGACCAGGCCGCAAGCCTGTCGTGGCGTGATTTCTCAGACCGGGTGGAGCAAGGGTTTACTCGCCAGGGCTATACCGTTGAAAAGCTGAGTGGCGCGGCCGCGGATTTTCGCTTGAGCAAAGGCGGGCAGGTCACGCTGGTGAGTTGCAAGCGCTGGAAAGCGGCGAATCACGGTGTGGACGGTTTGAAATCTTTGCTGGCGGCCAAAGAGGCGCAAGAGGCGGGTGCTTGTACCTACATCGCGCTCGGGCTGATCAGTGACAGCGCACGCCAGTTCGCCAAAGCAGAGGGCGTTCACCTCATGCCGGGGAACGAGCTGGCCAAAATCTTATTGATGAAATAGGCCCCTAGCGCCCTTGAAACCTGCGGGAGTAGCTACTTAATTGATAGCGTATTGGGCTGGGCGCAAGGTGTCATCAAGGTGATCCCCTGATCCGAGGGGAGCCAGCGCGACATGGGTTGGCAGCTTGAGGCATGACACAGCTCGTAGTCGGCGGTGAACTCGGAGCGGGTCAGGCGCAGCTCGCGGGTCGTCGAAATTGACGGTGTGTACTCGTACCAGCCGTTTTTCAACACCGCATCGTCGGGCGGCTCCATGCCGGCGGCAGAGCCCCTCACCCTGGCTTTGACAGCCAGTAGAACCGGCGTTGGACTGGCACCAGGGGCCATCGCCACGACGTAATCTTCTTCCCAGCGCACCTTCTCAATAGAGTGCGTCCAGGCCAGCGTGACCTGCTCGCCCGGCACAAAGACTGGCGCAGCGGGCAGGCCTGCTTGCGCAGACGCTGCCAGCGCCAGACAAATACCGAGTAGGCTGCTCACGCGGCGCGGCTTGATTTAGCGGGTGCTGACCAGCGTGGCCTGCTGGCGACCCCGCCAGTAATGCCAAGCCACAAAGGCGGCCACGCATGCCAGGCCCAACTCATCGGTGAACGGCAGGGCAACGACCAGCAAGCTGGCTGATGCAATGGCCACCACGCGCTCGATCCAGTTCAGCTTTCCAAACAGGAAGCCAATGGCGCCCGCGCCCCACATGGCAATCGCCACCAAGGCCTTGAACACAATCCATGCCGTGTCGGTCCAGTCGCCGCTTTGCAGCATCAGGGCCGGGCTGTACACCGCCATAAAGGGAACGATGAACCCGGCAATCGCGACGCGAATGGCCTGCAGACTGATCTTCAAGCCGCTTTCCCGCGCAATGGGGGCCGCCGCAAAGGCAGCCAAAGCCACCGGTGGGGTCAAGTCGGCCATGATGCCGAAGTAGAAGACAAACATGTGCGACACGATCAAGGGCACGCCCAGTTGCAGCAGCACGGGCGCTGCCAGTGAACTGGTGATGATGTAGTTGGGAATGGTGGGAATGCCCATACCCAGCACCAGGCAGGTCACCATGGTCAGAAAGAGCGCCAAAAACAAGCTTTTCTCACCAATGGCAATGATGTGTCCGCCCAACTCGGCCGCAACGCCGGTCAGGTTGATCATGCCAATGATCACGCCGACCAATGCACAAGCAATGGCCACCGGCAGAGCGTGGCGAGCGCCATCAACCAGCGCAGTCACCGCCAGTCGGCGGGCATCGGCGCCCACGCGGCGGGCATAGGTCAATGCAATCAAGACCGCCACCAGGACAAAGAACGCGCCCACGCCAAACTGGAAGAAGCCAGAGCACGCCAGACCCAGAAGGACCCAGAACAAGCCACGCAGCGCCAGACTCTTCACGCCTGTCAACACGGCTGCGCCAAAGATCAGGATCGCCGTCAGGCCCAAGCCGACTGTGCCTGAGAACAGGGGCGTGTAGCCCGAGAACAGCAGGGCCACCAGGCCGCCCAACGGCAACAGCAGGTACCAGCGTTCACGAACCGCTGTCCAAGGGTTGGGGCAGTCCTCTTTGGCCAGACCCAGTAGTCCTTTGTGACCGGCTTCCAGGTGCACCATCCAAAAGGCGGTGACGAAATACAGAATCGCCGGGATGACCGCGGCCTTGACGATTTCAATGTAGGGCACATTGATGGTTTCGGCCATGATGAATGCCACGGCGCCCATGACTGGCGGCATGATTTGCCCGCCCATACTGGCCGTGGCTTCCACGCCCCCGGCAAACGCCGAGCTATAGCCAAACCGCTTCATCAACGGAATGGTGAACTGACCGGTGGTGACCACGTTGGCCACGCCCGAGCCGCTGATGGTACCCATCAAGCCGGATGAGATCACTGCCACCTTGGCCGGGCCACCGCGCGTATGTCCCACTGTGCCCAGCGCAAAGTCGGTGAACAGTTTGATCATGCCGGCCTGCTCCAGGAAGGAGCCAAACAGAATGAACAGGAAAATATAGGTAGACGACACATAGGTGGGCGTGCCGTAAATGCCTTCCGTACCAAAGCCCAGGGTACTGACAATCTGGTCCAGTCCAAAACCCCGGTGGGCCAAGGCCCCGGGCAGGTATTGGCCAAACATGCCGTAGGCCAAGAAAGAGGCGCAGATCACCGGCAAGCCCCAGCCCATGGCCCGCCGTGCGGCATCGAACACCAGGGCAACCGTCACCACGCCGACGACCCAGTCGGCGGTGGTGAGTTCACCCGCGCGTTGGGTCAGGTCGGCCTCGAACACCCATTGGTAAACGCCAAAAGCAAAGCCAGTCAGGCCCAGGGCCCAACCGAGCGCACGCCAGAGGGCAGACCGCCCGCCCATGGGGGGGTGAATCACAAAAATCATCAGCAAGACAAAGCCGACGTGAATCGAGCGAATGACCAGACTGGACAGTGGATGAAAGGATGCCATCCACAACTGGTAGGAGGAGAAACAAATCGCGATCCAGAATATCGCGCCGGTTAATGGCGTGTGCGACGTTTCGTCTGGATTGGTGCTGGGAGCGTTCATGAAGGCCTCTTCAAGAGAAAGGGTTCGAATCGACCCCGTCTCGGGGCCGATTAACAAGTCTGATGGTAAACGTGCTTACTTGATCAAACCTACTTCTTTGTAGTAACGCTCAGCGCCGGGGTGCAAAGGCACAGGCATGCCTTTGATGGCGTTCTCACGCTTGATCGCCTTGGCCGAGTTGTGGGCCGCATACAGTGTGTCCAGGTTCTCGTACATGGACTTGGTCATCTGATAAGCCAGCTCTTCCGACACGCCAGCGTGCGTGACCAGGAAGTTGGGAATGGCTGCGGTGGCGACATCGGTGGTCTGGCCAGGGTAGGTGTTGGCCGGAATGATGGCGGCCTGGTAGGCTGCATCACCGACTTTGGCCACCACGTCGGCGGGGACTGGTATCACAATGATTTTCACGGCAGTGGCCAGGTCTCGCAGGGAGGCCACACCCAGACCAGCGGACTGCAAGGTCGCGTCCAACTGGCGGTTCTTCATCAGTTCCACCGACTCGCCAAACGCCAGATACTCGACTTTGGCCATGTCCGAGTAGTTGAGGCCAGCCGCTTTAAAGATGGCCCGGGCATTGAGTTCAGTGCCAGACTTGGCGGCTCCCACCGAGATGCGCTTGCCCTTCAAATCCGCCAGGGTCTTGATGCCGGAGTCGGCGCCTGCCACGATCTGGATGTAGTTGTTGTACGTGCCCGAGAGGCCACGCAGCTTGTCCAACTTGGTTTTGAAGCCGGCTTCGGCGTCACCTTTCCAGGCGTCAGAAACTGAATCACCCAGCGCCATGGCCAACTCGCCCCGACCGGCTTGTAGCAGGTTCAGGTTTTCAGCCGATGCCTTGGTCACCTGGGCGGTGGCGCGCGCATTGGGAATGGTCTTGGCGTAAATTTGGGAGAGGGCGACGCCCATGGGGTAGTAGACCCCGCTTTGGCCGCCGGTTAACACGTTGATGAACTGTTGCTGTGCGACGGCGTGGCCGGCGCTTGCGACGATCAGGGCGCTGGTGAGCAGGTGTTTGAATTTCATTGTTGTCTCCATCTGTTTATTTGAAAAAGCCGTGTTGGGTTCACGACCAGTTCTCTATGCAAGTAACTTGCCAAGGCGCGGTGAGCGCCAAGCCCTTGATTTCATTGGGAGAGTGGACTTTCGGTGTGCGGAAATCCAGAATTTGTGGAGTGTCTTGTCTGATCATTCGCACAAAGTTTTTGGCGCTTGGCTTTTCACCCCTTCTGCCCCGGGTGCACAACGTATCTGGGTGGCGGCGGGACTGCTTCGCCCAATGCGAAAACTCGTTGGCCTTCGTTCAAGACGGCTCCGGCGCGCGATAGCTGCTGGCGTCAATGGCGTAGCGGGCGACTTTGTCGTACAAAGTCTTTCTTGGCAACTTGAGGTGCTCCGCGGCCAAGGTGACATTGCCGCCATGGGTGCTCAAGGCCTGAGCAATCAGTTGCTTTTCAAAGGCTTCGATTTGCAGTGCCAGCGGGGGCGAATCCGCCGTGCTGGCAAGCGTTGACGCGGCCTCGCCTTCCAATCCGAGGCAGAGCCGGTCGGCCACATTTTTCAATTCGCGCACATTGCCGGGCCAGTCTTGGCGTTGCCAAGCGGCCATTTGAAGCGGGCTCCAACTGGGCGGGGTCACGTCATACCGGTCAGCGGCTACGTGCAGGCAATGGGCCATGAGCAAAGGAATGTCCTCGCGCCGCTCCCGAACGGGGGGCAGGGCAATATGGGCCACATTCAGCCGGTAATACAGATCGGCTCGAAAGCTTCCCTGCTCGGACAGGGTTTTGAGGTCTTCTTTGGCCGCCGCAATGAAACGACAGTCAATGGTCACTGACTCGTTCCCGCCCAGGCGCTCCAGTCGACGCTCCTGCAGCACGCGCAGCATTTTGACTTGTTGAGACAGGGGCAGGCTCTCAATTTCGTCCAGAAAAACGGTGCCGCCACGGGCATGTTCCAGTTTGCCAATGCGTTTGCGTGCTGCGCCTGTGAAAGCGCCTGCCTCATGGCCAAACATTTCGCTCTCAAAGATGGCTTCCGGCAGCGCGCCGCAGTTGATTGCTACAAATGGCCCCCGTCGGCCCGACGCTTTGTGCAAGGCCCGCGCCACCACTTCTTTGCCGGTGCCGGTTTCACCACGGATCAGAACATCCACGTGCGTGGGGCCCAGCGCGTTGATTCGGCGTTTGGCTTCAAGAATGGCGGGCGTTTGCCCGATCAGGTCACTGACACTTTGGGCGGCCACCAGAGCCTGCAAGCGTCGGTTCTCCAGCACCAAATGGCGCTTTTCCAGAGCACGGCGAACCACTTCGGTGAGTCGATCCGATGAAAATGGTTTTTCCAGAAAATCGTAGGCGCCGTTGTGCATGGCATCCACCGCCATGCGAATGTCGCCATGGCCGGTCATCAGGATGACGGGCACTTCACTGTCCAGTTCCCGCACCCGGCGCAGCAGCTCGAACCCGTCGGCACCCGGCAGTCGAATGTCACTGACCACGGCGTCGGGCGGTGAAGTCGCCCATGTTTGAAGAGCGCTCTCCGCATCGCAAGCGGTGAGCACGGTCATGCCTGCCAGCGTCAGTGCCTGCTCGGCGCCGAGCAGTACCAGCGGATCGTCTTCAACAAGTAAAACAGTCATGGGCGAATTATTCATGGTCAGGGGCTCGGCGCAGTGTGAGGTCGAATTGGGCGCCCGGGTCGAGGTTGCAGGCTGTCAATGTGGCCCCCATTTCCTTCACGATGGCCTGCGACAAGGCCAAGCCCAGTCCCAAGCCCTTGCCGCTTGGCTTGGTGGTGAAAAAGGGCTCGAACAGGTGGGCCTGCGCTTGCGGGCTCAAGCCGGGCCCGTGGTCCCGAATTGACAGCGTGACTTCAGTGGCCGTGGCCAGGAGGCGAATCTCAAGTTCGCGCTGGGTTTGATTTTCCATCGCGTCGATGCCGTTGCGAATCAGGTTGACCAGCACCTGTTCCAGTCGAATAGCGTCACCCATCACCCACAGGGCGGTGCTTTCCGTTTTGATGTGGGCTTTGGCCGTATGCCGGTGTGGCTCAACCAGCATTAACGCGCTGGAAATCACCCCTGACAAAGGCACGGCTTGCAGGCGGGCAGGCTCCTTGCGGGCGAAAGCTTTTAGTTCGCCAATGATGCTGCCCATGCGAGTACACAGGTCACCAATGTGGGCCAGGTTCTTTCGCGCCGAGGGCGTGTCATCGCGACTCAGAAACACGCTGGCGTTGTCCGCCATGGTGCGCAGCGCGGCCAGTGGTTGGGAAATTTCATGACTGATGCCCGCCGCCATTTGGCCCAGCAAGGCGAGCTTGCCGGTTTGCACCGCCGTGTCGTTGGCCGCTGTCAGTTCAGCGGTGCGCGTGGCAATGCGTTGCTCCAGGGCGGCGATGACTTGGGCCAGCTCATGGCGGGCGGCCAGCCGGTCAGACCGACGCCGCCGGTATTGCCAGGCCAGCCCAGCGCCCGCCAACGTGAGTGCTGTGGCCAATGCCGCCAGCGCTGCCACGAGGGAGGCCTGGCTGACGGCTCGTTCCGGGTTGGAGAACAGCAGCAGGTGCCACCCCAGACTGTCAATGGGGCGGCCCTGCACCAGAAAAACCTGTTGGTCTGCGAGCAGGGTTTCGCCCAGGTGCGCGGGCATGGGCCCCGGCTGGGCGCGAAGCGGGTTCTGAGCAATGTCGCCATATTGCCGGGTGCGCTGCAGATCGGTCAGGGCGTCGGCAGAAAGGGCGTCCAGACTGCGGTAGCGCCACGCCGGTTGGGCTGACAGGAACAACACGCCATAGCGGTCCGACAGTGCTAGGTGGGTGCTGCTGCGCACCCAGCTGTCTTCAATTTCAGTTAAATCAATTTTGACGGTGACCACACCGAGTACGCGATTGCCTGCCCGGATAGGCGCTGCAATGAACGCACCAGGCTTGCCCGTGGTGACACCAATGGCGTAAAAAATGCCCGTCTTGCCCGCCATGGCATCCTGAAAGTAAGGGCGAAAACCGTAGTTAAAGCCCACAAAACTGTCGGGTTGCTGCCAGTTGCTGGCGGCCCGTGTGCGACCCTGCGCATCAATCAGGTAAGCGTGACTGACGCCGGTGCGGCTTTGGGCAAAGCTCAGGTAGTGGTTGGCTGCGTTGATATTTGCCGCGTGATCAGGGGCCTGCAAAAGAGTGAGGAGCGACGCGTCTGCACCGAGTAACGCGGGCAGGTTCTTGAACCGTTCGACAGCAGTCAATAGCTCGCGGGTGTGGTATTCAATCTGGGCGGTGCCCTCGGTTTGCATCTCGTCCAGCGCGCGCTGATGAGCCACCCCATAGGCCAGCCACGCGGCCGTCAGCACCAATATCGCTGTTACTGCGAGGGCGCGAAAAACCGCGACAAAGCCTGAGCGGGCGGCAGTGGCTGTCATGGGCGAAGATGGGCCAAGGGCATTAAGGTGTTTGGGCAGGCGAAAAAAAACGGCCCCGAAAAGGGCCGCCTCAGAGTCAGGCGGCGCCGTGCCGTCCTGTCTCAAGTCGCCACCGGTTTACTTGATCAGGCCGACTTCCTTGTAATAACGCGCAGCGCCGGGGTGCAAAGGCACGGGCATGCCTTTGATGGCATTTTCGCGCTTGATGGCCTTGGCCGAGTTGTGGGCCGCATACAGTGTGTCCAGATTCTCGTACATGGACTTGGTCATCTGGTAAGCCAGCTCATCTGACACACCGGAATGCGTGACCAGGAAGTTGGGAATGGCTGCGGTGGCGATGTCGGCGGTTTGGCCAGCGTAGGTGTTGGCAGGAATGACCGCTGCCTGGTAGGCGGCATCACCCACTTTGGCCACCACATCAGCAGGCACCGGAATGACGATGATGTTGACGGCTGTTGCCAGATCGCGAATCGACGCAACGCCCAAACCAGCAGACTGCAGCGTCGCATCCAGTTGGCGGTTTTTCATCAACTCAACCGACTCGCCAAAAGCGAGGTATTCCACCTTGGCCAAGTCGGCGTAGTTGATGCCAGCGGCCTTGAAAATGGCGCGTGCATTGAGTTCAGTACCTGACTTGGCGGCACCCACAGAGATGCGTTTGCCTTTCAAATCGGCCAGGGTCTTGATGCCTGAGTCGGCGTTGGCCACGATCTGGATGTAGTTGTTGTACGTGCCCGAGAGGCCACGCAGCTTGTCCAACTTGGTTTTGAAGCCGGCTTCGGCGTCACCTTTCCAGGCGTCAGAAACTGAATCACCCAGCGCCATGGCTAACTCGCCCCGACCGGCTTGAAGCAGGTTCAGGTTTTCAGCCGATGCCTTGGTCACCTGGGCAGTGGCGCGCACATTGGGGATGGCCTTGGCGTAAATTTGGGACAAAGCCACGCCAACGGGGTAATACACGCCGCTTTGACCGCCGGTCAAGATGTTGACGAATTGCTGCTGGGCCATCGCGGCGCCAGAGAACAGTGCGGCACTGAGGCTGAGCCCCAAACCAACTTTTTGAATCATGCGCATGGGTCAATCTCCTCGTTGAGTCATTTCAAAGGGTCAGCATAACGCATGCCCGTTCAGGGAAAACCCGCAGGTTAGGCCCGTGCAGGCGCGCCATTGGCTACAAAATAGTTCGCAGTGGACCGCTCCAAGGCCTTGCGGCCACGGATCATGTCGGCAATTTTTTCCGCCATCATGATCGTCGGAGCATTCAGGTTTCCGGTGACGATCTCCGGCATGATGGACGCGTCCACCACCCGCAGGCCGTCCAGCCCGTGCACCCGGCCTTGAGCGTCCACGACGGCCATGTCGCCCACGCCCATGGCGTTGGTGCCGCAGGGGTGGAAGGCGGTTTCCGCGTGTTGGCGCACAAAAGCGTCCAATTCCGCATCGGTTTGCGCCAGATCACCGGGGGTGATTTCGCGGCCTGCATACGGCGCCAAAGCAGGTTGTCGCATGATTTCTCGGGTAATGCGAATGCCGGCCCGAAACTCCGCCCAGTCCTGCTCGGTGGACATGTAGTTAAACAAGATGCTCGGGTGTTGACGCGGGTCTTTGGAGCGCGCTTGCACCCGGCCACGGCTGGGAGAGCGCATGGAGCCCATGTGGGCCTGAAAACCGTGCACCTTGATCGGGTTGCTGCCGTTGTAATTGATGGCGACCGGCAGAAAGTGGTACTGGATGTTGGGCCAATCAAACTGGTCTGAGGTGCGGATGAAACCGCCAGCCTCAAACTGGTTGCTGGCACCGGTGCCGCTGTTTAAAAACAACCATTCCGCACCAATCGCGGGTTGGTTCCAGAGCTTGAGGGCACCCACCAACGACACCGGTTGCAGGCATTCGTATTGCTGGTACACCTCCAAATGGTCCTGAAGGTTGGCGCCCACGCCAGGCAACTCGTGCACCAAGGCAATGTCCAATTCGCGCAGCAGCGCGCTTGGGCCCACGCCTGAGCGTTGCAAAATCTGCGGGGAGGCAATGGCACCGGAACACAACAGCACTTCTCGTTTTGCATTGGCTGTTTGGGGCTGGTCCTGATGCAGATAGGCCACGCCCACAGCGCGCTTGCCCGAAAACAGAATGCGGTCGGTCAACGCATGGGTGACGATGGTCAGGTTCGGGCGCTGTTTGGCCTGGTCCAGGTAGCCACGCGCCGTGCTGGAGCGGCGTCCTTTGGGGGTCGTGGTCCGGTCCATGGGGCCGAAGCCTTCTTGCTGAAAGCCATTCAAGTCGTCTGTGCGGGGGTAGCCGGCTTGCACGCCGGCCTCGACCATGGCGTGAAACAAGACGTTGTTGCCCGCTTTGGGGGTGGTTACGCTCAAGGGGCCGCTGTCGCCGTGGTAGTCATTGGCGCCAATGTCACGGGTTTCGGCTTTCCTGAAGTAGGGCAGGCAGTCCAGGTAGGACCAGTTCTCCAGGCCCGTCGCGTTTTGCCCAGCCGTCGTAGTCCATGGCATTGCCGCGGATGTAGCACATGCCGTTGATGAGCGATGAGCCACCCAGAGCCCTTGCCGCGTCCGCATTCCATGCGCCGGTTGCCCATATGGGGCTCCGGTTCGGTCTCGTAAGCCCAGTTGTAACGCTTGCCCTGCAGTGGGAAAGCCAGCGCCGCTGGCATTTGGGTGCGAAAGTCCAGTCGGTAGTCTGGACCACCGGCTTCCAGCAGCAGCACGCTCACGTCGGCGTCTTCGGTCAGGCGAGCAGCCAGCACATTGCCGGCGGAGCCCGCACCAATGATGATGTAGTCGTAGTCTTTTTTTGTTGTCATAGGTATATTTTTTTCCGGGAACGGGGCGTTTAAAACACCGAGGTGTAAGCGCCCATCTCCACCTGAATGGATTTGTTGCGGGTGTAGTGCTTCAGTGTGTCCAACCCGTTTTCGCGGCCCACGCCGGATTGCTTGTAGCCGCCCACCGGCATCTCGGCGGCCGACTCACCCCAGGTGTTGATCCAGCAAATGCCGGCCTGCAACTGGTGAATGACGCGGTGAGCGCGGTTCAAGTCGGCGGTCATCAGTCCCGCAGCCAAACCGTAGTGGGTGTCGTTGGCGCGACGAATGACCTCGTCTTCTTCAGAGAACGACAAGATGCTCATGACCGGGCCAAAGATTTCTTCGCGCACGATGCTCATGTCATCGCGGCAGTTGGTGAACACGGTGGGTTGCACATACATGCCTTTCGCCAAAGCGCCGCTGGTCTCGCGGGCGCCGCCAATCAACAGCTTTGCGCCCTCGGCTTTGCCAGATTCAATGAAGCGCAGCACGTTGCCCATGTGCGCCTCACTGACCAAGGGGCCAAAGTTGGTGTCCATGACCTGCGGGTCACCCAAGCGGATGCGGCGCACGCGCTCCAGCACCTTGGCCTCGAAGGCAGCCTGGATCGACTGGTGCACAAACACCCGGGTGCCGTTGGTGCAGACCTGCCCCGAGCTGTAAAAGTTGGCCATCAAGGCCACGTCGGCGGCGCGGTCCAGATCGGCGTCGGCAAACACGATCAGGGGTGACTTGCCACCCAGCTCCATCGTCACATCCTTGAGCGTTGAGCTGGATGCACTGGCCATGACCTTCTTGCCGGTCACGGTGCCGCCGGTAAAGGAAATTTTCTCGATGCCAGCGTGCTCGGTGAGCCATGCACCCACAGTGGCACCGGGGCCGTTGAGCACGTTGAAAACGCCGTTGGGCAGACCCGCTTCGGTGTAAATCTCGGCCAGCTTCAAGGTCGTGAGCGGGGTGACTTCGCTGGGTTTGAAGATCATGGCGTTGCCGGCTGCCAGCGCGGGGGCTGACTTCCACAAAGCGATTTGAATGGGGTAGTTCCAGGCGCCAATACCGGCGACCACGCCCAATGGTTCGCGCCGGGTGTACACAAATGAGCTGTCTCGCAGCGGCACTTGCATGCCTTCAATGCTGGGTGCCAGTCCGGCGTAGTACTCCAGCACATCGGCACCGGTCACGATGTCCACAAAGCGCGTTTCAGACACGGGCTTGCCGGTGTCCAGGGTTTCCAGGTCGGCCAGTTCGTCGTTGCGCTCGCGCAGCAAGTCCACAGCGCGGCGCAGTACCCGGGAGCGCTGCATGGCAGTGAAACCAGCCCACACGCGCTGACCCGCTTGGGCGCTGGCCACGGCGCGGTCCACGTCCTGCTTGGAGGCGATCTGCACCTGGGCCAGCACCTCGCCGGTGGCCGGGTTGACGGTGGTGAACACCTCACCGCTGGTGGCGTCCACACGGGCGCCGTCAATATAAAGTTGTTGAATCGGAAATGTCGGCATCTCAGGCCTCCTTGTTAGGTCTAGCAAAGGCCGGTCTGCGAATGCCAACCGGCCGGTGGGGCCATTAGCCCATGGCTTTGCCCAGCAGGGCGTGGTACAGCTCGCGGTCACCCAAAATGCCAAGCACTTTGCTGCCCTGGCTCAACACCAGTTTCTGACCCGTTTGGTAGCGAATATGCAGCGCATCGCGCATGCCAATGTCAGCGCTGACCACGGTCGGAACGCGGCTTCAATGCCTCGATGGAGTCACCTGGCACCCAGCTTTGCAAGGGCAAGTTGTTCGAGCCGAGGCGGGCAGCGGTTAATTGTTGAGCGCCATCGAGCGTCAGCCAGATATCGCCCACGCTGTCCAGGCAGGTGTCGCCGCCTTGCGTTTCGCAGCTTGCAATCGGGCGCATCAAGCTGATGCCCCGCAGCACGTTCAGCGGGTTGGTGTGCGCTACAAAAGAGCGCACATAGTCATCCGCCGGGTTCAGAACGATGTCTTCGGGCTTGCTGTGCTGAACAATGACGCCGCCTTTCATGATGGCAATGTTGTTGCCAATCTTGAGGGCTTCGTCCAGGTCGTGGCTGACAAACACAATGGTTTTGTTCAGCTTGCGTTGCAACTCCAGCAACTCGTCTTGCAGGCCCTGGCGAATCAACGGGTCCAGCGCAGAGAAAGGCTCGTCCATCAGCAAGATGTCGGCGTCCATGGCCAGCGCCCGGGCCAAGCCCACGCGCTGCTGCATGCCACCAGAAAGAGCATCGGGGCGCTTGTCGCGCCATTGGGTCAGGCTGACCAACTCCAGTTTTTCATCGACCAGCTTCTTGCGCTCGGCGCTGGGACGGCCCTGCATCTCCAGGCCCAGACTCACGTTTTCTGCCACGGTCAACCACGGCATGAGGGCAAACTTCTGGAACACCATGGCGATGCGCTGGGTGCGCATGGCTTTCATGGTGGCGGCGGAGCAATTGGCAATGTCGACCTCGGCCCCTTCATGCTCAATCAACAGACGGCCACGGCTGACGGTATTCAAGCCATTGATGCACCGCAACAGGCTTGATTTGCCGGAACCTGACAAGCCCATCAGCACACAAATCTCGCCCCGTTCCACCGACAGGTTGGCTTTTTGCACACCGACGATTTGGCCGGTTTTCTTGAAAATCTCATCCCGGCTCAAGCCTTGGTCCAGCAGGTCCAGCGCGGCTTGGGGAGATTTGGAGAAGACGACATCGACGTTTTCAATACGAATCAAACTCATGCTGCAGCCCCTCCCTTGGTGGTGCGCTGTTTGCACACACGGTCCAAAATGATGGCCAGCAGCACAATGGCGAGGCCCGCTTCAAAGCCCACCGCAATGTCAGCGGTATTCAGGGCGCGCACCACGGGCTTGCCCAGGCCGTCGGCACCGACCAAGGCCGCCACCACCACCATGGAGAGCGACAACATGATGCATTGGGTAATACCCGCAGAAATGCTGGGCATGGCATGGGGCAGCTCAATGCGAGTCAGCAACTGGCGGCGTGAGCAGCCAAAGGCTTTGCCGGCGTCCATCAACTCCGCTGGCACATCATGAATGCCCAGGTAGGTGAGCCGAATCGGGGCCGCCACGGCAAACACCACGGTGGAGATCAGTCCGGGAACGACACCCAGGCCAAACAAGGTCAGGGTAGGGATGAGGTACACAAAGGTGGGCACCGTTTGCATCAAGTCCAGCACGGGTTGCAAGAAGGTGAAGAAGGTCGGTTTGTGCGCGGCGTAAATGCCCAGCGGCACGCCAATCATCACGCACACCAGCGTGGCAAACAGCACTTGCGCCAGCGTTTCCATGGTTTCTTGCCAGTAACCCAGGTTCAGGATCAGCAAGAACGACAGCACCACAAACACGGTGAGCCCCCATTTGCGCTGAATGAAGTGGGCCAGTACGCCAAACAGGCCAATGAGTGCCAGTGGGTTGAACCAAAGCAGGCCGTTGGTGACGCCGTGAATGGTCATCTCCAGCGTGTCGGCAAAAGCGTCAAAGTAGTCGGCGCCGTGCAGGGTCAGCCAATCGACGAAATCAGCCGTGACTTCGCCCAGGGGGAGTTTGTAGTTATTCATATTATTTTGTTCGATCGCCCGGGAAGCGTTGCGCGGTTGGGCGGGGGCGCACAGCGCCAGAGAGGTGCTTCAGGGTGCCGCGCGAGGCACCCTGAAGTGGTGTGGCCTTATTTGGCCAGGGATGCCTTGACAGCGTCCAGGCCGGGTTGGCCGTCAAAAGTAGTCACGCCAGCGAGCCAGACGTCCAGCGCTTTGGGGTTGGCTTTCAGCCAGGCCTTGGCGGCCACATCAGGCTTCTGGTTGTTGTTCAACACCGCGTCCATGAGCTTGTTCTCGGTGTCCAGGTCGAAGACCAGGTTGGTCAACAGCTTGCCCACATTGGCGCATTCCTGCACATAACCTTTGCGCACATTGGTGTAGATGGTGGCGCCGCCCAGGTTGGGGCCAAACACATCGTCACCGCCGTTGAGGTATTTCATCTTGAAGCGGCTGTTCATGGGATGCGGCTCCCATCCCAGGAACACGACCCACTTGCCACGTCGCTCGGCGCGCTGCACCTGCGACAACATGCCGGCTTCGCTGGATTCAACGAGTGTGAACTTGCCCAGGTTGAATTGGTTGTCGTCAATCATTCCCTGAATCAGGCGGTTGCCGTCGTTGCCGGGCTCGATGCCGTAAATCTTGCCATTGAGCTTTTTGGAGAACTTGGCGATGTCGGCAAATGACTTCAATCCCGCTTTGTAGGCAGCAGCAGACACGGCCAATGTGTACTTGGCGCCTTCAAGGTTGGCACGCACGGTTTCCACGCTGCCGTTGTCGCGGTAAGGCTTGATGTCGGCTTCCATGGTGGGCATCCAGTTGCCCAAAAAGACGTCGATGTCTTTGTTTTCCATCGACTTGTAGGTCACGGGCACAGAAATCAGATTGGTTTTGGTCTCGTAGCCCAAGGACTCCAGAATGCTGCTGGTGACGGCGGTGGTGACGGTGATGTCAGTCCAGCCGACATCGGCAAAGCGCACGGCCTTGCAAGAATCGGGCTCGGCCGCTTGGGCGATCAAAGGCAAGCTCAATGAGGCGGCCAAAAGCAGGGGGGTAGAAATTTTCAAAATTTGCTCCTTGTTGTTTGATCGTGGTCTCTGGCACTGCTGTGCGCACAGGACGATCTGGGGGCGCTGCCGCTGAAGGCGAGCTGCCCTGGGGATTCGACACCGGGGTCGAATCGAAGAGTGATGATGTGTTGGGACTACGGGCTTGGCGCCGTGTCCTGATTTGCAGAGAAACTCGCAAACCTCACCAGGGAAGCCTGCTAGTGTAGCAGAATATTTGTAGCAATGTATTTTTGGAACTGGCGGTGCCGCTCATTCCTGCGCCATTTCGAGCTATGGATTTAATAGCAATCCATGCTTTTGCAGCCAGGGCGCCCCAAAAGTGTGCGTGGGAAATAGCGTTGCGATGGGTCTATTGGCCAAGGCATGAACCTGCCAGCCATTCGCCAAGAAGGGCTCAGTGATTCAGTGATTCAGCGTGAGCAGCCGCTTGCGGCTTGGTCTGCGCTTCAGGCTTTTTCGTCGAGCAGGGCGCCCTGCATTTTGTTGGCGGTTTTGAAAACTGCCAGATTGGCCAGAAACTCGTTTTTGGCCTGGAGTTGGGAGACGACGTCGGCTTCCAAGGCGGGGCCCACTTGCTCGGATCGGGACAGCGTGGTGTTCACGCCGCCGCCATTTTGGGCGGTCTGCGTCACCTGTTGACGTTTGAACCCTTCAGTTTGCAAGTTGGCCACGTTGTGCGCGGATGTTTGCAAACGGGTTTGAGCGGCGGCCATGCCGGAGCTGGCGATGGAACTGATCGAATTCATGGGGCACTCTCCTTTGCAAGAAATAGGGCTCTAGCGCAATTGCAGACTGCGGGGGTAGCTATAAATTAGATAGCAAATTGTCGCAAAGGCCATCCGTGGCTTGTTATTGTTTCGCCCCTTGTGACAAGGCGGCAACTCGGGACGCGGCCAAGGCGGCGGCGTCAGGGGTCTCCAGTGTGGGCCAACCAGCAAGATGTTGCAAGGAAATCTCACACAAGGCGGTGATCCAGACCGCATCGTCGTTCAGGCAGGGGATGTAGTTCAACTCTTTGCCACCGGCCTTCAGAAAGGCCTCTTTTCCCTCCATCGCAATTTCCTCCAGCGTCTCCAGGCAATCGCTGGTGAAACCAGGGCAAATGACATCGACCCGCTTGGTCCCCGCTTTGGCCATGGCTTTCAGCGTAGGCTCCGTGTAGGGCTCCAGCCACTTGGCGCGGCCCAGTCGGCTTTGAAACGTGACCCGGTACTGTTGCTTGACCAAACCGAGTTGATCAGCCAGTAGTCGGGCGGTCTTCATGCATTCGCAGTGGTAGGGGTCACCCAGATGAAGCGTGCGCTCGGGCACCCCGTGAAAACTCATGACCAGTTGGTCGGGCTGGCCGTGGGCTTTCCAATGGCGTCGAACGCTCACCTCCAGCGCGGCGATATAGCGCGGGTCATCGTGGTAGCGGTTCACGAAGCGAAGTTCCGGAATGTTGCGCGTGCGCCCGGCCCAGGCGTACACCGCGTCAAACACACCGGCGGTCGTGGTGGCCGAATACTGGGGGTAGGCCGGAAGAATCAGCACACGGGTGGCGCCTTCTGCCTTGAGTGCATCCAGTTGAGACGCAATGGATGTACTGCCGTAACGCATGGCGTAGCGCACCATGACATGGTGGCCGCGCTGGCCCAGCCAGCCCTGTAACAGCTTGGCCTGTTTTTCGGTCCACAGTTTGAGTGGCGAGCCTTCTGGCGTCCAGACGCTGGCGTACTTTTCGGCAGATTTTTTGGGGCGGGTGCGCAAAATGATGCCGTGCAGAATCATCAGCCACAGCAGTCGGGGAATCTCAACCACCCTCGGATCACTCAGGAACTCCGCCAGATAGCGGCGTACATCGGGTGCGGTTGGGCTATCGGGCGTCCCCAGATTGCAGAACAAAACTGCCGTTTTGGGCGTTTGTCCGTGATTGAAAGCGGGTTCTTTGGCGAAAGGCGACTTGAATAAGGGCATGCGCTATTCTCCCGCACCTATGCTGACTATTTCCAAAATCAAGGCAATAACCCTTGATCTCGACGACACACTCTGGCCGATCTGGCCGGCCATTGACCGCGCAGAGATCGCCTTGGCGACCTGGCTGGCCCAGCATGCGCCGGGCGCGGCCCCCACTTTTTCTGATGCGGCGGCCCGGGTGGCCGTGCGTCAACATGTGATGGCCACGCAGCCCGAGATTGGGCATGACATGAGCGCGGTGCGCCGGGAAATCATTCGCCATGTCTTGCACCACAGCAAGGAAGACGTAGGCTTGGTGGAGCCTGCGTTTGAAGTGTTTTTTTCAGAGCGCATGCGGGTCGATTTGTATGACGATGCGCTGCCAGCCTTGGCATTCCTGGCGCAGAGATGGCCGGTGGTGGCCGTGTCCAATGGCAATGCCGATGTGGGCCGGGTGGGCTTGGGGTCGTATTTCAAAGGCAGCTTTAGCGCGTCTTCATTTGGTGTGGGCAAGCCAGACCCACGCATCTTCCACGCGGCGGCGGCCAGTGTTGAGGTGAACCCTGAAGAGGTGCTGCATATTGGGGATGACGCGGCTCTGGATGTGCTGGGGGGCTTGAATGCGGGCATGCAAACCGTTTGGCTGAATCGCGACACGCAGGCGTGGTCGCACGCGGCCCAGCCCCATGCCACAGTTCAGACTCTTCACGACTTGTGTGACTTGCTTCGAGCCTCACCCAACACCCGCCCCTGACTGGCCTAAAACCGACGACTCCGATAGGATGAGATCATGAAAAAATCCAAAAACGGCAAAAGCGACCGAATGAAAAAGAGCGACTACTACAAGCAGCTAGAACCGCTGGAGTTGGCGCTCAACGAGTTGGCGCGCTGGTTAAAGGTCACCGGCAAGCGGCTCATGGTGGTGGTGGAGGGGCGTGACACCGCTGGCAAGGGCGGGGTGATCTCGGCCATTGCCGACACCTTGAACCCCCGCCAGTGCCATACCGTGGCGTTGGCCAAACCCAGCGACGCCGAAATGTCGCAGTGGTATTTCCAGCGTTATGTGGCGCACCTGCCGGCAGCGGGCGAGATCGCTTTGTTCGACCGCAGTTGGTACAACCGCGCTGGCGTGGAACGGGTCATGGGCTTTTGTACCGAGGAGCAAACCCAGGCCTTTTTGCAGCAAGCGCCGGTGTTCGAGAAAATGCTGGTCGATGACGGTATTCTGCTGTTCAAGTACTGGTTGACGGTGGATCAGGTCAAGCAGGAGGAGCGCTTTGCCGAACGATTGGCCGATCCGCTCAAGCGCTGGAAGCTCAGCCCGATTGACTTGGACGCCCGCGCCAAGTACGCGGAGTACGGCACGGCACGCGATGTGATGTTGAAAGCGACGCACTCCAAGCACGCGCCGTGGACTTTGGTTGACTTCAACGACCAGCGCTTGGGGCGGCTGACGCTGATTCGCCACCTGCTGGCCCATGTGTCGGATCGCAAGGTGCCTGAGGTGGAGATCAGTTTTCCGCCACTGGACCATGAGCCATTGACGGAGCAATTTGGCACGCCTTTGAAGCCCATCAAGCCTGCCAGTACGTGACCCTTGACGCTGTGTCGTGACGTTATCAGCGGTCATCGTTAAGTAGTTCACGATAAGCTGCATCCATTTTCGTCGGCTGAACCTATGATGACTCACTGACATTTTTAGGAGTAATTTATGGGTTTGTTTGATTCTGTGTTGGGTGCGGTGACGGGGCAGGTGCAACAGCAAGGCGGTTTGGCCAATGTGCTGGGCGGCTTGCTGTCCGACAACGGCGAAATGGGGGGCTTGGGCGGTCTGGTTGAAAAATTCAAGCAAGGCGGCATGGGCGACCAGGTCAATTCGTGGATTGGCAACGGTGAAAACATGCCGATCTCAGCCGAACAAATCTCTCAAATCCTGGGCAGTGACACCGTGCGAAACATCGCCAGCCAACTCGGCATCGACCCTGACCAAGCGACGCAGCAGCTGTCGGCCATGTTGCCCGGCTTGATCGATAAACTCACTCCCAATGGCCAAGCGCCAGAGGGCGGACTGGGCAACTCAGGTGATTTGATGGGGATGCTGGGCGGAATTTTGGGCCGTTAAGCCCCGTTGGCGCTCAAGCCAACGCGGCGTTGGCGGCCGCCATGCCACTGCGCACCGCGCCCTCCAGCGTGGCAGGGTAGGGGCCTTCGACATAGTCACCACAGGCCAGCAGGCCAGGTGCCACTTGCATGGCCGGTCGTTTTAGGCCCGGCGTGCACGCAAAAGTGGCACGTTTTTCCACCACCGTTGTGACCGCTTGCAGGTTCAGACCCAATTGGGCCTTGGCTTGTTGGATAACCTGTGCCTGCAGTGTTTCTCGGTCGCCTTCACTGGCGCTGATAACAAAAGCCAGCAGTCCTTGGGGGCCGCCGAGTTGACCCCGGTCAAACACAAACTGGGCTGGCGCGGCTTGTGCCGCATTGTGGGAGGGCCACAGTGACAGCATCGGGTGGTTGAGGCTTGCCTGCGGCGCCCAAGCGTAGACCGTGGCAATCGCTTCAAATTTCAGGGCCGCGGTCACTGTTATCCAGTCTTGAAGCTGCTTGACCAGGGGCTCTGGGGACATTGCAGTCGAGTTTTTCAACACAACGGTCGCATGGCTCGACGAGGTGGCCACAATCACGGCATCAAAGAGGTGATCGTTTACGCACCATTTTGCGCCAGATGAACTGATCTGCTCCACGCGCTCACCAAGATGCAACTCACCACCTCGTTGAATCAACCAGCGGGCGGCAGGGCCGGGAAACAGCTCGGTCAAATCCTGCTTCGGTAGCAGCAAGTGTGAGCCGCCCTGCACGCCAAACAAGGCGTCTTTCATGACCCGCAGAAACACCTGGGCACTGGCGCGGTCGGCTGGCGTGTTCAAGGCTGAAACGCACAAAGGCTCAATCAATTCGGCCATGACGCGCGGTGTGAGTCCGGCGCACAGGGTGGCGACAGACAGTGTGGGTGCACACAAAAATCGGCTGAATTGCCAGGCGGTGGCGACCCGCAGCAATGATCCTTTGTCCGCCCAAGTCCAGCCCTTGGCGGTGACGATGCCGCCCAACGCGTCCAGCGGGGTGGGCCAGTTGGGAAACCTCAGACCTTTTCCATCAGGAAACAGCAGGGCCATCGGGGTACGGAGCAAGGCGTCTGGCTCTCGCACACCCACTTCGGCCATGAGTTTCAAGGTGTCGGCGTAGGCGCCAATCAGAATGTGCTGACCGTTGTCCAGCGTCACCTCCGTGCCGTCGGGTAAAGAGGTATTCAAGGCTCTGGCCCTTCCCCCAAGGGTGCGGGCTGCTTCAAAAACAATAGCAGTGTGCCCATGTTTCGTGGCTTGTACCGCCGCAGCCATGCCCGCCCAGCCCGCGCCGATGATGGCGATCTTCATGGGCAGGGCTTACAGGCGGCCAAACGCTTGCACCTTCCAGGCCAGCCAGAGCTTGCGAACGGGCGTGAGGCTGACACGTTGGTGCAGCACCTGAAAGTTGTCGCGTTCAATTTCGGTCAACAAGGCACGGTAGATGCTAGCCATCATCAGTCCGGGCTTTTGGGCGCGGCGATCGGCAGCGGGTAAAAGCGCCAGCGCTTCGTCATACAGGCCTTGCGCGCGCTGCGCCTGAAACTTCATGAGCGCCGTGAAGCGGTCAGAGTAGGTGCGTTTCAGAATCTCGTGCGCCTTCACATCAAACTGCTGCAACTCGTTGACCGGCAGGTAAATGCGGCCGCGCAAAGCGTCTTCGCCCACATCGCGAATGATGTTGGTCAGCTGCAGGGCCTGGCCCAGTTTGTGGGCGTAGGCAATGGTCTGGGGCTGGGTTTGACCAAAAATGTTGGCAGCCACTTCACCCACTTCACCGGCCACGAGGTGGCAGTAGCGCTGAAGGCCGGGGTAATCCAGATAGCGCGTCTGGCTCAAGTCCATCTGGCAGCCTTCAATGACGGCTTGCAGGTGGCGTTGCTCAATGTTGTAGGGCTGGGTCAGCGGCATCAAGGCCTGCATGACCGGGTGCGTGGGTTGGCCAGCAAAGGCCTTGCTCACCTCGGACTGCCACCAGGCCAGTTTGGTGGCGGCAACGCCGGGATCGACCATGTCGTCCACCACATCGTCCACCTCGCGGCAGAAGGCGTAAAACGCAGTGATAGCGGCGCGCCGGGGCTTGGGCAGGAATAAAAAAGCGTAATAAAAGCTGCTGCCAGAGGCGGCGGCTTTTTGCTGGACGTAGTCTTGTGGCGTCATGAAGGGTCTGGGTTGAGGCGCTTAGTTTAATCAGGGCGTTGCGGGCTTCATGCGCCAGGCCCGCCAAAGCAACAACGGCCCGTCGGTCCAGTGCAGTTTGGGGCGGGTGCGCCAGGTGGCGAAGTCCAGCGACTCGATTTTGTCCAGAATGCGCAGTCCGCCTTGAACCACCAGCCGGAGCTCCCATCCGGCGCGACCCGGTATGCGGCATGCCAATGAAGCCCCTTTTAGCATGCTGGCCCTTGCGGATGTTGCGTAGGCAGCTACCATTTTCATAGCGTTCTCGGAGTGGCTACTGGGCAACAGGTCTTCGTCTTGCACGCCAAAGGTCTGCATGGATTGCACGCTGGGGTACCAGCGCTCCCGTGCCACATCGACGCTGATGTCTTGCCAGAAGTTGATGAGTTGCAGCGCCGTGCAGACGTGGTCGCTTTGTGCCAGCGAGGCTTCGTCGTCAATGCCGTACAGGTGCAGCAGCAGGCGGCCCACCGGGTTGGCCGAGCGCGAGCAGTAGTCGTGCAATTCCTTATCCGTCTGGTAACGCTGATTTGCCGCGGTGTAACGCACGTCCTGCTTGAACGCATCCAGCAGTTGGGTCAGCAGTGGCACCGGCAGGGCATAGGCCTTTAGCACCGGTTGCAGCGGGTCAAACACTTGCGGCCATTGGCCGCTGTGTGCCTGGTCGGCGGCAATGGTCAGCAGGTCTTTTTGATAGCGGGCCAAGGCGTCAAGTCGCTCTTTTGGCGATGCATTTCCCTCGTCGGCAAGGTCGTCCCCGGTGCGGGCAAACCAGTAAATAGCCGCAATGGCAGGGCGCAAATGGGCAGGGCATAACCAACTGGCCACCGGGAAGTTCTCGTAGTGGTTGACGGCTTGAGGGGATGAGGTGGCGTTGGATGTCACGGTGCTTGAGCAAAATGGAGCGACTGGATTGACAGCTTGGAAGAAGGATTTAAAATTAATAACCAGTCGGTCATTAGTATGAGCGTCTTTTTAAAAAGCGAAGCCTGTCATGAATTTTGTGAAATTAATCCAGCCATTGTCCGCTGGCCTGTTGCCGCTGGCCGCAGCTTTGATGCTCGGTGCCTGTTCAAAGCCCGCGCCGCTGGAGGCGCCGGTGCGCTCCGTCAAGGTCATCACGATCGGCGTGGGTACTGTGCAGTCCTCGGTCGAGTTGGCCGGAGAGGTTCGCGCTAGGGTCGAATCGCGCCTGGGGTTTCGCGTGGCAGGCAAGCTGAGTCAGCGTCCGGTTCAACTCGGTGAGCACGTCAAGGCCGGCCAATTGCTGGCGCAGTTGGACCCGCAAGATTACCGCTTGGCCGCTGATGCGGCGCGGGCGCAACTGGCGGTGGCTGCGAGCAGCCGTGACCAGGCTGCGGCTGATTTCAAACGCTTCAAAGAACTCAAGGACCAAAACTTCATCAGTGGCGCTGAATTTGAGCGCCGCACCACCGCACTGAAAGCCGCGCAAGCCCAGTACGACCAGGCGCAAGCGCAACTGGCTTCACAAGGCAATCAGGCGGACTACACGCGACTGACGGCTGACGTGTCAGGCGTGGTCACGGCGGTTGAAGCCGAGCCGGGCCAGGTGCTTGCAGCTGGAACACCCGTGGTGCGCATTGCCCAGGACGGGCCACGCGATGTGGTCTTCTCCGTGCCCGAGGACCGGGTTGCGGCCGTCAAGACGGGGAGCCAGGTCGCGGTGCGGGTTTGGGCGGCGAACACGACGCTGCAAGGCGTGGTGCGTGAGGTGGCGGCCAGTGCCGACCCGGTGACGCGTACCTTTTTGGTCAAGGTGGCGCTGAGTGGCGACGCGTCTCTGGCCTTGGGCTCAACCGTGACGGTTGTCCCACAGGCACTCAGCCACGCCGGGGCGCCCGCCATCAAGGTGCCAACCAATGCCTTGTTGCAGCAAAGCGGCAAAACCCTGGTCTGGTTGCTCGACTCGGCCAGCATGACCGTCAAGGCGCAGCCCATTGAGGTACTCACCGCCGACGGCAATGAGGTGGTGATTGCCAGTGGCTTGACGCCTGGCGTGCAGGTGGTGACCAGTGGCGTGCATGTGCTCTCGGAAGGGCAGAAGGTCACGCTTTATCAAGAAAATAAGCCTTCAGCGCCCGTAAATAAAGCGGGGGTAGCTATTGATTCAATAGCAAACTCAAGCGCTTCGACCGCCAAGTGAGCCAGCCATGACACAAATGAAACCCAAAGAGAGTTTCAATCTCTCGCGCTGGGCGCTGGAGCATGCGGCGCTGACGCGTTATTTGATGGTGGTGTTGATGGTGCTGGGGCTGGCGTCCTACTTTCAACTGGGGCAAGACGAAGACCCGCCGTTCACCTTTCGGGCCATGGTGGTGCGCACCTATTGGCCGGGTGCCACGGCCCAGCAAGTGGCCGAGCAGGTCACGTCCAAGATTGAGCGCACGCTGCAAGAGGCACCGTTTGCCGACAAGATTCGCAGCTATTCCAAGCCCGGCGAGTCGCAAATCATCTTTCAGATCAAGGACTCCAGCAAAAGCAGTGATGTGGCCAATGTCTGGTACGCGGTGCGTAAAAAAGTGGGCGACATGCGCGGCACCTTGCCAAGTGGCGTGGCGGGGCCTTACTTCAATGACGACTTTGGTGACGTTTATGGCGTGATCTATGCGTTGGAGTCCGACGGCTTCAGTTACGCCGAGGTCAAGTCCTTTGCCGACGATGTGCGCCAAAAGCTGCTTCGCGTGCCTGACGTGGCCAAGGTCGAGTTGTTTGGTGCGCAAGACGAGAAGTTGTTTGTCGAAGTCTCGCAAAAGCGCCTGTCCCAAATGGGGCTGGACATGAATCAGGTGCTGTCGCAATTGGGGCAGCAAAACGCGGTCGAGTCGGCCGGCGCCGTGCAAACCCCGCTGGATGTGGTTCAGGTTCGGGTGCAGGGCCAATTCAATGCGGTCGAAGACTTGCAGGCCATGCCCATCCGCGCCGGAGACAAGCAAATTCGCCTCGGAGACATCGCCACCATTCAACGGGGTTATGTGGACCCACCAAGTGTGAAGGTGCGCCATCAGGGCAAAGAAGTCATTGCGCTGGGGGTCTCCATGACCAAGGGCGGCGACATCATTGCCCTGGGAAAAGCGCTGAAGACCAGCGTTGCCGACATTCAAGCCGGCCTTCCGCTGGGGGTGAACCTGGTGCCGGTGCAAGACCAACCCAAGGCCGTGGCCAAGTCGGTGAATGAGTTTGTCAGTGTGCTGATTGAAGCGGTGGTGATCGTGCTGGCGGTCAGCTTTATTGCGCTGGGTTTTCATCGCCGCCCCGGCAACCAACCGCTGTACAAGCGTTGGTACATCGACATGCGTCCTGGGCTGGTGGTGGGTATCACGATTCCGCTGGTACTGGCTGTGACCTTTCTGGCCATGAACTACTTTGGCATCGGCCTGCACAAAATCTCGCTGGGCTCGCTCATCATTGCGTTGGGTTTGCTGGTGGACGACGCCATCATTGCCGTGGAAATGATGGTGCGCAAGATGGAGGAGGGCTACGACAAGGTTCGGGCTGCCACGTTTGCGTATGAGATCACCGCCATGCCCATGCTCACAGGCACGTTGATCACGGCGGCCGGTTTTCTCCCCATTGGCTTGGCCAAGTCGTCCGTGGGTGAGTACACCTACGCCATTTTTGCGGTCACGGTGATCGCATTGGTGCTGAGTTGGCTGGTGTCGGTCTACTTTGTGCCTTATCTGGGCACGCTGCTGCTCAAAGACAAACCCAGGTCAGCGACAGGCGAAGTGCACCAAGAGCACTTCGACACCGCGTTTTACCGCGTGTTTCGGCGTGCAGTGAATGGGTGCGTCCATCACCGTTGGCTGACCATTGGTGCCACCATTCTGATCTTTGCATTGGGTATTGTGGGGATGGGCAAGGTGCAGCAGCAGTTCTTCCCGGACTCCAGTCGCCCTGAAATTATTGTGGACCTCTGGTTCCCGGAGGGCACATCGTTTGCCGCCAATCTGCTCACCACGCAGCGGGTGGAGCAGCGTTTGCAGCAGGTCGAGGGCGTTGATTCTGTGAGCACTTGGGTGGGTTCGGGCGTGCCGCGCTTCTATCTGCCCATGGATCAGACCTTTCCCCAGGCCAATGTGTCGCAAATGATTGTGGTGCCCAATAGCTTGAAGCGCCGTGAATCGTTGCGTCAAAGTCTGCCCGCCGTCTTGGCGTCCGAGTTTCCGGAAGTGCGCGGCCGCGTAAAACTCCTGCCCAACGGCCCGCCCGTTCCCTACCCGGTGCAGTTCCGGGTGGTCGGGCCAGACCCGATTCAGCTGCGCGAGCGCGCTGACGAGGTCAAGGTCGCCATGCGGGCCAGCCCGAACACCCGGGGGGTCAACGACAACTGGAACGAGTCCGTCAAAGTCATTCGCCTGGAGGTGGACCAGGTCAAGGCCCGTGCGCTGGGTGTGTCCAGTCAATCCATTGCGCAGGCCGCGCGCACCATGTTGTCTGGCGCCACCGTGGGGCAGTTTCGTGACGGGGACAAGTTGATCGATATCGTGCTGCGCCAACCTTTGGACGAGCGTGACGCCATCAGCGACCTGGGCAATGCCAATCTGCCCACGGCCTCGGGCCGGTCGATTCCGCTGACGCAAATCGCCAAACCCGTGTTCACTTGGGAGCCGGGCGTGATGTGGCGCGAGAACCGCGACTATGCGATCACTGTTCAAAGCGACATCGTGGAGGGCTTGCAGGGCGCTACCGTCAGCAAAGAGGTACTCCCCGCACTCAAGGCGATTGAGGCCAAGTGGATCACGGAGGGGCATGCGGGCTACCGCATTGAGGTGGCAGGCGCTGTGGAGGAAAGCTCCAAGGGCTCCGCATCGATCGCCGCTGGCGTGCCCATCATGCTGTTCATCACCTTTACCTTGCTCATGCTTCAACTGCACAGCTTCAGCAGGGCCATGCTGGTTTTCTTGACGGGTCCCATGGGAATTGCGGGTGTGGCGGGCGCGTTGCTGGTGCTGGATCGTCCCTTCGGTTTTGTGGCGCTGCTGGGTGTGATTGCGCTGATGGGCATGATCCAACGCAATTCGGTCATCTTGATTGACCAGATTGAGACCGACCGCAGCAACGGCGTGCCTGCCTGGGACGCCATTGTGGAGTCGACCGTGCGTCGAGCCCGACCGATTGTTTTGACTGCAGCTGCGGCCGTGCTGGCCATGATCCCCTTGTCTCGCTCTGTTTTTTGGGGCCCGATGGCTGTGGCAATCATGGGCGGATTGATTGTGGCGACCATTTTGACCCTGCTGGCGCTACCCGCCATGTATGCGGCTTGGTTCAGGGTTAAGAAAGAGGTCCCCGGAGCAGGTTAAAATAACTGGCTTACCGATTTCTTGGGGATGGTTAATTCAACCGTCCCCTTAGTTTTTAAGTGCGCGGGTGGCGAAATTGGTAGACGCACCAGGTTTAGGTCCTGACGCTGGAAACAGTGTGGGGGTTCGAGTCCCCCCCGCGCACCACTTTGATAACTTGAGCGACAGAGAGCAGCCGCAAGATGGCCGCCTCTGTTGGTCTCATCACAATTAGGAGCATTGCAATGGCCGTTACCGTTGAAACACTTGAAAAGCTGGAACGCAAAATCACGTTGACGCTGCCCGTCGGCACGATCCAGTCGGAAGTCGAGACACGCCTGAAGAAATTGGCCCGCACGGTCAAGATGGACGGTTTCCGTCCAGGCAAAGTCCCCATGACTGTGGTTTCCCAGCGCTATGGCTACTCGGTGCACTACGAAGTCATGAATGACAAAGTTGGCGAAGCTTTCTCAGTTGCCGCCAATGAAGCCAAGCTGCGCGTGGCTGGTCAGCCCCGCATCACTGAAAGCGAAGGCGCTCCAGAAGGCCAAATGGCTTTTGACGCGATTTTTGAAGTCTACCCAGAAGTCAAAATGGGTGACCTGACGACCGCAGAAGTTGAGAAAGTCTCTGCTGAAGTGGATGCCGGCGCCATCGACAAGACCATCGATATTCTGCGCAAGCAGCGTCGTACCTTCGCTCAGCGCGCTCAAGACGCCGCTACAGTTGATGGTGACCGCGTGACGGTTGACTTTGAAGGCAAGATTGACGGCGAAGTGTTTGCTGGCGGCAAAGCCGAAGACTTCCAGTTCATCGTTGGCGATGGCCAAATGTTGAAAGAATTCGAAGACGCGACCCGTGGTATGAAAACCGGCGAAAGCAAGACTTTCCAGTTGGCTTTCCCTGAGGATTACCACGGTAAAGACGTCGCCGGTAAAACTGCCGACTTCATGGTGACTTTGAAGAAAATCGAAGCGGCCAATCTGCCAGAAGTGAACGAGGCATTGGCCAAGTCTTTGGGTATCGCTGACGCTACGGTCGAAGGTTTGCGCGCTGACATCAAGAAAAACCTGGAGCGTGAAGTGAAGTTCCGCTTGCTGGCCCGCAACAAACAAGCTGTCATGGACGCCTTGGTGTCCAAGGCTGAGTTGGATCTGCCCAATGCCAGCGTTCAGGCTGAAATTGCCCGTTTACTGGAAGGCGCTCGCGCTGACCTGAAGCAGCGCGGCATCAAGGACGCTGACAAAGCCCCTATCCCTGATGATGTGTTCCGTCCACAAGCTGAGCGTCGTGTGCGTTTGGGCTTGGTGGTGGCTGATTTGGTTCGCGCTAACAACTTGCAGGCCAAGACTGAGCAAATCAAGGCTCACATCGAAGAGTTGGCTGCCAGCTACGAGAAGCCTGCCGATGTGATGCGTTGGTATTACAGTGACAACAACCGCTTGGCGGAAGTCGAAGCCATCGTGATCGAGAACAACGTGACAGACTTCGTTTTGGCCCAGGCCAAAATTAACGAGAAGACGGTCACGTTTGATGAGTTGATGGCTCAAAACTAATCGATTCGCCGCATAAAAGCGGCCAGAATGGGGCTTCTGTCGGACTTGTAGTCTGGTCGGTAAGCCCCATTTTCATTACGGTGCCATTTTTTCGGTACAGTGTCTGTCTATTTTGGGAGTCAAGATGAACGTGCGATATGAGGCAATGGAAACGCAGGGACTAGGCATGGTTCCTATGGTGATCGAGCAATCGGGCCGGGGTGAGCGTTCGTATGACATTTACTCGCGCTTGCTTAAAGAGCGCGTTATTTTTCTGGTCGGTCCAGTGAACGATCAGACCGCTAACTTGGTTGTCGCTCAATTGCTGTTCCTGGAGAGCGAGAATCCTGACAAGGATATTTCCTTCTATATCAACTCGCCAGGCGGGTCTGTGAGTGCCGGCATGGCCATTTACGACACCATGAATTTCATCAAGCCAGCGGTTTCCACCCTGTGTATCGGCTTTGCGGCCAGTATGGGCGCGTTCCTGTTGGCTGCCGGCGAGAAAGGCAAACGCTTCTCTTTGCCCAACTCCAAGATCATGATTCACCAGCCATCGGGCGGTAGTCAAGGTCAGGCCACAGAAATTGAAATTCAAGCCCGTGAGATCCTGAAAACTCGCGAGCAATTGAACAAAATTCTGGCAGAGCGTACCGGCCAACCACTGGATCGCATTGCAAAAGATACTGAGCGCGACTATTACATGACCGCTGACGAGTCCAAAGAATATGGCCTGATCGATCAGGTTATTTCAAAGCGGACTTGATCTCGTAGCGGCGCGGAGGCCAGGGACTTGTTTCATGGCCTTCAAGGCGCAAAGACGGTGTTCTCTGGGTTCAGAGAGCGCCGTTTCTCTTTGGGTATTATTCGGTAAATTTCCGAAAAAGGCGTAGTTCACATGGCCGAAAAAAAAGGCACCTCGGGCGAAAAAACTCTTTATTGTTCTTTTTGCGGCAAGAGTCAACATGAAGTCAAAAAGCTTATAGCGGGTCCGTCCGTGTTCGTTTGTGACGAATGCATTGATTTGTGCAATGAGATCATTCGTGATGAGCTTCCCGCCACTACCGAAGTGCAGAGTGGCGGCAATGAGTTGCCAACACCCGCAGAAATCAAGGGCAATCTCGACAACTATGTGATTGGTCAGGAACCGGCCAAACGGACGTTGGCTGTGGCTGTCTACAACCACTACAAGCGTCTTCGCCACAAAGAGAAGGCCAAAAAAGACGACGTCGAGTTGGCCAAAAGCAATATTTTGTTGATTGGACCCACTGGTTCCGGTAAAACTCTTTTGGCACAGACTTTGGCGCGCATGCTGGATGTCCCCTTTGTGATGGCGGACGCTACCACCCTGACAGAAGCCGGCTACGTGGGTGAAGACGTGGAGAACATTGTTCTCAAATTGCTTCAAAGCTGCAATTACGAAGTAGAACGAGCGCAGCGGGGTATTGTCTATATCGATGAAATCGACAAAATCACGCGCAAGTCCGATAACCCATCCATCACTCGTGATGTCTCAGGCGAAGGCGTACAACAAGCCTTGCTCAAGCTGATCGAGGGGACGATGGCGAGTGTTCCTCCTCAAGGTGGGCGTAAGCATCCCAACCAGGATTTCGTGCAGGTTGACACCACCAACATTCTGTTTATTTGCGGAGGCGCATTTTCGGGACTTGAGAAAGTGATTGAAAACCGCACGGCTTCCTCAGGCATTGGTTTTGGCGCTTCTGTTAAGAGCAAGGAGCAGCGCAGCTTGACTGAGGTATTTAAAGAAGTCGAGCCCGAGGATTTGATCAAGTTCGGTCTGATTCCTGAGTTGGTTGGCCGCATGCCCGTTGTCGCCACGCTCGCCGAGTTGACGGAGGACGCGTTGGTTCAAATATTGACAGAGCCCAAAAATGCGCTGGTCAAGCAATATGCCAAGTTGCTGCTGATGGAGGGTGTTGAGTTGGAGATTCGGCCTGCCGGATTAAAGGCGATCGCCAAGAAAGCATTGGCTCGGAAAACTGGTGCCCGTGGCCTGCGCTCCATTTTGGAGCAGTCCCTGATTGACACCATGTACGAACTGCCAAACGCCACCAATGTAGAAAAGGTTGTGGTCGACGAAGCCACGATTGAAGAAAACAAACCACCGCTATTGGTGTACCGAGAAATGGCCAAAAAGGCATAAACAAGTCCCTTTTAGGGGTTGTTTAATTCAAATTGAAACTCAATTCGCAGGTTCACAATGGCATGCGGGTTGAAATTCTTCATTTCTCCCCTATTTTTAACAGGTAACTAAAAGGTTCCCAATGTCTGGTCACACCCCACTACCTGCTGTCGCTATCGATTTGCCCTTGTTGCCTTTGCGGGACGTTGTCGTCTTCCCGCACATGGTGATTCCGCTGTTTGTTGGCCGTCCAAAGAGTATCAAAGCGCTTGAAGCTGCCATGGACGCAGAGCGCCGCATCATGTTGGTCGCGCAAAAAGCCGCTGCCAAAGATGATCCCCTCGTCACTGATATGTTTGATGTGGGTTGCGTATCAACGATTCTTCAAATGTTGAAGTTGCCGGATGGAACGGTCAAAGTTCTGGTTGAAGGGCAGCAACGTGCTCGCGTCAACAAAATTGACGAAGGCGAGTCGCACTTTTCGGCCAACGTCACTCCACTTGAGGTTGTGGCCGAGCCTGAGCAAAAGCCGCGTGGGAAGGCCAGCGAGGTGGAGGCATTGCGCCGCGCCGTCATGCAGCAGTTCGACCAGTACGTCAAACTGAATAAAAAAATTCCACCTGAAATATTGACATCGATTTCCGGTATCGACGATGCTGGACGTTTGGCTGACACGATTGCTGCCCATCTTCCCCTTAAGTTAGACAGCAAGCAAGCGGTGCTGGATCTTGCCAGTGTGAAAGAGCGGCTCGAAAATCTCTATGAGCAAATCGAGCGCGAAGTGGACATCTTGAATGTCGATAAAAAGATTCGTGGTCGCGTGAAGCGCCAAATGGAAAAAAATCAGCGAGATTTTTACCTGAACGAACAAGTCAAGGCGATTCAAAAAGAGTTGGGTGAGGGCGAAGACGGCGCTGATTTAGACGAGGTAGAGAAGAAGATCAAAACGGCCAAGATGCCGAAAGAAGCCTTGAAAAAAGCCGAGGCGGAACTCAAAAAACTGAAGTTGATGTCCCCGATGTCGGCTGAAGCGACTGTTGTTCGGACCTATATCGATGTACTAACTGGATTGCCATGGGCGTCCAAAACCAAAATTAAACAGGATTTGGGTGCGGCTGAGTTGGTGCTCAATGAAGATCACTATGGGCTTGACAAGGTCAAAGATCGGATCTTGGAGTATCTGGCGGTTCAGCAGCGCGTCGATAAAGTGAAAGCACCCATCCTGTGTTTGGTCGGACCTCCAGGTGTCGGGAAAACATCCTTAGGCGAGTCCATCGCCAAGGCGACGGGGCGCAAGTATGTCCGGATGGCACTGGGTGGTATGCGTGATGAAGCTGAGATCAGGGGGCATCGCCGAACCTATATTGGCGCCATGCCGGGCAAGGTGCTGCAGAGTTTGTCGAAGGTAGGCACACGCAACCCACTGTTCTTGTTGGATGAGATTGACAAGTTAGGGGCCGATTTTCGAGGTGACCCTTCCAGCGCCTTGCTTGAAGTGCTGGATCCAGAGCAAAACCACAAGTTTGGTGATCATTACGTCGAGGTTGACTTCGACTTGAGTGACGTCATGTTCGTCGCGACATCCAACTCCATGAACATTCCTTCTGCATTGCTGGATCGAATGGAAGTGATTCGGCTGTCAGGCTACACAGAGGACGAGAAGGTCAGTATTGCCATCAAATACCTGTTGCCCAAACAGCTTAAAAATAATGGCGTCAAGGAAACCGAGTTATTGATCTCCGAAGAGGCTGTTCGCGACATTGTTCGTTACTACACCCGTGAGGCTGGTGTGCGCTCCTTGGAGCGTGAACTGTCAAAAATTTGTCGGAAGGTGGTCAAAGGCCTGCAATTAAAGCAACTTCAACCGCTGGTGACCGTGAACTCCGAAAACTTGAATGACTTTCTGGGGGTTCGAAAGTTCAATTACGGTCGTGCAGAGCAGCAAAATCAAGTGGGACAGGTCGTCGGCCTTGCCTGGACCGAGGTCGGTGGTGACTTGCTGACCATCGAGGCGGCCATGATGCCTGGTAAAGGCGTGATCACACGCACAGGATCTTTGGGTGATGTGATGAAGGAGTCTGTTGAAGCGGCGCGTACTGTGGTGCGCAGTCGGTCCCGCCGACTGGGTATCAAGGATGAAATTTTTGAGAAAAAAGACATTCACATTCATGTTCCAGATGGTGCCACGCCCAAGGATGGGCCTAGTGCGGGCGCCGCAATGGCAACAGCGTTTGTCTCCGCCATGACCGGTATACCTGTTCGCGGCGATGTGGCGATGACAGGGGAAATCACACTGCGTGGCGAGATAACGGCAATAGGTGGACTGAAGGAGAAACTGCTTGCTGCTTTAAGAGGAGGTATCAAAACGGTGCTGATTCCTGAAGAGAATGCCAAAGACTTGCAGGACATTCCTGCGAATGTGAAAGATGGCTTGGAAATCGTGCCGGTGCGGTGGATTGATAAGGTGCTTGAGATCGCGCTGGAGAAGATGCCAACACCTTTGCCCGATGATGACCTCGCTGTTGCACCCGCCGTTGCTGAGACGGCACCAGCTGCCGGAGGGCTGAGCGCCTCAGTGAAGCACTAATGAATTTGTCTGTTTCTCAAAATAGTGAGCGAATTCAACTATAATTTGAGGCTGGAAATGCGGGAATAGCTCAGTTGGTAGAGCGCAACCTTGCCAAGGTTGAGGTCGAGAGTTCGAGACTCTTTTCCCGCTCCATAGTTTTTATCCCAAGCATGGCTTGAGGTTTTGCGGGAGTAGCTCAGTTGGTAGAGCGCAACCTTGCCAAGGTTGAGGTCGAGAGTTCGAGACTCTTCTCCCGCTCCAGATGTAGAAATGGGAAGCTGAGCTTCCCATTTTTGTAGAAATTCTGGCGCGATAGCAAATCGGTTATGCAACGGATTGCAAATCCGTCTAGCCCAGTTCGACTCTGGGTCGCGCCTCCAGAATATTGACTAAAGTTGGGTAAGTGGCCTCGTTGTTTGGTGACGGGAACTTATATTCACAATGGTCATTGTGCCCGAGTGGTGAAATAGGTAGACACATCGGACTTAAAATCCGCCGCTTCGTGAATAACGGGCGTACCGGTTCGATTCCGGTCTCGGGCACCAAGGATTTTTTCGGTCAGTAAATTTCAAACACACCCGCTCGGCAAGTCGCCTGAGCGGGTTTTTTTTTAGGATGCAGCGGTGTCTTTGATATCGTCGCTAGCTTATCCAGTAGGTGATACGCAGTTCAGCGTTAAAGATGATTCCACGTTTTTTATGCTGAACGAGCATCTTGCACACGCCTCTTTTTCATCAATCAACTAGGTCAATTGGGATTGTGATCCAACAGGCTGTATTTGGAGAGCACCTAAATGGACGCTCTTGGCCGGGTGAGCGCTTGCTGGCGCTGTTAGAAGTCAAGCTAAACACCCTGTTGTCGGCTGCACATGGCACAATGATTTTGAACTTAGGCTTGGTCAGTCAGATGGGGTGTACGATGAAAAACGGTACCGACGTGGCGCTGTGCAAACCTAAAAGTGAGAGGTTCGCAGTCATGCTGCTTGTCAGTGAATTTGGACCCCGGCTTTCTCTCTGAATAGAAAAACATGTCACGCTTTAATACACCTTTTGAAATCCACGTCCATGGGCAGGTTCATCTGCGACCCAATGTCGTTTTTACTCAGCTGAATGACGCGTTGAAACCGTTATGGAGATACGCGGGGGCCAAGTCACTGGCAGATGGCTCTGGAAGCTCCTATGAGGATGAGCCAGGCATCAAATTCGATGCAGAAGAGCATTTGCTTCAAATTTGTTGGACCGTCCCAGGTGACGACGATTTTCGCCAAGTGTTGGATGAAATGTGCATGAATCTCAATGAATTGGCGCTAACCGGTGCAGCCATTGAAGTTACGTTTTACGACGTCGAATTTGACGAGGATGACGATCGATCTGAAAGTGATTCGCGCGACGACTTTCTTGTTCTGTTTGTCGGGCCTGATCCTGCCGCAATCATGCAAGTACAGCGAGACTTGTTGGTTCAAGATGTCGTGAATCTGATGGAGCGGCACTTTGACGGCGCTGAACTCGCAGGCGTTGTTGCCGAGGTCGACAAACTGTTTGCCCAGCGATTTGATGACCTGGTCAGCTCGCTTCAGCTTGGGCGTCCGCCCAGAGGGCCTGGTGGCGGTCACGGTGGCGGTCATGGTGGAGGGCGCAAACCTCGTCATCTGCATTGATGTGGTGTGTAAATAGACGTTTGGCACAAAAAGTAAGGTGTTAACCTACAGTGGAAGCCGTGTCGTTGAGTTGCGATGCGATTGGTTTATGTTTTTCCCAAATATCGAGTATTCCTGTCATGCAGAAGCGAATTGCTGTTGATCAACTGACTCTTGGGATGCATGTTCATGAGTTTTGTGGCTCTTGGATGGAGCACCCATTTTGGCGTGGGAAGTTCCTGTTGAATGACCCCAAGGACCTGGCCGCTATCCGCGGAAGTAGTATCAAGGAAGTTTGGATCGACAGTAGCAAGGGTTTAGACGTGGCGCCAAGCGTCAACGCAGTTCTCTCCGAAGAGTCAGACGTTCAAGTTGACCAGGAGTTGATGCAGGCTGAGATTCTTGGTGTGGCCCAAGTGCCACGGCAAAATCAAATTACTCGCATACCCGCTGCTGAAGAAATGGCGAGGGCGGCCAAAATATGTCATCGTTCGAAACAGGCTGTTGTGTCGATGTTTGAGGAAGCGCGAATGGGGAAAAGCGTTGACGTTGGTGGCGCCCGTCAATTGGTTGAAGAAATATCAGATTCTGTTGCCAGGAATCCGGGTGCGTTGATCAGTCTTGCACGCCTCAAAACCGTGGATGATTACACCTACCTGCATTCTGTCGCTGTTTGCGCGATGATGGTCGCCTTGGCCAAACAACTGCGCATGAGTGAGGCTGACATTCGACTCGCTGGGTTGGCAGGACTGATGCATGATTTGGGCAAAGCAGTGATGCCCATGGCGGTATTGAACAAGCCTGGAAAGCTCACGGAGGCAGAGTTCACAATCATCAAAAGCCACCCCGTGGAAGGCCACAAGCTGCTGTTGACGGGTGACCAGGTCGACGATGTCGTTCTGGATGTTTGTCTGCATCACCACGAAAAAATGGACGGTTCCGGCTACCCTCGTGGCCTCTCGGGTAATGACATCAGTATTTTCGCCAAGATGGGTGCTGTTTGTGATGTCTACGATGCGATTACTTCAAATCGGCCTTACAAAACGGGCTGGGACCCTGCCGAGTCGCTTCGGAAGATGGCTGAATGGGCGAATGGTCATTTCGACCCAGTCGTGTTTCAGGCCTTTGTGAAGACCATGGGGATCTATCCGGTTGGATCCTTGGTTCGACTAACCTCTGGTCGAATTGGTGTCGTGATTGAGCAAACTGAACGGTCTTTGACGACACCTCGTATCAAGGTTTTCTTTTCGACAAAATCCAACATGCGGATCGCGCCACATGTCGTTGATCTGTCCCACCCAAATTGCAATGAAAAAATTCAAGGGAGAGAGGACCCCGCCGTCTGGCGGTTCCCCGATCTCAATGAATTGTGGTCTGAGGTAGTCGGAGTCTAAGTTTCATCGGTCGTCGCTTGAGCCGGGCCGCTGAAGAAGCCGTTGGGATCAATTTTATTGACCTCAATCGGCTCCGAAAACGCTTAGCGAGAATGCCGCGTCAGCAACCCCGGGTCACCGGCATATCCACTGGTTTGGGGTTCAGTGCGTATTTCCCTAACTCCAGCTTAGCAATTGCGTTGCGGTGAACTTCGTCCGGGCCATCCGCAAACCGCAAGGTGCGGGCATTGACATAACTGTAGGCCAGTGGGAAGTCATCGCACATCCCTGCGCCACCGTGGACTTGCATTGCCCAATCGATCACTTGGCAAGCCATGCTCGGGGCAACGACCTTGATCATGGCGATCTCATTCTTGGCAAATTTGTTCCCGGCGACATCCATCATCCATGCCGCTTTGAGTGTCAGCAAGCGAGCCATGTCAATTTTGCAGCGAGCGTCTGCGATTCGTTCCTGCGTGACCGTTTGCGCTGCAATGCTTTTGCCAAAGGCAATTCGACTGGATGCTCGCTTGCACATCAGCTCCAGCGCTCGTTCGGCCAGGCCGATTAAACGCATGCAGTGGTGAATGCGGCCTGGGCCCAGGCGTCCTTGAGCAATCTCAAATCCGCGACCTTCACCCAGCAGGATATTGTCCACAGGCACGCGCACATTCTCAAACAAAACCTCCATGTGCCCGTGTGGTGCATCGTCGTAACCCATGACATTGAGTGGCCGAACCACGGTAATCCCCGCAGTGTCCGCCGGCACCAGCACCATGCTTTGCTGGGAGTGACGAGCGGCAGCAGGGTCGGTCTTCCCCATGGTGATGTAGACCGAGCAGCGAGGATCGCCGGCGCCGGAAGTCCACCATTTGCGACCGTTGATCACGTAGTTGTCGCCATCACGCTCAATGCGTGTTTCGATGTTGGTGGCGTCACTGGAGGCCACATCGGGTTCAGTCATCGCAAACGCAGAGCGAATTTTTCCTTCGAGCAACGGTTTGAGCCAGCGCGCTTTGTTTTCAGCGGAGCCGTAGCGTGCAATAGTTTCCATATTGCCGGTATCTGGTGCCGAGCAATTGAATACCTCGCTGGACCACATCACGCGGCCCATGATTTCTGCCAGCGGGGCGTATTCCTGGTTGGTCAAACCGGCTCCGGTATAGCCAGAAGCGGCCGCACTATCCACCGGAAGGAACAAGTTCCACAGGCCTGCAGCCTGGGCCTTTGGCTTGAGGGTCTCAATGGTTTGTAGCGGCGTCCACCGTTTTCCGGCCGCGGTATTGGCCGCAATCTCGGCTTGATAAGCGCCTTCGTTTGGATAAATATGTTCATCCATGAACGCCTGCAAACGGGCCTGGAGTTCTTTGGTCTTGGGGGAGTAGTCAAAATCCATGAGAGTGCTTTCAATGAAGGTGAGGTTGAGGGGAGTCGTCTGCCAAATCGGCGAGGCGACTTGGGTCAGTCTGCAGATTGCCGGGCAAATTTCCAGGCCAATTGAGCCAGTGGTCGCGCGCCTGTTGCCGAACTGACGGCTTGCGCACTGGCTGCTGTTCCGGCTTCGACCCGTTTGGCGATACCTTGCAAAATGGCAGCAATGCGAAACAGGTTATAGGCCAAATAAAAATTCCAGTCAGCCTTGAGTTGCTCTGGTTTGACCAACCCGGTTCGCTCGCAGTACATCGGATGTATTCATCTTCCGTTGGAATACCCATGCTGGCGACATCAAGGCCACCAATTCCGCGAAACGCGCCGGGCGGAATGTGCCAGGCCATGCAGTGGTAGCTGAAATCTGCCAGCGGATGGCCTAACGTTGAAAGCTCCCAGTCCAGCACCGCGATGATTCTGGGCTCCGTAGGGTGAAACATCAGGTTGTCCAGGCGGTAGTCCCCATGAACCACACTGATCATTTGTTCGGAGCGCGCCATGGCTGGAATATTTTTGGGGAGCCACTCCATAAGTTGCTCCATCTCCGTAATCGGTTGGCTCATCGGCCCAGAGCCATCGGCTGAAGCGAGGTATTGCTTGCTCCAGCGAGCGATCTGGCGATCGAAATAATTGCCAGGCTTGCCATAGTCGGCCAAACCGCGACTCACATAGTCGACCGAATGAAGCGCAGAAATGACCCGATTCATTTCCATATAAATCGCACCACGCTCTGCGTTGCTCATGCCAGGCAGGGTTTGGTCCCACAGAATTCGACCTTCCATGAATTCCATGATGTAGAAGGCCCGCCCAATGACAGACTCGTCTTCACATAAACACAGCATGTGTGGAACCGGAACCTCTGTGCCCTGAAGACCACTCATGACCGCAAACTCGCGCTCAATGGCGTGAGCAGAGGGGAGCAGTTTGGCAATCGGCCCTGGTTTGGCTCGCATCACATAGGACTGAGTCGCTGTTGTGAGCTTGTAGGTTGGGTTGGACTGCCCGCCTTTGAACGACTCCACGGTAACGGGTCCTGCAAAACCTGGCAGATTGATCTGTAGCCAAGAGGTGAGGGCGTCTATGTCAAACGCCTGCTTGTCGGACACAGCCCGTGTGCCAGTGAAGTGGTCAAAGTCGCTCATGGTTCTCCGTCGAATGGAAAGTAGGGTTAGCCGTTGTCGGCTTCAGTGATGCGCAAAAGCGCGTCGCGGTCGCATATGACCAGACCACCCGGCTCAATGCGAATCACCTCGTCGCGTTCCATGGCTTTGAGCTCCTGATTGACTCTCTGCCGAGAGGCGCCGAGCAACTGTGCGAGTTCTTCCTGCGCTAATTGCAGCCCAATGCGAAGTTCCGCCGCATTGCTGAGGGATGGCACGCCATAACTCCGAACAAGGTGCAACAACTGCTTGGCTAGTCTCGCCCGCAAAGGCAGGGTGTTGAGGTCTTCCACCAAACCAAAGAGCTGGCGAATACGCCGCGCGTGCAAGCGCAAAAGGGCTTCGTACAGCTCCACATGCAAGGCCAGAATTTTCTTGAAATCTGCTCTCGCCACGCACAAAATGGTTGTCTCGCCATGGGCGCACGCGTCGTGGGTTCGTCGATCTCCATCGAAGATCGCCACATCTCCAAACCAGATGCCTGGTTCGACATAGGTCAATGTGATCTGCTTGCCTGTGATGGACGTTGAACTCACCCGTACTGCTCCGCGTGCGCAGGCAATCCACTCCTCTGGGGACTCCCCTCTGGCGGCGATCAATTCGCCGTCTTTGTAACGTTTCACGTAAGCGCATCGAAGTATGTCGTGTCGAAGTGATGGGGAAAGAGATGAGAACCAACGACCAGCGTTGATTGATTCGCGTTCTTCGATAGTAAGAATTGGATCGTCCATGGCCTGTCTTTTCGGTGACTGATAACCAGACCATTGTCACGCGCGGGACGACCTTGGCCTATCAGGGTTGTCACCTGCGTGCCACGGCGAGACGTCTCCCGATAGACGGGAGGCATTCAGGAAAAAGGATTTGTCGGCCCTTGATTGCTGTTTGACAAGCACCTCAGGCAGCGATGGCGCTCAAGGCTTGAGCGACATGCAGTCACACCAAATGTGACTCATGCCCGGTGAATAAGCTCAACGAATGGGGGCGGACCGATGTGCAACGGACATGGCTACGCCCGGCAGGCAAGGCACCTTACTCTTCTTTGTGCAGCAGGCTCAAGCCAATCGCCCCGCGCCGACGTAACCAAGGGCTGGGCCGATAACGCGGGTCGCCGTAGACGGTCTGCATGTTGAACAAAATTTCAAGGATGTTGGTTGGTCCGTAGGCGTTGCCCAACGCCAATGGTCCTAGCGGGTAGCCCAGGCCGAGCGTGACGGCTGTTTCCAGATCTTCTGGCGTGCAGATGCCTTGCTGGCAAATATCTGACCCAATATTCACAATTCCTGCCACGACGCGTTGAGAAACAAAGCCACCGCTGTCCTTGATTACGCTGACCGACTTGCCATCCCGGGCGAAGAGAGCGTGGGCCGCTTCTCGCATGTCGTGTCGCGTGGCAGGATTGGTTGCAAGCACGCGTCGCTTGCTCGTCGTATCGTCAACCATCATGTCGATACCGATCGTGCGGGCAGGGTCCAGACGTTCGACCACTGCTACCGTCGTGATGTCGAATCCCAATGGTGCGACCAAGGTCAGTGCACTGGGGGACGGTGAAGCTCCCGTTTCAATTTTGGCGCCCAAGTCCCTGAGAAGGGTCAATAGTTCGATTCGGCGGGCGGCGCGTGGGGACACCCACACGGCCGGCATTTCAGCGACCTGAGGCGCTGGTGGCTCGGTGCTGGTCTGGGCGACGCCATCGTCGTAAGTGTAGAAACCCGCGCCTGATTTTTTGCCCAACATTCCTCCAGCAAGGCGCTGGGTCGTCATGGCGCTGGGTCGATAGCGAGGCTCTTCAAAATACTGGTGGTAAATCGACTCCATTACCGGGTGCGACACGTCAAGGCCTGTTAAATCCATCAATTCAAAAGGACCAAGTTTGAATCCGACCTGGTCTTTCAGAATGCGGTCAACGGTGGCGAAGTCGGCCACGCCTTCATTCACAATGCGCAGGGCCTCTGTGCCGTACGCGCGGCCAGCATGATTCACGATGAAGCCTGGGGTGTCCAAGGCCCTCACGGGGGTATGCCCCATTTGCCGAGCGTAAGTGGCCAGGGCCGTGCAAACACCCGGAGCGGTCTTGAGGCCTGCAATGACCTCGACGACCTTCATCAAAGGCACTGGATTGAAGAAGTGGAAGCCCGCCACCTGCTCGGGACGTTTCAGCCCGGCGGCGATAGCGGTTACCGACAGTGAGGAGGTGTTGCTGGCTAGCACGGTGCCGGCTTGAACCATTGATTCCAACTCTGCCATCAAGCCGGCTTTCACATCCAATCGCTCTACAACGGCCTCAATGATGAGATCGCAGTGGGCCAATTCACTCAAAGACTCAGCGCAGCGCAATCGGGTTTTGCAGGCAGCGACTTGAGCGACGTCCAATCTGCCTTTGTCGTGCAACCTGTCCCATTGGGCATGGAGGGCGACTTGAGCTGACTCAGCGGCTCCACTTTGCATGTCAAACATAAGCACATGGCTGCCAGCCTGGGTGGCTATTTGAGCAATGCCGCGACCCATGGCGCCAACGCCAACAATGCCGACTCGTTGAAAAACTGGATTCATGATTAAGAATTTCTCCGCTTGTCTGTCGCTGGGTGGAAGCGCCTCGGCTTCGGATTTGACCTCACCTGAAGGTCTCTTCGCACTCCCTGCGGCGTCAGTCGATCGTTTACCGGCGTACTTGCAGTGAGCCAGGATTGACGATATTGGTGGGCGTGCCTTTGATGAAATTGATCACATTGTCAAATGCGGCCCCAAAGTAGCGCTCATAGCTGTCTTGCTCCACGTAACCTATGTGCGGTGTGCAGATGCAATTCTCTAGTCGCAGTAGGGCGTGACCTTGCAAAATTGGCTCTGTCTCAAACACGTCAACCGCGGCCATACCGGGGCGACCCCGGTTCAATGAGCTGATCAATGCATCCGGTTCAATCAATTCGGCACGTGAGGTGTTGACCAGAAGGGACGTTGGTTTCATGCGACCCAAATCTTCGGCGCGCACGATGCCCTGAGTTTCTTCATTCAACCGAAGGTGCAGGCTGATGACGTCACATTGCTCAAAGAACTCTTCGCGCCCGATGGCCGTGCCGTAGCCGTCCAGGATGGCTCGCTCTCTGGAGGGCGGGCGACCCCAAACCACCACACTCATACCGAAGGCCTTGCCGTATTGCGCAACCAGTTGGCCAATTTTTCCATAGCCCCAAATGCCAAGAGTCTTGCCACGCAACAAAGTGCCCAGGCCAAAGTTGGGCGGCATTGAGCTTGTTTTCAACCCGGATTGTTGCCACACGCCGTGCTTTAAATTTCCAATGTACTGGGGCAGTCGGCGCGTTGCAGCCATCACCAGCGCCCAGGTGAGCTCGGCAGTTGCAAACGGAGAGCCAACTCCGTCGGCGACAGCGATGCCTCGCTCTGTACAAGCGGCCACATCCACGTGGGGCCCAATTCGACCGGTTTGAACGATGAGTTTGAGCTTGGGGAGCTTGTCGATCAGTGCTCTATTGAGCTGCGTTCGATCTCTGTTGAGAATCAAAATATCGGCGTCTTTGAGGCGCACTGATAACTGCCCCAAACCTTTGACGGTGTTGGTGTACACCTTGGCTTGGTAGGGCTCAAGTCGGCTGGCGCACTCCAGTTTCCGGACAGCGTCTTGGTAATCGTCAAGTATCACTATGTTCATAGCACGCCATTGTGCCTCGGCAATCAACTCAGTTGGCTCGGCTGCCACTCACCCGCTTGAAATGGCGGGTTGCAGTTTTCTGAATTGGCCTGCTGTGCGTACTTTCAATGCAAGGTTTGCTCGCGCGCAACCAACCGATCGAGCTCCGCGCAAACATCGGCCATGCGTCCGGAGATCACCATGCGGCCCACGTTGGCAGGACTGCTGTCATGGTCCAGCACCCTCACAATGCGCAAGGGCCGAATCGCAGCTCGCGCCGGGCGTGCCACGCACTGGCGCGATGCATCAAAACCATTGGCGGAAAAACCAAGACCGGCGTCATCAACACCCGTCGAGCGTGGCAGGGCGGTTGGCATCAGCCAGCGCCAAAAATCTTGAAGTGGCGCCAGCAAACTGGGGGAGGCGGTGTGTAGCTTTTTCATGGTGAACCTTTCAGTGGGCCGTTTACATCAGCATGGTGTTTCGAATCAAGCCGACTGCGAGGCCTTCGATCTCAAAGGCCTCGCCAGGTTCGATCACGATGGTTTGGTAGTCCGGGTTTTCAGCGTGCAATTCAATCAAGTGCTTGTTGCGGCGAAAACGCTTGACGGTCACGTCGTCTCCCAAGCGGGCGACAACAATCTGGCCGTTCTTGGCCTCTTTGCTGGCTTGCACCGCCAGTAAATCACCGTCCATGATGCCGGCGTCCCGCATGGACATGCCGCGTACTTTGAGCAAGTAGTCTGGCTTGTGTTGAAACAGGCTGTCTTCCAGGTAATAGGTTTTGTCCACGTGTTCCTGGGCGAGAATGGGCGAGCCTGCAGAAACACGGCCAATCAGTGGCAGCATCAGTTGGGACATGCCCGGCAGTGACAAGGTGAGGTTTTTGCTGCGAGATTCATTGAGGGAGCGCAGCGCCTCACTTTTTAAACGGATGCCGCGAGAGGTTCCGCTCAGCAGTTCGATCACGCCTTTGCGGGCCAATGCTTGCAGGTGTTCCTCAGCCGCGTTGGCGGACTTGAAGCCCAACTCATTGGCAATCTCGGCGCGGGTCGGTGGGGCGCCAGTGCGCGTGATGGCACTTTTGATGAGATCCAGGATTTGTTGCTGGCGGGCGGTGAGTTTGGGGCTTTCAAGCATGGCGACTCCTTCTATGAATGGTGGTCTTGCTGTGGGTCTATACACACTGTGTTGATATCCAGTAACTGTATTTTTAACCAGTTTTTGAAAGTTCGCAAGTGGCTATTTCTCTTCATTCTCAAAAAGTAGTGGTTTTGGGCACAGGTGGCACGATTGCTGGCACGGCCAGTTCCGCCGCTGACAACATTGGCTATACGGCGGCACAGGTTGGCGTTGATCAGTTGTTGTCGGCGGTGCCCGGTTTGGACAATGTATTGGCGGGGCGTGGCTTGGTCACTGAGCAAGTGGCTCAAATTGACAGCAAAGACATGAGCTTTGGTGTGTGGCAGCAGTTGTTGGAGCGGGTGGCTCACTATCTGGCCCAACCAGACGTGGCAGGGGTAGTGATTACACATGGCACCGACACTTTGGAAGAAACTGCTTACTTTCTGCACTGCGCGCTTTCAGAGGAGGACCTGCACAGCAAGCCCGTGGTGCTGACCTGTGCGATGCGACCGGCCTCCGCTTTGACGCCGGACGGGCCTCAGAACGTCATGGATGCGGTGGCCGTGGCCTGTACCGCCGGTGCGAGTGGGGTTGTTGCCGTTTGTGCGGGCGCTGTACACAGCGCTGTCGATGTCCAAAAGGTTCATACCTACCGTGTGGACGCCTTTGACTCAGGTGACAGTGGCCCTTTGGGTTACGTAGAAGAAGGGGCCGTTCGGCGGGTAAGAAATTGGCCACTAGCGCCCGTCGGTAAAGCGCGGAATGCTATAAAAAATAGAGCATCTAGCCACGACTGGCCCCGGGTAGAAATCGTGATGAATTACGCTGGCGCCAGTGGTGCCATGGTGGATGCTCTGGTGGCCACCGGTCAATCGAGTCAGGAGGGCGCGGGCGCACTGCGTGGATTGGTAGTGGCAGCAACCGGCAACGGCACGGTGCACCATGATTTGGAAGCCGCCTTGGTGCGGGCGCAGGATGCGGGGGTGTCGGTGGTGCGGGCCAGTCGCTGTACGCGGGGCCGGGTGTTGCCGACATCGGCCAGTCAATTCGCGGACTCCAAAGGCTTGTCGCCGGTGAAAGCCCGGGTGGCGTTGATGCTGGCCTTGATGGGTTGAGCCCGCGTGGGGCTCAACAGGGTTTACTTGGACAGTGCCTCGAACGCACGGGCCGTGATTTCATCCACGGTGCCGGTGCCGCTGATGGCGCGGTACTTGGGGGCTTTGGCCGGTTCGGCTTTGGCCCATTCGGAGTAGTAGTCCACCAAGGGGCGCGTCTGGGCGCTGTACACATCCAGGCGCTTCTTGACGGTTTCTTCTTTGTCGTCTTCGCGCTGAATCAGGGGTTCGCCCGTGACGTCGTCAACGCCTGCGACTTTAGGGGGGTTGAATTTGACGTGGTAGGTGCGACCCGAGGCTGAGTGGGAGCGACGCCCGCTCATGCGCTCGATGATGGCCTCAAAGGGTACATCGATTTCCAGCACAAAATCCAGATTCACGCCAGCCGCCTTCATGGCATCTGCCTGGGGCAGGGTGCGAGGAAAGCCATCAAATAGGAAACCACCCGCGCAATCGGCCTGCGCAATGCGTTCCTTGACCAGATTGATGATCAATTCATCACTGACCAAGCCACCGGTGTCCATGATTTTTTTGGCTTCGATGCCCAGTGGCGTGCCCGCTTTCACCGCGGCACGCAACATGTCACCTGTTGAGATCTGCGGAATGCCGTATTTTTGGCAGATGAAGGTGGCCTGCGTGCCTTTGCCGGCGCCGGGGGCGCCCAATAGGATCAATTTCATGTGTGTCCTCGGGAAATTATTGAAAATTGGGCCGCAAGTGGGGCCTGTTTGGCAGGCCCGCAACGATGCGTCGTTTCCTCGAAGAATAGCATGTGTCAGCTTGTAGCCAGCTTACATGCCGGGTGCTTTATGGTAGGAAAAGCTGGCGGACTCGGTGGAGGTCTTCCGGCGTGTCAACGCCCGGGCCAGGCGCCTGGCTGGCGGTGTGAACTGCAATCCGATGCCCGTGCCACAGCGCGCGTAATTGCTCCAGTGATTCGGACACTTCCATGGGGGCTTGGGGCAACTGGGGAAACTGCCGCAAAAAGCCCACGCGGTAGCCGTAAATGCCGATGTGGCGCAGGGGTGGTGGGTTGGGCAGGGTGTTGGGCCGGTCGCGCTCAAAAGGGATCATCGCGCGACTGAAATAGAGGGCGATACCGTGGGCGTCAAGCACCACCTTGACCACGTTTGGGTTGGCGTAGTCGGCAAAGTTGTCGATGGCATGGGCCGCGGTGCTCATGCTGGCGCCCGGGGTTTGGGCCAACAATTCGGCCACGGCCAGCACCAGCTCGGGGTCGATCAGCGGCTCATCACCTTGCACGTTGACCACGATATCGTCGTTGTCCAGGCCAAGCAACTGGCAGGCCTGCGCCAGACGGTCACTGCCTGAAGGGTGGTCGGAGCGCGTCAGTACGGCGGCCACGCCGTGGTCCCCACAGGCTTGAATGATGTTCGGGCTGTCACCCGCCACCACCACGCGAATCACTTCGCCCTGAATGCTCAAACCTTGCACACGCTGCGCCACGCGCACCACCATGGGTGCGCCCGCGATGTCAGCCAGCGGCTTGTTGGGCAGGCGACTAGAGGCCAGCCGGGCCGGAATCAGGATTACGACGCTCAAAGCCCGAGTTCCTCGTCGGTGAGCGTGCGGGCCTCGTTCTCCAGCAGCACGGGAATGCCATCGCGCACGGGGTAGGCCAGGCGGGCGCTGCGAGAGACCAGTTCTTGCTTCTCGCGGTCATAAGTGAGTGGCCCTTTGGTGACGGGGCAAACCAATAGTTCAAGTAGGCGTGTGTCCATGGCGCAATGATAGCGGTGGGTTCAAAGAGGGGCGAGGAGTGTGTTCAGACGGGCGTCCAGCTGCTTCAACAGTTCTGGTTCCAAGGTGAGCACCAATGGGACGGCGAGCGCATCGGGTTGGCGTTGCCACAATTTAACGGCATCTTTTTCAGTGCAAATCACCTGGTAGCCCTCGTAATCATTGCATGACCAGCTATCAAAAGAATAGTGGTCTGGCAGGGACAGCGTCTGCGACAGAGGCAAACCTTGCGCGCGCAACATGGCAAAGAAGTCATCCGGTTTGGCGATGGCGGCGACGGCCAGCAGCGGTTTTTGAGGGTTTTTTGCTTGCAAAGCTGCGAGTTCGATGCGCTCGCCGGCCGCATTGATGGCCGATTTGCTTAAGGTGCGTTGGGCCGAGAAGCCTGCAAATGCCGGCCTGGACCCGGTATGCAGCACCCAGTCGACCGACCGTGGCCAAGTTTCTCTCAACGGGCCGGCGGGCAACAAAAAGCCATTGCCCACGCCCCGGTCGTCAAACACGCAAATTTCAAGATCACGGTGCAAGGCCAGATGTTGCAGCCCGTCGTCACAGACCAGGACCTGGGTGTCAGGGTAGCGGGCCAGCAGCTGTTGTGCGGCCTCTGCGCGGCGAGACGCTACAAAGACCGGGGCCTGGGTAGCGCGTTGAATCAGTGCGGGTTCATCGCCCACGTCGGCCACCGCGCTGCCTGAGGTTACTTCCCGGCAATCTTGGGTGAGGCGGCCATAACCGCGTGAGATCACCCCAACGCGGATGCCTTTGGATTGGAGATGCTGAACCAGGGCCATCACCACCGGGGTTTTGCCCGATCCGCCAGCAATGACGTTCCCGACCACGATGACCGGCACCGGCAGGTGTTCAGTGCGGAGCCAGCCGATGGCGTAGATGCGTTGGCGAAGCCGGGTCAGCACGCCATACAACAGGGAAATCGGCCAGAGGCTCCAGGCCAGTGCCCCTTTGTGTAGCCAGGCCTGCGTCAAGGCCTGTTGCCATGCCTTGGGCTGGGCGGGCGCCATGGCTTTACTTCGACCCGGCCTGGGTCGACGACTGGGTGGCGAAGGTGATTTGGTTCATGCCTGCGCGGCGCGCCGCTTCCATCACGGTGATGACGGCTTGGTGTTTGGCATTGGCGTCGGCGTTGATGATCACCACGGACTCGCTGCCCGCTTTGGCACCGGCAGTCAGTGCAGCGGCGAGCGCCTCCGGCCCACGGCCCTCCACGGGAACCTTATTGATGGCGTAGCTGCCTTCGGAGGTGACCGTGACGATCACCTCTTTGGGGTAGTCGCGCTGGGCGTCAGCGTCGGCCACGGGCAGCTTCAATTGCAGTTCGGTGAACTTGCTGTAGGTGGTGGACAGCATCAAAAAGATGAGCACCACCAGCAGCACGTCAATGAAGGGGATCAGGTTGATTTCAGGCTCATCGCCCGAACGGGAGCGGGTCCGGAATCGCATCACTTTCTCAGCGTGTTGAGGTGTCGGGCCAAGCGCTCGGAGGCCAGTTCCAGCGTGAGCAAATAGGCATCCACCCGGCCCCGGAAGTAACGCCAGAAAATCAGGGCTGGAATGGCCACAATCAAACCAAAGGCCGTGTTGTACAGCGCAATGGAAATACCATGCGCCAACTGGGCCGGGTTGCCGCCGCCACCCGTGGGGGCCTGCGAGCCAAAAATTTCGATCATGCCGACCACGGTGCCAAACAGGCCCATCAGCGGGGCGGCTGAGGCGATGGTGGCCAGCGTGCTCAGGTAACGCTCCAGACGATGCGCCACCAGGCGACCGGAGCTCTCCATGGCAGAGCGCAACTCTTCTTCACTGCAGCGTGGGTTGTGGTTCAGGGTTCTCAAACCGCTGGCCAGTACCTCGCCCATCATGGAATTTTTTTCCAACTGTGTCACCACATCGGGCGCAGGCACCGCGGTGCGAGAGACGGTCAAGACCTCGTCGAGCAACTGGGGCGGCGCAATTTTGACGGTTTTGAGGCTGACGAAGCGCTCAATGACGAGTGCCAGGCCCAGAATGGAGCAGGCAATCAGCGGCCATATCGGCCAACCTGCCGCTTGTATGATTGAAAACAAAGTGAATCTCCGCGCAGATGAAAAGCCCCGCAATTATGGACTACCGGGTTTTGCGTTGGGGCGGTCCCCTTGTCGGCCCTCCTGCGATGTCGGCGACGCCTCGATGTTGGTCGATTCGCCCACAAAAACTGTGGATAACTTTGTGAAGAACTGATTGAACAACTGTCGCCAAGCCGCGCCAGTCGGGGCTTGTGACAGATCGATTACAAATTAAGCAACAGAAAACACAATGAAATCAACACGATTCGCGGCTCAACCCTCTTGTCAAGTCTGCTCTGCGGCGTCTGACAGGTCGCCCGCTTTCTGTGAACTGGGTCACAGCGCAACTTCTTTGAGTGGGGGCTGTGTCCATGCTTGAGCGATCCTTGCATTTGCCAGAAGCCAGGGTCTGGCCAGTAGGGGCGCTGTGTCGCGCCATTGCCGATGCGCTGGAGGCGCGCTTCAACCCGGTCACGGTGCGGGGTGAAATATCGGGTTTCTCGCGGGCGGCCAGCGGGCACTGCTATTTCTCGCTGAAAGATGAAAGTGGCCAACTGCGCTGCGCCATGTTTCGACGGGCGGCGGTCTCACTGGACTTTGCGCCGCGCGATGGCGAGTTGGTTGAGGTGCGGGGTCGTCTGGGGGTGTACGAGCCGCGTGGCGATTTGCAGTTGATTGTTGAAAGCATGAGCCGGGCCGGCCAGGGCGCCTTGTTCGAGCAGTTCCTCAAACTCAAAGCCAAGCTGGAAAGCGAAGGATTGTTCGACGCGGCGCGAAAACGCCCGCTGCCCGTGATGCCGCGTGGCATCGGCGTGGTCACGTCTTTGGGGGCGGCCGCCCTGCATGATGTGATGACCGCGCTGCAACGGCGTGTGCCGCACATTCCTGTGGTGGTCGCGCCAGCCTCGGTACAGGGTGCCCAGGCGCCTCGGGAGCTCATCTCGGCGCTATCAAATTTATACCATCTTGCGCAGGAAGGACGAGCGCTAGAGCCTGATTTGATACCCAAGAAGTCGCGGGGGAAGAGTGCAAGTGCACCGGTGATCGATGTGATTATTTTGGTGCGGGGTGGCGGTTCGATGGAAGACCTGTGGGCCTTCAACGACGAGCAGTTGGCACGCACGGTGGCGCTCAGCCCGGTGCCGCTGGTGTGCGGGGTGGGCCATGAAACGGACTTCACCATCGCCGACTTTGTCGCCGATCTGCGTGCGCCCACGCCAACCGCTGCGGCCGAACTGGTGTCCCAGCCGCGTGATGTCTGGCTGAGTGCGCTGGAGCGCGCCGCCCAACGCCTGGACGACACCGTGCTGCGCCATCTGGACCAGCAAAGCCAGCGACTGGATGTGGCAGCCGCCCGCATGGGGCGCCCGTCTGCTCTGATGGCACGACAGCATGGTCGCTTGGCATCTGCTGCCCAGCGCCTGCAGTTGTCGGCCCGCCAAGTTCTGCGCCAGGAGAGGCAGACGCTGGACGCGGTGCAGTCGGCGTTGCCCACCGCGCTCACCCGGGGTCAGCAGCGTCAGGATGATCGATTGCAGCGCGCGGCCTTGCGACTGGGACTGCTGGACCCCAGCCTGGTGCTGCAGCGCGGCTATGCTTGGCTCAGCACCGCCCAGGGCGATACCATCACCAGCGTGTCGCAAACAGCGCCGGGCCAGGCGGTGCGGGCCACCCTTTCGGACGGCGCGGTTGATTTGCGGGTGACCGAACCCAACTAGCTAAAGTTTCTACAATCGTTGTTCAACACAACAAACTCAAGAGGACCTCATGGAACATACCCTGCCAGCCCTGCCTTTCGCCATTGACGCTTTGGCGCCCCATTACTCCCAGGAAGCCCTGGAGTTTCACCACGGCAAGCACCACAACGCTTACGTGGTCAACTTGAACAACCTGCAAAAAGGCACCGAGTTCGAGTCCATGTCTCTGGAAGAGATCGTTAAAAAATCCAGCGGCGGCATCTACAACAATTCCGCACAAATCTGGAACCACACCTTTTTCTGGAACTGCATGAAGCCAAACGGCGGCGGCGAGCCTACCGGCGCGTTGGCCACGGCCATCAATGCCAAGTGGGGTTCTTACGCGGCCTTCAAGGAAGCCTTCGTCAAGTCCGCTGTGGGCAACTTCGGTTCTGGCTGGACCTGGTTGGTCAAAAAAGCTGACGGTTCAGTTGACATCGTCAACACCGGCGCTGCTGGCACACCTTTGACCAGCGCTGACAAAGCCTTGCTGACCGTGGACGTGTGGGAGCATGCCTACTACATCGACTACCGCAACGCCCGTCCCAAGTTTGTTGAGACCTTCCTCGACAAGTTGGTGAACTGGGGCTTTGCGGAAGCCAATTTCGCCTAATCAGCGAACGCCTGAGGCGTGAAAAAAGCCACCGGATTTCGGTGGCTTTTTTTTGTGCCAATTGTGGCTCTAGCGCCCGCTTGGTATGCGCCAGTCGCTATGAAAAAATGAGTGATTGCGGCGCTTTACTTGACGTTGAACGGAGCGCCGCCCAGTTTTGATCCGGCCTTGATCCCCTTCTTGGCGAACCAGCCCTGATTCATTTCCAAAACAAAGCGAACCGGTTGCGTTGAGCAATGCGAGTCGGTGGTTTGTGGCTTCATGTCGGCCAGATTCACGATGACACCATCATCCGCCACAAACGCTGCTGTCAAAGGCAACAGGGTGTTTTTCATCCAGAAGCACTGGGTTGCAGGCTCGTCAAAAACGAACAGCATGCCTTCTGTTTGCGGCATGGTGGGGCGGTGCATCAAACCAATTTGACGCTGCTCGTTGGTGTGCGCGACCTGGGTGTCGATCAGGTGCATGCCGGCCGACAACTTGATGCGAGGCAAATCCATTTGAGGGGTGTTGGCATTTTGGCTGAAGGCGCTCAAAGAAGCGCTCAGACCGAGCAGGGCGATGGCGAGGAGTTTCATCCCCCGATTTTGGCGCAAAAGGCCGGACTGCGGGCCCCCCAGTTTTGGACTCTATTCGTTAAAACCTGCTGTACATCATGCGATTGGGGTCGCCTGTGGGACGGGCTTGCCAACGCGACAGTCGGTGGCAATCTTTTGGCTCTAAAATATTTTTGCGTCAAGTAGCCTGGTCCGACTTGCTTATTTCGGGCAGTTTCGGCTTTGACAATGCGCAGACTGAACCCCATCACGGAGACATTGCTACATGTACCAACACATCAAGGTGCCCTCAGAAGGCCAGAAAATCACCGTCAACGCCGACATGTCATTGAATGTGCCGGATCAGCCGATCATTCCGTTCATTGAAGGTGATGGCACTGGGGTGGACATCACGCCCGTGATGCTCAAGGTGGTCGATGCGGCCGTCGCCAAAGCCTACGCAGGCAAGAAAAAAATTCATTGGATGGAGGTGTTTGCGGGTGAGAAATCGACCAACGTCTATGGCCCTGACGTTTGGTTGCCCGAAGAAACCCTGCAGGCTCTGCGCGAATATGTGGTTTCCATCAAAGGTCCGCTGACCACACCGGTGGGTGGCGGCATTCGTTCATTGAACGTGGCCTTGCGTCAGGAGCTTGACCTGTACGTCTGCCTGCGCCCCATCCAGTACTTTGACGGCGTGCCCAGCCCGGTCAAAGAGCCGCACAAGACCAATATGGTCATCTTCCGCGAGAACTCCGAAGACATTTACGCGGGTATTGAGTTCGAGGCCGAGTCCGACAAGGCCAAAAAACTGATCAAGTTTCTGCAAGAGGAAATGGGTGTCACCAAGATTCGTTTCCCCAACACCTCTGGCATTGGCGTCAAACCCGTGTCACGCGAAGGCACGGAGCGTTTGGTGCGCAAGGCCTTGCAATACACCATTGACAACGACAAGCCGAGCCTGACCATTGTTCACAAAGGCAACATCATGAAGTACACCGAAGGTGGCTTCCGTGATTGGGCCTACGCCCTGGCGCAAAAGGAGTTTGGTGCCGAATTGATTGACGGCGGACCTTGGTGCAAGTTCAAGAACCCGAAAACCGGCCGAGGACATCATCGTGAAGGACAGCATCGCTGATGCGTTCCTGCAGCAAATCTTGTTGCGTCCCGCCGAATACAGCGTCATTGCGACCTTGAACCTGAACGGCGACTACGTCTCTGACGCTTTGGCCGCACAAGTGGGTGGCATTGGTATCGCGCCCGGCGCGAATTTGTCGGATTCGGTGGCTTGCTTTGAAGCAACACACGGCACAGCGCCCAAGTACGCAGGTAAAGACTATGTCAACCCCGGCTCCGAGATTCTCTCGGCCGAGATGATGCTGCGTCACATGGGTTGGACCGAGGCCGCAGACCTCATCATCAGTTCGATGAAAAAGTCCATCCACAGCAAGAAAGTCACCTATGACTTTGCCCGCCTGATGGATGGCGCTACGCAGGTCAGCTGCTCCGGCTTTGGCCAAGTCATGATTGACAACATGTAAACCTTGTCAATTGTCTTGAGCGCGGTGTCATCGTGCTTGATGTCAGACCGTCCGGGCCGAGGCCTTGGGCGGTTTTTTGCTTTGCAGGCTTGAATCGCCTGAAATTGTCGCCAATTCACCTCAGTGCTGTGGTGCGATGGCGCGCTCGATAGAATGAAATCATGGCAACCAAAAAACCCACACTACCCAAGACGCCACCGGCCCAACTGCCTGATAGAGATGAAGGTGAGGCGGTGGTGCTGGAACGGCGCACGCTGAAAGCCAAGCCACCGCAGATGTACCAAGTGGTCATGCTGAACGACGATTACACCCCTATGGAGTTTGTGGTTGTCGTGATTCAGGAATACTTTTCCAAAGACTTGGAAGCCGCGACTCAAATCATGCTGAAGATTCACTTGGACGGCAGAGGCGTTTGCGGCGTGTATTCACGCGATGTGGCGGCCACCAAAGTGGACCAAGTACTGGATGCTGCGGCACAGGCCGGGCATCCCCTGAAATGCATCAGCGAACCCGTCGATTTTTAGAGCTGGGGTTGAACTCAGGGTATTGATGCCCAAATCGGATTACAGTTAGATCGAAACAAAGCTATTAAAGGAAAAACATGATTGCCCAAGAATTGGAAGTCAGCCTTCATATGGCGTTTGTTGAAGCCCGTCAACAGCGTCACGAATTCATCACGGTGGAGCACTTGTTGCTGGCTCTGCTGGACAACCCCAGTGCCGCCGAGGTGCTTCGGGCGTGTTCCGCCAACATCGATGACCTGCGCAAGTCGTTGACCAACTTTATCAAGGACAACACGCCCCAAGTGGCAGGTTCTGATGATGTTGACACTCAGCCCACCCTGGGTTTCCAACGCGTGATTCAGCGCGCCATCATGCACGTGCAGTCCACGGGCAGTGGCAAAAAAGAGGTGACTGGCGCCAATGTGCTGGTCGCCATCTTTGGCGAGAAAGATTCCCACGCCGTGTATTACCTGCACCAGCAAGGTGTTACCCGCTTGGATGTGGTGAATTTCATTGCGCACGGCATCAAAAAGAGTGATCCTCCTGAGCCATCCAAAGCCGGTGAAAGCCAGGCTGAGGGCGAGGAGGGCGGATCTGAAAAGAATGAGAAGTCCTCACCGCTGGAGCAGTACACGGTCAACCTCAACCAGTTGGCCAAGGACGGCAAGATCGATCCGCTGATTGGCCGCGAATATGAAGTTGAGCGCGTCATTCAGATTCTTTGCCGTCGCCGCAAAAACAACCCGCTTCTGGTGGGTGAAGCCGGCGTGGGCAAGACCGCCATCGCCGAGGGCTTGGCATGGCGCATCACGCAAAAAGATGTACCTGAGATTCTGGCGGAAGCCATTGTCTACTCGCTGGACATGGGGGCTTTGCTGGCTGGTACCAAGTACCGCGGTGATTTCGAGCAGCGTTTGAAAGGCGTTCTCAAGTCGCTCAAAGAAAAGCCTCATGCCGTGCTGTTCATCGATGAGATTCACACGCTGATTGGCGCCGGTGCAGCCTCTGGCGGCACGTTGGATGCGTCCAACTTGCTGAAGCCTGGTTTAAGTTCGGGCCAACTCAAGTGCATTGGCGCGACGACCTTCACCGAATACCGCGGTATTTTCGAGAAGGACGCAGCGTTGTCCCGCCGTTTCCAAAAAGTCGATGTGGTCGAGCCCACCATTGACCAGACCGTGGATATTCTCAAGGGGCTCAAGTCCCGCTTTGAAGAGCACCACAACGTCAAGTACGCTGTGGCTGCCTTGCAGGCGGCTGCCGAGTTGAGCGCCAAATACATCAATGACCGCCAATTGCCGGACAAGGCGATTGACGTAATTGATGAAGCCGGTGCTGCGCAAAGAATCTTGGCGCCCTCCAAGCGCAAGAAGATCATTGGCAAGTCAGAGATCGAGGAAATTGTTGCCAAAATTGCGCGCATTCCGCCCGCCAACGTCTCCAACGACGACCGTGGCAAGCTGAGAACACTTGAGCGGGATTTGCGTAATGTCGTCTTTGGCCAGGACAAAGCATTGGACATGCTCAGCTCTGCCGTGAAGATGGCCCGCTCGGGTTTGGGCAAAGGCGACAAGCCCATTGGTTCCTTCTTGTTCAGCGGCCCCACCGGCGTCGGCAAAACCGAAGCCGCCAAGCAGTTGGCTTACATCATGGGGATCGATCTCATTCGCTTTGACATGAGTGAGTACATGGAGCAGCATGCCGTGAGTCGCCTGATTGGCGCGCCTCCCGGCTATGTGGGCTTTGACCAAGGTGGTTTGCTGACTGAGGCCGTGACCAAGAAGCCGCATTGTGTGTTGCTGCTCGATGAGATCGAGAAAGCTCACCCTGCGATCTTCAATGTGTTGCTGCAGGTCATGGACCACGGCACCCTGACGGACAACAACGGGCGCAAGGCGGATTTCCGCAACGTGATCATCATCATGACCACCAATGCGGGTGCCGAGACCATGAACAAGTCGACCATCGGCTTCACGAATCCTCGGGAATCGGGCGATGAGATGGCTGATATCAAGCGCCTGTTTACGCCAGAGTTCCGCAATCGGCTGGACGCGGTGGTGAGCTTCAAGGCACTGGATGAAACCGTCATCTTGCGCGTGGTGGACAAGTTTCTATTGCAACTGGAAGCTCAGTTGGCTGACAAGAAGGTGGAAGTTACTTTCACGGACAAGCTGCGCAAGCATTTGGCCAAGAAGGGCTTCGACCCTCTGATGGGCGCACGTCCTATGCAACGGCTGATCCAGGACACGATTCGTCGGGCCTTGGCGGACGAGTTGCTGTTTGGCCGGTTGACCGAGGGCGGTCGCTTGACGGTGGATCTGGACGATAAAGATGAAAGCAAGACCGAAGTCTTGCTGGATATTCAGCCACTGCCCAAGAAAGAGGGCAAGTCCAAGCCTGAAACCCGCGAGGCGACGGCCGGCTAAGAAGAGAATTGAGCCCGGATGGCTTCAATCCGGGCTCGGTTCACGCCAAAGTCTTTGCGGCCCAAGCGGCTCGCAGAGCGCACCTGAATCATCGAATTCTGGCGGTCCAGCCAAAACTCCACATCATCAGTGAATTTAAGCACCGCAGTGGTGCTTTGTGCATAGATGTAATCGGGTTGCGTGGTAACCAGAACGGTCCCCTTTTGGCTCTTCAAAATGAGGGCCAGTTTGCCCATCGCCTCCGTTGCGTCACCCGTGTAGGTCAAAGGCGAAATTGAGGCGTATTCTTTTTGCGGGTGTTCAGGGTACAGATTTGTCTGACTGCTGACGCTGTTGGGGGTGAGAGAGGGGGGCTGAAGTTTCCCCGCCAAAACGCCCAAGTTGTCAGGCGTTTTCCCACTCAATAGGCCCAGTTGGCCAACGATCACGGTGCCAGCGCCCAGCGCAATGAAGAGCGTTGCGGCAATGGTTAATAGTTTCATGGTTATCCTTGTTAGGCATCTTCCCCGGTCGGGAAAAGCGCCCAAGGATAACGGTTTGACAACCTGGTTTTATTTGAAACCGACGCGGTCCAGCATTTGCTGCACTTTGACTTGATTCATTCCAATCACGCTGATGGGAATGGTCTCGCTCTTGAAAGAGCCGCCTGTCATGGCTTGCAATGCCGCGTTGTTAATCTTGACGCCATTGGCCACTGGCCATTCATTGTTGCCATTGGCAAAGTGGTCTTGCGCGGATGCGCTGGCCAGATACTCCAGGAACTTGACCGCATTGGCAGGGTTTTTGGCATTTTTGGCCACCGCACCGCCTGCAATGTTCACGTGAGTGCCCCAACTGGATTGATTGGGGAAAACCACACCAATGCGATCCACGACCGCTTTGTCCTCTGGTTTGTCCGAGCGCATCAAGCGAGCGAGATAGTAGGAATTGGTGACCGCAATACCGCACTCTCCGGAGGCCACGCCTTTGATTTGATCTGTGTCGCCACCTTTGGGGCTGCGGGCCATGTTGTCCACCATGCCTTTGAGCCAGCTTTCGGCATTTTTCTCACCCATGTGTTCAATGACAGCACCAAACAATGACAGGTTGTAGGGGTGAGAGCCCGAACGGATACAAAGTTTGCCCTTGTTCTTGGGGTCGCCCAACTCTTCGTAGGTGTCCACATCTTCCTTTTGGACTTTCACCTTGTTGTAAACCACCACGCGAGCACGGGTTGAAAAGCCAAACCAGGGTGTGCCGCCGTCACTGGTGGTTTTGGCGCGGTATTGGGCGGGGATGGCCGCGTCAAGCACCTTGGATTTGATCGGCTGGAACAAGCCATCGGTCTCTCCGCGCCACAAACGGGAGGCATCCACCAACAAGATCACATCCGCTGGCGAAGAGGTTCCTTCCGCTTTCAGGCGCGCCAAGATACCCGCGTCATCGGCGTCAACACGGTTGATTTTGATGCCGGTGGCGGTAGTGAAATTGGTGTACAGGGCCTCATCTGTGGGGTAGTGGCGGGCTGAATAAATGTTCAGCGTCTGCTCCTGTGCAAAGCCGCTCGCGCAGGTGAAAAGAAGAGCGCAGGCTGCAGGAATGTGTTTGATCATCATGGCGTTGGGGTGCTTTAAGATAAAATCTGATCCTAACATAAACGCGAATCATTATCATTAAATGAGATTTCTCAGAGCATTTGGGCGACCTGTTGTGGTGGGCCTATGGGTGGCAACTCTTTGGGGTTGCGCGACAGTACCTGCGCCAACCACGCCTGTAGCCACGCCGGTGTCGCCCCAAGCGGTGGTCAAAAAGGCGCCGCGAATCGGGCTTGCGCTGGGGGGGGGCGCCGCCCGTGGATTTGCCCATGTGGGCGTGATTCAAGTGCTGGAGGAAGCCGGCATTCAACCGTCACTGGTGGTTGGTACCTCGGCTGGGAGTCTGGTGGCTGCTTTGTACGCAGATGGCAAAAAGGGCGCCGAACTTCAGCAGATCGCAGAGACCATGGAAGAGGCCACCTTCGCAGATTGGACGCTGCCCATTTTCAGCCGAGGTATGTTGCGCGGTGCCGCATTGGCCCGGTATGTCAGCGCGCAGGTCAACAATCGCCCCATTGAGGCGATGCCGCTGCCGTTGGGCATTGTTGCCACGGATTTGAACAGTGGCGCGGGTGTGCTGTTTCGCCGGGGTGACACCGCGACAGCGGTTCGTGCGTCCAGTGCTGTGCCGGCCTTGTTCCAGCCCGTCAAGATTTCAGGGCGTGAATATGTGGATGGTGGTTTGGTGTCGCCCGTTCCCGTGCGATACGCCCAGCAAATGGGGGCTGACTTGGTGATCGCGGTAGACATCTCCAGCTCGCCTGAAGGCAATCCGGCCAGCGACACGTTGCAAATTTTGATGCAAACCTTCGCCATCATGGGCAAAAGCATCAATGATTTCGAATTAAAGGACGCGGACGTGGTGGTGCGGCCTTCGTTGGCGGGCGTGGGCAGCTCTGATTTTGGTGCCCGCAGGCGTTCCATCTTGGCCGGCCGGGTGGCTATGCAAGCCATGCTGCCACGGCTTAAAGCGGCTATTGAGGCAAAAACTCGCTAGCGTTGGCGCGTTTTTCTTCCCTTCAGCGCGCGGTTTTAACTCGTGGCGCTGACCGTCGCCCAAGCAAGGGACAATGCGCCATCGGTATAGGTGGCGCGGTGGCGCACCACGGTTTGCCTCGATAAGGACAAAAAATGGCTATTCAATGGTTTCCTGGTCACATGCATTTGACCAAAAAGGCCATCGGCGATCGCATCAAGAATATTGATGTTGTGATCGAACTCCTCGACGCGCGCTTGCCCGGGTCTAGCGCGAACCCGATGTTGGCTGAGTTGACGGCGGGCAAGCCCGCGCTCAAGGTGCTCAACAAACAAGATTTGGCGGACCCGGTGCGTACGGAGCAGTGGCTGGCCCACTACAACCAACTGCCCGATACCAAGGCCATTGGCCTGGACGCCAGCATGACGGCACCTGCCAAGGCGTTGGCAGCGGCGTGCTTTGCGCTGGCACCCAATCGCGGCGGCATGGTCAAGCCCATGCGGGTGTTGATTTGCGGCATTCCCAACGTGGGTAAATCCACACTCATCAACACGCTGGCTGGCAAACGGGCCGCCAAAACGGGTGATGAGGCGGGCATCACCAAGCTGGAGCAGCGGATTTCGATGGCCGACGATTTCTACCTGTATGACACACCGGGTGTACTTTGGCCGCGCATCATCGTCGCCAAAAGTGGCTACAACCTAGCAGCCAGCGGCGCCATTGGTCGCAATGCCTTCAATGAAGAAGAGGTGGCGCTAGAGCTACTGGACTACCTGATTGCCAATTACCCGGCACAAGTCGAGGGTCGCTTCAAACTGGAGGGCGTGGCCCAAATGACCGATGAGGTCTTGCTGGAGGCTATTGGTCGCAAGCGGGGCGCCTTGCAGGGGGGCAAGAAGATCAATCTTCAGAAGGCCGCAGAAATCGCCATCTACGATTTCCGCGCGGCGGTCATGGGGCGTATCACGCTGGAGACGCCTGAAGAGTTTGCGATCTGGCTGGCCGAGGGGCAGAAGATGGATGCTGAGCGTCAGGTGAAGAAAGACGCCATTGAACTCGACCGAAAAATTCGGTTCAAGAAAATCCCCAGGCCCGACTCGCGGTCAACGTCATAGGTCTTCGCGACCCAATGTGAGGTCAGAGCAGGGGTAGGCGACGCAAGGCAGGATGTAGCCCTCTGCCTTTTCTTCGGCACTCAGGCCAGGCCATTCCATCTCGTAACGAACCGACCCTTTTGAGAGTTTTCCAATACAGGTTCGGCAGTTGCCGCCCCGGCAAGAGCTGGGCCAATCGATGCCACCTTGCTCCATGGAGACAAGCAGGGGTTGCTCGGTCCATGCATCAAATTGTTGTTGATCGGGTTCGGTGATCGCTGTGTAAAAGAGCGGCGCGTCTGGGGCATTCATGCCCGCATTATATTGTGACGAAAATTGGCACTGTAGGCATATGGCGTAAGCGCAAGTAGCTATCAAATGAATAGCTATTTCAGTGCGAGTCACCGTGCGCGTCGTGCGCGGGGCCAGCCGCCAGTTCCGTGCGTGCCTGGCGCAACACTTGCCAGCCGCCATGCAGGGCCAAACTGGACATGACAGCCGCCACCACTGCGTCCGGCCATGCTTGCCCGGTGCCAAATACGCCCACAGCAGCGGCCATGACCGCCAAGTTGCCAATTGCGTCGTTACGCGAGCATAGCCAGACACTGCGCATGTTGGCGTCGCCCTCTCGAAACGCGTAAAGCATCCAGGCCACGGCCACATTGGCAACCAAAGCCGCTAGGCCGATCACCCCCATGGTTGGCGCGTCTGGCACGGTGCCGTTCAGGGCTGACCAGCCCGCCCGGGTCAGAATAAAAAGTCCAAAGGCGATCATGCTGAGCGCCTTCACCATGGCGGCGCGCGCGCGCCACACCAAGGCCGCCGACAGGACAGCCAGAGACACGGCGTAGTTGGCGGCGTCGCCGGCGAAGTCAATCGCATCAGCCAACAGTGACAGTGAGCCCGAGGTGTAGCCCGCCAGGATCTCCACCAAAAACATGAAGGCATTGATGATCAAGGCAATCCACAGGATGCGGCGGTATCGCCCGAGGTTCTCGATGGTCGACGCGGTGGGTGTTTTGTGTTCGCAGCAGTGAGCAGACATGGTTTTCCTTAAAGCACCTCTATTGGAAACCCTATAGCGACTCTAGTGTCAAGTGATTTGATGGTGCGAGCCATCATGACGTTTTGATCGGTGGGCGGGGCAGGGCTTATCTGGGTTCGCCCGGGTATTGGTGAATTTTTTTTCGAAATTTCGAGCCCGCTTGTGCTCCCTGTTAACGGTCGTGCGATGGCCACGCCCTTGGAATGCGAGTGGAGTGCTGCGTATGGCCCGGTGTTAAATCCTTGTCGATTCAAATAAATACCATGTGGTAACTTTTTATACCATAAAGATTTTAAGGTTACTGTTTGGTTGTATCGTTGGGGCACGTCACATTTTTGACGTTTCAAAATTGACATCTACCTTTTGGAGAGCTTCATGAAAAAAACCATTCTCGCCACCGCTTTGGCCTTTGGCGTCGCTTTTTCCGTTCAAGCCAAGGACATCGTTGACACGGCGGTTGCCGCTGGTAGCTTTAAAACCTTGGCCACAGCGCTCACCGCTGCAGGTTTGATTGATACGCTCAAAGGTCCCGGCCCGTTCACGGTGTTTGCCCCAACCGATGCGGCATTCGCCAAAATTCCTAAAGCCGATCTTGATGCCTTGTTGAAAGACAAAGCGAAACTGACCGCTGTTTTGACTTACCACGTGGTACCCGGCAAGGTGATGGCCGCCGATGTCAAAGCCGGCAAAGTCAAAACTGTTCAGGGCTCTGAAATTACCGTCAAGACCATGGGAGGCGTGATGGTGGACGGCGCCAAAGTGACGGCCACGGACATTGCGGCAGACAATGGTGTGATTCACGTGATCGACAGCGTGATCATGCCCAAGTGATCACCTGTTGGTGAAGGAAAGCCTCGAATCGCTGCGAGCAATTCACCATGAAAAAAGCCGGGGAAACCCGGCTTTTTTCATGTCTGCACGGATCAATTGCAGGCTTTGGGGTTGACGATGTCTTTCAACATCTCTTCATTCACGATGCGAATGTGGCGCTGTTTGACTTCCACAATGCCGTCTTCCACAAATTTCGAGAAAGTACGGCTCACGGTCTCCAGCTTTAAGCCCAGGTAGCTGCCAATCTCTTCGCGCGTCATGCGCAGGACCAATTCGGATTTGGAGAAACCCCGGGCATTGAGGCGCTGAACCAGGTTGAGCAAGAACGCTGCCAATCGTTCTTCGGCCCGCATGCTGCCCAGCAGCAGCATCACGCCGTGTTCACGCACAATTTCCCGGCTCATGATTTTGTGGACATGGCGCTGCAGTGAAATCACTTCCCGCGACAACTCTTCTACACGATCAAAAGGCATCACACAGACCTCGGCATCTTCCAGAGCCACGGCGTCGCAGGTGTGGTGGTCATTAACGATGCCGTCCAAACCGATGATCTCCCCAGCCATTTGAAACCCGGTGACTTGGTCTTTGCCATCTTCAGAGACCACGCTGGTTTTGAAAAAACCGGTGCGGATGGCAAACAGGCTGGTGAATCGCTCGCCGGTTCGGAACAGCGTGGTGCCTCGCTTGACTTTGCGCCGGGCCGCCACGACCTCATCGACTCGGTCCAACTCGTCCGGCGTCAATCCGAGCGGCATGCACAACTCTTTCAGATTACAACTGGAGCAAGCGACTTTTAGGGTGATGGGGTTCATACGGCTCATTTTGGCACCATTTGGCGTCGAACCGTGAACTTCCTGATCTAAGTCAAATGAACCTGGCGGCGTTATTTGAAATGAGGTTGACCAAGGTCAAATTTTTTGACCGCTGTTAAGTGCATATTTCCTGCCTTGCCAAGGATTGCCCATGAATGCCGATGCTGCCCACCCTGATTTGAAAGACTTGCTCTGTCTGCTAAGTACCTCGGGTTGCCGCTACACCTCTTTTCCGACGGTGGATCGCTTTGTCGAAGCCTTTGGGGCCAAGGAATACCAACAGGCGCTGGCGCAACGCCGCTCTGGTCCGGGCGCGACTGGGCGGTCCCTGTCCCTTTATGTCCACATCCCATTTTGTGAGACTGCTTGCTACTTTTGCGCCTGCAACAAGGTGGTCACTCGCCAACACGAGCGGGCCGGTCCCTATCTGAAGGACCTCTCCCGCGAGGTCGAGCTTCATACCGCAGAGTTGGGGGTGGGGCAACCAGTGAGCCAATTGCACGTGGGCGGCGGCACGCCTACTTTTTTGAATGACGCCGAGTTGAGCGACTTGATGAGCATGTTGCGGCGCAATTTCAGGCTGGTGCCGGGCGGTGAATACACCATCGAGGTTGATCCACGTACCGTTGACGCCTCTCGGCTGGACACCTTGGCTGCGCTGGGATTCAACCGCCTGAGCATCGGGATTCAGGATTTTGACCCGGCTGTGCAAAAGGCGGTGCACCGGGTTCAGCCGGCAGAACAAGTCGTGCAGCTGTTTCATGCGGCCCGCCAGAAGCACTTTGATGCCATCTCCGTGGACTTGATTTATGGCCTGCCCTTGCAAAGCCCTGAATCGTTTGAGCGCTCCCTGTCGGAGGTGATTGAACTGCGACCTGATCGCATTGCGGTGTACGCCTTTGCCCACTTGCCTCAGCGCTTCAAGCCACAGCGCCACATCGTCCCGGCCGCGCTGCCCAGTGATGCTGCCAAATCGACCATGCAGAAAAACTCAATGGCCTCGCTGTTGGCAGCCGGCTACGTTCATGTGGGTCTCGATCTATTTGCGTTGCCGACTGACTCGTTGGCCATCGCCAAATGGCAGGGGCGGTTACACCGCAATTTTCAGGGCTATAGCACCCAGCCTGATTGCGACCTGATTGGTCTGGGTGTGTCGGCCATGGGGCGAATTGGGGCCACTTACAGCCAGAATGCCTTGACGCTGGAGGAGTATTCGGACCGTTTGGCTCAAGGCATTTTCCCGGTGGTGCGGGGAATCGCCTTGACCCGCGATGACCTGGTTCGGCGCGCCATCATCATGGCGCTGATGTGCCAGGGCGAAGTCTCATTTGAGTCCATTGAGCTGGGCTATCTGATTCACTTCCCAGACTACTTCGCTTCGGAATTGGTGGCGCTGGAGGCTTTTGTGGCGCAGGGAGTGATCGCTGTGGATCGCGCCGGTATCCAGGTCACGCCCAGCGGTTGGGCTGTTGTGCGTGCCGTGGCCATGGTGTTTGACCGCTATCTGCAATCTGACCGTGCCAGAGCCGATCTTTCCAAGATCATCTAGCATTGCGGGATGCAGACTTCTCTCGCGGTAACCGCACTATTAATGGGCTTGGCTGGTGGGCCGCATTGCATTGCCATGTGTGGCGCGGCCTGTGCCGGTATTGGCCAGGCGGCTGGGCCCCATAAAAACTCCGCTTTGTTGAGCTTTCAACTAGGGCGCCTGATCGGCTACTCCGCGCTGGGTGCACTGGCGGCGGCCTCCATGCAGGGGCTGGGCTGGCTGACGGTGCAGTCGGCCGCGCTTCGACCGGTCTGGACCCTGTTTCATGTGGCCACGCTCGTTCTTGGATTGCTGCTGATGTGGAAAGCCCGCCAGCCGATTTGGCTGGAAAAAACCGGGCGGAAAATTTGGGCCGGTGCTCGCTCTCTGGCGCAGGGGCGTGGGCGGGGGGCGCCGTTGGCCATTGGCGCCTTGTGGACCTTTCTGCCTTGCGGACTGCTTTACTCCGCCTTGCTGGTGGCGTCGCTCAGTGGCCATGCCCTGGACGGCGCCATGGTGATGGCCTTGTTTGCGTTGGGATCGGGCGTGTCTTTGCTGGCCGGGCCTTGGCTTTGGTTGCGACTGGGCGGCGGTAGCACGGGCGACTGGGGCGTCAGAATCGCCGGTTTGGCCCTGGCCGCCAGCGCCACGTGGGCGTTGTGGATGGCCTATGCGCACGATGCGGCGCCGTGGTGCGTCACCGTTTAGGACGAGCAAGCCGGTATGATGGCCTGATAAAAACACCCAGGCAGAGGCCCCGCGTATGACGTCACCTGTATCCCCTGACGAAGCGAAGCGCTTAGACGCTTTGGACGCCTACCAGATCATGGACACCCCTGCGGAGCAGGCCTATGACGACGTGCTCATGCTGGCCGCCGCTATCTGCGATGTGCCCATTGCCTTGGTGTCCCTGCTGGACAGCGAGCGCCAGTGGTTCAAAGCCAAGGTGGGGGTATGCGTGACACAAACGCCTATTCAAGATGCTTTTTGTGCGCACGCAATCGCCAGTGACAGTGATATCTTTGAGGTGAGGGACGCCTTGGAAGATCCCCGCTTTGCCAATAACGCGTTGGTGACAGGGGAGTTGGGCATCCGCTTTTATGCGGGTGCGCCGTTAATCACCCCTGCCGGTGTCAAGCTGGGGACGGTGTGCGTGATTGATCGCGTGCCGAAAGTTCTGGACGCCCGTTCTCGGGCGGCTTTGTTGGCTTTGTCCCGGCAGGTCGTCACCTTGTTGGAGTTACGCCGCAACCAGGCCCAGTTGCGCGAGATGGCGGGGGTACAGCAGTTGCGCCAACTCCAATTGGAGGGCTACCAGAAACAATTGGAAGACGTGAATGGGCTGCTCCGCCAGCAAGCCACACTGGACCCCTTGACTGGCTTGAGCAATCGGCGCGCTTTCGATGACACTTTGTGTGAGGAACTGGCCCGAATCGAGCGCACGGGGGCGTCCATGGCCTTGATTTTTGTGGACGTGGACCACTTCAAGAACTTCAACGACGAGTTTGGGCACGTGGCGGGCGATCAGGCCTTGCAGCAAGTGGCCGCTGTCTTGTTGGCGCAAGCCCGCCCTTACGACCAGGTGGCCCGCTATGGCGGTGAAGAATTGACACTGATCTTGCCGAACACGGGCCGGGGAGCGGGAATGGCGGTGGCCGAACGCATTCGGTTGGCCATTGAGCGGTTTGCGTGGCCCAGGTCACCCATCACGGTCAGTGTGGGTGTGGCTGTGGCCAACAATGCCGTCACCGGGGCTGGCCTGCTGGAGCGCGCTGATCGCGCTTTGTACCAGGCCAAGCGCGCCGGCCGAAATTGCGTCGTTTTTCTGGATGTGGCAGACGACCCTCAACCCAAAGCAGACAAGACTTAGCGGGTTTTGACGCGGTCACCGTCCCGGAGTTGGCTGTCCGGGTAAACAATCACCTGGGTGCCCACGGGCAAGCCTGACTTGATCCAGGCCATGACGCCATTGCGCGCCTCGACGTCCACTTCTTTCAGCCGGGCTTGCCCCCCTTCCATGATCAGCAGGGCAGAGCGGGATCCCTTGGGAAACAGGGCGCTGACGGGGACCTGTACCGCGTCTTCCACCTCTTGCACCAAAATTCGCACATCCAGCTTGAACCCATCTCCCAGGGCGGACCAGTTGGCGGGCGGGGACAGGATGTCGATCAAGGTGTTGACGCGCTGCTCTTCGACCCCAAGCGCTGAGACCTTGGTAAACGCTGAAGGCTCGACCCGGCGAACCACGCCCTGCAAGGTGTCAGGTCCGCCCCAGTTGGCCAGTTGGACAGGGGTGCCGGGGCGAATCTGGGCGGCGTCTTCGGTTAACACGTCAACCACCACCTCCAGGCGGGTCGGGTCGCCCACCTCCAGCAGGGGTGCGCCCGCCATGACCATGCCTGCGCTGGGCTGCAGCACGTTCAACACTTTGCCCGCCACCGGCGAGCGAACGATAAACGGTGAGCCTGCCCGGCCGTTGTTGGATACCGGCGCCAGCGTGGCCTGCGAGCGGGCCAACGTGAAGCGAGCGGCCACGGCGTCCTGGCGGGCGCTTTCCAGCTCTTGCTCGCGCAGGCGCAGATTGAGGCGATTGGCCTCCAGCCCGGCGGGTGCCACGAAACCTTGTTTTTCAAGCGATTGACTTCGCTGCAGGTCAGCTTTGGCCTGGGCCAGCGCGGCGCCAGCCCGCTCGACCATGCTCTGAGAGCGGACCAGGGTAGCCTGCAACGCGGCGTTGGCCGCCAGTTGTTCGGCCCGGCTGCGGGCGTCCAGCAGAGGCGGTGTGCTGGGCCAAAGGCGAGCCACCGGCGCGTCTTGCCCCACGTCATCACCTTGCTTAAAGGTCATCCGTTCCAGATGGCCACCCAGCGGGGCGGAGACCTGGTAGCGATCCCGAAGGCGGGTCTTCCCATCCTCTTGTACTGCGCGTTCAAATCGGCCCTGGGTGACCATTGCCGTTTCCACCTCCCTGGGGGTTGGCATCAGCGCCCAAACCAGCAGTGCCAGCACCGCCGCACCCACCACGACCCAGATCAGTTTTTGTTTCATGTTTTTGTCCGAAGGCTTCATTTTTTATTCCCGGGTTTTGAGCACGGCCACCAAGTCCAGCGTATCGACCTTGCGACGCACCACCAAAGCGCTGACCAATCCCGCTATGACCACCGCAATCACCGCATAGGCATAGGTGGCTGGCAAGATCACCATGGGGAAGTCGAACTCCTCGTTCTTGATCAATTGCACGATGCCCGAGGCCAGCAGGTAGCCCAGCACCATGCCCAAGGGGGTGGCCAGCACAATCTCTATGGCCAGTTCGCCCAGTAAAAAGGTGGACACCTCGGCGCGGGTGAAGCCCAGCACCCGAAGGCTGGCCAGTTCCCAGGCGCGCTCGGCCAGTGCAATGCGGGCGCTGTTGTAAACCACGCCAATGGCAATCACCGTGGCAAACGCGGTGAGCACCACACTGAACACCAAAATGTTGCGTGCCGTGACCTCTTCAATGTTCTGTTTCATGACCGATTTGCTGACCGCCCCCACCACGCGGGGCAAATCCTTCAGCGTATTGAGCAGTTGAACCTCGTGCCCTCGCTGCACCGCCAGCGTGGCCTGGTTGACGACATCGCCCTCACGAAGCAGGTGGTTCAGGGTGCGGCGTTCAATGTAGGCGTTCATGCCCAGAATTTCAGTGAGCACACCACTCACCTGCAGGGACAGCACCTCACGGCGCCCCTCTTGTAATTCCACCCGCACCCAGTCGCCGGGGACGACTTGAAGCCGATTGGCCAGGCGGTCGGTGATCAGCAACCCCGAGGTGGGGGGGGTGAGCACTTTAAAACCGCGCCCCACCACACGCATGAGTTCGGGCTGGGCGGCTTTGCCCTGAATGGCACCGCGCCATTGGTGGTGCGCGTTCACCAGCTTCACGGCCACGGTACGCGCCCCTTCGACGGCCGTGACGTGGGGCAACCTGCCCAAGTCTTGCAATACGCGGGCAGGGCTTGCCTCCATCAATGAGAGCGACACATCACCCCGCCAGACTTGGTGGAATTGGTTGTCAAACAGCTCGCCAATGGCGTCGCGCCAAAAGGCACCGGTGATCACAATGGCCATGGCCGCCGCAATGCCAAAAATCGTCAATCCGGTGCGAAGCGGGCGGCGCTCCATGGTGCGCACCACCATGCGGGCGGCTGGGCTCATCCAGTGTTGCAGGCCCCAACGCTCCAGCAGCATGGGCTGGAAATTGCCAGGGGAGGGGGGACGCATGGCCTCTGCCGGAGCGAGCCGAACCGTGTCGCGAATGGCAAACAGGGTGGCCAACACCGCCGCCAGCACCGCCACACCCACCGCAGCCAACAACAACGCAGGTTTGACCCGGTAAGCCAGCGTGGGAAACCGGAACGCCTCGGCGTACAAGCCCATGAAGCCGTGGCCCAGCCAGGCGCCCAGCGCAATGCCAATGCCCACGCCCAGTGCCACGATCAGCAACACCAGGGTCAGGTAATGCTGGCCAATGGCGCGGTTGTGGTAGCCCAGAGCCTTCAAGGCCGCAATTTGCTCACGCTGCGTCGCAATCTGGCGACTCAGCACCACGTTCAGCAAAAACCCCGCCACCGCCAGAAAAATGCTGGGCAACACCGTGCCCATGGCCTTTTGTTGCTTGATCTCGGAGCTGAGCATGACGTCTGACATTTGCTGGTCACGCCCATGGGCGCTCACCCCGCCATAGGGCGCCAGCAAGCGGTCCAGTCCGTCAATGATCGGGCCTTCAGTCGCGCCCGGCGCCAGCCGCACGGCCACTTGGTTGAATGCCCCTTCCATGTTGTAGGCGGCGGCCAGGGCTTGGCGGTCGAGCCAGAAAACGCCAAACCCCCGTTGGTCTGGTGAGCCCGCCAGGCCGGCAAAGATGTACTCGGGGGACAAGGCCAGCCCGACGATCAGCAGCTCCTCGCGTTTGCCGTTGATGAGGGCGTGAATCCGGTTGCCTGGGTGCAACTGGCGCGTGATGGCAAAGCCCTCGGACACCAACACCTCGATGGCGCCACTTTGGTGTGGCGCAGGCAGTTTGCCACGTCGCAGCGCCACCTTGTTCAGCCGCTGGGGCGTCTGGGCGTCCAGGCCAATCAAGCGCCCAATGATGGGGTCGGCCACGTTGGGAATGCTGATGGGAACGTCTTGTTTCAGGGATGTTTCCACATGCGCGGCGCCGGGCAGCGCGGCCAATTGACGCTCTAGCGCCAGCGGCGCACGTTTCAGGGTGGCAAACACATCGGCAAAACGCGCATCGGCGTAATAACGATCGCGTGACCATGACAGCGAGTCGTAGGCGCTGAAGCTGGCAATAAACCCCGCCACGCCACTGGCCACCACCAGCGCGATGGTGAGCGCCTGACTCCACATCAGGCGCAGGTCGCGCAGCAGTTTGCGGTTGAGCGCTTTCACCCGGTTTCCTTCACCACGCCAGCTCGGACGGCTTGACCTTGTGGGCGTTTGGCTCAACCCGCTGAATGCGCCCGCCACCCAAGTAAAGCACACGGTCTGCCATGCCGCCAATGGCCGCGTTGTGGGTGATGACGATGGTGGTGGTGCCCAACTCGGCGTTGATTTTCTCAATCACCTCCAGCACCAGTTTGCCGGTGAGGTAGTCCAGCGCCCCGGTGGGTTCGTCGCAGAGCAGCACCTGCGGGCGTTTCACAATCGCCCGCGCAATGGCAACGCGCTGTTGCTCTCCGCCAGAGAGTTGGGACGGAAAGTGGTCCAGCCGGTCGGCCAGGCCCACCATGCCCAGCGCTTCTTCGGCGGGCATGGGGTTCTCGCAAATGTCGGTCACCAATTGCACGTTTTCGCGCACGGTCAGGCTGGGAATCAGGTTGTAGAACTGAAACACAAAGCCCACGTGTTCGCGCCGGTACTCGGTCAATTCTGCGTCAGTAGCAGCCGCCAGATCATGGTCCTCAAACCGGGCCTGACCGCTGCTGGGGCGGTCCAGCCCGCCCAAAATATTGAGCAAGGTGGATTTGCCACTGCCCGAGGGGCCCAGCAGCACAATGAATTCACCCCGGTAGATGCTCAGGTCAACGTCTTGCAAGGCGTGAACTAGAACCTCGCCCATTTGGTACGTCTTGGTCAGCCCCCGCGCGATGAAAACCGCCGGACGCCCCGCAGCGTCGGCTGGGAGATCTGATGGAGGCGCGGGGGTTGAGTCAGTGGGCACGGCAGGGCAAACGCATGAAAATTGCTGACTCCAATGTGGCATGCGGACACCGGTCAGTGCTTGATGCAGGTCAAAAATCGGTCCCGTTGACGCAGCGGTCGACCTTTAATGATTGCTCCGATTCGCCGTGGCGATGCCAACGCTCAGGTAGTCAGCGAGGTAGCTAGCGTGAGGCTTGATGACCGCCAGAGGTGTCATCAGACATCTCGCGCAGGGCAGGCGCAGGCGAATGTCGCTGCATTCTTGCTTTAGTAACGACCCTGAATTCACTGAGTTGGCTGATGGATGCGATGGCTCGGCTACAACGCGCTCTGAGCCTGCAGGATGAAGGACTCCTGGTTTTGTCAAAGACCAGCATCAAACTGACGGTCTTTGTGCTGTCCTGTCTCCAGTTCTTTATCGGGATGTCAGGCTGTACGCAATTCCCCTTTGAATTGAATAATCAAACGGGTGACTTCGTTGGACGCTTGGGAAAAGCTGGAGCCACTTCCCAGCATTTGAGTAGCCTGATCCCCGTCCCCCTGATTGATTTTTTGGGCGATTTTGCCCGCTTCGGTGTGAAAATTTTGATGCACCTCGATCAGGTTCACAAAGGTGGGGCTGCCACCAAATTTTGTACCCCCTGCGCCGTGTAGCCATTTGCCCATCTCACAGCAGTTGTCCCGGCTGATCGTTTCGGCATCGAGGTGTCCGTTTTTGGTTGCTGCAGTCCTGAGTTTGGTGCGCCAGTCCGCATGCGCCTTGATGGCATTGTCCAAATTAATGCCCACATCACCTGAAATAGGTACTGCCAAATCCCTGCGCTCCGTGCCAGCATAGTCCACGGAGCTCTGTCCAAATCGTACCGCCCTTGTGCTCACCACGCTTTGATGGACGTCACCGGCGCCGAGCTTGAACACTGCCACCGTCTCAACCAGATCTTGTGCCTGCGATTTGAGACTGCTTGCTGCCGCTGCCATCTCTTCAACCAGCGCCGCGTTTTGCTGGGTTGCCCGGTCCATCTGGGTGACTGCTTCGCCCACTTGGCTGACGCCCAGGCTTTGCTCGTTGCTGGCGGCACTGATTTCGCCCATGAGGTCTGTCACGCGCTTGATAGAGCTCACCACCTCTGCCATGGTGACTCCGGCCTGATCGACCAGGGCGGAACCCTGCTCAACGCGGTTCACGCTATCGCCAATCAAGGCCTTGATTTCTTTGGCTGCATCGGCGGAGCGTCCAGCCAGCGAGCGCACCTCGCTGGCAACCACGGCAAATCCACGTCCCTGCTCACCCGCCCGGGCGGCTTCAACCGCTGCATTCAAGGCCAGGATGTTGGTTTGAAAGGCAATGCCGTCAATGACGCCGATGATGTCGGAGATTTTTTTGGAGGCGTCATTAATGCCTTTCATGGTCTGTACCACCTGCCCGACAACGTTGCCTCCCTCAATCGCGACGGTTGAGGCGCTTTGGGCCAGCTGGTTGGCCTGCTTGGCGTTGTCAGCGTTTTGCTTGACGGTGGCGCTGAGCTCCTCCATGGACGCAGCGGTTTCTTCAAGTGCACTGGCCTGTTGCTCAGTGCGGGCTGAGAGGTCGTGATTGCCTTGAGCGATCTCAGAAGAAGCCGTGGAGACGGACTCGGAGCCCTCACGCACGGAGCCCACTACCTGCGTCAACGAGGCCTGCATTTCACGCATGACACCCATCAGACTGTCAGAGTTGCCCATGTTCACAATGTTGGAGGCAAGATTGCCTCGTGCAATGGATGACAAGGCCTCGCGGGCATCGGCAGGGTCACCTCCAAGCTCCTTGCGCATCTCCGTGATCATCAAGACATTCAGGCCAATCGCCGTCAAGGCCGCAATCAGGGCAAGACCCAAGGAAAGCTTGATCGCGTTATCGGTTTGTGTTGTGACCTTTTGGTAGGCTTGCTTTGCGCCGTCGACAGCCGCCTGTTTTTGTTGAAGGAGCTCCCCCTTTAATTTGCGCCAAGCTGGCGTCTCATCGCTATTGAGCAGGGCGATAGCGTCTCCGTTGGATGCGACCAGCGCTAGCACTTTTTCCTGCGCCGCGGCTTGCGCAGCCCGAAGCTCTGGCAACTGGCCGAAAGCCGCTTCAAAACGACTGCCTTTCACGCTTTCTCGCGTTTGCACCATGGCCTGCTCAAAATCCCCTTGGGCAGCCTTCAGGTTATCAAGTGCCTTTGGGTTGCTGGGGTTCAGTATGACATTGCGCAATGCTTGGCCCATTTGCAGTCCCTGCGCATACATTTCTGACAACCCGCGCTCAACCGCCTGTTCGGACTTGATGTACGCGTCAAAGTCGCTGCGTGTTGTGATGAGTGCGCTAATGCTGCTGATCAGAGCAATCACGAACAGAAGGGTTGGTGCGGCCGCAAAGGCAATGATTTTGGAGCGAAACTTCATCAAATTACCTTAAAAAGTATGAACCCCCGTCAAATGGTCGAGATAGGGTTCTCGTTGATAGCGGTTTGCAAACTATAGCGCCGGTGTACTCTGCATAGTATTGCTTTATGTCTAAGAATGGTCACTTTGCTGGTGGGCTGGTGAAGTTGTTTTTTTGTGAGTAGCAGGCGGCGAGCCCGGCGGGAGGCTTTTCCTCAATTGCAAGGAAATCAACCATTTGCACGCTGGGGGGCCGACCGAGTGACGGCGTCTCGCCTGGGACTGGGATAATCGTGGGCTTATGTCGAGCCTTACCCCTATTCCCCCCGACCGCTGGAAGTTGTCCGTTGCGCCCATGATGGACTGGACTGATCGCCATTGCCGCTATCTGCACCGCTTGCTCTCGCGCCACGCCTTGTTGTACACAGAAATGGTTACCACCGGTGCGCTCATTCATGGCGACGTGGCGCGCCACCTGCGGTTTAACGCCGAAGAGCACCCTGTGGCGCTGCAGTTGGGTGGCAGCGAACCGGCTGATTTGGCGCATTGCGCCCAGTTGGGTGAGCAATGGGGCTATGACGAGATCAATTTGAACTGCGGTTGCCCCAGTGAGCGGGTGCAGCGAGGCGCGTTTGGCGCTTGCCTGATGAACGAAGCGGCATTGGTGGCCGACGGCGTCAAAGCGATGCTTGACGTGGTGCAGATTCCGGTCACGGTCAAGCACCGTATTGGCATTGACAAAGACGAGAGCTATGGCTTTGTGCGGGATTTTGTGGGCACGTTGAATGACGCCGGTTGCAGCACCTTCATCGTGCACGCCCGCAATGCCTGGCTCAAGGGCTTGTCGCCCAAAGAAAACCGCGAGATTCCCCCGCTGCGATATGACGTGGTGCACCAGTTGAAGCGTGACTTTCCTGAACTCACCATCGTTGTCAACGGTGGCATCACCACCACCGCGCAGGTGGCCGAGCAGTTGCAGCATCTGGACGGCGCCATGCTGGGGCGTGAGGCTTATCACAACCCCTGGTGGCTGAGCGAGTGGGATGCCGCCTTTTATGGCGCCGCGCCCACCGACTTGACCCGCGAGAGTGTGGAGGCCGAGATGGTGGCCTACATGGAGCGCGAAGCCGCTGCCCACGGCACGCCCTGGTATTCCATTGCCCGCCACATGCTGGGTTTGCGTCACGGTTTGGCAGGTTCACGCCGCTGGCGCCAGGTCTGGAGCGACCATCGGCTTAAAACCTTGCCAGCGCGTGAGGTCATGGCCTTGGCGCAGGGCCGGGTTGAGTCGGAACTGGCGTAGTTGTGCTGTGCCATGCGGCGAGGGTGGGTCGCCACCGCATCTAGGCGGGGCAGGCATTTACGAATGGTCACACGAATTAGGGCTTCGCCGGCCCCGAGGCGAGCAGTGTGCGGGTTTGGCGGGGTATGCTGAAAGATCGCACCGGCGTTGACGTTGGCGGTAGATGTTGAGAGAAATATTGACGAAAAATGCCGCCAGCGCCCGTCACTGCTGCGCAAGCAGCTATTCAATTGATAGTGAATCTGCCCATTGCCGCGCAGAGCGGCAACCCCGGGCTTGTGCCTGATTTGAAGGAGGCCACATGAACACCTTGATGAAATCCACCGCCTGGAGTCTCACAGCCGCGCTTTCGGTGCTAATCGGCGGCTGTGCCGCACCGGTTGGCAGTGAGCGGTGGTGTTCCGAGATGAAGGGCAAACAGCCCGCAGACTGGACTGCCAATCAGGCCATCGACTACGCCAAACATTGCATTTTCAAATAGGGAGAACACCATGGGACTGATGTCATTTGTGATCTGGATTGCCACTGGCGCGTTGGCCGGTTGGGTGGCCGGGCGCCTGATGAAGGGCGGCGGGTTTGGCTTGTTGGGCAATATCTTGCTGGGTATTTTGGGCGCGGTCGTGGGCGGCTGGGCCTTCGGACTGCTGGGCTTGTCGGTGACGGGCTGGGTGGGCATGTTGGTCCGGGCCATTGCCGGGGCGTCGTTACTGCTGTTTCTCGTGAGCTTGCTCAAACGCTGAGCTTGGCCAGAAATAGTGATCAAATTGGCCTCTGGCGCTTGATTGATGGGCGCAAGACGCTATGTATTTGATAGTATTTTTGGGTCAATTTCGCCGCGAAGCCCTTCGCCAGGAGCGACAAGCGCTTCGGGGCTGGCGTTGACCCCGCAAGTTATCATCGGACCCTGCCGCTGGGGTGCCAGCCGCGGTCTTTCATTCACTCTCCAGCCTGACTTTTTAACGATCCGTGCGTCTTAATTCAATCAAGTTATCGGGATTCAAGTCCTTCGCCGAACCCACTACCTTCATGCTGCCGGGGCAGCTGGTGGGCGTCGTGGGGCCAAACGGCTGCGGCAAATCCAACATCATGGATGCCGTGCGCTGGGTGCTGGGCGAGTCCAAAGCGTCTGAATTGCGCGGCGAGTCGATGCAGGACGTGATTTTCAACGGCACCAACACCCGCAAGCCCGCCAGCCGCGCCAGCGTGGAGTTGGTGTTTGAGAACGCCGACCACCGCGCCGGCGGCCAGTGGAACCAGTTTGAAGAAATTGCCGTCAAGCGGGTGCTGACCCGCGACGGCAACAGCAGCTACTACATCAACAACCAGCCCGTGCGCCGGCGTGACGTGCAAGACGTGTTTCTGGGCACGGGGCTGGGCCCGCGCGCCTACGCCATCATTGGCCAGGGCACGATCAGCCGCATCATTGAGTCCAAACCCGAAGAGCTGCGCCTGTTTCTGGAAGAGGCTGCCGGAGTCTCCAAGTACAAGGAACGCCGCCGGGAGACCGAAAACCGCCTCCATGACACGCGGGAGAACCTGACCCGCGTGGAAGACATCTTGCGCGAGCTCAACGCCAACCTTGAGAAGCTGGAGAAGCAGGCCGAGGTGGCACTGCGCTACAACCGGCTCAATGCCGATGTCACGCTCAAGCAGCACCAGCTGTGGTTTTTGAAGCGCACCGAGTCCGAGGCCGACCAAGCCAAGGTGCGGGCTGACGCGCAGGGCGCGGTGAATGCGCTGGAAAGCCGTGTGGCCGACCTGCGCGCGATTGAAAACGAGTTGGAAACAGTGCGCCAGGCGCACTACGCCGCCGGTGACCACGTCAACCAGGCCCAAGGCCATTTGTACGAAGCCAGCACCGAAGTTGGCCGGCTGGAGGCTGAAATTCGCTTCGTGGTGGAAGGGCGCCAACGCGTGGAGCAGCGCCTGATCACCCTCAAGGAGCAGGGTGGGCAATGGATCACCCGCCAGGAAGACGCCCAAGCGGAGATTGAGAATTTGCTGGAACTCGCCATGGTGGGCGAGGAAAAGACCGAGTTGCTGGCCGCCCAGGTGGAAGACCAGGCGCAGCAATTGCCCGATCTGGAAGAAGCCTTGCGCGTGGCCCAAAAGGCTGCCAATGAGCAGCGTACCGGTGTCGCTCAAGTGCAGCAGCAGATTCAGGTGCTGGCCGCTGACCAGCGCAGCATTGAGGAGCAATCCCGCCAGTTAAGCAGCCGCCGTGAGCGCCTGAACACCGACCGCAACGCCTTGGCCGCGCCCGACGAAGACCGTTTGCTGGCCCTGCAAAGCCAGCTAGAAGAAGCGCAGGAGAGCACCGGCGTGGCCGAGGCCCGCTTGGCTGACTTGCAAGAATCGGTGCCTCAGTTGGACGATGCCCGGCGCGCCTGCCAGCAGGCGGTGAACGCTGAGTCCTCCCGCCTGGCCGATTTGTCGGCCCGCATGGAAGCCCTCAAGGCTTTGCAGGAAAAAGTCAAAACCGACGGCAAGTTGCAACCTTGGCTCACCAAGCATGGTCTTGGAGAGTTTGCAAGGCTTGTGGAGCCGCATTCACATTGAGCAAGGCTGGGAAAACGCGCTGGAAGGCGCGCTGCGCGAACGACTGGGAGCACTGGAAGTGTCCCGCCTGGACATGGTGCGCGCGTTTGGAAATGACGCGCCACCCGCCAAACTGGCGTTTTACAGCCCGCCACAGGCCGCCCTGCCGCTCGGCCCAAGCGCTTTGCCACGTTTGTCGGATTTGCTGCGCGTGAACGACGCCGGTCAAAAAGCCGTGCTCACCGATTGGTTGCAGGGCTGCTACACCGCCGCCAGTTTTGAAGAAGCGCTGGCCCAGCGTGCTCAACTGCAACCGGGCGAGCTGATTTTTGTCAAAGGAGGCCATTCGGTCGGCCCTTATGGCGTGAGTTTTTACGCCCCCGACTCTGAGCAAGCCGGTTTGTTGGGCCGGGCGCAAGAGATTGAAAACCTGGAGAAGCAACTCAAGGCGCAGGCCCTGATCAACGAAGAGTCCCGATCCGCGCTGGTGCGGGCGGAAGCCGCGTATGCCGATGCCTCACAGCGACTGGTGGCGGTGCGCCGTGAAGCCAGCGAGAGCCAAAGTCGCACCCACGGGCTGCAAGTCGAAACCCTGCGCCTGACCCAAATGGCGGAGCAGGCGCGGCTGCGCAGTGCCCAGATTGAAGGCGACTTGGCCGAGGTGGACTCGCAACTGGAAGATTTGCAGGAGCGCCGCGTCACCGCCGAGGCCCGCTTTGAAGAGCTGGACATGCAACTGGCCGACGCCCAGGAGAGCCACGCCCAATTGGATGAGCGGGTGATCAACGCTGAGCGCAAGTTGAACGAATGTCGCGAGCAACAACGCAGCCTGGAGCGCCAGGCGCAAGAAGCCACGTTCTCAATGCGCAGCCTGGACGCACGCAAGGCCGAGCTGTCCCGTGCTATCGAAACTGCAGTGCAACAGGCAGACTCCGTGCGGGCTGAAGCCCAAAGAGCCGAAGATGAATTGCTTCGCCTGAACGACGCAGCGGCACAGGGCGGTTTGCAAAATGCTTTGAGCGTCAAGCTGGAGCGTGAGAAAACCCTGGGTGCCCGGCGCAGCGAATACGACGACTTGACCGCCAAACTGCGCGCCAGCGATGAGCGCCGCTTGCAGCTGGAGCGCGAGCTGGACCCCTTGCGGCAACGCATCACCGAGTTCCAGCTCAAAGAGCAGGCCGCACGCCTGGGGTTTGAGCAGTACACCCAGTTGCTGGAAGACGCCAAAGCCGATCTGGAGGCCGTGGCGCTGTCCATCACCGAGGGCAGTGTGCGTCTGCTGGGGCTGCAAAGCGAGATTGACCGCATCAACCGCGAAATCACCGCATTGGGCGCCGTGAACTTGGCCGCGCTGGATGAACTGGCGTCCGCCCGCGAGCGCAAACTGTTCCTGGATGCCCAGACGGCGGACTTGACCGAGGCCATGACCACGCTGGAAGACGCGATCAAGAAGATTGACGGCGAAACGCGTGAGCTGCTCTCGGGCACCTTCAACGCGGTCAACGAGCACTTTGGCCGCATGTTCCCCGAGCTGTTTGGCGGGGGCAACGCGCGCCTGGTCATCACCGGCGAAGAGATTTTGGACTCCGGCGTGCAAGTGGTGGCCCAACCGCCGGGCAAGAAAAACCAAACGATTCACCTGCTTTCGGGCGGTGAAAAAGCACTGACGGCGATTGCGCTGGTGTTTGCCATTTTCCAGCTCAACCCCGCACCGTTTTGTCTGCTGGACGAGGTCGATGCACCGCTGGACGACGCGAACACCGAGCGCTATGCCAAGCTGGTGTCCAGCATGAGCAAGGGAACTCAGTTCCTGTTCATCAGTCACAACAAGATTGCCATGGAAATGGCCGAACAATTGATTGGAGTCACCATGCAAGAGCAGGGCGTGTCACGGATCGTGGCAGTTGACATGGATTCAGCAGTTTCAATGGCGGAGGCACTGTGAACGATATGAGCACCCTCCAACTGGGGTTGGCCGGCATTGGCGCACTGGTGTTGATCGTGATGGCGGTGCAGGCGACCTGGTCGTCCCGCAAAAACCAGCCCCGCCAACCCACACCGGTCGAGCCCGGCGCAGGGCCGGACACCGTGCCCATGCCCGGAGAAGGCATTGAGCCGGAACTGGACGCAGCGGCTTTTGATGCGGCTCACTTCCCGCTGCCCACGCCCGAGAAGAAACCCGCCATGGACGCGCTGATTGACGTGATTGCCCCCATCGCGCTGGAAACCGTGGTTTCGGGCGATGCCGCGCTGGCGGCCATGCCCGTCACGCGGCGGGTGGGCAGCAAGCCGTTTTCGATCGAGGGCCTGAACCAGACCTCGGAACAATGGGAAGTGCCGCACGCCGGGCAACGCTACACGCAGTTCCAGGCGGGGGTGCAACTGGCCAATCGCTCGGGGCCATTGAACGAGATTGAGTACTCTGAATTTGTCATGAAAACCCAGGGGTTTTGCGACGCCCTCAACGGCACGCCTGATTTCCCTGAAATGCGTGAAGAGGTGGCCCGCGCCCGCGAACTGGACCAGTTTGCTGGCGACCACGACGCCCAGCTCGGCTTTGCCCTGCAAGCCCGTCGGGCGGCCTGGAGCCCAGGCTACGTGCAACAAAATGCGGCCCGCCACGGCTTTGTGGCTGGCGCCATTCCAGGCCGCATGGTGGTGCCCGCCAGCACGGTGGGCTTGCCAGCCGTGCTGGTTCTGAACTTTGACACACAGGCTGCGCTGGCAGACGACCCGGCGCAGTCCGCCATTCGCGAGCTTTCCCTGAGTCTGGATGTGCCCCAGGTGCAACGCAGCGAGCAGGCGTTTCAGCGCATGCGAGACATCGCCATGGCACTGGCCACCGACATGGACGGCGTGATCACCGACGACAACGGCATCCCCTTGCCGGTGGAGGCGCTGGATCAAATCTCAACGGAGCTGGAAGGCCTGTACGACACGCTGGAGCAGCGCGATCTGGCCGCGGGCTCAGCCTTGGCGCGCCGCCTGTTTTCCTGACCCTTTTTCTCGCTTCATTTATGCCGCCTTCGGTGCCTCCTGTTCAAGACCTGTTTTCACCTTCGGCGCAGCCTGATTTCGCCCACTTTGTCGAGCTAAAGCGCACACTGCATGCGCACGCCCATCGCTACTACGTGCTGGACGATCCGCAGATTCCCGACGCCGAGTACGACCGGTTGTTTCAAGAACTGCAGGCCATTGAAGCCCAGCACCCTGATTGGGTGACGCCGGATTCGCCCACGCAACGCGTGGGTGGGCGGCCGCTGGATGCGTTTGTCAGCGTGCGCCACGCCGTGCCCATGCTGAGCATTCGCACCGAAACCGACACCGAAGCCAGTGGCGCCGAAAATTTTGACGCCCGGGCACGCCGCGAATTGGGGCTGGACGAGTCTGCCCCCCCTGTGGCGTATGTGGCCGAGCCCAAGTTCGACGGGCTGGCCATGAGCTTGCGCTACGAGCAAGGTGTGCTGGTGCAAGCCGCCACGCGGGGCGACGGCGAGATGGGCGAGGACGTGACGCAAAACATTCGCACCATCGGCCAAATTCCCTTGCGCCTGCCCGACGGTGTGCCGCCGGTGCTGGAAGTGCGCGGTGAGGTGTACATGCGCCGGGACGACTTTGAGACCCTGAACGAAAAGCAGCGTGAGCGGGGGCTGAAAACCTTTGTGAACACGCGCAATGCGGCTGCGGGTGCGGTGCGACAGCTCGACCCCGCGATTGCCGCGCAACGCCCCTTGAGCTTTTTTGCCTATGGGCTGGGTGAGGTCACCCCGGTCGAATCGGGGGGGCCCGAGTTTGATACCCATTTTGAGATGCTTCAAACCCTGAAATCTTGGGGTTTTCCGGTCTCAGCGCTGGTGCAGATTGCGCAAGGTGCTACTGAATTGGTAGCGTATTACCAGTCCATTGGGCAGCAGCGCGACGGGCTGGGGTTTGACATTGATGGGGTGGTTTACAAAGTCAACAGCCGCGAATTGCAGCGCCGCATGGGTTTTGTGACCCGCGAGCCGCGTTGGGCCGTGGCCCATAAGTTTCCGGCGCAAGAGCAGTTGACCACCGTGCTTGGCATTGAGGTACAGGTGGGCCGCACCGGCAAGCTCACGCCGGTGGCCAAACTGGCGCCCGTATTCGTGGGCGGCGTCACCGTGACCAATGCCACGCTGCACAACGAAGACGAGGCCCGGCGCAAAGACGTGCGGGTGGGGGACACCGTCATCGTGCGCCGCGCCGGCGACGTTATTCCCGAGGTGGTCTCCGTGCTACTGGACAAGCGGGTGGCCGACGCCCCGCAGTTCACCATGCCGCGCACCTGCCCGGTGTGCGGCAGTGCGGCGGTGCGCGAAGAAGACGAAGCGGACTACCGCTGTACGGGCGGGCTGTTTTGCAGCGCTCAGCGCAAACAAGCCATCCTGCATTTTGCCCAGCGCCGCGCCGTTGAGATTGAAGGCCTGGGCGACAAACTGGTGGACCAGTTGGTGGACGCCAAGGTCATTCACACCCTGCCAGACCTGTACCGCTTGGGCTTTGCCGCCTTGGCCCAGTTGGACCGCATGGCGGACAAATCAGCCCAAAACATCGTGGCGGCGCTGGAGAAATCCAAACAAACCACGCTGCCACGCTTTCTGTTTGGCCTGGGCATTCGCCACGTCGGTGAAGCCACTGCGAAGGCTCTCGCCAAGCATTTTGGCCAGCTCGACACCATCATGGACGCCACGCTGGAACAACTGCTGGAGGTCGATGACGTCGGCCCCATCGTGGCCCAGAGCCTGCGTACCTTTTTTGACCAACCTCATAACCGCGAAGTGGTGGAGCAATTGCGCGCCTGCGGTGTGACCTGGACCGAAGGCCCGCCAGCCCCTGTGACCGCCAAGCCGCTGAGCGGCAAGACTTTTGTCATCACCGGCACCTTGCCCACCATGGGCCGTGACGAGGCCAAAGACCTGATTGAAGCCGCCGGCGGCAAAGTTGCTGGTTCGGTGAGTAAAAAGACGACCTATGTTGTGGCCGGCGCGGAGGCTGGCAGCAAGTTAACCAAGGCCCAGGAACTGGGCGTTGCCGTACTGGATGAAACCGGACTAATGGAGTTGCTGAATGACGGTGCGTGACATTCTCAAGATGGGCGATCCGCGCTTGCTGCGCATGGCCCAACCGGTTGCCGAATTTGACACGGATGAGTTGCATCTGCTCATTTCCGACTTGCTCGATACCATGCACGCCGCCAACGGCGCGGGATTGGCGGCACCGCAGATCGGGGTAGATTTGCAACTGGTGATTTTTGGTACCAACGCGGTGAACCCCCGTTACCCGGACGCGCCACCCGTGCCGCGCACGGTGCTGATCAACCCGGTGATCACGCCGTTGGGCAGCCAGGATGGCGACGGTGTTCGGCAGGAAGAAGATTGGGAGGGGTGCTTGTCAGTGCCCGGCTTGCGGGCCAAGGTGCCGCGCTTCTCAAACATTCGGTACACCGGGTTTGACCAGTATGGTGACCCGATTGATCGCACCGTTGACGGGTTTCACGCCCGGGTGGTGCAGCACGAGTGCGACCACCTGATCGGCATGCTGTACCCGATGCGGGTGAAAGATTTCACCCACTTCGGATTCACAGACGTGCTGTTTCCTGGTTTGGAGCCCGTGGACGATTAACGGACCACCAGGACCGGGATTTTGCAGTGCGACAACACGTCGATGGTGTCGCTGCCCAATAACAAGGCTTTGAGCGGCCCGCGACCATGCGAGGCCATGACGACGGCATCGCAATTCAGCTCCGCCGCTTTTTCAATGATCACGCGCCAGGGTTCGGCCGCTGCCACGTGGACAACTTGCATGCTCACGCCTTCGCGCGTGGCGATGGCGGCGGCTTTGGCGTCAGCGGCGTCGTTGCTGGCTTGAAGTTCACGGGCGCAGTCTTCTTCAGACGGACCGACATAGGCTTCTGCGAGAAAAACTGTCGCTTGCACCATGGGGATGCCCACGTGCAACATGATCATTTCAGCGCCGCATAACTTGCCCAGGGAAACACCCGCCTCGATGGCTTTGTCAGCCACATCCGAGTCGTCGTTGGCAATCAGAATTTTTTTATACATGGTGTTGTCCTTTCCGGTAACAGGCCATTGAGCCTGCTTGAATCATAGCCCCCGGGGCATGGGCTTTGTCAAACAACAACCCTTGCCCGTGAAATGAATTAGCAACCAAGGGCCGACTACTTGAGCGCCTCAAGCAACTCGGTTTCAAGCGCAATTTGGGTGCGGTTGTGGCTCAAGGCGTCGCCCTGCAGCAAAAAGGTATCGTCCACCCGTTCGCCCAGGGTCGCGATTTTGGCCAGTTGCAGATTGATCTTGTACTTGGCCAGCACGCGGGCCACGCCATACAAGAGTCCCACGCGGTCACTGCTGGCGATATTGAGCAGCCAGCGCTGCGCTTTTTCGTCCGGGCTCAGGGTGACACGGGGTGCGATGGGGAAGCTTTTCACCCGGCGAGATACGCGCCCCCGACTGGGCGGACCCAGTGGCCCGGTGTCTGCCAGGGCCCGGCTCAACTCGCTTTCCACCATGCCGGTCAACTCCCGGTAGTGGGTGGGCAGGCCGGAGGAAATCACTTGAAAGGTGTCCAGCGCATAGCCGTTGTTGGCCGTGTGCACGCGGGCATCCAGAATACTGAGGTTGCTTCGGTCAAAGTAGCCGCAGATACGGGCAAACAAGTCGCTGCAATCCGGTGTGTAAACAAGCACTTGCAAGCCTTCGCCCAGCGGCGAGCGGCGGGCGCGAACGATGGTCATCCCCCGGCCAAAAAATCGGGATATTTGGCGGGTGTGCCAGGCAATGTCACCCGCGTCGTGGCGCATGAAGTAGCCAACATCCAGAGTGGACCACAAGGCTTTGTGCGCCTCAAACGGGAGAGCATGCAAGGCCAACTGGATCAGCGCCTCGCGTTTTCGGGCGCCCACTTCGGCCTCGCGGCTGGGGGCTTGACCACCCAGGGCGCGCAGGGTGAGCCGGTACAAGTCTTCCAGCAGCTTGCCCTTCCAGGCGTTCCAGACTTTGGGAGACGTGCCGCGAATATCGGCCACAGTCAGCAGGTACAGAGTCGTCAGATGACGCTCGTCGCCCATGCGCTTGGCAAAGGCCTGGATCACGTCAGGGTCGCTGAGGTCAGACTTCTGGGCCACACGGCTCATGGTCAGGTGTTCGTTGACCAAAAACTCGACCAGCTCAGCGTCGTCCTTCTCAATGGCGTGCTGCTTGCAAAAACGCCGCACTTCCACCGCGCCCAGTTCGGAGTGATCACCTCCCCGGCCTTTGGCGATGTCATGAAACAGTGCTGCAATATAGAGCACCCAGGGCCGGTCCAAGCCTGAGGCCAGTTGCGAACAAAACGGGTATTCGTGCGAGTGTTCTGCCATGAAGAAGCGCCGAATATTGCGCAACACCATCAGGATGTGCTGGTCCACGGTGTAAACGTGGAACAGGTCATGCTGCATTTGGCCCACGATTTTGCGAAACACCCACAAATAGCGCCCGAGCACCGAGGTTTGGTTCATCAGCCGCATGGCGTGGGTGATGCCGTCCGGCTCCATCAGGATGGCGCGAAAGGTGGCCCGGTTCACGGGGTCGTTGCGAAACTTGCTGTCCATCAGGCCGCGCGCATTGAACAGGGCGCGCAGCGTTCTTGTTGACAGGCCTTTGACCCCGATCGTGGTTTGGTAGACCAAAAAGGTTTCCAGAATGGCGTGCGGGTCGCGCTGGTACAGGTCGTCGCTGACGACGTCGATCATGCCGCCTTTCTCGTTGAAGCGGTCGTTGATTCGCTGGGGTTCGCGCTCGCTGGGGTTGAGTCGCTCATCAATGTTGAGCAGCAAAATCTGGTTCAGCTGGGTCACCGCTTTGGCCGCCCAGTAGTAGCGGCGCATGAGTGCTTCGCTGGCGCGCACCGGCAGGCGGGCGCCGTCTGGTGCGACCGAACTGTAGCCAAAGGACTCGGCCACGGCCGTTTGCAGGTCAAACACCAGGCGGTCTTCGCGGCGGTTGGAGATGATGTGCAGGCGCGCACGAATCAGGTGCAGCAGGGCCTCGTTGCGCTTGAGCTGGCTGACCTCAAACGGGGTGGCCAGGCCATTTTTGGCCAACGCGTCCCAATTGCCGCCAAAACCTGCGGCTTTGGCGGTCCAAAGAATGACCTGCAGGTCGCGCAGGCCGCCCGGGGATTCCTTGCAGTTGGGCTCCAGGGCGTAAGGCGTGTCTTCAAATTTATGGTGGCGCTGGCGCATTTCCAGCGTCTTCGCCACAAAAAAGGCTTTGGGATCCAGCGCGGCGTAAAACCGGTTTTGAAAATCCGCGTACAACTCGGTGTTGCCGGTGATCAAGCGGGCTTCCAACAAAGACGTCTGAACGGTCACATCGTTGGCCGCCTCGGCCACGCATTCGCTCACCGATCGCACGCTGGAGCCAATTTCCAGGCCCGCGTCCCAGCAACTGCCGATGAAGGTCTCGATCTTCTCTTTGAGGGATGCGTCGTCTTCAGGCGCCTTGTCGTCGGGCAGCAAAACCAGGACGTCTACATCGGAGTTGGGAAACAACTCACTGCGGCCAAAACCACCCACTGCGGCCAGTGCCAAAGGACTGGCCAAACCGGCCTGGCTCCACAGCGTTTTCAGTGTGGTGTCAGCCAGGGACGAGAGCTGGCGCAGCGTCGTGTTGACACCCCGGGTCGATGTGTCGGGAGAAGCCAAGGCAAGCAACACCTTGGCCTTGTCGGCGCGGTAGTGAGCGCGCAATTCAATGGGATCAGTCATGCGCAGGGCTCGCAGCGAGTTGGGAGAGGTTCAGGTCGTGACGGGCTTCGCCAAGGGCACAAACGCGGGAATCGGCGGGCTGCCTGCTGACAAGGTGAGTACCTCGTAGCCGGTTTCTGTGACCAGCACCATGTGCTCCCATTGGGCGGACAGCGAGCGGTCTTTGGTGACGATGGTCCAGCCGTCGCCCATTTCCTTGATCTCTTTGCGCCCGATGTTCAGCATCGGCTCGATCGTGATCGTCATGCCAGCCTTGAGTTGGTCCAGTGTGCCGGGTTTGCCGTAATGCAGGATTTGGGGATCTTCGTGGAACTTGCGTCCAATGCCGTGGCCGCAGAACTCGCGCACCACGCTCAAGCCGTGGCCTTCTGCAAAAGTTTGAATGGCGTGGCCAATGTCGCCCAGATAGGCGCCGGCTTTGACCTTGACGATGCCATGCCACATGGCTTCATACGTCAGCGCGCAAAGCCGCTTGGCCGCCACAGACGCTTCGCCCACCACGAACATGCGGCTGGAGTCTCCATGCCAGCCGTCTTTGATGACGGTGACATCCACGTTCACGATGTCGCCTTTTTTGAGCGGCTTGTCGTTGGGAATGCCGTGGCAGACCTGGTTGTTGATAGACGTGCAAATTGACTTGGGGTAGGGGTTGTGCCCGGACGGCGCGTAGTTCAGTGGCGCAGAGATGCCACCCTGCACGTTGACGGTGTAGTCATCGGCCAGTTTGTCCAGTTCATTGGTCGTGATGCCGGGTTTGACGAAGGGGGTCAGGTAATCCAGCAGCTCTGAGGCCAAGCGGCCCGCCACACGCATGCCCGCAATGCCTTCGGCGTCTTTGTAAGTGATAGTCATTTGTCAATTATCCCATTGGGCCAAAATTCGCGCACCATGCGGTTTGCTTTTGTTAAATTGATTTGGGTCAAGGAACAGGCAGCCACTTTTTTCAGTGATTTCCAATTGTGTCAATTCGTTTCACAATCGCCCCTTTGCCCTGCTTGTTCAGGTTGGCCGGTTTTGAGGTGGCTTGACACCTCAGTGGTCATCGTCCTGGACCCTAATAAGAGAACTCATGGCAACTCCTTCTGCCCAATTGCCCTGGTTGGTCCGCACCAATTACCGGATGCGCATGGCCGCTTTTGTCAGTTTGTATTTGGCGGGCAGTTTGCACATGGTGCCGTCGGGGCGTGATCTCGTCCTGTGGGTGGTGGTTGGGCTGCTGTTGTTTGCTTACCCGCAAGTGCAGTACCTGCGAGCCCGTCGTGCCGCCGACCCCATGACGACCGAGTACCGCAACCTCCTGATGGATTCGGTGGTGGTTGGTGCGTTTGTGGTGGCCGTGCATTTTTCTTTGTGGTTGGCGTTCTCTGCCGTGTTGGGCACGGTGATCAATAACGTCACCAATCGGGGGCTGCGCTATGTGCCGCCAACGTTGCTGGGCTTTGTTGTGGGTGGGCTCGCGATGGGGACCGTGTCGGGTTTTCAGGTCTCTTTGCCGACCAGCGGCGCGGCCACCGTGCTCAGTATGGTGGGCATTGGGAGCTACCTGTTGTCGCTCAGTCATTTTGGATTTCGCCGCAACCACAACCTGCGCCGGGCCCGTGAACAGTTGCGACTGAGAGAGCTTGAGGGGCTGGCCGCCAATCAAACCTTGCAGGAGCGCATGGACGAGATTCGGCGGCTGCAGCAGAGATTGGAAGAGCAAGCCCATCTGGACGGACTCACCGGGCTCTACAACCGCCGTTTCCTGGACCAAACCTTGAAGCGGGAAGCGGCCCGATGCGCGCGGGATGGCCAACCCTTGGCTTTTCTCATGGTGGACGTGGATGAGTTCAAGAAGTACAACGACACCTTTGGCCATCCGGCCGGTGACGCCTGTCTGAAGCAAATTGCTGTTTGCCTGAAGTCCTTTGCCAAGCGGGCCACTGACCTGGCAGCACGTTATGGCGGTGAGGAGTTTTCCTTGGTGTTTGCCAACACGGACGCCACCAGCGCCCTGCAAATTGCACAGCAACTTCGATCGAGCGTAGAAGCCTTGAATTTGCCGCATCCCACGTCCATGGCCGGACGGGTCACGATCAGTGTCGGCGTTGCGGTGATGAGTGACGACCACCTTGAGGGCGTGGATGCACTGGTCGCTGAAGCGGATGCTGCCGTCTATCGTGCCAAACGCGGTGGGCGCAATCGAGTCCAAATGGCTGAGGTCGCGGTATCGGTCCAAGGCTGAAGTCTGGACTGGCGGGGCGTGGCCATCCTCCCCATCGCGCCAAAATTTCATTGGGTTTGCCGAAATGAGTGGACCGATGTAGATGAAAACCCGGGGGTAAATCCGGGTTGGAGGCCTGTGCAGTGAGGCATAAAAATGACATACTGATCATCTATTTCGGCACCTTTCATTCCACTTTAATTTTTCAAAGGAATCCCCATGTCCACTACCCGACACCTGTTCACCGCGTTGGCTTTGGGCCTGCTGGCCGCAACCGCTCAAGCTGAAACTTCCCGTCTGGACGACGTCATGAAAGCCGGCAAGTTGCGCGTCTGCTCGCCTGGCGACTACAAACCTTTCAGCTACGCCAAGCCAGACGGCAGCTTCGAAGGCATCGACATTGATTTGATTCAGTCTGCTGCCAAGTCGCTTGGCGTGGAGGTGGTCATGGTGAAAAGCACCTGGCCGACGCTTGATGAACGATTACCTTGAGAAATGCGACGTGGCCGTGGGCGGCATCTCGGTCAGCACCGAGCGCGCCAAGAAGGTCAACTTCACCGACGCCTACATGGTCAACGGCAAAGCGCCCATCACCAAATGCGAAAACGTCAGCAAGTTCCAGACCGTGGCTGACCTCAACAAGCCCACCGTCACCGTCATCACCAACCCCGGCGGTAGCAACGAGCGTTTTGTGCGCGCCAATCTGCCACTGGCCAAAGTGATCGTGTTCAACGACAACGTGACCATTTTTGACGAAATCCTCAAAGGCAACGCCGACGTCATGATCTCTGAATCTGTTGAAACCATGGTGCAGCAAAAACTGCGGCCCGGTCTGTGCGCGGTGAACCCAGAGCACCCGCTGCAATACGGTGAGATGGGCTACATGCTGCCGCGCGGCGACAGCAGCATGAAGAACTGGTTTGACACCTGGTTGCACCTTGAAAAGGCCAGCGGCGCCTACGCCAAGACAACCGACAAATGGCTTAAGTAAGCTGTTTCAACCGGGCCAATCGGGCCATATGGCCCGGTTGCCCCATCGGTTTCGGGGGCGAGACCGGTGGGAGACGTGGCCAAAGCTGGCCGCGTTTCATCGCCCCGCAGGGCGCTGGTAAAATCAGCGCTCTCCACGGACAGGCCCAGTCAGCGCCTGTGCTGTGAGTCAATTTCAACCCAGTCAGCCACCCAATCAGGCCCCCACCGTGACCCTGCATATCACCCAATTCGAGGGCGGCAGCGCTCTCAGCAGCTTTCGCATTCAACAGCTTTTGCCCGCGCTGCAAGGCGTTCACGACAAAATCACTGGCGTGGCAGCCCGGTTTTTGCACCTGGTCACCTCCGATGCGGCGCCTGATGCGGCCCTTCAAACCCAGTTGGCCGCCTTGCTCACCTACGGTGACCCCTACGCGGGCCCCACCGAAGGCGCTCTGATTGTGGTGTCACCCCGTTTTGGCACCGTGTCACCCTGGGCGTCCAAGGCCACAGACATTGCCCACAACTGCGGCTTGGCCGTGCGCCGGGTCGAGCGTTGTGTGGAATACCGTATCACGCTCAAAAAGGGCTTGCTCAGCCAACCCAGCTTGTCGCCCGCGCAACTGGCACAGATTGGTGCTTTGCTGCATGACCGCATGACGGAAAGCGTCATGTTTGACGTGACCACCGCTTACGGCCTGTTCACCGAGTTGCAGCCCGCGCCCATGGCCCATGTCGATGTGCTCGGCGGTGGCAAGGGTGCGTTGGAGACGGCCAACATTCAGTTTGGCTTGGCGCTGGCCGCTGACGAGATTGACTACCTGGTTCAGGCCTTCACCCAACTCAAGCGCAACCCCACCGATGTGGAGTTGATGATGTTTGCGCAGGCCAACAGCGAGCACTGCCGCCACAAAATCTTCAACGCCCAGTTCACCATTGACGGCGTGGCGCAAGACCACAGCATGTTTGGCATGATCCGCCACACCCACCAGACCAACCCGCAGCACATGCTGGTGGCCTACTCGGACAACGCCTCGGTCATGGAAGGCGTGGTGGTCGAACGATTTGTAGCCAAATCGGCCTCTGGCGCAGGTGCAATAAGCGCACCCAGCTATGAAAGTCATAGCGAGACCAACCACATTCTGATGAAGGTGGAAACGCACAACCACCCCACGGCCATTTCGCCGTTCCCTGGTGCCTCCACAGGTGCCGGTGGTGAGATTCGGGACGAGGGCGCCACCGGGCGCGGCTCCAAACCCAAGGCAGGCTTGACCGGTTTCACCGTGTCCACCCTGCATTTCGACGAGGCAGCAGCGGCCTACGGCAAGCCCGAGCACATTGCCAGTCCTTTGCAAATCATGGTCGAAGGTCCCTTGGGCGGCGCTGCGTTCAACAACGAATTTGGCCGCCCCAACTTGCTGGGGTACTTCCGCGAGTACGAGCAAGGGCTGAGCTACAAGGTGGGTGAGACCGCACTGGACGAGCAGCGCGGTTACCACAAACCCATCATGATTGCGGGTGGCTTGGGCGTGATTGACGCCGGCCAGACGCACAAGATCGAATTCCCCGCCGGCAGCCTGCTCATTCAATTGGGTGGCCCGGGCATGCGCATTGGCATGGGCGGCAGCGCTGCCAGTTCCATGGCAACCGGCACCAACGCGGCTGAACTCGACTTTGACTCCGTGCAGCGGGGTAACCCCGAGATCGAGCGCCGGGCGCAAGAAGTGATCAACCAGTGCTGGGTGCAGGGCGAGGCGAACCCCATTTTGGCCATCCACGACGTGGGCGCGGGGGGCTTGAGCAATGCCTTTCCCGAGTTGACCAACGACGCCGGTCGCGGCGCGCGCTTTGATTTGCGCGCCATTCAGCTCGAAGAATCCGGCATGGCGCCCAAAGAAATCTGGTGCAACGAAAGCCAGGAACGCTATGTGCTGGCCATTGCGCCTGAGTCGCTGGACCAATTCAAGGCTTTGTGCGAGCGTGAGCGCTGCCCGTTTGCCGTGATTGGTGTGGCCACTGAGCAACGCCAATTGGAATTGGTGGATGCGGGCCAAGAGTCCCCTGTGGACATGCCCATGAACGTGTTGCTGGGCAAGCCGCCCAAGATGCACCGCGACGTGAAGACCGTGGAACGCACCTTCACCCCCGTCGATTTGACGGGTGTGGATCTGCAAAAAGCCTGTATCGACGTGCTGGCCAGCCCCACCGTAGCGTCCAAGCGTTTCCTGATCACCATTGGCGACCGCACCGTGGGAGGCTTTAGCCACCGCGACCAGATGGTGGGCCCGTGGCAAGTGCCCGTGGCCGATTGCGCTGTGACGCTGGCCGACTACAAAGGTTTTGCGGGAGAGGCCATGAGCATGGGTGAGCGCACACCGCTGGCCACTGTCAATGCCCCTGCGTCGGGCCGCATGGCCGTGGCCGAAGCCATCACCAACCTGCTGGCTGCACCGTTTGAGTTGTCGCGCGTCAAGCTCTCCGCCAACTGGATGGCCGCTTGTGGCGAACCCGGTGAAGACGCCGCGCTGTACGCCACCGTCAAGGCCGTGGGTCTGGAGTTGTGCCCCGCCTTGGGGATCTCGATTCCCGTGGGCAAAGATTCGCTCTCCATGCGCACGCAGTGGAAAGACGAGTCGGGCGCCAAAAAGGTCACTTCACCCGTGTCCCTGATCGTGACCGCGTTTGCCACCTTGGCCGATGTGCGCGGCACGCTGACCCCGCAACTGAACGCAACGGAAGACACCACGCTGCTGTTGGTCGACCTGGGTCGCGGCCAGAACCGCATGGGCGGCAGCATGCTGGCGCAAACCCTGGGCCAGATGGGCGACGAAGTGCCTGATTTGGACCACCCGCAAGACCTGGTGAATCTGGTCAACGCGGTGAACGCCTTGCGCGCCGAGGGCAAAATTCTGGCCTATCACGACCGCAGTGATGGCGGCCTGTTTGCCAGCGTGTGCGAAATGGCCTTTGCCGGCCACGTGGGTGTGGCGCTGAATGTGGACCTGCTCGTCACCGAAGGCGACGGCATCACCGACAGCCGGGCTGATGTGGGCGACAGCAAAAACTGGGCCGGCCAGGTCAGTGGCCGCCGCGCCGAGATGACGCTCAAAGCCTTGTTCAACGAAGAGCTGGGCGTGGTCTCTGCAGGTGCGCACGGCTGAGCGTGACGCCGTCATGCAAACCCTGCGCACGCACGGTTTGAGCAAATTCAGCCACGTCATTGGCAAGACCCGTTTGCCACACGACTCCCTGAACGTGGGTGTGGGCGAGGTGCAAGTTTGGCGCGATGCCAAGGCCGTGTTCAGCGCCAAGCTGGCCGACCTGCACCAGGTGTGGGACGCGACCAGCTGGAAGATTTGCCAACTGCGCGACAACCCTGCGTGTGCCGATGCCGAACACGCCGCAGCCGGCGCGCCGTCAGATCCGGGCATGCATGTGCATTTGGTGCCAAAACAGGCTATTGCGCAGGCAGAACAAGCGCAAGCAGCTACACAATCCATAGCAAGCCCCGCGTTGATGCTGTCTCGCCCCAAAGTGGCGGTGCTGCGTGAGCAGGGCGTCAACTCGCATGTGGAGATGGCTTACGCCTTCAACGAAGCCGGCTTTGAAGCCTATGACGTGCACATGACCGATCTGCAAAGCGGGCGTGCCCAACTGGCGGACTTCAAAGGCGTGGTGGCCTGCGGTGGCTTCTCGTATGGCGACACTTTGGGCGCCGGTATTGGCTGGGCACGCTCCATCACCTTCAATCCGGCACTTGCTGATCAGTTCAAGGCCTTCTTTGGCCGCGCGGACACCTTCGGTTTGGGCGTGTGCAACGGTTGCCAAATGTTTGCCGAATTGGCTGACATCATTCCCGGCGCGCAGGACTGGCCCCGTTTCACCACCAACCAGAGCGAGCGCTTTGAAGCCCGCTTGAGCATGGTCGAGGTGCTGGAGTCGCCCTCACTGTTCTTTGCCGGTATGGCCGGCAACCGCTTGCCCATTGCCGTGGCGCACGGCGAGGGCTACGCCAACTTCAAGTACCGGGGCAATGCCGACAAAGCCATTGCGGCCATGCGTTTCACCGACAACCACGGCGCCGCCACTGAGGCTTACCCGTTCAACCCGAACGGCAGCCCTGGTGGCTTGACGGCGGTGACCACGTTGGATGGCCGTTTCACGGCCATGATGCCGCACCCTGAGCGGGTGTTTCGCAATATTCAGATGAGCTGGACGAATGGCGACTTGTCGGCCATGAGTCCGTGGATGCAACTCTGGATGAACGCCCGTCGCTGGGTGGGCTAAGGCGAGCGGGGTGATTCAGCGTCTGTTTCAGCCGCGCCAGCCAGCGTTTTGGTTCATGGTGGTGCTCAACGCACTGTCCATGGTGCTGGTCTGGCTGGCCCAAAAACCAGAACTCGCCTTGACGGCGAGTTTGCTGATCGCGGCGTTTGCCCTGGGCAACGCCGCGCTGGGTGCTTTTTTTGCCTGGCAGCTCTTACGCTGCCGGACCAAATAAGCGGCTTCGCCTTACTTCTTGGGGTAGCCCAAGCGAGACAGTGCTTGCTTGACGCGGGCGTCAAACGCCTCGCTCACGGTGTCGATGCCGCTGTCCACCGCTTTGGTGGCGTTGCCAATGCGGGACTTGAGCAGGTCAGCGTTGCTGTCGATGGCGCCGCGCGCTTGTGACTCGATTTTTTCACCGGCTTTGACCAAGGCTTCAAAGGCTTTCTCGCCTTTGGTGCCCGTGGAGGTCGTGACCTTGGCCAGGGCGCCCAAACCCGCCAGCCAGATGGCGCGCTGCGTGTCGATCAGCTTGAAGGAGGCGTCGCGAGTCATGTGAACCACGCTCGTGACCTTGCGTTCGCCCTTTTTGACGGCTTGCTTCAGTGTGGCGGGCTTGGCTTTCGCAACGGGCTTGCGCTTGGCGGCGACCGGTTTTTTAACGGTGACTTTCTTGGCCACGGTTTTTTTCACGGCCGCTGTTTTTTTGGCCACGGTCTTTTGGACGTCGGCGGCGCTGCTTGTGGTGCTCATGAGGAGATTCCCTTTGTCTGAATGATTCGGCCAAAAGTTAACAAAAGTCAGTGCATGGCCGTGTTGCAGATCCAAGTATGGTTGAGTCGGTCTAGGGAACGCAACTTAAGTTTGAGAGAGCTTGCTCTAGCTCGGGCTGCGTCAATCAAGCGGCCGGCGACTATTTGTCGCTCACGGGCGTTGCGTCAATAGGCTGGTCGGGTCGGCGTGCAGCCGGTGTTTCTCTTCACTTTTCTCAAGTCGAAGGAGGTGCGGGGTGGCAGAGTTTGCGCGTACTTGGACTTAAGCTTGGGGGATGCACCGTTCTCCTTTGACCGACTCCTACCGTTTTGAAGCTGTTGACGCCCTGCGGGGTGTGGCCATGTTGTGGATGACGGCCTTTCACTTCTGTTTTGATTTGAACCAGTTTGGCTACATTCATCAAAATTTTTACAGCGACCCGGTTTGGACGGGGCAGCGTACGCTGATCGTCAGTCTGTTTCTGGCTTGTGCCGGCATGGGGCAAGCGTTGGCCGTGGCGGGCGGGCAAAGCTGGACAAGGTTCTGGCGGCGTTGGGCGCAGGTGGCGGCCTGTGCACTGTTGGTCACGGCGGGCTCGTGGCTGATGTACCCGCAGAGTTTTATTTACTTTGGCGTCTTGCACGGCATGGCCGTGATGCTGGTGATTGCGCGCTTGACGGTGGGTTGGGGGCGTTGGTTATGGCCCGCAGGCGCGGGTTTGATTGCTATCTACTTCATAGCGCCTTACGCACTATCCACAAGCGCTTCAGCCCAATTTGTTGGTGTTTTTAACTCGCCTGTGCTGAACTGGCTGGGCTTGATCACGGTGAAACCGGTCACCCAAGACTATGTACCGCTATTACCCTGGCTGGGCGTGATGTGGTGGGGTGTTGCTGCGGGAAACTGGCTGGGGAAGGGTTTGGGTGCGGGGCGATTCGCGGGGCGCCTGCCGGCCCTACTTCAACCGTTTGCTCGTTGGGGGCGATGGAGTCTGAGCTACTACATGCTGCACCAACCAGTGATGATTGGGGTCTTGATGTTGCTGGGCTGGTTTTGGCCGCGCATGGGCTGAGACCGATGCGGCCAAAACAAAAGCGGCCTGGGCCGCTTTTGTTTTTGAGAACCTTTAACCGAATTACTCGATTTTGGCCTTGGCGCGCAGGTCTTCCTGGAACTTGATCAGTTTTTGCTGAGTCAGTTGTTCGGTGATTTGGGCTTTCACCTCTTCCAGCTTGGGCAACTGAGCGTCGCGAACATCATCCAGGCGAATGACGTGGTAGCCGAACTGGGTTTTGACAGGAGTTTCTGTCACTTTGCCTTTGCTCAGGCTGAGCAAAGCTTCGGCAAATTCGGCGACGTAGTTGCTGGCTGGAGCCCAATCCAGATCGCCGCCGTTGGCGCCGGAGCCTGGGTCTTTGCTGGATTTCTTGGCGATTTCTTCAAACTTGCCACCTTTTTTGAGCTGGGCAATGATGGCTTTGGCCGCATCTTCTTTTTCCACCAGGATGTGGCGGGCGCGGTATTCCTTGCCACCGTTGGCGGCAGCAAACTTGTCGTACTCGGCCTTGACATCCGCGTCAGTGACGGCGTTGTTCTTCTGGAACGTCATGAACAGTTCGCGAATCAAAATGGTCTGGCGCGCCAGCTCCATTTGTGATTTGAAGTCTGCCGAGGCTTCCAGGCCCTGTTTCTGGGCTTCTTGCATGAAGATTTCGCGGGCGATCACTTCGTCCTTGATTTGGGCCTGAACTTCAGGCGTTACCTGGCGGCCGGAGCGGGCCACTTGCTGGGCCAGGGCCTCGACGCGGGCGGTGGGAATGGCTTTGCCATTCACGATGGCCACATTTTGAGCCAGCACCTGGGTGGACAGTGTGCAGAGCAGGGCAACGGCCGCAACCGTTGACAATAATTTCACTTGCATGAGGAATTTCCTAAAAACACAATCAAAAAGGGATTCAAACAGGAGGCAACCGGGCTTCAATGGCCAAGGCGTGAAGGCCCTGGTCGATGAAATCTTGCAGGGCATCATACACAAGGCGATGGCGGGCGACGGGCGTCTTCCCGGCAAACAGTGGCGACGCAATTTTGACCCGGAAATGTGTGCCAAAACCGGTGTCATTGGCGCCAACATGGCCATGGTGCTGAAAGCTTTCGTCCACCACTTCAAGCGACGAGGGCTGCAGTAATTCGCGCAGACGCTGGTCAAGCAGCGCAGCCGTGGGGGCGGAGGTGGTCATTGGGGGTCTGCTTTCGTTTCATCGGCCGTGATGTAGCGGGAGATGTAAAACCCTTGGCCCACGATAAAGACCAGCGGAAAGACATAGCCCCACAGTTTGAAGTCAACCCAGGCTTCGGTGCTGAAGTTGGCCGCCACATAGCCGTTGATGACGGACATAAACACACAGTAAACAATCCAGATCAGGTTGAGGCGCATCCAGACGTTGTCAGGCAACGTCAACTGGCTGCCCAGCATGAGCTTGAGAAAATTTTTCTTCATGATCCACAGCGCGACCGCCAGTCCAAGGGCCATGGCAGCGTAGAGCACGGTGGGTTTCCATTTGATGAAGCGATCATCCTGCAACACCAAGGTGAGCGCGCCAAAGACCAGCACCAGTGCCAGGGTGATCTTGTGCATCATCTGCAGCTTGTGGTCAATTTTGTAAATCAAGCCCATTTGCACCACCGTGGCTGCCATCAGCACTGCCGTGCCGACGTAGATGCCATAGATCTTGAAGGTGCCGAAAAAAAGCAGAATGGGGAAAAAGTCGATCAGTATTTTCATGTCGGGGTGAAGTTTAACGAGGCCGAGTTCATGCAGTAGCGCAATCCGGTGGGCTCAGGGCCGTCCTCAAACACGTGGCCAAGGTGGGCGTCGCACTGTGCGCACACCGTCTCCACCCGGCGCATGCCCAGGCTGGTGTCGGTGATTTCCCTGATGGCTCCTGGAATGGCCAAGCTGAAGCTGGGCCAGCCGCAGTGGGCGTCAAATTTGGTGTCTGATTCGAACAGTTTGGCGCCGCAGCAGATGCAGTGGTAACTGCCATCGGCCCAATGGGCTTCGTATTTGCCAGTGAAGGGGCGTTCGGTGGCCGCATGGCGGGTGACTTGGTAGGCACCCGGCTCAGCTTCTTTTTCGGCCAGTAGCGCCTGCCATTGCGCATCAGTTTTTTGGATCGTTGTCATGGTGTCCTCTCTGTTTGGAAGGTCGCGAAGTGCCTCGGCACCCATATGGGCCAATGACGGCAAGCTGGGCCTTCAAATGGCGCGGTTGGGCGCCTCGGTCAAGCCACACCTCAGCCCCACACTGTGGATTGTCATGCATGCCTGCCTCCTCGCGACGGAGCAAGCGGTAAATACCCTTGGCGCGCGCGGGCCGTGTCGTGTACGTGACTCCGGCCTTGGCGTCTGGCTTTCAGGCAAGTAGGATGACACAAAATAGTTACCCATAAATAGGAGATCTCCCATGCTCGGTTTGATGCAAAGCCAACAGTTGCTCATTTCATCCCTGATTGATTTTGCGGAGCGCCACCACGGCGAAGGGGAAATCGTCTCACGCCGCGTGGAAGGCGACATTCATCGTTACACCTACAAGGACGTGGCCTCGCGCTCAAGGCAGATCGCCAACGCGCTCGATGAAATGAAGCTCGGGTTCAGCGACCGGGTAGCCACGCTGGCCTGGAACGGTTACCGCCACCTGGAGCTGTATTTTGGGGTCAGCGGCTCGGGCCGTGTGCTGCACACGCTGAACCCCCGTTTGCACCCTGACCAAATCAGCTGGATCGTCAACCATGCAGAAGACACGGTGCTTTGCTTTGACATGACCTTTGTGCCCATCGTCAAAGCCATTCACAGCCGCTGCCCCACGGTCAAGCACTATGTGCTCATGTGTGACGCCGACAAGTTGCCAGCCGATACCGGCATTCCCGGTTTGATCAGTTACGAGGCTTGGATTGGCGCACAGACGTCGGACTACACCTGGCCCTCGTTTGACGAGAACTCGGCCAGCAGCATGTGCTACACCAGCGGTACCACGGGCAACCCCAAGGCGGCGCTGTACAGCCATCGCTCCACCATGTTGCACGCACTGGCCGGTGCTTTGCCGGATGCCTTGAGCATGAGCGCTCGCGACTGCGTGCTGCCGGTGGTTCCCATGTTCCATGTGAACGCCTGGGGCCTGCCCTATTCGGCGGCCATGACGGGCGCCAAGTTGGTCTTTCCTGGCCCGGCGATGGACGGCAAATCCATCTTCGAATTGATCGAAAGCGAAAAGGTGTCGTTTGCGGCTGGCGTGCCCACGGTGTGGCAAATGATGCTGGGCCATATGCAAAGCGAGGGCTTGCGCTTTTCGACCCTGACGCGCACTGTCATCGGCGGCTCGGCTTGCCCGCCCGCCATGATCACGGCGTTCAATGATGTTTATGGGGTCGAGGTGCTGCACGCCTGGGGCATGACCGAAATGTCGCCGCTGGGCACCGTCTGCACCTTGAAAAACAAACACCTGCCGATGAGCGGGCCGGAGAAGATGACCGTCCGCCTCAAGCAAGGCCGCGGCATCTTTGGCGTGGACATGAAAATTGTTGACGGTGACGGCCAGGAGTTGCCCTGGGACGGCAAAGCCTATGGCGACTTGCTCGTCAAAGGGCCCTGGATCATCAGCGACTACTTCAAGGGCGAGGGCGGTTCACCGTTGGTAGACGGCTGGTTTCCGACGGGCGACGTGGCCACTATCGATGCCGATGGCTACATGCAAATCACTGACCGCAGCAAAGACGTGATCAAGTCCGGTGGCGAATGGATCAGCTCTATCGACGTGGAAAACATTGCCATGGCCCACCCGGGTATCGCCATGGCGGCTTGCATCGGCATGAAGCACCCCAAGTGGGATGAACGGCCCATCATTGCGGTGGTCAAAAAGCCTGGTGCTGATGTGACCCGCGAGGAACTGCTGGCGTTTTACCAGGGCAAGACCGCCAAATTCCAAATTCCTGACGACGTGGTATTCGTGGACGCCATTCCGCTGGGCGGCACGGGCAAGATGCAAAAAAGCAAGCTGCGTGAACAGCTTCAAGACTACAAGCTCCCGGACGCCTGAGTGATCTGCCGCCGTCGCTGGCCTTGATTTTTGCTGGCGTCAGGCATCAACTGCTTGCGGGCTCCCATTTTTGATGATGTGAGTCTGTACGGCGAAGGAGTTTTATTTTGAATCGCCGCGACCTCATCCAACTGGCCACATCGGCCGCTGCGCTTCAAGTCCTCCCCAGAGTGGGGCACAGCCAGCCAAAATCTGTCAATTCGCCTTTTAAACTGGGTGTTGCCAGCGGTTATCCAACGCCCGACGGCGTCGTCCTCTGGACCAAGCTTGTCTCCGACACCTTGTTCGGCTACGGCGACAAGAATATTCCAGTCACCTGGCAAGTTGCGCATGACGAGAAATTTGAACGTCTTGCGTTGCAGGGGGCGGCAACGGCCCCCTATCTGCTTGGCCATGCTGTGCACGTTGAACTGCGCGGTCTGGAGTCTGATCGGTGGTATTTCTATCGTTTCAGACGAGGTGATGCCTTTAGCGAGGTAGGTCGCACACGCACAGCCCCGGCGATGGATTCCCGGGCTGACAAGCTGCGCTTGGCCTTTGCGTCCTGTCAACGTTGGGAGCACGGTCACTATGGCGCCTATCGGCAGATGGTGCAAGACAACCCGGATCTCATTGTGTTTTTGGGCGACTACATTTATGAGTACGCAAGCCCCAAAGTGATGCCGGAAAATTTTGTGCGTAGCCACACCTTGCGCAAAGCGGTTAATTTGGCCGACTATCGGGATCGATATGCGTTGCACAAAAGTGACCCGCAATTACAAGCCGCGCACGCGGCGTGTCCGTGGCTGGTGACTTGGGATGACCACGAAGTGCAAAACGATTACGCCAGCGATGTAGGCGACGAGCAACCGCCACAACTCACCAACAAGGCGCAATTTTTAGAGCGCAGAACGGCCGCCTACCAAGCTTTTTACGAGCATATGCCATTGCCTGCCAGCGCCTTGGCACGGGGTCTGGCAGGCTTGTCCAGCTCCAATCCAGGCGACGGCGTGCGGGTGAATCAGCGACTCGCATGGGGGCAATTGGCCAACTTTCACGTGCTCGATTGCCGCCAATTTCGCGACTATCAGGTCTGCCCCCAGCCCAATCGTGGCGGGTCAAACTCAGTGCTGCGCTCTGAATGCGAGGCGCTTCTGAATCCCAATCGAAGTCTGCTTGGCACGGCTCAAGAGAGTTGGCTTGCACAAGGGTTGGCATTGGATGCCAAGCGTGGCAAAGACGCCAACGCCCTGCCGTGGAGCGTGATTGCTCAAAGCACGCTGGTGGCTCAAATCCATGGGCCTGCCGGCAAAGCACGGCGTGTATGGACCGACGGCTGGGAGGGCTATCCCTTTGCCCGGCAACGCCTTCTGGAGAGCTTTAAATCGCAGCCGAAGCTTCATCCCGTCATACTGAGTGGCGACGTTCATCTGAATGTTGTCGCCAATGTCGACAACGCTGCCACCGAGTTTTGCGGCACAAGCCTCACCTCTCATGCCAACTGGCATCCTGAGCGGGCGCCTTCTTTTTATGCCGACAACCCACATGTTCCCTACTTCAACAGTGAGAAGCGAGGCTATGCGCTGGCAGACATCACGCCCCAAATTTGGACCACGACGCTGATGGGGGTGGATGACGTTCAGAGGGTGGACAGTGCGGTAACGCCCATGGCTGCATTTGCCGTGGAGCGGGGGAATCTGGCACCTCACCGTATTTAACCGGGCTCCGGCACAACGCACCGCTGCGAAAACTGAACTCGCCCCGCGTCAATTTACGGCCTTGCCCCACCGCGCGGTGGCAATGTTTTTTATTGCCATCTGTTCATGGGGCGCAAAGGCAAGCTCTGACCGGGTTGGGTGCGTCGATTTCTTTGCAACCCGTGGCTATTTGTGAATTTGGCACACGCCTTGTGTGGCAAACGTCATCGCGAAGGTTGCTGTCGCATGGGTGATTCGCGCTAGGGAAATCCCTCGCTGGAGGATCGGCAATCACTTGTACTCTGCAGTGGTGTTGATTGATCTAACCGAGGAGTTTCCATGAAATTTGCGATGAAGGTTCTTGCGGCCACGGCCGCTGTGATGTGCGTTGGAGGGGCCTATGCTCAAAAGGGCGAGACCGTGAAAATTGCCATGATCGAGGGCCTGTCTGGCCCCATGGCCAACGTGGGTCAGAATCAGTTGAAAACTTGGCAGTTCCTGGCTGAAAAGCTGGAGGCAACCAACAACCCGGCCGGCGTCAAGTTTGAAATTGTCGGCATGGACAGCAAAGGTGCTCCGCAAGAGGCCTTGAACACTTTCAAGGCGGCCGTTGATCAAGGGTTTCGCTACATCGCCCAGGGCAATGGTTCGGGTGCGGCTCTGGCCTTGTCAGATGCCGTGGCCAAGCACAACGAGCGCAACCCCGGCAAAGAAGTGGTGTTCCTGAACTATGCGGCCGTGGATCCCTCCCTGACGAACGAGAAGTGCAACTACTGGCATTTCCGCCTGGATGCAGACACCTCCCAAAAGATGGAAGCGCTGACCAGTTTCATGAAGGATCAGGCCGGCGTTAAAAAGGTGTACTTGCTCAACCAGAACTACTCGCATGGGCATCAGGTCGCCAAGTATTTCAAAGAAGGCATGAGCCGCAAACGCCCTGATGTGACAATTGCTGGCGAAGACCTCGTGCCACTGGGCCAAGTGAAAGACTTCGCCCCCTATGTGGCGAAGATCAAGCAGTCGGGTGCGGACACCATCGTGACCGGCAACTGGGGCGCTGACCTGACCTTGTTTGTCAAGGCGCTCAACGACGCGGGCCTGAAACTGCCCCTGTACACCTACTACTCAGGCGTGTCGGGCACCCCCACAGCGCTGGCCTCAGGGGGCGACAGTGAGGTGTACCAAATCTCTTACAACCATTCCAACTTCACCGGCCCGGTGGGCAAGTTGACAGAAGATTTCCAAAAGAAGTTTGGTGACGACTTTTATACCTTCTCCATTTACAACGGCATTGTGATGATGAGCGAGGCCATGGCCAAAGCCAAGTCAACCGATCCGGTGAAGGTAGCCGCCGCCATGGAGGGCCTGAAGTTCAAGGGCTTCAATGGGGAGTCTGAAATGCGCAAGTCAGACCACCAGATGCAGCAAGGCCTGTACATCTCCAAATGGCAGAAAGTGGACAGCAAAAACCCTTACAGCGTGGAGAAAACCGGCTACACCTTCGCACCGGTGAAGTACATTGAGTCCTATGTGGCCAGCACGCCAACGAGCTGCCAGATGAAGCGCCCGGGCTAGTCCCAGTCGTTTGACTACGCCGGGTGGGCCAAAAGTGAGGCGCCCGGCATTTTTTTGCCTGCTTTCAAAGGATCGCGCCCTGTTTGCAGGCGCTGGTCTTTTTAATCACCATATGAGTACGCCATGGAGTTTTTCACAATTTCGTTGCTGAACGGGATCAGCTACGGCTTGCTGCTGTTCATGCTGAGCTCGGGTTTGACGTTGATTTTCAGCATGATGGGGGTGCTTAACTTTGCACACGCATCGTTCTACATGCTGGGCGCCTACTTCGCCTACACCATCACCTCACTGGTGGGTTTTTGGCCTGCTTTGGTGTTGGCGCCGATTCTGGTGGGCTTGCTGGGGGCGGGGTTTGAAAAATACGCGCTTCGCCGGGTGCACAAGTTTGGTCATGTGCCGGAGTTGCTGATCACTTTTGGCCTGAGTTATGTGGTGGGCGAGGTGGTGCAACTGGTCTGGGGACGCGGATCGGTCGATTACCGCGTGCCAGAGGCACTGGATGGGCCGTTGTTCACTATTTTTGGCACTCAATTTCCCATGTACCGGGCCTTCATGATGCTGGTGGCCGTGTTGATGCTGATTGCCATTTGGCTGATGCTGACCAAGACCCGGATTGGCTTGGTCATTCAAGCGGCTTTGACCCACCCCGAGATGGTGGAGTCACTGGGGCACAACGTGCCCCGCGTTTTCATGATGGTGTTTGGCGGAGGCTGCGCCTTGGCGGGCCTGGCTGGCGTGATTGGTGGCAACGCGTATGTGACCGAGCCCGGTATGGCCGCGTCATTGGGCGGGGTGATTTTCGTGGTCGTCGTCGTCGGTGGCATGGGGTCGTTGGCGGGGGCGTTTTTAGCCTCGCTGCTTATTGGTGTGCTACAGACGTTCGCGGTGGCGATTGACGCGTCCTTGCTGTCGGCGCTCAAGGTGCTGGGCGTGATGTTGACGCCTGAATCGTTTGGCTATCCCATTCTGAAGCTCAAAATAAGCCAGGTCGCGCCCATCTTGCCGTATCTGTTTTTGGTCTTGATGCTCATCTTTCGGCCCAAGGGCCTTCTTGGAACGAGGGAGGGTTAAGCCATGAATCGTCAATCGAATGAATTCAAGCCCTTCAATTGGGGGCGCGTGGTGGTCTGGTCGCTGTTTGCCCTGGTGCTGTTGTGCGCGCCGCTGGTGCTGAAAAGCAGCTTGAGTCACACCATGCTGAGCCAGATGGGTATCGCCATCATCGTCTGTTTGAGCTACAACATTTTGCTGGGGCAGGGCGGCATGCTCAGTTTTGGCCATGCGGTGTACTCCGGCATGGGGTCCTTCCTGGCCATTCACACCCTGAACCGGGTGACGGATGGTTTTCCGCTGCCCGTGAGCCTCGTGCCGATTGCCGGCGGCTTGGGCAGCATGTTGGTCGCTGTGGTGCTGGGTTGGGTCACCACGAAGAAGGCCGCCACCCCGTTTGCCATGATCACGCTCGGAATTGGCGAGCTGGTGTGGGCCATGTCGCTGATGTTTCCTGAGTTTTTTGGCGGCGAGGGCGGTGTGTCGGGTAACCGTGTGGTGGGTGCCAAGCCCTTTGGCATCACTTATGGGCCGCAGATTCAACTGTATTACCTGATCGCGATCTACACCTTTGTCTGCACCGGGCTGATGTTTGCCTTCACCCGCACGCCCTTGGGACGAATGCTCAATGCGGTGCGGGACAACCCGGAGCGGGTTGAGTTCGTCGGTTATGACACGCAAAAGGTGCGCTACATCTCCTTCATCGTGGCGGCCTTCTTTGCTGGCATCTCCGGCGGTCTGGCCGCGCTCAATTTTGAGATCGTCACCTCCGAGGTGGTCAGCGGCTACCGATCAGGGGCTTACTTGCTGTTTACCTTCCTGGGTGGCGCGACCTTCTTCTTCGGCCCCATCATTGGCGCGGTGCTGATGGTGTTCTCGTTCGTGATGTTGTCGGAATTCACCAAGGCCTGGTTGTTGTATCTGGGGCTGGTCTTTTTGTTCATGGTGATGTTTGCCCCGGGCGGGGTGGCGTCGCTGATCATGATGAACTTGCGGGTGGCCATGTATGGGCATCTGCGCAAGTTGTGGGTCGGCTACTTGGCCTTGGCCGTCACCGCCGTGGTGGTGCTGGCGGGCGCGGGGGCCATGATCGAGATGATTTACCACCTGCAATTGCATGCCGCGTTCGGCTCGGAATTGGAGTTCATGGGAACCACGCTGGACGCCAAGGCGAAGGAGCAGCTGGTTGGGTGCTTTGCTGGTGCTGGTGACTGGCTTGACTTTGTTTGAGTTGGCTCGCCGGCGGTTTGCGCTGCAGTGGGGGCAGATTCAGGAAGACATTGAGAAAGAAATCAAAGGGCAGGAGAAGCTATGACTTACGCATTGGAACTAAAGAACTTGCGCAAGAGCTTTGGCAAGACCGAAATCATTCGTGGCATCGACTTGGCAATTCCAGCGGGTGAGCGGGTCGGCATCATCGGCCCCAATGGCGCGGGCAAATCAACCTTGTTCAATCTGATCAGCGGTCGGTTTGAGCCCACCAGTGGCGAAGTCTTGCTCAATGGGCAGCGCCTGAACGGCAAGCGGCCATTTGAGATCAATCGCATGGGTTTGAGCCGCAGCTTTCAAATCACCAACATTTTTCCGAAACTCAGTGTGTTTGAAAATTTACGCTGCGGGGTTCTCTGGAGCTTGGGCTACAAGTACACGTTCTTCAAATTTCTAAATAACCTGGACGACGCCAACGACCGCGCCACAGAATTGATGGAAATGGTCAAGTTGGACAAGAAGCGCGATGTATTGGCCGTGAACCTGACTTATGCGGAGCAACGGGCACTGGAGATTGGCATCACCATTGCCGGTGGCGCCAACGTGATTCTGCTGGACGAACCGACCGCAGGCATGAGCAAGTCAGAGACCAGCCGCTTTATCAAGCTGATCAAGGAGGTGACGGTGGGCAAAACGTTGTTGACCGTCGAGCACGACATGGGGGTGGTGTTTGGCTTGGCCGACAAGATTGCAGTGGTGGTCTATGGTGAAATTTTGGCCTATGACGAGCCGGACGCCGTGCGGGCCAGCCAGCGCGTGCAGGAGGCCTACCTCGGCTCATCGGTGGCAGATTTGCAGGCACAAGGACATTGACCATGCTGAAAATTGAAAATTTGCACGCTTTTTACGGCAAAAGTCACGTCTTGCACGGCGTGCACCTCGATGTAAATGCCGGCGAGATTGTGTCGCTGCTGGGGCGCAACGGCTCGGGCCGATCGACCACGGCCAAGGCCATGATGGGCTTGGTGCAGTGCGAGGGCTCCATCTTGTGGCGCGGCGAGCAAATTCTGGGCAAACAAACCTATGAAATCGCCCACCTTGGCTTGGGGTATGTGCCTGAAAGTCGCGACATCTTCCCTAACTTGACTGTTGAGCAGAACCTGCACCTGGGTGAAAAAAGCACGCGCAAGTCGGGGCGTTGGTCGTTTGACGACATGTACCAGATGTTTCCGCGCCTCAAGGAGCGCCAACACACCCCGGCGGGTGTCATGTCGGGCGGCGAGCAGCAAATGCTAACCTTGTGCCGCACCTTGATGGGCGACCCTGACTTGATCATCATTGACGAGCCCACTGAGGGCCTGGCGCCCAAAATTGTGGAGCTGGTGGCGCACTATTTGACAGAGCTTAAAAAGCGGGGCATCTCCGTGCTGCTGATCGAGCAAAAGTTGACCATTGCCATGGACATCTCGGACCGCTGTCTGGTCATGGGCCATGGCAGCATTGTGTTTGAAGGCACGCCCGACGCCTTGCGCAAAGACAGCGATGTCCGCAAGGAATGGCTAGAGGTGTAAGCCTTTGTCCCAACTGCGACAAAACGAGGGTTAACCCTCGTTTGGTGGGTTGATCAGGGTTCTACAATGAAAAAGAACGATCGTACTATTTTTACTTCCGAGGATTGCAAGCATGACCGCTGATTACAAAGTTCATGGCGCTATCGCCGTGATTTCGCTCAACAACCCACCCGTCAACGGCTTGGGTTATGCCACCCGCTTGGCTGTGACCAATGGATTGGCCCAGGCCAACGCAGACACAGCCGTTAAAGCCATCGTGATCACTGGCGCAGGTAAAGCGTTTTCGGGCGGTGCAGACATCAAGGAATTTGGCAGCCCCAAGGCCTTGCAAGAACCCAATTTGCTGAGCGTCATTCTGGCCGTTGAAAACTCGGCCAAGCCTGTGGTGGCGGCCATTCACACGGTCTGTATGGGCGGTGGGCTGGAACTGGCACTGGGTTGCCATTACCGCATTGCCGCTCCTGGTTGCAGCGTGGCCTTGCCCGAAGTCAAGCTCGGCTTGATCCCCGGTGCCGGTGGCACGCAGCGCCTGCCACGTGCCTTGGGTGTGGAGCCGGCGCTGAACATGATCGTCAGCGGCGAGCCCGTCAAGAGCGAGTTGTTGGCCATGATTCCTGGCCAAAAGCTGTTTGACAAGATGGCCAGCAGCGCCGAAGCGTTGGCTGCTGAAGCCTTGGCCTATGCCACGGAGATTTCTGAAGCGCGGCCTTTGCCGCTGGTGCGCAACCTGCCATGCCGCCACCCCCAAGGTGATGCGTACTTTCAGTTCGCACGCAATATGGTCAAAGGCATGGCCAAGAACTACCCAGCGCCTGCCAAGTGTGTGGACGCCGTGGAAGCCGCCACCAAGCAGAAGTTTGATGTGGGCATGGTCACCGAGCGTGACATCTTCATCAACCTGATGTGGACACCCGAGAGCCGCGCCTTGCGCCATGTCTTCATGGCCGAGCGTGCCGCATCAAAAATACCTGATGTGCCCGCAGATACTGCGCAACGAGCTATCAATTCAGTAGCAATCATCGGTGCCGGCACCATGGGTGGTGGCATTGCCATGAACTTCCTGAATGCAGGTATTCCCGTCAAGATGCTGGAGATGAAGCAAGAAGCGTTGGATCGCGGCTTGGCCACCATCGCCAAAAACTACGAGTCGCAGGTCAAAAAAGGCAAGCTCAAGCAGGACAAGTACGAGCAGCGCATGAGCCTGCTCACCACCACCCTCAGCTACGACGACCTGTCGGACGCCGACATGGTGATTGAAGCCGTGTTTGAAGAACTGGGCGTGAAAGAGGCTGTGTTCAAGGAACTGGACCGCGTGATGAAGCCTGGTGCCATTTTGGCCTCCAACACCTCAACGCTGGACGTGGACAAGATTGCTGCGTTTACCAAGCGCCCAGAAGATGTGGTCGGTATGCACTTCTTCAGCCCCGCTAATGTCATGAAGCTGTTGGAAGTGGTGCGTGGCGCCAAGACCAGCAAAGATGTGCTGGCCACCGTGATGACCATCGCCAAGAAAATTCGCAAGACGGCGGTGCTGTCTGGCGTGTGCGACGGCTTCATTGGCAACCGCATGATCGAGCAGTATGGCCGCCAAGGTGGTTTCCTGCTGGACGAGGGTTGCACACCTGCCCAGGTGGACAAAGCGGTAGAGAAATTTGGCTTTGCCATGGGTCCGTTCCGCATGGGTGACTTGGCCGGTAATGACATTGGTTGGGCCATTCGCAAGCGCCGCTACCAGGAAAAGCCAGACATGAAGTACAGCAAAACAGCTGACTTGTTGTGCGAGAAAGGCCGCTTTGGCCAGAAAACCGGCGCCGGTTGGTATGACTACGTGCCCGGCAAGCGCGACGCCATCCCCAACGCAGAAGTTGAGCAGATGATTGCCGCCCACCGCGACAGCCTGGGCATCAAGCCCCGCAAGATTTCTGATGAAGAAATCGTGCAGCGCCTGGTGTTCTCGTTGGTGAACGAAGCCGCCCACATTCTGGAAGAAGGCATTGCCAACAAGGCCAGCGACATCGACATCGTGTACATCTTTGGCTATGGCTTCCCACCCTACCGCGGTGGCCCCATGAACTACGCCGACGAAGTAGGCCTGTTCAACGTGGTGCAAGCCATGAACCGTTTTGCACAGAACCCGCTGGATGATGCGGCGTTCTGGAAGCCTGCGCCTTTGTTGGCCAAGCTCGCCGCTGAAGGCAAGACCTTCAACTGACCCCAGACATCAGAAAGACAAGCACCATGACCTCCGCTGTAATTGTTTCTACCGCTCGTACCCCTCTGGCCAAGAGCTGGAAGGGTTCCTTCAACATGACCCATGGCGCCACCTTGGGCGGCCACGCGGTCGAGCACGCCATTGCCCGCGCCGGCATCGAAGCCGGTGAGGTCGATGACGTGATCATGGGTTGCGCCACGCCTGAAGGTGCCACCGGCGCCAACATCGCCCGCCAAATCGCTTTGCGCGCAGGCTGCCCCGTGACCGTGTCGGGCATGACGATCAATCGTTTTTGCTCGTCCGGCCTGCAAACCATTGCTACCGCGGCCCACAGCATCATTGCCGGTCAGGGCGATATTTACGTGGCGGGTGGTGTGGAAGCCATTTCCTGCGTTCAGCAAGAGATGAATCAGCACATGCTGGCTGATCCTTGGTTGGTCAAGAACAAGCCGGAGATCTACTGGAACATGTTGCAAACGGCTGAAAACGTGGCCAAGCGCTACAACATCAGCCGCGACGCCATGGACGAGTACGGTGCCGCCAGCCAGCAGCGTGCCACGGCCGCCTTGGAAGCCGGTTTGTTCAAGGACGAGATCGCCCCGATCACGGTGACCATGGGTGTGGCCGACAAGGTCATGGGCTTGACGACCAAGAAAGTCACGGTCAGTGATGACGAAGGCATTCGCGCTGGCACCACCAAGGAAGGCATCAGTGGGCTGCGCTCAGCTGTGCCCGGTGGTTTGATCACGGCCGGCAACGCCAGCCAATTTTCTGATGGCGGTGGCGCCGTGGTGGTCATGCACGAAAAGCTGGCTGAGCAAAAAGGCCTTAAGCCGCTGGGTCGTTTCCTGGGCTTTGCCGTGGCGGGCTGTGAGCCTGACGAGATGGGCATTGGCCCGGTGTTCGCCATTCCCAAAGTGCTGAAACGCCTGGGCTTGAGCGTGAGCGACATTGACTTGTGGGAGTTGAACGAAGCCTTCGCCGTGCAAGTGCTGTACTGCCGCGACAAGCTGGGCATTCCCGCAGACCGTTTGAACGTGAATGGTGGCGCGATTGCGGTGGGTCACCCCTACGGCGTCAGTGGTCAGCGTTTGACCGGCCACGCGCTGATTGAAGGCAAGCGTCGCGGTGCCAAGCGTGTCTGCGTCACCATGTGTATTGGTGGCGGCATGGGCGCGGCGGGTGTTTTTGAAGTGCTCTAAGCCAGTGCCGAAATCGGCTTGATCTCTCCAAGCTGGGCCGCTGAAACAAGCGGTCCGGCTTTTTTTTCGATTGGAATTCACCATGTCTCTGCGTCCTACCCTCGATTTCTTGTTGTACCAATGGCTGAAGGTCGACTCCCTCACGGAGCGCGACCGGTTTTCGGATCATTCGCGCGAAACCTTTGATGCGGTGATGGACACCTGTGAACGCATCGCCCGCGAGAAATACGCACCCTTCAATCGCGTGATTGATGTGCAGGAGCCGCACTTTGATGGCGAAAAAGTCATCTTGCCAAGCTGCACTCAAGATGCGCACGATGCCTATGTGGGCTCCGGCATGCTGGGCGCCGCGCAAGACTATGAGATGGGTGGCATGCAATTGCCCTTCACCGTCGAATCTGCATCTAACGCCTTCTTCGGTTGCGCCTCCATTGGCATGGGCGCCGGCATGCTGACCACGGGCAACGCCAGTTTGCTGATGGTGCATGGCACGGCGGCCCAGAAAGAAGTGTTTGCCAGGCAGGAGTTTTCCGGCCAGTGGTCAGGAACCATGTGCCTGTCTGAGCCCCAAGCGGGCTCCAGCCTGAGCGATGTGGTGACCCGTGCGGTGCCCGACGGGGATGATTCAGCCGCTGACCCTTTGGGCCCGCGTTATCGCATCAAGGGCAACAAGATGTGGATTTCCGCCGGTGAGCATGAGTTGACCGAGAACATTGTTCATTTGGTACTGGCCAAGATTCCGGGGCCGGACGGCAAGTTGGTGCCAGGAACCAAGGGCATTTCCCTGTTCGTGGTGCCCAAGAAAATGGTGAATGAGAAGGGCGAGTTGACAGGTGAGCGCAATGACGTGGCTTTGGCCGGTTTGAACCACAAGCTGGGCTGGCGCGGCACGACCAACACCCTGCTGAATTTTGGCGAGGGCAAGTACCCCGTCACCAGCGTCAGTGGGGGGCTGGACGGTCAAGGAGCGGGGGCGGTGGGCTACTTGGTCGGGCAACCCGGCAAGGGCTTGCAGTGCATGTTCCACATGATGAATGGCGCCCGCATTGCGGTGGGCATTGGCGCCACGATGCTGGGCATGGCGGGCTACTACGCTTCGCTGGACTATGCCAAGGGGCGGCCCCAAGGGCGGCCGATCAGTGCCGGCGGCAAGGACGCCGCGCAACCCCAGGTGCGAATCATTGAGCATGCCGATGTCAAACGCATGTTGCTGGCGCAAAAGTCATATTGCGAGGGTGCCCTGGCCCTGGCCTTGTACTGCGCCCGTCTGGTCGATGAGCAACACACAGGCACGCCCGAGGCCGCCGACGAGGCGCGACTGCTGTTGGAGGTGCTGACGCCCATTGTGAAAAGCTGGCCCAGTGAGTGGTGTCTGGAGGCCAACTCATTGGCCATCCAGGTGCATGGCGGCTACGGCTACACCCGCGACTTCCCGGTGGAGCAGTACTGGCGCGACAACCGCCTGAACATGATTCACGAAGGCACCCACGGCATTCAGGCATTGGATTTGTTGGGGCGCAAGGTGTTGATGGAAAACGGCCGGGGCTTGGCCTTGCTGGCGGGGCGCATGAACGCGACGGCCAAGCGCGCTAAATTGGTGCCGGCGTTGGCCCCTCATGCAGAGGCGTTGACGCAGACCTTGAAGCGGGTGATTCATGCGACGCAAGCCGCGTGGTCCACCGGCGTGCCGGGCGATGCGCTGGCCAATGCGGTGCCGTACATGCAGGCTTTTGGCCACACTGTGCTGGCCTGGATTTGGCTGGATGTTGCCCTGACAGCGTTGCAGAAAGATGCTATGCAATCAGTAGCGGCTTGCGCAGGTCGAGTAAGGGCTACAGCCTATTTTTACCACTATGAGTTGCCCAAGGTAGAGGCCTGGCTAAAGGTGGTTGAAAACCGCGATAGCACCTGCGCGGATATGCCAGAAGAGGCCTTCTGACGGGACGGGGCCGCATCGAACAGTCGACGCGGCCTTTTTTCTTCTTGCTCGGGTCCATGGGGTATGCCCGGCGCTCCGCCACAACACCTCGCCGCCCAGATTGCGCCCTTTTCACGGTAGGCGTGCATCTTTCCCGGTTTCTCCACATTTCGCTCAAATTTGACGCATAAGCTGTTGTGCGCTTGATGTTTGTCAAGAGAGGTGCGCGACAAACTGGCTGAATTGACCTACGTTGGAATGAATAAGCCGTCGTGCGGCAGTGGTCACGCGCTTCGTTGGGAGCAAAAGCAAGAAGGAGGGCGATTTGGCGCTATTTGGGAAGTTTTTTGACAGTTTCCGGACCCTGGTTGGGATTCGTCAAGTGCGGCAGTTGCCCCCTGCCGGAGAGAAACCCTCGGTGGGCAGCAGCTTGGTGCGCGACCAGCTGCGTCTTCGCGTGAAGTACGCGATGGATGACGACTTGTGGCGCTGGCTTGCCTCCAAGGGTTGGCGGGTTATGCCTCTGCGCAATAACCGTCGTCGTTACAAGGTGGTGCCTGAACGGGTGTTCATCAAACTTGCCAGTGCTGATCCCGCTGAGCGCGAGGAAATTGACGCCCGGTTGAGTAAATTTTCAAGCCTTGAAGCCGACGACTCTGTGTCCACCCAATGAAGCAGGGTGTCGACCTGTGATGGATCAAGGCGTGAACAAGCTGCCTTGACCAACCCGCTTATCACCCCCGGGACATGATGTGACCCCCAATCCCAAGACAATGAGATTTTGTCTAATCACTACAAAGGGACGCTCACATGGCACGCACGATTCAACAGCTTTTCGACCTCACCGGCAAGACCGCACTGGTCACCGGTGGCTCGCGTGGCCTGGGTTTGCAAATGGCACATGCGCTGGGCGAAGCCGGTGCCAAGGTGATGATCACCTCACGCAAGGCCGAAGACCTGGAGCAGGCTGTGGCCCAACTTCAAGCGGCTGGTATTGACGCCCGCTGGGTCGCGGCTGACTGCGCCAAAGAAACCGAAATTCACCGACTGGCCGATGAAACCCTGCAGCGCATGGGCGACGTGGACATTCTGGTCAACAACGCCGGCGCCGCCTGGGGCGCACCCGCTGAAGACCACCCCATTGACGCGTGGGACAAGGTGATGAACCTGAACGTGCGGGGCTACTTTTTGCTGAGCCAAGTCATTGCCAAGCGCAGCATGATTGCCCGTCGGTCGGGCCGCATCATCAATGTGGCGTCCATTGCCGGGCTGGGTGGCAACCCCGAGGGCATGACGACGATTGCCTACAACACCTCCAAAGGTGCCGTGATCAATTTCACCCGCACACTGGGCGCGGAATGGGGCAAGTACAACATCAATGTGAACGCCATCTGCCCCGGCTTTTTCCCCAGCAAAATGACCATGGGTACCTTGGCCGCCTTGGGTGAAGAAAAGCTGGCGGCGTCTGCCCCGCTCAAACGCCTGGGTGACGACGAAGACCTGAAGGGCCTGTGCTTGTTGTTCGCCTCCGATGCCGGCAAGCACATCACCGGCCAGTGGTTGGCAGTTGACGGCGGTGTCAGCGTCGTCACAGGCGGCTAAGCTCGGTAGATCAACCGTTGCCATGTGGGCAACGGCTTTGCGCGCCCAGGCGGGTGGCTTCGTCTGAGACAGGAAGGAAGCACTCGCCACCGGCTGGCGTGAATTACCTATTGAGGCTGCTATGAAATTTGGTGTGGAAATTCCCTTTGTTGAACATCTGGGGTTTGAGTTGGAGTTGTTTGAGGGCGGCTTGTCTGAGATCACCTTTGACCCCAAACCTGAGCACTTGAACTCGTTCAACGTCACCCACGGCGGGGCGCTCATGACCTTGCTGGATGTGACGATGGCGGTGGCAGCGCGCAGCGTCCAACCCGACATGGGCGCCGTCACTATTGAAATGAAAACCAGTTTCATGCAGCCTGCGCGCGGCGCTTTGGTCGGCAAAGGCCGCCTGATGCACCGCACTGCCACCATGGCCTTCACCGAAGGCACGATTTTTGATGAAGCGGGACGCGCTTGCGCACACGCCACCGGCACGTTTAAATTTGTCCGGCGTTTGCCCACCGGACCCAAAAGCAGCCACCCTTTGAACGTGCGCCCCGATGACGCGGCGTCCGTGATCTCAACCGACTAATCACCATCAAGGAGACTTCTATGCCCCGCAACCAACAAATCCACCTCGACAACCGCCCGACCGGTGAGGCCGTGGCCAGCAACTTCAAACTGGTGACCAGCGAGACGCCACCGCTGCAAGACGGACAGGTATTGGTACGTCACCATTTTCTGAGCCTGGACCCCTACATGCGCGGTCGCATGAACGACGCCAAGAGCTATGCCATGCCGCAGGCCTTGGGTGAAACCATGGGGGGAGGCACCGTGGGTGAGGTGGTCGAATCGAAGAGCGAGCGCTTTGCAGTGGGCGACAAGGTCGTGGGCATGGGCGGCTGGCAGGAGTACAGCGTGGTTGATGCCAATCAGGTGGGGGCCTTGCGCAAGGTGGATACCACCCATGTGCCCTTGAGCGCGTATTTGGGCGCCGTGGGCATGCCCGGCGTGACCGCGTGGTACGGCTTGGTCAAGATCATTGCACCCCAGGCGGGTGAAACCATGGTCATCAGCGCCGCCACAGGCGCAGTGGGCAGCGCTTTTGCGGCCCTGTCCAAAGCGCGGGGTTGCCGCACCGTGGGCATTGCTGGCGGCCCTGAAAAATGCAAGTACGCGGTGGATGAACTGGGTTACGACGCTTGCATCGACTACAAACTTCACGCCGATGCCGCGTCCCTGGCCAAAGCGCTCAAAGAAGCTTGCCCCAAAGGCATTGACGGCTATTTCGAGAACGTCGGTGGCATGGTGCTGGACGCGGTGCTGACCCGAATGAACGCGTTTGGCCGAATTGCCGTGTGCGGCATGATTGCCGGCTACGACGGTGCACCGCTGCCACTGACTTACCCCGCCTTGATTTTGGTGAACCGCTTGAAGGTGCAAGGGTTCATTGTGAGCGAACACATGGAAATATGGCCCGAAGCACTCAAGGAGTTGGGCACGCTGGTGGCCACCGGCAAGCTCAAACCCCGGGAGTCGATTGCCAGTGGTATCGCAGCCGCTCCTGAAGCCTTTCTGGGCCTGTTGAAAGGGCGCAATTTCGGCAAACAACTGGTCAAGCTGGTCTAGGTAGAAGGAGACCCTCATGTCAGACCTCATTCTTCACCACTACCCCACGTCACCCTTCTCGGAAAAAATCCGGTTGGTGCTGGGCTACAAAAAGCTGGCCTGGAAGTCGGTCATCATCCCGTCGATCATGCCCAAGCCGGATGTTCAGGCTTTAACGGGCGGCTACCGCAAGACGCCGTTTCTGCAAATCGGCTCTGACATTTACTGTGACAGCGCTCTGATTTGCGACGTGCTGGAGCACCTGCAGCCAGAGCCCACGCTGTACCCGGCCTCGCACAAAGGCCTGGCCCGGGTGTTGGCCCAGTGGGCGGACAGCACCTTGTTCTGGACGGCCATGGCGTACAACCTGCAGCCCAAGGGGGCAGCCGCCATGTTCAGTGGCGTTCCTCCCGAGGTGGCCCAGGCCTTTGGGGCAGACCGTGCGGCCATGACGGCCGGCATGACCCGCTTGCGCGCTCTGGATGCCAGCGCCGCCTACAAATCGTATTTGCGCCGGCTGGCCAATATGCTGGAAGGCCAGGACTACCTGCTGGGTGGCGCGCCCTGCGTGGCCGACTTCTCGGCTTACCACCCGCTGTGGTTCACCCGCCACCGCGTGACGGTACTGGCCGATATTCTGGACGCCACGCCCTCCGTGCTGGCCTGGATGGACCGCATGGCGGCCATCGGTTCTGGCCAGATGAGCAAGATGTCTGCTACTGAATCAATAGCTGTCTGCGCAGCCACGACGGGCGCTAGCGTGCTAAATGACACCACCTATCAGGATGAGCACGGCATTCCACTGGGCAGCCGAGTGACCGTGACAGCGGAAAGTTTTGGGGCCGAAGCCACCGAAGGTGAGCTGGTAGCAGCCACCCGAATGCACTACACCTTGCGTCGCCAGGATGAGCGAGCCGGCACAGTTCAGGTTCACTTCCCCCGCATTGGCTATGTGCTCAAGGCGGTGATGGCCCCATGAGCGCAGGCAGAACAATGAATTGGGCATGGTGTTCTTTTGACGAACTGACCCCGACCACGCTGTACGAACTGTTGCAGTTGCGCAGCGAAGTCTTCGTGGTGGAGCAAAACTGCGTCTTTCTGGATTTGGATGGCTCTGATGCCGTGGCGCTGCATTTGCTGGGGCGCGAGGAGGGCGGAGACGGGACCTTGCTGGCCTATGCCCGTTTTTTTCAACCTGGCGTCAAGTTTCCCGAGGCCAGCATTGGCCGGGTCACCACCCGGCCCAGCGCGCGCGGGAACGGCTTGGGGCATGAGTTGATCACCGAGGCCGTCGCGGCCCTTTGCAAGCATTGGGGGCCGCAGCCTATTCGCATTGGCGCCCAGGCCCGGCTGGAGAAGTACTACACCCGCCACGGTTTTGTCGATGTCGGCAAACCCTATATGGAAGACGGCATTGAGCATATCGAGATGCTCTGGACCCCCTAACACTGGAAGTAAACCGAGATGAATGAATTCAAGAACAAGACTGCTGTACTGACCGGTGCCGGCTCCGGCTTTGGCCTGGAGTGCGCCCGCATTGGCGCGGCATTGGGCATGAACCTGGTGTTGGTGGATGTGCAGCAGGACGCGCTCGACCGGGTGACTCAAGAGTTGACGGCCGCAGGTGCTGCCGTGCTGGCGCTTCGCGTTGATGTGTCGAAAGCCGCTGAAATGGACGCCCTGGGCGCGGCCGTCAAGGCGCGTTTTGGCGCTCCTCACTTTGTGTTCAATAACGCCGGTGTGGGCGCTGGGGGGCTGATCTGGGAAAGCACGGCGGCTGACTGGGAGTGGGTATTGGGCGTGAACGTGATGGGCGTGGCCCATGGCGTTCGCGTGTTCACCCCCATGATGCTGGAGGCCGCTGCTCAGGACGCCCGTTACGAGGGCCACATTGTGAACACGGCCAGCATGGCCGGCTTGGTCAATGCGCCGAACATGGGCATCTACAACGTGAGCAAACACGCGGTGGTGAGCTTGAGCGAGACTTTGTACCAGGACTTGGCCTTGGTCACGGATCAAATCAGCGCCTCGGTGCTGTGTCCGTTCTTTGTGCCCACAGGCATCAGCCAGAGCCACCGCAACCGGCCGACCGACGAGGCTTCAGCCGCGCCCACGCGCAGTCAGTTGATTGGCCAGGCCATGAGTGACAAAGCTGTGAGCTCAGGCAAGGTCAGCGCCGAGGATGTGGCGCGCTTGGTGTTTGACGCCGTCAGCCAACGCCAGTTCTACATCTACAGCCACCCCAAGGCCATTGGCTCGGTGCAAAGTCGGCTGGAAGACATCATGCTGGCCCGCAACCCGACCGACCCATTTATTCAGAAGCCTGAGTTGGGCGCCTCACTGCGTGCCGCTCTCAAAGCGGTTGATTGAGAAAGCGTTTTAGAAGGCGCAGGGAAGGCGATTCATCGGGTTGACCGTAACCACTCATTGGGTCGCCGCCGGTACTTGTTCCGGCTAAGCCCGCCGCGTCACTTAGAGACTGGCCTGCTCAGAGAGCAGCGCCAGCATCCGCGCTTGAGGAATTGGCTTGTGGTACAGATAGCCTTGCATGATGCGGCAACCCGACTTCTGCAGGTAGGCGGCTTGTGCCTGGGTTTCAACTCCCTCCGCGACGAGGTTGAGGCCCAGTCCTTTGGCAATTGAAATAATCGCCAGAACCACGGGAAACTGGGCGTTTTCGTCGTGAATTTCCATCACAAAAGAGCGGTCAATTTTGAGGGTGTGAATCGGGAACCGGTGGAGGTAAGACAGTGACGAGTAGCCGGTTCCAAAGTCATCAATGGCCACGCTCACGCCCAATTGGCACAGCTTGTCGAGCTGTTTGATGGCCGCTTGTGGATTGCGAATACAGATGTTTTCTGTCACCTCCACCTCGACCTGTTTGGGTGAGATGTTGTGGCGAGACAGCGCACTTTGCAGCTTGTCGTAAAAGTCACCCCGGTCCAGGTACTGGGGAGACAGGTTCAGGGACAGGCGAATGCCCTCGCACCCAGTGGCATTCCAGGCCAGCAAGTCACGGCAAATGGCTTCCAGCATCCAGTCGCTGATGGGAATAATCAGGCCGTTGTCTTCGGCCATGGGCAGAAACTCACCCGCGCTCAACAGGCCGCGTTCAGGGTGGTTCCAGCGCATCAAGGCCTCTGCCCCGATGATTTTTCCGCTGCTGACATCCAATTGGGGCTGGTAATGCATTTCCAGCTCACCCTGTTCTTGCGCCAGGTGCAGGCGGTGTTCCAGCTCGATGTTTTTCCGGGAGACCTCCAGCATGCTGTTGTCAAAAAAGGCATGTCCGTTTTTGCCGGCCGCCTTGATTTGGTACATCGCGATACCTGAATTTCGAACCAAAGCGTCAATTTCAGTGCCGTTGTCGGGGTAAAAGGCAATGCCAATGCTGGCCGTCATGTGAATGGCGTGACCGGCCAGCTCGAATGCGGGCCTCATGCATTCCAAAAATTTGTCGGCGATGAGGACCGCATCCTGCCGGCTCGCCAGATCCGGCAAGATGGCGGTGAATTCGTCATCGCCAAAGCGCGCCAGGGTGTCGCATCGGCGCAGGCAGGTTTTCAGGCGAAGGGCGGTCTGTTGAAGCAGTTCGTCGCCCATGCGATGGCCCAGCGATTCGTTGACCAGCTTGAAACGATCCAGATCAATGAACATGACCGCCAGCTTGGATTCGTTGCGTCGTGCCTGCAGCATGGCCAGACTCAAGCGGTCTTTGAATAGAACGCGATTGGGCAAGTCTGTCAGGATGTCGTGGTAAGTCTGGTGCGAGATCAACTCGTCGGCTTGCCGGGTGTCGGTGATGTCACGGGCCACCCCATAAATACCGAAGACCTTGGCATCAGCGTCCAGGCTTGTAGTCAAGCCGTTGGCCGAGGGCAAGGGCGTTTTCATCAGCTCGTTGCTGAACGTGCGGGGCGCATTGTCCGGGTTAAACGACTTGAAGCGCAATTCAACGCTACGCGTGAGTCGACGGTCGTGCTTGGCTTCAGCGAACACGTAATTGGCGCGCTCCATGTCCTCGTCGTGAACCAACTCGGAATAGTGTTTGCCCAGCAGGTCCTCGCGGTTGAATCCCAGCAGATCCCGCGCCCGGTTGTTGACAAAGGTAAAACAGCCTGACTCATCCAGGGTGTAGATGATGTCTGGGGAGCAGTCCACCAGATTTCGATAAACCCGCTCGGAACTCTCAAGCTGGGACGCGATCAGGCGGTTTTCCGCCTGCAGCCGACGATGCTGCAGTGCTTTGTCGATGGTTTTTAACAGTTCCTCGCTGGCATAGGGTTTTCTCAAGTAGTCGTAGGCGCCGCGCTTTAAGGCCCCAATGACCGAGTCAACCTCAGGCGCACCGCTGGTCACAATGACATGGGCGCCCATGTGGTGCAGGTTCATGAACTCCATGATCTCCTGCCCCCCAATATCGGGCAGACCCAGGTCCAGAATCACCAAGTCGAAACGGGACTGGCGCAGATGCTCGATGGCCTCCATGCCATTGGCGGCAGCCGTTAGTGCCAAACCTTGGTGCTGGAGCAGCGCTTGAAGGCTGCGCAGCAGGCGAGGCTCGTCTTCAACCAACAGGACCTTTTCAGACGTCGCCCGCTCACCATCCTCTGGCATGGGCAAAGTGGCCTGGTCAAGTGAAGAAAGTGTCAAGCTCCGGTGAGTCATGGTTGCGCCGGGAAATCGCGCAGTGATGAGGGGCGTTGTTGCATCAGGAGTCTGCTTGGGGTGTAGGGAGGTGCACCGTGAAAATTGTGCCTGCTGACGAGCTCTGGCAGCTGATTTCACCGCCCAGTTTTTCAACCAGTCGGTGCACAATGCTGAGGCCGATTCCCCGGTGTTGTCCGGGCTTATGGCTGTCAACGGGTGAGAAAAGATGGGTTTGAACGGCGGCTGGAATTCCCGGGCCGGTGTCTTTCACTGAGATTTCAGCGTACTCGCGACCATTGATGATCACTTGACCTTTGTTGATCATCTCAATGTGACCCCCACCTGGAACGGCTTCAATGGCGTTCTTCAGCAGGTTGATCAAGATTTGCTTCAAGATGTCTGAAGAGCCCATCACCTGCGTGGCCCCCGCTGGCAAGACCGACACAATATTGACTGAAGCAGGCAAGAATTTGCTTTCAGTGAACAGCCGAACCAGATCTTTGATGACCGTGCTGACCTCGGTCACGGCACCTTGGACTTTTGGAGCCCCGCCTGCAAATTCCCTGACGAGGTTGCTGACGCGGTCAATTTCTTCCCTCAGGATGGACAGCTCTTCCGAGACCGTTTCCTTGCGGGTCAGCTTCTCATCAAGGACGCTGAGATAGTTTTTGATAATGGTCAGCGGATTGTTCACTTCATGCGCTACGCGGCGACTGTCTTCAAGGTGTTCCTTGCGCACTGTGGCAATGCGGCGATCCATTTCGACGCGAACTTTGGTGGCACTTTGAATGGACTGCGCCACTTGAAGCCCAAATGAAAGCAGGAAGCGCTCCCTCTTTTTCAGCTCAGCCATGCGCCACGGTGGGATGCTGCCAACCACCATGCCCACGGATTGCGTGGCGGTCGAGACCGGGACGCACACCAAGCACTCCGCATTCAAGGCGTGCATCAACCTGTCCTCAACCGGGTCGAGATGCCTGCGCTCTGGGCCTAAAAAGAGCAGGACTTTGGACTGAATCGCCTGTGCGAAACGTGTCTTTCCCGCCAGGCCAATGACGAGCTCATGGGCGGATCCCGGTAATTGCTGGGGCGACACCTGCACCAATGCCTGTCCGGTGTCATCAGTGAGAAAAAACAGACTGTCATTCAGGTTGAGCAAGATGTGGGCGTTGTTGCGAACCATCTCCATCAAATGGCGGTCGTTCTGCGCCTTGGACAAGGACTGACCAACGGCGGTGGTCAAGGCCATGTCCCGAACCTGATCGGCCAGTTGCTCAGCGGCCGGGTCGCTTAGGGGCTGCATTTGACGCTGCGCCTGGGGCGCGTCGTAGGCGGTCTGATCAGGCAACTCAAGCCCCAAATTTGCAGCAGTTTTTTTGACCTGATCCGACGCCTCTGCGACCAGCGTGGCCAGAAAAGGCATGTCTACGCCGCACAGCACGCCCGAATCGGCCTCAAGCGCGACTGAGGGCTCGCGGTTGGCCAGCCAATCGGCCAGGTGAACCATGCGAACCAATGGGTGAGCCGACTCAATCCGGTTCACGTCCTCATGGTGGTACAAAACACTGTCTGCGATGACAGAGCCTAAATTCCAGCGCTCGATCAACCAGGCACCTGCCTCCGCATGGGAGATTTGCAGGGTTTCTTGTTCGACCTCACACAGGACGAGATCGTCTTTGGCCCGGAAATTAACGCCGTATTCATTGGGCGCGGCGGCCAGCAACGCCAGTCTGCCCACGTCATGCAGGAGTCCCGCGAGGTAGGCTTCTTCCGCAAAGGGGTAGGCCATTTTTTTGGCCAGTGCGCGGGTCATCACCGCAGTGGTCAGTGCATGTTGCCAAAAGTAGCGGAGGTCGGTTCCGCTGGAATGAGGAAAGGCGCTAAAAGTTTGAAACACGGACTCGCTGATGACCAGCGTCTTGATCATGTCAGCGCCCATCGTGCTCAGGGCTGGCATCAAACCGATCTTTGGGCCGCCGCGGTGGTAAGCCGCACTGTTGGCGATGCTGAGAACCTTGGCCATCAACCCGACATCGTTGGCGATCAACTCAGCCAACTCCGCCATGCCAGCTTCGTCAGTCTGGCAGAGATTGATCAGCTTCAGCAGCGTTTGCGGCATGGCCGGCAGACGCGCAACCAACAGCCGATTTCGAATATCTTGTTCAGGTGGACTCATGTATGTTTGAGGTTGTTTTGCCGATGAATTGTCACAATCCGTAAATCGAAAATCTCTGCAACGAAGAGCTTTCAACCACCTTTTTTGATTCGATTCTGCAGTGTGTTGTCCCCACTGACAAAACCCGGGCTCGCCCTCTGTTAAGAGCCAAATTTAATATACCACCAAGGCGAGGCATTTTTGTCGAGAGAGCAGACGCATTTCTTTGCACAATTTAGGGTAGGGCGAGTTTGCCTCCCACTCCTTGAGGGGCTGCTTCGGCTTTGTGTGCTCCAAAGGGGGCGTTTAGGCGACTTGGTGGCTCGCGTATGAGCCGTCGGGCCCGGAATCGCGGTCCTTCAAGGCGAGAATAGGGCCAACTTTGCACGAATGAGAAGGCTCGATCGAATGACTGATACCCCCCATCCTCTCTTGACTAAACCGCGCAGCTCATTGGCGGCAGGTACGTCGGTTTCGCCTGATGCGGCCGGTTTTTGCATCCGGCGGTTGGACGCCTTGATGGCGGTGTTGCGCTCAGAGGTTGAGTGTCAGCGTTTGCCAGGGGCGGTGGCGCTGATCCAGCGCCGGGGTCAATTGGCTTTGTTGGACAGTGTGGGCTCGCTCAATCCGGCAACGGGCGAGGCCATGTCTGTTGACGCGATCTTCAGGATTTATTCCATGACCAAACCGATTGTGTCGGTGGCGGTGATGTTGTTGATGGAGCAAGGCAAGCTGCTGTTGAGCGACCTCGTGGCCAAGTTCCTGCCGGAGTTTGCCAAGCAACAGGTGGCCAGCGTGGTGGATGGCGCCGTTGTTGCCCGTCCCGTGCGACAAGCGGCCACGATTCAAGATTTGTTGCGTCACACCGCGGGTTTGACCTATGAGTTCATGGGCAGCTCGTCCGTGCAGCGCCAGTATGCGCAAGCTCGCATGGGTTCGCGGGAGCGCACTCTTGCCGAGTTTTCCCATGAATTGGCCAAGTTGCCTTTGATGTTTGAGCCGGGCTCGGCGTGGGAATATGGCCGTGCCACGGACGTGCTGGGTCGCGTGGTGGAGGTGGTCAGTGGCCAATCGCTCGGTGACTTTTTGACATTGAATATTTTCACGCCCTTGGGCATGACCGAGACTTGGTTCACGGTACCGCCCGAGCACCACGCGCGCATTGCCGAACCTTTTGCCAAAGACCCCGAAGGCGGCGTGCAAATGCGGGTGATTGATGTGCGCGAGAAAGCCGCTCTGGAGTCTGGTGGTGGCGGCTTGGCGTCTACCGCGCATGACTACGCCCGATTTTTACAATTCATGGTGAACAAGGGGGAGCTGGACGGCGTGCGTTTGTTGGGTCCTCGCACCGTGGACTACATGACGGCTGACCACCTTGGCGATATTCCTGTCCATTCAGGCGCGTCTCGTGCGCTGTTGCCACCGGGTCATGGCTTTGGCTTGGGCGTCGCGGTTCGAAAAACACCGGGTATTGACACGGTGCCAGGGTCGGTTGGCACTTATTTTTGGGGTGGCATGGCGGGGACCACGTTCTTTGTAGACCCCAAGGAAGACCTGTTGGCCATTTTGATGTTGCAGGCGCCCAACCAGCGGGAGTACTACCGCATGCTGTTTCGTGATCTGGTTTACGCGTCGCTGCTGGATTGATCTTTCAGGGCGGTGCCCCAGTAGTGGTAGGTCCAGGGGCGAGGGCCTGGCAAATAGCGGGTGGCCAGATCGGGCAAACTGAATCCCGCGCCCAGCAGCAGCGATTCGATGTCGCGTCCCAAGTGGCAACCTCCTGCGAGCTTGCCCCAAACTGGCTGCAGACGCTCCTGCCATTGGCGCACCGACGCGTCGGGTGCCCGGCCATGTTCGCAGTACAGCACCTGTCCGCCCGGCACCAGTACCCGGTGCATTTCACGCAAGGCGGCTTCTGGATCGGCAATGCTGCACAGCGTGTAGGTGATCATCACTGTCTCGAAACTGGCATCCGGCAAAGGAATGACCTCTGCTGACAAGCCCAAGAGGGTGACTGGCAAGCCTGCTTCTTGGATGCGCCGCTGGGCCAGCGGGTGAAGTTCAAGCGCGGGGTCCAGACCGGTGATATGTGTCACCCGGTTTTTGTCATAGTGCCGCATGTTGAGCCCAGTGCCAATTCCCACCTCAAGCACCCGACCGTAGGCGCGAGGTACCACCAGATCGCGTTGGCGACTCACCATGGGCAGGCCACACGCCCAATCAAGCGCCCGGGGCAGCAGGTGGCGCCCGTACCAGGAGGCCGTCATCGCTTTGACACTCTGGCGTGCGAGGGGCGACTCATCGGCTTGTCAAAGCGCTGCGCTTCATGAGCTGACTGCCGCTGACGCCTCTTTGGCGTGCAGTTTGGCGGCAATGTATTCACCGTGCGTCACGTGCAGCAAGCCGGCGACTTTGCTGATGAGGTGGTTTTCGTGGGCGTCCAAATGACCGTCTGCATAAGCGACTTGCCACATGGATTCCACCATTTTTATTTTTTGCTCTTGTGAAAAGTGGTCGTTGATGACGCTGGTGAACCGGTGGTAGTCGTAAGTGCCCTTGGCCGTTTGAGCCGCCAACTCCAGCAGGCGGTCAGACTCGTCTGAGCCCAGCGCAAATTGTTGATTCAAGGTGTTCAGGATTGTCTGGCGCTCTGCCACGTCCATGGTCGGATCGGCGCGCATCACTTCGACCAACAGCACGGCGCAGGCCAGCTTCAGCGCATGGGCCTGCGCTTCTGGGGAGTCGACAGCGGGTTGGCCGGTGAAGGCGTCAAACAAGTCTTTCAGGGTTTTCAGCATTGAAGGGTGAGGTTGGGCTGGGTGGGCTGTCGGTTCAGAGAAAAAATAACGATTTAGGCCTCTGGCGCTTGTCTGTAGGGCGCAGGATGCTATCAATACAGGAGTGGTTTGCGGCTTCAGGGCGTTGGTAGGCCAATGAATTCTGCCAATGCAGCGGTGTCCATGGCGCCATTGCGGGTCACCAATTGCCCGGTGCGCAGGTTTTTGGCCAGAACGTAGGGCACGGATTCAACCCCCAGGCTGTTGAACAAGGCCGTGTTGCCTTTGATCGCCTGTGCCAAATCGTCGGGGATGCTGGATGAGGCCGATGTACCGCCCGTGCCTGCCAGGATGGATTGCTCATGCTGGGTCATGAGCTCAACCGGGTTGCTTGCCGACAAGAGGGTTGCGCCCTGTGGCGCGCTTTTGGCGTTCATGATGGCCACGGGGATCCACACGAACTTGACTTTGCTTTGCAATGGCAAGGACGCTTGCCAGAGGTGGCCGCAGTGGGGGCACTGTGGATCAAACAAAACGTACACCGCATTGGCGCTCATCATGGCGCCAACGGTGAAGCCTTTGCCTTGGGCTGCAACCGCTTCAAACGGTTGGGCCGGCTTGGCCGCCACCGAAGTCGTTGACGTGTCTTGCGGGGAGCATGCGCTCAAGGCCAGTGCGGCTGCAACGAAGAGGGGGAGTGGAGAAAATTTGTACATGAAGCGTTCAATCAAAAGGGGAACTCACACAGTCTGAGCAGGCGAGCACCATTTAGTTCACTTGGCCTGCTCGTCCGGCACCGGTGGCGGCTCTGGATCAGGGCTGCGGGGATCCAATGCCAGGACGGCTTGTGAGCCACCGCCCATGACCACATAGTCCGCCTTGTGGCCGGGTTCCCCCCGGTTGAAGGGTTTGCTTTTGATGAATTGCCAGGTGCCCAGGGCCATCAGCACCAGGACGCCAGTGAAGTAAAGAAGCAGGCTGCCTGGGCCCATGAGGTCCATCAAACCGCCTGCCATCGTCGGGCCGATGGCCGCGCCCACGCCGTGCAACAACAGCAATCCACCCGTTACCTCCAGGACCCGATCCCGGTCAATCAGATCGTTCACGTGCGCCACGGACAGTCCGTAAATGGTGAAGGTGAGGCCGCCATAGATGATGCCCAACCCAATCAAAGCGGTTTCCGATTCCAGTGCGAAGTAAAACCCCGTCAGCGCCACGGCAGCGCCCGCAACACAGACCCCCAACAGCACCCAGCGGCGGTCATGGCGGTCAGACAAATGGCCAACCGGCCATTGGAAGGCGGCACCGCCCAAAATCGTCGCCCCCATGAAGGTGGCGATGCCGACCACACTGAAGCCCACGCGCTGCCCAAAAACGTGGCCCAGGCTGTAAAAAGCACCGCTCAACAGGCCAGATGCGATTGCGCCCATGACCCCGATGGGTGAGATTCGAAACAATTTCACCAACCCCATGGTGGGGGCCGCAGTGGGCTCGGGCGCATCCACGCGATTGAGTGTGATGGGCAGCAGTGCGAACGAGAAAAGAATCGACGCGATGGCAAACGGCACAAAGCCAAATCGGTCCCCGACCAGAATCAACCATTGCCCCAAGGCCATGGCAATGCCACTGACCGCCATGTAGGCCGCAAACACTTTGCCTCGCTGGGTGCTGACTGCCACGACGTTCAGCCAACTTTCCACGACGATGTACAAGCCGACCAGGCAAACGCCAGTGACAAATCGCAAGCTGCCCCAAAACCAGGGGTTGAGCCACAAGGCGTGCAAGATGGGCAACGTGGACGCAATCGACGCCATGGCCGCGAAAGCCCGAATATGCCCCACTCGTTTGATGATTTCCGGGCAGGCATAGGTCCCAAAGACAAAGCCTGCAAAGTAAGCGGAGTTAATCAGCCCGGTGACCAATACCGGGAAGTCGGCCAGTCCCGCCTGGGCGCCAATGGCGGCAAAAAGTAAGCCAGTCGCCAAGACCAGCATGCCCACCCCACTGAGCAGCGAGGCCAGAGGCATCAATATGTTTCCCAATTTCAATCCTTGCAATCTATCCGTTGTCAGGCCACCAAAGCGGGGCGCTGTGCCAATGTGTGGTTGTGGCTTGATGCCATGTCACTTTGGACGTGGTCCATTTTGCCATTGCTCTTTTTTGGTGCAACCCAACGGGCGTCTGGCCCTGCGGTCAGGCTCCGCATGATGGAGCGGGGTTGCAATTTTTGGCGGAGTCCGTACTTGTGTTGGGGTGGTTGGCGGCTGCCGTAGAATGAAATTGAAGGGGTCAGGTGCACGGCCCCTGGTGGCCACTGGCCCACTGCCAGCGGTTCATATTCACCGATAGGAGAAAACCATGCAGATTCAAATCAACACCGATCACAACATTGAAGGCCGGGAGTCACTGGCGACTTGGGCGACGAGTGAAGTGAAGCGGGGGCTGAGTCACCATGCCGAGCACATCACGCGCGTGGAAGTTCATCTGGGCGAAGAAATCGGCCGCAAAGGCAGCGTCAGCGACAAGCGTTGCGTCATGGAAGCCCGCCTCCAGGGGCGTCCCCCGATGGCCGTGACCCACCATGGAGAGAGCCTCAATCAAGCCGTTACTGGCGCGGCCGACAAACTGAACCGCATGATTGACAGTGCACTTGGGCGTGCTGCGCGTTCCGAGACTGCGACACCAGAGCTTTTGCCGACTGAAGACTAAGGTCTGACACAGAAAAACCGCCAAGCCCCGTGATGGGGGCAGGCGGTTTTTTTACGGGCGTTGCGCTTGAATGGCGGTCAAGGCGTCCTCCTGCCAAAACGTGGCAGCCGCATAAAAACCCTCCCAAACACAGCCCTGGCATCCCCGTCCGCAACAGGTGGTCGGAACGGGAGGCGGTTGGCGCAAGGTGATTCCAAGTGCAGTGGCCCTGTGTTGAAGGGGTTCAAACATCCGGTCCGGTGAAGTCGCCGCTTCCATTGTCGTATCGGCAGAACTGCTCGCTATTTGCGTCATCGCGATCAAAACGACGAGCCGGGTTGACTGAGAAAGTCCAACTCTTCAGGGGTGGATTGACGGCCCGAAATCGCATTGCGGTGCGGGTAGCGTCCAAACCGCTGCAGAATCGCAAGGTGTTTTTGCTCGAAGTGCAGCGTGTCTTCCAAGCCCGGCTGCGAAAAAAAATCCTTGGCCTGCTGATGGATGAACAACGACTCGCTGTGCATAAAAGGCATAAAAACAAAGGCTCTCCGCTCCGGCGGAAACGTCGAGTCCAGTCCACGGCTAACAAGCTCTTGAGCCAGCGTGAGCGCTTGGGCATCCTGCGCAAAGGCCGCCGGGGTATTGCGGTAGATGTTGCGCGAGAACTGGTCGAGCACCAGAATCTCAGCCAGGCGTCCGTGGGCGGTTTGCCGCCATTCAAACAACTCTCCGGCAATGGCTGAGCGCAATGTGGCACCAAAACGCTGGCGCAGCAGCGCATCCAGGGCTTCGTCCTTGGCAAAGCGCTGGGCGTTGGTCAATTCAGTGAACCAGAAATCAATGATCGAGTCGGGGTGCATGGTGCGAGTACCTGGAACGTTGACAAGGGTCAATTTTGGTTCGTTTTTCGGGTTGGTGCCCTGTATTGTGGACGTCGCGTGAGTCAGGGCCTCGAGATGGCCGTCTGTACAAACGACTCCACCGCACACAAAGCGCCTTCCAGGTAGCCTGCCTCTTGAGGGGCGCATTCACTGCCCACCCAATGCAGCCCCAGTTCATGCAACTCGGCCGACCACGGCGCGAGATCCAAGTCAGGGTGCTGGGGCGATTCTGCGCGGTCAAGGTCGCTGGCAATCCACTCGTCCTGCGCCCAGTCTTTTAACAACATGGCACGTGGCTGACTGGCCTGCGGGCCAAAAATGGCGGTCAATTGAGCAAGGCAGGCCGCCTCCAGCGCAGACTGGCTGTGTTGACGCCGGATAGAGGCCGGCACGCCCAAGAAACCGAACAAGGCATGGCCCGCTTCCGGGGTGGACGATGCATCGTGAATTTCAACCATGGGGCCCACCCGGCTGAACGCCTGGCCGGCCAGACCGGCTTCGCGCCAGAACGGCGTCTCATACAGCGCAACAAATTTGGCCTGGGCTGCCATCCAGGTGGGGGTGGCACTCAACTTTGCATGCAGGCGCTGCGGCAGGAACGGTTGTAAACAAGCGGTCACTTTTCGCGGTGGCGCCGCGATCACCAGTTGTCGTGACTGGTAGTGCAGCATCTCGCCGTGGTGGTTGGCTGTCGCCGTCCAGACGTTGCCAGACCGGCTGAGTGAAGTGAGGGCGTGACTCAGCTTTAGCGCGTTGGGCTGAAGACGCTTCAACAGCGCCGTGATCAAAGCCTGCATGCCGCCTGCCACACGGTACGACACCATGGCACCGGCACCAGCCGAGCGCTGGGGGGCTTGTGCCGGTGCGACTTGGTACAGCATGTCACCGGCCACGGGTTGTTCAAAGGTCCGCAGCGCCAATTCGGCGCACAGACCTTGCATGCGATGTTGGTGGGGCCAAAACCAGGTGGGCCCCAAGTCCACGCCCAGGGTTGAATCTGGCTGGCTGGGCAGCGACAGAATGCGTCCGCCCCATTGAGCTTGCGCTTCCCATAGGAGGTAAGGAATACCGGCCTGTTCCAACTGATAGGCCGCGTACAAACCCGCCAATCCCCCGCCGACGATCAAAACAGGCGGGGCGCCTTTTGTGAGTGCATGGGTGCTCATGGGGTGACGCCTAAGTGGCCGCTTTTGACGTAGATTTCCGTTTGGGCGTCGGCGCAGATGTCGACTTTCTCGGACGGTGCTACGCGTAACCAAGTGCCCACGGGGTACTTGGCCGAGGCCGCAGTTAACGCACCTTTCAGCACCAGTATTTCAATGCCCTGAGGGGCTAAGTTGGTGGGTAGTGGGGCGTCTTGTTCAAAGTGAATCAATTCCACGCGCTCATTGGGCCGTTCAAATAAGACCTGCCTTGTCATGGCGCCAAGTGGCGCAGTGAGCCCGGCGGGTGTGGCCTTCAAGGCCAGTTGAACGGTGTCTTGTAGGGTGAACTGCTGCAGCTTTACAAAAATAAGGCAGCCCTCATCGCTGAACGGGGAATGCGCTGAACCCGGCGGGTTGCGCAAGTAACTGCCGGCCGAGTAATGCCCGCTGTCATCTGAAAAAATGCCGCTCAACACCAGGATTTCCTCGCCCTTGGGGTGGGTGTGGGCCGCAAATCGGCTGCCTGCACTGTAGGCCACCAGACTGGTCGCCCGCGTGGTTTGCTCCCCTCCGTCGCGCTCCAGCACAATGCGCCGCACCCCGGCAGCGGGCGACGCCACCCATGGCGCGGTTGCACTCTGGATCAGGGCGTCCTCTTTCAGGTCGTGGTTCATGCGCACCGCCAACAGCGGGGCAACTGGCAAGGTGGCTTCCTGGCTTTGTCGATACAGGTATTGCCAAAAGTCAGAGTCGAAGATCATGTTGGGCTTATTTTGAAAGGCGGATGATTGGGATCAATAGTAACCTATCAGTAGGTAGGTAAATTGTTTGAGGGTGAATTGATTGAGGCGTAAAGGGCTACCTTCCAGTAGATAGATGCATCGGTAAAATCAAAGCCATCCGACCACCGCAACAAGAGGTTTTATGGCCAGTGACACCGTTGACCGCATACTGGACGCAGCTGAAGCGCAAGCCCGAATCGGGGGCTACAACGCCTTCAGTTTCCGTGAAATTGGCAAAGACATTGGCATCAAGAGCGCAAGCATCCACTATCACTTCCCGACCAAAGAGGACTTGTCTCTTGCGCTGGTTCAGCGTTACACAGCCCGGTTCATGGCGCACATTGAGTTGATTGATGCGACCCAGACGCTTGCCAATCAGTTAAACGCTTACATCGATGTCTTTCGCCAAGCGCTGGTTCGTGATCAAAAAATGTGCCTGTGTGGTGTGCTGGGGGTGGAGAGCGACGTGCTCCCCATCGCCCTGCGGGGTGCAGTGGCTGATTTCTTCAGAGCCAACCTCGCGTGGTTGACGGCGCGCCTTCAAGCGAGTCAAGTGCCAGAGTCTTCTCGCAAAGCGGCGCGCGTATTGGCCACTGTCGAAGGTGCGCTTTTGCTGGGCAAGTCGCTAGATTCCACAGCCCTATTTGATGACTGTGTTGATGCATTGGAAAATATTGGTGTTTCAGGCCTCTAGCGCCCGATTTATATGCGGGAGCAGCTACTGAAAGCATAGCAATCGAAGTCAAAAGGATGCTGCTTTAGCGCGAATCAGCATCCCGACAAACGCCTGGCGCCAGTCCTTTCAGGGTGTGTGGCCCAATGGCGGCCCGAATCAGACGCAGGGTCGGGAAGCCGACGGCCGCCGTCATGCGGCGCACCTGACGGTTGCGACCTTCCGAGATCACCAATTCAATCCATGCGGTGGGGATGGCCTGGCGAACGCGCACCGGCGGGTTTCGGGGCCACAAAGAATCGGGCGAGTCGATCAGTTGGGCGCGAGCAGGGCGTGTGGGTCCATCATTGAGCTGCACACCTTGGCGAAGTTGGCTTAGCGCGGCTTCCGTGGGCAAGCCCTCTACCTGCACCCAGTAAGTTTTCTCCATCTTGTGGCGCGGATCGGAGATTCGGGCCTGCAGTTTGCCGTCATTGGTGAGCAGCAGCAGGCCTTCGCTGTCCGCGTCAAGCCGCCCCGCCACATACACGCCGGGAATGTCAATGAAGTCTTTGAGCCCCTGCCAACGTCCTTCGGGCGTGAATTGACTGAGCACGCCATAAGGCTTGTTGAAGCAGATCAGACGGGAAGCAGTGGCCAAATTCATCGCGCGCAGCATAGCACCGTGCGTTGCACAATGGCGGGATCAACCTACCCATGGAGTCACTGTGGCCCGCCTTCAACCTCTTCCCCCTGAAACCACGCCTGAACTCAAACCTTACTTTGATTTCTTTTTGGGCACGCTCGGGTTCACCCCCAACAGCGTGCTCACCATGCAAAGAAAGCCCAAGCTCGTTCAGGCCTTTGCCCAATTGAACGCGGCTGTGATGGACCCACAAGGTGAGGTCGATTTGGGTTTTCGCCGTCTCATTGGCCATGTGGTGAGCAAGGTGTCGGGCTGCTTGTATTGCCAGGCTCATACGCTGTTGGGCGCGAAGAATTTCGGTGTCAGCGAAGCCAAGCTGGCCGATGTGTGGATTTACGCCAGCAGCGCGCACTACAGCGCTCGCGAGCGCATTGCGCTGGACTTGGCGATGGCGGCTGCCAGTCAACCCAACGACGTGACCGACGAGTTGTTTGAGCAAGCGCGCCAGCATTGGAGCGACAGTGAAATTACCGAGATTTTGGGCGTCGTGGCCATGTTTGCATTTCTGAATCGCTGGAATGACACCTTGGGCACTACGTTGGAGGCGGTGCCCACCCAAGTCGCTGAGCGAGCATTGGGTGCGCAGGGTTGGCAAGCGGGCAAGCATCGCGGTTAGATGCCATCTGCCATCAAAAATGCCGGTGGTCGTGGCATTGGCGCCGCTCATCAGTCCAACGTGTTCATTTCGCCCTTTTTACCTACAGTTGAGTTGTTTCAGGCGCGTTGGTTCGGGCTGTTCAAGCTGCATGAATGCTGCAATTGGAGGGATTTTTACCGAACCAGTCCGGTTGTTGCGCGTTGTTGATGACCCGGGACCTATGGCGAATCAGTAAAATGGTTTTCATAAATAAACCCAATGCCCTGAAAAGGAGTATTGACTGGGAGGAAATTGATGGCTCAAAAAGCATTTAACTTGGACCGTGGACGCTTTGCGTACGTGGCCCGCTATGCGCCTTAACGGAACGCTTAAGAACTGGAATGCCGAACGGGGTTTTGGTGTCATTGCTGCTTTGCAAGGGGGCCAGCAAATCTTTGTTCACATTTCGGCATTTCCGCGCGAACGCCGCGAGCCGGCCGAGGGCGATGCGCTGACGTTTGAGATCGAATTGGACGACAAAGGCCGCCGCAGGGCTGCCAAAGTCCAGTTGGCGGAAGCGAATTGGACACTTTTTGCCGACCCTCGCTGGCCGGAGAGCAAACTGGATACTTTGGCGGGATTGTCACGTCCCCTGGACTCCAGGCCGCGACCCGGGCGTCACTCCAAGCGACAGGGATCTAACTTGCCATGGGTGTTGGTGGGCATGCTGGCCATTTTGGCGATGGGGTGGATGGTGCTGGACCAGTATTCAGATATCTTGGTCAAGAAGTTCGCGAAACCGGCACGTGCCTCCGCTCAGGCAGACCCCGTTCAAACGTCGCCAACCGCACCTCAAGTGACTCCAGGAAAGAAGTCTTCTCAAGAGAAATTCGATCGCAACAAGTAAATTTGTTGGCGATGACCTGTTTGACCCGGTGTGTCGGGCGTTGGGTTGACGCCGTAATCGTGATTTCAATACCTTAGGGGGCGCACTGCACGCGGTCTCGCCCTTCGTTTTTAGCTTGATACAACGCGAGATCAGCGCGTTTCATGAACGCAGTCAAATGTTCGTCCCTGGCGACGGCCAATCCGATACTGACGGTTAGATAGGGTTTGACGGTGGAGGCCGCATGTGCCATGTTGAGGGCAATCATGTTGGCGCGAATCCGGTTTGCCACCATTAGTCCTGCTGCTTCATCGGCCTCCGGCAACAGAATGGCGAACTCCTCTCCCCCAATTCTTGCGGCCAGGTCGGGTTCGTGCCGTATGGCCGATTGAAGGACGCCCGCCAAACTCTTCAAGGCAAGGTCACCCAAGGGGTGTCCATACTGGTCGTTGTATTTTTTAAACTGATCCGCGTCAATCAACAGAAGAGTCAGAGGTCTTCCATTGCGTTGCTCGCGGGTGTACTCCGCCGCCAGCGAGAGGTCAAATGCCCGTCGATTGGGCAGGCCTGTCAAAGCATCTGTCATGGACAGCGTATTCAAGTCTTGCCACTGACGCTGAATCAACTCCAGCAGCTTGTTGATGCGGTCTGCCAGCACCCCCAATTCGTCTTTGCCTAGTTTGTCAACCCGACGATCCCAGGTGTTGCTTTCAGCCACGTGCAATAACTGAAGCTCCAGCTTTCGCAAACGACGAACAATCATCCAATGAATGGTTGAGAAAAGTAGCGCGCCGACGATCAATGCGAGTGCAATCTGTTCACGCAGCACGCGCGCAAGTAATTGTTCACTCTGCAAATGCACATCACGCGAGACGGCAAGTGTGACCAATGCCGCTTCGCGGCCAAAGATATCTCGCAACGGGTAATAAAGGTGGTAGGTGCTGGGCTCGTGGGCGGTGAAGAAGTCTCGTTTTCCGAGTGGTCCGGCTTTTGTGTCTGCCGGCCAAAGCGTCAAGCCTGTCGGCAAGGTTGCGTTGATGTGAACTTCAAATGGCAACCCAACTTGCGCCCCCATTTTCTTCACAAGGGGTGCGTCGATCAGTCGGCCCATCACCAACCGGCCCACAAAATCGCCAGTTGCGTCACTGCGTGAAATATGGGTCCAGCATGTCAGCATCAACCCAGCCTCTGTCACCATGAGTCCACAGCCAGGCTGGAGGTTCTGCTGCTTGAAAAACTCGCTGTTGGCTGTGTTTTCCAGAGGCGCGGAGGTCAAGTCTTGACCTTTTGGGTTGTTGGTCGTCATCGTGATCAGGCGGCCGTCTTTCCCATAAATCACAAGTAGTGAAAGATCAGCGGTGGCCATCGCGCTGGCGCCAATGTTTTCCTTTGCCCATTCCATATTGGGGCGGAGCGCGAATTGGTACATATCAGTCCAAATCGCCCAGTCACGAGTGGTGGTATTCAGCGCAGCAACCCGGGCCTCCATGATCTGCTGAACCCGGCCCATGTGGGCCGTCAAGTCGCGGCGTTCAAGGGCGTCGTAACTGGCTGACATGCTTCGCTGGAGAAGCGTCAGGCTGATACCTGCCATCAGTCCGAAACACAGGACGAACGTCAGCAAGATTTTGAATCGTAAACCCATGGTTGATTCTATGGCCCGCAAATACAGTCTGTCCGTTGCGTTGACGGCGTGACCTCTATTGATCACCGTATTCGATTTGCAGGCAGAGGCCTGCCTTGCATTGGTGACCAGGTACGCCGACTGTCCTCAAGGTGCTTTACGGCAAGCGGGTATTCGGCAACCATCGGCTATTTGATTCCAAGGAGCGCCTGTAATGACCCCTAGCACCTCACTGCACCAGAAATGGATTTACCGCCAACACCCGTCAGGCGTTGTCGGCCCCGAGCACTATGAGCTGGTGAGCAGCCCCCTGGTGCAGGACTTGTCGGACGGTGAAATTCTGGTCAAGGCCAAATACTTGAGCGTTGATCCCTACATGCGGATCAACCAATCACTAAAACCTACCTACAACGCCGAGCCGCATCCGCTCAACGTCGTTCAAAATGCGGGCGTGGTGGGACAGATCATTGCTTCTCGTGCCGAGCACCTCGCCACAGGCGATTGGGTTGAAGGCATGTTGGGGTGGCAAAGCCATGCGCGCTGCCATCACAGCGCCGTGCGTAAACTGGACCCAACATTGGCGCCGGTGAGCACCGCCTTGGGGGTGTTGGGCATGCCGGGGCGCACGGCGTGGTTTGGGCTGACGGAGTCTGGGCGGCCCCACGCTGGCGAAGTGGTGGTGGTCTCGGGGGCGGCTGGCGCTGTAGGGTCTCTGGTCGCCCAATTTGCCAAAAAACACGGTGCCCGGGTCCTGGGCATTGCTGGGGGTGCCAGCAAATGCCAGTGGTTGACGGACACGGTCGGCCTAGATTGGGCTCTGGACTACAAAAGCTTTGACTCGGCCCAGCAGCTCTCAGATGCCATTCAGGAAAGAACGGGTGGTGTCGACGTGTATTTCGACAATGTGGGCGGCTGGATCAGTGACGCCATCTTTCCCATCATCAACCGGCGTGCCCGGATTGTCATTTGCGGCACCATCAGCCAATATTCCGGCGGGCTTGATGCTCCTGAGCTTGGCCCTCGCTTCTTGCACCACATGCTCTACCAACGCGCGACCATCCAAGGCATGTTGGCACGGGACTATGCCCATCGCATGGACGAAATGTTGCGCATTGTTGGCCCCTGGGTGCAACGAGGCGAACTGGTGTTTGAAGAAACCGTGGTCAAAGGTTTTGAAAATTTACCCAGCGCACTGAACAGCTTGTTCACCGGCGATCATCGCGGCAAAGTGATTGTGGAGCTTTGATCGCGCAGCGCTGGCAAGCCGGGTGCCCTATTTCACGCATTGAAGCAGATTGTTATTCTTGCCCGGCCCGGTGTGCTCGGTGATGACGCAAGACATGCCACCGCAGAGGCAATGAACAATGGTGGTGGAGATACCGGCAATGGCCGTTGGCGCCGAGCATTGGCAGGCAGGCGCGGACATCACGCCTTGTGCCTCCGTGTGCTTCCAAGGCGGCGCCAGAAGAGCGGCAAGACAAAGAGCGGTTGAACCGAGTCCGATGGCTGCCATGGACAGTAGGCGGGTGGGGCGTTGAAACATGAGATTCCTCCCTGCAGGGTTGAGCGAGCCACGGTAGGCCCCTCTTGGCCGACTTTTCACTATAGCGGGGTTGAACGAAGTTTGGTGTGTCAGATCAACGGCACGATTCGGTGCAAGATAGCAGCATGAGCAAGAAACACGCGCCTGTCCATCAAATTGAGCTTCGCATCAGCGAATTGTCCGTGTTGTTCAATTCGCTGGACCCAACGCCCTTTCGCCACCGGGATCTTGACAAAGAGGCGCAGGAGTTTCTCGAAAGTTGGGCTCTGGAGTTTCCTCAAGACAGCCGATTTCGCATCATTGTGCATATTGCGCAGTGGCCTCCAGAGGACCCTACAGCGCTGGTCGCGGATGCAATTCACAACTTCTTTGATTACAAAAGTGTGCTGGTTCGCCGCCAGTTGCAACTGTTGCTGCGGGAGGGGCGTATCAGCTTGATGATTGGTCTTGGTTTCCTCGTCCTGTGTTTGCTGGGTGCCGATTTGTTGACGCCGGTGGCGAACAGCACCGGCTTGCGCGTCTTGAAAGAAGGGCTGGTTATTGTTGGCTGGGTGGCGATGTGGCAACCCATTCAGATCTTTCTCTATGGTTGGTGGCCGTTGGCGAGGCGCGGGCGCATCTATCGCAATCTGCACCGCGCCAGCGTGAGTGCTGTGCCGGAGTTGCCGGCACAGCCTGGTTAATACCCTGGTGCAGTTCGCAGATCATGGGAGTCGGAGGAGATGTTGCATGGAGATAAATGGTGCGGTGTACCTCATGCGATATCCTGAAACTTTCGAACCTTTTGGAAGGTGCGATTGATGATTGAAGGACCGGTGTGGTCAATGCCCCTGCTAATGGGGCTGTGTGTGGCGCTTGGCATTGGACTGTTGGTTGGAGCCGAGCGCGAACGACGCAAAGGATCCGCGTCCAACCGCAACGCGGCAGGCATTCGCACCTTTGCGGTCACTTCTCTTCTGGGTGCTGTGGGCTTTGCATTGGGCGGTCCATTGCTGCTGGGTGTTGCTGCCTTGGTGGTTGGTGCCGGGATGCTGCTCGCCTACCAGTACTCTCGCTCCGATGATCCGGGCCTGACGACAGAATTTGCCCTGGTTCTCACCTGCTTTCTGGGTGGTTTGGCGATTGACTACCCGGGGTTGGCAGGCGGCATCGGCGCAGTCCTTGCGCTGCTGTTGGCAGCGCGAGAGCAAATGCACCGCTTTGTGAGCAGCGTGTTGTCCGAGCGAGAGTTGCAGGACATCATTCTTTTTTCAGCCATGGCACTCATCGTTTGGCCACTGGCACCGGATGAGTTTATGGGGCCGTTTTCTGCCATCAATCCCCATGGGTTGGTTGGTTTGGTGGTCGTCGTCATGGCCATCAGCGCCTTGGGCTATGTGGCGGTGCGTTGGCTCGGGCCCCGGTACGGCCTGCCTCTGGCAGGTTTCGCCTCTGGCTTTATCTCCAGCACCGCGACGGTCTACGCCATGGGCGGGCGGGCCAGTCGCAACCCGGCACTGGTGGGGTCGGCTGTGGCGGGTGCAGCGCTGTCATCGCTGGCCACTTTTGTCCAATTGGCGTTCGTGATCCTTTTGGTACAGCCCACCTTGCTTCGAGTTGTCGCGTTGCCGCTGGTCTTTGGGGGGACAACGGCGGGTCTTTTTGGGCTTTTCTACTTTTTTAAGGGGATCAAGGAAAGCATTCCAGAGAATGTCATGGTGCCGGGCCGCGCGTTCGATGTGAAAGCATCTCTGGCTTTTTCGGCAATATTGACCTCTGTTCTTTTGCTATCGGCAGGAATGAATGCCTCTTTGGGCTCTGCTGGTTTGTGGATCAGCGCCGCCATATCGGGGCTGGCGGACGCCCATGCCACCGCTGCTTCAACTGCCTCGTTGATTGCGTCCGGCAAGGTTGCCGCGGAGCAGGGCGTCGTGCCCATCTTTATTGGGTTAACCACCAATACGCTCAGCAAGGCTGTGGTGGCTTTCAAGTCAGGCGGGTCGGCCTATGGAATGAAAGTCGTGCCCGGGCTGGCGGCCATGATGGTGTCCGCCTGGTTTGGTGTTTGGCTGACACTTTGATTTGGCCGCGGGTCTCGCAAACCTCAGTCGGCTACAAACAGGGCCGGGTCTACCATGGCCTGGTTCAGCATCACGCCCCAATGAAGATGAGGGCCGGTGACTCGCCCGGTCGCACCCACGGCCCCCACACGGTCACCGGCTTGCATTCGGTCGCCAACTTTCACGTGAATGGCGCTGAGGTGGCAGACCATGCTTAGCAAGCCACCGCCGTGGTCTAGCCATACAGTGTTGCCGTTGAAGAAGTAATTCCCGGTGTCGATCACTTGGCCGGCGAGTGGCGCCACGATGGGGGTGCCCGTGGATGCCGCAATGTCCATCCCGCTGTGCGGGTTGCGAGACTGCCCGTTGAAAACCCGTCTTAGCCCGAACGAGCTGGAACGACGCCCCGGTGTGGGCACCTGCATGCGCAGCGACCCTTGCGGTAGCGGTTCACTGAATGTGGCCATCACGGTGGCCTGATGGGTGCGTTCTCGCTCGTATCGCGCCAAGTCTTCTGGCGCCAGGTCCACCGTGCCAGGTGCAACCTTGAGGCGCTGTTCCTTGTACTGCTTAGGTGCAATGGTGTACTCCAACTGCCTTGGCGAGTTGCCTGGTGTCTGCACGGTCAGCATCGCCTTGCCTGGGGTGGCGCTGAGGGGGATGCCAAGTACCGCAGTCCACTCAATCACATCACCCAAAACCAGCACCGGTACTTCACCGTCATAGGCCGTGGGTCGAACGGCCGCAGGCCCCAGCGACAAGCGTGCAACGCCACCTGGCACGGCCAGCTCTCGGGGCCATAGCGCAGGCGGTGTCATCGCCATGGAGGCCGTTGGCAGCATGAACAGCGCCAGGCCGCCTTGAAGCACGGTACGGCGGGTGATTTCCGGTGGAATTGAACTTGAAGTTTTGGATGGCATGGGACGAGCTGGGCATAAAAGATTCGCTAAGGATAAGGTCTTGCGCGATCTACTGCCGGTGTTTGGGACATGTTTGTGATCCACGGCAATCTCAGTGGCCAAAAGCGCTATCAATCGATGCTACGCTCTTGGGCTTTTGGTGCTCAAGCCGCATGCTCTTTTCGGAAGAGTGCGCTCGGTTGTTTGATGCACGAATTTTTCCCATCTTTCGGTTTGAATGCTCGCCGAAACGCCCACTGATCCCCGCTATCTCGAATGCCTCTTTTGAATCCCCATCCGTACAGTCCAGATAACGCCGCCCTCATGGCGGCTGGCGTCTTTGATCGACGATCACTTCAGCGACGAAGTTTCGGGCTGCTGGGACAGTCCTACACCGAGGTGCGGCTGTGGTGCAACCGGTCACACCAGTGGAAGTCCACACCTGTCCGGTCTCAATCGAATTGGGTCGGCGTCTTGGAACCCATTTCTTCAAGTTACCTGCCGGTACTTCCTGTCAACTAAGGGGGAAAGGGGTCAGGTCTGCTTTGCGCGCAGTCCCTGCGCCAATGCACCTGCCGCAATGCCGATCAAGGCCCACACGAGGCTCCAGTTGCCGGCGCCGAGGCCGGCAATGGCCGGACCCGGGCAAACCCCGCACAAGCCCCAACCTATTCCAAACAAAGCGGCACCCACGGCGGTGTCGCGGTTCCATTGGCTGGGATGGGCATGAAAGTGATCGTCCAGCACCGGTCGCTTCAGCAGGCGAGGTGCCAATGAGTAAATCAGCCCCACCACCAAGACGGCGCCACCCATGACCAGCATCAGACCAAAGTCCTCAAAACGCAGAAAACTCAAGACCACTTCTGGTCGGATCATGGTTGAGTAGGACAGGCCAAAGCCGAACAAGACGCCAGCCATCAGCGTGGCCGCCATGCGGTAGAGGTTTAACTTGTTTTGATTCATGCCAACCACCTTGCCGCCAGATTGGCGGTCAGAAACGCGGTGGCCATGAAGGTCAGCACGGCCATTAAAGACGGCCATTGAAAGGATCCCAGGCCGCAGATGCCGTGCCCAGATGTGCAACCGTTGCCAAGCCTGGCACCGTAGCCCACAAAAAAGCCACCGATCAAGAGTTGCCAAGCAGGCACAGCCGTGGCCTCCGGTACGCCGCCTGCGAAGCCGAGCCACCAGATCAAAGCACCCAGCACCAAACCGAGTGCGTAAACCAAGCGCCAGCTGCGCGAATCCAGAAACCGGCGCTGCTGAAAGAATGAGCGTTGCACGACATACGACCAGGTGCTGGAAAACACCGTGCTCATGCCGCCAATGCGGCCGGTTAGCACGAAGAGCAGGGCCGTGCCCGTGCCGATTAACAGGCCGCCAAGCAAGTAGTGCTGCCAGCCGAACGGGAAAAGTGAAAGGGATAGGTTCATGGGCGGGGATTATCAGTGCCTCTCAAAAACCTTGGCCAAAGGCCCTGAACTCGGACCGGGGGTGCCAGATTCGGCCACCCGCCACCCGCTAGGCAATCCGGCGTACTTTGCGTTTCAACGGCGGTGTTAAGGGGGCGACCCTACTGGACGTTGCCATCGAATTTGACCTAGGTCATGACGATCCGGCATTGCAAGCGTCAAGATGGAGGCTGCGGGCGTTGTACGTCGTTGATAACCAAAGTGGGGAGAATCAAATGATCATGTTTGGAAAACTCTTGTTTTCTGCGGAGTGTGGGTTGGCCGTTGCAGAGTGTTATGGCGTTATTTCGCCAGTGCCGGACTACATGCAAGTCAAAGGACCATATATCCGCAGCAGCATCGAGGGCGGCATATCGACCCTCAGCATCTACGAGTTTGAAGACCAAAGAGCCGACGAAGCATTGGTCTATTTGAAGACCCGTTACGCCCGTTTTTCGGAAATTGAAGGGGCGAATGCTTCGGTCGAGGAATGGCTGGGTGTGAATGTTGCCCTGCAATTGTTGCAAGAAACCCATTCGGTTACCGACGCGCTGGAAGCCGTGTCGTTTCGCATCTGACCTGCGCTCCATGACCACGACCATGCCATCCCATCAAAAAATCACTACCTTTGTTGACGTTGAGAAATGCGTTGACGCCATCATTGCCAAAGTCGGCAAGCGCATCGTTTTCGGGATGCCGCTGGGGCTGGGCAAGCCCAACCACCTCGTCAACGCGCTCTACTTGCGGGCCAAAAGCGACCCCAGCATTCACTTGCGCATCATGACGGCGTTGTCGCTGGAGGTTCCCAAAGGCAACAGCGATCTGGAGCGGACGTTTCTCAAACCGTTTGTCGAACGGGTGTGGGGCAATTACCCCGCGCTGGCCTACCTTACCGATTTAAGTGGCAACAAACTGCCGCCCAATGTGGAGGTGTCCGAGTTTTTCATGAAGGCGGGCGTGTTTTTGAATAACGTGGTTGAGCAACAAAACTACATCAGCAGTAACTACACCCATATCTGCCGTGATATGTTGGAGAACGGCGTCAACGTGCTTTCCCAAATTGTCGCCAAGAAGGACATTGAAGGAGAAACCCACTTCAGCTTGAGTTGCAACCCTGACCTGCTGCCCAGCATCGCGCCCATGCTCCGTGCCCTGGAAGGCAATTCAGAGTACCGCTGCGCCATCATTGCCGAAGTCAACAACAACCTGCCGTTCATGTACAACGATGCCATGGTGCCGGTGTCCACTTTTGACATGGTGATTGACAACCCGGCCTATGACTACACCTTGTTTAGCACGCCCAATATGACGGTCGATATGACCGACTTCATGATTGGCATGAATGTCAGCACGCTAGTCAAAGACGGCGGAACCCTGCAAATCGGCATTGGCTCCCTGGGTGACGCGATTGCCTACTCGATCATCTTGCGTGACCAGCAGAACGACAAGTACCAGTGGGTGGTTGATGACATGGGGGTGATGAAGAACAGCGGAGATCTGGTTTCACGCATCGGCGGCACCCAGCCGTTTTCAAAAGGGCTGTATGGCTCGTCTGAAATGTTCGTCAACGGCTTTTTGGAACTCTACAAAAATGGCATCTTGCGGCGCAAGGTCTATGACCACGTGGTGCTTCAGCGCTTGCTGAATGAGGGGCACATGACAGAAAAGGTCGCCCCCGAATTGCTGGAACAACTGGTGATTTATGAAGTGATTCAGCAGCGATTGACACCCGCTAACGTGGCGTTTCTCGTCAAATATGGCATTTTCAAACCCAGTGTTCGGTTGGTCGATGGGGTTTTGCACGTTGAAGGGCAGGCCATTGATGCAGATTTGGCCAATGAGACGTCGCTCGGGTTGATCGTTCAGTATTGCCTGGGTGATCAACTCAAGGGCGGTGTTTTGATGCACGGCGGTTTCTTTCTGGGGCCGCAGAGTTTTTATGACTACCTGCGCCAGATGAGCGAGGCAGACAACAAGCAAATCTGCATGACCACGGTGGACAACGTCAATCAGCTGTATGGCAATCAGGAACTCAAAACCCTGCAGCGAAAAGACGGGCGATTTATCAACACCTGTCTGATGGTCACCTTGTCCGGTGGGGTGGTCTCAGACGGTTTGGAGGACGGCCGAGTGGTGAGTGGGGTTGGGGGGCAGTACAACTTTGTGTCGATGGCGCATGCGCTTCAGGACGGGCGTCTGGTCATGATGCTCAACAGCCATCGGGTGAAGGACGGCGTGGCCAGTTCCAACATTGTCTGGAACTATGGACACATCACGATTCCACGCATCTTGCGCGACATTGTGGTGACCGAGTACGGTATTGCCAACCTGCGCAGCAAATCCGACAAGGAAATCATTGCGGCACTGCTGAATATCGCCGATTCGCGCTTCCAGGCCGACTTGCTGGCCACCGCCAAGAGCGCCGGCAAGATTCCGAATGACTATGAGATTCCGGAGCGATTCCGCAATAACACCCCCGAGGCGTTGAAAGCGAAGTTTGCAAGCTATCAAAAAGCCGGCTTGTTTCCAGCGTTTCCGTTTGGCAACGACTTCACGCCCGAAGAGCTTGTCGTCAGCCAAGCTCTCAAAGGACTCAAAGCCAAGATGGCCAGCAAGGTCGGAACCATGGCCGGCGGGCTCTTCAATGTGATCAAAGGTGGCGATTTGCCCGCGAAAGCCCTGCCATATTTGCGGCGCATGAACCTGGAGCATCCTTTGACGTTCAAGGACAAGATTGTTCAGAGCTTGCTACTGACTGAATTGGTGGAGGGCGGTCACCTTGAGTGAGGCCTGAAACAAATGAGGGATACGGTGTGCCCTGGAAAGCCGGGTCGTTAGCCTCCTGACCGGTGCACGGCAGAGGATTTCATGGAGGCTCGCCTTGTCCCGCAGGAACAAGGCGATATTTCAACATGCCGCGTTGGTGATCGCGGTGGTGCTCAGCCCGCAGCCAGAACGGGTGGGGTTTTCTTGCGCAAAATGAACCGCACCACCGGTGGCAGGACCACCATCGTCACGGCGCAAATCCACAAGCCGATGGAGATCGGGCTTTCAAACAAGATGCCAATCTCGCCATTGGTGATGGAGAGGGCGCGGCGCAGGTTTTGCTCCATCAAGTCGCCCAGCACAAATCCCAGAATCAGCGGCGCCATCGGCACGCCTTGTTTGCGAAGCAAGTAGCCAATAACCCCAAAGCCAACCATCAGCATCAAGTCAAAGGTGGTGGCATGAACGGCGTAAACACCGACCGTGCTGACCGCCAGAATGCCGGGAACCAGCAGCCAGTTTGGCACGCTCAACATCTTGGTGAACACGCCCACCAGTGGAATGTTGATGAGCAGCAGCATGACGTTGGCAATGAACAACGACGCAATCAAGCCCCACACCAGTGCGGGTTGCTGCGTGAACAGCGCCGGTCCCGGTGTGATGTTGTAGAGCGACAGTGCGCCGACCATCACCGCTGTGGTGCCCGAGCCTGGCACACCCAGTGTCAGCATGGGCACGAAAGACCCTGCCGCAGACGCGTTGTTGGCCGCTTCCGGGGCTGCAAGGCCGCGAATGTCGCCTTCACCAAAGGTACCGCTGCTGCCTGCCAGGCGTTTTTCCATGGAGTAGGTCATGGCACTGGCAATGGTGGCGCCGGCGCCAGGCAACACGCCGACGATGAATCCGACCACGCTGGAGCGCATAGTGGGCCACCAGGTGAATTTCACTTCCATCCAGTTGAAAAGCTTGCGTCCGGTTTCTTTGATCATGCCGGCGCTGCTGTGCTGGTGCTCCAACATCAGCAAAATTTCGCTGATCGAGAACACGCCAATCACCACCACAATGAACTGAATACCGTCAGACAGGTGCACGTCACCGCCGGTGAAACGGTAGACGCCAGAGTTGGAGTCCAGCCCGATCGTGGACAGCGACAGACCGATGATGGCCGCCAGTGCAGCCTTCATGGGGGCGTCACCCATCAGACCCGTGATGCAGGCAAAGGCAAAGCACATCAAGGCAAAGTATTCGGCGGGGCCAAATGCCAAGGCCCAACGGGCCAGAACGGGCGCGAACATGACAATGCCGACGGTTGCCACCATGGAGCCCACGAACGAACTCCAGGCTGAGATGGACAGCGCCACGCCCCCCAGACCTTTTCGCGCCATGGGATAGCCGTCCAGCGTGGTCATGATGGCGCCTGCGTCACCGGGCACGTTCAACAAGATCGACGAGATGCGTCCGCCGTATTCACAACCGACGTAAACCGCAGCCAACAAAATCAAGGCCGTTTCAGGCGGGAGCTTCAGCGCAAACGCCAGTGGCATCAAAATGGCCACGCCGTTGATCGGCCCAAGCCCTGGCAGCATGCCGACCACGGTGCCCAGGAATGCGCCCAGCGCCGCGACCAGCAGGTTGATGGGCAGCATCGCCACCCCAAAACCATTGAATAAATGTTGAAGCGTTTCCATCAACGGCCTCCAAAAATGAAACTCAAGATGCCGGTGGGCAGCACCACATCCAGCAACTTGTCAAAAAGCAGGTAAAAGCCCAAGCCCAAGCCAATGCCACCCAGCAACGACTGCTTCCAGTTGCCGCCGAAGGAAATGCCCACGGGCACGGCCATCACCGCCGTTGCCAGCGTAAAACCCAGAACTTGAAACAGCAGGGCGTAGACGAATACGGTGGCGGCGCTCAAGGCAATCAACTTGACGGGCGTGCCTTGCAGCGGGTTGCCAACCAAGGACGGTTTCAGGACGAGCCATGCGCCGCCAATGGCCATCAAGGCGGCCAGCAAACGCGGAAAGGCGCGCGGCCCCACGGGCTCGTAGGAGAAGGCGGGCACGTAGTCTTGGGCGGCCCACGCCATGAAGGCGGCCACGACAACGCACACCGCACCCAGGATGCGATCACTCATTTGTAACTCCGGTAAATTCTTCCGCGAGAACCGCGGCTTTTCTGATGGGTAGTGACTTGCCACCGAACAAACGTCGATGGCAAGGGGGCTTAGCCCGTGTTACTTGGCGACGGCCAGGCCAAATTCCTGAACCAGTTTGCGGTATTCAGCAACCTGCTTTTTGGCGTGGGCGTCTGCCTCAGCGCCCACCAGGTCAAACGGGAACAAGCCACGCTCGGCGCGAATTTTGTCGTAGGCCGGTGTGTCCATCATTTTCTTGAAGGCGGCGGTCCACGCATGGAAGTCGGTATCGCTCACTTTGGGTCCCATGTAGAAACCGCGAACGATAGGCCAGACAATGTCCACGCCTTGCTCTTTGGCCGTCGGAATGGAGGCCAAATCACCTGGCAGCCGCTTGTCAGCCATCACCGCCAGCACACGGATCTTGGTGCCGGCCTTTTGCTGCTGCACGGCTTCCGACGCATCACCTGAGTACACGTGCACGTGGCCGCCTTGCAGAGCCGTCATGGCTTCGCCGCCGCCTTCAAAAGCCACAAAACGCATGGCTTTCGGATCAACGCCGGCCGCCTTGGCGGTCAACGCGGCTTTCATCCAGTCCTGGCTGCCCACGGTGCCGCCCGCACCAAACACCACTTTCGTGGGGTCGGCCTTGACGGCAGCCAACACGTCTTTGAGCGATTTGAAGGGTGAGCTGTCGCTGACAATCACCGCGCCAAAATCGGCACCCACCACGGCCAACCAGCGAACATCGTTTTCGCCATAGCGACCAAACTTGCCTTGTGCCAGATTGAGCAAGGAGCCACTTGAATAGGCCACGATGGTGTTGTTTTCACCGGGGCGCTGGGCAATGACCGAGTTGTAGGCAACGGCGCCAATGCCACCGGGCATGTAGGTCACGCGCATGGGGTCCGCAATGACCTTGCTGTCCATCAACGCAGATTGCGCGAGCTTGCAGGTCAGATCAAACCCGCCGCCTGGTTTGGCTGGCGCAATGCACTCGGTCTTTTCAAAGGGGCCGGCGGCAAAACCCGTTGTGGCGGCGAAAGCCAAGGCAAGCGAAAGGGCAGTTGTTTTGAATTTCATTGTGTGTCTCCATAGGTTGAACGCAACTCCTGAGGTCCAGTCGTTTGACCTTCAGGATGCCTTCACTGTATTGAAAAGGCGCTTTCAGCCGCCTTTCATGAAATCCTGAAAAAGATGCGGGATAACCCTAGATGGCTGTGCTGGCGCCAAGGGCGTCGCAAAGGGGCAGTGTCATGGTGGCGCACAGACCAATGCCCCCTGACCCCGTGCTCAGCAGCAATTCGCCGCCATGGCGTTCTGCAATCGATTTGACAATCGCCAAACCCAGTCCGGTGCCTGGCAAGTTGACATTGCTGCCCCGGAAAAAACGTTCACCGGCCCGCGCCAGTTCGGCCTCAGGAATGCCCGGGCCGGTGTCCACCACGGTGAGGGTGGCGTGGTGTTTGAGCTTGGCCAGCTGAACGGTGACCATGCCGCCTTTTGGGGTGTAGCGAATGGCGTTGTGCAAGAGATTGACCAAGGCTTCGCTCAGGATGGCGGGCTGCGCCATGACCACCAGGCGCTCATCACCGGGCTCCAGCCCCAAGTCAACGCCCTTGGCCCGGGCCTCGCTCCACCACTGGCGGGTGACCTTTTGGGCGAGATCGCTCAGGTTCACGGGCTCAGGCGCGATTTCCGTGCTGTCGGTGCGGGCCAATGACAGCATTTGGTTGGTTTGGCGAACGGTCTCATCCAGTTGAAGCTTGATGGCGGCAAGTGCCTTGTCTTTCTCAACGGGGTCTTTTTCCCGCATGGCAAAACCCACTTGCGTGGCCAGCGTGGCCATTGGGGTGCGCAGCTGGTGCGAGGCGTCGTCCACAAAGCGTCGATGGGACTCGGTTTGCTGGCGATTGCGCGCAATGTGAAAGTTGATTGCCTCCACCAAGGGCCCAACATCGGCCGGAATGCCTCCGGCGGAGATCGGCGTCAAGTCGCGTTCTCCCCTGGAGAGCACCTCCCGGCGCAACCGGGCCAGAGGCCGAAGCGCCCATCCCACGGCCAGAACCAGCAGCACGGTGGCCACCGCCGTGAGCAAGACATCACGCGCCAAAGACTGCAGGACCAGGGCTTGGGTAAACGACTGTCTGGACTCCAATGTTTCTGCAATCTGGATGACCACACGTTGCGGACCGGCCGAGCCCGCCAATGGCGGATCGAGCACCCGAGCGTAGGAGCCCACCCGCACGGGTTCCGCGTAATAGACGGCGTCGCTGAACTGGGGCTGCCCGGTCACCAGGTGGCTGGTGGCCGTGGGCAAGTCGGTGCTGCCAATGTCCACCAAACCGTCTTCGGTGGACACCCGGTAGTACACCCGGCCGTTGGCGGTTAGTTCAAAGAACTCCAGCATCCGGTAGGGCAGCTCGACTCCCAAGCCACCACTTGCGGTGGTGATGTTGGAGTCCAACGACTTGATGGCACCCAACAAGGACCGGTCAAAGGCGGCATTGGCCGCGTCATGAGCGGTGCGCCAGGACAGCCACAGCTCTCCAGCCACCACCAGCATGAGGCCCGGAAACAGCACCATCAGCAGCGTCCGCCTGACGCTCATCGAATACCGGCTGACGGTTTTCAAGGCAGGCTTTCCAGCACGTAGCCCAGGCCGCGCAGGGTGGTGATTTGAACCGGGCTTTGCAGCAGGCGCTTGCGCAGGCGGTGAATCAGCACCTCTACCGATTCCGGGTTCACGTCTTCTTCGTCGGAAAACACCCGGTCAATGATTTCCTGCTTGTTCAGGGGCTGGCCGCTGTGCTGGATCAGTGCGCGCAAGACGGCGTGTTCGCGGGGTGTCAGCGTCAAGGCTTCGTGGGCGAGCGTGAATTTTTTGGTGGCGGCGTCATAACTCAAGGGGCCACAGGCAAAGCGCGGGTGTTCGCTGCCCCGTGCGCGGCGAATCAGCGCCGTCAACCGCGCCTCCAACTCGGCCAGTTCAAAGGGTTTGGCCAGAAAATCATCAGCCCCCTCGTTGAGGCTGCTGACGCGCTCCATCAGCGAGTCGCGTGCGGTCAGAATCAGCACCGGCAGGCGGTGGTCGGCCTCGCGCAGATCGGCCAGCACGCTGTGGCCATCGAGGTTGGGCAGGCCCAAGTCAAGAATCAGGGCGTCGTAGCGCAGCGCTTTGAGGCTGCGGCGCACCATTCTGCCGTCGTCCACCCAGTCCACCTGGAACCCGGTTTGCGCCAGTGCACGCACCAACCAGGTGGCGAGTTCGCGCTCGTCTTCAGCCAGCAAGATGCGCATGACAAGACCTGGTGATGAAAAGGTGAAGGGCGGCGGAGTGCATTTGCCGGGCATTGTGCCGCAAGCCCTTCTTCAGCCCTTTGGGCGCTTAGCGGTTTTCTTGCAGTCGGGCGTCTTTGGGGTAGCTGATCGCGTAGTCGGCCGTGAAACGGGCGGTTTGACCGGCGGCCAGTGTCTGGCGCCACAGCGCCACGCCGGGCTGCTCGTTCCAGGCGGTCGTCTGCGGCTGCGGAGCAAAGCGGGTTTCGATGCTCACTTTCTCATCCACAGACACCGGTGCGGCTTCCAGCACCTGCAATTGGATGGGTGTGCGGTGGCGGTTCTCTACCGTGTAGGCGCGGGCTACCGTGCGCTCGGCGCGCGAGCCCACAAAGCCGGTGCTGCCGCGCATGTCTTTCTGCGGCTCTACCCGCACCACCGTGAGTTCGTCCAGACCAAACGACAGGCTCAACACGCCCTTGCCGCCTGCGCGCAAAGTGTCGGAACCGACGTAAGCGCCATCGCGGTAAAGCTGCAAAGCGCCTTGTGGCCACACGCCTTCAGGCTGCGCCAACTCCGCCACCAGCCAGGCATTGGCGCTGGCCGAGGGCGTGGTGCGGGTGATCAAGGTGGCGGTGCCTTCTTGTGAGCCCAAGGACAGCGTCACACGCTGGCCGTTGGACGGCACGTCAATGCGTTGAGGCACCACGAATTCGGTGGCGTAGGCGTTGTCAAACACGCTCACATCAAACGAGGGCGCTGCCATCTCATCCGATTCACTGGCTCGGATGGATTTGGACATCATGGGCGCGGCGGCTGGCGCGGCTCGTGCCAATCCGGCTGCTTCTGGGCGGGATTCTGCAATACCAATGCGCCACGGGCGGGGCTGTGGCCCGGTGGTGCCCCGGCGCGGCTGGCCGGTGGACAGGCGCAGCGGCACGCCCACCCAGTCTTCGCCGGTTGCCTGCGCCACTTGGGCCTGACGCTCCAGCGCCACGGCGCCAGTGCGGGTGTCCAATTGGGCGCGGTAGGTGGGTGCCCAGCCGGGCCCGTTGATTTGATAGACGAGCCGCACCTCGGCATCGCGCTGGGTGCTGAGCGTGACGCTGACCGTGCTGACGCGTCCTCGTCCGGCCAGCACCCTTGCGCGCTCCGCCAGCAGAGGTTTGAGCGTGCGGTCCAGCTCCTCTTGCTGGCGGCTGATGAGGTGTTGGCGGGTGAGGGTATCTTGCCCGGTGCGACGCAGCGCGTCCGCCATGGCTGCCAGAGTTTTGGGGTCAGCCGCTTGGCGCACGCCGCCTGCGGTCTCGCTTGTCAGGTAGCCGGTGACGAGGCCAAGGGCCGCATTCTCAGCGCCCAGCATGGCTTTTTTGTCTTCCAACTCGCGAATTCGGCCATCCAGTGCGGTGCCGGAGCAGGCGGGCACCGCCTCACGGTCTTCGGTGACCACAGAGAGTTCACCCAGTCGCACTGAGCCGTCGCCTGATACCGCCAAGCTCGGCACATCCAGCGCGGCAGGCAGGCAGGTGAACACCAGTGTTTTGGCGCCGGCGGTTACCTTGGCCACACGCTCAACCTTGGCGCTGCCGGGGTACAACGTCACTTGCGCAATCTGAGAGGCCGGCGGTGTTTGCGCCCAAGCAGAGGGGCTGGCGGCCAATGCCAAGCTGAACAGGGCTGCGCCGGCGGCCAAGGGGGAAATAGGGCGTAGTGTCATGGTGGGTGGTCAAGTGGTGGGATGGGCCAAGGAACGTCCAGTGCAGGGTGGCTGGCGAGTTGGGGCGATGGGTCGTTCGCATGGTAGCAAATGCAGGTGCCGGAACCAGCGCTTTGGATACGCCATAATTTTTACAAGAAATCAGGCGTCTGCGCAGGTTAGACCTGCGGGAGTAGCTATTGAATAGATAGCAATCTGGGGCAGCCGTCCAGGGGTGGGGCGTGCGTGGCGACTGAGCACGACGTCGCCTATTCTGCGGTCATACCAGGTCGATGGACCCTACATGACACCGTCTTTGATTTATTGGAGTACCGCTGCGAGCATTTTTTCAAATTGCGTATCGGTCGGCTCCACCCGGTGCTCTGCAAGATCTTTGTGCAAGCTTTCCACAACCGAGGCCCCGCCCAGTTGGAGCGCCTCGCGGATGGTCTGTTCTGCCAGGGCTCTTTCACCACTCAAGAATTGGGCGTAGCCCAAATTGGAGAGCACCCACGCGCATTCCTCTGGGGTGCAAAGGGTTCGCGCCTTTTGCAAGTCAGCGACCGCTCGGGCCAAGAGAAGCGTCGGACTTCTGGGAATTTTGCAGCCGTTGTTTTGACTCCACCACCCGTGCATCTGCGGCGTTGCTTAAAGCCCGTGCCACCATGGCGCGGATTTCAGGGTCTTCATCGGCGGCAAAACGTTGGGCCAACGCATCGTTCATTTGTTGTTCTTCTTGCAGCTTGCCGACAAAGCCAGAACCCGCAGCCAAATTGTTCAGACTCTGTGCCAACACTTTGCGCACACCGGGTGCTGTGTCCTTTGAGAAATTGGCATAGGTCAACTGGTAAATAGGCGCAGCGTCTTCATACTTTTCTTCAGCAGTCAGCTTGTGAGCCGCGTTGTACAGCCTGGCGGCCACGTACTCACGCAGATCAGGGTCCGGGTCTTCGCTAAAAGTTTCTGCAACGCGGTCATAGTTCACCAGTACGCTGCGCGTGTCGGCAAAGTCTTTCAGGCTGGCCGCCCGGTTAAAAAAAGCAAATGCAACCTGCTCACGGATACCGTGTGAAAGGTCGGTGCGGTAAACCCGCACCACTCGCTCAAACACCTCAATGGCTTGCCTGTGGCGCTTGAGTTTGACCAGCGTGGCACCCCAATTCACCATGCCTTTCAACACGGTTTCTTGCACTTTGGCATCACCCCGGCGGTCCAGGGCACTGCTGAGTAGCTCGTAGCTGGCCACTGCATCTTCCGGTTGACCCTGTGCATCCAGCGCCACGCCTTTGTTGAACAGGGATTGCATGGCCACCAAACGCAGCGGCGCGTGCGGGCTGCTGCCGTAGCGGGTGTACACCGTGTCATACAAGGTCATCGCCTCAGCGGTTTTCCCCAGGTCCGCCAAGCTAATGGCCTTGCCGTACCAGGCCCGGCCAAGTTCCACCAACACAGGCGCAGCCTCGTCTGCGGCATAACGCTGAATAACGAGGTCGTAGGTGGTCAAGGCCTGCGCAGTTTCACCCAGGCGTTGCAGGCCGATGGCCTTGTTCACCAGCGCCTGCGCGACTCTTTGGCGTACCAATGGCGATGGCGTGCGCGCAAACCGTGCTTCTATTTCGTCGCAGACGGCGATGGCTGCGGGCAAATCGGTTCGCGACATCAGCACAGCGGCATTGACCAACGCCACCGCGACGCTGGCTTGCAGGGAGGGTTCGGTCTCTGCGCCAAAGCGGGTGTCAATGTGCCTGTAGGCTTGCATCGCAGCCGTCGAATTGCCAGCCGCTTCCCAATTGATAGCGGTGTTAAACCATGCATCGGCCAGTTTTTCCTTGAGTGCCGGTTCTTGGCGATGGCCGTACTGCCGCTCAATCAAGGCGTACACCGCCCGCTCTGCGTCAGGTTGTTGCTGTTTACCCAAAGCGTAGCCTTTGTTGATCAAGGCTTTCAGCACCGGTACCAGTACGTTGGGGGCAGCGTCTTGGCCAAACCGTTCATAGACCAGGTCGTAGGCGGCCAGTGACTCTGCCGCTTCACCGTTGCGCGCCAACTTTTGCCCTTTGTTAAACATGCCCTGTGCCACTTGCTCGCGCACCGCGGGGTCAAGGCTTTTGCCAAAGCGGTCATACACCAGTTCGGACACTGGCACCGTGTCATAGGATTTGGCCGCGTCGCTGGTGTACACCAACCCTGCGGTTTGCCCATGGGCCATACATGCGGTCAGCAACCAACCGGCCAAAATTTCCACGAAAAACACAAATTTGAACTGCATGTCCGCAGTGTAGGTGGGCATTTTGTAAAACCCCACCACCCGTGTGCTGCACCCAAGCCCGGTCTGACCAAGAACACCGCTGCGCCAACGGGAGGCGTGGTGTTCAGCCCCTTATTGGCTCACTTCGTGGTGGTCAGTCAATGCGATCCAGGCCTTGTCGGCTATCTTTTTGTAGGCTTGCCAGTCGCCATTCAACCAGCGCTGGCGGCCGCGTTCCGCGTAAAACAGGTGCAACTTGTCGCCAAAGAACTCCCACACCTCGCCGTTGGTGCGGATCAGCCCTTCGTCGCTGGCCAATGCATTGCTGCAAAATCCGTTGTACTGAGGCACGTAGGCGCTCGGGTTGGCCGCAAAGCGGTCGGCACTGGCTTGTGACGCAAACCGCCACGCATGACCCAGGTGCTGCACGGTGAACGCGGTGCTGCCTTCGGCTTCTTTGTGCGTTTTTCTGTTGGCGCTCTCGTAGTAAGACACTGCGTCTTTGCCGCCAATGGCAGCGCCCGTCAGCCAATGCGTGCTGACCGGCTCGGCCGCACTCGCGGCGCCCATCAGTGTTGCCAAAAGCCATAGCGTGAAAGATCGAATCATCCCGTGTCCTTGATGTTGAGGCCCGCAAAGCGGGCGATCACGATCAGTCGACCCAACGTCTGAAAACTTACAGCCAAACCCAGCGTTGTTTGGCAGCGGCAGGCGCTGCATTTTGTTTGAGCGTGCGAACACGGGCCAAGAACGCCACCCGGTGGCGCCTATGATCCGATGATCATGATGTCTGTAATCGCTATTTGCATGGGAGCCAGCGTTGGCGCGCTGGCGCGTTGGGGTCTTGGCCTGTGGCTCAGCCCAGGGGGCATGATTCCATGGGGAACCTTGGCCGCCAATCTATTGGGCGGCTACTTGGTGGGAGTGGCCGTGGCCGTGTTTCAAGCGCTGCCGCAGTTGGACCCGGCGTGGCGGTTGCTGCTGATCACTGGTTTCCTGGGTGCGCTCACCACGTTTTCCAGTTTCTCAGCGGAGGTGATTGCACTACTGGGGCAACAGCGCTATGCGTTGGCCATGGGGACGGCGGGCGTGCACCTGTTTGGCTCATTGGCCTTGACGGTGGCGGGCATGAAGTCGGTTTCGATGTTCATCGCGACGCGAGCCTAGTTGACGACCACGTTTCGCTGCACTGGTGTGATGTTTTTCACCAAAAAATGTAAGTTAACCCGTGTTTCTGACTTTGACCTGAAATCCCAACGGGTTGCCTTTCCAGCCTTGTCCGAAAACATAATGAACTCCTAAAACGGAGCAGTGATGTCAGGATGATCAATTTTTACATTGGCCACTCGGTGAATCAATGGTCTCTCTTGTTGCAAATGGATCAAGCTACGCAAATGAGATGGTAAAAAATCATACAATTTTCCATTCGAAATTTTGAAGGTTCAATCAAGATTCCTGCTATGCATTTCTTATTAGGGGTCTAAATATATGGAAAAACGCTATCGAATCATTTCTCAGTTCAACATACGTCGACCTAAAAGATGAACGGCTGGAAGTAATGCGTGCTTTGCTAGAGCTCGACTGCATTCCCTCGGGTATGGAGTACTTTCCTGCCACTAACGATGATCAATGGTCATTCATTCAAGAGTTGATTGATCAATGTGACTATTACATCGTTGTGGTCGGCGGTCGGTATGGGTCTACATCCGAAGATGGCCTCAGCTTCACGGAAAAAGAATATCGTTATGCTGTGGAAAAAGGCATACCCGTGATTGGATTCTTGCACGCGCACCCTGAAAACGTTCCGCAGGGCAAGTCAGAAGCAAACCCAGACGCCAGAAAGAAACTAATCGCATTTTGTGAACTAATTAGAACAAAGCTCTGCAAGGAATGGTCCTCCCCAGCAGAGTTAGGTGCTGTCGTAAGCAGAAGTCTCACTCAGCTTATCAAACGAAATCCTCGGCCAGGGTGGGTACGGTCAAATCATCTGTCCAGCTCAGAGGCAAATGAAGAAATACTGCGGCTTCGGCAAGTCATTGACAAAAAAGATGATGAACTTGGAAAGCGAGCGCTTGCTAGGGTTGCGTCTGTTGAGTTGCTCGCCCAAGGCGACGATCAAGTTGAGTTGAGTTTTGTTGTCTCGCTAATTGACCCAACTTTAAATTACCATGAGCGAACTCAGAGATACACCTCAGAGCGAATATTTACTTGGGATGAGGTTTATAAGTCATTTGCGCCACATTTAATTACACCGAGTAAATTAAGTATTATAAAGTCTGGAATAAATAGATTAATTAAGGAGCGAGAGATGGATTCGGTGCTGGAGAGGAATCCGGGTATGAACTTGGGTGCTTTTTTGGTACTGGATTCTAGTCTTCAGCTGGTAATCATTCAATTTACCGCCATGGGTTTTGTTGAGGTTTTTAATGCAATTGACAATGATGGAAAAACATATAAGCAAGTCAATTTGACACCAAGTGGTCACCAATATCTCATAAGCGTCAGCGCTGTGAAGCGAGGTGTCGTAGCGAGAGTGCGGCCAGTTGCCGATGAGGCGGAACATACTAAAGACGACCTTGACGCAAGCGACCTTTGAATGGTCCTTGTGGTGTTTGATCTGCGATGTTGTTTAACCTGAGCGTTTCACGATGGATATCGAGAGGCATGAACGAAAGTACTGGCAACAGGCCAAACCACGACGCGCTGCCGAAAAAACCTTGACCTTGATACCGTTGTCTTAGGCCGCCCCCGCTGACCGGCTGAAATAGAGCGAACTCAATTCAGCCCCAAGGCGTGAAACACATGAATCGCGCCATACGCATCATTGGCAGCGTAGGTCAGTTGCGACTGCGTTAACTGCGGCATGGACCAGTTGGAGGTGGCGGCTTTTTTGGACTTGGCAAATCGCTGGTTGAACAGCACCGCGATACCGCCTTTGATGCCCATGTCTTTTCGATAACCACGGGCCTGAAAAACGGTATTGAGTTCCAGCACGTCAGCCGGGTCAACGCCCAGTTTGTGAATGATGCGCCGGCGGTCGTCGCCCAGGCCAAAGCCAGCTTTGGTGTAGCCGGGCAGGGCGAGCAGCTGTGCCGCCACACCGCGGCAGGCCAAGTCGTGAAGCTGAAACACCCAGGCTTTGTCCAGGGTTGAGAGTTGAAGAATGTGCGGCCCGTCGGAGGCCTGGTCTTTGACAAACGTTGGTTTTGACTCGGTGTCAAAACCCCAGTGCCGCGTTTGCAGCAAGGCCTCACGCGCTTCAATCGCTTGCGATTCGGTGCTGACCAGGGTGATGCGGTTGATGGGCAGGCGGGGGAATTCTGGCAGCAGGGCGATTTCTTCCTTGCTGGGGGTGGGGTGTAAGGTTTTCATGAGGTCGCGTCGGTGTGTTGGGTGAGCTTAACCTTTTGATGTATCTCAGGGTCGAATGACGGGGGGCGGCTTTGCGATACTCGGGGCATGCAGATACAAGACATTCTTTATTCCCAAGGCTTTGGCACGCGCCGCGTGTGCGCCGGCTTGATTCAACAAGGTTTGGTTCAGGTTTATGAGTCAAATGAGGCTCTGGCGCCCGTCCCCTGTGCGGAGTCAGCTACTGATTTTATAGCAGAAGGCTTGCGCTTCAGGGTGCAGGGGGTGGACTGGCCGTTTCAGGAGAAAGCCTACATCCTGCTCAACAAGCCCACGGCGACCGAGTGCTCTCAAAAACCGTCCACCTACCCCAGCATCTACACGCTGCTGCCGTCACCGCTGCGGCTGCGCCCGCAAAAAGGGGCCGTGCAGGGCGTGCAGGCCGTCGGGCGGTTGGACCAGGACACGACCGGGCTGCTGTTGCTCACGGACGATGGCAAGTTCATCCACCGCATGAGTTCGCCGCGTCACCACGTACCCAAGGTGTATGAAGTCACGGTGAAGCACCCGTTGGACGAGAGGCAGGTCAACATGCTGTTGTCAGGCGTGGTGCTGGACGACGACCCCAAGCCGGTGCTGGCGGCCGCTTGTGAGGCGGTGTCCAGCCACCATTTGCGATTGACGCTGACCGAAGGCAAATACCACCAGGTCAAACGCATGGTGGCGGCGGTGAGTAATCGGGTTGAGGCTTTGCACCGGTCACAAATTGGCGGGCTTCGCTTGCCCGACGATTTGGCGCCCGGTCAATGGCGCTGGTTGAGCCAGGCCGATCTGGCCAGTATCCAGAATTGATGGTCCTAGAACCCCCACTGCGAGATTGAGGCTTTCTTCATGACCCTGTTTCTTGATTCTTTTTGGCGTGCCGTGGGCTATTGCCTGCGTCCGCGCGTGATCGCCTTGTCTTTTTTGCCACTGGTGGTGATGGTGGCGCTGGCACTGGGCCTGGGCTATTACTACTGGGAGCCGGCGCTGGACTGGGTTCGCGAGATGCTGGAGGCGTCCTCGATGGTGAACACGGTTTGGGACTGGCTCCAAAGCGTGGGGGCGGGCAGCATCAAGATGGTGTTGGCGCCTTTGGTGGTGATCTTTGCGGTGACGCCGGTCATCGTGGTGCTGTCACTGCTGCTGGTAGCCGTGCTCATGACGCCTGCCTTGACCAGCTTGGTGGCTGAGCGGCGTTTTCCCCAGTTGGAGCGCAAACATGGAGGCTCACTGGCGCGCAGTTTGATTTGGTCGTTTGGCTCGACGCTGCTGGCCGTGGTGGCCTTGATTGTGTCCATCCCGCTTTGGTTGGTGCCCCCGCTGGTGTTGGTGTTGCCGCCTTTGATTTGGGGCTGGCTGACCTACCGGGTGATGGCGTTTGACGCCTTGGCCGAGCATGCCAGCGCGGAAGAGCGTCAGTTAATTTTCAAGCAGCATCGCAACTGGCTGCTGGGCATTGGGGTTATTTGTGGCTTTTTGGGGGCTGCGCCCAGCCTGTTATGGGCGTCTGGTGCCTTGTTTGCCGCGGCCTTTGTGATTCTGGTTCCGCTGGCGATCTGGATTTACACGCTGGTGTTCGCCTTTTCGTCACTCTGGTTTGCGCATTACTGCTTGGCCGCGCTACAAACGCTGCGTGCCAACACCCCATCAATGGGGTCTACAGTGCCAGCGGTCACTGCGCTGCCTGCCACCGTGATTGACGTTGACGCAGTAACATTGAGAGATGACTCTCCCACACCCCCTTCCGCTCTCCGTTAAGCCCGACGCCCGCTTCGGGCTCATCATTGTTGGAGACGAAATTCTCTCCGGCAAACGGACTGACAAGCACCTGCCCAAGGTGATTGAATTGCTCAAGGCCCGTGGCCTGCAACTGGATTACGCCGAGTACGTGGGCGACTCGCCCGATCGCATCACGGCTACCCTGAAACGGGCGTTTGCTTCCGGCGATATTGTTTTTTCGACTGGCGGCATTGGCGCCACGCCAGACGACCACACGCGCCAATGCGCAGCCCGTGCGTTGGGGACAAATTTGACGTTGCACCCACTGGCTGAAGAACTGATTCGACAACGCATGCAGGAAACCGCGCTCGAGCAAGGCACGGTCTATGAGGCTGACCGCCCAGACAATATTCACCGGCTGAACATGGGGGTGTTTCCAGTTGGCGCTGAAATCATTCCCAACCCGTTTAACAAAATCCCGGGTTTCACCTGCGGCACAGTGCATTTCGTGCCTGGCTTTCCCGTCATGGCGTGGCCAATGCTGGAGTGGGTGCTTGACACCCATTACCCGCACCTGCACAAGGTGGCGACCTGGATCGAGCAGTCCGTGATTGTTTTTGGTGCCATGGAAGCCACCCTGACACCGCTGATGGAAGAGCTTGAGAAAGAGTTTGTGGGCGTGAAGGTGTTCAGCCTGCCCAGTGTGGATCATCCGCAGTATGGGCGCCACATTGAACTGGGCGTCAAAGGCGAGCCCGCCTTGGTGGCAAAGGCCTATGCGTCCATGTTGAATGGCTTGAAAGGCTTTGATGCACGTCTAGGCCCAGAGTTGGTGCAAAAATAATGCACAAATGTGGTGCGTTGGTGATATTCACCAAGTTGGTGCATTTGGTTGCCAATCGACGCATCACTTGTCGGTAATTGCGCTTAATCCGGGGCAATCTCAGGGCAAAATAGTAAGCTGGGTAAATTTGGCCAGTCACCAACTTGGCACAAAACCTGCATTTGCCTAAACGTACCTTTTTTCACAACGAATCAACCAGGAGTATTTGATGGCCAAGACCGTCGCAGACGTCATGAAGATGGTGAAAGAGAACGAAGTCAAGTTTGTTGACTTCCGCTTCACCGATACCCGCGGTAAAGAGCAGCACGTGACCGTGCCCGTCTCTCACTTCGACGAAGACAAGTTCACCGACGGACACGCGTTTGACGGTTCGTCCATCGCTGGTTGGAAGGGCATTGAAGCCTCCGACATGCAGTTGATGCCTGATCCCAACACAGCCAACATCGACCCCTTCTTTGAAGAAGCGACGATGATTCTGAGCTGCGACGTGATCGATCCAGCCGACGGCAAAGCCTATGAGCGCGATCCCCGCTCGTTGGCCAAGCGCGCTGAGGCTTACATGAAGGCCTCCGGCTTTGGCGACACTGCTTACTTTGGTCCAGAGCCAGAGTTCTTCGTGTTTGATGGCGTGCGTTGGGGCAACGACATGTCGGGCGCCTTCTACAAGATTGAGTCTGAAGAAGGGGCTTGGAGTTCAAGCAAAGAATTCGAGCACGGCAATTCCGGCCATCGTCCGACCGTTAAAGGTGGTTACTTCCCCGTGCCACCCGTTGACAGCTTCCAGGACATGCGTTCTGAGATGTGTCTGGTGTTGGAGTCACTGGGTATCCCGGTTGAAGTGCACCACCACGAAGTCGCCAACGCCGGCCAGATGGAAATTGGCACCAAATTCAGCACGCTGGTTCAGCGCGCTGACTGGGTTCAGTTGCAAAAGTACGTGATCCAAAATGTGGCGCACGCTTATGGCAAAACAGCCACTTTCATGCCTAAGCCCATCGTTGGTGACAACGGTTCCGGCATGCACGTGCACCAGTCGGTCTGGAAAGATGGCAAAAACCTGTTCGCAGGCGACGGCTATGCTGGTTTGTCTGATTTCGCCCTGTACTACATCGGCGGCATCATCAAGCACGCTCGTGCCCTGAACGCCATCACCAACCCAGGCACCAACAGCTACAAGCGTCTGGTCCCTCATTACGAGGCACCGGTCAAGCTGGCTTATTCGGCGAAGAACCGCTCGGCGTCCATCCGGATTCCGTTCGTGGCCAACCCCAAAGGTCGTCGCGTTGAGGCTCGTTTCCCCGATCCACTGATGAACCCATACCTCGGCTTCTCTGCCTTGTTGATGGCGGGTCTGGACGGCGTGGAAAACAAGATTCACCCTGGCGAAGCCGCCAGCAAGGATCTGTATCACCTGCCACCCGAAGAAGACAAGTTGATCCCAACTGTCTGCCACAGCCTGGATCAGGCGCTGGAATGTCTGGATGCCGATCGCGCGTTCCTGACCAAAGGCGGCGTGTTCACTGATTCGTACCTCGATGCCTACATTGATCTGAAGATGCAGGAAGTGACCCGTTTGCGTGCCGCCACTCACCCTGCTGAGTTCGACATGTACTACTCGCTCTAATCCAGCGAGACCCCCAAGGTGTAACCCGTTACGCCTTGGGGCATCAAAAGGACGGCCTGTGCCGTCCTTTTTTCATTGTGCGAAACTTAAATGCTCGCAGGGCGTGTGCTTGACGCATACTGGCATTTTTAATTCAAGTCACTGATTGGACGCGTAGAGCACTTATGAACTATGCTTTTTTGATTTCGCTGGCTGTGGCCTGTTGCGCCACGAACAGCATGGCGCAGGAGCGCATTTACCGTTGCGGCAATGAGTACACCAACACCCTGACGGGGCGCCAGGCCAAAGATTGCAAACTGATCGAAGGCGGCAATGTGACCGTGATTGAAGGGGCGAAGCCGGGCGGCGCTGCCAAGGCCAGTTCCTCTTCATCAAGTGCCGCGGCACCCGCCAACAGCCCCCGTGTGGTCAGCAGTGAGCAAAAATCGCGCGACTCAGATGCCCGTCAAATTCTGGAGTCCGAACTCAAGAAGGCGGAGGCGCGCCAAGCGGAGTTGTTGAAGGAGTACAACAACGGCGAGCCTGACAAACAAGGGGGCGAGGCCCGCAATCACCAGAAGTACCTCGACCGTGTTGCCGAACTGAAAGCCAGTTTGTCCCGAATCGAAAGCGATATTGCCGGCATCCGGCGCGAGTTGGGGCGGGTTTCAAATGGTTCCAGTGCCAAGTAAGTCGTTGCCAACGCCATCTGAGAGCGAGCAAAGGGTCGACGACAGCTCCCGCTTTTCCACCTTTGACCTGTTGGCGACCTTGGTGGCTGTTGTGAGCGCTGAGGGGGAGGTGTTGTTTGCCAACGCAGTGTTGGAAGACGCCTTGGGCATGTCACGCCGGGCCATCATCGGTGCCAAGTTGGCCGACCATTTCACAGAAGCAACACCGCTTGAGAATGCGTTGACGGGGGTGAGTGGCAACGAATTTGCAGCCCTGCGCTACGACGCGATGCTTAAACGGGTGAATCACGACGCCTTGCCGGTGCATGTAATCGTGTCTCAAACTGACAACTCACAGCAAATCATTGTTGAACTGCTGCCGCAGGAGCAACAAGCCCGTCAAGAACGCGAAGAACGTTTGGCCGATCAGGCGCAGACCAACAAGGAACTCATTCGCAATCTGGCGCATGAGATCAAAAACCCGCTAGGCGGGATACGGGGCGCTGCCCAGTTGTTGGAGATGGAAATTGAGTCCCGTGAGCTCACGGAGTACACCCAAGTCATCATCCGGGAGGCAGATCGCCTGCAAACGCTGGTGGATCGATTGCTGGCACCGCACCGACGCCCACACTTGGTGGGCGACGTCAACATCCACGAGGTGTGCGAGCGTGTACGGACTTTGATCTTGGCCGAATTTCCCAAGGGTCTGAAAGTGGTTCGCGACTATGACACCTCAATCCCCGAGTTTCGTGGCGACCGGGAGCAGCTGATTCAAACAGTGCTGAACATTGCGCACAACGCTTGCCAGGCCTTGTCGGAGTTGATTGCCGATAAGCAAGCCCGTTTGACATTTCGCACCCGAATCGCAAGACAGGTAACTTTTGGCAAGCAACGCTACAGGTTGGCATTGGAATTGCATGTCATTGACAACGGGCCTGGCGTACCAGACTCGATCAAGGACCGAATCTTCTATCCCCTGGTTTCCGGGCGGGAAGGGGGCTCGGGATTGGGGCTGACATTGGCACAAACCTTTGTTCAGCAACATCACGGTTTGATTGAGTGTGACAGCGTGCCAGGCCACACGGATTTCAAGATATTGATACCTTTGCCGTGAGCTTTGTCCATTAACCGTTGACCTGAGGTGCCCCAATTTTATGAAGCCGATTTGGATCGCAGATGATGACCAGTCCATCCGCTTCGTACTGGAGAAAGCGCTGCTGCGTGAAAACCTGCCAACCCGCAGTTTCACCAATCCCCGTGACGTTCTGGCCGCTCTGAGCAGCGCCACGGAAGACAACGGTCCGCAAGTGCTGGTGAGTGACATTCGTATGCCTGGCGGTTCTGGCCTGGATCTGCTGGAAAAAGTCAAAGAGAAGTTCCCCGGCCTGCCGGTGATCATCATGACGGCCTATTCCGACCTGGATAGTGCCGTTTCGGCTTTTCAGGGCGGGGCGTTTGAGTACTTGCCCAAGCCCTTTGATGTGCCCAAGGCGGTTGAACTGATTCGCCGCGCCGTTGAGGAAAGCCAGCGCGAAGAAGTGGCCGAAGAGGGCTTGGCCCAAACCCCAGAGATGCTGGGCCAGGCGCCCGCCATGCAAGATGTCTTTCGGGCCATTGGTCGATTGAGTCAAAGCAATGTGACGGTCATGATCACCGGCGAGTCAGGGTCTGGCAAAGAGCTGGTGGCTCGGGCGCTGCACAAGCATTCGACCCGTTCCGGTGGGCCGTTTGTGGCGATCAACACTGCGGCTATTCCTAAAGATTTGCTGGAATCCGAGCTGTTTGGGCATGAGCGAGGTGCCTTCACCGGCGCGCAAACCATGCGCCGAGGCCGGTTTGAGCAGGCCGATGGTGGCACGCTGTTTTTGGACGAAATTGGTGACATGCCCTTCGATTTGCAAACCCGCCTGCTGCGGGTGCTGAGCGACGGGCATTTTTACCGTGTGGGCGGTCACTCTGCGGTCAAGACCAATGTGAGGGTGATTGCCGCCACGCACCAGAATTTGGAGCAGCGCGTCAAGGAAGGTGGCTTTAGGGAAGACTTGTTTCACCGGCTCAATGTGATTCGCCTGCGTCTGCCAGCCCTGCGCGAGCGCAAGGAAGACATCGCCATGCTGACTCGCCACTTCCTGCAGCAAAGCGCCGCTCAGCTTGGGGTAGAGCCCAAGCGTATTTCTGACGCGGCGCTGGGCTGGCTGGGGACTTTTGGTTTTCCTGGCAATGTGCGCCAACTTGAAAATATCTGCCATTGGCTGACCGTCATGGCACCTGCGCAGGTGATTGAGCCCAAAGATCTGCCACCAGAGGTGGGGGTGACCCAGCGAACGAATGGGGTGGCCCCAGATCCATCACCCGTTTTGCCCACTGTTTTCTCGGCCAGTTCGGCAGAATCCTTTGCAGAACCCGCGCCTGCGGTAACAGCTTACGTACCTGCAAGCGAGCACGTGCTTGAAACCCCTGCGTCGGAGATCGCACCGGCCGGAAGCGGTTGGGAGCTCGGTCTGGAGTCCGATGCAGCGGCCTTGTTGGCCACCGACCGCACCGACGTGTGGGATGAGTTGACGCGGCGTTTCGAAGCTCGGCTGATTCAAACGGCCCTGACGGCCACTCGCGGTCGACGCATTGAGGCCGCACTCAAGCTCGGCATTGGGCGCAACACCATCACCCGAAAAATCCAGGAACTTGGCTTGGAATGAAGCCTTGGTGTAAGCGGTAACGCAGGGTGTCCCCTGCGTGCCTTGTGCTGCAGAGGCCGGGGTGAGTCTGATTTCACAGACTGGCAAAATGAGCGGCATGAACTCTGCACCCAACGAGCGCCCCCAACCTGAACCGCGCAGCGCCTACAAGGTCTTTCGGACCATTGGCACCCGCTGGATGGACAACGATGCCTATGGGCATGTGAACAACGTTGTTTATTACAGTTGGTTCGACACGGCTGTGAATGCGTACCTGATCGAACAGGGCGTGTTGGACATTCACCAGGGCGAGACGATTGGCCTGGTGATTGAGACCCAATGCAACTATTTCTCACCTTTGGCTTTCCCGCAAACCGTGGAAGCTGGCATTCGGGTGAGCCGACTGGGTGGCAGCAGTGTTCGTTACGAAGTGGGTCTGTTTGCTGCGGGCGAAGCTCTCACTGCCGCGCGGGGTCACTTTGTCCATGTTTACGTAGACAAGCAGACCCGAAGACCACAGCCTTTGCCAGCTCCTTTGAAAACCGTTTTGGAGACCCTTTTATGACCCCCATGACCGTGGCAGAAGCCATCACCTCGCGCATGTCGGCGCGTGCCTTTACGTCACAACCCGTTTCGCGCGAACTGATCACCGCACTGCTGCAAACGGCCAGTCGGGCGCCCTCAGGCACCAATACCCAACCCTGGAAGGTGTACGTCCTGCAAGGCGCCAGTCAAGCGGCTCTGGTTGAGAAGGTGTGCGCCGCCCATGATGCCATTCGGGCTCAGCCGGAATTGGCCGCCGAATACCGCGAGGCCTACGACTATTACCCTGATAAATGGGTGAGCCCCTACATTGACCGTCGCCGTGAAAATGGCTGGGGCCTTTATGGCTTGTTGGGCATTGGAAAAGGTGACAAGGACAAAATGCACGCCCAGCACCAGCGCAACTTCAAATTCTTTGACGCACCGGTGGGCTTCATGTTCACGATTGACCAAGTCATGGGCCGTGGCTCCTTGGTTGACTACGGTATGTTCATGCAAAACATCATGGTGGCCGCGCGAGGCTTGGGCCTGCACACTTGCCCGCAAGCCGCTTGGAACGGGTTTGCCAAGATTATCCTGCCCCACATTGGTGCCGGGGAAAACGAAATGTTGGTCTGCGGCATGTCGTTGGGCTACGCAGATGAAAGCAATGTGGTGAACACTTTTCACACACCACGCGTGCCGGTCGAGGAGTTCACCCACTGGCTGGATTGATGCTGGCGGGCTTTTTTGCTATTTAATGTATAGCTGCTTACGCATATTGCACGGGCGCTAGAGGGTGATTTATCTATGAATTTGAATAAGCCAAAGATTCTGGTTGCCAGAGCCGTCTTCCCCGAGGTTCTGGCTAAACTGGACGCACATTTTGAAGTGCAGAGCAATCAGGAAGATGTGCTGTGGACGCCAGAGGAGCTTGCCCAACAGTTGCAGGGCAAGGCAGGCGTTTTCACCACCGGTAGCCAGCGGATTGATGCGGCGTTGCTTGCAGCTTGCCCTGATTTGAAGGTGTGTGCCAATATGGCGGTAGGTTTTAACAACTTTGACCTGTCCGCGATGACTGCCGCTGGCGTGCTAGGCACCAATACACCGGACGTTTTGACGGAGACCACGGCTGACTTTGGGTTTGCCTTGCTCATGGCGACCGCACGGCGCATGGCAGAAAGCGAGCGCTTTTTGCGCGCGGGTTTGTGGAATCGTTGGCGCTATGACATGTTCGCCGGTGGCGAGGTGCATGGCAGCACACTTGGCATTCTGGGGATGGGGCGCATTGGCCAGGGCATTGCCCAACGCGGCGCACACGGCTTTGGCATGAACGTGATTTACCACAACCGCTCTCGCCTTGACGAGGCGACCGAGGCCCAGTGCAAGGCCCGTTTCGTCAGCAAATCCGAGTTGTTGGCGCAGGCTGACCATTTGGTGTTGGTCTTGCCGTACTCCGAGTCATCTCACCACGCCATTGGCCAGGCAGAGTTGAGCCAAATGAAACCAACCGCCACTTTGATCAATATTGCAAGGGGTGGCATTGTGGACGATGCTGCGCTGGCCGTTGCCCTGAAAAATGGCACCCTTGCGGCGGCGGGTCTGGATGTGTTTGAGGGGGAGCCGCAGGTCCACCCGGATTTGTTGACGGTGCCCAATGTGGTGTTGACCCCTCACATCGCCAGCGCCACGCAGGCCACTCGTCTGGCCATGGCGCACTTGGCGGCCGACAACCTGATCGGGTTTCTGAGCGGCGGAAGGCGTTGACGCCTTTGAACCCAGAAGCGTTGTTCGCTAGTTGAAGCGGGCTTAGCGTTGGCGGCTGCGTCGCTTGGCGACGGTGCGCCAACGCCAGATCAGCGTGACCAGCCCATAGGTCAACAGGCCCATGAGCACCGCTGTCATGGACAAGCCCACCAGCAGTGGTTTGCCCAAGGCGGTCACGCGGGCCCACAGGCTGGCGTTTTCGTCAACCTTGGCTGAGGCGATCAGTTCCTTGGGGCTGGCTGTTTTCCTCGTCCCGGTGACCACGACGCCCAGTTTGTAAGCCCCGTAATAAATGGGGCCAAAGGTCACCGGGTTACTCACCAGTGTGCTGGCAATGGCTGCCGGAATATTCGCCCGCAAGACCACGGCAGCCGCAACCGACGCTGGAATCTGGGCAATCGGGATCAGCAAGCCAAAGAAGACACCCAATGCAACCCCCATGGCCACACCCCGGCGTGACCAATGCCACAGTTTGGGCTCTTTCAGCCATGGCCCCAACCAGGCGAGGCGCGGGTTGTTGTTAATCTGTTCACGGGTGGGGATGTGCCGGCGAAGTCGTGCGATCAGGCTCATTCACATGCTCCGCACATTGAAACGGCGCCAAAGCCCTTTCTCAAGCTCCACTGCCAAGAACTTGAGAAGGCCAAGCCCACCAATGACCAACCAGGAGGTCAGTCCCAGCGCAGTTGTTTGAAAGAGTGTTTGCATGGGTGGTGCGTAGGTGAGTAAAAGCTGGAATCCCACCAGCAGTGCGCACATCCAGAGTGCCACCGGATTGTCCGCCAGGATCTTCCAGGAGAAAGCTGAGGTGGTGAAGTTGCGCACATTGAAGAGATAACACCATTTCGCCAAGGACCAACATATTGACTGCTGCGGTTCGTGCCACCTCCAAACTGCTGCCACGGGCCAACTCCCACTCAAAAATGGCGAAGGGTGACGATCACCATCAAAACGCTCACATAAGCAATGCGGGCGCCAAGCACGCGGGTGATCAGGGGTTCCGTCGGCCTG
>CAWAFG010000026.1:0-34153 GCA_963781205.1 uncultured beta proteobacterium | reverse complement strand
TTCTTGTATTTTTTCGCATCCCCTGTGTGCGCCATAACGACGCAGCAGCAAGGCTTATTTGGGCGGGCGAGGTGCTGCCGATTGAAGCATGGCCCCCATGGCCTGGTGAATCAGATTGACGGCTTTCAAAGGGCGAATCATCACTTTGAAGTCGGTAATCTGGCCTGCGTCGTTCCAGGTCATCATGTCCACACCGTTCACGGTGATGCCGTCAATCTCCACCTGAAACTCCAGAATCGCATCGTTTGGCCCCGACAGTTCTCTGACATAGCGAAACGAGTCATTGAAAAACACCTTGAACGCGGCAGACAAGTATTGGTAAGTCACGGCCTTGCCGACTTGGGCAGTGTGGACCACAGGGGAGTGAAACACGCAGTCGTCAGCCAACAAGGCTTTGAGCCCGCTGGTGCTGCGGGTTCGGGCGACTTCATGCCAGGTGGCAAGCGGGGAGGGTGTCATAAGGTGTCTCCAATGAGTGAGTGCTGGCAGGGCAAGCAAGGGGGCAAATCATTTTTTGAGCAGCGCCTCAATTTGCGCATCCTTGTCCAGCCACAACTGCTGAACCCACTTTTGATACGCCTCCCGAACCACGGGGTCGTTGGCGTAGTCGCCAGTCAACAAATGCTGCGGCACGGGCAGGGCGCGCACCCGCACCACAATGCGTTTGACCTTGCCGCACGTGAAGTCCCAAAAATCCGGACGGCCATCGGGGTAGACGATGGTCACATCCAAAATGGACTGGAATTTGTCGCCCATGGCGTTTAGCGCCAGCGCAATGCCGCCCACTTTGGGCTTGAGCAGGTGCTTGTAGGGCGAGTTTTGGCGCTGGTGTTTCGCCTCCGTGAAACGCGTGCCTTCCAGAAAATTCATCACACTGGTCGGAATAAGTGCGTATTTTTCACACGCTTTGCGGGTGGTTTCCTGGTCTTTACCGCGCATCTCCGGGTGTTTTTTGAGAAATTCCTCGCTGTGGCGGCGCATAAAGGGGAATTCCAGCGCCCACCAGGCCAAGCCCATCACCGGCACCCAGATGAGTTGCTGCTTCAAAAAGAACTTGAGCAAGGGGATGCGGCGGTTCAATAGATGCTGCAGCACCAAAATATCGACCCAGGACTGGTGATTACAGTTCACCAGGTACCAACTGCGGGGGTCCAGTCCCTGAATGCCCTGCACGTCCCACTGGGTGCGCTGGGTCAAAGCCATCCAGGCGCTGTTGCCTGAAATCCAGTTCTCGGCAATGCGCAACAACACCGGGTCAATCAGCAGGCGCACGGTTTTGACCGGGATGATCAGTTTGACCAAAGACACCAGCAGCAAAATCGGCACCCAGAACAGGGCATTGATGGCCATCAAAACACTGGCGATAAGGCCCACCAGCAAAGGGGGCAAGAAATTCAGCATGAATCGTTCTCCGGGGCAATACGCAAGACGCGCTGATCATAGCCATCGATCAGCCCGGCGCTGTCCCGCCCGCGCCTCGGGTAACCCCTTGGTAACTGGGACGTTTTAACTTGATGGATGATCGAGGCCATGACTTCATCCACTCCATCAAGCGTCGATCCCGTCGCCCCCATCCGAGTCGCGCTCATTGGCTACGGCAGCGCTGGTCGCATCTTTCACGCGCCGCTGATCTCGGGCGTACCCGGCCTTGAATTGGCCTGCATTTGCTCCAGCAAGCCCGACGCCGTGCACGCCGACTGGCCTTTGGTGCGGGTGCTCCCAACACCTGAGGCCGTATTTGCTGACGCTTCCATTGATGTCGTGGTGATTGCCACCAGCAACACCAGCCATCATCCACTGGCCAAAGCCGCCTTGCTGGCGGGCAAACATGTGGTGGTGGACAAGCCCTTTACCGTGTCCCTCTCGGAGGCCGAGGATTTGCTGGCAACCGCCAAAGCCCAAAACCGGGTTGTCACCGTGTTCCAAAACCGGCGTTTTGATGCAGATTTTCTTGCCTTGAAGCAGGTTCTGGCCAGTGGACAACTGGGGCGACTGGTGCATCTGGAGTCGCACTTTGACCGCTACCGGCCCGACGTGCCCAGCCGCTGGCGCGAAGAAGACCTGCCGGGCTCCGGCCTGTGGTTTGACTTGGGCGCGCATTTGCTGGATCAAGCCTTGCAACTCCTCGGTGAACCGGACGCCTTGCAAGTCGAACTGGCCTGTCAGCGCACAGGTGCCAAAACCAATGACTGGTTTCACGCCCAGTTGCGCTACGAGGGCCGCCACCCCGGCCTGCGTGTGATCCTCCACGCCAGCGCCCTGGTACCGGAATTGGGCCCACGCTGGACGGTGCATGGCACAGAGGGTTCGTTCATCAAATACGGGCTGGACACGCAGGAAGATGCACTTAAAACCGGGCGTCGGCCGCAGTTGGGTAGTCTGCAAGACTGGGGGCTGGACCCCAAAGTCGGCCAGGTCGTTCGCCACGAATTGGTTGGGGAAACCCGCCAGCGCGTGAGTCGCCCAGCACCCGAACTGGCAGGCAACTACCTGCTGTACTACGCCAATCTCCGCGATCATTTGCGGGGGCAGGCCGAGCTTGCCGTGGCGCCGGAGCAGGTTCGCTCGGCGATGCACTGGCTGACGTTGGGCGAGCAAAGCGCCAGAGAAGGGCGATTTTTAAGCCGCTGAGTTCAAGGCACCAAGGGTTAAGTACCCTTGCAAGGTGCGTTGGTACAGGGAAAACCTTACACTCGGGGCCTTTTTCCCACCGGTTGATCCATGAACGCCCCCGTCGACGTCTCCTTTTTCGCGCGCGCTGCCAAGCCGCTTTCCAGTTACCGAAAGTACTGGGCGGCCCGCTTTGGTACGGCCCCGATGCTGCCCATGTCCCGGGCGGAGATGGAGAAGCTCGGTTGGGACAGTTGCGACATCGTCTTGGTCACGGGCGACGCCTACGTGGACCACCCCAGTTTTGGCATGGCCGTTATCGGCCGCATGCTTGAAGCCCAGGGCTTTCGGGTCGGCATCATCGCCCAGCCTGACTGGACCAGCGCTGAGGCCTTCAAAACATTAGGCAAACCCAATCTGTTTTGGGGTGTGACGGCCGGCAACATGGATTCCATGATCAACCGCTACACGGCGGACCGCAAGATTCGCAGTGACGACGCCTACACCCCCGGCGACATTGGCGGCAAGCGCCCCGACCGCGCCGCCATTGTTTACAGCCAGCGTTGCCGCGAGGCCTTCAAAGACGTGCCGGTGATTTTGGGCGGCATTGAAGGCTCATTGCGCCGGATTGCGCACTATGACTACTGGTCCGACAAAGTACGTCGGTCCATCGTGGTGGACGCCAAGTGCGACTTGCTGTTGTACGGCAATGCCGAACGCGCCATTGTCGAAATTGCGCACCGACTGGCCGCCAATGAGCCCGTCCAACACATCACCGACGTTCGGGGCACGGCCTTTGTGCGCCGCCCGGATGACGAAACGGGCAAAGGCTGGTTGGAGATTGACTCCACCAGCGTAGATGAGCCCGGTCGGGTTGAGGCCCATGTCAGCCCTTACATGACCACCAGCGAGCAAGCAGCCCAGCAGGGCAGTACTTGCGCCAAGGAAGATGCTACAAATAATGTAGCGGCTCCCGCTGATTCCACGGGGGCTACAAGCCAAAACGGCATAAAAACCGAACCCAAGGTCACGGTGCAAGCCATGAGTTTTGTGCCCAACCCCGCGCTGATTGGCAAACTCAAAGTGCCACCGCGTGACCGCTCTGTTATTCGCCTGCCCAGCTTCGAGCAGGTCAAGGCTGACCCGGTGCTTTACGCACACGCCAACCGGGTGCTGCACCTGGAAACCAATCCCGGCAATGCCCGGGCCCTGGTGCAAGCCCATGGTGAAGGGGTGACTTCACGCGATGTGTGGATCACGCCGCCGCCCATTCCGCTGACCACCGCGGAAATGGACCTGGTGTTTGACCTGCCTTACGCCCGCGCGCCGCACCCCAGCTACGCGGATGAGAACGGCAGCCACGATGGCGCGACCAAAATTCCCGCTTGGGAAATGATCCGTTTCTCGGTCAACATCATGCGCGGCTGTTTTGGCGGCTGTACCTTCTGCTCGATCACCGAGCATGAGGGCCGCATTATTCAGAGCCGCTCTGAAGACTCGGTCATCAAGGAGATTGAGGACATTCGCGACAAGGTGAAAGGCTTCACCGGCACGATTTCAGACTTGGGCGGCCCCACGGCCAATATGTACCGTCTGGGTTGCCGCAGCCCTGAGATTGAATCCGCCTGCCGCAAGCCCAGCTGCGTCTACCCCGGTATTTGCCAGAACTTGACGACCGATCACGGTCCGCTGATCCAGATGTACCGTCGCGGACGGGCCCTGAAAGGCGTGAAGAAAATATTGATCAGCTCCGGCCTGCGCTACGACTTGGCCGTGCAAAGCCCGGAGTACGTCAAGGAACTGGTGACGCATCACGTGGGTGGCTACCTCAAGATCGCGCCTGAGCACACTGAGCAAGGGCCGCTGACGAAGATGATGAAGCCTGGCATCGGCTCGTATGACAAGTTCAAAACCTTGTTTGAGAAGTACACGGCTGAAGCGGGCAAGAAACAGTTTTTGATTCCTTACTTCATCGCCGCCCACCCGGGCACCAGCGACGAAGACATGATGAATCTGGCCCTGTGGCTGAAGAAAAGCGGCTTTCGGGCCGACCAGGTGCAAACCTTCTACCCCAGCCCCATGGCCACCGCCACGACGATGTACCACACCAGTCGCAACCCCTTGCGCAAGATCACGCGCACCAGCGAAAGTGTGGACATTGTTCGGGGCGATCGCCGCCGCCGACTGCACAAGGCGTTTTTGCGCTACCACGATGCCAACAACTGGCCGCTGCTGCGTGAAGCGCTGAAAACCATGGGTCGTGCCGATCTGATTGGCAACGGCAAGCACCACCTGATTCCGACGTTCCAACCGCTGACAGACGGCAACTACACCAGTGCGCGACGTAAAAACTCGACCACAGTGGCGGTCAAACCGTCGGCGGGACGTTTGTTGACCCAGCACACGGGCTTGCCACCGCGCGAGACTGGCGCCAAACCAGCCGTGCGCAAAGTGGCCAAGCGCCCGCGCTAAGCGGCAAGCGATTTAGGGCAGGGGAGCGCGGCGTAATTTCAGATTGGCCGCCAGTCCGCCGGTGGAGGCGTTGCTCAACATGAAGGCCCCACCCATTCGCTCCAGCACATTCTCAACAATGGCCAGGCCCAAACCTGTGCCTTTGGCGGCGGTTCGAGCGGCTTCGCCCCGGTAAAAAGGCGTGGTCAGGTCGACCAACTGCTCGGGGGACACGCCCACGCCATGGTCACGCACCCGCATCAACACCCAGCCATCATGGGCCTTGGCCGTGATGTCGACCTGAGCGATGCCGGTGTCGACGCATTTGCCATAGCGGCGGGCGTTCTCCAGCAGGTTGCTAATGACCCGGCCCAACTCCACCGGGTCGGCCATCACCATCAAGTCCGATGACAAGTCCAGGTTGAACTGCATGTCGGTTCGGCCTTTTGCGCTGTAGATACAGGTTTCAACCACGTCGCGCAAGGAAACTGCGCTCAGCGCCACGTTGCCAGGGCGAACGTAATCCAGAAATTTGTCGATGATGGCGTCCAGCTGATCAATGTCCGCGGCCATGTGGTCCCGCGCCTCGACGTCTTTGACGCTCAACTCCGTCTCCAGCCTCAAGCGCGCCAGCGGCGTGCGCAGGTCATGAGAGATACCAGCCAACATCAGCGCTCGGTCATGCTCAATCTTGGCCAGCTTTTGGGTCATCCGGTTAAAGCCCACATTGACCGCACGCACCTCGCTGGTCGACACCGTTTCATCGAGTCGGCTGGCGTCAAAGTCACCGTCGCGCACGCGGCTGGCGGCAAACGACAGTTGTTTGAGCGGGCGGTTGATCAGCCTGGCAATCAGCGCGGCGCCGGCCAGAGAGAGGGCGGCGGCGGCCAGCAACCAGATGGTCCAGGTGGCGCTGGCAGTGGGGTTGAAGCGTGCCCGATCAGCGCGCATCCAGTAGCGGTCGCCGTCAATCGTGAAGCCAACCCAAAGCCCTTCGTCCTTGTTCACCCGGTTGGTCACCACCGTGTCTGGCCCCAGGCGGGCGGCCAACTCGCTTGAGACCTGCTGGCTCAAAGTGTCTGTTTCAAAGCGTTCGTAGGTGTCCGTTGGCTCGCGCGGAACGATGCGCACGCCCTCCTGATCTGTCATGGTCTTGATCAGGGACACCCGGGCGATGGAGTCGGAATGCACCAATGCAGCCCGGCTCAAATTCACCAATGACGCAATTTGTTGGGCCGTCTGTATCGCCCGGGGTTCAAACTCCAGCGCGCGCAAGGTCTGCAGCCACGCCAATATGCTGCCAAACAGCAGCAAGGCCAACAGAAAAAAGGTGCGCCAAAAAAGACTCAGGCCCCAGCGGGTGCGCTCGCCCCCATCGTCACTCGCTGTATCGAGCGGGATCGGGCCGGTCAGGTCATGCTCGAGGCTGGACGCCTCATTCAAGGAGTTCAAGCTGCGCCGTCCGGAACAAACACATAACCCACACCCCATACCGTTTGGATATAGCGGGGGGCTGCGGCATCGGCCTCAACCAGCTTGCGCAATCGCGACACCTGCACGTCCAGGCTCCGATCAAACGGCTCAAAATCACGCCCCCGTGCCAGCTGCGCCAACTTCTCACGCGACAGCGGTTGCCGTGGGTGCCTGACCAAGGCCTTGAGCATGGCGAATTCACCGGTGGTCAGTGGCAAGTCCTCATCTCCCTTGCGCAAGGTACGCACGCCAAGATCAAAGGTGTAGGGGCCAAACGTGACAATTTCCGGATCAATGGACGGCGAGCCGGGCGCCTCAACGGAGGGGCGCCGACGTAACACTGCGTGGATGCGGGCCAGCAACTCGCGAGGATTGAAAGGTTTGCCCAAATAATCGTCCGCCCCCACCTCCAGACCGACGATGCGGTCGACGTCCTCGCCCTTGGCAGTCAGCATGATGATGGGTGTCTTGTCGCCAGAGGCACGCAGGCGCCGGCAAATCGACAACCCGTCTTCTCCTGGCAGCATCAAATCCAGAACAATCAAATCGACGGGTTCACGCAGCAAAATCCGGCTCATGGCCTTGCTGTCTTCCGCTTGCAAGACCTCAAACCCTTCCTGCGCCAAGTAGCGGCGCAACAGGTCGCGGATTCTTGCGTCGTCGTCGACGACCATGATCTTGTCATTGCGGCTGGAATTGAGGCTCATGAAAGTACCGTTGAATTTGTAACAAAGCCGATTTTGAGGGGTGAAATGTCCGGTTTGGCCTTTTTCGTCGGATTATTGACACACTGTTACAGAAGTTGCGTCACCCTGCAAGGCCATACATTCAGTGATGTAAATCAAGCTTGGTTTCGCGGTATCTTCGGTGTATGAAGAATCGCTGGCCGTTTTTGTTGGTGTCCCTGCTATGGGTGGGCGTTTCAACGTCTGCTTTTTCCGAACCGAAAATCGACGACGACACAAACGTTCGCGCTCATCGCAGGGCCGAGCTCCGCTCCGCTCTAAGCGCTCCAGTTCCCGCCAAGGGGCGCGAGGGTGAAAAGGCTGACAACATTGGGTTTCATGAACACCAACTGTCCGCACAAGAAAAGGCAGACTTGCGACGTCAATTGCGAGAACAGTTTCGCGTGATTGGGTTTGATTCGGCCCGGTAACCGAACTCCAGCCCCTGCGGGCCGCGCCTACCGATCACTATTGAAAGAGTGGATTGAAAAAAATTACCAAAATCGCTGCTGCGTCGGCATTGTTGTCTTTGTCGACGGTCGGTTTCACTCAAGCCCTACCCAACCCGCCGCTCCAAAACGTCGTTCAACTGACTGCCAGCGGGGTGGTGGAGGTTCAACAAGATTTGCTGACGGTCACCCTGGGCACCCTTCGAGAAGGCAGCGATGCCAATGTCGTCCAATCCCAATTGAAACAGGCCGTGGATGCAGCGCTGCTTGAGGTGAAGCGACAAGAAAAGGCTGGCGCCATGACCGTGCGCACCGGGAACTTCAACTTGACGCCGCGCTGGGGTCGGGACGGCAAGCTGACAGGCTGGCAAGGTCAGGCAGAGGTTGTATTGGAAGGCCAGGATTTCGCCCGTATCACGTCCGCAGCCGGCACCGTGCAATCGTTGACGGTGAGTCAACTTGGTTTCGGGCTCAGCCGTGCGCAGCGCGACAAAGCCGAGCGAGGCGCTCAAGACTTGGCAATTGAGAGCTTCAAGGGCCGGGCGGCTGAGATTGCACATTCGTTTGGCTTCGCTGGATTCAGTTTGCGCGAAGTCACGGTGAATGCCAACGAGCAAGGTGGCGGACCACGGCCCAGAATGATGGCGATGGAGTCCAAACTGGCTTCATCAGTTGCCCCCATTCCAGCCGACGCGGGCAACACATCGATCGTGGTGAATGTGAGCGGAACGGTGCAATTGAAATAATGCAACGGGTCTGAAATAAAGTACATATGCAGTTTTATTGATCAAACGCCCATAATGAAGCCATCCTAAGGACTCGGGGAGGGCTGTTTTGCTGATCGAACTCATCAAGGGCGGCGCGCTGCTCCTGGCGCTGAGTCTGCTCCAGAGCATCAACATTCGTGTGCTTCGGTCTCAGCCTTTGTGGCAAAAGGCGGTGGCTGGTTGCCTGTTTGGCTCAATCGCCGTGGCCGGCATGATCTCACCTGTTGCGGTGGTCCCCGGTGTGATTCTGGACGCCCGATCAGCCGTGCTTGGAATGGCGGGCTTGTTTGGTGGGCCATTGGTCGCACTGATCAGCGCTGCAATTGCGGGCGGATTCCGTTTGTGGATCGGCGGGGCTGGTGCCTTGGTTGGTGCGTTGGTGATTGTGGTGAGTGCCTCCATGGGCTTGCTTTACCGTCAGGCCTATCGGCAGCAATTGGTGTCCATCCGCGCTCTACCTCTGCTGCTCTTCGGGCTCTTGCTGCAATTGACAGAGCTGATCCTGTTCACTTTGCTGCCGCCCGAGGTACGCACGCAAATGTTCAAGGCCATTGGTATCTCTCATGTGATGAGCATGGCCGTCATCACCCTTGGATTAGGACTTTTGTTAAAAGACGGCGTGCTTAGACAAGAGGTTAACGAAGCCCTGAAGGAGTCAGAGGCTCGCTTTCGAAATCTGCTGCAAGATATTCCAGGCGTCTCGGTTCAAGGGTATGCGCCGGATGGCACCACCATTTATTGGAACAATGCGTCAGTGGCTGTTTATGGCTATTCCCGTGAGGAGGCCATTGGAAAAAACCTGCTGGATCTGATCATTCCCCCTGTGATGCACGAGGGTGTTCGTCAAGCCATGAAGTCAAGTTTCGAGAACAGCATCCCGGTACCGGCGGGGGAACTTGAGCTGCTGCGAAAAGATGGCTCAATCGTGCCGGTTTTTTCCAGCCATGCGCTGGTACACCCCCGTGGTGGTCCGCCGGAGATGTATTGCATTGACATTGACTTGACTGAACGGCACCGTGCGCAAGAAGAATTGCGTGTGGCCGCAACGGCTTTCGAAGCTCAGGATGGCATTGCGATCACAGATTCGCAACAAGTCTTATTGCGAGTTAACAAAGCATTCACCGACCTGCTTGATTCCTCGTCTGAGGGCATGGTGAACAAGCCGCTGTCCGAAATTCTTTTGATTTCCGAGCAAAGGACGCCCCAATTTTTTGATGTTCTCAACAAAGATTTGCAGGAGGGAGGTCGATGGGCGGGCGAAGTGTGGCTTGAGAGAACCGGTCAAAACTGCTTGCCGGTGCACATGGGGGTGACTTCAGTGCGCGCAGATGGCGCACAGGTGAGTCATTTTGTCGTGACGATCAAGGACATCTCACAACGCAAAGAGGCCGAGGCCCAAATTCGTCAACTGGCCTTCTTTGATCCGCTAACCAATCTGCCCAACCGACGGTTATTGATGGATCGTTTGACACGGGCGCTGATATCCAGCGAGAGAAATCAATGCAGTGGCGCTGTTTTTTTCATTGACCTGGACCACTTCAAGATACTGAACGACACACTGGGGCATGAAAAAGGCGATGAGTTGCTGAAGCAGGTCGGCGCGCGGTTGCTGAAATGTGTTCGAGAAACGGACACCGTCGCCAGGCTCGGGGGCGACGAGTTCGTGCTCATGCTAGAGGGCTTGGATGACGAAAGCAGCGCCGCAGCAGCAGACGCTCGATTGGTGGGCCGCAAGATCATGACGGACTTGGGTGAAACTTATCGCTTGGGCAACCTGGACTATCACAGTACGCCCAGCATTGGCGTCACTCTTTTTATGGGCGCTGATGTTCCCATTGAGGAGTTGCTCAAGCAGGCTGACGTGGCGATGTACCAGGCCAAGGCGGCCGGACGGAACACCCTGCAGTTTTTCGATCCAGCCATGCAATCTGCCATCAATGACCGGGCCACGCTTGAAAACGATTTGAGGTTGGGTCTGGAGGGTGACCAATTCACCCTTTTTTACCAACCTCAAGTCAATGCGATGGGGCAGATTTGCGGCGCAGAAGCGCTGATCCGCTGGAACCACCCAGAGCGGGGCTTGGTGTCTCCGGCGCACTTTATTCCTTTGGCAGAAGAAACGGGGCTGATCTTGCCCATCGGTGCGTCGGTCATGCGGCAAGCTTGCCTTCAGTTGGTGGCTTGGGCCAAGTGCCCGGCTTACGCGCATCTCTCGATTGCAGTGAACGTGAGCGCAAGACAGTTCCGGGAAAAAGACTTCGCACAAACCGTGCTGTCCTTGATTGAAGAAACCGGCGCCAACCCGACCCACTTAAAGCTGGAGCTGACCGAAAGCATGTTGGTGTCGAACCTGGACGATGTCATCACCAAAATGAAGCGATTGCGCCAACGGGGCCTTCAGTTCTCGCTCGACGATTTCGGCACCGGGTATTCGTCCTTGTCGTATCTCAAGCAGTTGCCCTTGAGCCAGCTCAAAATAGACCAATCCTTCGTGCGGGACATTTCCACGGACCCCAACGACGCCCTGATCGCCAAGACCATCATCACACTGGGTCACAGCTTGGGCCTGAAGGTCATCGCCGAAGGGGTGGAAACCGAGCTTCAACGCAATTATTTGGCACAGCACGGGTGTGTCGATTTTCAAGGGTACTTATTCAGCAGGCCACTGCCCGTGGAGGATTTTGAAAAATTGCTGATCGCTGGCGACTCGTTGAACTAAGGGGTTGCACCTCTTCCGGCGCAGAAGGCGCGGTGCGATACTGCGCACAAATAACTACACGTTGGCTGTGACTGGCTAAGTGAACGACTCATGAGCGACTCTTCCCCCTTGTCCAAAGTCGGCAAGCTGATTGGCCGCCCAAGTGCAGCAATTGAGCCCGCCTCCTTGGGGCGATTTCAACTCAAACGGATCTTGGGCAAAGGCGCTCAATCTGTGGTGTGGCTTGCCTTTGACCCCCATCTGGAGCGGGAGGTCGCCATCAAGCTGATGAAGGTGCGTCCCAACGCGAACGCCTTGGAAGTATCCCAGTGGTTGCAGGAAGCCCGCAGTGTCAGTCGTCTGGCCCACGCCCATGCAGTGCCCTTGTTTGAGGCCGACGTTCATGGCGCGCAACCCTACCTGGTGTTTGAGTATGTGGAGGGCAAAACGCTATCGGCCGTCTTGCGTCAAAACGGCGCGATGCCGGTTCATCAAGCCGTTGCGCTCATGATTGACGTGCTGGACGCCTTGGTCGTGGCCCACGCGGCAGGCGTCATTCACCGGGACCTCAAACCCTCCAACGTGATGATTGATTTGAAGGGTCGGGCACGGGTCATGGACTTTGGCATTGCAGCCAGGGCGAGCCGAGAAGACGGTGTGATGGTGACCAGTATTGACGGGGGTACCCCGGGTTATTTGTCGCCAGAAGCGACGCAGCGCGGGGCCGCTTCACCACTGATGGACGTTTTCTCCGCAGGTATTGTTCTGACGGAAATGCTGTCTGGCCAGCCCTTGATTGCAGAAAAAGACCCGGCCAAGGCCGTTCAGAAAGTTCTCAACGAACAGCTCTCCTTGCCCAAGGCGCTGACTCCCCAGGCCAACGACACCCTGCGGGCCATCCTGATTCGCGCCATTCAACGCGACCCCCAGTTGCGCCACCCCAGCGCGCAGGTGTTCAAAGACGAGTTGATCAAATGGTCCGCCTTGGAGACCGGTGCTTCAAGCGTCGACGAGCCGTCATCTGGCCACGCAGCCAACAGCACCCTGGAATTCCTGCTGCGCCGCATGCGCCACAAGTCCGATTTCCCGGCGTTGTCGGATTCCATGGTCCGCATTCAAGGCATGGCCAGCTCTGAGACAGAGAGCGTCGGCAGTGTGACCAACGAGATCCTGAAAGACGTGGCACTCACCAACAAGTTGCTCAGACTGGTCAATAGCGCGCACTTTGGCGGCGGCGGCAAAATCAGCACGGTGTCCCGGGCCGTCAGTCTGGTGGGGTTCAACGGCATTCGCAACATGGCCTTGAGCCTGGTCTTGCTGGAGCATATGCAGGACAAGACACACGCCAACGTTCTCAAAGAGGAATTTCTGCGGGCTTTGCTGGCAGGCGCTATTGCCAGTGAACTGTCCACCGGCACGCAGGCCAGCGAAGAGGCCTTTATTGGCACCATGTTTCAAAATCTGGGGCGCTTGCTGGCCGAGTTCTATTTTGCGGAAGAGGCCGGGGCCGTGCGCTCCTTGGTAGCCAACCCGCTCCAGCCGATCAGTGAAGGTACTGCGTCTGCGGGTGTGCTGGGGATGAGCTACGAAGCGCTGGGCCTGGGTGTCGCCAAAGCATGGGGCTTGCCTGAAGTGATTCAAAGCTGCATTCGCAAACCCAGTGGGACTCCGCCCCTGCATCCCCCCATCGAGCCCGTGCAGCGCCTGCGCTGGTTGGCGGCGGCGGCCAACGAAGTTTCTGAAATTTTGCTGCGTATTCCTGCCGCGCAAGTGGACGCCAAAGTGGCCCTGGTGGCCTCCAACTACGCCTCCACCTTGCGCATCAGCGCAAAGGAAATGCAAAACGCAACCTTGCTGGCGCGCCAAAAGTTTATCGACATGACGGCCGCCATGGACGTCAAAGTCCAGCCCAATTCTCCAGCCGCTCGTTTGCTGAAGCCGCCCACCGAAACCACCGACGGTGTGCCAAAGACCGAATCGCCAGCGGACTCCCTGGACTCGCTGGCCCTGCACGCCACCGTGCTGGAGTCGCCAAAGACCCTGCCGTTGAAATCGACCAAAGAGCGCCAGGTTGCTGAAATTTTGGCGGCGGGGATTCAGGACATCACCAATGCCATGGTGGAGGATTTCAAACTCACAGACGTGCTGCGAATGATTCTGGAAACCATGTTTCGGGCCATGGACTTCCAACGCGTGGTTTTTTGCATGCGCGACCCCAAGACAGACACGCTGACGGGCCGGTTCGGGCTTGGGAAAGGGGTTGAAAGCATCGCCAAAACCTTTGCCATTTCATTGAATTCGTCAAACCCAGATCTGTTGTCCGCTGTTTGTTTGAAGGGGGCCGACACCATGATCAGCGACGCAGGTGAAGCGCGCGTTGCCGGCCGCTTGCCCGCTTGGTATCTGAAATCGGTCAATGCCCCGACGTTTTTGTTGTTGCCGCTCACGATCAAAGCCAAGCCTTTTGGCCTGATTTATGCGGACAAAGCTGAAAAGGGCGGCATGGTGTTGGACGACAAGGAACTGGCTTTGCTCAGAACCTTGCGCAACCAGGCCGTGATGGCTTTCCGACAATCCAACTAATCCATTTTGATGGACGTTTTAACCCCCTCAGGCACAGAGGGTAAGCGCAAGCCGCTATTCATTAAATAGCATTATTGAGCTGTCCAGCCGCCGTCCATATTCCAAGACACGCCGCGCACATTGTTTCCGGCGGCCGAGCAGAAGAACACCGCCAATTCGCCCAACTCCTCAGGGGTCGTGAATTGCATGGAAGGCTCTTTTTCACCCAACAGACGCCGTGTGGCCTCTTCGTTGGAGATGCCTTGCGCGGCAGCCTTGGCATCGACCTGTTTTTGCACCAAGGGGGTCAGCACCCAGCCCGGGCAAATTGCATTGCAGGTCACGCCGGTGGTTGCATTTTCCAGCGCGGTGACCTTGGTCAGTCCCACCACGCCATGTTTTGCGGCCACGTAGGCTGATTTCTCAGCCGAGCCCACCAAACCATGAATGGAGGCCACATTGATGATCCGGCCCCAGTCAGCGGCCTTCATCGCCGGCAGCGCCAGGCGGGTGGTGTGAAATGCGCTGCTCATGTTGATGGCAATGATGGCGTCCCAACGCTCGATGGGAAAGTCTTCGATCTTGGCCACATGCTGAATACCAGCGTTGTTCACCAAAATATCGACGCGGCCGAACTCAGCCGCAGCAAAAGTCATCATCGCCTCGATCTCGGCGGGCTTGCTCATGTCGGCGCCGTGGTAAGCCACCTTGACGCCCAAGGCGGCGATCTCGGCCTTGGGGCCATCCACATCACCAAAGCCATTCAAGACAATGTTGGCGCCTTGCTTGGCCAGGGCCTTGGCAATGCCAAGGCCAATGCCGCTGGTTGATCCGGTGACTAGGGCGGTTTTGCCTTTAAGCATGCTGATTCTCCAAAATAGGGCGGGGCACTGTGGTTGAATTGGGGTGAAAGGGCGCACTTTGAGTTTGCGACCCTGCCAGACCCCTGACTTTATCAAACCACCCATCACACCATGACTGAACCTACGCTGAACTACGTACATTGCCCGGACGCCGCTGAGGGGCACCGCATGGCGTATTGGCAATGGGGCAACCCTGAAAGCAGCCATGTCGTCCTGTGTGTGCACGGCCTGACCCGCCAGGGCCGGGACTTCGACGCGCTGGCACGCGGGCTGTGTGAGCGCTCAAAAGGCACTTTGCGCGTGGTCTGCCCAGATGTCGTGGGGCGCGGACAGAGCGATTGGCTGAAAAATGCCGACGCCTATCAGTTGCCCACCTACGCTGCCGACATACTGGTCCTGCTCGCGCAACTGAAGCCCACCACATTGGATTGGGTTGGCACCAGCATGGGGGGGTTGATTGGCATGGTGGTGTGTGGCACACCCAATTTGCCGCTGCCTGTGCCCGTGCGCCGCTTGGTGCTGAATGACGTGGGCCCGGCGCTGGAGTGGTCAGCCTTGCAACGCATTGGAGAGTATTTGGGGCACACCGGCCGCTTCAAGTCTTTGCAGCAAGCGGCCGACCTCATGTGGACCGTGTCCAGCAGCTTTGGCCCGCATACCTCGGAGGAATGGTTGGCACTGTCAACCCGCATGGTGAAGCCCCTGCCAGATGGATCGGGCGATTTGACCCTGCACTACGACCCCGCCATTGCCAAGCCTTTCAGCCAAATGACGGAAGCGGCGGTGCCAGACAGCGAAGCCCAGCTGTGGCAGTTGTATGACAGTATCCAGGCTGAAACGCTTCTGGTTCGGGGCGCCGAGTCCGACTTGCTGTCTCGTGCCACGGCGTTGGCCATGACCCAGCGCGGGCCCAAGGCTCGCTTGGTAGAGTTTGCCGGTGTCGGCCATGCGCCGACCTTTGTGGCCAATGACCAAGTGGATGCTGTGGCCTCTTTTTTACTGGAATAAAGACCCAAGTCGAGTGACATCTGGATGAAAACGCTTTCCGTGGACCCCGAGGGACAGGACCCCAACGCCGCCCAGCCTGTGGACCCGGTGCCCGAGTTGATCTCGGCCACCGCACATACGCTGCCCGAGCAGGTGAATGCCTTGGCGCGCGCGCGCGCCTTTGCCGAACCCTTGTTGAGTGCGGAAACCCTGGATACCGGTGAAAACACCCTGGCCCATGCCGACGCGGTGGCCGATATTTTGAAAACCATTGGTGGTTCTGAGGCCATGCAGGCGGCCAGCTATCTGGTGTACGCCTGCGATCACCTCAACAAGCCGCAAGAAGTCATCGCCAAAGCGTTTGGCGACAATTTTGCGGCGCTGGCGATGGAGACCACCAAATTGGTGCGCGTCCAGCGCCAAGCCCGTGTAACCCAGGCCGCCAACGCCCGTGCCGCCGCGCCCGTACCCATGGCGCAAACCGCTGCCGCGCAGACCGAGAGCGTGCGCAAGATGCTGCTCGCCTTTTCGCGCGACCTGCGCGTGGTCATGCTTCGCCTGGTATCACGCCTGCAGACCCTGCGCCACTTTGCCGCCACCAAAATGAACTTGCCTCCTGGGCTGGCACTTGAATCCCAACAAGTGTTTGCACCACTGGCCAACCGCTTGGGCATCTGGCAAATCAAGTGGGAGATGGAAGACCTGTCCTTTCGCTTCCTTGAGCCTGACACCTACAAGCAGGTGGCCCGGATGCTGGATGAAAAGCGCTCAGAGCGCGAGTTGTCCATGGCTGATTTGCGAGTGCGCCTGGAGTCTGAGCTGCAGGCACAGGGCATTCAGGCGACGGTTCAGGGACGGCCCAAGCACATCTACAGCATTGTCAAAAAGATGCGGGGCAAGTCGCTCGATTTTGGCCAGGTTTATGACATTCGTGCACTGCGCTTGATCGTGGCTGACGTGCCGGCGTGTTACGCCGCGCTGGCGTGGGTCCACAGTGCGTTTTCGCCCATCACGGACGAGTTTGATGACTACATCGCCAAACCCAAGTCCAACGGCTACCAGTCCTTGCATACGGTGGTTCGGGACCAATCTGGCTTGCCGATTGAGATCCAGATTCGCACGCAAGCCATGCATGACCACGCCGAGCATGGCGTTGCGGCTCATTGGGCGTACAAGGAAGCGGGCGCCAAAGGCTATGCAGGCGTGTCCGCCAGCGGCGAATACGACGCCAAGATTGCGGTGCTGCGCCAGTTGCTGGCCTGGGAGCGCGATCTGTCCGGCGAACCCGGCCCTGGCGTGTTTGAAGACCGCATTTATGTGCTGACGCCAGACGCCGCCATTGTGGAACTGCCCCAAGGCGCCACCGCCGTTGACTTTGCGTACACCGTGCACACCACTTTGGGCCACCGGTGCCGGGGCGCCCGTGTGGACGGCGCCATGGTGCCCCTGAACACACCTCTTAAAAACGGGCAGACGGTGGAAGTCACCGTCGTGAAAGAAGGCGGGCCTTCACGCGACTGGTTGATCGCTGAACAAGGCTATTTGGTCAGCCCCAGGGCGCGGTCCAAGGTGCGGGCCTGGTTCAATGCGCTGGCCTTGGGCGAAACCGTGGCCAAGGGGCGAGAGGCGGTTGAGAAACTGCTGCAGCGGGAAGGAAAAACCTCCGTCAAGCTGGAAGACCTGGCGTCGCAGTTGGGCTTCAAGTCCGCTGAGGCCTTGTTTGAGGTGGTTGGCAAGGACGAATTTTCTCTGCGCAACATCGAAATTTTGCTGCGCCCGCCCGAGCCCCCGCAGGCGGACGAAGAGATTCCAACACTCAAAAAACCCCGCAGTGGCGCCAACCCTGCCAAAGGCGGCGTGCTGGTGGTGGGGGTTGATTCGCTGATGACGCAACTGGCCCAGTGCTGCAAACCGGCCCCGCCGGACGTGATTTGTGGCTTTGTCACCCGGGGCAAGGGCGTGAGTGTGCACCGCACCGACTGCTCCAACTTGCGTGAAATGGTGCGCAAAAACGGTGAACGCGTGATTGACGTGGAGTGGGGACAAGCCCCGGGGGCGACCCACGCCGTTTACCCGGTGGATGTCATCGTTGAGGCCGGCGACCGTTTGGGCCTCCTCAAAGACGTCATTGAAGTCTTCTCCAAAGACCGAATGAACGTGATTGGCATGCAGACTCAAACCGTCAAAGGCAAGGCCACCATGACCTTTACCGTGGAGGTGTCGGACTCTGGGCGCTTGTCCAAGGTGCTGGGGCTGGTGACCGAGTTGCCGGGCGTGCAATCAGCACGGCGGCGCTGAGGCGCTCAATTGGCGCCGTTGGGGTAAGGCCAACGAAAAAATCGCCCCAAGGGGCGATTTTTCATTGCTATCAATAAAGTAGCTACTTGCGCAGGCTAAACAAGCGCCAGAGGCACTTTTGATGCTTAAGCAGCGGGCGTTTCCACCACGGCCACGGCCGTTTGGCTCACGCCGCAATCAACGTACGAGATTTGGCCGGTCATGCCAGACGCCAAATCGCTCAACAAGAACGCGGCCACATTGCCAACTTCTTCAATCGTGACGTTGCGGCGCAAAGGCGACGCATTGGCAGAAATAGCGAGCAAACGACCAAAGTCCTTGATGCCGCTGGCTGCCAGCGTTTTGATGGCACCGGCGCTCAAGCCATTCACGCGCATGCCACGTGGGCCAATGGCGTCGGCCAAATAGCGCACCGAAGACTCCAGTGAGGCTTTGGCCAGACCCATGGTGTTGTAGCTGGGCACCACACGCACACCACCGAGGTAAGTCAATGTCAACAAAGACGATTTGTCATTGAGGTAGGGCAGGGCGACCTTGGCCATGGCGGGAAAGCTGTAGGCGCTGATGTCGTGGGCAATGCGGAAATTCTCGCGAGTGAGTCCGTCCAGAAAGTTGCCGGCAATGGCTTCGCGGGGGGCGAAGCCAATGCTGTGCACAAAGCCGTCAAACTTGGGCCAATGGGTGGCCAAGTCAGCAAACATTTTCTCGATTTGAGCGTCGTCACCCACGTCGCAGTCAAAAATCAACTTGGAGTTGAAGTCAGCGGCAAATTCGGTAATGCGGTCCTTGAAACGCTCGCCTACATAGCTGAACGCGAGTTCCGCACCCTGCTCGTGGCAAGCCTTGGCAATGCCGTACGCAATGGAGCGGTTTGACAAAACACCAGTGATCAGCAGTTTTTTTCCTGTCAGGAATCCCATATCGTCCTCTTAATTGGTCAGGTGAGTCTTCGTCGTGTCAGTGCCGGCTCAAGCTCACCTGGGGTTTATCACGAGCCCCCTGCGCGCCGCTCTGGCAGTCGCGCAAGTTGATGCAGAATTGTCGCATGCGAAGTCTGCTGTTTTTTGTCCTTCTGGGCGTTGGGTGTCCGGCGTGGTCCGCGCACGGCTACGCCTTGTGGGGCGATCTGAAATATCCACCGGGTTTTGCCCAGTTTGACTACGTCAATGCGCAGGCCCCCAAGGGAGGTGAACTGCGCTTGGTCAGCAACCTGCGGGTCTCAACCTTTGACAAATACAACCCCTTCACCATCAAAGGCGCCTCACCGGCCTACTTGTCGGACTTGATGTTTGACTCCTTGTTGACCAGCGCCATGGACGAAACTGGCGCGGGCTATGGCTTGCTCGCCATGGACGTTGATGTGGCGGCCGATGGACTCAGCGCAACCTTTCAGCTGTCCCCCAAAGCGCGGTTTCACAACGGCGACCCGGTATTGGCGGCGGACGTCAAACACAGTTACGACACGCTCATCGGCCCCTACACCTCGCCAGGCTACAAAAGCCTGTTGGCCGATGTGGACCGGGTGGAGGTGATTGGCGAACGCACGGTCCGCTACCACTTCAAAAAACCCAACCGGGAATTGCCGCTGACGGTGGGCGGCTTGCCAGTGTTCAGTCGGCAATGGGGGGTTGAAAACGGCAAAGCCAAGCCTTTTGACCAGATCGTGACCGACACCCCCATTGGCAGCGGGCCTTACAAAATTGGCCCCGTGCGGTTCGGCAAAGACATCACCTACGTGCGTGACCCGGCCTACTGGGCCCGCGACTTGAATGTCCGACGCGGCAGCAACAACTTCGATCGCATCGCCGTCAAGATTTACAAAGACAACACCGCCCGCCTCGAAGCGCTCAAAGCAGGCGAGTTCGACTTAATGCGCTTCTTCTCGGCCGGAGACTGGGCACGGCGGGTCACAGGAAAGCGATTTGACAGCGGTGAACTGGTGAAAGTGGAGTTCCCGCATCGCCTGCCGACGGGGTTTCAGAGCTACGTGCTCAACACCCGGAAAGATTTTTTGAAAGACGTGCGCGTGCGCCAGGCGCTGGGGCTGGCTTTTGACTATGAGTGGCTAAACCGCCAAATGTTCTATAACGCCTACCAACGCGTCAACGGCTTGTTTGGCAACACCGACTGCCAGGCCAGTGGCTTGCCTGGACCGGACGAACTGGCGTTGCTGGCGCCCTGGCGAGCGGCGCTGCCAGCGGCCACCTTTGGCCCCATGACCGTGCCGCCGCGCACTGACGGTGATTCGTCCTTGCGGGGCAACTTGCGTCAAGCCAAGGCCTTGTTGAACGAAGCCGGTTGGGCGGTGAAGGACGGGGCGCTGCGCAACGCCAAGGGCGAAGCCTTTGTGCTGGAGTATCTGGACAGCAACGAAGGCAGCGCGCGGGTCGTCACGCCTTGGGCACGCAACCTGGAAAAACTGGGCATTCAGCTGAATCACCGCGCCGTTGACTTTGCGCTCTACCAGCAACGCCTGCAAAAATTCGAATTCGACATGTCCTCCCTCGCTTATGGCGGCACCAACAACCCGGGGCAGGAATACGCTGACCTTTTTGGCTCGGCCGCAGCTGACATAGAAGACTCGGGCAATCTGTCCGGTGTCAAAAACCCAGCGATTGACGCCTTGGTTCAAAAAATGACCGGGGCCAAGAGCAAGGCCGAGTTGTTGCCCGCCTGCCGCGCGCTGGACCGGGCGGTGAGCCACCTTCACCTGCTGATTCCCCAATGGTCCGCTGGCACACACCGCATGGTTTACAACAGCTGGCGTTTGGCCAAACCGGGCGCCATGCCGCCTTACGCCCCCGGCGAAGCCTGGGTAATCGACACTTGGTGGGCCAAATAAACCATGCTCGCCTACATCCTTAAACGCATTCTGTTAATGATCCCGACGCTGTTTGGCGTGTTGCTGATCACCTTCTTGGTGGTTCAGTTCGTGCCGGGCGGGCCGGTGGAGCAGTACATGGCCGAAGCGCGCGCAGGCACCGGCGTCAGCGCCGAGGGCGGCGGCCTGAGTTACCGCGGCGCACAGGGCGTGGACCCGAAGCGGCTCGAACAAATCAAGGCTTTGTATGGTTTCGACAAACCGGCCCATGAACGGTTTTTCCAGATGCTGGGCCAATTTGCCCGGTTTGATCTAGGCACCAGCTTCTTTCAAAACAAAGAGGTGTCGCAACTGCTGTGGGAAAAGCTGCCGGTCTCGATCAGTTTGGGCTTGTGGACGTTTTTCATCAGCTACCTGATCGCGGTACCGCTGGGCGTGGCCAAAGCAGTGCGGGCAGGCACACGCTTTGACTTGATGACCACCTTGCTGGTGTTAGTGGGGTACGCTATTCCGGGCTTCGTGCTGGGCGTGGCGATGCTGGTTATCTTCGGCGGCCAGTTGCAATGGTTTCCCTTGCGGGGGCTGACCTCCAGCAACTGGGACGAGTTGACTTGGGGTGCCCGTATCGTGGACTACCTCTGGCACATTGCCATGCCTGTGACCGCCATGGTGCTGGGCAGCTTTGCCGTGACCACGATGCTTACCAAAAATGCCTTTCTGGAAGAGATTCGCAAGCAGTATGTGGTCACCGCGCGTGCCAAGGGGCTGGACGAGCGCCAGGTGTTGTGGCGCCATGTGTTTCGCAACGCCTTGATTCCCATCATCACCGGCTTTCCGGCCGCCTTCATCGGCGCATTCTTCACGGGCTCTTTGTTGATCGAGACCCTGTTTTCCCTGGATGGCCTGGGCTTGCTCAGCTACGAGAGCGTCATTCGACGGGATTACCCGGTGGTGCTGGGCACCTTGTTTTTCTTCACGCTGATTGGTTTGGTGACCAAACTGATTTCCGATTTGTCTTATGTTTGGGTGGATCCGCGTGTCAAGTTCGACTGAGTCAGCCAGCAACAGCCTCAGCCAAAGCCCCTCGCGCCGTGCTTGGCTGCGCTTCAAGCGCAATCGCCTGGGCTATTGGAGTGGAGTTTTGTTTTGCGTACTGGTGCTTATCAGCCTAGGCGCAGAACTGGTCTCCAATGACCGGCCGCTGATCGTCCGCTACGAGGGGCAAACCTATTTCCCGATGGTGGTGGACTATCCGGAAAAGGTATTTGGTGGTGACTTTGAAACCGCCACGGACTATCTCGACCCCTTTATTCAAGAGCGCCTGCGCCTGGACGGCAATTGGGCAGTCTTTGCACCGAACCGCTACGGCCCCAAGACCCTGAATTACTTTGCCAAGGAGCCGAACCCGTCTGCGCCCACCCGAGAGAACTGGCTGGGCACCGACGACCGGGGACGCGACTTGTTGGCCCAGCTGCTGTATGGCTTTCGCGTCAGTGTGCTGTTCGCGCTCGCATTGACGGTGACCGGCACCTTGCTGGGCATCATCACCGGGGCCCTTCAGGGCTTTTTTGGCGGCAAGACTGATTTGGCGTTCCAACGATTTATTGAAATATGGAGCGCCATGCCAGAGCTCTACCTGCTGATCATTTTCAGCGCCGTCTTTGCGCCCAGTCTGGGCTTGCTGCTGGTGCTTTTGAGTCTTTTTGGCTGGATGGGCTTGTCAGACTACGTGCGGGCTGAGTTTTTGCGCAATAGGCAGCTGGACTATGTTCGCGCTGCCCGTGCACTGGGGGTGAGCAACTGGCACATCATCACCCGCCACTTGCTTCCCAACAGCCTGACCCCGGTCGTCACGTTTCTGCCGTTTCGCATGAGTGGCGCCATTCTGGCGCTGACCTCGCTGGATTTCCTGGGGCTGGGCGTGCCGCCCGGCACGCCGTCACTGGGTGAACTGTTGTCTCAAGGGAAAAACAATATCGACGCCTGGTGGATCTCTCTGTCGACCTTTGCGGTGCTGGTGGTGACGCTGCTGCTGCTCACCTTCATGGGCGATGCGCTTCGCGATGCGCTGGACCCGAGAAAGGCCCAGTCGTGAGCCAGTCCCCTTATCTGCTTGAAGTGAAGCAACTGCAGGTGTCTTTTGGTAGCCATGCCGTGGTCCACGGCATTGACTTTCACATCATGCCCGGCGAAAAACTGGCGCTGGTGGGGGAATCAGGCTCCGGAAAAACGGTGACGGCCTTGAGTTTGCTGCGCTTGGTTCAGGACGCGCAGCTCAGCGGTCAATGTCTATTTGGTGGGCGCGACCTCGTGTCACTGCCAGAACAAGACATGCGGGCGCTGCGGGGGCAAGACATCTCGATGATCTTCCAGGAGCCGATGACCGCGCTGAACCCACTGTTCACCATCGGCGACCAGATCGCCGAGGTTTTGGAGCTAAAACAGGGCCTGGCGCGCAAAGATGCTGCGCAGGTAGCTATTCAATTAATAGCAACCACCGGCATATCAGAGCCGGAGCGACGATCCAAGGCGTACCCGCACCAGCTGAGCGGTGGTCAGCGTCAGCGCGCCATGATCGCCATGGCCTTGGCGTGCAAGCCCCAATTGTTGTTGGCCGATGAGCCCACCACCGCGCTGGACGTAACGCTGCGAGGCCAGATACTGGACTTGCTGGCCGAGCTTCAAAAGAAGAATGGCATGGCGGTTCTGCTGATTACCCATGACTTGAATCTGGTGCGCCGTTTTGCGGATCGGGTCATCGTCATGGAAAGCGGGCACATCGTGGAGCAGGGCGCCGTTGCCGACGTATTTAACCGGCCGTCACACCCCTACACCCGGCGCTTGATCGACAGCCGGCCCGAGCGCGACGCGAGCGAGCCCGCGGTGCAACCCAATGCCACCCCGGTGTTATGCGCCCGGGCTTTGCGGGTGACTTATCCCACGCCTTTGCCCGGCCTCTCAGGCTGGTTTCGCCAAGGTGAGTTCGTCGCCGTCAAAGGCGCAGACTTTGAGCTTCATGCGGGTCAAACCCTGGGCGTGATCGGTGAGTCCGGCTCCGGCAAGTCCACCCTGGCCTTGGCAACGCTCGGATTGCTGCCGTTTGGCGGTGAACTGACTGTCACGTCACAGTCCTGGGGGCAAAGCACGGTTCAGGATCGGATGCTTAGGAGCACCGTTCAGGTGGTGTTCCAAGACCCTTTTTCCTCCTTATCGCCTCGCTTGACCGTCGAGGAAATCGTGGGGGAGGGCTTGCTGGTCCACCGCCCCGAGTTGTCCACCGCTGAACGACGTGTCCGTGTGGTGGCCGCCCTGGCCGATGTTGGCATGGGTTCAGGGACCGGCAACGACGCTAGCCACGCCCTGTTGCAACGCTACCCGCATGAGTTCTCCGGCGGACAGCGCCAACGCCTCGCCATTGCAAGAGCGTTGATCATTGACCCCAAGATTCTTGTGTTGGATGAACCCACGAGTGCGCTGGATGTCACTATTCAGAAGCAAGTTCTGCAGTTGTTGCAGCGCTTGCAGCGGGAACGTGGGCTGAGTTATCTATTGATCTCCCATGACGTGGCAGTCATACGCGCGATGGCCCACCAAGTTCTTGTCATGAACGCCGGGGAGATCGTCGAATCGGGCCCCGTTGCGGCCGTCTTGGACACACCTACCCACGCTTACTCACAAATTTTGCTTGCCGCCGCCGAGTAAAAACGTTCAAAATCAAGGCCTTTTACCTCTTTATCGGGTACAATCCAAGCTCACGACCAAACGGGCGGGTATCTACCGCCCGTTTTTTTTGGTCGATTGTTTTTGCACTTCAAGTGGATACACGTGGCGCTCAAGGAAATTGTTGAACAAATTGTGGCCGGTTTAGGCTATGACCTGGTGGAAATAGAACGTTCCCCCGGTGGTTTGCTGCGCATCACAATTGATTTGCCGTGGTCGCCTCCCAGCGAGTCGGCGTTGCCTGAGCAATTCATCACGGTTGAAGATTGTGAGAAAGTGACTCGCCAGCTGCAGTTTGCGCTGGAGGTGGATGCGATTGAATATTCGCGGCTTGAGGTTTCCTCGCCGGGGATCGATCGCCCCTTGCGCCACCAGCAGGATTTTGAGCGCTTTGTGGGTCATGTGATTGATATCACACTGAAAGCGCCCATGGGTGTTGCAGCGGCCGGTCAGGTGAGCGCCAATCGGAAAAAATTTCGGGGCACGCTGGAGCGTGTCCAAGGGGAAGACGGCACCGCCGGTTGGCAAATCGTCTGGAGCGATGAGCCGGCCGTGAAGCCCGGTCAGCGAGTGAGCAAGAAGCGCGTGCCGGCACCGCTGCAAGCACTGGGCTTTGCGCTCGATGAGTTGCGTGAGTCCCGCTTGGCACCGATTGTGAGCTTCAAAGGCCGCAGCGACAGCCTGGGATCGAACAGCGATCCCGAAACAAATTTGGTTTGAATTGAAACAGGAGAGTCATGGCATGAATCGCGAAATGTTAATGCTGGTGGAGGCCATCTCACGCGAGAAAAATGTGGAGCGTGATGTGGTTTTTGGCGCTGTCGAAGCAGCGCTGGCACAGGCAACCAAAAAGATCCATGAAGGCGACGTCGATATTCGCGTGGCGCTGGATCGTGACAGCGGAAACTATGAAACGTTTCGCCGCTGGCATGTTGTTCCCGATGAAGCCGGCTTGCAGCTTCCCGATCAGGAAATCCTGTTGTTCGAAGCCAAAGAGCAAATTCCAGACATCGAAGTCGACGAATACATCGAAGAAACCATCGAATCCATGCCGATTGGCCGGATTGGTGCGATGGCGGCCAAACAAGTTATCTTGCAAAAAATCCGTGACGCAGAACGCGAAATGCTGCTCAACGACTTCATGTCACGAGGTGACAAGATTTTTGTTGGCACCGTCAAGCGCATGGACAAGGGTGACATCATTGTGGAAAGTGGTCGTGTTGAAGGACGCCTGCGCCGCAATGAGATGATTCCGAAGGAAAACTTGCGCATCGGTGACCGGGTTCGCGCCATGATCATGGAAGTGGACCTGACGCTGCGTGGCGCACCCATCGTGCTGTCCCGTTCGTCGCCAGAATTCATGGTTGAGCTGTTCCGCCAGGAAGTGCCCGAGATCGAGCAAGGCCTGCTTGAAATCAAATCATGTGCCCGTGACTCTGGTTCTCGCGCAAAGATTGCTGTTTTGTCACATGACAAACGGGTCGACCCCATTGGCACCTGTGTCGGTGTGCGCGGTACCCGTGTGAACGGCGTGACCAACGAGTTGGCTGGCGAGCGCGTTGATATCGTGCTCTGGAGCGAAGACCCAGCCCAGTTCGTGATCGGTGCTTTGGCGCCCGCCAATGTGTCATCCATCGTGGTGGACGAAGAGCGTCATGCCATGGACGTGGTGGTAGACGAGGAAAACTTGGCTATCGCGATTGGCCGGGGCGGACAAAACGTGCGCTTGGCCGCCGAATTGACAGGCTGGAAAATCAACATTCTGGACGCCGCTGAATCGGCCCAGAAGCAGGCAGACGAGACTGATTCGGGCCGCAAGCTTTTCATGGAAAAGCTGGACGTGGACGAAGAAATCGCCGACTTGCTGATTGCAGAAGGCTTTACCAGTCTGGAGCAAGTGGCGTATGTGCCGCTGGAAGAAATGCTTGAGATTGAGAGCTTTGACGAGGACACCGCGAACGAGTTGCGGACCCGCGCCAAGGACGCCTTGTTGACGATGGAAATCGCCCACGAAGAGAACGTTGAAAGCGTTGCGCTTGACCTGCGCGACCTGGAAGGCATTTCTCACGAATTGATCGGAAAACTGGCTGATGCAGGCATTCACACCCGTGATGACCTGGCTGACTTGGCCGTTGACGAACTCACTGAAATTACCGGCCAGTCTGCGGACGAGGCCACAACCCTGATCATGAAGGCACGCGAACATTGGTTTACCAATGATGCTGCTTCTCAAGAGTAACGGTTATGAAAGGCTACAAAAAATATGTCCAGTACGACCGTCGCAGAGTTTGCAACCGAACTCAAGAAATCCAACGAAACCCTGCTTGAGCAGTTGAAGGCTGCCGGTGTGTCCAAGTCCACAGCGACTGACACACTGACCGACTCTGACAAGCAGAATTTGCTGAGCTACCTGCAAGCCAGTCACGGCAATGCCGGTGGCGAACGCAAGAAGATCACGCTTGTCAAAAAGTCAACTACAGAGATCAAGCAAGCTGACTCATCAGGGAAAGCGCGAACGATCCAAGTGGAAGTGCGAAAGAAGCGGACATTTGTCCGCCGTGAAGATGGCGTTGACACCCCTGTGGACACCACAGAATCAACGCAAGAAGCAGATGCCGCATTGGCCATCGAGACCGCTGAACTCGCCCGCCGCGAAGAGGAGGCCAGCCGCCAAGCTGAGCTGATTCGTCGCCAAGAGGAAGAGTTGGCCGAACGCCGCCGTCAACGCGAAGAGCAAGAAGCCAAAAATGCCGAGGCTGCTGAACAAGCCGCCAAGAAGGCCGCTGAGGCAGAAGCTGCTGAAGAGGCTGCCAAAAAACTGGCCGAAAAAGCCAAGCCGGTCGTTGCCGCTTCCCAGGCCGTAGAGCCGGGAACGGCCGCACCAAGTGCACCGGAGGAAGGTTCCGTGACTGAAGCAATCGCCGCCAAGGCCGAGGCCGTGGTCAAAGCCAAAGTTGAAGCCGCAGAAAAATCTGCCGCCGAGTCGATTGCGCGCGCCGAAGAGGCAGCACGTGCCGCCGATTTGGGCGATCGTCGACGCAAAGCAGAGGCCGAGGCAGCCGCGATTCGTCAAATGATGTCGTCGCCTGCCAAAAAGGCACCCCCTGTCAAGAAACCTGAAGAGTTACGCGCAGAAGCCGCCAAGGCCGCTGGACTCAAGGGGACGTTGCACAAACCAGTGACAGCTGCCAAGCCTGCCGCACCCGCTGCGGGCGCTCCCGCCGCTCCTGGTGGCTCGGGCAAAGAAGTGAAATCGGCCAAGTTGTCGAGCAGCTGGGCGGGTGATCCTGCCAAGAAAAAGGGCATTCCCACCCGTGGAGCAACGGCAACACCAAGTCGTGGCAACAACTGGCGTGCAGGCCCTCGTGGTCGGCGTGGAAGCAATGATCGCGACGATCACCAGCGGACGCCATCGGCACCCGTTGAGGCGCGCATCATTGAAGTCCATGTGCCCGAGACCATCACCGTGTCCGAGTTGGCCCACAAGATGGCGGTCAAAGCCTCTGAGGTCATCAAGCACCTGATGAAGCTCGGCCAAATGGTCACGATCAATCAGCCGTTGGACCAGGACACCGCCATGATTGTGGTGGAAGAGATGGGACACACAGCGATCGTCGCTGAGCTGGATGATCCAGAAGCATTCACCGACGACGAGACCAATTTGCAGCAGGCTGAAGCCTTGCCACGCGCACCGGTTGTCACTGTGATGGGTCACGTTGACCACGGTAAAACATCGCTGCTCGATTACATTCGCCGCGCTAAAGTGGTTGCTGGCGAAGCCGGTGGCATTACCCAGCACATTGGTGCTTACCACGTGGAAACTCCCCGCGGTATGGTGTCGTTCCTGGATACTCCCGGACACGAGGCGTTTACTGCCATGCGTGCTCGCGGTGCCAAGGCGACTGACATTGTGATTTTGGTGGTTGCTGCCGACGACGGCGTCATGCCGCAAACCAAAGAAGCCATCAAGCACGCCAAGGCGGCGGGTGTTCCTTTGGTTGTGGCGATCAACAAAATCGACAAGCAAGGTGCCAACCCTGACCGCGTCCGCAATGAATTGCTGATCGAAGAGGTCGTTTCCGAAGAACTGGGTGGAGATACACCGTTTGTGTCGGTCTCTGCCAAAACAGGTCAAGGCATCGACGACTTGCTGGAACAGGTGTTGCTGCAAGCCGAGGTCTTGGAACTGCGTGCGCCAGTGGAGGCGATGGCCAAGGGTCTCGTGATTGAAGCGCGTCTGGACAAAGGCCGTGGCCCTGTCGCCACCGTGCTGGTTCAGTCCGGTACGTTGAAAGCGGGCGACACCGTGTTGGCTGGCTCCACGTATGGACGTGTTCGTGCCATGCTGGATGAGAATGGTTTGACCATCAAAACAGCCGGTCCTTCGATCCCCGTTGAAATTCAGGGCTTGACCGAGGTGCCGCAGGCGGGTGATGACTTCATGGTCATGCTGGACGAGCGCCGCGCCCGTGAAATTGCGACTTACCGTGCTGGTAAGTTCCGCAACACCAAGTTGGCGAAACAGCAAGCCGCGAAGCTGGAGAACATGTTCTCCGACATCTCTGCTGGTGAAGTCAAGATGCTGCCGATCATCATCAAGGCCGACGTACAAGGTTCGCAAGAAGCGCTTGGACAGTCGTTGCTCAAACTGTCGACCGACGAGGTCAAAGTTCAGTTGGTGTACTCAGCCGTCGGCGGTATCAGCGAATCGGACGTGAATTTGGCCATTGCGGCCAAAGCTGTGATCATTGGCTTCAACACCCGTGCCGACTCTGGCGCGCGCAAGTTGGCCGAAAACAACGGTGTGGACATCCGCTACTACGACATCATTTATGACGCCGTTGATGACCTGAAACTGGCCATGTCGGGCATGCTGACACCAGACAAGAAGGAAGAAGTCATCGGTACTGCCGAGATTCGCCAAGTCTTCAAGGTGTCCAAGATCGGCTCCATTGCCGGTTGTATGGTCACGGCAGGTGTGGTTCGCCGCGCCGCTCGCCTTCGTTTGCTGCGCAACAACATGGTCATCTTCACGGGTGAACTGGAGTCGCTCAAGCGTTTCAAGGACGATGCCAAGGAAGTCAAGGAAAGCTTCGAGTGCGGTTTGAACATCAAGAACTACAACGACATCCAAGAGGGTGACGTGTTGGAGTTCTTCGAGATTCGCGAAATCGCCCGTACGCTGTGATGAAACGGTAATAGAAGTGCGCAAAAAGTCGAATACTCCGAATCGGAGTTTTAAAGTCGCCGATCAGATCCAGCGGGATCTGACCGAACTGATCGCTCGCGAGTTGAAAGACCCGCGAGTGGGCATGGTGACCATTCAAGCCGTTGAGGTAACGCCGGATTACGCGCATGCCAAGGTCTTCTTCAGCTTGCTGAATGGCGACCCCAAGGCATGTACCGAAGGCCTGAATCAGGCCGCCGGGTTCTTGCGGGCCGGTTTGTTCAAGCGTTTGCACATTCACACCGTGCCGACCTTGCACTTCCTGTTTGATCAGACGACTGAAAAAGCCGCTGACATGAACGCACTGATTGCTCGCGCGGTTGCGTCGCGGGCCAAAGAGGACTGAACCGATGAATGCGCCACGTGCACGGGTTGCCAGGCGCCCCGTGCATGGGGTGCTACTGTTGGACAAGCCTTTGGGTTGGTCAAGTAACGATGCCTTGCAAAAGGTGAAGTGGTTGTTGCGGGCTGAAAAGGCCGGCCACACCGGAACGCTGGATCCTTTGGCAACAGGCGTGCTGCCTCTTTGTTTTGGCGCCGCGACCAAGTTCAGTCAGCTCCAATTGGATGCTGACAAGACCTACGAAGCAGTTGCCAGGCTGGGCATCAAGACCACGACAGGTGATGCCGAAGGGGAGGTATTGCAGACCCGTGATGTGAACGTGTCAGGGCAGGACCTCGAACGGGTTGCGCCTCAGTTCACTGGACTGATTCGTCAGGTGCCACCCATGCACAGTGCGCTCAAGAAAGACGGCAAGGCGCTGTACGAATATGCGCGGGCTGGCGTGGTCGTGGAGCGCGAAGCACGCGAAGTCACCATTCATGCGCTAAATATGAAGTTTGCGCAGGTGGATCCAGCGCAACCTGCTATCAATATGATAGTAAAGTGCAGCAAAGGCACCTACATCCGGACATTGGGTGAAGATGTCGGCGAAGCCTTGGGTTGTGGTGCTCATCTGAGTGCGTTGCGGCGAATTGAAACGGGTGGCTTTTCGGTCGCACAAAGCGTGACCCTTGAGGCACTGGAGGCCATGAGTGAGGCCGAGAGAATGAACTGCTTGATGCCTGTGGAGTCCTTGTTGGGCGAGCACACAGTTGTCACGCTGGACAGTGAGAATGCAGGACGTTTCCTGAGCGGTGTACGCCGCCGGGGCGGCTGGCCGGACGATGAGAAAGTAGCCGTTTACGGTGACTCGCCTCACGCCTTGCTGGGAACGGCCCATGTTAAGGGCGGCGAACTGATACCGGGGCGGCTGTTAAGCCCGATTGAGATAGAGCAAATATTGGGCGGTGTCGCGACAAGCGCCCCGAGTACAGAGTTTGAGAAGATTTAAGAGAAAGCAATCATGAGCATTAAACAAATCCGAAATATCGCCATCATCGCGCACGTTGACCATGGAAAAACCACCATGGTTGACCAGTTGCTGCGTCAGTCAGGCACCTTTGCCGACCACGAAAAAGTCGTCGACACCGTGATGGACAACAACGCCATTGAAAAAGAGCGTGGTATCACGATTCTGGCCAAGAATTGCGCTGTCACCTGGATGGGTACACACATCAACATCGTGGACACCCCCGGACACGCTGACTTTGGTGGTGAAGTCGAGCGCGCGCTGTCCATGGTTGACGGCGTTGTGCTGTTGATCGACGCACAAGAAGGCCCCATGCCACAAACCCGCTTTGTGACCAAGAAGGCCTTGGCCCTTGGTTTGAAGCCAATTTTGGTCGTGAACAAAGTGGACAAGCCAGGCGCGCGTCCTGACTTCGTTGTCAATGCCGCTTTTGACTTGTTTGACAAACTCGGCGCGACTGACGAACAGCTCGATTTCCCAGTGGTCTACGCCTCGGGTATCAATGGTTGGTCGTCGATGGAAGAGGGCCCACAAGGTGAGCAGTGGGGTCCAGACATGTCGGCTCTGTTCAACACCGTGCTGTCCCACGTCCCCGCACAAAAAGGTGACCCAGCTGCACCGTTGCAGTTGCAGATTTCCGCGCTGGACTTTTCGACCTTCGTCGGCCGCATCGGTGTTGGTCGTATCAGCCAAGGCACGATCAAGCCCATGATGGATGTGGTGGTCATGGAAGGTCCGGACGGCAAGCCCGTCAAAGGACGCATCAATCAGGTGTTGACTTTCCAGGGTCTGGAGCGTGTTCAAGCGACTGAAGCCGGCCCTGGTGAAATCGTTTTGATCAACGGTCTGGGTGACATCGGTATCGGCGTGACGATCACTGATCCCGTCAACCCCATGCCCCTGCCTATGCTCAAGGTGGACGAGCCGACCCTGACCATGAACTTCTGCGTGAACACCAGCCCATTGGCCGGTCGTGAAGGCAAGTACGTCACCAGCCGCCAAATTTGGGACCGCCTGCAAAAAGAATTGCAGCACAACGTCGCCCTGCGCGTTAGCGAAACAGACGAAGAAGGTATCTTCGAAGTCATGGGCCGCGGCGAGTTGCACCTGACCATTCTGCTGGAAAACATGCGCCGCGAAGGCTACGAGTTGGCTGTTTCCAAGCCACGCGTCGTTTTCCGCGACGTGAACGGTGAAAAGCACGAGCCAATCGAGTTGGTGACTGCCGATATTGAAGAAACCCATCAGGGCGGCGTGATGCAAGCCCTGGGTGAGCGCAAGGGTGACTTGGTCAACATGGAGTCCGACGGCCGTGGCCGCGTCCGCCTGGAATACCGTATTCCTGCACGGGGTTTGATTGGTTTCACCAACGAATTCCTGAACTTGACCCGCGGTAGCGGTTTGATCTCCAACATTTTCGACAGCTACGAACCCCATAAAGGTGACATCGGTGGCCGTAAAAATGGCGTGCTGATTTCCATGGACGCGGGTGAAATTTTCACCTACGCGCTGGGCAAGCTCGATGACCGTGGCCGCATGTTTGTGAAGCCAAACGACCCTGTGTACGAAGGCATGATTGTGGGTATCCACAGCCGTGACAACGACTTGGTCGTGAACGCAACCCGTACCAAGCAGTTGACCAACTTCCGCGTCAGCGGCAAGGAAGATGCGACCAAGATCACGCCTCCGATTGACTGCACACTGGAATACGGCGTCGAGTTCATCGAGGACGACGAGTTGGTTGAAATCACACCCAAGTCGATTCGCCTGCGCAAGCGCCACCTGACCGAAAGCGAGCGCAAGCGCGCTGGCCGTTAATTTTTAGTCAAACAGACTAAATCCCCGACTCACATCGGACATCAAGCGGGCTTTGCAGCCCGCTTTTTTTTGGGTATTTTCATGAAATTGACCCATAACCGGGCGGTTCTGATGATGGTGGCAGTCGCCCTCATGTGGTCCGTTGCCGGCGTCGTCACGCGACACCTGGAGCATGCACAACGCTTTGAAGTCACCTTTTGGCGCAGCTTCTTCACCGTGCTGTCCTTGTTGGTGATACTTCCGTGGTTTCAAGGGCGAGAGGTATTTCGGCGCATCGGTCGCGCCGAAGCGGCGCTATGGGTCTCCGGGTTGTGCTGGTGCGGCATGTTCACTTTCTTCATGCTCGGCATCACGATGATCAGTGTGGCCAATGTGCTCATCACCATGTCGCTGGGACCACTGTTGACCGCCCTGGCAGCCCGCATCTTCATCGGCCATCGAATCCCCGAGCGCACCTGGGTGGCCATTGTGGTTGCGGGATGTGGCATTGGCTATATTTACGGCAGCCAGTTGACCATAGGAGCCAGCCTGATCGGCACGATGGTGGCGTTGGGTGTGCCCATCTCTGCGGCGGCCAACTGGACGGTCATGCAACACGCCCATGCCAAAGGGCAGGATTTGGACCTGTTGCCAGCAGTATTGATTGGTGCTTCCCTTTCTGCACTACTCATGCTGCCCTTGGCGCTTCCGTTTCAGGCGTCGGCTTTTGACTTGACGCTGCTGGCGGGTTTGGGCTTGTTTCAACTGGCCATTCCCTGCACCTTGGCGGTGATTTGCGCCCGGGTGCTAAAAGCCCCTGAAGTGTCATTGCTAGGCTTGTTGGAAGTGGTATTTGGCATCTTGCTGGCCTGGGTGGGCGCCAATGAGGTGCCCGGCCCCAATGTATTGGCGGGCGGCTCGATGGTGATCGGCGCCCTGATCGTGAACGAATTGATTGGATGGAGACAAAGACAATGACTGAATCAACAATAACCCACTCGGGTCTAAACCAAGGCGATGTATTGACCGAAGTACAGGGCCAAGTGGGCCTGATCACGCTGAACCGGCCCAAAGCATTGAATGCTCTGTCGCTCGGCATGATTCGCACGCTGACCGCCTGCCTGCTGAACTGGCGTGATGACCCGCAAGTGAAGGCGGTGGCCATTCGTGGCAGCAACAAACACGGTTTTTTTGGTGGTTTCTGCGCAGGCGGCGACATTCGCTTCTTTCACCAGGCCGCTTTGGCTGGCAATGCGGAGTTGGATGACTTCTTCACCGAAGAGTACGCGCTCAATCACCTGATTCACAACTTTCCCAAGCCCTATATTGCCTTCATGGACGGCATTGTGATGG
>CAWAFG010000025.1:0-25577 GCA_963781205.1 uncultured beta proteobacterium | reverse complement strand
ACCATAGCAAATCATTCCTCTGCGCCGTTATGCCATGCGCCGTGCCAGCGCGCCCAGCTGTTGCAGCCCCTGCGCCATCTCCTCGTCCCAAGGGCGGGCGATGTTCAGGCGCAGGCAGTGGCGGTATTTGTGGCCGGTGGTGAACATGGTGCCCGGGGTAAAGGCCAGCGCTTGAGCCACGGATTGGCGCAGCAAGTCCAGGGTGTCCACCTGGGGTGGCAGCGCCAACCACAACCACCAGCCCCCGGCGGAACTCACCACCTGCGTGCCCGCGGGAAAGTGCTGCGCCACGGCCTGCACCGCCTGCGGCACCTGAGCGGCCAGGCGCTCCCGGAGTTTGCGCAAGTGGCCTGGCAAGGCGCCAGACTGCAAATAGGCGGCCAGCACCGACTGCTCCCACAGCGGCGTCACCAGGGACGAACTCAGTTTGAGCGACTCGATGCGGCCATGGTATTTGCCGCCCGCCACCCAGCCCAGCCGAAAACCGGGCGCCACACTTTTGCTGCATGAGCCGCAGTAAATGACGCGCCCCTGGCGGTCCCACGCCTTGACGGGTTGGGGGCGCTCGGGCGCAGGCGACAAATCGCCAAACACATCGTCTTCAATCAAGGCCAGGTCGTGTTGCTCGGCCAGACGCAACAAGCGGCGCTTGTTTTTCTCGGGCATGGCGCAACCCAGCGGGTTTTGAAAACTGGGCATGGCCACCACGGCCCGCACGCCAGTCTGGTGCTCCAGCGCGTATTCCAGCGCTTCCAGGCTCAGGCCTTGGCCGGGCACACACGGTACCTCAATGGCTTTCAGCCCAAGATGTTCGATCATCTGCAACAGTCCAAAGTAAACCGGCGACTCGACGATGACCGACTCGCCCGGACGCGCCACGGCGCGCAGGGCCACACTGAGCGCCTCGGAACTGCCGTTGGTGACCAGCAACTCGCTGGGCTGCAGATCGACACCGACTTGACCCAACCACGCCACCAGCGCGTCTTTGAGCGCGGGCAAGCCGGTGCCGGTGGGGTAGCCGCCCAGCAGCGCCGGGTTTTGGCGCAGCACGCGCTGGCCGAGTGTGGCCAAGGCCTCGCAGGGGTACCAGGCGGGCGTGGCGCTGGCCAGGTGCAAAGGCAGTTGCAGCGGCTGGGCGGTGAGGGCATACAGCTCGTTCATGCGGTAGTGCAGCGAGGCCAGCTTGTCGTACTCCACGGGTGCGGCGCCGGCATCCAGCATGGCCGTTCGCACCGGGCGAGCCGCTTTCCAGTCCGCCACAAACATGCCGGACTTGGCGCGGGGCTCAACCAGCCCGCCGGTTTCCAGGTGCCGGTAGCAGCGCATCACCGTGGACACACTCACGCCATGGGCCAAGGCGGTCTGCCGCACCGAGGGCATTCGCGCACCTACGGGGTAGCGCCCCTCTTCAATGGCCTGGCGCAGGCGGGTGGCCAGTTCAAGGTAACTGTGTTGCATCACAGTGGCAGATTTTGTACATCTGTGCAGCATACAGCCCCGGCATCTGTGCTGCTTTGCGCGGCATCTGTGTTCTAAAGTGCTTTCATGAACCACGCCACCTCCGCCCCCGTCGCCTCACCGGCGCCTATCTCACCCTGGCGCCGCCATGGCCTGACGGCGGTGGACCTGTTCCCCGCCGTGCTGGCCGGGTTGATTGCGGTGCTGATTTCCTATGCGGGACCGATGCTGCTGGTGTTGCAGGCGGCCCAATCCGCCCACCTCTCAAACGCTCAACTCAGTTCGTGGCTCTGGGCCATCTCCATGGGCTCGGGCGCCTGCGGCCTGTGGATGAGCTGGCGCCACAAAATGCCCATCATCTGCGCCTGGAATACGCCAGGCGCCGCCTTGTTGGTGACCGGCTTGGTGACGGTGCCCTACGCGCAGGCCATTGGCGCCTACCTGGTGGCGGGCGCGGCCATCTGGCTCATTGGCATCACCGGCGTGTTTGAGCGCCTGGTGGCGGTGGTGCCCAAAAGCCTGTGCGCCGCCATGCTAGCCGGCATTTTGCTGCGCTTTGGCACCGGCGTTTTTGCCCTGGCCAATACTGCCGCACCCGGCGCGGTCTGGTTGGTGGCGGGCATGTTCATGGCGTACTTGGTGTTCAAACGCCGCTCGGCGCGCTACGCCGTCGTGTTGACGCTGCTCACCGGGATTGGCTTGTGGTGGATGTTTGGCTGGGGCGGCGCCCCGACCCTGAGCGCCACGCTGCCGGCCTGGGGCCTGACCCAACCGCTGTGGACCACGCCCGAGTTCTCTTTGGGCGCCATCGTGAGCCTGGGTGTGCCGCTGGCGGTGCTGAGCCTCACCGGCCAACAACTGCCGGGCATGGCGGTGTTGCGGGCGGCCCATTACCACCCGCCCACCAGCCAACTGGTGGCGGGCACCGGGTTGGCGAGTGTCTTGATGGCGCCTTTTGGCGCGCACGGGGTGAATCTGGCGGCCATCACCGCCGCCATTTGCACCGGCCCCGAGGCGCACCACCGGGCTGACAGGCGCTGGGTGGCCGGTGTGGCCTGCGGGGCGTTTTACTTGTTCATTGGCAGTTTCGCGGGCACCCTGTCGGGCGCGTTCATGCAGTTGCCCGCAGCGCTGGTGGGCACGGTGGCCGGTCTGGCCTTGCTCGGGGCCATTCAGGGCGGTCTGGTAAATGCCATGCAGGAGCCGTCCGAGCGCGAAGCCGCGCTGGTGACTTTTTTGGTCACCGCCTCCAACGTCACCTTGTTGGGGCTGGGCTCGGCCTGTTGGGGCATTGTGCTGGGAGGCCTCACTTATTGGGCCTTGCGGCCCCAGCCTCAGGCATGATGAACCCTGACAGCGCCTGAGCGGCAGGCGCCCTTCGCCACAGGAGCCCCCAACCATGCTCGATTTGCTCGTCACCCACGCCACCCTGCCAGATGGACGCACCGATATGTCGCTCGCGATTCAGGACGGAAAGTTTGTCGAAGTCAGTGCTGGCTTCTGCGCTGAAGCCCATGAGACATGGGATGTGCAAGGCCAACTGGTCTCCGCACCGTTTGTGGATGCGCACTTTCACATGGACGCCACGCTGAGTTACGGCCTGCCCCGCGTCAACCAGAGTGGCACCTTGCTGGAAGGCATTGCCCTGTGGGGCGAGCTCAAGCCACTGTTGACCCAAGACGCCTTGATTGAGCGGGCGCTTACCTACTGCGACTGGGCCGTGGCCAAAGGATTGCTCGCCATTCGCACCCATGTCGATGTATGTGACCCGCGTCTGCTGGCGGTGGAGGCTTTGCTGGAGGTGAAGCGCCAAGTCGCGCCGTATATGGACTTGCAGCTGGTGGCTTTTCCGCAAGACGGCGTGCTGCGCGGCCCGCAAGGACCCCAGCAACATTTGGACAACCTGACACGTGCGCTGGACATGGGCGTGGACGTGGTGGGCGGCATTCCGCATTTCGAGCGCACCATGGCGGACGGTGCCTTGAGCGTGAAGCTGCTGTGCGAACTGGCCGCCGAGCGCGGGCTGCGGGTGGACATGCACTGCGACGAGTCGGACGACCCGATGTCGCGCCATGTAGAAACGCTGGCTTTTGAGACCCAACGCCTGGGCCTGCACGGCCGGGTGACGGGCTCGCACCTGACCAGCATGCACAGCATGGACAACTACTATGTGAGCAAGCTGTTGCCCCTCATGACTGAGGCGCAACTGCACGTGGTGGCCAACCCGCTTATCAACATCACCTTGCAAGGCCGCCACGACACTTACCCCAAACGCCGGGGCATGACCCGGGTGCCCGAGTTGCTGGCGGCCGGCGTCAACGTGGCCTTTGGGCATGACTGCGTGATGGACCCCTGGTACAGCCTGGGCAGCGGCGACATGTTGGAAGTAGCCCACATGGGCCTGCACGTAGCCCAAATGACGAGTCAGGCCGCCATGCGCCAGTGTTTTGACGCGGTTACCGTGAACCCGGCCAAGGTCATGGGCTTGAAGGACCATGGGCTGGCCGTGGGCTGCCACGCCGACTTTGTGCTGCTGCAGGCCCGAGACCCAGTGGAGGCACTGCGCCTGCGCGCCACGCGCCTCAAAGTGGTGCGCCGAGGCCAGCTGCTGGCCCAGACACCGCCAGCCACCAGCCGACTGAGTTTGCCGGGTCGCCCGCCCGAATCATCCTGGATGACGCCCGGCAGCGACACCACTTCAAACGAATAGTGGGGCATTTGTCACGAAACGTCGGCTAACAGCCCCTAATGGGGGATAGACAGCACGAAAATGAGGAACTACGCTTGGAAGCTAGGGTCAATACCGTTGCCCAGCAGAAAGTTTTTATGTTTGGTTTCTTCAAAAAACGTGCTCCAGCCGCTGCGCCGCCACCCCACGCGGTGCCGCAAATGCCGCCTGTTACGCCGTCTCAGGAGCCGAGTAGCTCCATCTCCAGCACCGACGTGCGCGTCGAATTGGTGCGGGCTGTGCTGAAAGACACCATGCGCGATCACGGCTTGCCCTCTGACTGGTTGCGCTGCGAAGTGCAGGCTTTGCCGGGCAACAAAGGCAACAACAACGGACCCCTTCACATTCGCATCATCATGTCCAAGTGGAGCGGGACCCTGCTGAAATACACCATGGCGCTGGAGCGCCTGATCCTGACCGGGCTGGACCGCTATGACCCTGCGGTGGATCACTCGGGCTATTCGGTGAGCTGGCAGTTTTCCAAGGAATGTGCCTGCCCCTTCCCCACCATGCCTGCACCAGAGACATGGAACAAGAAAAAAGCAAGCCCCCCAAAAATTGCGGAAGCTGGGGAGTTTTTTGACCGCCGGCATCAAGCGCGCCAATCAGGCTCCATCACGGACCGCGCGCCCAAAGCACCGCCGTTGGACCCGCACCACGACAATCCCGGCTACGCGGACACCACGTTGTCACAGCCTTAACGGCGTACGGGGTTGGCCAACCAGTCAGGCCAGCGGCTCAGTTTCTGATGGGGTCAAGCCTTTGGCATGGCGAATGCGGGTGAGCAAGGCCACGTGAACCGGGTCTGGCGCTTTGGTTGCGGTGCCGGCCTGCAATTGGGCACGAATCAGGCGATCCAGCGTCTCCACCTGGGGCGTCAAAGGCCCCAGAAAGCGGGGCTCGTCCCCCACGCCCACCAACAACGTGGGAAAGTTATCAATGTCCAGGGGATGCAAGAGGTCGGCCTCGTCCTCCACATCGATCCAGAGAAACTCGACGCCGGGGAAGCGCGCCTTGACCTGATCAAACCGGCTGAGGTAGTCACGGCAAACACCGCACCACTCGGCGCACAGGCAAACCACAAGAACCGATTGGGGCGCAACGGCCACGGAAGACGGCATGGCGTGAAGACCTCAAAGACCGGCGTGGATTGCCGAACGACTCACCCGCCAACCGTCAAGCGGGTCGAAGCAACCCATGGAACCACGAGCTGCCTGGGTAGCGGTTTTTTGCATGATTGAGGGCTTCTGGCCAAGCAGAACGTGCGCAGCGCGCTTCGAAAAACGTAGCAAACGACGCCGCACAACTGCCCATCACTGCTCAGCGAAGGCGCGTTCGATGACGAAGTCGCCCGGCTTGGTGGTGTTGCCTTCGACAAAGCCGCGCTTTTCCAGCATGTGCTTGAGGTCACGCAACATCGCGGGGCTGCCGCACAGCATGACGCGGTCGGTGGCGGGGTCAAGCTTGGTCAAGCCCACGTCGGCTTCCAACTTGCCGGATTCCAGCAAATCGGTCATGCGACCCTGGTTGCGGAAGGGCTCGCGGGTCACCGTGGGGTAGTACAGCAACTGGTCCGTCACCATTTCACCCAGGAACTCGTGGTTGGGCAGTTCATGCAAGAGGTAGTCGTGGTAGGCCAGCTCAGCCACTTCGCGCACACCGTGCACCAACACCACTTTTTCAAACCGCTCGTAAGTGGCCGGGTCACGGGCCACGCTCAGGAACGGGGCCACGCCGGTGCCGGTGCCCAGCAGGTACAGGTTTTTGCCAGGCAGCAGGTAGTCAATCAACAGCGTGCCTGTGGGTTTGCGACCCACAATGATCTTGTCGCCCACCTTGATGTGTTGAAGGCGGGAGGTCAGCGGGCCGTCTTGAACCTTGATGCTCAGAAACTCAAGATGCTCTTCGTAGTTGGCACTGACGATGCTGTAAGCGCGCAGCAACGGCTTGCCGTTTTCCTGGCGCAGGCCAATCATGGTGAAGTGCCCATTGGAGAAACGCAGCGTCGTGTCGCGTGTGGTGGTGAAACTGAACAGGCGGTCGGTCCAGTGGTGGACGCTTAAAACGGTTTCTTCGAGGAATGCACTCATGACTGTCTTTGGTAAAAATTCAAAAAATCGGAACAACCCTCAGGTGTAACACCTGGGCACTGACAAACCGACCCGGCCTTTGGTTTGTTTTTTCATATGGATATGCGCTGAAGTTAGCTGGACAAACCACAACCTCTGAGCACCAACGCCACCACATGCTCGGTCGCGCGGGTGTAATGCGCCTCTTGCAGACTCTCCACACCCAGCACGGCACTCACTTGCACATCGAAATCCGCGTAGGTTTGTGTTGCTGCCCAGATGCTAAAAAACAAGTGGGTCGCATCGACCTTGGCCATTCGCCCCGATGCCATCCAGCCGTCCATCACGGCGGCTTTGACCTGCACCATGTCTCGCAGTTCCGTCATCAGCAAGTTTTTGACCACGGGTGCGCCATGCAACAGCTCATTGGCAAACACTTTGGAGGCGTGCGGGCGCTTGGCTGAAAGGTCCATTTTAGCCCGTATGTACTGTTCAATGGCTTGCGCGGGGTCGGCCTCAGGGGTGATGGCATTGAGCGGCATCAACCAATCTTCAAGGGTACGGGCCAGCACAGCACGGTACAACTCCTGTTTGCTGCCAAAGTAGTAGTGCAGATTGGCCTTGGGCAAACCGGAGGCTTCGGCAATGGCGGCCATGGTGGCGCCACCAAATCCGGCGCCTGCAAACACGCGTTCGGCGGCGGTGAGAATCAGGATTTCATTGGCTTGACGAATCTGGCCCTTGTTGGGCTCATCAGGCGTCGCGCCGGAGCGGGTCAGGGGTTTCGGGGCCATGTCCAAAATGATAGCTTCGATTCATGGCCACATGGTGGCGGCCACCCCACATTGACCCGCCCCTGGCCACCCTTGCGGGTGAAAAAGAGGCGGGTGAGTGCGCCTTACTTGGAAGCCGCGTCCCACACCACATGGGAATAAGCGGCCTTGCCCGGGTCTTTCTTGATGACGGGTGAACTGCCCGCGGCCAGCAGCACCTTGACCGTGCGCTCATAAGCAGCGGGTTCCAGGTAGCCCATCTTGGCGGTGCCTGCTGTGGTGATCAGCTTGGCCACGTTCTCCATCTGGCGCTTTTGCACCTTCTCGGTAGCGCTGCCCGACATGTCGTTGGACACCACAATCTTGGCCGCTTCTGCCGGATTTTTCACAGCGTCATTCCAGCCTTTGAACGTGGCCTTCAGGAACTTGCCCATGCGCGCCACAAAGGCGGGGTCTTTGAGCTTGTCTTCCATCACATACAAGCCGTCTTCAAGCGAGGCCACGCCTTCTTTTTCATAGAAGAAGGTCACCAAGTCGCTCTCCTTCACGCCAGCGTCCACCACCTGCCAGTACTCGTTGTAAATCATGGTGGAGATACAGGCGGCCTGGTTTTGCAGCAACGGGTCCACATTGAAGCCCTGCTTCATGATCTTGATGTCCGTGTCGGTCTTGTAACCCAGCTTGGCCATCCAGTTCAGGAAGGGGTACTCATTGCCACCGTACCAAACACCCAGGGTCTTGCCCTTCAGGTCTTTCGGGCTGGTCACGCCGCTGGATTTTTTGCAGGTCAGCATCAGGCCTGATTTGTCGAACACCTGGGCGATATTGACCAAGGGCACACCGGCTTCGCGGGCGGCCAATGCGTCGGGCATCCAGTTCACCACCACGTCGGCCTGGTTGCCGGCAATCACCTGCACCGGGGAGATGTCGGGACCACCGGGTTTGATGGTCACATCCAGACCCGCGTCCTTGTAGTAGCCCTTGGCCTGCGCCACGTAGTAGCCGGCGAACTGCGCCTGGGGCAGCCATTTCAATTGCACCGTGACCTTGTCGGCGGCCGTGGCAACGCCACTGGCCGTCACACCGCATACAGCCAGCACCGCGGCCAGCAGGCTGTTGGTGATCTTCGAAGAACGAATCATGGAGAGCTCCTAGGGTTGGGAAAAGAAACAGTCAGTTCAGGCGCACTGACCAAACGAGAAAAACAGGTCATGCGTCTCGCACCGACGGGTGCCAGAACGCCGCGCGGCGCTCCAGCTTCACCAGCAAGACGTAGGCCAGCGAACCGGTGATGGCCGACACCACAATCGCGCCCCAGACCAGGGACATATTCATCTTGGCCGCCTCCGTGGAAATGCGAAACCCAAGCCCGGTGGTGGGCGAGCCAAAAAACTCCGCCACGATGGCGCCAATCAGTGCCAAGGTGGCGTTGATTTTGAGCGCGCTGAACATAAAGGGCAAGGCCGAGGGCAGGCGCAGCGCCAGCAAAGTGCCGGTGTAGCTGGCGGCGTAGCTGTACATCAACTCCCGCTCCAGCTTGCCCGACGCCTTCAAGCCCGCCAGCGTGGAGACCAGCATCGGAAAGAAGGTCATCAACACCACCACCGCCGCCTTGGACGGCCACTCAAAGCCAAACCACATCACCGCAATGGGCGCCACCGCCACCAAGGGAATGGTGCTGGTGAGCGAGGCCAGCGGCAGCAAGCCGCGTTGTAGAAAAGGCATGCGGTCAATGGCCACGGCCACGGCAAAACCCAGGCCGGAGCCCAGCGCCCAGCCCACCAACACGGCTTTGAGCACGGTTTGCACAAAGTCGCCCCACAGCAGGTCGCCATGCTCCCACATGGACAGGGCGATGGTGCTGGGTGGCGGCAACAGCACACGGGGCACATCAAAAGCCATGACCAGCAGTTGCCAGAAGTAAACAATCCAAAGGCCAAACAAGGCAGCGGTCAGCGTGCCGTCCATGCGGGAGCCATCCAGGGCAGCGACATAGCGAACCGACTGCACAGCCCACACGCCCAAGCCAGCTGTGAGCAACCAGAACCAGTTGGAGGGCGGCGCCTCCCCCTGGCTGACGCACAGGGCCATCAAGATCGCCGCGCCAACCAGCCCCGCGAGCGCAAAGCCCGCCGTGAAACATCTGGACCGCATCATGGCTGCCTCCGGTGGCGCAACGCCAGACGTTCAACACCCGCCACCACGGTGGTCAGCGTCAAGCCCAGCAGGGCCGACATCACCAGGGCCGACCAAATCTGGATGGTGTTGCCATAGTAGGAACCGGTCAGCAACCGCGCGCCCAGGCCAGCCTGTGCGCCCGTGGGCAACTCGGCCACCATGGCGCCTACCAAACCGGCGGCAATGCCGACACGAAGCGCGGGAAACAAAAAGGGCAAGGCCGCTGGCAAGCGCAGCAGCCACAAGGCTTGCCAGCGTGAGGCCGCGTAGGTGTGCATCATCTCGGTCTCAATCCGCTGTGGGGAGCGCAGGCCCTGCACCATGGCCACGGTGACGGGAAAGAAACACAGGTACATGGCAATCACCGCTTTGGGCGCGACACCCGAAAAACCCAGACTGCCCAAGATGACCAACACGATGGGCGCAATGGCCAGCACAGGCACGGTTTGCGACGCCACAATCCACGGCAGCAGCGCCCGGTCCAGGGTGCGGGAATGCACGATGCAGACGGATAACACCAGCCCCAAAGCGGTGCCCATGACAAAGCCCCACAAGGTGGACTCGGCGGTAACGGCCACATGAAACATGAGGTTGCGCGGCGAGTTCAGGGGCCAATCCACCAGGCTGGACCAAAAATCCTGCGCCACCTGATGCGGTGCGGGCAACACTGGGCGGTCCATTGAGAGCGTGGCAGACAGCAAGTCTTGCCAGCCCCAAGCGCCGCCTTCTGGCATCACGCGCTCGATGGCGCCCGGCGCATTCATGGCCCAAGCGGCCAGGTACCAGGCCACCAAGACAACAGTCATCACCACCACCACGGGGACGCCGTGGTGGCGGAACCGGGCCAGCCGATGCTGCAAGGGCGACTCAGTCATGGTGCCCATCGGCCAAGGCCTCTCGCACCGCGTGCGCCATGGCGACAAACTCCGCTGAGTCGCGCAGGCCGAGATGGCGCTCATCGGGCAGCGACGACTCAATCACCTTGGCGATTCGCCCGGGCCGGGGCGACATGACGACGATGCGGGTGGCCAGGTACACGGCCTCGGAGATGGAGTGCGTCACAAACACCACGGTGCGGCGCTCGCGCTGCCAGAGTTGCTGCAACTGCTCGTTGAGCCGGTCACGGGTGATCTCGTCCAGCGCGCCAAAGGGCTCGTCCATCATCAAAATCTTGGGCTCAAACGACAAGGCGCGGGCAATCGACACCCGCTGCTGCATGCCGCCGGAGAGTTGCCAGGGGTACTTGCTCTCAAAGCCACTCAAGCCAACCCGCTCCAGATGCTGCAGGGCGATGGCTTTTGCCTCGGCTTTGGGGCGCCCCTGAATGTGCAGCGGCAGCATGACGTTGGCCAGCACTGTGCGCCAAGGGAACAGGGCCGGCGCTTGAAACACATAGCCATACGCGCGCGCCAGGCGCGCCTCATGCGGCGACACGCCATTCACCAGCACCTCGCCTGCGCTGATTTTTTCCAGATCAGCAATCACCCGCATCAGGGTGGTTTTGCCGCAGCCTGAGGGGCCAATCAGGGCGACAAACTCGCCTTCCTGAATCTGCAGGTCAATGTCGCTCAGCGCATGGACCGGCGAGTCGGTCTGCTGGCCGTAAATCACGCTGGCGTTGCGAACCTCCACCGCCAATTTGGGCGCAGTGCCTTGGTTCAAAGGGGAGGACGAAGATTCAGGTTTGTTCATTGACACGCCAAATTGGACCGCGCTGCACCAGTTTGATGCACCGCTACGAATAAGTTAACCGATTGGTCAATTTATTCTATAGACCCAAGCGAGTTTCGTGCCACCAATATCCTCAGGGTTTACACCCGCCCCAAATCCCGGGAATCAGACTGCAACCCAAGGCGCTTCCTCACAAACGAACCGCCCTTGGGCGGGGTGCGTGGAAGGAGCGATGGAGCCAAACCTGGCTCATTTCCCAGCCAGTGCCGCCCCTGCGGAGGGATGCGTCTCGACGTCATTGAAGCCCAGTCGCCCGAAAAACGGCAAGCGCAGCGCCGGGCGGTTCAAGTCAATGCCGAAATTCAGGCCCAGCACGTTGAACTCCAAGCCCTCCTCCAACCCCACGCTGACGCCAAGCAAACCCAGCAACTCCACTTGCACACCGCTGCCGGACGACGACAGCCCGACCGGGTTCGTCAACGGTCGGTAGTCCTTGCCAATGGCGTTGGGCGGCAGGTCCAGCTTGAGCGCCTGCACCTCGCGCCCAATGTGGGCCATGAAGGTGTTGCTGTTGGGTCCTGGGTAACTGCGGTACTCATGGGCATAGGGGTAGCTGGCAATGGCCGCCTCAATGCCGTCAATCATGGCTTCCACGCCCTCGCCCCGATGGTCCACCAGCAGCTCCGGCGTCGAGCCGTACCAGAGCCCGTCCGGCACGGCATAGTTGCGCTGCACCACATCATTGGAGCGCCAGCCCACCACGTCATAACGGGTGTAGGCGGTCTCGCCTTGGCGCTTGTAGATGATCCAGGGGTGAACCGCAAAGTACGCCCGCCAGCCGTAGGTTCGTGCGGCGTAAATCTGCACGATGGGCACATCCACCAACTGGGCCGGATCGGGGGCGATGCCGGCCGAGTGGCGAGGCGCAGTCGCCCAACTGCCGCGTGGAACGGCACTCACGGCGGTGTCTGTGGACTCGGCGGTGTACCCGGTCTGTAGAGTCAGCACCAAACAGGCCGCCAGAGTGGCGCGAATCAAGGGAGAAGAGGTTTTCAGCATGGCCCATTGTCCGGGAGCGCGGCAATTTCTGCAGCCTGCGCACCGCGTTCTCCCCATGAACTGCCGTAAAGTCACGCCATGCAAGGACTTCATCTCACCGCCGATCTTCATGGCTGCCAATGCGACGCGCACTGGTTAACGGATGCGGCCACCACCGGCGCGTGGTGTGTGCAAGCGGTCAAAGACGCGGGTTTGCAGCCCGTGGCCGAGTTGTTTCACTCGTTCGCTCAAGCAGGTGCGCCGCCCTGCGGATTCACCGCGACGGTGTTGCTGGCGGAATCCCATGTGTGTCTGCACACCTGGCCTGAGCAACAAGCGGTCACGCTGGATGTGTACGTTTGCAACTTTGGGGGCGACCACTCGGCCAAGGCGCAATCACTCATGGCCGCGCTCATTGAATTGTTCCAACCCCAACACACGCATCAACACGCGCTCAAGCGGGGGCAAGTGCCCGCCCCACTTGCTGCGCCGGCCTGATTACACCCGCTGCCCACACTGGTGGCCCAAGGTGAAGGCCTCTTCAAACACCGAGTAGGCGGCCAGGTCGCTGTGCGCAAAGTGCAGTCGCTGCCACTGCGCCGACTGCGGCTGGCGCAAGGCGGCCAGTGCCGCGCTGCTGCGCACACCGGGCACGGGCGTGCTCATGGCGTGCCCGTAGCGCATCACGTCAATCTGCGTGGCTTTGCGCCGCACATCGGGGTGCGGCACCGACAGCTCGCCCAGTACCGCATCGCGCCAATGACTCCACGGCAGCGTCAACAGACGCTGGCGGTCGGCACTGCCAATGCCCAGGGCCCGGTAACAGGTCAAAACAGTGGCGCCCGGCACCCGCTGCAGGCTTTGGTGCATGGCGTCCACGTAGCCCAGCGCCTCGGCACCCGCCGCCTCGTCGTACACCACGTTGTCCCAACTGGGCGCCGCGCCCGGGCGGTCGTGCAAGGCCTGGTCGATGTGCACATTGGCCACCAGCCACGCGGCGTAGCGCAGGCGTGCGGCGGCGTCCACCAGGGCCGCTGGCGGGTTCTCGACCACCCGCTGCGCAATGAACAGGGGCAAGGCCATCACACACTGGTCGGCCTGCCAGCGCTCGGCGCGCTGGGTGGCTGCGTCAAACGCATCGACCTCCACGCCGTGTTTGCCGGCTGCCACGCGGGTGACCACGCGCCCTGCCATCAAACGCTCGCCCAACGGCGCGGCAAGGCGCTGCGCCAGCCAGGCATTGCCCTCTGGCCAGGTCAGCACGGCGGACTCTTCCTCGTTGCTGCGTCCCGCGCCGGTTTGCGGCGCATGAAAGCCGTGGCGACTGGCGAAGTAGTGAATGCCGGCCCAGGCGGACACGGTGTCAATGCCTGCGCCGTAGTCGTCGCGGCAGCAGTAGTTCAGGTACCAGCGCAAGTGCGGCTCCAGCAACTGGTTTTGCGCCAACCATGCTTCAAAAGTAATAGCATCCAGCGCATACTGCACGGGCGCTAGAGGCCGATTTGTTATAGGAAGTTGAAACGGCGCCGCGCGGGACAAGGCCCGCACCTGCTCTTCAAACCGACGGTAGGCGTCCAGCGTGCTGGCACCCACGCCCTGCCAGGGCAGCAGCCCTTCTTGCCAGTGGCCGTTGAAAAACAAGTCGCTCCTGCGGGCTGTGGCACAGGTGGCGCTCGTCCATGACCCAACGGCCCGCCCGGCGCTGGCGCAGGCCCAGCTCTTCCAGCAAATTTTGCACCTCAGGCGCGTTGTCGCCGGGCACCGGCAGGTAGTGCGCGCCCAGGGGGCAAGCCAGTCCCTTGATTTGCGCGCTTCGGCTGTTGCCACCGGCCGTGTCCTCCAGCTCCAGCAGCCGAAAGTCGTCGATGCCGCGCAGGCGCAGGGCACGGGCCGCCGCCAAGCCGGCCACGCCCCCGCCCACAATCAGCACCCGGGTGCGCGGCATCACCACGCGGCTCACAGCCTGGACAGGTTCGCGCAGCAAATGGCCCCGCTCGAACCGCGCGCCCACAAAACCACCACTCACCACGCGCTCGGCCTCGCAGCCCAGCAAAGGCAGCGCCGCGCCGGCCAAAAAGTGGCGCCGTTTGAGCCCGCTCATCAGTGCGCCACCTGGCCCCACTCCTGCTCGTAGGTGTAGACCAGCGCCTGGTTGGACAGGCGGTTCACCTCGGTGGGAACACGTGCCATGTCCAGCGGAAAATCAAACAGCAGCGGCAGGCTCTTCACATCCAGAAAGCGCAAGCCCGCCGGCAAGGTCTGGGCGAACTTGAACGGCCGGCGGCTCACCACCACAAAGCCCCACTCGCCAAAACTGGGCACGTTGGCGTGGTAGGGCGCAGTTTGCAGGCCGACCGACGCCATGGTGTTCACCACGGTCCAGAAACTCTTGCGCGCCACCAGCGGTGAGGTGGTTTGCACCACGGCATAACCGCTGGCCGACAAGCGTTGGTCCAGCAGGGCGTAAAACGAGTTGGTGTAGAGCTTGCCAATGGCAAAGTTGGTGGGGTCTGGAAAATCCACAATGATCACGTCGAAGCTCTCGGCCTCTTGCTCCAGCCACTTGAACGCATCGGTGTTCACCACGCGCACCTTGGGCGACTGCAGGGCGTGGTCGTTGAGCCGCGTGAGCGCCGGATCGGTAGAAAACAGCGTGGTCATGGCCGGGTCCAGCTCCACCAGCGTGACGCTCTCGACACTGGGGTATTTGAGAACTTCACGCACCGCCATGCCGTCGCCCCCGCCCAGCACCGCCACTTTGCGCGGCCCGCCGTGGGCGCTCATGACCGGGTGCACCAGCGCCTCGTGGTAGCGGTACTCGTCGCGCTCGGCAAACTGCAAATTGCCGTTCAAAAACAGCCGGTGACCCGACTTGCCGGCCGTGACCACGATGCGCTGATAGGGCGTGGTCAGGGTCGACACAATGCGCTCCTGGTAAAACTGGTCATCCGTCAGGCTGGTGATGCGGTCGGCCAGCGCAAAGCCGCCTGAGCAGGGCCGCCAGCGTCAGCCCACAGGCCAGCGCGTGGGCGCGCCATTGGCGCAATTCATGGCGAAACAGCCACAGCGCCCACACGGCGACACAGGCGTTCAGCAAGCCAAACAGCAAACCGGTGCGAATCAGCCCCAGCTTGGGTACCAGCACCAGCGGAAACGCCAGCGACACCGCCAGCGCGCCCAGGTAGTCATAGGTCAACACCTGCGAGACCAGTTCTTTGAGCGCCACGTTGCGCCGCAAGATGCGCATGACCAGCGGAATCTCCAGCCCCACCAGCGTGCCCACAATCAGCACCAGCGTGTAGAGCAAAAAGCGAAACGCACCTGGTGTGTAGGCGTTGGCCAAAAACAGCAGCGCCGGCAGCGCCCCGCCCACCAGGGCGACCATCAACTCGATACGCAGGAAATGGGCGGGCAGTTGGCGGTCAAAAAAGCGCGACAACCACGAACCCATGCCCATGGCAAACAGGTAGGCGCCAATGATGGTGGAAAACTGCAGGACCGAGTCGCCCAGCAAATACGAGGCAATGGCACCGGCGGTCAGCTCGTACAACAGCCCGCAGGCCGCCACCACAAAAACGCTGAAGAGCAGCGCCACGTCCAGCGGGCGCGGCTGCTGAGTGGCAGACGGGTTCACAGACAACGGGTTCTTTGAGGCCAGCCACCACCCAACGCGGCGGCCCGGCCCGTGCTCACCCCACTCACCCGTGGATTGCCGCAGCCACGATGATGGAAATGCCCAGGCACATGGCGGCCACCACCATGCCCAGGCCCGGTTTTGCTTTTCCACAATCTCTTCCCACAGGTTGTAGGGCGTCAGCTTGTCGATCACGACAAAGCTGATCCAGAACACCAGCACGCCCACCAGGGCAAACAGAATCGAGCCAAAAAACGCGGCAGGCCGCAGCCATTCAAGTTCCATGATGTATTTCCTTTAAAAACTGAATTGACGAAAGACCGCCTGTTGGCCAGCCCTTGCGCATGGGGGAAATGGCCCGGGTCATTTGTGGCTCCCGCCACCTGACGACCCACCCCAGGAACCGCTTGAAGTTCGGCTGCTCGACGAGCTGCAGTTCTCCACATTGGGGTCGCACTGGCTGCAACTTGTGAAAAAGAAGGGCAACACAAAAAACATAATGAACAGGATCAGCAGAATGGTGCCGCAACCCATATTAGGCTTGGCGCTGAAGGGGGCCACGTCACCCCGCTTGAACGCGCCGCCCTGCTCGTCCATCTTGAACGCTTTGGCAACCACACTGGCTTCGAGCTTTTGGCCGACTGACCAGGTGACTTCGTCCCGCGTGGTTTCCTCAGACAACAAACTTTTTCCCACGGCAAATTCACGGTGGCGCGTTGTCTCGCCGCGCTTCACCTGCCAGTAAAACTCGCCAGCCACGTACTCCACTTGAGACTCGTAGCTTTCTTTCAGGCCATAGCGCTTGCCCAAGTAGGTGGCGGGCCCATCCGGTGCCACTTGGGGCGCGCCTGTGGCCGGTTTCAGCAGGCTCCAGCCTTCGCTTGAATCCACCAGGAAGACAAAGCCGCGCTTGCGGTTGTAAAGCAGGTATTCCTCCCAGCCAAACTCCTCGTCATCGCCCGGCGCGTGTCCCATGCGGTGCTGAAAACCCACCACCTGCCAGCTCGCGCCCTGCATCTTGCCGGTGCTGCCCAAGGCAATCAGCGGCGCCACTGGCTCGTCTTGTACGGCGTGCTTCAGGGCTGCGCCCACACCGTTCGACAAATCAATCACGCTATGGCAGGTCGTGCACACCAGGCTCTTGCTGCTGGCCAACTTCACCTGCAGGGCGGCACCGCAACTTGGGCAGTTGAACGACTGCCCTTTTTCATCTTTGGCCGACTCGGCGCGCAAACCGATGAGGGCCAAATCGTCCAGCAGCACGGCATGGCCAAGCGACAAGGCAGGCGGCTTGTCGCCCAACGTGGGGCCGTAGTCCACACTGAGCACCTCGCCTTCGGCACTGCGCAACTCCACCATGGCAAAGGGCGCACCCAAGGCCGGCAGGTGCGGCAACTCGCCCTGGGCCGACAACACAAACACCTCGGTGTTGGAGGCCACGGAATAGGTCTTGCCCTGCAGCTGCGTGCGTGCGCCAATGCGGAACTTTGCCGCCTCAGGGAGGTTCCCTGCGGGCGTCACCGGGCGGCTGAGCACATAGGCGCCGTTGTCTTCACTCAGGTAGCCCGAGCTGCCGTCGTTGAACAGCGCGTGCCACTCGGTCCACACGCCTTGGGCGTATTTGTATTGCAGCCGGCCCACCAGCACAAAGCCCAGGTGGTCCACCTGGCCGCTGACCATGAGCTGCAAAGGGCTGAAGTCGTCAAACAGCTCCGACATCTTGCCAATGCGCGACAAGGTCTCGCCCTGGCGCACCACAGTGCTTTGGCAATAGGCGCACACCGCGTGCGTGGACTGCGCGCTGCGGAACTCAACCGGCGCGCCGCAGCCGGGACAAGGCGCGCGGTAAGCGCGCTGGGGGGATTCGGTTGCCAAAGTAAGGTGGGGCTTAGCCAGTCAACGTGGCTTACACCAGCTTCTTCAGCAACTCGGTTTTTTTGGCGTCGAACTCTTCCTGCGTGAGGATGCCTTTGGACTTGAGTTCACCCAGCTTTTCCAGCGTGGCCATGACCTCTTCAGGCTTGATGGCTGCAGCGGTTTGCGCGGCTGCCGCTGCACCCGCGCCTTGCAAGCCAGACTGCATGGTCTGCGCCAGCACCTGCCCCATGGCCATGCCCGCGCCCAGCCCCATGGCATCGCCCGCCAAACCGCCCCCTCCTCCACCGCCGGCCGCGCCCTTGGCCATCTCGGGAATGGCCTGGCCGGTTTGGTATTGCATGAACTTGCCCATGTCGTTGCCCACCATGCCCATGCCAATTTTCTGGTCCATGATCTTCTGCAACTCTTCGGGCAGCGAGACGTTTTGCACCGTCATGGCCTCCACCTTCAGGCCCACGGCACTGAAGGCGGGTGCCAGCTCGGTGGTCAAGGCCTTGGCAAACTCCATCTGGTTGGCCGCCAGGTCCAGAAACGCCACGCCGCTGGAGGCAATGGCGTCAGAGATGTGCTGAAGAATCATGCCGCGCAACTGGCCATCCAGATCGCCCACGGTGTAGACATCACGCGTGCCGGAGATCTCGGTGTGAAACAGCTTGGGGTCGGCAATGCGGTAGCTGTAGTTGCCGAAAGCGCGCAGGCGCACCGCGCCAAAATCCTTGTCGCGAATGGTGATGGGCTGGGGCGTGCCCCACTTCTGGTCGATCTGCTGGCGCGTGCTGAAAAAGTACACATCGCTCTTGAACGGGGACTCAAACAGCTTGTCCCAGTTCTGCAGGTAGGTGAGCACGGGCAGCGTCTGCGTGGTCAGCTTGTGGGTGCCGGGGCCAAACACATCGGCCACCTTGCCTTCGTTCACAAACACGGCCAGCTGAGACTCGCGCACGGTCAGCGAGGCGCCGTTTTGAATCTCCATGTCGCGCATCGGAAAACGCCAGGCCAAGGTGCCATCGTCGTCCTCGGTCCACTGAATGATGTCAATGAACTGTTTTCTGATGAAATCCATTAAGGCCATGACACGCTCCCGCTGAAATATTGGAGCCGGAATAATAACGCGGCACCCTGCGCGGCATTGGGGTGATTTGCCGCCTGGCAGGCCCGTATTTAAGGCAGCAGCGCCTTCGCCGCCTCAATGCGCAAACGCATCTCCACCGCCGGGTCATTCATCACCGACAGCAAGAAGCGCCGGGGGTCAGTTTCCGTGCTGGCCGGCACGGCTGTCCCCAAGCCGCCGCCGGGCGCAGCCTTCCCGTCAAGCAGCCCCAACTCCTTCTTGACCCGGGCAAAGTCCGCCACCGAGATGCTTTCCAGACGGCACAGCAATTGGGCCTGCGCGTCGATACCGGGTTGCACATCCAGCCAAGGCTCGTCAGCAAACATGCTCGCCAAACCGGGCGCCACGAAGGCAGACCATCGCCCAGTCGCCCCCTGAAGCGCCGGCACCAGACTGGCGTGCCGGGCTGGCAGCGCGGCAGACGGCTCAGCCACGGGCAGGCATTGAACATGGCGCGCGGGAACGGTGCTCAAAAAGCGCTGACACAGCGCAGTCAAAAACGCCTGTGCGTGCAAAACCAACACCGGCTCTGCCAACGAGAGCCACACCTGAAACCCCGCCCCGCCCGACACCGCAATGGCCGGCGTGGGTAAGTCCAGCTCATCCTGTATGCCCTGACACAGCGCCGCCACCGCGTCCCACCCCGCCGGCTGCGCCACGTCCACCACCAAGGCCCGCACTTGCCCCAGCGCGTCGATCAACCCTGAGTCTTTCAAGGTGGCGTCCTGGGTCAAGTAAAGGCGGCGCTGTTCCGCTTGCAGTCGGTTCATGGGGGTGTGGGGTATGGATTGGATGGGCGTTGGACTCTACTCGATCGCCGTTGGTGAAGATGGGAATGATCGCCTCCGGCGGAAAGTTGATACAAACTGCCGGGATTTTTGACAGTTATCAAATCACCCTTGGGGTCGTCGCCTTGAGTCACACCACTTTCCCGTTGAATTCATTGATGTTTTTCAAAAAAATCGATCAGTGGTCCGTAAATTGCATTTATACCAATACTTATTGGTGTTGATTCATTTTTTCCTTTGGTTAAGTCACTATCTGATAGAGGAAACAACAAGTTGAATCGCATCAAGCCTCTTGCTCTAAGGCGTGGCGTCTGCTTCGTCCTATCGATCAAGTCACTGAGGAGATGAACGTGAACATTGAACTGAAGAACGTCCTGACCGGCATTGTTTTGATGTCTGGATCTGTCATGGCTCTGGCCGTGCCAACGGCTGTGAACCTGAATACCTGGACGGCCGAGTCATACCCTTCGGTGGCAAGTTTTCCCGCAGGAGTGTGGACGCCCACGGCCTCCGGCGACAGCGTGTTCCAGTCCGCAAACGGGCAACCGACGCTGTTTATCAGCGATTTCAATGGGTTCGGGTCGAAAATCACTGGCAAGATTAGTTCGTCCGGCGGGGGTGATGACGACTTCATCGGCTTCGCGCTTGGCTATCAGTCCGGCGACACCGGCAATACGTTGGCGGATTACCTGCTGATCGACTGGAAACGCGGTACCCAGTCCTTTGACTTCGGTGCGCCGTCGTCCTCGCCGGGTGGAGTCGCGCCTGCGGGGCTAGCGGTCTCGCGAGTGACCGGTATTCCGGACGCGGACGAGTTTTGGCAGCACGCCAATCTCGGTGGCACCTCGACTGGTTCTGGTCTGCAGGAGCTTCAGCGTGGCACTACGCTCGGTGGCACGGGCTGGGCGCTCAGTACCGATTACGAATTCACTTTTGACTTTGGCCCGAACGATCTTGAGGTGTTCGTCAACGGGGTAAAGCAGTTGGACATCACTGGCAACTTTATGAACGGGGCCATGGGCTTCTACAACTTCTCCCAGGCCAGCGTGACGTACTCTGCCTTCACGATTGAGGATGGCACGTTCCCTCCGCCGTCGGTCACCACCGTTCCTGAGCCCGGCTCGCTGGCCCTGCTAGGGTTGGGTTTAGCGGGACTTGCCTACTGCAGCAAGCGTAAGGTTCCGCCGACTACGGCGTGATTGTTAGAACGTTTCGCGCTAGCCCTCAGACCCAACCGTTCTTACCAGGTTTTTCTGTCGAAATCGGCAGCGCAAGATACCGTTTTCCGCTCCTGGCGCCGACATCGCCGTCTGGATAACTGATCTTGTTCCATCAGTCAAATGTCACAAAAATCAACTTTTCGGAGTGTTCATAGGAACACTGTTATGAGTTGACAGCGGCCTCGCACTCCACACAAATCAACGCCGCCCGACGAGACACTGCAAATCTCCCAACACGCGGCCAAATGTGGCTGTTGAGCTCACTGGTCCGCCCGGCGGGGCGGAGAGGGTTGGGGGTGAAAGTGGAGGTTTTAGCGCGAGAACCGCTACACATTCAATAGCGACGTACGCATATCAGACAAGTGGCCTAGGCCAAAAAACTTTTGAAAATCCATGTCCAGCGTCATCCGGAGCCCGCGGATTCCAAAAAAATCACAACCCGTCCCGCTAGCCCAAAAAATGTATGACAACTTGGTTGAACTCGCCTGGCCTCATTGGGAAAAGACCAATATTGGAAGGTTCAATGACCGATAGCAGAATGATCAGTGTCATTCCGCACTCACTGCGGGAGTTGATCGGCGTGAAAGTGACCCAAAGAAGTACGGCATTGAGTTTGTTAAAAATGTAAAGCAAGCCGCTGCGTGGAACGTGCAGCAAGGGCTCTTCACAAACAAACGGGGGAAATTACCTCAGTGGTCTGAGCCTTTTTCAAAAGGAATTTACTGACAAAAGTCGACCCACTCACGACTTCAATGCGACTTCCTTCACAGCTTTTCCAACAACCTCGGCAGAAAAACTGTTAGTCCGACAGCAAAGGCAGCGACGCTGGAAAGCAAGACGGCGCCCGCTGCGACGTCTTTTGCATCGCGCGCCAGTTCATGCCAATTCGGTGATGCCAGATCCACCACCATTTCAATCGCTGTATTGAGCGCTTCTGCGCACAACACCAAACCAATGGCGAGAATTAGCAGCCCCCATTCATTCCAACTCACATCAAGCCAGCAACCCAGCGCGATGACGACCAGCGCAGCAACGGTGTGAATGCGGGCATTTATTTGGGTAGAGAGAAGCGTCACCACGCCGCGTGCGGCATACCGCATCGACGCCAATCGTGATACTGAACGGCGGCTGGTCTTCGTAGGTGGTTTCACGTCGGGATCTCTCAAATAGTCGGTTTCATCGCGTCGATTGGAGGTATGTCACTGGGGCGGAAACACGAGTAACGCACCCATCGTCTGAGTCATCGCTTTCGAACTGCTGCAAATGTGATGCACAGCTCCATTCGAAGTATGACCAACTTGAGGCCACGTCATCTCGACAATCGGTTCACCAAAGTGACCAGGCCTGTGTAAACGTCAACGACACGCCGCCCTTTGGCAAGGGTGAAAAACTCAACCCTTGCATTCCGCTTTCCTCCGTGAAGTAATCCGCGATCGCATAGCCCAAAGCAGCCCCCGCGAGCGTATCCCGCCAATAGTGCTTGTTGGCTTCAACGCGTGCAACGGCGGTCAGGCTGGCTGCACCATACAGCGCAATCGGATTGATCTCATTACCGTAACGTTTTTGAATGAAGCGCGCTGCAGCAAAAGCCACCGCCGTATGACCTGACGGAAAACTGTCATTACCCGACCCATCTGGACGGACTGCTTCAAATTGAGACTTCAAAACCTGTGTGGCAACCAACGTGCTTCCCAATGTCAAAGTCAACTGCGAGGCGCCCTCCCAATCTTGGTGTCTGAATGTGTCTGTGGCAGCCAACGCCGGCAGGGCCAGCGCCAAGATATTCGATGTGGTGTTCCATGGCTCTGCCCTGGCTGGGCTGCTCAGAAAACATGCCAAGCCCAGCGTCAAGACCGGAAAGAAAACGTTCATGTCAAATCCAATACGACGTTTACCCGGGGGAATGTTGGTTGACGCTATCCGCGACGATGTGACCTCATGCGAAATAAGTAATTGCATCATCTATCCATCTACTAAATTTCAATTTTATTGGATCGATAGGTTTTCACACGCCCAATGTCTTGAAATTCCTGGTTAAGGGGCTTGTGGCACCCACAGTCCATAGCCACGCCCGGTACGGTGCAAACACCGAAGAAGATGAAGCGGCAGCACAGCACAACCCAGGGCTCAAGGACATGCATCACCTGAACGGGGTCGCTGCGCGGCCGCTGCGACCAACCGGCCGAGCTTTGTACGGTGCTTCTATGGACTTCCCCGCGTCCATGGTCAGGAGGTCAAAGTCTGTTGACGTGGTCTGAGGCCTGACAAGCGCTCGTCCTGAAATGACAGCGCGCTTTCTCACCCGGCGTGCGAAATGGAACCAGGAGCGAGAGTGGGGATTGCAGCGCAAAATAGCTACATATTCAATAGCGGCATACGCCCGTAATACAAGCGCTACAGGCCATAAACACCTTGAAAATACGAGTTCAACGGGTGACCACCTGGGGATGTTTTTGTCGGGCGTGACGCCCATGAAACGTGTCCGGGCAGGCTTGATGCGAGGTATCCTCGCATTGATTGCTATCTCCCAAAAAGACCTGAAAGGACGTCGTCATGAAGCTTGCTTTGCCAGCCCCCTCCATCGCCTCCCAAGGCTGGGGCAGTCGTTTGTCGTTGAACGTCAAAATCTGTGCGGCCGCCACGGCTTTGGTGGTGGCCAGTTTGGCCATCACGGCCACCGTGATTGGCGTCAAGAGCAGTGCCACCGCCGAGGAAGCCACCCTGGACCTGGCGCGAACGTCGGCACGCGAGGCGGCCAGCGCGCTTGAAACCCGGATTCGGGCCAACCTGTATTCGGTGATGGCATTGGCCGGCGCCATGTCCTACACCAAGGCGGCCAACTTGCCGCTGGCGCGGCCCCAGATTGACGAGATGTCCAAGTCGACCCTGATGAGTTCGCCCGACTTTGTGGGCGCGGCCGTGACGTGGGAGCCCAACGCGCTGGACGGCAATGACGCAGCGTTTGCAGGCCAAGCGCCGGTGTACGACGCCACGGGCCGCCACATGCCCTACTGGACGCGCAAGGCTGGCGGCGCCTTTCATGTGGACCCGATTGTGTTTGACCCCGCGCCCGGCGCCAATGATTGGTACGACATTCCCAAAAAGACCGGCAAGGTCTACTTCACCGAGCCTTACGTCTACCCCATTGAAGGCAAGGATGTACTGATGGCCTCGCTGGTGGCGCCCATTTTGCTGAATGGCAAGTTTCTGGGCGCGGGCTCCGCAGACTTCACGCTGACCCAGCTCGGCAAAATTCTGACCGATGTCAAAGTCATTGGGGGCGGCAGCTTGACGCTGCTCTCCAATGGCGGGCTGTACGCCACCAACGCCGACGCGGCCTTGGTCAACAAAAAGGCCGACGACATTCCCGCGGCCGGACTGAATGCGATTCAACAGGGCCAATTCTTTGAGTACACCGATGCCAACCATGTGATCCATTTGTTGCAACCGGTGAGCGTGCACCCCGACACGGCGCCTTGGGCGGTGCGTCTGAGTTTTCCGCAAAGCGTGGCCACAGCCTCGTCGCGCCAGCTGGTTTTCTACACCTTGATGGTGGCACTGGCTTGTGCGCTGGCCACGGCAGTGGTTCTGGTGGCAGTGGTGTCACGTTTGATGAAGCCGTTACGCGCCCTTAGCTCTGCGATGGCCGAGATGTCCACCGGTGATGCGGACCTGCGAACCAAACTGGAGGTGAAAGGCCATGACGAACTGGCCGTGATCGGCAACGGGTTTAACCAGTTTGTGGCCAAGATCCACGGCGTGCTGGGCCAGGTGCGCATCAGCGCAGACGGCGTCGCACTGGCCAGCGCCGAGATCGCGCAGGGTAACAACGACCTGAGCGCCCGCACGGAACACCAGGCCAGTGCGCTGGAGCAAACAGCGGCCAGCATGGAAGAACTCAACGCCACCGTGCAGCAAAACGCCAGCAATGCGCAGCAGGCCAATCAGTTGGCCAGGGGCGCGTCCACCGTGGCGGTGCAAGGGGGCGAGGTGGTGGGGCAAGTGGTGGACACCATGAAGGGCATCAGCGAGGCCAGCCACAAGATCAGCGACATCATTGCGGTGATTGACGGCATCGCTTTTCAGACCAATATTCTGGCGCTCAACGCGGCCGTGGAAGCGGCTCGCGCGGGCGAGCAGGGCCGTGGGTTTGCCGTGGTGGCCAGCGAGGTCGCGCAGCCTGGCCGGTCGCAGTGCAGAGGCGGCCAAAGAGATCAAGACCCTCATCAACACCAGCGTCGAACGCGTCGAGCTTGGCACCGCTTTGGTGGACAAAGCGGGCGCCACCATGACCGAAGTGGTCAGCAGCATCCGCCGGGTGACCGACATCATGGGCGAGATCAGCGCGGCCAGCAGTGAGCAAAGTGCCGGTGTGGCTCAGGTGGATGAAGCCATCACGTCCATGGACCAAGCCACCCAGCAAAACGCGGCGCTGGTCGAAGAGATGGCCGCCGCTGCCAGCAGCTTGAGGAGCCAGGCCGATGAGCTGGTGCAGGCGGTGGCCGTGTTCAAGCTCTGATCGCCCTCACCCACAGGGCGTTCAGGCCCGGCCCGCTCTGGCGGGCGGGCCTGCGTGTCAAGCGGCAATTGCGGCCCGTCTTGCCCTGTGGAGTTTCACACACCGCAGCCACGGGTTTCGAACAAGTCAACGCGGTACAGCTGGGGCAAAGCGGCGCGCGCTTTGGCCAGAATCCAGTTGGCGACCGTGGCGGTGTCGCAATCGGCTAGGTCGGCAATTTGGTGCAGGGGTTTGTGGTCTAACGCCTTGAACACCGGGTCAAACAGGGTTTTGACATCGCCAAAGTCCACCGTCCAGCCCATCACCTGGTCCAGCGCAGCAGTCAGGTGCAATCGCAGGGTGTAGGTGTGCCCGTGCAACTGGCCCCTGGGGTTGCCCGCGGGAGCCGCCTTGAAGCGCAGGGCGCTGTCCAGCGTGAGGTCTTTCCAGATGCGGTAGTGCGCGCCGTCAAACACCGCGCCGCAGCTGGCGGTTTCAAACACGGTGACGCCGCTCAAGGCGGGCAGGCCGGG
>CAWAFG010000024.1:0-105938 GCA_963781205.1 uncultured beta proteobacterium | reverse complement strand
AAAAGACCTGAAAGGACGTCGTCATGAAGCTTGCTTACAAGCCCTTGCCATCGCCTCCAGGCTGGGGCAGTCGTTTGTCGTTGAACGTCAAAATCTGTGCTGCCGCCACGGCTTTGGTGGTGGCCAGTTTGGCCATCACGACCACCGTGATTGGCGTCAAGAGCAGTGCCACCGCCGAGGAAGCCACCCTGGACCTGGCGCGAACGTCGGCACGCGAGGCGGCCAGCGCGCTTGAAACCCGGATTCGGGCCAACCTGTATTCGGTGATGGCATTGGCCGGCGCCATGTCCTACACCAAGGCGGCCGACTTGCCGCTCGGCGCCGCCCCGGATTGACGAATATCCAGTCGACCCTGATCAGTTCGCCCGACTTTGTGGGCGCGGCCGTGACGTGGGAGCCCAACGCGCTGGACGGCGATGACGCAGCGTTTGCAGGCCGAGCGCCGGTGTACGACGCCACGGGCCGCCACATGCCTTACTGGACGCGCAAGGATGGCGGCGCCTTTCATGATGAAGACCCGATTCTGTTTGACCCCGCGCCCGGCGCCAATGATTGGTACGACATTCCCAGAAAAAGACCGGCAAGGTCCACCTCACCGAGCCTTACGTCTACCCCATTGAAGGCAAGGATGTGCTAATGGCCTCGCTGGTGGCGCCCATTTTGCTGAATGGCAAGTTTTTGCGGCGCGGCTCGCAGACTTGGCCCGCTCGACCCAGCTCGGCGAACTTTGACCGATGTCAAAGTCATTGGGGGCGGCAGCTTGACGCTGCTCTCCAATCGGCCGGCTGTACGCCACCAACGCCGATGCGGCCTTGGTCAACAAAAAGGCCGACGACATTCCCGCGGCCGGACTGAATGCGATTCAACAGGGCCAATTCTTTGAGTACACCGATGCCAACCATGTGATCCATTTGTTGCAACCGGTGAGCGTGCACCCCGACACCGCGCCTTGGTCGGTGCGTCTGAGTTTTCCGCAAAGCGTGGCCACAGCCTCGTCGCGCCAGTTGGTTTTCTACACCTTGATGGTGGCACTGGCTTGTGCGCTGGCCACGGCAGTGGTTCTGGTGGTAGTAGTGTCACGTTTGATGAAGCCGTTACGCGCCCTTAGCTCTGCAATGGCCGAGATGTCCACCGGTGATGCGGACCTGCGAACCAAACTGGAGGTGAAAGGCCAAGACGAACTGGCCGTGATCGGCAACGGGTTTAACCAGTTTGTGGCCAAGATCCACGGCGTGCTGGGCCAGGTGCGCATCAGCGCAGACGGCGTCGCACTGGCCAGCGCCGAGATCGCGCAGGGTAACAACGACCTGAGCGCCCGCACGGAACACCAGGCCAGCGCGCTGGAGCAAACAGCGGCCAGCATGGAAGAACTCAACGCCACCGTGCAGCAAAACGCCAGCAACGCGCAGCAGGCCAATCAGTTGGCCAGGGGCGCGTCCACGGTGGCGGTGCAAGGGGGCGAGGTGGTGGGGCAAGTGGTGGACACCATGAAGGGCATCAGCGAGGCCAGCCACAAGATCAGCGACATCATTGCGGTGATTGACGGCATCGCTTTTCAGACCAATATTCTGGCGCTCAACGCGGCCGTGGAAGCGGCTCGCGCGGGCGAGCAGGGCCGTGGGTTTGCCGTGGTGGCCAGCGAGGTGCGCAGCCTGGCCGGTCGCAGTGCAGAGGCGGCCAAAGAGATCAAAACCCTCATCAACACCAGCGTCGAACGCGTCGAGCTTGGCACCGCTTTGGTGGACAAAGCGGGCGCCACCATGACCGAAGTGGTCAGCAGCATCCGCCGGGTGACCGACATCATGGGCGAGATCAGCGCGGCCAGCAGTGAGCAAAGTGCCGGTGTGGCTCAGGTGGATGAAGCCATCACGTCCATGGACCAGGCCACCCAGCAAAACGCGGCGCTGGTCGAAGAGATGGCCGCCGCTGCCAGCAGCTTGAGGAGCCAGGCCGATGAGCTGGTGCAGGTGGTGGGCGTGTTCAAGCTCTGATCGCCCTCACCCACAGGGCGTTCAGGCCCGGCCCGCTCTGGCGGGCGGGCCTGCGTTTCAAAGCGGCAATTGCGGCCCGTCTTGCCCTGTGGAGACCAGCACACCGCAGCCACGGGTTTCGAACAAGTCAACGCGGTACAGCTGTGGCAAAGCGGTGCGGGCTTTGGCCAAGACCCAGTTGGCGATGCTGGCGGTGTCGCAGTCGGCCAGGTCGGGTATCTCGTACAGGGGTTTGTGGTCCAGCATCTTGAAGAGGGGGTTAAAAACCTCTTTGACGTCGCCAAAGTCCACCGTCCAACCCATGATCTCGTCCAGCGGCGCACTCAGGTGCAAACGCAGGGTGTAGGTGTGGCCGTGCAACAGGCGGCGCGGGTGGCCCTCAGGCGCGTGTTTGAAGCGCAGGGCGCTGTCCAGCGTCAACTCTTTCCAGATTTGGTAGGTGCCGCCGTCATAGTGGGCGCCGCAACTGGCGGTCTCATACACGGTGACGCCGCTCAAGGCGGGCAGGCCGGGTTGCAAGCGCTGCCAGATCCAGCTCGACAGCATTTCGCTGGTGGGGTTTTCCAGGCCGGCCAGCTCGTTCAGGCAGGCGTGGTCAAGTTGCGCGTGGATGGGCGCCCAGGCGGCATCCAGTTGCTCGTAGCCCAGGCTGTTGGGGTTGGCGGTGTCGTCCCACCCCATGTGAAGAATGGCCTCAAAAGCGTGGCCGTGCATATTGCCGCATTTGTGGCCAACGGGCACGTTGGGCAGGCGGTGGGCGGAGTGAAAAGCGTAGCGGCGCCACAAGTTCACTTGGCCGCTGGCGCTCACCTCGCAGCCCTCGGTGGTGGTGCTTTGCAGCGCCACGGCGCCCAGCCCCGGCACAGCGCATTGACTTTGCACCCAGCGGGCGATGTGGGGGTTGGTGGGCGAAGGCACCTGGTCGTTGAGCAACTGGTAGTCCAGCTGCGCGGCGGCGGGCGCCAGCGTGGCTTGCAGGCTGTCCAACTCGCCACCGGGAAACGGCGCCGAGCCAACGGGCGGGCAGCAGCGCAGGCTGGCCAGAAAGCCGTGGCCATGCAGCTGGCGGGCGCGGTGGCCGGCGGGCAGTTCATCGATGCGCCGGGCGGCTTCAAAGGCGGCGGTGGCCACAAAGGTAATCTTGTTCGTCACATCTAACTTTCGGCACAAAAACGGGGGCCGGGCGGCCAACAAGCGGCCCGGCGAAGGGGGTATTTTCCTTCTTTATGCCAAAGGCGTGCTGGCAGGCGGTTGAGCCGACCCGGTTTGGCGAGCTTCAGCCAGCGCCTCGTACCAGTCCAGACACTCGGGGTTGGCCATGGCCTCGCGGTTGACGACCTTGTCCAGCGGCTGGCCAAGCAGCAGTTTCTTGATGGGCAGTTCCTGCTTTTTGCCCGACAAGGTGCGGGGCACGGCGGCCACCTGAAAGATCTCGTTGGGCACAAAGCGCGGTGAGAGCGCGGTTTTGATGGCGCCCACCAACTGGGTGCGCAAGTCGTCATTCAGCACCAGCCCCTCGCGCAGCACCACAAACAGCGGCATGTAACTTTCCCGCCCAAGGTATTCCAGGTCCACCACCAAGGAGTCCAGCACCTCGGGCAAGGCTTCGACCGCGCTGTACAACTCGCTGGTGCCCATGCGCAGGCCGTGGCGGTTGATGGTGGCGTCGCTGCGGCCGTAAATCACGCAGCCGCCGTTGGCCCCCACTTTGAGCCAGTCGCCATGGCGCCAGACGCCGGGGTACATGTCAAAGTAGCTCGACAGATATCGCTGCTTGCCTTCGTCGCCCCAAAAGTACAGCGGCATGCTGGGAATGGGCTGGGTGCAAACCAGTTCGCCCACCTCGTCCATCACGGGGTCGCCCTGCTCGTCCCAGGCTTGCACGGCGCAGCCCAGCAGGCGGCATTGCATTTCACCCGGCACCTGCGCCAACGTGCGATTGCCACCGATGAAGGCGCCAGCAAAGTCGGTGCCGCCCGAAATATTGCACCACCAGATGTCTTTCTGCGCCGGGTTGCCAGCCAGATTGGCGAACTGCCGGGTGCCCCAAGTCTGCGCGTCCAGGCTCAAGGGCGAGCCGGTGCTGGCCAGCGCGCGAATGCGGGACAGGTCGCCCACCGCGCTCAAGTCCAGCCCCGCTTTTTGGCAGCTGGCGTAAAACGCAGCACCGGCGCCAAAGAAGGTGACACCCACGTCGGCCGCAAAGCGCCACAGCGTGCTCCAGTCGGGGGTGACTTTTTGACCCTGTTCGTCCACCGTGCGCCCGGCCGGGTTGCCGTCAAACAGGCAGATGGTGGTGCCGCTGAGCAGGCCGCTGACCTGTGCATTCCACATCACCCAGCCCGTGGAGCTGTACCAGTGGTAGCGCTCGCCCAACGAGTTGGTGGCGTAGCTGCAACCCACGTCGTTGTGCAAGCCTTTCAGTGCGAGGGCCACCAGCATGGTGCCGCCATGGCCGTGCACGATGGGCTTGGGCAAGCCGGTGGTGCCGCTGGAATAGACGATCCACAAGGGATGGTCAAACGGCAGCCACACCGGCTCGAACGCGGCTGTTTGGGCATCATTTCGGGCTGTAGCGCCTGTAAAGTCTGCGCAAGCAGCTATTGATTCGATAGCATTCAAAGACACGCCGAGGCGCTTGTGAATGAGCACATGCTGCAGCGATGGCAGGCCCGCACACAACTCGGCTACCACCGCCGTGCGGTCCAGCGTGCGCCCGCCGTAAACGACGCCGTCGCAGGCGATCAGCACCTTGGGTTGGATTTGTTGGAAACGGTCCAGCACCGCCGCCGTGCCCATGTCGGGGGCGCAAATGCTCCAGATGGCGCCAATGCTGGCCGTGGCCAAAAACGCTACGACCGCTTCTGGCCCGTTGGGCAAACACGCCGCCACCCGGTCGCCCGGCAACACACCTTGCGCTTGCAAGTGCAGCGCCAGGGACGCCACTTGGCGGCGCAACTCGGGCCAGCTGATTTCATGGGCGGGTTCGTGGCCCAAAGTGCTTTCGTTGTGGCTGACCACCGCCGGGCAGCCCGCCGCATGGGCCGGTTTGGCGTGGCGAAAGACCTGCTGTGCGTAGTTGACCTGTGCACCCACAAACCACTGGGTGTGAGGCATGGGCGCCTCGTCACAAACCACCGAGTGCGGCGTGGGTGAGGTCAGCTTAAAGTAGTCCCAGACGCTTTGCCAAAAGCCATTGAGATCGGTGGTGGACCAGTGCCACAGCGCGTCATAAGACGCAAAACGCCGCCCGCGCTGGTGTTCCAGCCAATGCTCGTACAAGGTGATTTGGGGCAGGTAAGGCGGGGTGGGGGTAGGCGTCATGTCAAGAGGGTAGTCGGAGCCGGCGCGTCCCGCTATCGCCTGGGCGTCAGAACGCGCCCGACACTCCCGTGAAGATTTGCCAAAACCGGCGTCGTCATTGGCGACTGGGGCAGGCTCCTACCTTGTGGGTATCGGTCTCCCCTTTTCAAAGTTCGCCATTCCTACCGGGTCCAACGGCAGGCGGCACTGCACGGCGATGCACCGCTTTCAGGTCTGGCCGAAGTTCTCAGGCATCTGCACGGCCACCACCTCGCCCCGTGCAGTGGCCACGCCGTTGGCGAACACTGTAGTGGTAACGACCACCTTGCGACCCTTGATCTCTTTCACCGTGCCTCGGATCTCCAGCTCAACGAGCGGCGTGGGCTTGAGGTAATCCACATGCAACGAGCCGGTGACAAAGCGGAATGCGGGCAGCGAATCCATGTCTCGCCCTTCTTGTCGGTACATGGCCGCCGCAGCTGTACCGGTGCTGTGACAGTCGATCAGCGACGCAATCAAACCGCCGTAGGTGAACCCCGGCACGGCGGTGTGAAAAGGCTCGGGGCGGAAGCGGGTCACGGTCTCGCCACCGTCCCACTCGGTCTTGATCTGGTGACCGTGGGTGTTGAGGCGGCCACAACCGTAGCAGTGCGACAGGTTTTCGGGGTAATGGTCTTGAAATGCGTTCATGGGTTTGTTTCTCGTCAAGGTAAATGGAGGTCAGGCGGACAGCGCCGCTTGACTGCAGGTGTGGGCGCTTGTATCGGTGTTGATCATGTGATCCGCCATTTGCGCAAAGCGCTCTATCAGGCTTTCACGCAAGGAAAGATCGGCGACCTGTTCGGTCAGAGACTGGGTCATGCACAGCATCCATTCATCGCGCATGCGCAAATCCACCTTGTAAGGGGCATGGCGCATTCTCAGGCGCGGGTGGCCCTTCTTGGCGATGTAGAGCGAGGGGCCACCGAACCAGCCCGAGAGGTATTCAAACAGACTCTCAGCGCTGCCCGTCAGGCTCTCGGGGTGGATCTGGCGCACCGCGTAGGCCTCGGGCAGCTCATCCATGAGTTCGTAAAAACGGTTCACCAATCGGTGGATGCCGGCCTCGCCGCCTAGCGCGTCATAAATAGTGACAGCAGTTGTTGTGTTCATCGGTATTTCTTCAGGTAAACGCCCTCGAAATACCGTTTGGCCCAGTGGAACAAACGGGACGAGGGCAAGATGATTTGGCGCTGTGTATTTCTGAACACCAGGGTGCCGTGGTCGAGCGCGTCGATGATGCAAATCAACTCGACCTTGAAAGTGGCGGCAGGCGTCTGGCCGCGCAACCCCGCCAACACGTTTTCCGCCGCCGCAGCGGCTTGCAGATCGGCCATGTGGGCCTGTTTGGGCATCCAATCAGGACCAGGGAAGCTGCCCGAGTCTCCCACCACATAAACATGTTCGCTGCCAACCACGCGGCATTGCGCGTCGGCTTGCAAGAGGCCGCCCGGCGAACGCGCCAAATTCGTTTGATCAAACCAGGCGTTGCCCGTCATGCCGGGCATGAACAAGATCAGATCGGCAGAAAACTCCCCTCCTTCGGTGACCACGCGATCAGCATCGAAACGCGTCATCTTGTGGCCCAAGTGGGTGCGGATGCCACGCTTGGTCATCTCCGCCAGCAAGTGCTTCACGGCCTTGGGTCCGAGTCTTGCGCCGGGCTCTTTGGAGGGGTTGAAGAACACCAGATCGAATTTGTCGCGTCGGCCCTCGCGCTTGAGCTGTTCGTCGATGCCAAACAAGAACTCAAACATCGGCCCGCCACGCACTGCACTGGGCTCGTTGGGGTTGCCACCGAAGCCGACAGCAATCGTGCCGCCTTTCATCTCCCGCAAGCGGTCGCGAATTTTCTCGGCAGCGGCGATCCCTTCGCAAGGCGTGATCGCATGTTCAATGCCGGGCAACTTCTTGATGAAACGACCGCCGCTGGCAATCACCAGCGCGTCGTTGGTGATCTCACCCACCGTGGTATCCACCACACGCCCGCCTTCGCGAAGGCCTGTCACCTCAGCGGCCACGTGACGAACTTTCATGCGCTGAAAGAAATTATCAAGGGGCACGATCAATTGTTCGCGCGTGCGCAACCCGGCGGGAATCCAGATGATGCCTGGCAGATAGTGCAGTTCCGCGCGCGGCGCGATCAGGGTGATCTCGACATGGCGGTCACGCTTGCGAATCTCGCGCACACAGGACAGCGCGCCAAATCCTGCACCAATCAGGGTGATACGAGTAGAAGTGGTCATATAGAAATACTTTCAGTAAGAGGCTCAGACCATCGTGGCAACAACAAGGCAGCAGCGCGCGCCAAAAACGCATCTCTGGAGACGCCAGCCAAGAAGGGGTGCCATCGGCGCTGCTCCAGCACCGTGCTCACCGCCCGGGCCTGGCGCTCATGGCCCGAAAACAGCAGGGTTTCATCTGGCAAGGTGAAGATTTGCTGGTGCACGCTGTCCCACAAGGCCGACGCATCAGCCGGATAGGGTTGATGAGGACACGCATCTACCGCCAACAGGCCACCGCAAAACACCCGGTCTCGCCAGGCGAAGCTCAAGCAACCGGGCGTGTGCCCGGGTGTCTTCAACACCTGAACAAACTCATTGCCAAAAGGCAGCAGATCGTCTTCGACAACGGATCGCACCGCACCCACTGCCGGGGCCGGGCCTTGCACGCACGGCGCGCCCAAGCCCTGCAGCGCCTCATATTCACCGGGCTGCAATACATCGTGCTGATGCGTTCGGAGCACCCATCGCAGCCGCAGGCCTCGCTCGTTCAACACCGCCTGCCAGACGGTGAGATCGTGACGCCTCGGGTCCACAAGCACGGCCTCACCGGCATCGGCGTCTGCCAGCAGGTAACTCAACTCGCCACTGCGTTCGTCGTGAAGCATGCGAAACAGCACCCTATGCCCCCCAACGCAAGAACGCCGCCAAAGCCAGCCCTGCCAAGCACGCCCAACCCGAAAACAGCCAGCGCCAGAGGACAAAACGCGGCGCAAAGCCGACGCCATGCACCAATCCGGCGCTCATGGCCCAGAACAACGCCGTCGCCAGCGCATGGTCGGCCTTCCCGCTGGCATCTGTGAACAGCAGGGGATAAATGCTGCCGATCACCATGAGCAACAAAGCGGCCATCAGGCTCGGCACATGGACCCGGCTGGTGGTGCTTTCTGGCTCAGACATGACGGACGTTGAAGGGATTGTTGTTCTGGGCACAGGCATCACACATCCTCTGAGCGCGCGGCGGCCCGTGCGTCCTGACTCTCTCCCCACATGGCGTTCAGAATAGCCAGAAAGACCGCGAAACCCACACCGAGAACCCAGGCGAAGTACCACATGATTGAATTTCCTTGGTTGTTGAGTTGATGGAAACAGTCAGCGACTTAATAGGCGCCGTGTTCGTTTTCGCGGATGTAGGCCGCGGTCACCTTGCCACGCATCACACGGTAGGCCCAAGAGGTGTAGATCACGATCATGGGCAACAAGATCATCGTGGCCCAGAACATGATGCCCAGCGTGAGGTGACTGGACACGCTGTCCCATACCGTGAGGCTGGCCGACGGCATCGTGCTCGAAGGCATGACAAACGGGAACATGGACGCACCCGCCGTGCCAATCACGCCGACGATGGCCAGCGCAGACATGACAAAAGCAGTGAGCGTGCGACGCACCATCAGCAGCGCAGCCGCAGACAGTGCACCAAACACGCCAATGGCGGGCAACAACCAGAGTAGCGGCTGAGCGGCGTAATTCGCCATCCAGGCGCCGGCCTCGCGCACCACCGTTTTCGCCAGCGGGTCAGGCATCGCCGATCCGTCAACCACCGAGGTGATTCGATAGCCTTCAATGCTCTGCAGCCAAAGCCCAGCGGCTACAAAGGCCAACACCATGACCAACGCCGCACCCATCGCGCCCTTCACGGCACGGCCCTGAATCACGCCTTCCGTGCGATGCGCCAGATAAGCGCCGCCATGCATTGTGAGCATGGCGCTGCTCACCACGCCCACCAGCAAGGCAAAGGGGTTGAGCAATTGCCAGAAGCTACCGGTGTAGGTGGACACAAGGTATGGGTCAAACTGGAATGGCACGCCTTGCAACAAATTGCCAAACGCCACGCCAAAGATCACCGGCGGCACGAACCCACCGATGAACAAACCCCAATCCCACGTGCTGCGCCAGGTCGCGTTGTGGATCTTGCTGCGGTAGGTGAATCCCACTGGGCGGAAAAACAGAGCCCACAACGCGGCCATCATGGCCCAATAGAACCCGCTGAAGGCGGTGGCATAGACCAGCGGCCACGCCGCAAAGAGGGCACCCCCTGCGGTGACGAACCACACCTGATTGCCCTCCCAGTGGGCGCCAACGGTATTGATCACCACGCGGCGCTCGGTGTCGTCGCGACCCACGAAAGGCAGCAGGGTGCCCACGCCCATGTCGTGGCCGTCCATGATGGCAAAGCCCACGAGCAAGACACCCACCAGCAGCCACCAGATCAGTTTGAAAGTTTCGTAATCGAACATGGCGTTTCCTTGTTATGCGTGGGCCACGTGGTGCACAGGCTCTTGTTCATAGCGACCGGTGCCCAGACTGCCGGGACCAATGCGCGCAAACTTCACCATCAGGTACACCTCAACAACCAACAATACGGTGTAAAACCCAACGAACCCGGCCAGTGATCCATACAGACTGTTCACACTCAATGTGGACACCGAGAGATGGGTCGGCAAAACGCCGTAGATCGTCCAAGGCTGGCGGCCATATTCCGCCACAAACCACCCCAGCTCACAGGCAATCCAAGGCGCAGGCAGCATGTAGAGCGCCCATTTGAGCAACCACGGACGCGCCCTGCAATTGGTTTTGACCGTGCTCCAAAAGGCGAGCGTGAACAGCGCCAACATGGCAAAGCCCAAACCGACCATGATGCGAAAACCCCAGAACATGGGCGTCACACGCGGCACGGTGCTGTCCACCGCTTTCTGGATGATCTCGGGGGTGGCGTCGCGCACATCCACCACGTACTTCTTGAGCAACAGGCCAAAACCCAGGTCCGCTTTGCTTTGTTCAAAGGCGGCTTTCGCGGCAACGTCTTGGGGGTTCTGGCGCAGGGCTTCGAGCGCGGTCACGGCATGAATACCGTTCTCAATACGCTCCCGATTCTTCTCTTTGATCTCGTGAATGCCCGGAATTTCCTTGGTCAAAGAGCGCGTGCCGATCAGGCCCATGACCCAGGGGATCTCGACTTCCCAGTTGTTCTTCTGTTCGGCCTCGTTGATGCTGGCCACCAGCGTGAGACCGGCTGGCGCGGGTTTGGTTTCCCACATGGCTTCAAGTGCCGCCATCTTGGTTTGTTGGGCTTCGCCCACGGTATAGCCCGACTCGTCACCCAGCACGATCACCGAACACACGCTGGCCAGACCAAAAGCCGCCGCCACGCGAAAGCTGCGTTTGGCGAATTCAATGTCGCGGCCCTTGAGCAAGTACCAGCTGGAGATAGAAAGCACGAACATCGCGCCCGTCACGTAGCCCGCCGATACCGTGTGCACAAACTTGGCCTGCGCGTCCGGGTTGAACACAACGGCCCAGAAGTCCGTCATCTCCATGCGCATCGTCTGGTAGCTGAACTCAGCACCAACGGGGTTTTGCATCCAGCCATTGGCGATCAGGATCCACAGGGCGGAGAGGTTGGTGCCAACGGCCATCAACGTGGTGACCATTAAATGCTGGGTGCGCGAAAGTCGGTCCCAGCCGAAAAAGAACAGACCGATCATGGTCGATTCCAGAAAGAAGGCCATCATGCCCTCAATAGCCAGTGGCGCGCCAAAGATGTCGCCCACGTAGTGCGAGTAATAGGCCCAGTTGGTCCCGAACTGAAACTCAAGCGTGATGCCAGTGGTCACACCCAGCGCAAAATTGATTCCGAAAAGTTTGCCCCAGAAGCGGGTCATGTCTTTCCAGATCACGTTGCCGGTCATCACATAGACACTTTCCATGATCACCAATAGCCAAACCATGCCAATGGTCAGGGGCACAAAGAGGAAGTGGTAAAGCGCGGTCGCAGCAAACTGCAAACGCGACAAGTCAACCAATTGTTCTGAGATCACGAAATCACTCCTGGACGGATTTGGACAGCGGCGCTGGGGACGATCCCAGCATTTGTGTGGCAGCGGTTTCCGGACTCACGGCCACGCGCTCTTCACGCACAAAAACCCACCACAACCCGCCGAGCACGAACAGCTTGATCACCAGCACGACGGCCAGTTTGCGCACCAAGGTTCGATCTCGAAGGTTCATAGCAAGCATTTGTTGACATGACTTATCCAAGAACCGTGCCAACCTTCCGGGGTTTTAAAAACCCATATAAATCAACAGGTTGAACAAATTGACGGCGACGAAGCCAGCGCATCCACTTGGCAAGACTGCCATTTTTGGCAGATACTACTGCCATCTTCTGCCACTTTGGCAGTCACAGAAAGAGACCCCGTGAAACCCCTGCCCGAACTCACCGCCTTTCTGGAAAGCCTGCCCGAGCCCCACATCCTTTTTGACAGGCAGTACCGCATCCTCGCGGCCAATGCGGCCTACCGGCGCGAGCACAGCCCCGAACGCAGCGCGGTTGGGCGCCACTGCTATGAGGTTTCACACCACTTCGCGGTCCCCTGCGACCAAGCAGGCGAGTCCTGCCCATTGGCGCAATCGCTGCGGTCGGGCCAGCGCGAGCGGGTGCTGCACTTGCACCACACCCCACGGGGCGAGGAATACGTGAACATTGAGCTCTCGCCCCTGCCAGACTCCGCTGGCGCCATCGCATTTTTTGTGGAAAAAATGGAGCCTCTGCGCGTAGCCGGCAGTGAGCCCGCCCGTCAGGGGTTGATCGGCCGGTCCCCCGCGTTTCAGCACATGCTGTCTCTGGTGGCACGGGTTGCGCCGTCGCAAGCCACCGTGTTGTTACTGGGCGAGTCAGGCACCGGCAAAGAACTGGTGGCACGCGCTGTGCACGATGCGAGCCCGCGCGCGCCCAAGCCGCTCGTGGCGGTGGATTGCGCCAGCCTGCCGGAAAACCTGTTTGAGTCCGAGTTATTTGGCCATGAACGCGGGGCATTCACCGGTGCCACGTCCGCCCGAGGTGGTTTGGTGGAGGCGGCCAGCGGGGGCACGCTTTTCATCGATGAGGTGGGCGATATTGCGCTGAGTATGCAAGTCAAGTTGCTGCGACTGCTGGAAACGGGTACCTACCGAAGAGTCGGCAGCAACGAACTGCGTCACGCGGATATCCGCGTGGTCTCGGCCACGCACCGCGACCTGGATCAGATGGTGAGTGACGGTCGTTTTCGGGAAGACTTGTACTACCGCCTGTCCACTTTTCCCATTGCGCTGCCGGCGCTGCGCGAACGCACAGGCGACGTGGCACTTCTGGCACAAGCCTTGTTGGCCCGCGTCGCTTCGCCACAGGTGTTGCGCTTGAGCGCTGAGGCGCTGGCGTTGGCAGACACGCTGCCGTTCCCGGGCAATGTTCGTGAACTGCGCAACCTTCTGGAGCGCGCGGCACTCATGTGCGACGGTGAGGTCATCGAAGCCCACCTGTTGAAGCAGGCCATCCAGACCGGTCGCAGGCCAATGTCGCCGGTTGAGCCGCAAATTGCACCCGTCCACGCTGGCGCACCACCCCACCTCAAAACCATGGAAACCGAGACCCTGCGCCGCGCCGCTGCCGCCCACACCGGCACAAAAGCCGAACTCGCCGCCCAACTGGGCATCAGCGAGCGCTCCTTGTACCGGCGCTTGAAATCACTGAAATGAAGCCGGTCATTTCAGCCCGTGAGGGAACATCTTCAACAAGAGATGCGCTCAACAGTTGCTGGCTTCTTGCTTGCCCGACGTGGCTCCGTAGCCGTGAAGCCGCTTGATTTGACCCGCCTGAATACCGCTCCAAAAAATAACGGTTTGCGCTTACGCGACAGGGAAGTTGATCCATATTTTCTTATAGTGAGCGTCTTTTCAACGTGCCGGGAGTTTGAATGTCGATCTGGAAGAAACCTATCTCGGTTGAGGGGCTGAATGCGTTCAGCGCGAACTGCGCTGTGTCGCATCTGGGCATTGAGTTTCTGGAGGTGGGCGACGACTTTTTGCGCGCCCGCGTGCCAGTGGACGAGCGCACCAAGCAGCCTTACGGCCTGTTGCACGGCGGCGTGAGTGTGGTGCTGGCGGAAACACTGGGGTCCAGCGGCGCTTACTGTGCTTGCCCGGACGGCTACAAGGCGGTGGGCCTGGACATCAACGCCAACCACTTGCGCGCGGCCACCAGTGGCTGGGTCACCGGCACGGCCAAGGCCGTGCACGTGGGGCGCACCACACAGGTGTGGCAGATTGACATGGTGAACGACGCGGGTGAGTTGACCTGTGTGTCTCGCATCACGATGGCGATTTTGGCACCCCGCTAAGGCGCGAAAAAATACAAGCCAAATCTGCCTCTGGCGCAGGCAGAACCTGCGCGACCAGCTACTAAATCAATAGCAAAACAATCACTTAGTCGCCGAAGCAGATGCCCAGGTCGCGCCCGGTTTGCAGGGTGTCGCCGTCCAGTGGCACGGCTTTCATGCGGCCGGCTACTTCCTCTAGTGCCACGTAGGTCACGCCCGGGAAACCCAGCGCCACCATGATGCCGCGCTGGCCTTCGTCCAGCGCCCGCACCGCCGCCGCACCAAAGCGCAGGGCGGCCAGCCGGTCAAACGCGGTGGGGCTGCCGCCCCGCAACAAGTGGCCCAGCACCACGGCGCGGGTGTCTTTGCCGGTGATCGTTTGCAGGGCCTGGGCCACGTGTTCGCCAATGCCGCCCAGCCGCTCCACATGGCCTTTTTCTGCCGGGGCGGCCACATCGCGCTGGCCGTCTTGAGCCATCGCCCCTTCGGCCACCACCACCAAGGAATACAGGTGGCCGTTGGCGTCCCGGGTCTGGATTTTTTGCGCCACTTTTTCAATGTCAAACGCGACTTCAGGCATCAGAATGGCGTGGGCATTGCCGGCAATGCCGGCGTGCAGCGCAATCCAGCCGGCGTAGCGGCCCATGACCTCGACCACGATCACGCGCTGGTGGCTCTCGGCCGTGCTGTGCAGGCGGTCAATGCACTCGGTGGCAAAGGACACAGCGGTGTCAAACCCAAAGGTGGTGAAGGTTTTGTCCAGATCGTTGTCAATGGTTTTGGGCACACCCACCACCGCCAACCCCTTTTGATGCAGCGCGTTGGCAATGGTCAGTGAGCCGTCCCCGCCCACGGCGATCAGTGCGTCGATCTCATGGGTGGCGAAATAGCTCAGGATCTCATCGGAACGATCCACATGGCGGGTACTGCCATCGGCCTGTTTCACGGGGTAGCTCAGGGGGTTGCCCTTGTTGGTGGTGCCCAGAATGGTGCCGCCCAGGTGGCCGATGCCGCGCACGGTGTCGCGGGTGAGCCGGTTGACGCCGCCCTTGACATAGCGCTCGGGAAACAGAATGCCGTTGAAGCCGTCGCGAATGCCGTAGCACTCCCAGCCCAGGTTGTCGGCGGCAATCGTCACCGCCTGAATCACGGCGTTGAGCCCGGGGGCGTCGCCGCCACCGGTGTTGATGGCAATGCGTTTGATGGTCTTGGTCATAGAAACCTTTTGCTTAGTCGCCAGTGGTTTTGGGCGCGGGCGCGCTGGCAGCCCCCATGGGCTCCAGACGCCCCAGCTGGTGGGCCAGTTCCACCGCCGTGCTGACGCCCATTTTTTCAAAAATATTGGCACGGTGAAACTCCACCGTGCGCGGTGTGATGCCGAGATGGTCCGCAATGTTCTTGTTGTAGTGGCCGCGAATCAACTCGTCCAGCACCTCGCGCTCGCGCGGGCTGAGCGAGGCCAGTGCCTGCTTGAGTCGGCGGCTTTCCTGGTCCGAGGTGGACACCTTGCTGGCGACCACCAGGGCTTGCTCCACCCGGTCCACCAGTTCGTTGTCTTGAAAGGGCTTTTCCATGAAGTCCCAGGCGCCGCTTTTAACGGCCGCCACCGCCGTGTTCACATCGCCATTGCCGGTCAAAAACAGGACCGGCCAGGGGCAGGCCATGGCTTTGAGGCGCTCAAACGTGACCAGCCCCGACAGTGGCTCCATGCGAATGTCGAGCAGCACCACGGCATGGCCCCAGTCGGCTTGCAGCGCGCGCGCGCCGTCCAGAAAGGCCACGCCACCGTCCCAGGTGGCGGCCTGGTAACCGCGCGAATCAAACAGCCACGCCAAGCCGTCCCGAATATCGGGGTCGTCGTCAACAATGTGAATGGCGGCTCGGTGCATGGTGTTACTCGGGCGATTGAAGAGAGGTGGGTGGCCCCAAAGTGGCCGACTCATCGGCCAGCGGCAACCACACTGTAAAGCGTGCGCCGCCCAGCACCGGGTCGCGGTCCACCCCAATGCGGCCATGGTGTGCTTCGGCAATGGAGCGACATATGGCCAGCCCCATGCCCATGCCGCCTTCTTTCAGGCTCACAAAGGCATTGAAGATGTGGGCCTGGTCTTCTTCCTTGACGCCCGGCCCGGAGTCTGAGACCACGAAGCCGGCCCTGCGGGTGTCCAGGTCCAGCGTGACTTGCACGCGCACCTGCGCCCGCCCTTTGCCGTGGGCCGCCCAGTCCAGCGCATTGCCCACCAGGTTGTTGATCAAGTGCTCCAGCAACAAGGCGTCGGCCTCAATCCAGACCGGGCCGGACGCGGGCAGCAGCACCAGCGGGCGCGCTGCGTCATCGGCGTTGAACAGCACGCGCCGGAGCACCGTCGTCAATTCCAGCCGTACCCGCAAAATTTCCCGGCGCCGGGCGAAGGCGTTCACGTGCTGAATGATGTTGCCGGCCCGCTCGGCCAGACTGGCCATGCGCACCACCACCGGTTCCATCTCCGCCAGCGTGATGTTGCCCCCGCGCAGGCGGTTCAACAGCCCGTTGGCAAAGCTGCTCAAGGCGCCCAGCGGCTGGTTGAGTTCATGGGCCAGCGTGGACGCCACCTCGCCCACCGCCACCAACCGGCCCGAGGCTTCCAGCTTGTCTTGCTGCAAGGCGGCCATGCGCTGGGTGCGTTTGCGCTCGCTGATGTCCAGCACCGAACTCATCCAGCCCAGCGGCTCGCCGGTGACGGCCGTGAGCGGCGCTTCGTGAATCAACACATCAATGAAATGCCCATCCCGGTGCTGGAATTGCACTTCCACGCCTTCGTCAACCGTCCCCTGGGCAATGACTTTGCGGTGCACCTGGTGAATTTCATCGGCACGGTCACCGGGCCAATAAGGCATGGGCGCCGAGCGGCCCAGCAATTCGGCCGCCGAGTAGCCCACCAAGCTGCAAAAAGCGTGGTTCACATACAAAATTTTGCCGTTCTGGTCCCACGCCCGCAGACCAATCGTGACCGAGTTTTCCATGGCTTTGCGCAAGGCCACCTCGGCCTGCAACAAGGCCTGCACTTGCTGGCGTTTGAGAAAGTCGCGCCGCAGCACATACAGGCTGACCAACATGCCCGACAAAAACAGCAACGCCACCAGAAAGAAGATACGCGGCACAGTGGTCGGGTTGGCCCCCACCGGGTTCACCTCCAGGTGCAGCTCGGTGCCGGGCAGATTCATTGACGCCCGGTACGCCGGGTCACCCGGTTGGTCAATGGGCGCCAGTGCCACATCGTCAGACGACAGGCGAACCACATGGTTTTGCTGAAACCAGGCCGGCACCATGTTCACCGCAGCCTTGTCCATGGAGATGGCGGCCAGGTAGTTGCCGGCAAACTGGCCCCGCTCAAAAAATGGCACGGCCAGCCAGACCACATCGCTCACCGCACCGTCGGCCTGGCGCATGGGCCCGGCATAGGCGGCGCGGCGCAAGCCGCTGGCAATGTCCTTCATGGTGGCCAGCACCTGGGCGTTGGCCGGGTGAGCATTCCAGTCCAGCGTCCAGCGCTCGGGCGGCAAGTTGTGCCCGTCCTGCGGGGCGGCCGCCAGCCAGCCGTGTGACAGCACCACGCCCGGGGCCCGCCACAGCAAGCCGCCTTGGTCATTCACAAAACCCCGGCTCCCGTCGGTGGTGGCGCCCACGCCCAACACCGCCTGGCGGGCCAGTAGCAGCAGGTCATCCTCCAGCCGGCGAAAGTGAAACTGCGTGCCCTGCTCCAGCCACTGGGCGTCAGCGGCACGGCGGCGCTCATCTTCTTCAGCCTCAAAGTTATTCAGATACAAGACCAGGGCCACCACCGACGCGGCCAACAGCAACAGCAAGCCCAGCAGCCACCACAGGGCGCGGCGGTTGCGGCCCGCGGGCGACCCGGTGGTGCGCTGCAGCAGGGAAAAGTCAAGCGACTGATCCGTCGGGGGGAGAGAAGGTGTGGGCACAGTGGTGGGGCAATGGGGCAGCGTGTCCTCGCATAATAGCCAGCATGTCTTTCCCAAGCTGGCCCGCCTCCCTGGATCGCCGCCGCTGGTTGCACGGTGTGGCGGCTGCCGCGCTGGCCACTCGCGCGGCGCAGGCGGCCCCGCGCCCGGCTCTCACAATTCGCTTTTCGCATGTGGTGGCCGAGGAAACGCCCAAAGGCCTGGCGGTGCAGCGCTTCAAAGCGCTGGTTGAACAGCGCTCTGAGGGCCGCATTGAGGTGCTTCACTACCCCGGCGCGCAGCTTTACGGCGACCAGGACGAGATGCAGGCGCTGCAACTCGGCGCGGTGGAAATGCTGGCGCCCTCCTTGTCCAAATTCGGGCGCATCGGGTTTCCCGAGTTTGAGCTGTTTGACCTGCCGTTTTTGTTCAATAACGCAGCCGAGGTGCGCCGCGTCACCGAAGGCGCCATCGGGCGGCGTCTGCTCAAGGGCCTGAGCCGGCATGGGCTGGTGGGCCTGGGCTTTTTCGACAACGGTTTCAAGCAAATGAGCGCCAACCGCCCCTTGCTGGCCCCGGCCGATTTCAAGGGCTTGCGCATGCGGGTGCAAGCCTCCCGGGTGATTGCGGCGCAAATGCGGGCGCTGGGCGCCCAGCCGGTGAATCTGGCGTTCAGCGAGACGCGCCGGGCGCTGGCCCACGGCGTGGTGGACGGCACGGAAAACCCGGTGTCCAACTTCTGGACGCAAAACATGCACGAGGTGCAGTCTGATCTGACGCTGACCCAGCACGGCTACCTGGGCTACGCGGTCATCGTGAACCAGCGGTTTTGGGACAGCTTGCCCGAGGACGACCGCACGCTGTTGGCCCTGGCCATGCATGAAGCCACCGAGTACGGCAACCAGATTGCCGACGCACAAAACAACAAGGCGCTGGAAGCCCTGCGCTTGGCGGGCACCACCCGCATTCACGTCCCTACCCCCGCCCAACGCGCCCAGTTGCGCCGCGCGGTCGAGTCCGTGCACGTCGCGCTGGAGCGGCGCATTGGCACGGCGTGGATGGACGTCGTGCGGGGCGTGTTGTAACCCGACAAGCCAGCGTTCACGGCCCTCAAAACACCCCCGATGGCCTGAGCGAATCTTGTTCACCGGGTTAACCCTAGCTGTTGAAGGCCACAGTTACGAATGCGTTACAAAGCCTCTAAAGTTGATGCTGTCCGTTTTGACAAGCGGTTTTTTTCAACGAGGAGAACTTTATGAAATTCAAACTAGCCATCGTTTCAGCCCTTCTGGCCGTCGGATTCAGCGCACAGGCCGCCCCGATCATCATCAAGTACAGCCACGTCGTTGCCGACGTCACGCCCAAGGGCCAGGCCGCACTGAAGTTCAAGGAACTGGCAGAGAAGAAGCTCGCCGGCAAGGTTGAAGTTCAGGTGTTCTCCAACAGCCAGTTGTTTGGCGACGGCAAAGAGATGGAAGCTTTGGTGCTGGGCGACGTGCAAATCATTGCCCCTTCACTGGCCAAGTTCAGCAAGTACACCCCCAAACTGCAGATTTTTGACCTGCCTTTCCTGTTCACCGACATTGCCGCTGTGGACCGCTTCCAGGCCAGCAAAGAAGGCCAGGACCTGCTTCGCTCCATGGAGAAGAAAGGCATCATCGGCCTGGGTTACCTGCACAACGGCATGAAGCAGTTGTCAGCCAACGCGCCTTTGGGCAGCCCCACGGATGCCAAAGGCATGAAGTTCCGCATTCAGAGCTCTGACGTGCTGGAAGCCCAGTTCAAGGCCGTGGGCGGTAACCCACAAAAGCTGGCCTTCTCTGAGGTGTACCAAGCCCTGCAGACTGGCGTGGTGGACGGCACCGAGAACCCTTGGTCCAACATCTACAGCAAGAAATTCCACGAAGTGCAAAAGTACATCATGGACAGCAACCATGGCGTGTTGGACTACATGGTCATCGCCAACGCCGGCTGGTGGAACAAGCTGCCTGCTGACGTGCGCAAAGGTTTGAACGAAGCCATGGTCGAGTCCATCAAGTTCGGCAACAAAGTGGCCTTTGATGAAGACGCGGCCTTCCGTGCCAAGGTCATTGCCGACAACAAGGCCAAAGTGTTGCCCATGAGCAAAGAGCACCTGGCTGCCTGGCGCACCGCCATGCAACCGGTGTGGAAGCAATTTGAAGGCGAAATTGGTGCTGACCTGATCCAGGCGGCCCAAAAAGCCAACAAATAAGACGGGTTAGCGAAAGCATCACCCTATACCCCGGCTAGTCCGGGGTTTTTTTGGAACAAACCATGAAAATTCTTGACAAACTTGAAGAGTGGATCATTTCACTGATGCTGTTCAGCATGACGGCGCTGGCCTTCATGCAGGTGGTACGCCGCTATGTTTTTAATACCGGCTACTCATGGAATCTGGAGCTGACCACGGTCTGTTTCGGCATCATGATTTTTGTCGGCATCTCCTACGGCGTGCGCGTGGGCTCCCACATTGGGGTGGATGCGCTGGTGAACCTGCTGTCGCCAGGCAAGCGCCGAGTGGTCTCGCTTTTGGCAGTTTTCTTGTGCATGGTGTACGTCGGCTTTGTGCTGTACGGCTCCACGGTGTACGTCAGCAAGATCATGGACATTGGCATTGAAATGGACGACTTGCCCATTGAAAAATGGAAGGTGCTGGCCATCATGCCGATTGGCTACGCGCTGGTGGGCTTTCGCTTTCTGCAGATTTTTTACAACCTCATCTCCGGCAAAACCGACAGCCTGCACCTGGCTGACGAAGCGGCTGACGCCATGAAACTCAAAGCCAAAGAGGCCAACGAATGAACACGATTCTTCTCTTTTCGTGCCTGTTCCTGTTCATGGCCATCGGCATGCCGATTTCCATCAGCCTGGGCCTGTCGAGTCTGCTGACCATCTTCTTCTTCTCGCAAGATTCCCTGGCTTCGATGTCGATCAAGCTGTTTGAGTCCAGCGAGCACTACACGTTGATGGCGATTCCCTTCTTCGTGTTGGCGGGCAACCTGATGTCCACCGGCGGTGTGGCCAAGCGCATGGTGGTGTTTGCCATTGCGGCGGTCGGTCACCTGCGCGGCGGTCTGGCCATTGCGTCGATTCTGGCCTGTATGTTGTTTGCTGCGGTGTCGGGCTCCAGCCCGGCCACGGTGGTGGCCATTGGCTCCATCGTGATCGCCGGCATGGTGAAAAATGGTTACCCCCAAGCGTTTGCGGCGGGTGTGATCTGTAACGCCGGCACGCTGGGTATCTTGATTCCACCGTCCATCGTGATGGTGGTCTATGCCGCCGTGACCGAAGTGTCGGTGGGTCGTCTGTTCATGGCCGGCGTCATTCCTGGCTTGCTGCTCGGCTTGATGCTGATGGTGGCGGTGTGGTGGCGTGCGGGCAAGCTGAAGATTCAGCCGCCTCCAAAGGCCTCCACGGGCGAACTGCTGCGCGCACTGCGTGAATCCATGTGGGGCCTGGCGCTGCTGGTCATCATCATGGGTGGTATCTACGGCGGTGTCTTCACCCCCACAGAAGCGGCTGCGGTGTCTGCGGTCTATGCCTTGGTGATTGCCGTGTTTGTCTACAAGGATCTGGGCTTCAAGGACTTGCCCCACGTGTTCCTGGAGTCGGCCAAAACGACCGTCATGCTGATGTTCATCGTGGCCAATGCCTTGCTGTTTGCCCACGTGCTGACGACTGAGCGCATTCCCCAAATGATTGCCGAGCAAATCATGGCCGTGGGCATGTCGCCCTGGATGTTCCTGGCGGTGGTTAACGTGATCTTGCTGGTTGCTGGCAACTTCATGGAGCCCACCGGCATCATCTTGATTCTGGCGCCGATCCTGTTCCCCATTGCCACCCATCTGGGTATTGACCCCATTCACCTGGGCGTGATCATGGTGGTGAACATGGAGATTGGCATGGTGACCCCGCCAGTGGGATTGAACCTCTTTGTCACTGCCGGCGTCACCGGCATGAACCTGGTGCAAGTCACCAAGGCCGCGTTGCCGTGGCTCATGGTGCTGCTGGTGTTCCTGGTCATCATCACTTACGTGCCCATCATCAGCCTGGGCTTGCCTGACCTGATGTTTGGTAAAGCGTAAACCGGCCTTAAAACCGACTCAAAGCCGGACCCCTGTATAAAGGGCGTCCGGCTTTTTTTTCGTCTGCCAAGGATTGCTTATGACCCCCCGCCGCCTCCCCGCCTCCCGCACCTGGGCCACTTTGGCGCTCATCGGCATGCTGTCGCTCAGCCTGCCCGCGGCCGCCCAGTTGCGCATTGGGCAGCCCTCCGGCTTCACCGGTGCCGTCGCCGCCGGGGTGAAAGAAACCACCCTGGGTGCTCATCTCTACCTTGACGCGGTGAACGCCAAGGGTGGCGTTCTGGGGCAAAAAATTGAACTGATTTCGGTCGATGACAAGTTTGACCCCAAGCTCACGGCAGAACTGGCGCGCAAACTCATCACCGAAGATCGCGTGCTGGCGCTGTTTCTGAACCGGGGCACGCCGCACTCCCAGGCCTTGATGCCTTTGCTGAGTGAGTTCAAAGTGCCCTTGATTGCCCCCAGTACCGGGGCCATGGTGCTGCACGACCCCGTCAACCCCTGGATCTTCAATGTGCGGGCAACTTACCAACGGGAAGCGTCCGAAGCCATTGAGCATCTGGCCCGCGTTGGCATCACCCGAACCGCGGTGCTAACCACCGACGACACCTTTGGCGCAGACGGTGCGGCGGGAACCCAAACCGGGTTTGCGACCGTCAAGCAAGAGCCCGTTCTGTTTGAAAAATTCCCCCGCGACAACCCTGATTTCAGCGCCATCATTCCCAGAGTGCTGACGGCCAATGCGCAGGCAGTTGTCATCATCGGCTCGGCCAACAACACCGTCAAAGCCATTGAAGCACTGCGTGCGGCCAAATCAAGTGCCCAGGTGGTGACGCTGTCCAACAATGCCTCCGACGGATTCGTCAAACAGTTGGGGGCCAACGCCCGCGGCGTGGTGGTCACCCAGGTCTTTCCTTATGAGCGCTCCATCAAGCACGCCATGATTCGGGAAGCGCGGGATCTTGCCAAAGCCAAGGGCCTGGATGGCGTGACGCCTTCGATGCTTGAAGGCTTTGCCGCAGCCAAGGTGCTGGTGGAAGGACTGCGACGCGCCGGGCCGCAGCCCACCCGCCAGAGCCTGCGCGACGCGCTGGAAGGCATGTCCAACTACAACCTGGGCGGCATTTCGGTCAGCTACAGCGCAAGCAACCACACCGGCCTGGACTTTGCTGATATTTCCATCATCAATGCCGACGGAAAGTTTCTGCGCTAACCGCCCGATATTGAATCGCGGGCAATTAGGCCTCTAGCGCTTATAAAACAAGCGCAAGCTGCTATGTATTCAGTAGCAAATCATCTCTCCGAACCACAGTTTGAGCACTTGAGTCGCACGAGGCCACGGCGGCTTGTTCAGGGAAATTGAAAAATGCAAAAGTTCATCACGCGTCCGTCTCAACCATCCGGGTCACAGGTCAAGCACGCCGTTCGCGGGGCGGCCATGGCGGCGCTGATGGTGCTTGGGGTCGCCTCCTCGGCCCTGGCCGAACGGGTGGTGGTTGAGCTTCAGCCCTCGGAGGTGGCGCCCTTTATTCGCCAAAACCCCAAAGTGGTGGTTCAGTTCACGTCGCCGGACCGCGGCTGCGGTTACTGCATTGGCGCCGACAAGACCTTCACCGAAGGGGTGACGCAGTTGGGCATGGACGGCTGGAAATACGTCAGGGTTCAATGGCCGCGCTGGCGGGACATGCCCACGTTTGACGCGCCCGTGAAAGTGTCAGGCGTGCCGGATCATCAGATTTATACCGATGGCGCCTACAAAGGCAGTGCCGGTGGCCGCGCGAAAGATGCCGCGACCCTCATGGCGTCCATCGAGGGCAAGGTCAACCCACCTCAACAAGCCCCCGCACCGCTCATCACAGACGATCTGCGCAAAGGGCTGCGAGCCTATGCCTTGAGAAAAGTGCTGGGCCAAACCCTTCACGAGTGCGAGCGAAACCATTACGACAACAAGCCGACGTTCGTCTCCCAAATGCAGGCGTGGTCGAGTGCGAACGCAGTCGACCTCAAACTGGGCACCCGGGCCATGCTCTCCACCCTGGGCACAAAAACGCATCCGTACAAAGACGAGATGGCACGTGAAGCGCAAGTGACGCTCATCAGCTTGCAAAAATCATTTGGTCTGGAAGAAGGTAAGCCTTTGCCCCAGGAACAATGCGACGCCCTGGCCCGCCAGCTCGACACGTTTTGACATTCAACCGCCCTCTTTGGTAGCGGCAAATTGAACGGCGAGCGAAGGGGTTCGCCACCGGTATGACCTAGGCACCGAGATGAACCGGACCGGGCGAACTTTGCAAATGTTCACCTGCCAGACACCTGCGCTGTGCAAAGCGCTGCCTACCATCGTGCCCCCTCAATCACGATGAGTCTCATGTCAGAACGCCTCACAATTCAAACCGCCCTGCCCCCCGCTTCCACACCGTCCCCCACAGGCGCTGCGCGACGGCGAACCTGGATCAGCCTGGCATTGCTTGGCCTGGTGGCCAGCCGCCACGCCCAAGCCCAAATGGGCGGTGGCGGTGGCCGCGGCATGGAAAGTGGATCCGGGCCCGGTGCGGCCAAATGCGCCAGCACCTCAGCGGAACCCGTGAGCGCCACGCTGGTCCGAATTTACGCGGGTGAACGCCTGCAAGGCCTGCCCAGCGAACTCCAGCTCAACCCCGAACAGCTGCCCTTGTTTGAACGCTACCGGCAAGCCCTGGAAAGCCTCATGCTGGACGAGAGCCGCTGGGCCGCGCGCGCCCCGGTGGAGGCAGCGAGCCCGCTGATCACGCTGGGGGCTCAAATTGACCTGGCCAGCAACCGCGCTGCGGCCTGGGAAGTGGTGTTGTCATCCGCCAGGCCTTTGTACGCGTCGATGGACAAGCGCCAACAAGCCATCGCCGACCGGCGCCTGGTGGTGTCGCTGGAACCCAGCGCATGGGGCATCGTTGGCGGCACCAAAGGCCGACCAGAGAACGCGCAGGGCGACGGCCCGCCCGCTGGCGGCCCGCCCAGCCGCTGAGGGTGACCCAAGAGATTTGACGATGGCGGCTTAGGAAGCCATTGAACGGACGACCGTGTGCATCACGCTCACCGGTGACGGCTAACTCGCCTCGGATTGGCTCAGGCGCTCACTTTTCCAGTACACATCGTCCCCCACCGTGCCGTCCGTGCGGTGGCGGTTCAGCACGCGGGCCAGCACAAACATCAGGTCCGACAGGCGGTTCAGGTACTGGCGCGGGGTGTCTTTCAGCGTGTCTTGCCCTTCCAACGCCACCACGGCGCGCTCGGCCCGGCGGGCCACGGTGCGGCACACATGGGCCAGCGAGGCGGCACGGGTACCGGCGGGCAGGATGAACTCTTGCAGACGCGGCAGGGCCTCGTTGTGCTCGGCCAGCGCTTCGTCCAGCGCCAACACAGCCTCGGCCTTGAGCAGCTCAAAGCCCGGAATCGACAGCTCGCCACCCAGGTTGAACAACTGGTGCTGAATCTCGACCAGCAGGGTGCGAACGCGCTCGGGCATGTCTTCACACAAGAGCACACCCAGGTTGGAATTGAGCTCATCCACATCGCCCATGGCGTGCACACGCAGGCTGTTTTTGGACAGGCGGGTGTTGTCGCCCAAGCCAGTGGTGCCGTTGTCCCCGGTGCGGGTGGCGATTTGCGTAAGTCGTTGTCCCATGCGATGCTCCTTTGATCGGACTATTGTTGCAGCAAAATAGCACCATACCCCGGATGGCCCTGCCCAGCCGCTGAGCGCCCGGTCCCCCGATTAAGGAATGTCATGAACGCCCCTCTTTCCTCCGCCCATTTGGCCCCCACCATCCAGACCCGAGACCTGCCCGAGGCCTTGCTGGATGCGCTCAAAACCCGCTTTGGCGCTCGCTTCTCCACGGCACTAGCGGTGCGCGAGCAGCATGGGCGCGACGAATCCGCCTTCATCACCGTGCCGCCACCGGCCGCCGTGGTGTTTGCCGAGAGCACGCAAGACGTGGCCGACACCCTGACGTTGGCCAACCAGTACAGCGTGCCGGTGATTCCGTTTGGCGTGGGCTCCTCCTTGGAGGGCCACCTGCTGGCGGTGCAAGGTGGCATCAGCCTGGACGTGGGGCGCATGAACGCGGTGTTGTCCATCAACGCAGAAGACCTCACCGTGACCGTGCAGCCGGGGGTCACCCGCAAGCAGCTCAACGAGGCGGTCAAGTCCACCGGCTTGTTCTTTCCCATTGACCCAGGCGCCGACGCCACCCTGGGCGGCATGACGGCCACTCGCGCCAGCGGCACCAACGCCGTGCGCTACGGCACCATGCGTGAAAACGTGCTGGCGCTCGAGGTGGTCACCGCCAGCGGTGAGGTGATTCGCACCGGCACCCGCGCCAAGAAAAGCAGCGCCGGCTACGACCTGACGCGTCTGATGGTGGGCTCGGAAGGCACGCTGGGCGTGATCACCGAAGTCACCGTCAAGCTCTACCCGCTGCCCGAGGCCATATCGGCCGCCATTTGCTCGTTTCCCAGCATTGAGGCAGCGGTGCGCACCACCATTTCAATCATCCAGATGGGCATTCCGATCGCCCGCGTGGAGCTGCTGGACGCCAACACCGTGCGCATGGTCAACACCCATTCCAAGCTCGGCCTGCGCGAAGAACCCCTGCTGCTGATGGAGTTTCACGGCTCACCCACCGGGGTGAAGGAGCAGGCCTTGCTGGTGCAGGACATTGCCGCCGACCACGGCGTGGCCACCGACCAGGGCGCCTTTGAGTGGGCCACCACCCCAGAAGAGCGCACCCGCCTGTGGACGGCCCGGCACAACGCCTACTTTGCCGCCATCCAGTCCAAACCGGGCTGCCGCGCCATTTCCACCGACACCTGCGTGCCCATTTCCCGGCTGGCCGATTGCCTGCTGGACTCGGTGGCCGAGGCCGACGCAACCGGCATTCCCTACTTTTTGGTCGGCCACGTGGGCGACGGCAACTTCCACTTTGGCTACCTGATCGACCCCAACCTGCCCGAAGAGCGCGAAACCGCCGAGCGCTTGAACCACGCGCTGGTCACCCGCGCCCTGAGCATGGAAGGTACCTGCAGCGGCGAGCACGGCATTGGCCTGCACAAGATGGACTTTCTGGTGAGCGAGGCCGGCACCGGCGCCGTGGCCATGATGCGCACCATCAAGCAGGCGCTGGACCCGAAGAACATCCTGAACCCCGGCAAGATATTCACGCTATGAATTAGATAGCTGCTTACGCAGACAATACGTGCGCTAGCGGCCTATTTCACTCATAAAAACCATGCCAAACCCCACACCACCCCCCGCTGCCCTGAGTCAGATCCCCAAGGGCGTGTGGGTGCTGGGTTTTGTCAGTCTGCTCATGGACATCTCCTCCGAGATGATTCACAGCTTGCTGCCCCTGTTCATGGTGACCGTGCTGGGCACCAGCGCCTTCACGGTCGGCCTGATCGAAGGCCTGGCCGAATCCACCGCCCTGATTGTGAAAGTGTTTTCCGGCACCTTGAGCGACTACCTCGGGCGGCGTAAAGGCTTGGCGGTGTTTGGCTACGCGCTGGGCGCCCTGACCAAGCCCCTGTTTGCGCTGAGCACCGGCGTGGGTCTGGTGGTAACAGCACGCTTTCTGGACCGGGTGGGCAAAGGCGTGCGCGGCGCACCGCGTGACGCCCTGGTGGCCGACCTGACGCCACCCGAGATACGTGGCGCTGCGTTTGGGCTGCGCCAGGCGCTGGACACCGTGGGCGCCTTCACCGGCCCGCTGCTGGCGGTGGGGCTGATGCTGCTGTGGTCCAACGACTTTCGGGCGGTGTTTTGGGTCGCTGTCGTGCCCGGCCTGCTGTCAGTCGCCTTGCTGCTTGTGGGGCGTGAAAGAGCCCGAGCGTCCGGCCAGCACCGTTCGCACCAACCCCATCAAAAGAGACAACCTGCGCCGCTTGGGCGCGCCGTATTGGACCGTGGTCATCATCGGCGCCGTATTTGCGCTGGCCCGGTTCAGCGAAGCCTTTTTGGTGCTGCGCGCCCAGCAAAGCGGTGTGGCGCTGGCCTTGGTGCCGCTGGTGATGGTGGCCATGAACCTGGTCTATTCCGCCTCGGCCTACCCCTTTGGCAAGCTCTCAGACCGCATGAGCCACACCACCTTGCTGGCTTGGGGACTGGTGGTGCTGGTTGCGGCCGACCTGGTTCTGGCCATTGATAGCCACTGGAGCACGATGCTGGCCGGGGTCGCCTTGTGGGGCATTCACATGGGCATGACCCAAGGCCTGCTGGCCACCATGGTGGCCGACACCGCCCCGGCCGACCTGCGGGGCACCGCCTACGGCTTCTTCAACTTGGTGAGCGGCGTGGCCATGCTGGTAGCCAGCGGCCTGGCCGGCTGGCTCTGGGACGCCTATGGCGCCGCCATGACGTTTCAGGTGGGTGCGGTGTTTGCGACCTTGGCGCTGCTGGGGTTGGGGATTCGGTCCCGCAAGGGCAGCAGGCCGGCAGATTGAGTTTTATCCAGAATTGGGGGCGCTTTAGACCCAAATTAGCCGTTAGATTTTTCGCGTCCAGAGCCGGGGCAGCGGCATTTCCTGACATGCGCCAGTGCCCGCTCCTAGGTGAGGTTTCTTCATGAATTTGGGGGCTGTGCAACAGCTTTTAACAGACTTGGCACGGTAGCCATCGCCGCTGCCGATGAGGGCGAAGACCCATCAGCCTGGGTCAAAAAGTTGTTTAACTTATTCAAGTTAATAGAAAAATAGTGCGATTTTGATGTTCCAAAAATCACACAGAGCTGCCCTGGTCACCAAGTTTTTGGCCAGACTAAAGCCGGAAACCCACAGTACCTTCAGCAAGCTTAAATACCCAGATTTGTGATTGACCGCACCTGATTGCGCCCACCTCGTTTGGCGGCATACACCGCTGCGTCTGCAGCGTTGAGCAAGTCTTCCGCCGTCTGGGCTGGGGTCAGTGCCGCTGCGCCAATAGAAACTGTGGCCGCCACCAATGGAGTGGTCAGCAGCGGAGACTTCTCTACGCCAATACGCAGGCGCTCGGCTACTTCCAGGGCAGTCTGCAACGTGGTTCCTGGCAGCACAACCACGAACTCCTCGCCACCAAAGCGTGTGCAAAAGTCGCCTAGGCGAAGGTGTTCGCGCACGCGCCGAGCAAAGGCGCGAAGGGCATCGTCGCCAATCATGTGACCGTAGGTATCGTTGATTTTCTTGAAAAAGTCGATATCGAGCATCAACACAGAAAAGGCTTGCCCGGTCTTGCCAGCAATGTCCACCTGTTCCGTGAGCAATTCATCGAGTGCCCGTCGATTGCCCTGTCCAGTGAGTGCATCGGTGGCCGCGTCATGGCGAACCGCCAGCAGGGCAACGCGCAGTTGTTCGGCCAGCGCGGCATTGGCAAATTGCAATCCTATCCCTTCAAGTACGCGCTGCGAAATGGCGCGCATGTAGTAGATCGTGAGTCCCAAAAATACGGAATAGCCTACGGCGTAATCAATGGCATGGCTGTTACCCGCAATACCCAACAGCCCCGCCACTGCGATCAGCCACATCAAACCAGCTTGAAGGTAGTAGGCACGTATAAAAGTCACGTATACCGGCGCATTGACGGCAGAAACACCGCACAGAAGTGCTGTCAATGTGGCATCCAAGATGGGGTCATGTCCCATCAGGAACCACGCTGACAGACCCCAGGAAAACCCGTCCAAACCAGCCACCCACAGGACACGTCTTCCGTGACGCCCCAGCCGATGACCATCGCGAATGACGCCTTGTAGTACCCACAAACTACCAGCCCAGATGGTACTGAACACGCTCAGCCAAATGAAAATGGCCTGATGAGGTACACGATCCCAACAGAACCACGTGGCGAGTAACCAGCCGACGGGCGCGGTGAACAGCGTACGCCGCAGCGCAAACACCCATTGGGAAAACCCAGTTTCCAGCGCCACCATAGCCAGGGCTTCAGGTGTGGCGCCGTGTATGCTCGGTTCCTGGGTGGGTGTTGGCACGAAAAAGTTCCGTCAAATCTTTGATCACCATTGTGCATGGCATGGAATGAATGCGGCAGTTTTTGGGAACAGTAGACGGCCAGCTTCTTGTTGAGGGAAGGGGATCGATATCGATCACGGCTAGGCCCCCTCGGCACCTGCTTCAGTCCGACGTTTCCAACCTTATTGAATGGCAGAAACAAGGCCATCAATTCAGGAAGCAGAAGAATGACTCCTACCAGCCTTTAAGCGTCATCCGCTTAAAAGTCATAAATGGCGCCTTCCGCGCGCTCAGCAACTGTAGAAGTCCGAAAAGGTTCCTGATGCCAAGCTCTATTCAGCAATAAACGGCCCCGTCGGGCGCCCGCCCGGTTTACATCTCGGCGTCTTCGGCGATGGCGTTGGCGAGGTAGTCGATTTTGTTTTGCATGTCCTGCTCGGAGTCGGCGTACTCCTTCGCGATGACATCAAACTCAGCCTCGATGTCCATGAAGGCGTCGACCATGTCGGGGTCAAAGTGGCTTTCACGGCCCTGGAAAATGATGCCCACCGCTTTGTCGTGGCTGACGCCAGATTTGTAGACCTTGTCCGAGATCAGCGCGTCATACACGTCCGCAATGGCAAGCAAGCGGGCCGACACCGGAATGGCGTTGCCTGACAAACCTCTGGGGTAACCGCTGCCATCCCATTTTTCATGATGCGAATGCACCAACTCTTTCAGCAACTGCAGCTGTTCGGCGTGCAAACCCAAGGTCTGCTCGGCCCGCACAATGGCATCGTAGGCCAGCGTGGTGTGGGTCTGCATGATTTCATGTTCGCGCGGCGTCAGGCGACCCGGTTTGAGCAGAATACGGTCAGGAATACCAATGGTGCCCATGTCATACAAGGGCGCAAAGCGAACCAGATCGGCAACGTAGTCGTCGTTCAGGCGGGCCATGAAGCGGGAATGAGAACTCAAGCGTTGCGCCAGAACCCGGAGGTATTTCTGAACGCGAATGATGTGTCCGTCCGAGTCCGAATCGCGCGTTTCAATCAACGACGCCATGGCGAAGAGGCCCACGGCCATGGCGGAACGTGTGGGGTCGGCGCGGCGGCGCTCGGGACGTTGATCGGGGGGATTCACCATGAGATTCCTAGGTAGTGGTCATCTTTGGCCGGATCGGGGTGCAGGCAAAAGTTACCCCTCATTATGGCGGTCTGCGGGCTCAGGGCAAGCGCGCCTGACACGGCATTTGGTAGAGCCACAGTGGGCGCCCGTCGGGGCACTCCACGCGGGCCGTGGGCACCCAGTCCCGCGCTTCAAATTCCAGGCTGACCAGCCAGGCGCCGCTGGCCAGCTCAGCCTGGGCCTTGTCCATGGCGCGCGCCATGCTCTCAGGCCGTTGAAAGACATAAACCATGGCGTAAGACTGCCAGCCTGCCCGCCAGATGTCGCCTTGGCGCACACGGGCCCAGGGGCAACGCAGCGCGCACAAGGCCCGTAATGGCCAGGAGAACTCCAACCCTTGCAACTGCGCTTGCGGGTAGGCTTGGCGCAAGGCTTGGAGTCCGTCGCCCAGACCGCAGCCAGCGTCCAGCACCAGCGCACCGGCTGGCAAAGGGGCGTTGACCGCCAGATCTTTCAAGGCATGGGGGGGCGTGGGGAACAGCGGCGCGTCACGCCAGGCGTTGAGCGGGTAAATCAACAGCAACAAGGCCAGCGGCAGCAGCCAGGCCCAGGCCGGCAGGCTGACCGCTCCCGACAGGGCCAGTGACAAAGGAAAGCCCAGACCAATCATCAGCCGGCGCCACCAGGTGGGGCCCAGCAGGCTCAGGCCCACGCCCACAGCGCAAGCCACAGCCAGCGCCACCACGTTGGTCACACCGACACGCTGCAGCCCGCCAAAAACGCCCCAGGACAGCGCCCAGGACAGCACGGCAGGCAGCGGCCACATCAAGGGCTGGCGAGGCAGCTTGGCCACGGCTGGCGGGGTGTTAGCGCGTAGCGGCGCGGTTGAGCTTGTCCAGCAAGCCGTTCAACTCGTCCAGCGAGCCGAACTGGATGCAGAGTTCGCCCTGCTCCTCCATGCGCCCTGCCCGCTTGACCCGCTTTTTGACGCGAATCTCGACCTCGGCCATCAGCAAGTCAGACAATTCTTCTTCGACCCGCTTCATGTCGCGGGACTTCTCTTTTTTGGGTTTGGTGGCGGTCAGCGAAAACTCGGCGCTGAGCTTTTTCACCAGGCTCTCTGCCTCGCGCACCGACATTTTCTTGGCGGCAATCTGGCTGGCCGCAGTGACCTGTGCGCCCCGGTCCAGCATCAGCAAGGCGCGGGCATGGCCCATGTCAATGTCGCCGGCCATCAACATGGTTTGCACCGGGTCGGTCAGGTTCAGCAGGCGCAGCAGGTTGCTGGCGGCGCTGCGCGAACGCCCCACCGCTTGCGCCGCCTGCTCGTGCGTGAGGCCAAACTCTTTCACCAGCCGCTGCAGGCCCTGCGCCTCTTCCAGCGGATTGAGGTCTTCACGTTGAATGTTCTCAATCAGCGCCATGGCGGCGGCCGACTCGTTGGGCACGTCGCGCACCAGCACCGGCACGCTGTCCAGGCCGGCCAGCTTGGCGGCGCGGAAACGCCGCTCGCCGGCAATGATTTCGTACTTGCCCTGGTTGTCGCCCTCTTTGAGTTGGCGCACCAGAATCGGCTGCATGATGCCCTGCACCTTGATGGATTCGGCCAGCTCGTAGAGCGCGCCTTCGTCCATGCGCGTGCGCGGCTGGTACATGCCCGGCACCATGTCAGCGAGCATCAACGTCGAGGGCAAGGTGGGGGTTGACTCACCCGAGTTGGTGTCGTCCAGCGAGGCGCCGTCAGCCACTTTGGGGCCCAGCAGGGCTTCGAGTCCGCGGCCTAGGCCTTTGGGTTTTTTGGTGACCATGTGTGTCTCACTCTTGATTAGGTGTGGGTAGCTTTTGCAGTGATGCCAGCAGTTGCGCGCCGACAGGCCAGTCGCCCAGGCCGGATTCGACATTGAGGTGACCCTGCGGACCTGCATCCACAAAGGTGCTGCCCCAGGCGGCGCCAAAGGCTTGGGCCCGCGCCAAACTGCAATACGGGTCGTTCTGGCTGCCCACCAGCACGGAGGGGAATGGCAACCTGTTCAGGGGCACGGGTGACCAACTGGTCAACACCGGGCGCAGGGCTTCTTGCTGGGCGTCACCAGGGCCCACCAGCAAGGCGGCCTTGACCCGGTGCGTATTTCGCGAGTGCGAGGCCCACGCCGCCACCAGCAGACAACCCAGGCTGTGGGCCACCAGCACGGCCGGCTCGTCACAGGACAGCACCACGTCTTCGAGACGGGAAATCCAGTCGCCGCGCAGCGGACGCATCCAGTCGTGCTGCTCAACCCGCTGGTAGCCAAAGTCGCGCTCCCACAGGCTTTGCCAATGGTCGGGGCCCGAGTTTTGCCAGCCGGGCAGGATCAGAATGTTGGAAGGCTTCATTTGCTATGATTTTGATAGTTGCTTGTGCCCGCTGTACCTGCGGTAGAAGCCAAATTCGTTATATTTTCTTGCCGCGTTCGACCATCTCGTTGGCGAAGGCGATGAAGGCCTGCGCACCTTTGCTGGACGGGTCAAACACCACGCCCGGCACGCCGTAACTGGGGGCTTCAGCCAGGCGCACGTTGCGGGGAATCACGGTGTCAAACACCTTGCCGCCAAAGTGTGATTTGAGCTGTTCACTCACCTGGCTTTGCAAGGTAATGCGCGGGTCAAACATGACGCGCAGCAAACCGATGATGACCAGTTCCTTGTTCAAATTGGCGTGCACTTGCTTGATGGTGTTGACCAAATCAGTGAGCCCTTCCAGCGCAAAGTACTCGCACTGCATGGGCACAATCACGCCGTTGGCGCTGCACAAGCCGTTGAGCGTCAACATGGACAAGCTGGGTGGGCAATCAATCAGGATGAAGTCATAGTCGTCCGCCACGGCAGCCAGCGCAGTTTTCATGCGGCTCTCGCGCCGCTCCAGGCTCACCATCTCCACCTCGGCGCCGGCCAATTCCCGGTTGGCGCCCAAAACGTCGTAACTGCAACCGGCCTCGATCAACTTCTCACTCTTCACCCGGGCCTCAGCCACCGTGGCCGATTCAAGCAGCACGTCATAAATGGTGAGCGCCAGTTTGCGCTTGTCCACACCCGAACCCATGGTGGCATTGCCCTGCGGGTCCAGGTCGACCATCAACACCCGTTGCCCAATCTTGGCCAACCCGGCAGACAGGTTGAGCGTGGTGGTGGTTTTGCCAACGCCACCCTTTTGATTGGCAACGCAGAATATTTTGGCCATGGAGTATGTACTTGAGAGAGTGAGAGAGAGATCAGGGGAGAGCTTGCGGGGTGTTTCACGTGAAACACCCCGCAAGTGTAAATTCAAGCGGCTAGCGCGACAGGGCCAATTTCACACCAAATCCAATCAAAAACAAACCCGCCACCTTTTCGAGCGTGCGGGAGATCATCGGATTGGCCCGCAAGCGCTCTGCCAGGTAGTGCGTCAACAGCACCACGATCAGTCCGTAGGTGAAGGTGAGCGCGGCAATGGTGGCCGCCATGACGCCAAAGGTCAGCATGCCCTGGTGGCGGGCCGGGTCCACAAACAGGGGGAAGAAGGCCATATAGAAGACGATCGCCTTGGGGTTGAGCAACGTGATCATCATGGCCTGACGCAGGTAGTGATGCGGCTTGATATGCAGAATGGGTCCGGCACCCGGCTGGGCCAGCAGCATCTTGGCGCCCAACCAGGCCAAATAGCCGGCACCCAACCACTGCACCGCCTGAAACGCCGTTGGGTAGGTGGCCAACAAGGCGGCCACGCCGGCCACCGCCATCCACAACAAAACCTGGTCACCCACAATGACGCCCAAGGTGGCGGCCAAACCGCCGCGCACCGCCCCCTTGCTGGTGGACGTGATCAGGGCCAGGTTACCCGGGCCGGGAATCATCAGAAACACAATGATGGCGACAACAAAAGCGCCGTAGTCTGCGATGCCGTACATGGTGAGGTCTTTCAGGTAGAGCGGGCGAGTTTACGCGCCTCCACCAGACTCTCAAACTATTCGGTGACTTTCACCGTCTTGCAGCACCCGACCCAGGGGTGCAATTGCATTCAGTCTGCCTTGGCAGCACGCATCCAGATGATGCAGCGTTCGGCATCCAGACCGGGCACGCTGAGTTGTTCCACGTGAAACACATTCACGTTGGCAGGCAAGGCCGCCATTTCTTCAGACGGGTGCTTGCCTTTCATGCCCATCCAGATGCCGTCTTCCGCCAAGGCGGCCACGGACCACTGGGTGAAATCAACCAAAGAAGCAAAGGCGCGGGAACTCACTACCGCGTACTTGTCAGTGAGATTTTCGACCCGGGCATGCACGCCGCGCAGGTTGGGCAACTTCAGCCCCAAGGCCACTTGCTGAATGAACGCCGCCTTTTTGGCGACCGTGTCCACGCAGTCGACCGCAATGTCCGGACAACAAATGGCGATCACGGCACCGGGCAAGCCCGCGCCAGAACCCACATCCAGCAAGCGCAACCGGGCACCCAAGGACTCTGTGCGCGCCTGAATACCAGTAGCCGCCAACTGCGCGCGCAAGGGCGCAACCACAGCGAGGCTGTCCAGCAGGTGGTGCGTCAGCATCTCCACCGGGTTCCGCACGGCTGTCAGGTTGTAGACCTTGGTCCACTTCTCGATCAGCGCCATGTAGTCCAGCAGTCGGGTGACCTGCTCATCGCTCAAGGGCAAGCTCAGGGCGACCAAGCCCTCGCGCAGTTCAGCTTCCAGCGCTCGCATCAAACCGCTCCTGCTTCTGAGGCAGCCACTTCAGGCGCGCCCTTCTCCGACACAAAGCCTTTGAACCGGCTCTTCTTCAGGTGAATCAGCAACAGCGACACCGTGGCTGGCGTGATGCCAGAGATGCGGGACGCTTGCCCCAAGGTCTCTGGCTTGAACTTGTTCAAGGTCTGGCGCGCCTCAATGCTCAGAGCCGACACCTGCATGTAATCCAGCTCCATGGGCAACTTCATTTGCTCGTAATGCGAAGCGCGACTCACCTCCTCCTTCTGGCGGTCGATGTAGCCGGAGTACTTGGCGGCAATCTCCACCTGCTCGATCACGACCGCTGCCTGCACCGCATCTGCCGTGAGTTCGGCCTGTGTTTCACGTGAAACAGGGGTGGTCAACTCGGCGCTGGCGTACTTGCCGCCGGCCAGGGTCATCAGGTTGGTGTAGGTCACATCCGGGCGGCGCAACAAATCAGCGAGGCTGTATTCATGCTCAATCGCCTTGCCCAACACCCGCACGGCTTCGGCTTCGTCCAGGTTCTTGGGGTTCACCCAAACGCTTTTCAAACGCTCTGTTTCACGTGAAACAGCGTCCCGTTTCTTGCAGAAGGCATCCCAACGGGCGTCATCCACCAAGCCCAGCTTGCGGCCTGTCTCGGTCAAACGGGCATCGGCGTTGTCTTCGCGCAGTTGCAGGCGGAACTCGGCCCGGCTGGTGAACATGCGGTAGGGCTCGCTCACACCCTTGGTAATCAAATCATCGACCAACACACCCAAGTAGGCCTCGTCCCGGCCGGGCAACCAACTGTCCTGCGTCCAGTCGGTCTTGGCACCCGCTTGCAGCGCGGCGTTCGTACCAGCAAACAAGCCTTGCGCAGCTGCTTCTTCGTAACCCGTGGTGCCATTGATCTGGCCCGCAAAGAACAAGCCCTTGATGGCTTTGGTCTCGAAGCTGCTTTTCAGTTGCTGCGGGTCAAAGTAGTCGTACTCGATGGCGTAACCGGGGCGCAGAATGTGCGCGTTTTCCAGACCCACCATGGAGCGCACCAACTCGTACTGGATATCAAACGGCAAGCTGGTCGAGATGCCATTGGGGTAGTACTCGTGCGTTGTCAGGCCTTCAGGCTCCAGAAAAATCTGGTGGCTGTCCTTGTCAGCAAAGCGGTTCACCTTATCTTCCACGCTGGGGCAATAGCGCGGGCCCACGCCCTCAATCACGCCGGTGAACATGGGGCTGCGGTCAAAGCCACGGCGAATAATCTCGTGGGTGCGCTCATTGGTGTGCGTCGTCCAGCACGGCATTTGCGCCGGGTGCTGCTCGACGCGGCCCATGTAGCTGAACACCGGCATCTGTGGGCTCATGCCGCCTGGCATACCGTCACCCGGCTGGGCCACACATTTGCTGAAATCAATCGTGCGGCCATCCAGCCGCGGCGGCGTACCGGTCTTCAGGCGGCCTTGCGGCAGCTTCAGTTCTTTCAGCCGGGCACTCAGGGAAACCGCCGGCGGATCGCCCGCGCGGCCTGCAGCGTAATTGTTCAGGCCCACATGAATCTTGCCGTCCAGAAAGGTGCCCGCGGTCAGCACCACGGTCTTGGCGCGAAACTGCACACCCACCTGCGTCACGGCGCCCACCACCCGGTCGCCTTCCACCATCAGGTCTTCCACGGCTTGCTGGAACAGCCAGAGATTCGGCTGGTTCTCCAGCCGGTGGCGAATGGCCGCTTTGTACAGCACCCGGTCGGCTTGGGCGCGCGTGGCCCGCACCGCCGGGCCCTTGCTGGAATTAAGAATGCGGAACTGGATACCGCTCTCGTCCGTGGCCGCGGCCATGGCGCCGCCCAGTGCATCCACCTCTTTCACGAGATGGCCTTTGCCAATGCCGCCGATGGAGGGGTTACAGCTCATCTGCCCCAAGGTCTCGATGTTGTGGCTGAGCAGCAAAGTCTTGCAGCCCATGCGGGCAGCCGCCAAGGCAGCTTCGGTGCCAGCGTGACCGCCGCCGACAACAATAACGTCGAAATTTTCAGGATAAAGCATGGTGTTGAGTCTGTGGTGGGGGCGGGAGATAAGCAGCGCGCCCTGCGCCCGTGGGGGCTGAAGACCCCGATTTTACCGGCGTGGGCCATTTTTGGCTTGACGGGCGGGCACAATGGCCCGCATGAAAACTCTCATCTTCGCGGGCAGCACCCGCCAACACTCCTTCAACCGCCAACTGGCCGCCCAGGCCGCCACCCTCGCCCGCGCCGCTGGCGCCGAGGTCACCCTGTTGGAACTGTCCACGCTGGACATCCCTCTGTACAACGCCGACCTGGAAGCCCAAGGCACGCCAGCCGATGTGATTCGCCTCAAGCAACTGATGTGGGAGCACCCGGCCTGGATCATTTGTTCGCCCGAGTACAACGGCAGCTACACCGCCCTGCTGAAGAACACCATCGACTGGGCCTCCAGTCCGGTCAAAGGCCACGCCGACTGGGCCAGCGGCACCAAGCCCTTTGAAGGCAAAGTGGTAGGCCTGTTAAGCGCCTCACCCGGCGGGTTGGGTGGACTTCGCTCACTCAGCCACCTGAACCCCTTGCTGCAAAACCTGCAGTGCTGGATCGCCCCCAAGCAATTCGCGCTGGGCGGCGCAGGCCAAGCTTTTGATGAGCAAGGCCAGCTCAAGAGCGATGCGCACCGCGCCAGCGTGCAGGCCGTGGTTGACCAGGTGCTGTGGGCAAGCCACAAATTTAAGATCTAAACAGGGCTCTAGCTCGTGTAAATGGGGCGAAAACAGCTGTTATTTTTATAGCGAGATAAACAGGTGACCGTGCGAAATCGCGGCAAGTTCGGGTCGTTGGCAATTTAACCTCTCATCTGAAAGGCAACGGACATGACTATCTCCCGATCCAAATTGACCCACATCGCCGCCACTTGCATGGCCTTGAGCGCACTGGGGACGGCAAGCGCGCAAGGCCTGCCAATCCTCCGTGTGGAGGCGCTCAGCGTCACCGAGTTTTCGCGAACCTACCCCATCGTCTTGACGCTCAGCCAGCCCAGTTCGATCGACGTGACCGGGCGCCTGTCCGCCGATGGCACAACACGGCACAACAGCGCCCACTCGGATCTCAACGCCACGCCCGGGCCAAGTTGCGAAAACGGGGTGGATTTCATTCCCCTCGTCGAGCGCCCCTTCATCATTCCCGCCGGACAACTCAGCACAACGTTGGAAACCACCATTTGTGGTGACAACGTCGTCGAAGAAGATGAGACTTTTTTGGTGAGTGTGAACCGAACGTCTCTGGTTGGCGCACGCTGCGAAACAGGCCTGCGCGATCGTTGCACCCACTCACCCAGCATCATCAACAACGACGATCCCGCGCGTGACCCGCCCGGGATGCGAGTTTTTGATGTGTTGGTGACCGAACCTCGCTCCGGCACCATCAATGCAGAACTCACCGTGCGGCTTGCGCGCACCACCACCGTACCCGTTACGGTGGACTATCACACCGTCGCGGGAACTGCGTCAGACCGAGGCCACTTTACGCTACCGCTTTTTCGCCCCAGCGTCGCAATACGCAACCCCGACGCCTGCACGGAAGCGCAGTTCACCACGGGGTTCGGCTTGAAGAAGATGACCTACTCACGCGATTTTCTGCCCCGCTCAGGCACAGTCACCATTGAGGCGAACACCGATCGAACCACCATCGAAGTCCCGATTTGTGCAGATCGCTTTGCAGAGAGTCAAGAATACTTTTTTGTCGTCATCACGAGCACAGCCGCAATCGCACGTGGCAGAGCGCTGGTCTCCATTCAGGGCAATCGCCCGACGAACTAAGGTCATGTCGGACACGGGTGACTCCCTGGTTGCCAATCGTCTGGGAGTGCCATCCGCACGCTTGCGCCAAAGCATGATCCGGGTTCACAAGACGCTGCGTGAATCAATTTCGCCCGACTGGGAGGCCGGTGTCGACAGCGCACTTCTGGGCGGGGGGTTTCAGCACCCGCCTCGCGTTTTCTGCGCCGCGGCGCTGGCGTGGGCGCGAAAAGGCGGAGTGAGGTGTGCGAGCCCAAATACCATAGCGCTATACATTTAATAGCTGCTTACGCATATTTCTCGGGGGCTTACGACCTAAAAGACTCTCAAAAACTCAAATCCAACTCGCCGCCATCATCGACCTCAGCTCAGTAATTACCCGTATTTGTCCGCCACTGGACAGCAGCAAGACCGCCTTCGGTTTAACCTCGCGGGCTGACGCTCACCAACCCGATGGCCGACAACTGGAGCCCACATGCACATCCCTTCCCTCAAAGACCAAGTCAGCCCTGAAGAATGGGCACTGCGCTGCGACTTGGCGGCCTGCTACCGGCTGGTAGCGGCCTATGGCTGGAGTGACCTCGTCTTCACGCACGTGTCGGCTCGCATCCCCGGCCCCGAGCACCACTTTCTGATCAACCCCTACGGCTTAATGTTTGACGAGATCACCGCGTCCAGCCTGGTCAAGATCGATCAGGACTGCAACAAGCTCAGCGACTCGCCCTTCCCCGTCAACCCGGCCGGCTTCAATATTCACAGCTGCATTCACCAGGCGCGCGAAGACGCGGGTTGTGTGCTGCACACCCACACCCGCGCCGGGGTGGCTGTGAGCGCGCAAAAGTGCGGCATTTTGCCCATCAGCCAGCAGTCCACCTTTGTGCTGGGCTCACTGGCTTACCATGACTATGAAGGCGTGGCGCTGCGCGACGACGAGAAACCTCGCCTGCAAGCGGACCTGGGTGATGCCAACTACTTGATGCTGCGCAACCACGGCCTGCTCACTGTCGGCAAAGACATTCCCACCGCCTTTTTGGCCATGTACACGTTCGAGAACACCTGCCGCATCCAGATTGACGCGCAAGCCGGTGGCGAGCTGACGCTGGTGAACCCAGCCATCGTGGCCGGCATTGCCAGTGTCATGAAAGTCGCCACCGCCGGCATGGGCGCCGCACTGGCCTGGCCCGCGCTTCTGCGCAAACTCGACCGCAGCAACCCCGGCTACAACACATGAACACCACCTCCAACACCCTGCAACAAAGCCTGACTCAGCCGGAGCTGCAAGCCACGCTTGAGCGGCAGCGCGCAGCCTACTTTTTGCAACCCGTTCCCACGCTGGAGCAAAGACGGGCCGACCTGCTGCAGCTGCAAAAATTCGTGCGCGAGAACAAAGACGGCTTGGTGGCCGCCATCAACGCCGACTACGGCAGCCGTTCCAGCCACGAAACCCTGTTTGCGGAAATCTTCCCGGCGCTGGACGCCATCCAACACACGCTGGGCCACCTCAAAAAGTGGATGAAACCGCAGCGACGCCATGTCGATCTGCTCAACTTCTTTGGCGGCAAAAACCGCGTCATTCCCCAGCCCCTGGGCGTGGTGGGCTGCATCGTGCCCTGGAACTTCCCCATCAACCTCAGCATCTTGCCGCTCATCTACATCTTTGCCGCCGGCAACCGCGCGATGGTCAAGATGTCGGAAAACTCCCGCCATCTGGCACGTTTTCTGATCGACAAATCACCCGCTTATTTCCCACGCGACAAGCTGGCTTTCTTTGATGAGACCGGCGGCGTGGGCATCGAGTTCTCCAAGCTCAAATTCGACCACCTGCTGTTCACCGGCTCGGGCCAAACCGGCAAAGCCGTGATGGCGGCGGCTGCGCAAAACCTGTGCCCCGTGACGCTGGAACTGGGCGGCAAGTCCCCCGCCATCCTGTGCGACGACTTCCCGCTGCAAAAGGCCGCCGAGCGACTGCTGTTTGTGAAGCTCATGAACGCCGGCCAAATCTGCACCACGGTCGATTACCTCTACCTCCCGCAAGGCAAAACTGCCGAATTTGTGACCGCCGCCCAAGCCATCGTCAACCAGCGCTACCCCGCAATCAGCAGCCCCGACTACACCGCCATCATTGACGACAAGTCCTTCCAACGCCTCACCAACGCCCTGCTAGAAGCCGAGGCCGGTGGCGCAACCTTGGTGCAGCTCACGCCCGGCCCGCGCTGGGACGAAGCCACCCGCAAGATCGCTCCGCACCTGGTGCTGAACGCCCCAGCGGACAGCGTGCTGCTCACCCGTGAAATTTTTGGGCCCATCCTGCCCATCAAGGAGTACACCCGGCTCGAAGACGCGGTCGCCACCATCAACCAGGGCCCCCGCCCCCTGGCCTTCTACCCGTTCAGCAACGACGACGCCACCATCGACATGCTGCTCACCCGCGTCATGTCGGGCGGCGTGACGGTCAACGACGCGCTGTTCCACCTCGCGCAGCACGACCTGCCCTTTGGCGGCGTGGGCGACAGCGGCATGGGCCACTACCACGGCTATGAAGGATTCACCACTTTCAGCAAAATGAGACCCGTTTTCTACCAGGCCCGCTGGAGCGCCCTCAAATTCATGTGGCCACCGTATGGGAAATTTGCGAGCAAGTACCTGGCGTTCTTAACCCGATAGCCAGCGCCCCACAGCCCAAACCACCGGAAAAGGGGACCTCGCTGGCACAACGCGGTGGCGTTTTCACGCGGCCCCCCTTTCATAAACCGCCCACCACCCTGGCGCAAAGCAGAGGCGAAGCTTGAGGCAAACGGTTCAACCCCAGGCAAGCGCCACGCCGGCCACTTGATTTTCTTGAACGGTCGTTAAAATACGAGGGCGTTTGCTGGCTAATTTCCCGCTCCCGCCGTTTGAAATTGACCGATAACAGAGAATGCCCCGTGAATGAAGGCATGTCCAAATCACACGCGATGAAGAAGCCCCTTCATCTGAGGATAAAAATTGATGCCGCTGACAATGAACCGCCAACCTGTGACGAGACTAGCCGTTGCCTCACTGCTGCTCTCCACCTTGGCCGTCACCACGGCTCGGGCCGACGAAACAGACACACCAACGTTCACCCTCAGCGGCTTCGGTACTGTCGGTCTCGCTCACTCCAGTGAGGGACAAGCAGATTTCACGAACAGCCCGTTTGTCAAAAAAACCGGCGCCGGCTTCAGTGAGTCGTGGAGCGCCAACGTGGACAGCGTGATTGGGGCACAAATCACCGCCAATTTCACCCCCCAAGTTTCGGGGGTTCTTCAGGTCATTTCCCAGCTCCGATTCGATGGGTCTTACACCCCTGAGGTGGAATGGGCCAACCTCAAATACCAGTTCACCCCCGACTTCAACGTGCGAGTGGGTCGCATTGGAATGCCTACTTTGCTGGTCAGTGACTATCGCTATGTCGGCTACTCGACCCCTTGGGTTCGCGCTCCGATGGATATTTACGGCCTCATTCCCCTCACCAACAATGACGGGGTGGATGCCAGCTACCGGATTCGCATTGGCAACGCCTCAAGCACCTTCCAGGCCAGTTTTGGCAACAGCGAAATCAAGAATGCCAACGGCGTCTCACCCACAACGATCAAACGCGGGGTGGGCCTCTTCAACACCACGGAGATCGATCGTACGACGTTGCACTTCGCGTACCAGGAAGCCGATCTCAGCTTTCCCCTTCTCTACCCACTGGCTGATGGTTTCAAACAATTTGGCCCAGCCGGGGTCGCGATTGCAGACAAGTACCTCGCCCGCGACAGTCGCATGAAGTTGATGGTTATCGGCGCCATGTACGACGCCGATGACTGGTTTGTGATGGCTGAAGTGAGCAAGGCCGAGTCGCCTTCCTTCATTGGCAATCAAACCGGCTGGTATGTGAGCGGTGGTTATCGCATGGGTGAATTCACGCCCTACATCACGTTCGCCGAATCAGAAAAAACCAGCAACATCACAGACCCGGGACTCAACGCCGCCAACTTCCCCGCCTATCTGGCTGGCAGTATCGCCACGCTGAACGCGGGTCTCAACAACAGCTTGCGAGGGGCATCGGGGCACACCCTGTCGCTGGGCAGTCGCTGGGATTTCACCCGAAATACGGCGCTCAAGGTGCAATATGACCGCGTGATGCTGAGCGCCAACTCCGCGGGCACCTTGACCAACCTGCAGCCCGGGTACAAACGCGGTGAGTCCTACAACGTGTTCAGCATCGCGCTGAATTTTGTATTTTGAGGGGGCTGATCGTGCGTCACTGTAGCGGCCTCAAAGTCACCGCAATAGCCTTGTTCCTCGGTATGGGGAGTGCTGGCGCTGCCGGCGATGTCGTGGCGGTGGTGGCCTCCAATAGCCAGGTCATTGCCCTCAGTCAAAGCCAAATCACCGACATTTTTCTCGGCAAATCAAGTACGTTTCCCAACGGCCGGCAAGCAACGCCCATTGACCTGCTGGAAGGCGCTCCCACCCGAGACGAGTTTTATGCCAAAGTGGCAGGAAAATCGCCGGCCCAAATCAAGGCACACTGGTCGAAGATCATTTTTACGGGACGGGGACTTCCGCCGAAAGAGGTCTCCAATGCTCTCGCCGTCAAACGCCAGCTTTCGGAAAACCTGAACGCCATCAGCTACATTGACGACAGCATGGTTGATGCGAGCGTCAGGGTGATTTACGCCCCTTAAAGACAATCACGTCAGCCTGTCCGCGATGGAAACGCCGCACTGCAGAGCCACGGGTTCAATGAAAAAACTGACGATTGCCAACTTTCCGCTCAGCGCTTTGACCAGAAGCTTTCTGGTCAAAGGAAAGCGCCTGCAGTCGTATCAGCTCATACCGGCCTTCACGGTGCTGGTATTGGGTGTTGTTTGGGTTTCAACTGCATTTCTCATCAAATCAGAACGCACAAGCGCCGAACGCGCTGCGGGTCGTTTGACGCAGGAGTTGCTGGCCACCTATGAAGCACAGGCCACTCGTGCGTTGCGGGAAATTGACCAAACCTTGAAGTTGGTCAAATACGCAAAAGACATCAAGACCAGCCAGTTCAGTCTGGCCGACCTGAAAGCAAAAGGCTTGCTTCCGCCAGACCTGATTTTTTCAGTCTCTGTGACCGACGAAACGGGTGAATTCACGGCCAGCAGTCGTCCAACCACGCCCGAAGCCCATGTTGAGAAAGACTTTCTTGACAGCCTTCAGCAAAGCGACGCCATTGCGGTCAGCCGGCCGCTAAAGGGTGCGGCAGGGACGGACATGCGCCTGCAGTTTGGTCGAAAACTCACCACCCCCGAGGGATCATTCACGGGCGCGGTCATCGTTTCTGTCGCCGCCGACTACTTTGTCAGCGGTTACGAAAGCGCCAAATTGGGAAGTCACGGGGTGCTGGCCATTTTGGGCACCGACGGCGTCTTTCGCGCCAGGCGGACCGGAGAAACCACCTCGTTCGGCGACGCCGTCGACTACGCCTCTGCCGCACCTGACGCCAACACGGATAGCGTCGCGGTCAAAGTTGTCATCAACCCCTGGGACAAAGTGCCGCGCTATACCAGCGCACTGAAGTTATTCAACTTCCCGCTGACAATCATCGTGGGCTTGTCGGAGGAGGAGCAGCTCGCTACCCATCGGAAAAAAGCCAACGCTTACATGGGATGGGCCGCAGCCGGCAGCTTCTTGCTGGTCATGTTTGCCCTCGTCGTCGGCACCCTGGGTTGGCGACTTGAGATGAGCCGCCGGCGCGCCATCGAGGACCGAAAAGTCAATGATCAAAACCTGCGTGTGGCCGCTGCCGCCTTCGAATCGCAGGAGGCCATGATCATCACCGACGCAAGCAGTGTCATTCTGCAAGTGAACGAAGCCTTCAAGGCGGCCACCGGCTACACCGCCTCAGAAGTACTGGGAAAGACGCCGCGCCTGATCCGCTCCGACCGGCAGGATGAGACGTTCTATAGCGCCATGTGGGACACCATTGAGAGACAAGGCGTGTGGAAGGGCGAACTCTGGAACCGACACAAGGACGGCACCGAATTTCCCGTGTGGAGCACGATCTCCGCCGTCAAAAACACCGAGGGGGAAGTGACGCATTACGTCGGCTCCCACTTCGATATCACGGCGCGCAAGCACGCGGAAAAACGAATCAACGACCTGGCCTATTTTGACCAACTCACAGGTTTGCCCAATCGAACGCTCCTGATGGAACGATTGACCGGTCGCATGATCAGCCCGAACGACGCCAGTTACAGCGCCATGCTGTTCATCGACCTGGATAACTTCAAAAAACTCAATGACACTCTCGGCCACGACATGGGCGACGAACTGCTGCGACAAGTCGCCAAGCGACTCACCTCGACCGTTCGCGCCGACGACACCGTGGCCCGTTTGGGGGGCGATGAGTTCGTGATCATGCTGATCGGGCTGGATGCGCAACGCGCCGTCGCCAAAACCTTGACCGAAACCATCGGGGAAAAAATACGCCTGGCCGTGAGTCGCCCCTACCAACTCAACGGCACCACCTACCATTGCAGTTCAAGCATTGGGGCCACGCTATTCAAAGGCGCCCTGCTTTCCTTTGAAGACTTGATGAAGCAGTCGGATCTGGCCATGTACCGATCCAAGGCAGCCGGACGCAACAGTTTCAGCTTTTTTGAGCCCATGATGGAAGCCGCCGCGTTGGCGAGTGCGGCACTTGAAAACGATCTCAGAGAAGCCATTGACAAGGGGCAGTTGGAACTGCACTACCAGGCCCAGGTCGTCGAAAGCGGCCAACTGACCGGCGCAGAAGCCTTGGTGCGTTGGAACCATCCCACGCGCGGCATGGTGGCGCCCATCGAATTCATCCCGTTGGCCGAAGAAACCGGATTGATCCAACCCTTGGGCAACTGGGTGCTGGAAACCGCCTGCGCCCAATTGGTGCAGTGGGCCCAACTGCCCGCCATGGCACACCTCACACTCGCGGTGAATGTCAGCGCCCGCCAGTTCCATCAATCCGACTTTGTGCACCAGGTCATCGCCGCCATGAGGCGCACAGGTGCAAACCCCAATCGATTGAAGCTGGAACTCACGGAGAGCTTGTTGCTCGACAACGTGGACCACGTGATCGAGAAAATGTCCGCCCTCAAGGCTGAGGGCGTGGGCTTCTCTCTGGACGACTTCGGCACCGGTTACTCGTCTCTGTCGTACCTGAAACGCTTGCCACTGGATCAGTTGAAAATTGACAAATCCTTCGTGCGCGACGTTCACAGTGATCCGGACGATGCCGCCATCGTCAAAGCCATCGTCACGCTGGGCCATGCGCTCAACCTGTCGGTGATCGCCGAAGGTGTCGAAACGGCGCACCAACTTGATTTTCTGATTGGCGCAGGCTGTAGCGCCTTTCAAGGTTACTACTTCAACCGCCCCATGCCTCACGCTGCTTTTGAGGCCTATGCCCAACAGCACCTTCCTATCGCCTTGGCATAAATGGCAGTTACGGTTGCCGCTTGGCGCAGAGCGAACCCGGCTCTCGCTCGCGAGCGACGAAAATGGCAGGAATGCCTACACACTCCCACCCCTTGCCACACACGCCCCGTTGGCTCACGCCCACCCTGCTAACCGTCGCCATTCTGGGCGGTTGCGCCTCCGAGTCGCCCGCTCCGCAGCCCGAGCCCGTAATACTCGCGCCAGTCGCCGTTGCAACCCCTGTGCCGCCACCCGTGCAAAAGATCGACCCCGCCGCACAATTCGCCCGCTGGGTGGCCGAGTTCAGCACGTCAGCCCGTGCCGCCGGCATCACCGAAGCCACGCTCCACCAGGCCTTTGACACCGTGCAACTTGTTCCGCACGTCATCACCTCTGACAAGGCCCAGCCCGAATTCACCCGCACCGTCTGGGCGTACCTGGACACCGCTGTCTCGTCCCAGCGCGTCGCCCGTGGGCAAACCCGGCTGCGCAACCTGCCGGTTGAGGTGGATAGCGTGCCTGCGCGCTACGGCGTCCCGCTGGAGATCCTGGCCGCCATTTGGGGCATGGAAAGCAACTACGGCAGTTATATGGGCGACATTCCCACCATCGACGCCTTGGCCACACTCGGCTTCGAAGGCCGGCGGGAAGACTGGGCGCGGGGCCAATTGCTGGCGGCCCTCAAAATTCTGCAAAGCGGTGACATCACCCGCGCTGACATGATTGGCTCTTGGGCCGGCGCCATGGGTCAAACCCAGTTTTTACCGTCCAACTATCTGGCCTACGCGGTTGACGGCGACGGCGATGGCCGGCGCGACATCTGGGGCAGCCTGCCCGATGTCATGGCCTCCACCGCCAACTTCCTCGCCCGCTCGGGCTGGCAACGCGGCCAACCCTGGGGCGTGGAAGTGCGCCTGCCCCCCGGCTTTGACTATGCCCGCGCCGACACGCCTCAAGTGGCCTCCGCCTGGGCCATCGAGGGCGTACAAACCATGAACGGCGAACCGCTGCCGGACTTGACTGACGCCACCCTGTTGCTACCCGCCGGTGCACGCGGCCCGGCCTTTCTGGTGGGCGTCAACTTTCGCACCATCCTGCGCTACAACAACTCCACCAGCTACGCCCTCGGGGTGAGCCTGCTGGCCCAGCGACTGGCGGATGGCCCCGCCGTGCAAACCCCTTGGCCGCGAGACTTGCAGGCCTTGTCCCGCAGCCAGTTAAAAACCCTGCAAACCGCGCTCAACACCCGTGGCTTTGACAGCGGCACACCCGACGGCATCATGGGCCCCGCCACCCGCAGCGGCATTCGGGACTACCAACGCAGCCTCAACCTGCCAGCCGACGGGTACCCCACGCTGGAATTGTTGCAACGACTGCAGTGAGGAGAACGCGGGCAAAACCCCCTGCGTCTATGGTTCAATGCCAATATGAACCGTCGTCCCCTTTTGTTGCTTGCTTTGGCCGCTTCCGGTGTCGCCGCCACTTTTGCGTGGTACACGATGCGCGCCCCGACCATTGCAGCAACGGTGGTGCAAACACAAGCGCTTAAGCGCACCCTGCTGTTTTCAGCGCGAGTGGCCAGCACCTCGCGGGTAGAGATTGGCGCCACATTGACCGGACGCGTCGCGCAGGTCAATGTGGCAGAAGGCGCACGGGTAAAGCGGGGCGACATCTTGGTGCGCCTCGAAAACGACGAATTACAGGCCGCGCTAGCCCAGGCACAAGCGGGTATTCGCCAAGCACAGGCGCGATTGGCCGGCCTTCAGAGTTCAGGGCGCAGTGCCGTTCAGGCCAATCTGGAGCAGACCGAATCGGTGCTGCTTGCCGCTCAAAAAGACTTGAACCGCACCCAAGAACTGGTGACCCGTGGCTTTGTCAGCGCCGCCCGTCTGGACGAGGCACAGCGCGCAACGGCAGTGGCCACGGCGCAGCGTGATGCGGCCCTGGCCCAAAGGCAGGCCAACGCCGAGCGGGGCGCCGACATCGTCGGTGCGCAGGCCCAAGTGATGCAGGCCCAGGCAACCTTGGCAGCGGCACAGGCGCGTTTGGAGCAAGCCACCCTCACCGCCCCTGCCGATGCCCGGGTGCTCTTGCGAGGTGTGGAGCCGGGCCAGATCGTTCAGCCGGGGCGTGCCCTGCTGACCTTGGCGCTGGACAGCCCCGTGCAATTGGTGGGACAGGTCGATGAGCGATACATGGCGCAAGTGCAATTGGGCCAGAAGGCCATCGTGCGGGCGGATGCGTTTGCGCAACAACCTTTTGACGCCAAAGTGCAATCCATTGCACCGGTGGTGGATGCGCAGCGTGGTGCGGTTGAAGTCAAACTGGTGCTGCCCAGCGCGGTGCCGAATTTCTTGCGCGAGGACATGACGCTCTCCGTCGAACTGGTCACCGGCCAACGCGACCTGGCGCTGGTGGTGCCGGCGCAAGCCGTGAGTGCCCAAGCTGACGGCGCGACCGCTAGCGTGCGGCTGGCGCAAGAAGGCCGCGTGGTGGAGCGTTCGGTGCGCTTGGGGCTGCGCACACTGGATGCCGTCGAAGTGGTTGACGGCTTGGCCGCCGGTGATGTGGTTTTGTTGGGCCCCGCGCCTGCCGTCGGTCAGCGGGTCAAGGCCGACATCCAGGCGGGGATTCCAACCACCAAGCGCGCTGGCGATGATGCCGGCGCAGCGATGAGCAACGCCATGGGGCGTTGAGGAAAATCTGATGCGCTACCGGATCGGTTTTGAGTCTCAGGTCGCGATGCGTTTTCTGCGCGAAGGGCGCATGCAAACCGTGTTGATCATCGTCGGCGTCGCCGCCGGGGTGGCCGTGGTGGCCTATATCTCGGCATTAATCAGCGGCTTGCAACGCAACACCCTGGAAAAGACCTTGGGGGCACAGGCGCACATCACCATCTCTGCGCCTGAGGACACGGCGTTCACCACCAGCCCCAACGCAGCCCACAACGCCACCTTGCAACAGGTGCAACCGCGCACCCAGCGCCCGCGTGCCATCGTCAACTGGCAGGCGCTGGTGCCGGTGCTGGAAGCCATGCCTGCGGTAGCGGCGGTATCACCCATGGTGTCAGGTGCCGGGCTGGCGCAGCGTGGTGAGGCGTCCAAAGCCATCGCCCTCATGGGTGTCGATCTGGACCGGTATGACCGCATCGTGGGCCTGCGCCGCAAGGTGGTGGATGGCGTGGCCCGGCTCGGCCCGGGCGAGGCGATCCTGGGCCGTGAACTGGCCAGCGACTTGGGGCTGCGGGTGGGGGACAGGGTGAGCCTCATTGTGGGCGGCACCAGTGCCAGTAACAGCGTGGTCGACGCCGTTCGAGTCACGGCCCTGGTGGACCTGGGCGTGCGCGAACTGAACCGGCGCACCGTGATTGTTCCGCTGCGCGCGGCTCAAAGCCTGCTGGGCCTACCTGGAGGCGCCACCAATCTGGACCTGACCTTGACCGATGTGTGGGCGGCATCCGCCTTGTCGGCGGAGATGGCGCAGCGCTACCCCTACAAGGTCGAAGGCTGGCAACAGGCCAATGCCCAACTCGTATCAGCCCTGAACGCCCAGTCTGTCAGCACCACGTTAATTCGCGGCGTGGTGATGGTGGTGGTGGTCTTGGGCATTGCCAGCGTCTTGGTCGTCTCGGTGGTGCAAAAGCGCCGCGAAATTGGCATCCTGCGGGCCATGGGCGCCACACAAGGCCAGATTCAGCGCGTGTTTTTGCTGCAAGGCGCGATCGTGGGGGCGCTCGGGTCGGCCCTGGGCGTCTTGTTGGCAATCGTCCTGATTGCGGCCTTTACCCGCTTTGTGCGGGGCTCTGACGGACTGCCGCTTTTTGTCATCTCCCTCTCGCCCCAATTGGCGTTGTCGATTGCCGCCATCGCCACCATTTGTGGCGTCTTGGCCGCCGTGGCGCCCGCTCGCCGCGCAGCCGCTTTGGACCCCGCCCAGGCGATCCGGATTTGATGGCGACCATGGCATCCTCTCACGCCACCCCCCTCATTGCCCTGGACGGGGTGCGCAAGCGCTACAACATCGGTCGCCCCAATGAAGCCGAGGTCTTGCACGGCATCAGTTTGTCCGTGGGGGTGGGCGAGTTTGTGGCGCTGATCGGTCCTTCCGGCTCGGGTAAAAGCACCTTGCTCAACATCATTGGCCTCCTTGAGCCCATGACCGAAGGCAGCTACCGCCTGCAAGGAACGGAGGTGTCCGGGCTGGACGATGCCGCCCTGACGCTGCAGCGCCGCTGCGCACTGGGTTTCGTGTTCCAGTTTCACCACCTGCTGCCGGCCTTTACGGCCCTGGAAAACGTCACCATGCCGGCCCTCATGCGCGACGGCACCGTCAGTGCGGCGCAGCGCAAGCACGCCCAAGAGGTGCTGGCCGCCATGGGCCTGTCCGCCGCGATGGACAAGCAGCCGGGGGAGCTCTCCGGCGGCATGCAGCAGCGCGTGGCCATTGCCCGGGCGCTGGTGATGCAGCCGCCTCTGGTCTTGGCTGACGAGCCCACTGGCAACCTCGACCGGGCGTCGTCTGACGAAGTGTTTGCGCTGATGCGCCGCATGCATGCCGATCTCGGTACCTCGTTTTTGGTGGTCACCCACGATCCCCGCCTCGCCGCGCGATGCGACCGCACGATCGAGTTGGTCGACGGCAAGGTTGAGCGGGATGCCCCTAACGTGGCCGCCTAGCCATCCGACACGCCATCTGCCCCAAAAACCAAGCTGTCCCTTGGCATCTTTGCAGGCTTCAATAAGCCTCAGCCTCCCATCCAAGGAGGCTTCTCGCCAATGCGTTCCAGCAAAAAGTCAATGAAGGCTCTGACCTTGACCGTCAGCACGTTCGACTTGGGGTAAACGAGCCACAGGGCGGCGTCATCGTTGACCTCGTAGTCGGGCAGCACCCGCACCAGCGTCCCCGCCGTGATTTCGCGGTGAATGCTCCACATCGAGTTCATCGAAATGCCCGCCCCGGCAACCGTGGCCAGCTTCTGGCTCAGCCCGTCGTCCACCACCAGGCGGCAACGCCCCTGGCGCGGGTCGAAGAGCCCGGTAGGCCCCTCCGGGCCACTCAAAGGTTTGGGGGACATGTCCCTGAAGGCGATCAACTGGTGCTGGGCGAGGTCATTGGGGTGCTGGGGCACACCATGTTGTTCCAGGTAGCGGGGCGCGGCGCAAAGCACCCGCTGGTCATCGGCCAGTTTGCGGCACTTGAGGCTGCTGTCGTCCAGCGCGGCATTGCGCAACACCAGGTCAAAGCTGCCTTCAATCAAGTCAAACGGCGTGTCTGAAAGGCGCAAATCAAGATGAATGCCGGGGTGTTGTTTCAGGAACTCAGGCAACAGCGGCACGATGTACAGCTGGGCAAAGGTGCTGGACGCCGCAAAGCGCAACGTGCCGGTGGCTTGCGGGCGCCCCTGCCCAAGCGCCGCCAGTGCGGCACCTTCTTGCGCCAGTATTTCTTTGGCGTAAGGCAGGAACTCAGCGCCTTCCAGCGACAGCGTCACCTTGCGGGTGGTGCGGCGCAACAGGTCAGCGCCCACGGTGTGCTCCAGCTTGGCCAATCGCGCGCTGGCCACTGCGGACGCCAGCCCCAATTGCCGGCCCGCCGCACTGATGTTGAGCTTCTCTGCGGCCAAAACGAAGAGACGAAGGCTGTCTGTGTCCATGCTATTTCATCGCAAATCAGAATTATGAACCTGTGATTTTCTACTTTTTCATTGCTGAACAAGTCAATACAGTTGAGTCCAACCCGAGTTCAAACCGCCCGCCTCAAACAAGGAACCCTCATGACCTACTACTCTGTACTCGCTGTCAGCCCCACCAACCCCGACTGGGTTGCTGACTACATTGGCCCCGCCAACGCGCTGGTCGCCAAGCATGGTGGCAAATACATTGCCCGCACCGCCAGTCATGAGCAACTGGAAGGTGCGGGAAACGACGCAGCATTGCGCATCGTCATTGCCTGGCCATCCAGACAAGATGCGCTGAACTTCATGAGCGACCCCGGTTACCTGCCCCATTTGCAGGCCCGCACGGCCGGTTCCCGCAGCGAGCACTTTCTGATCGAAGCTAAAGACGACCTTGCCTAATTCAGCAATGCAACGCGCCATGCCTCACGCCGTGACCCAACCCGGATTTCAGCCGATCAACCGCGCCTACAACAGCGTGTTTCGCCCCCAACGCCTGAGCTTGGGGCTGGTGGTGCCGCTGGAGACCTATGCCACCAGCCCGGTGCCGACCATGGCCCGGCACCTGGAGCGGGCCCAGTTGGCCGAGGCACTGGGCTTTGCCGCGCTGTGGCTGCGCGATGTGCCGTTCAACGTGCCCACGTTTGGGGACGCGGGCCAGGTGTTCGACCCCTTCGTCTACCTCGGCCTGCTCACGGCCCGCACCGAGCACATCGCTCTCGGGGTTGCCAGCGTGGTGCTGCCGCTGCGCCACCCGGCCCATGTGGCCAAGGCCGCCTCCAGTGTGGACGTGCTATCAGGCGGACGGCTTCTACTGGGCGTGGCCTCCGGTGACCGGCCCGACGAATACCCCGCACTCGCCCTGCCCTTTGAAGAGCGCGGCGCGCGCTTTCGGGCCAGTGTGGACTACATCGAACGCATGCGCGAAGACACCCCCGCGTTCGACAACCTCTATGGCAGTCCTGGCGCGGGCATCGACTTGTTGCCCAAACCACTGGGTGCCAAATTGCCGCTGCTCATCACCGGCGCCAGCCAACAAAGCCCGGACTGGCTCGCCCGCCATGGCGACGGCTGGATGACCTACCCCCGACCCGCAGCGACCCAGGCCGCGCTCATTGCCGACTGGCGGGCGCGCACCCAAGCCGCCGGCGGCCCCGACAAACCCGCCCTGCAATCCCTGTATGTCGATCTGGTGGACGATCCCAAAGCCCCAGCGCAAGCCATCCATCTGGGTTACCGTTTGGGCACGCGCACGCTTCGAACGTATTTGAAAGCGCTGGAATCCATTGGCATCAACCATGTGGCGCTGAACCTGCGCCTCAACCAAGCTGACACTGAAGTCACCCTGAAACGACTGGCCAGCGACGTGCTGCCCGACTTCTCCACAAACGCTTAACAAGGACTCACCATGACCAAAACCATTCTTGTGACCGGCGCCACCGACGGCATTGGCCTGGCAACCGCCCACACCCTGGTCGAACAAGGCCACACCGTGCTGCTGCACGGTCGCAACCCGGCCAAACTGGCCGCCACCGAAAAGGCGCTGGCGGCCCTGCCCGGCGCCGGGCGCATTGAAAGCTACCTGGCCGACCTGTCGCGCATGGCCGATGTCACGGCGCTCGGCCCGCGACATCGCCCAAAAGCATGAGCGGTTCGATGTGTTAATCAACAACGCCGGCATCTACCGTGCGCCCGAAACCATCACCTCCGACGGCCTGGATGTGCGCTTTGCCGTCAACACCCTCGCCCCCTACCTGCTCACCCTGCGCCTGCTGCCCTTGATGGGCGCCACCGGGCGGGTGATCAACCTGTCCTCTGCCGCGCAGGCGCCGGTGAATGCCGAGGCGCTGGCCGGGCGCGCCCGGCTGGCAGACATGGCCGCCTACTCCCAAAGCAAACTGGCACTCACGATGTGGTCCCGCCACTTGGCGCTGTCGCGCGGGGCTGCTGGCCCCGTCATCGTGGCCGTCAACCCCGGCTCCTTGCTGGGGACCAAGATGGTGAAAGAAGGCTTTGGCGTGGAAGGAAACGACATCCGCATTGGCGCCGACATTCTGGTACGCGCCGCCTTGAGCGACGAGTTTGCAAACGCCAACGGCCTGTACTTTGACAACGACGCAGGCCAGTTTGGCCCACCCCATCACGACGCTTTGAACGCAGAAAAATCAGCCCAACTCGTGCGAGCCATTGACGCGGTCATTGAGGATCACCCGCAGCAAGGGCAGAACTCGGCGCCATTGCCAGTGGGGCTGACCACTAGCAGCTAAGTTGAAATGGCAGGCGAACCCACCTCTTGTGGGCTGGGCACCCGCGCATGGTCCAGGTCCGGCCGACGCCAAGGGTCCACATGGGTCATCAGGTTCAGCACCCGATGGCGCAGCAACACCTGGTGCCGAGCCGCCACCGCGATGTCATGACCCGCTTCCACCGAGAGGCTGGCATCCACTTCAAGATGAACGTCCACGACAACCATGTCCCCCATTTTTCGCGTGCGCAAGTCATGCACGCCCAACACACCGGGTGTGCCTAGCAGCGTGCTGTGTATCGCTTGCACCTCTTCTTCGTCCACAGCGCGGTCCATCAAGTCATGCATCGCATCCCAGCTGAACGACCAGCCCATGCGGGTCACCATGAACCCAACGATGAGCGCTGCAATCGGGTCGAGCAGGGGATAGCCCAACAGGTTGCCGGTGATGCCTATCGCCACGACCAGCGAGGAAGCGGCATCCGAGCGGGCGTGCCAGGCGTTGGCCACCAACATGCTGGACTTGACCCGCTTGGCCACCGCCAGCATGTACCGAAACAACAACTCCTTGGCAATCAGCGCCCCGGCAGCCACCCAGAGCGCCGCCCCATGCACGGTTGGAATCGACTCGGGTGACTGCAGCTTGACTGCTGCCGACCACAACATGCCCAGCCCCACGGCGAGCAAGATAAAGCCAAGAATCAATGAGGCCGCCGTCTCAAAGCGCTGGTGCCCGTAAGGGTGATCGACGTCCGCCTCCTTTTGGCTGTGATGGTTGGCAAGCAGCACGACAAAGTCGGCAACCAGGTCGGACAGTGAGTGAATGCCATCTGCAATCAAGCCCTGCGATTTGCCCAACACGCCAGCTGCAAGCTGCACCAAGGTCAACACCAGGTTCACCCCCACGCTCACCCAAGTGCTGCGCGATGCGGCCACTTGTCGTTGTGCCGGGCTGATCACGGTATCTTCCGCGTCAGGGTCCATGTCTTTGAATAGCATTGTCATGTCTTCAATGTAGCGGGTCTGCCGACCCGAATGGTCACGAAGAAGGCTTCCCCGCGACAAAAACAATGGCGGCCCGACCACCCGGCCTGCGCTCGTGTCACCAGCGCTCCTTGACGCCCGTGACCATGGCCTTGATGAGTCGGGTCCGCTCCAGGCGGCCCATCACCAGCGCGGCAATGGCATGCAAGGTGGCCAGTGCAATCAGCGTATTGCCAATGACTTCATGCAAGTCCTGTAGCCACGACTCGCCCCAAAAAGCATCCAGGGTTTGCATCCAACCCGTGAGGCCCAGCGCCAAAACGGTGGCCATCAAGGCCAGCATCATCAAGGCACCCAAGGGGTTGTGGCCCTCGGCTGGCTGGTGGTGCCCCGCCTTCATTTCTTGCCAATGCAGGAGGACGCGGCGGGGTGTGGGAAAAAAGCTTGCAAACCGGGCATGCGGCGAACCGACAAACCCCCACCCAATCCGGCACACCACCAGAGTCACAGCGAAATACCCCACCCATTGGTGCCAGGTCTTTCCGTCATCCATGACAAAGTAATTGAAGCTCACGCAAGACACCAAGGCCCAGTGAAAGAAGCGCACGAAGCGGTCCCACACGGGTTGTGCCTTTTGAGACGTTTCGGGTGTCATGCGGTGCCTCGCTCCGGTTTACTTGGCTGGGGCGCCGGTGGCGGGGTCAAAGGAGATTTCCACCCGCTTGCCACTCTTGTCATGGCCGTAGATTTCATAGCAACCCTGGGTCACTTTGAGTGTCTTGATCTTGTAGCCCTGGGCTTCAATGCTTTGTTTGAAGGCCGACTCCGTCATCCAGGTGTTCTTGGGTGCGGTGCAGGTGGGCTCAGACGCCAGCGCAGCGGTGGACAAAGCGAGAACGACGGGCAAAAGCAAAAACGATTTCATGGTGAACTTTCCGTAGGTTGAACGCCAACAAGTGCAGGCAGACGGATTGTTAAAGCCAGGGATTAAGGAATTCTTAACAGGCCGCCGGCAAATACCCTAGATCGAAGGAACCGACAAGGCCAACCACTCCAGTCGTTTTTGAACACCGATGAAGGGACCGCGGGCGAGAGCGCCCGCTAAACTCCGAACAAGTCTATAAAAACCGGCACCAAGCCGTTCACGGAGGAAAGAATGCTCAACAAACTCAACGAACTGACCGAGAGCCACGGCGCGCTGCAGCCCGGCAAAGGCATGGTCACCGGCGTCATTGCACTGGTACTCGGCATGCTGTGCTTTTTGGGCGTTCTCGCCTTTCACTTCCCGCAGTATCTGACCACGCCCGAGCTGCGCAAGAGCTACGACGTCGCATTGATTCGTCAACTCATGTTCGGTGCCACCGTGGTCGCTGGCGGCATCAGCTTGGTTAATATTCTTTTCAATCGAGCGCGCTGGCTTGCCGCCAGCGCGTTTCTGCTCGTGGCGCTCACTGCCTTACTCGGGGGTAGCACGGTACCCGTGACCGATTTTGCTGACGGTACGCCTTACATCGGCCTGGATTGGTTCATTCTTGATCTGCTGGGATCCGCGCTGATTTTCATCTTCATTGAAAAACTCTTTGCCCTGCGCAAAGACCAGCCGGTTTTTCGCCCCGAATGGCAAACCGATGTCCATCACTTTATCGTCAACCACATGGTTATCGGCTTCATGCTGCTGGCCACAAACTTGCTGGTGCATCAGCTGTTCGGCTGGGCAGCGAGTGACGGAATTCGGGGATGGTTCGGCGCACTACCATTTTGGGCCGGCGTGTTGCTGATCATTCTTGTGGCCGATCTGGTGCAGTACTGGACGCACCGCGCCTACCATGAGGTGCCTGTTTTATGGCGCCTGCACGCCGTTCACCACAGCGCCAAACACATGGACTGGATGGCAGGTTCTCGCCAACACATTCTGGAAATCTTGATCACGCGCACCCTCGTGCTCATCCCCATCTTCACATTGGGATTTTCAAAAGACGTGATAGACGCCTACATCATCGTCGTCGGGTTCCAGGCCGTTTTCAACCACGCCAACGTGAGTGCCCGACTTGGCCCGCTGCGCTACCTCATCGTCACACCCAACTTTCATCACTGGCACCACAGTCAGGACCAAGAGGCGCTGGACAAAAACTATTCGGCTCATTTCGCCTTTCTCGACTACCTGTTTGGTACAGCGGTGAAAAGCACCAAACTCTGGCCGGAACAATACGGCGTACTCGGCGACTACGTGCCCAACGGGTTCTGGAAGCAAGTGAAGTTCCCCTTTGTCTGGAAACCTTGAGGGATTAACGAGCATTCGCCGCGACCACCGGCAACAACGAGAAGAACCAGACACGTCCCCAGCGTTCAGAAACAACTTCAAGTCATGGTCGATCTGAAAGCCGACATCGTGGCGGAATTCCCAAAGGGAACCGCAGACGTACCGGAGGCCATGAAGTGACCGAAATAGGCGCACTGGACCCATCTCTTGGCGCGCCGTGATTGGACGTCACCACGTGAGTTCGCCAGCCGGCTGAACGCGTTTTTGTCAGTCCGGTTCAGCGCTGGCAGCATCGCTGAGAAAATCCAGAAACAGCTTGATCAGGCCATCTTTGGGGGCATTGGGTGGCCAGACGGCATACACGCTCGCACGATCAAGCGTCCAATCCTCAAGAACATATTGCAGCTTGTTCGCGGCCACTTCGGGCTCGGCAAGAAACGCCGGCAATGCGGCCAAACCAAGCCCCGCCCGCGCCAAATGGCACAGCGCAGTCAAGCTGTTCACGCTGATCCTCGACTTTTCTTTCTCGACCACTTGCCGCTTGCCAGCGCGCCGAAAGGTTGTTGAGCGCTGCCCTGCGGGCGCCAACTCCAGCCAATCCCAACCATGCAGATCGCTCGGTGACGCTGGAACAGGGCGGGTTTCGAGGTAGGCCGGCGAGGCGACCAGGTGTCGACGCACCTCAAACAGTTTCTTCGCCTTGAGCGCACTGTCTTTCATCTCGCCGACTCGAATGGCGACATCGAATCCGTCCGCGATCAAGTCTCGGCGGGTATCGAAAAAGTCGATGGAGAGGCTTACTTTCTGGTGCGCAAGCGCAAAGCCGGCAATCTGTTCCGTCAGCTTCGATTGCGCCAGACCGGCGGGCACCGTCAGGCGCAATGTGCCCGACGGTTGCGTCGGCCTGGTAGGCGATGTCTTGCAAACCGGACTCGGCGGCCTCGATCATGGTGTGCGCAGCGACGAGCAAGCGCTCGCCAGCAGGCGTCAGCGACAGCTTGCGCGTGGAGCGGTGCAGGAGCGAGGTGCCCAGGCGCTGCTCCAGCTGAGCAACATGGTGGCTGAGCACCGAGGGGGAGAGTCCCAACGCCAGCGCGGCACCCCGAAATGAACCGTGATCAACGGTCTTGGCAAAGATGGCGATCTGGCGCAGTTCATCAAGCATTGGTCAAAAAATCAGAACAGTGAAACTCAATACGGGCATCTTATCTTTTAATGGAGATTCGCGGATCATTCTCACACACCAGTTCTTCAACAAAACCCGGTTCAACTTTCGAACCAAACCAGGAGTGTGAAATATGAAATCCCTTAAACCCGTGTTGGCCGCCACCCTATTGCTTGGCACTTTGATGAACCCGGCCTTGGCAGACGACAAGGCGGTGGTCCAGAAGTTTTACGACTTCCTGAGCAACCCCGCATCGACAGAGTCCGCCGCCGCGCTCAAAGCAGTCACGGCCGACAACTTCGAAAGCATTGGCGACTACTCTGGCAAGAGCAAATCGCGTGAGGCTTTCATGGGCCAGGTCGGCGGCTTCGGCAAGCTGATTCCTGACTTGAAGTGGGCGCCACAAGAAATGATCGAGCAAGGCGGCAAGGTGGTTGTGAGAAGCCGCGCCACCGGAACGCCTCAAGGGCCCCTGTTTGGGGTGGATGGCAAAGGCAAGAGCTTTGACATCATGTCCATCGATATCCACACCGTGGTCAACGGCAAGATCGTTCAAACCCAACACGTTGAAGACTGGTCTGGCGCTCTGCGTCAGTTGAGCGCCCAGTAAACCCAATCATCACCATGCAACGCAGAGCCCTACTTACCAGCTCGATCGGCGCCGCGTTGGCGCTGATCCTTAACCAACACGCAGGAGCAACCTCCATGGACAAGACAACCCAAACCTCTTTCGACACCGTGATGGCCTTCATGGGCGCCATGGGCAAAGGCGACATGAAAACCATGTCAGATTTGATGGCCGACGACATGGTCTGGCACAACGAAGGCGACAAGTCCATGCCCTGGATTGGGCCGTGGAATGGCAAGGCGAAGATCTTTGAATTCCTGCCGATCTTTGGTGCGAACTTCAAAACGACCGCCTGGGAGAACACCGATGCCTTCGCCTCTGGCGACACCGTCGCGGTCTTCGGCAAGATGAACGGAATCACCATCAAGTCTGGCAAGGAAGTGGGTGCATTCACTTTCGCACTGCGCGCCAAGGTCCGTGACGGCAAAGTGGTGTTGTGGCACTGGTTTGAAGACAGCTACGCGGTGAGCAAGGCTTTCCGCGGCTGATCGGCCCGGATACCCCCTCAGTTTGTCGTCGAAGGCATGGCCGAAAGCCATGCCTTCATCCCCATCACGCTACAAATTGACCCGACCGCAGGCTCGGTGGCCAGTGGCAGCAGTGACAGACCCGAGTTGAGACTGACCGATCACCCCCAAATAAATCAAACGTTTGATTTAACTATATGATCCGGGTCATGAAAATTGACACCCCTGTTCCCAAGGAACTGAGAATTGACGGCCAAGAGGCCCGCACGCGGCTGCTGGATGCGGCGCTGACTTTGTTTGCTGAAAAAGGCTTTGCGGCCACCTCCATTCGCGAGTTGGCGCTGGCGGCGCAGGTGAATGTGTCGGCCATCAGTTATTACTTTGGCGACAAGGCCGGCCTGTACCGCGCCGTGTACGAAGAGCCACGCAACGGGCCGCACATTGAAATTCCCGTGGCCGCCAACCTGACTGACTTGCTTCGCGGCGTCTTGCAGGGCTTCACCGAACCCCTCAAACAGGGGCCGCGCATGCAGCAATGCATGAAGCTGCACTACCGCGAAATGGTCGAACCCACCGGCTTGTGGCAAGAGGAAATCGACAAGACCATCAAACCCGGTCAGATCCGCTTTGCCTTGGCATTGGCCCAGCTTTTGGGCGTGCAGGTGGATGACGACATCTACCGACTGACCTTTTCGATCACGGGCTTGGGCATCATGATGCACATGGCCTCGGAGGTGATTGGCGCCGTGCGCCCCGCACTCAACGCCAACAACCAAGCCATTGACGACTACACCGATCGCCTGCTTGAATACGCCTTGGCCATGGTGGCCGCTGAGGCCCAGCGCCGCCAGATCGACCTGCCCCAACCCCATCCCACCCCAGAGACCGCCCCATGACGCCCCACTTTCTCAAAGGCATGGCCGTTGCCAGCAGCACGCTGGTGCTCAGCGCTTGCAGCGTGATGATGCCCGCCACGCAAGTTCCCTCACTGGCAGCGCCGCAATGGCAGGCGCCGCTGCCGCACCAGGGCCAGGTGCAGTCATTGGCCAACTGGTGGCAACGCCAAGGCGACCCGCTGTTGGTTGAACTGATTGAAGCCGCCCAAACCCAAAGCCCCTCCATGGCGCAGGCGCTGACCCGCATCGCGCAAGCGCGCGCCAACCAGACCGCAGCCAACGCCGTGCTGCTGCCGCAAGCCAGCGCGTCGGCCGGCATCAGCCGGGGCGTCAGCCAGTACAGCACCAGCGCAGCCACCAGTGCCAATGTGGGCCTGCAGGCGAGTTGGGAGCTGGACTTGGTGGGCGCCAACAAAGCGGTGAATGACGCCGCCTTTGCCCAGTTGGAGGGCACCCAAGCGCAGTGGCACAACGCCCGCGTGTCAGTGGCCGCTGAAGTGGCGCAAACCTATTACGGTCTGGCCACCTGCACCCAATTGTTGACCGTGGCCAGCGCCGACGCCGCCTCCCGCGCCGACACGGCGCGGCTGACGCAACTCAGCACCCGCGCCGGCTTCACCGCCCCGGCCGTGGACGCCTTGGCGCGCGCCAGCGCGGCTGAGGCCCGCAGCCGGGTCACCAGCCAGCAAGAAAGCTGCGACCTCAGCACCAAAGCCTTGGTGGCCTTGACCGGCATGGAGGAAGCCAATTTAAGACAAAAACTGGCTCTAGCGCAGGTACAGCCTGCGCAAGCCGCTCCTTTTTCAGTAGCAAGTATTCCCGCACAAACCCTCACCCAGCGCCCTGACGTGTTCGCCGCTGAACGCGACGTGGTGGTGGCCAGCGCACAAGTGGGCAGCGCCAAAGCCCAGCGCTACCCGCGCCTCACGCTGGACGGCTCGATTGGCGGCTTGCGCGTCAACAGCGGCGGCACCACCACGAACTTGACCACCTGGTCCTTCGGCCCATTGGCCGTGAGCGTGCCGCTGTTTGACGGTGGCCAACGCGTGGCCAACATCAGCCTGGCTGAAACACAGTACCAAGAAGCGGTGGTCAGCTACCGAAGCCAAGTGCGCCAAGCGGTGCGTGAGGTGGAAGACGCCTTGATCAAACTGCAAAGCACCGACGCCCGCCAGGCCAACGCCGAGGTGTCGCGCCAGGGCTATGCGCAGTCGCTGGCCGCCACCCAAGTCCGCTATGACCAAGGTTTGGCCAGCCTGATGGAGCTGGAAGAAGCCCGCCGTGTCAGCTTGGCCTCACAAAGCGGCCTGCTCGGGCTGGTGCTGGAGCGCAACCTGGCCTGGGTGGCGTTGTACCGCGCCTTGGGCGGCGGCTGGGACCGCAGCACCGCCACGCCTGAGCAGCCCACCGCTACCCCATCGTCGGCCAGCTGAGCCCCCCCCCCCACACACCCAATCGTTGAGACCCACCCCATGAACTCCTTCACCGTCAAACCCCTCACCCTGGGCCTCGTGCTAGCCAGCCTTCTGACGCTAGGTGGCCTCGGCCTGCTGGCCACCCGCTCCAACGCAGCCGACGCACCGGCCGCGACCGACAGCGCCAAAGCCGGCAAGCCTTCACTCACCGTCAGCCTCACCCAGGCCACCGCTGGGCAAATGCCCATCACCCTTCTGGCCAACGGCAGCGTGGCCGCCTGGCAGGAGGCCAGCGTGGGCGCTGAGGTGAGCGGCCTGCGTATTCAAGAACTTCACGCCCAGGTGGGCGACTCGGTGAAGCGCGGCCAGTTGCTGGCCACCTTGTCCAGCGACGGCGTGCAGGCCGACTTGGCCCTCGCCCGCGCTTCGCTGGCCGAAGCCACCGCCCTGGCCGCTGAGGCCAGCGCCAACGCCGAACGCGCCCGCGCTGTGCAAGGCACCGGTGCCTTGAGCGCGCAACAAATCAACCAGTTCCTGACCGGCGAGACGACCGCCAAAGCCCGCGTCGAATCTGCCAAGGCCCAGCGCGACGCCCAGCAATTGCGCCTGAACTACACCCGCATCGTGGCGCCTGACGCCGGCATCGTCTCTGCCCGTACCGCCAGCGTCGGTGCCGTGGTGGGCGCCGGTGGTGACCTGTTCCGCCTGATTCGCCAAGGCCGCTTGGAGTGGCGTGGTGAAGTCACCGCCGCCGAACTGGGTCGTGTGAAACCCGGCACCCGCGTCACGCTGACCGCCCCCGGTGGCGACACCGCCGAGGGCAAAGTGCGCCTGATCTCCCCCACTGTAGATGCCCAAACTCGCAACGGCCTGGTCTACGTGGACTTCAACGCACCCCAAACCAACAACCACACCAGCACCTTCAAACCTGGCGTGTTTGCCCGCGGCGAAATCGCGCTGGGCCAAGTGAACGCCCTCACCGTGGTGCAGACCGCCGTGGTGGTGCGAGACGGCTTCAGCTACGTGTACCAGGTGGACGCCAACAACCGCGTCAGCCAGCTCAAGGTTAAAACTGGCGCCATGGTGGGTGACCGGGTGGAGATTTTGAGCGGCGTCAAGGCGGATCAAAAGCTGGTGGCCAGTGGCGCCAGTTTCCTGAGCGAAGGTGACTTGGTGAAGGTGGTGGATATTTCCAAGCCAAATCAGGCGCCGGCGCCCGCTGCACCTGCGCAAGCCGCTAGCAAATAAGGAGCAAACACCATGAATGTTTCCTCCTGGTCCATCAAAAACCCCATTCCGGCGGTGATGCTCTTTGTGCTGCTGAGCTTTGCCGGCCTGCTGTCCTTTCAGGCCATGAAGGTGCAGAACTTTCCTGACCTGGACGTGCCCAACGTCATCGTTGTCGCCTCGCTCCCCGGTGCCGCGCCCGCGCAGCTTGAAACCGAGGTCGCCCGCAAACTCGAAAACGCGCTGGCCCCTTTGCAGGGCTTGAAAAACATCTACACCAAGGTGCAAGATGGTGGCGTCACCATCACCGCTGAGTTCCGGCTGGAGAAACCCACACAAGAAGCCGTGGACGACGTGCGCTCCGCCGTGCAAGGCGTGCGCGCCGACCTGCCCGCTGACGTGCGCGACCCGGTGGTCAAGAAGATTGACCTCGCCGGCACACCGGTTTTGGCCTACACCGTCAGCGCGCCCAGCATGGACGACGAGGCCCTGAGCTGGTTTGTGGACAACACCGTGGCGCGCCGTCTGCTGGCCGTCAAAGGCGTGGGCTCCATCAGCCGCGTGGGCGGCGTGACCCGCCAGGTGGACGTGGCGCTGGACCCACTCAAGCTGCAAGCGCTGGGCGCCACGGCCGCTGACGTGTCGCGCCAACTCAAACAAGTGCAGACAGAGAGCGCCGGCGGCCGCGCCGACCTGGGCGGCAGTGAGCAACCCATGCGCACCTTGGCCACGGTCAAAACCGTGGGGGAACTGGCCCGCATTGAGATTGCCCTGTCCGGCGGCCAACGCGTGCGCCTGGACCAGTTGGCCACCGTGAGCGACACCGTGGCCGAGCCCCGCTCACTCGCCCTGCTCAACGGCAAGCCGGTGGTGGGTTTTGAGATCACCCGCAGCAAAGGCGCCAGCGAGGTGGAAGTAGGGGCAGGCATCAAAGTCGCCTTGGCCGAGCTGCAACAAGCCCACCCCGACTTGGTGCTCACCGAAGCCTTCAACTTCGTGAAGCCGGTGGAAGAAGAATTTGCCGGCTCCATGTCCCTGCTGTACGAAGGCGCCATCCTGGCCGTCATCGTGGTGTGGTTGTTTCTGCGCGATTTCCGGGCCACTTTTGTGTCGGCTGTGGCCTTGCCGCTGTCGGTCATTCCGGCCTTCATCGGCATGAACTACCTGGGCTTTTCCATCAACGTGGTCACCCTCCTGGCACTCTCGCTGGTTATTGGCGTGCTGGTGGACGATGCCATTGTGGAGGTCGAAAACATCGAGCGCCACCTGAACATGGGCAAATCGCCCATGCAGGCCGCCATGGAAGCGGCGGACGAGATCGGCATGGCCGTGATTGCCACCACCTTCACCCTGATTGCCGTGTTTTTGCCCACCGCCTTCATGAGCGGCATTCCGGGCAAGTTCTTCAAACAATTTGGCTGGACGGCGGCGCTGGCCGTGTTCGCCTCACTGATCGTGGCGCGCATGTTGACGCCCATGATGGCCGCCTACATCATGCGGCGCAACCCGCGCGAACACAAAGAGCCTTGGTGGATGCACCGCTACATGGTGTGGAGCCGCTGGTGCCTCACACACCGCTGGATCACGGCCGCCGCCGCTGGCGCCTTCTTCGTCGGCTCACTCATGCTGATTCCGCTGCTGCCCAAAGGCTTTATTCCGCCTGACGACAACTCGCAAACGCAGGTCATGGTGGAACTCTCCCCTGGCTCCACCCTGGCGCAAACGCGCGAGGCCGCGGAAGCCGCCCGCCAACTGGTCATGCGCGTGGACCATGTGAAGAGTGTTTACACCACCATTGGTGGCGGCTCGGCCGGCTCTGACCCGTTTGCCCCGCCCGGCGCCTCCGAGGTGCGCAAAGCCACGCTCACCGTGTTGCTCACGGACCGCGGCGAGCGCCCCCGCAAGCAGGGCATTGAGAACGAAATTCGCGCCGTCATGGCAGAGCTGCCCGGCGTGCGCAGCAAGGTGGGGCTGGGGGGCTCAGGTGAGAAATACCAGTTGGTACTCACGGGCGAAGACCCCGTGGCCCTGGCCACCGCCGCCGCCGCGGTGGAAAAAGACCTGCGCACCATTCCGGGCTTGGGCAGCATTGCCTCCAGCGCCAGTTTGATCCGCTCAGAGATCGCCGTGCGCCCTGACTTTGCCCGCGCCGCCGACCTGGGCGTGACCAGCGCCGCCATTGGCGACACGCTGCGCATTGCCACCGTGGGCGACTACGACTCCGCGCTGTCCAAACTCAACCTGTCGCAGCGCCAAATCCCCATCGTGGTCAAGTTGGCCGACACCGCCCGCCAAGACCTGGGCGTATTGGGCCGCCTGAGCGTGCCCGGCAGCAAAGGCCCGGTCATGCTGAGCCAAGTCGCCACGCTGGAAATGACTGGCGGCCCGGCCGTGATCGACCGCCTCAACCGCGCCCGCAACGTCACCTTCGAGATCGAGTTGTCGGGTGCGCAATTGGGCGACGTCACTGACGCCGTGCAAAAGCTGCCCAGCATCACCCAACTGCCGCCTGGCGTGAAACAACTGGCTTTGGGCGACGCCGAAGTCATGGGTGAACTGTTTGCCAGCTTTGGCCTGGCCATGCTGACCGGCGTGCTGTGTATCTACATCGTGCTGGTGCTCTTGTTCAAAGACTTTTTGCACCCCTTCACCATTCTGGCGGCGCTGCCTTTGTCTTTGGGCGGTGCGTTTGTGGGCTTGTTGCTGGCCGACAAGAGCTTCTCCATGCCCTCGCTCATTGGTCTGATCATGCTCATGGGCATTGCCACCAAAAATTCGATTTTGCTGGTGGAATACGCCATCGTCGCCCGCCGTGACCACGGCATGAACCGCGTCGACGCCCTGCTGGACGCCTGCCACAAGCGCGCCCGCCCCATCATCATGACCACTCTGGCCATGGGCGCCGGCATGTTGCCCATCGCCGTGGGTTGGGGCGCGGCAGATTCGAGCTTTCGCAGCCCCATGGCCGTGGCCGTGATCGGCGGCCTGATGACCTCCACCGTGCTCAGCTTGTTGGTCATTCCGTCAGTGTTCACCTTCGTGGACGACATCGAACACCTCATCCGCCGTGGGGCTGGGTGGGTTCGAGGTTTGGGTGGCGGCAAGGTCAAGGAAGCGTAGAAAGATTCGCTTGTTGAGACAAGAGATTCCCATCACTCAAAAACTTCAAAGCCATGCACATCGCCATCCTCACCTTCGACGGCTTCAACGAGCTGGACTCGCTTATCGCGCTGGGCATTCTGAACCGCGTCAAGCAACCCGGCTGGCGCGTCTCCATCGCCAGCAACACCGAGCGCATCCGCTCCATGAACGGCTTGGTGATTGAAGCGCAGGCCACGCTGGCCGAGGCAAACACCGCAGACGCGGTACTCATCGGCAGCGGCATGCGAACGCGCGAGATTGCGGCCGATGCCGACCTGATGGCGCAACTGCAATTCGATCCCAGCCGCCAACTGCTGGGTGCGCAGTGCTCGGGCACGCTCATTTTGGGAAAACTCGGCTTGTTGGATGAGGTGCCCGCCTGCACCGACCTCACCACCAAGCCGTGGGCCGAAGAAGCCGGCATCGCCGTGCTTGACCAGGCCTTCTTTGCCAACGGCAACATCGCCACTGCTGGCGGATGCCTGGCCTCCACCTACCTCGCCACCTGGTTCATCGCCCGCCTGGCTCAGCCGCGCCGCCGCCGAAAGCGCCATCCACTACGTCGCCCCCGTTGGCGAAAAAGAAGACTACGTCAACCGAGCCATGCGCCACATTACGCCCTATTTGGAAGGTGCGTCACTCAAACCTTGAGCTGAAGACAGACCGCAGACACCAGGAAACGAAACTTCCCCACCACTGATCGCCAGCAAGTAGCCTCTGGTCAAAAAAAATGGATGAGTCGGCCGACCGAAAGTGTCGGTATTTTTTACAACTCCTGCTTTCGATAAATACAAAAAGATACAACTTGTTGAAAATAAACACATTTTTCGGGTCGGCATGAAAATTGCATTTGTTTAAATACAATTGATTTTTAGCATAAAAGGAACTCTGTAAAGCATGAAAAAGTTTTTTTCGAAAGCAATGGCATCACTCTCATTGGCCCTGTCTTTGGGCCTTGTCGCAGCCGGACCTGCGCAGGCGATTCCCGTGGCCTTGGGCGACCTCAATGATGGGCTCGAACACACCTCATCCTCAACCGGTTGGTGGTCATTGCTCGTCAACGCCGGCGATGTTGTGACGGTGACTGCACGTCGTCTGGACAACACCGACCTGATCGCCACCGCGTTTGATGGCGCCAATGGGGCCGGCAATCAAGTGGGATATGGCGACGATCAACTGCCAAGCTTTTCGGGCTTGGGTGAATACGGCGACCCTCAATTCACCTTCACTGCACTGACCGCCGGCGAGTATTCCGTCGGTGTATTTGAATGGGGCACCGGCAACGCTGAGGATCTTCCAAGAAACTATTTCGTCAGCGCTGTTGGAGCTACAACCAACAATGTTCCAGAGCCAGGAAGCATCGCCTTGCTTGGTTTGGGATTGTTCGGCATCGCGGCTTCGCGCAAGCGCAAGCAGGCTTGAACAAACACACCAAGTCATGAACCCGCTTCGGCGGGTTTTTTTACGGCCGAAACAGTGCTGAATCAGGTCATGACGTGGGTTTGCGCGATAACTCGGTCATCGTTCATAGCGGCTGAATTCCATCACCCAGTTGGTCTCCCAACTCGCGCCAGCATCACCTGAAAACGCCTGCTCCCAAGTCGGGTTGCCACCCGGGTTGGCACGCCAGGTGAAGCGCACCTTGATGGGCTTGCCGGCCAGCCAGTCATCGGCAAAGAATGTCCCCACCTGACCGGTGAATCCGCCAATCACCGGCACATCAAGGCTGTGCGGTGCGCGCCCATCCAACCACCAAATGGCCCAGGTTTTGGCCACCGGATCAAACGAACGAAACGCGGCCGCCTGCACCTCTTCGTCTGGAAAATGAAGAACGTTGTCCTCCACATTGCCAAATCCACCCAGAATCTTGCGGGTCGACGATTGACCAGAAAACTCAGCTCCAATCCGAGCACCCGGTGAGGCGGGAATTCAATCGACGATGACGAACTTGCCAGTCTCCGATGATGAAGTCGAAATCGGTGGGTGGGGTGATTTGCATTAAGTGCCTTGTTTGAATGGCGCGAATAATACGTTGGGAAACAGACGGGTCACCGTTAACAATCGAAACAAGAATGACTGTTTAAGGACCGAAGCGAAAGTTGTCGACATCAGATTCAACAATTCAAATCCGTTCTTCAGGTGCGCGTTCCACTGGAATCACGATGGTGGGAAATCTCTGTCCAGCTTGACCAATATCATGAAGAAACTGCCGGCCGTCGACGTTAATCAATGGAGACAGGTTCGAATCCTTGAACCGACAGTCAGAGGAAAATTGATCATGAACAAGGCAGAAGCAATGAAATGGGGCCTCTGTGCCATCAGCGCACCAATGATTTTCAGCATGGCAGGATGCTCCGCAAATATTGAAGATAAAAATACCCCTTATCTTGATTATCACGTTCAAACCAGAGTTGAAAAAAGCCCGGAATTCACCACTTTTCGCCCCGAAAACCCGAATTCCCCAGATGGGTCCGTCAATGAGAATGTGACCGTTGTCGTCGAAAGGGTTCTGAATAAGGATTCCTTTATGCTGAAAAAAGGAACGGTACAGCCGATGGGTGGATCTGGATTAAGTTCATGGCAATTGCTCAGTGATGAGGGTGGAATCAACTATGAACAATCAGCACCCAATCCCCTGACCTATCTGACAACGGGAATTACCTCTAATTTGCTGACTCAGGTACATCGCAGCGCAGAGATACTGGGCCTGAATATTGACTCGATGAAAGTAGAGGTCAAGGTCTTCTTCAGATTCGATGATGTGATGTCCGAGAAATGGGCTGGATATACAGATAAGGTGATCGCCAATATTCTGATCGAAAGCAAAGAGTCACCAGAAAAAATATCAGAAATGAAAAGGATTGCTCTCAACGGCTGGGTTGCAGGAGAAGCCTTGACCAACAAGACGGAGATAGAAACCGACTTGGTCATTAATGGAAATCATTGGGATGGAAAGGGCTCGCGCAACGGAGGTGTGCCTAATCCCGTTTCAATCGACAATAATTTGACGCTGACATCCAAATCATCTGTACCGAAGCCTGCAACATTCGAAGTTGGGGAAGATGTTGGCATTTCCCCGAAGATAATTTTCAACCCTCAAATAAAATTTGCGGTCGTGGCAGTGGCCGAGCCAGTCAAAAATGAGGAAAGACCTTATCTACAAAAGATTAAAGTCAGAGCCATCCAAGATAATTATTCCGCCTGGGATCTTTATGCCGACGACAGTTATGGTTACGGCGGATTGGACAAAGCACCCACATCTTTGGATTATCTGACCGCCGGAATATCTCTTTGCCTAATGTCGCAACTTGACATCAACCAGAGTTTTTTCTGGGCCATACATCGCAGATTTTCCGGGATATCTATCGATGACTACCGCATAGAAAGTCAAATCAATTATCGGCAGGAAAACTTCATGACCTCCAAAATGAAGGGATACGCCGACAAAGTTATTACAAAAGTCGTGGTCAAGAGCAAGGCATCAGAAAAAGATTTAAATACCTTTTTCAATCAATCTCTTCGGATGTGTTTTGCGGGTGAAGCTTTCAAAAATGAGACCGAAATCGCATCGAATCTTTACCTCAACGGAAACCTCGTTGAATAGCATTTGGATGGCAAATGTCGATGGTATCCAGGCGAACCATCAAAGCAAGCGCAGAAACCTGCAAACCCAAGCGTACCGAAACAATAATTCCCGCAGCAGGTTCCCACTGCGGGCGTCACTTGCAACCGAGGCTATCTGCGGTATGGGTTGTCGGGGCGGCGATCGTTGCGATTGCGTACACCGTCACCGTCGCGATCGCTGTCGCGCCGGTTCATGATGCCATCGCGGTCAAAATCACCGTAAGGGCCGTACATGCGTGTTTGGCGCCATTGATTGCCCGGGCGACCCGAGTCGTGGATTTGGGAGACGCCGCCCCGGAAGTTGTCGCCGTAATACCCACCGCGTTGCCAGTGCTGCACCTCATGGCGTCGACCATCGCCCTTGTGTCGATAGTGGTCGGGCGCGGGGTAGTAGGTGGGCCGGGGTTGCACATACACCGGCGCCGGCTGAACATAGACGCCTGGCACTTGCACGCCAATGGAGAAGGACACATCGCTGCGGGCATGCGCCGACGAAGCCGCTGCGAAAGTGCCAAGCACGAGCACAGCGGCCGCGAGCGATTGGGTGGAAATGAGATGCTTCATGAAAAGCTCCTTGAGTTGAAGTGGATCCCATCTTGCGCGGCCCTGCATGAACGCAAGCTGAACAGAAGCAAGAAAGACTCGGGGCAACCTGTATGCCACGCGACCGAGAGCGCAATGGCCCAATGCGTCTCACCCCACCCGGCTCCAAACCGCCTCAGCACCGCGTCCAACCGCCTCCGCTTCTGACACCTCACCGTGCAGAACTTGCGCGCTCACCTTGCCAGCCTCGCCAAGGCGAAAACCGTAGAATTCCCCCGCCAGCCCCATAGGCTGGCAGCGTTCTCAGGGCGGGGTGAAATTCCCCACCGGCGGTATCTGTGAGTGATTGCAGGAGCCCGCGAGCGCTCGGCACCAGCAAAAGCTGTTGTCGAGGTCAGCAGATCTGGTGCGATGCCAGAGCCGACGGTCACAGTCCGGATAAAAGAGATCGCGATAGTCTCGGCTGCCGCGTGCTTGCACGGGGCAGCCGTGTGTTCGCGCGCCCTGATTCTGGTCCTGCGTTACTTGATAGGAAATCCATGAATCAGACCTCCACCGCTCCCGTGTCCCATGCAGGACACGACCCGGCCGTTAAAAATCAGACACGTATTGCGTTTATCTCGTCGTCGTGGCACCGTGAAATTGTTCATAAGGCGCGCGATGCGTTACTTGACGAGTTCGATCGAAGCAAAGTCCCCCGAAGTCAAGTCGATCAATTTGAAGTGGCCGGGGCTTTTGAGATCCCGCTGTACGCGAAAAGGCTGGCCCAAACGGGTCGGTACGACGCCATCGTTGCCTGCGGTCTGGTCACCAACGGTGGAATTTACCGGCACGAATTTGTTGCGTCTGCGGTCATCGACGGCCTCATGCGAGTGCAGCTTGAAACCGATGTTCCCGTCCTGTCAGCCGTCCTGACGCCCCGGGATTTTCATGAACACGAAGACCACCATCGCTTCTTCCGGGAGCATTTTGTCAAGAAAGGCGTCGAAGTGGCCCGCGCGTGCCTGAGCACCATTGCCGGGCTACGGGAAATTGCGGCCTCGCCTGACCTCTAAAAAACGGCCGGGAGTTTGGCAGCCCCGGCCAAGCTGCAGACGATTATTCTGGATGCCCTATTGCTCCCGGCGAAACCAGTAGCCATTGGGAAGCTGGGGCATTCCAATGCGCTCGCAGAAACCGACGGCTTCGGGCACTGAACTCAAGATCAGGCCCACTTCGGGCCCAAGGTGTTTTTTCGTGGCATCCATCAAACCTGCGCCAATGCCATGGCCCTTCAAGTCGTGATGGACGGCCAAGTCTGACAAGTAGCAACAAAACACCCAGGTAGGAATCACAACCTCGCTAGCGCCCAAACAGCTTTTTGAGCCCCTCACCCACTTTGTCACCCACCGACGCACCGGCGCCGGTCCCCACGCCGGGCATCAGCACAGTGCCAATGGCCGCGCCGATCAACGCCGAGCGGGACAAATTGACTTGCGGCGCATCCAGCGTGCCCCCCACCTCCAGGGGCACACCCAGGGCACCACCCAACTGACTGGCTGCCAAGTTGACGCTGACTTGTCCACTCAAGGCCCGGTTGGCCGCCACTTTGACTTGCCCGGTGGCGCTCAACACGCCTGAACTGGCCACCAGATTGCTGAGCTGAATGACGCGCCCCTGGGTGTTCACCTGCCCGGCCAGCACGTCCAGCGACGTGTTGCCGCCGCGGCTGATTCCCACGGTTTTCACGGCCTTGGCCAAATCAATGCCATGCAACACGGCGTCCTTCACGGTGAACTGGCTTTGGGTTTTCAACACATCAGACAGGTCATCGATTTGGCTGGTACGGGCTGACAGCGTGGTGCTGGCGTCCAAGCGGCCACTCAACACCGGCGTGGTGGCCGTGCTGAGCGCGGCGACTTCCACTCCCTGGGTTTCCAATTGGCCTTTGAGCACATAGGCACCACCCGCCTGGGACGGCACTTGAAACTCCACCGGACCTTGAACTGTGCCACCGCCCAGGTTCAGCGCCACATTCCAAACCCGGTCTTGCCGGGTGAGCTGCGCGGTTGACCCCTGCAAAAAGCCTTTCAACACCTGCGCGTTCACTTGGTCAGGCTCGCCTTGCGCGTTGATGTCGGCCTGCAAGTCCACCGTCATGGCCAAACCCTTGGCATTGACCCAACTCACGTTCTTCAACAGCAGCTCCCGCGGCAACCAAGGCTCAGACTTTTTAGCAGCGATTTGGGCCTTTGGCGCTTGTGCAGATTGCGCAGGCAGCTTCGTTTTTGATAGCAACAAGAGCAAAGCATCAATGCCGTGTTGCGGCAGCGAGGCATCGCGCACCAACACCGAGCCAACTGACCACTCGCCCACAAGAAGCCGACCCAACTCAGGACGAACGCCCACATAGGCCAGGGACAACGCGGGCTGAGTGGCCACCTCAATATCTGTCACTACCACAGCAGGCTTGGGAAACACCGACACCTTGATGGACCCCACCGACACGCCCACGCCCAGGGACTGGAGGGCTTCGCGCTCCACCCGGGCCTTGAAATCAGCCGAGCCCAACCAGGTTTGCAGTCCCCACACCGAGCCGACCACCAGCACACCCGCCGCCAACCCTGCTCCCGAGATCCACTTCAACGCTTTGTTCATGCCTGCATTCTGCATGGCCCGCCACCAGGACAACGGTCGATGGCGTAAGGCAAGCGCGGCTCCACCAGCGTGGGCCCCACGCCCTGGCCGTTGGCGTCGTCACGTGGCTTGTATTGAGGCGCCAAGTCTCCTTATTGCCCTGTCGCCTCCGAAGAGACCTGAGGCGGCGCCGACCGCAACTGCACCACCCGTCAAGGTGGCTTAGCCGCCACCGGACATCGCGCCGGGTGAGTGCATGAGAATGCGGGCAAACAACCGGTCATAGGCCGGGTTGCGCTTGTACTTGCCGGTGAGGGGGTCGCAATTGGTGGCAAACGCGGCATCCAACTCGCGCCAGTCTTCGTCGTTCAGCACGCGCAGCGCCGCCGGAAAAATCACGGCCTCTTCCAACTGCATGTGGGCAAGGTAGAAACCGATATAGCGGCGAGCGGTTCCCACAAAGAGCTCACGGCGGGACTCCCCCATGAGCTCCCAGGCCAGCAACAAATGCTGCAACTCCCGCACGGATGACTCGCTTTTGGCATGCTCTTTCTCGAGCTGAGCAATGGTCTCCAGCGTCTCAGGCGCCAAACGCGCCACGCGAGGGAACAACAGGTTGGACTCTTTGGGGTGGTGCAACTTTTCCGGAAACTCATCCACATAGAAAAGCATGGCGCGCATGGCGTCAAAAAAAATCTCGGGCTGGTCGCCAGGGCCCGCCACCAAGGCTTTTTCAAAGGCCTTCATCAGGGTTGCCAAAGCCGCGTGCTCTTCCCGAATGATTCGAATACTGGGGTGGGCCATTGCATGTCTCCAATTGATCCGTCAAGCATGACAGCACCGACCCGGTAACGCCTTGACACGGATCAATAGGCCGGCCAAGGGGAAAAAGGCCATCGACGCAGGTGAGTTTGGCGCTCAAAATGCCTCGCCGAAAAAGCTGTGCATAAATCTGGAACAAGTCTACAGTTATCCACAGGCCAACGACGTTTGACAAAATTATCCAGAATCCGGGTACATCTCCAAAGCACAGTCACCCACATGGCTTGAGATCATCTAACTCTATGTTTTAAAACAACAAAAAAGGCTTATCCACAGAAGGAGGCTGCCCTTACCTACTACTACTATCTTATAAATAGAAGATATAGAAAGACAAGGGAAAACTCCCGGGTCAAAAAACAGGCAGTTTCAAATGATTGCTTTAAGGTTGTGCATACCTGCAAATAAGCCCGGTTAAAAAACGCTTTATTGGGCACAATCAAGTAAGATTTGCGCTGCCTGATGGCCTGACTCACGCATTTCACGGAGTTGGGCCGCTTTGCTTGGCCCCCTTTTCAAGATTTTTGTCCCCCTACATGTCTGTTTCACCCGCCGCTACGTCGCCTGGCTCAACTCCTGTTTCTTTTGAAATCAAAAGCGCCCAATTGCCACTGGTGGCCTTGTTGGTGAAAACAGGTGACTGGGCACAACTCAGCGCGGACTTGTTGGCGCAATACGGCGATCTGGGCGAGAACCCTGATTTTTTTGACCACGACCCACTGGTGCTCGACTTCTCCCAACTCGACCCGGAACTGCCGGTGTCGAATTTGGTGCCCTTGTTGAAAGTGCTGCGTGCATGCCGATTGGTTGCAGTTGCGATGCGAGGTGCCAGTCAAGACTGGATGACAGCGGGCCGGGCCGTGGGTTTGGTCGAGGCACCGGTCGATATTCCGCGCCCGCGTCCCAAATCAGCCCCGCCGGTGTTGACAGAAGTGGTGACCACCGAAGTGGTACGAGAAGTCGTGCGCGAGATTCCGGCTGTGGCCACCATGGTCATCGACAAGCCCTTGCGCTCTGGACAAAAAGTCTATGCTCGGGGTGCTGACTTGGTGGTGTTGGCCATGGTCAACCAGGGTGCTGAAGTGGTGGCCGACGGCAATATCCATGTCTGGGCGCCCTTGCGGGGCAAAGCCATGGCTGGCGCCAGTGGCAACACCCAGGCCCGTATTTTTTCCTTGTGCCTGGAGCCCGAGCTGATTTCCATTGCCGGTATTTACCGCACCAGTGAAAACCCCTTGTCGCCCGATGTGCGCGGCAAACCGGCCCAGGTGCGACTGAGCAATGACGGTCAGGACAAGCTCTTGTTTGAAGCGCTCAACCCCTAATTCATCTTTTGAAAGACAACTCTCCCATGGCAAAAATTATTGTGGTGACTTCCGGCAAAGGGGGCGTTGGCAAAACGACCACCAGCGCCAGTTTTGCGACCGGTTTGGCGTTGCGCGGTCACAAAACTGCCGTGATTGACTTTGACGTGGGTTTGCGTAACCTGGACCTGATCATGGGTTGCGAGCGCCGCGTGGTGTATGACCTGATCAACGTCATTCACGGTGAGGCCAACCTGAACCAGGCGCTGATCAAGGACAAGCAGTGTGACAACCTGTTTGTGCTGGCCGCCTCTCAAACCCGGGACAAAGAGGCTTTGACGCAAGACGGCGTTGAAAAAGTGCTGAATGATTTGGCGGCGATGGACTTTGAGTTCATCGTGTGCGACTCACCCGCTGGCATTGAGACCGGTGCCATGATGGCGATGCATTTTGCCGATGAAGCACTGGTGGTGACCAACCCCGAGGTGTCTTCCGTGCGCGACTCGGACCGCATTCTGGGCATGCTCGCCAGCAAGACACGCCGCGCCACACAGGGCATGGACCCGATCAAGGAGCACTTGCTCATCACCCGCTACAACCCGGCTCGGGTCAACCAAGGACAAATGCTGTCATTGGATGACATTCAGGATATTTTGCGCATCAAGCTGATTGGTGTGATTCCCGAAAGCGAAACCGTGTTGCAAGCGTCCAACCAGGGACTGCCCGCCGTGCATCTGCATGGCAGCGATGTGTCTGAGGCCTACAAAGACGTGATTGACCGTTTTCTGGGCACCGAGAAACCCATGCGCTTCACCGAAGCGCCCAAGCAAGGGCTGCTGAAACGGCTCTTCGGGGGGAAATAAGCCCATGTCATTTCTTTCCTTTTTTATCGGCGAGAAAAAGAAGACGGCCAGCGTGGCCAAAGAACGGCTGCAAATCATTCTGGCGCACGAGCGCAGCGGCCGGGGTGTGGCGGAGCCGGACTATCTGCCTGATTTGCAGCGAGAGTTGATTGCGGTGATCAGCAAATACATCAAGATCAACGCCGACGACATCAAAGTGAATCTGGAGCGACAAGACAATCTGGAGGTGCTCGAAGTCAAAATTGAGCTGCCAGACAGCCGCTAAGCGCGATTTAGCGAGTTTTTTAGAAAAGGGAGGGGTCCACCCCTCCCTTTTTCTTTGGGCGTCTCCCATCGATGCTGACGACCGATTGACACTGTCGCCGGCTTACTTCACAGCAGCGGCGTCAAACCAGAGGTTTTCAATCAAACCGAGAAGGTTGCCATTTTGATGCCACCACTGACTGACAGCGGCCAAATCATGGCGCTCAACCGTGGACAAGAGGCTGGCTGTATTGCCTTAGGCCGGCGACACGTTGATCAGCAATTTCAAGGTGTTTTCATCGGGCCTGCCTGCAAAAAACCGGGTCAAAGCCTGTTTGAACACTGGCTCGTCCGGCGCCACCAGCGAGAACAAGGTCATGCAGGACTTGAACTTCAGGTCGTCAGGCGAGCCAAACAAATCGTGGGCAGTGGACGTGGATTGGGCCACGGCCAATTGGGTGCACTCGCGCAAGCGAGGACCCAAGATGGGGTGTTGCCAGTAGTCGAGCGCTTCGTCGGCCGATTGAATGGCGAAGTGGCGGGCAATGGGGCTGCGGCCCAAGTCACGAAATTGAGGAAAGATAAACCACATCCAATGGGTGGTTTTTTCGCCCAAAGCGAGTTCATCGCAGACGGTGTCGTAAACGCGGTCCTGCGCTTCCACAAAACGTTCAAGACCTTCTGTTGTCAGGTTCATTAATTCACCTATCCCGTGCGAAGCAAAAGAGCTATCTTGACGCATTTGGCGACTGAACGCCAGCGGGTTCTGCCTCGGTTTCGTCACACCACTGACATAGTTTTGTCCGTAAAACATCCTCTCGCCAGAAAACCGGCGATTGACTTCTATGCAATCGCTACGTAATTCATAGCAGGTCGAGCAAACAAACCGGGCGCTAGCGCTCAGACTCGTACCAATCGCAAGTGCGTGATTTCCGACGGTGCGCCAAAACGTTTGGGCGGACCCCAGTACCCGGTCCCCCGGCTGGTGTACACCCACATTGACTCCAGTTTGTGCAGACCGGCCGTAAAAGGTTGTTGAAATCTGACAAAGTGGTTCCACGGCCAGAATTGCCCGCCGTGGGTATGACCGGAAAGCTGCAAATCAAAGCCGGCTTGCGCCGCCGCAGGCGCGCTGCGCGGCTGGTGAGCGAGCAACAATTTGAACAATGCGTGCTCTGGCGCATCTGCCAACGCCATTTGGGGGTCACTTCGGTGGCTTTCATCAAAGTGATGGGCGCCATAGTCCGTCACGCCCGCCACCACCATCATGGCGTGCTCGGAGTCCTGGTTGTCGCTGCCATGGTGAATCAACACATGCTCGTTCATCAGCACCCGAACCCCCAAATCGCGCAAGGCCGTGACCCAGCTGTGGGCTCCCGAGTAGTACTCGTGATTGCCGGTGACAAAAAATGTGCCGTGGGTGGAGGTCAGTCCCTGCAGTGGCACCACATGGTCCAGCAAATCAAGCACACTGCCATCCACCAGATCCCCTGTGATGGCCACCAAATCGGCATTCAGGCTGTTGACCCGGGTAACGATGCGCTGAAGATAGTGCTTTTTGATCGTGGGCCCAACATGAATGTCGGTAATTTGCGCCACGGTGAACCCATCAAGTCCGTGGGGCAGGTTGGGAATGGGCACATCCACCCGAACCACGGCGGCCGTGCGCCTGGCATTCCAGAACCCCCCGAGAGTTATCAACAGGCCCAACACAAGCACCGCTGCTGCGCTGTCACTCCGAAACGCTGTTTCATCCAGGTTTCCCGGCCAGGCCCAGTTAACCAGCACCATGGCCTCTAAAGCGATGGCTCGCACCAGCGACAACACAAACAGGCTTGAAAACCCACCCATGAACACCAACCCCAGCCAAGTCAGTGCGGATGACCAAGTGGATGACGCAAGCCGAGGGGCAATCAAAGCCAGGGGAAGCAGCAATGACGACAGCAGTAGAAATACCTGAAAACCTGCACCCAAAGCGGCGTTCATCGTCGCCAGATCGGCAACCAACCACCATCCCAGCAAACCATGTAACAAGGCTGAGAGCAAAAAAAGAGGCCAAACACGCTTCACAAACAAACACCCCATCCAAAAAAACGAAAAACCACCCTATCAAGTTCAGATGCCGTTGATACCGCCAAGTTCAAGGCGTGATCCATCAACGAGAGGCATTGTGTGAAGCAGTTCATACCCGGGAGTCGGGACAACCTAGAGGGCGCATTAAGGCAACAAGGATAAAGATGTGGATAACTTTTGAAGAAGTACAGGGTTATCCACAGAACTTTGATCATCCAAGAACTTATTCAATTTGGCGTGACACCAGAAAAGCAGAGAAGCCCACACCTGTCAATCGATCGTAAGTGGCTGAAGTAAAAAGGTTTTTTGACCTTATCCACAGAACTGAGTCGCCCTTACTACTACTACTATGTATTTATAAGAGAAATAAAGAATAAGAGAGGAACATCTTTTTGCCTCTGAATCACCGGTGAATTGCCTCACACGGCAGATGCTCTCCCTGAAAAATGCGTCAAATGAAAGAAAGTCGCGTTCAGTTCGACCAAACAACAACAGACCAACCAAGGAGAACTGACTCATGAACCGACGCCACCTGCTGACCCTTTTGGGAGCCTTGGGTATTTCGCACCAAATACAGGCCGCAAACTCCGCCGCCAAGCCCCCGGCGATAGAGCCCCTTAGATTGAGTGATTCAGAGTGGAAAAAGCGCCTTACAGCCGATCAGTACGCTGTTTTACGGGACGAGGGCACCGAACGCGCTCACTCCAGCATGTTGAACATGGAAAAGCGCGCCGGCGTTTACCACTGCGCTGGTTGTGACCTGCCCTTGTTCAGCTCAGAGATGAAATACGACAGTGGCACCGGTTGGCCCAGCTTTTTCAGCTTCTTGCCCGGCGCGGTTTTGACCAAGACCGACTACAAATTGATCCTGCCACGCACTGAATACCACTGCGCCCGCTGCGAAGGTCATCACGGCCATGTGTTCAGTGACGGCCCGCAACCCACGGGTAAACGCTATTGCAACAATGGTGTTGCTCTTAAATTTGTAGCAAACTCTTGAAGTAGAACGGGCGCATTGAGTCTTTTTTAATGCAGATTCGATGAATACCGGGTGAATTCACCTTGACTTCCGGGTCTCATTGCTTGGATAGACTTCTACATTCGAGTCATGTCCAACCCAGCTGATCAACTGAACATAAGAGGTGTCACTCGGCCCCTGTTGTGTTCTCTTGCCCCTCCCGATAGCCATGCGCTGCAACGCACTGAGATGCTGACTGAGGTTGACTTCAAGTGGCTCATGGCGGGCCAGGGTCGATGGATTGATTCCCACAAGCTGCGAATCGACTCAGCCTATGCACAGGACTGCCTTGGTGTTGGCGTTGAACTCCAAGTGTGAACCGTTGCGACGTTGCGCCCAACTTTTGCAAAATGAATTTCAAGCAAAGTGCCGGCCGGTCCTATCCGCCGCTTGAACCTACAAAGAGCGGCAAATCGGCTCTTTTCAGTGTGCGAAGCACGAAGCTGGATTTGCTGTGGCGAACGCCTTTGATTTTGTACAAGCGCTCACGCAGCAGGCGTTCATAGTCCTTGGTGTCTTTAACTGCGACACGCAGTAAATAATCGTACTCGCCGGAAACCAGATAAGCCTCAATGACTTCAGGAATGCTGGCCAGGGTTTCACCAAACTTCTCCAGCGTGTTGTCGGAGTGACTGTCCAGCGTCACCTGAACCATTACCGTGTCGCCCAGACCAATGGCTTGGGCATTGAGGCGAATGGTGTAGCCCTCAATCACCCCGGCTTCTTCCATCTTTTTGATGCGCCCCCAGCATGGCGTGCTGCTCAAGCCCACCGCCTGGCTGATCTCTTGCAAGCTGGTGCGGGAATCGGCCTGAAGCACTTGAAGAATTTTTCTGTCAATTTTGTCCATAAAGACAATATAACCAAGAGATTTAAAAATTAAGAAAAATCTTCTTAATTGAGATGAAATTGCAGGAGATTGAGAAAGTATTTCTCTGACCTGTCCGTCATACTAAAGCTTGTCAGGACGCGGTTACCGCTGTGTTCTGCCAGTCAGGCGACCCGTGGTGACCTACCGCGAGCGAGTTTGAAATGAAAAAGCCTCACTACATCTCACAAGGGTGCGAGGACGAAAAAAAACCGCTCGGGTGAGCGGTTTTTTTTTGCCAGCTAAACCAGCCGCATGGCCGGTTCACTGGTCAAGTCATCAGAATGCGTGACGCATGCCCACAGCCAACAAGCTGGAGTCGGTGTCCACACCAGCCAGTGTTTTGGTGGCTGATTGGTAACCGGTGTAGACCGATGTACGCTTGGACAAGGCGTAGGAAGCAGCCAGGCTGTAGCCTTTACGGACTGCATCGCCGGCAATCACGTTGTCTGCAGAGCGGGCAATACCACCAGAAACAGTCAACGCGCTGGTCACAGGCACGTCAGCGCCCAATTGCCATTCAGTTACTTCAGCACCAGCAGTTGCCACGCCAGCCGCTGCGCCGTACACGGCGTCAGTGGTGCGGCCATAACCGACCAGAGCTTTGGCAACGCCGAAGTCATAGGATGCGTTCAGGCGTGTGAAAGCTACGGAAGTGGCAGAGCCATTGGCTTTTTCAGTCTGATAAGCCAAGCCAGCATAAATGGGGCCGCCTTCGTACTTGGCGTGAACGCTGGTGATAGATCCTGCGTCAACAGAAGTTGTCTTGTTTTCACCCAAGCTATAGCTCACAGCGCCGCTGAAGCCACTGTACGCGGGGGTCGCGTAGTAAATGGTGTTGCCGGGGTTGGCTTGGTAACCGGTGCTGGCCCAAACGCTGTTCTGGGGGGACAGTGCGGAGTCAAATGCAGCATTGGTCATGCCGCTGATGTCGTCATACGCAGTGTATGACTTGCCCAATTTCACTTCACCAAAGCCGCCAGAGAAACCGACGTAAGCTTGACGCGAGAACATTTGGCCAGCAGTAGCTTGTGTACCGTCGTCCAGGTTGAAGCCTTGCTCCAACAGGAAGTTGGCTTTCAGGCCGCCGCCCAAATCTTCACTGCCTTTGAAACCGAAACGGCTGCCGCTAACGCCGCCGCTGTCCAGTTTGATTTGATCGGCAGAGCCGGTAGCAGTGGTGCGGCCCAACCAGACGTCAGCGATACCGTACAAGGACACAGTGGACTGTGCAAACGAAGCGCCTGAAGCGGCCATCACAGCCAGCGCGATTAAACTTTTTTTCATAATTACCTTTAAGAAGTGGAGTAGTCAAGGGTCATCTGGAATATTCCAGAAACCTAATGGTAAACCCGCGTGACACTTTAATTAAAAATGCTGTCAAAAATTCAAAATCACACTTCTTTACTTTGAATTTACAGATGCAAGCAAATGCAAGAAGACAACTGAAACCATAAATTTTCCTCATTCAACCCAGCTCAGTCGCCTCATGTCTTCAAGGCGCTTGGATTTTTCAGTGGTTCGGAGTGCCGGCCTATGATGTCCGTACTCGCTCTTAATATGAACGGGCACAATGAATGAGTTTTACGGATTCAATGCGCTCTCTTTGACTATGAACCACTTGAATCGACGCCACGCTTTCATCGCTGTGGCGGCCACCCTGGCTACTTTGCAGGCTCAGGCCAGTGATGAAACACCTGCGCCACTGACCACCCACACCCGGGTTCAATTGCAGGCGGCCATGCAGCAGCACATTGACCGCATTGCATCCACCGGTGCCTACCCAGCGCTTGATTTGCGCACAGGCCAGGTGCGCCTGCTTCAGCCGGCATCGGGTCATCCCATGGTGCTGCAAATGGCCAGTTACTACGTGCTGTGCACCACTTTTCATGACGAGGCGGGAAAACCGGTGAACGCCGATTTTTACCTGCTGAAAGGGCCGCGTGGCTTCGCTGTATTTCAAACTGAGTTTGACAACCGCGCGCCGCTGGATGGGTTGGTCAAGAGCGGCGTGGCGCGCATGCTGAAGTAATGCACACGAACAAGCCATGACGCTTCGGCTGACCTTGCTTGTCAAATTCCTGCTGTTGCTGGTACCCACGTTTGTGCTGGTGTCCGCGGTGGGGGTCTTGATGATCGATCAAATAGATCAAATCCACAGTGAGGAGCAACTGGCCTTGCGGGTTGGTAACCTGTCGGCGCGGGTTGCGTCGGCGTTGGGTCGTCATGGTGCGCCGCAAAACCCCCAACTGGCCGAAGAGTTGTTGGGATTGTTTGGCAATGAGCCTGCCGTTCGTTGCGCTGAATGGCACAGCGAAGAATCGTTGGGACAAGTCCGGGCACGTTATCCCGCTGTGGTTGGTTGCAAATCGGACTCCGAAGCTGCACACATCGCGCCGTTGGTCTTGCCCGTCAACGATGGTGAGAGCTGGTTGAGCATTCAATACAGCGAAGTTCCGCTGAATAGTGCAATGGCGGCGCGGTCTCGCTTGTTGGTTGTGCTCCTGACCGCGGCGCTGGGCGCGGCTGTTTTGTCAGCGCTGCTTGCGTTCAAGTTCATCATCGGGCGACGCTTGTCACTGTTGCACCAAGCCATGATGAATGCGCCCCGTGGACGGGCCCTTACCCTTGAGACACCCCAAGGGGAGGATGAACTCGCGGACATGATTCGCGCTTACAACGCCATGGTGCAGAGAGAACGCCGTCAGGAAGACGTTTTGATTGAGCGCAATCGGCAACTGGCCGACCAAAGTCACAGGGACGCCCTCACTGGCGCATTCAACCGTCGCTATTTTGACCACTGGTGTCAGAAGGAGGCAGCGAAAGGCGGCACCACGCATAAACACGGCGTGCTCGTCTTGTTGGATGTCGATCACTTTAAAACGATCAACGACACCCATGGCCATGCCGTGGGTGATGAAGTGCTGGTGGCCTTGGCTCGGCGCCTGAGTGGCGCCATGCGGGCCGACGATGTATTGGTTCGATGGGGGGGCGAGGAGTTTTTTGTTTACGTGGCTGGGCAACATGACATTCAGGCCATCGCCAATCGCTTGTTGACCCATGTCAGCTCAGCACCGATCGTGACCGGCGCGGGAGATTTGCACGTTAGCGTGTCGATCGGTCTGGTGGCGCTGCCGGCAGATGGCGCGCCAGACGACAAGCCCTTGCCGATCGACGACTTCTTGGTGCTGGCGGATCGCGCTCTGTACGCCGCCAAAGTGCAGGGTCGAAATCGCGCGGTATGTCTCACTCGTGTGCAGACAGGCCACGCCGAACGATTGATGAAAACCACCAGCTTGCAGGTGGCTGAACAATCAGGGTGGATTGCAATGGCAGAGGTACGGTGTGTTCCACGTGCCCCAGCGGAGAACCCTTAGCCGGTAAACTGTGCCCTCTGGCCACCTGTGGCCACGCCTCCTGCCCCTTTTCAACGCATCCCATCCATGAAAAACTACGATCTCTACGCCATTGGCAACGCCCTGGTTGACTCCGACTACGAAGTAACCGAGGCCCACCTCCAGACCATGGGTGTGGCCAAGCGCCATATGACCTTGATCGATGCAGCACGGCGTGATGAGCTCTTGGGCCATGTCCAGCAATTGACCTCACGCCGCAACGGCGGCGGCTCGGCCGGCAACACCGTGGTGGCCTTGTCCCAGTTGGGCGGGCGGGCGTTCTACTCGTGCCGGGTGGCCGACGATGAATTGGGTGCGTTTTACCGCGAAAACCTTCTCGACAACGGCGTGGCCAGCAATCTGACCCGTGGCAATTTGGCCACCGGGCACACCGGTATCTGCATGGTCATGGTCACCCCGGACGCCGAGCGCAGCATGAGCACCTTTTTGGGTGCCACGGCAGAGTTGGACCACACAGCTTTGCATGCCGATGAATTGGCCCAGTCCAGCGTTTATTACATGGAAGGCTATCTCTCGGCCTCTCCCTCCGGCTTGGACGCCGCTTTGCAAGGACGCCAGATGGCCAAAGATGCCGGCGTTTTGTTGGCCAGCACCTTGAGCGACGTCACCATGATCAACTACTGCCGCCCCGGGTTGGAGGCTATCGTGGGCGACGGTTTGGACTATCTCTTTTGCAACGAAGAAGAAGCGCAGGTCTGGTGCGGCTCGCAAGACATTCAGGTCATCATGGGTCAAATCAGCCAGTTGGCGCGCACCGTGTGCCTGACCCGAAGTGCTTTGGGTTGTGTTGTGCTGGAAGGCAGCCATCAAACGGCAGTTCCCGCGGCCCCTGTCAAGGCCATTGACACCAATGGCGCAGGCGACATGTTTGCGGGCGCGTTTTTGTACGCCGTCACTCACGGCCACAGCTCGGCAGAGGCTGCCTGGCTGGCCAACCAAGCGGCGGGTCGCGTGGTCAGTCAGCACGGAAATCGTCTGACCCTTCAGGAAATGAGTGCCGTCAAAACCCAATTTGAACAGCGGAAAAATTCAAAATAGACCAATCGGGGATTGATTTTTTGCTATTGAATATATAGCTGCACACGCTTATCCAATAAGCGTGTTGAACGGTTTTCTCTGAGCTTTCAGTCCCGAATGCACCGAATCTGCGGGAGTCCTGCAAAGCTGACTGTTGGAAATTTGACAACCTCATCATGATGAATCGCTGCGTCAGAAATGGGGAATAATGCCTGGAAACACAGTGGCAACCACTGGTTTCGAGAAGTAGTAGCCCTGACCGAAATCGCAACCTGCGTCCAGCATCAGATCTCTTTGTTTTTGCGTTTCGACGCCCTCCGCAATGACCTTGATTCCAAGCTCATGAGCCATGCGAATGATGGCTTTGCAGAGTGTCAGGATTTTGGAATCCGGCTGTAAATCGCAAATAAAAGACTGATCGATTTTCAGAAAATCAATGTCATATCGGTGGAGGTACGACAGAGATGAATAGCCCGTTCCGAAATCATCCAAAGAAACTTGCAAACCCAAATCGCGCAACGAGGTCAGCTGCTGCTGAACGGGCTCTGTCGCATCAAGCAACAGCCCTTCTGTAATTTCCACAACAATGGCATCCGGCGAGAGATCAAGAGCGCTCAGGTAGTCCGCCCACGCTTTGGTTTGGCCTATACCGCTTTTAAATTGCAAGGGTGACTTGTTGACGGATATTTGCATCTGAGGGTCGATGCTTTTTCTCCACTCTTGGACCTGTTGCGCCGCGGTTTGAAAAACCCATTCACCAATCTCCTCAATCAATCCAATCGACTCCGCCAGTCCAATGAAGTCGTTGGGTGGTATCAGCCCAAGTTCAGGGTGATTCCATCGGATGAGGGCTTCGGCCTTGCGAATGCGGCCCGTCTTCAACTCAACAATAGGTTGATAGGCCAAATGAAACTGCTTGCGCCCCAACGCCAAACGAAGATCGTTGGCCATGCGCAGTCTGATGTGTGCCTTCTCCTGCAAAGAACTGGTGAAAAAGCAGAAGCGATTTTTGCCGTTTGCTTTCGCTTCGTACATGGCTTGGTCGGCCAGTTTGAGCAACTCGTCAATGCTTTCACCATTTTCGGGAAAGAGCGCGACACCCACACTGACTGAGGCGAAAACCATTTGACCTGCAAGATCAAAGGGGTTCGCAAAGCATTGAACGATTTTGTCCGCAATGTCGCCAACATCCACATTTTTAGACAAGTCACCCAGAATAATTGCGAATTCATCGCCTCCCATGCGCGCCAGTGTGTCGGTTGAACGAAGGCAATATTCAATGCGTCTGGCCGCAAGAACCAAAAGTTCATCGCCAACACCGTGCCCAAGGCTGTCATTCACGGCCTTGAAATTGTCCAGGTCAAGAATCAGCAGACCCAGCCCGAGGCGGTTGCGCCGGTGTCTTTCAAGCGCATGCTCCCAGCGGTCCCGGAGCATTCGGCGGTTGGGTAGCTCCGTCAACGGATCAAAATTGGCTTGCTTCCATATCAGCGCTTCTGCCTTTTTATGTTCGGTCAGGTCATGGGCCAATCCGTAGGTTCCGACAATTTCGCCTGATGCATTGCGCAATGGCATCTTCATCGACGAGTTCCATGCCTCTCGCCCGTCATTCCATACTTCATGATGAATCTGATTGAAGACGGGGACGCCGGTGCGCATGATTTCCAATTCTTCCCGGCGGGTTCGTGCGGCATGGGCGGCCGAGTAAAAGTCGGCGTCGGACTTGCCAATGGCTTGCGAGGGTGAGCTGAGCGCGTAACGTTTGGCCAGGCTGGTGTTGATCCGAATAAAGTGGCTATCGCGATCCTTGAAAAAAATCTGGTCAGGAACGCTGTCCATCATCGAGTGCATCAAATCCCGTTCATGCTGCGCAGCCAAATTTTCGGTGTAGGAATTGGTGACATCGCGCCACTGGGAAATATGCCCAAAATACTCGCCAGCAACAAGGTGCCGGAAAGTCACCCGCTCCAACCAGCGCCCATCCTTCATCTTGAAATAGGTGGGCGACGTCACGTCGCGCTCCCTGTCCACAAGACGCAACAGAATGGCATCTTTTTCAGGGTCGGCGAGAAAGCCAATCTGATGTGAAAACACTTCTCTGGCATCCATTGCGAGGGCTGTTTCCAAGGCGCAGGCCCCAAATCTCGCAGTACCGGGCATTCGCAAATACCAATGTGAAAGAGTCACTCATGAGTGCTATTCCATCGGGGTGAGAAAGAAGTGCGGCTTCCGCCCAATTAGGGTCTGTCATCGTGTTCGTTGGCGGTCTGAAGACCTCCAAGATAGCTCATCTCGCCCAAGATGGAAAGAGATCTCTCGTCAAGAGCACGATTGGCAAAGACCTCCCATCTAGAACGGCGCGGACCAGTACAGCGACTTTCTCGACGTCAACGTCGTCGTTGATGAGACGTATTTTGAGTCAAGTGGATTGACACAGATTCCCAGCCCTTGACATACATCAAGTCACTGTTGCCGATTCAAAAGTGCGCGGTTGAATCGATCGCTGGGTTGGCAATACCAGATGCCTCCGACCCAGCGATTCGGGAAGTCACGCCACTGACGTCACGACTTTCCGGGTTTCCAACGCTTGAGCAGCAGGGCGTTGCTCATCACACTCACCGAACTCATCGCCATGGCGGCGCCGGCCACCACCGGGTTCAAAAATCCCAGCGCCGCCAGCGGAATACCGGCCACGTTGTAGCCAAATGCCCAAAACAGGTTCTGGCGTATTTTTGCAACAGTGCGGTCCGAAATATCCAGCGCCGCAGCCACCAGCAACGGGTCGCCCCGCATCAGGGTGATACCGGCCGCGTGCATGGCCACATCGGTGCCGTTGCCCATCGCCAGGCCCACGTCAGCGGCGGCCAGCGCGGGCGCGTCGTTGACGCCGTCGCCAACCATGGCCACGGTGTGCCCACCCGCTTTAAGCGCCACGACTTTGGCCGCCTTGTCGCCCGGCAGCACTTCGGCCATGACTTCACCCTCTTCGGGGCGCAGGCCCAAACGGCGCGCCATGGCTTCCGCAGCACCTTGGTTGTCGCCGGAAATCATCACGGTCTTGATACCGCGCGCGCGCAGGGCCGCAAGCGCCTCTTTGGCGCCGGGCTTGGGCTCGTCCCCAAACGCCATCAGGGCGCGCAGGGTGAGGCCCTGGGTCGTGCGCTCGGCCATGGCGGAGACGGTGTAGCCCTGGGCTTGCAATTCGGCGGCTTGGGTGTCCATGGCGCGGGTGTCCACTTGCAGTTCTTCCATCCAGCGCAGACTGCCAATCAAATAGCTCTTGGCGCCGACTTCACCCTCGGTGCCCCGACCGGGCACAGCGCGCACATTGTCAGGGGCTTGCACGTGCAGCCCTTGCTCGGTGGCGCGGGCCAGCACCGCACGGGCCAGCGGGTGTTCGCTGCCGCTTTGCAGGCTGGCAGCCACCATCAAGGCCTCGTCCTCTGACATGCCCGCTGCTGGCTGCAAGCTGGTCAGCTTGGGCTGCCCCACCGTGAGCGTGCCAGTCTTGTCAAAAGCCACCACGTCCACCTTGTGCGCCAGTTCCAGCGCCTGCGCGTCCTTGATCAGAATACCGTGTTGGGCCGCCACGCCGGTTCCGGCCATGATGGCGGCCGGTGTGGCCAGGCCCAGCGCGCAGGGGCAGGCAATGACCAGCACGGCGACGGCGTTGATGACGGCTTGTTCAAACGGGTGGCCGGTGAGCCACCAGCCCAGCAGCGTAACCAGCGCAATCAACAGCACCACCGGCACAAACACCGCGCTCACCTGGTCCACCATGCGCTGAATCGGCGCTTTGGCCGCCTGCGCGTCTTCCACCAGGCGGATGATGCTGGCCAGCACGGTTTCACTGCCCACGGCGCCGACTTGCATCACCACCCGGCCGTCGCCATTGATGGAGCCGCCGGTGAGCTTGGCCTCTTTGTCTTTGTCCACCGGCAACGGCTCGCCCGTCAGCATCGACTCATCGACCTGCGTGCGACCTTCAAGCAGCGTGCCGTCCACGGGAAAGCGCTCGCCCGGCTTCACCACCAGTTTGTCGCCCACCAGCACCTCGGCCACGGGCACATCCACTTCACCGTCCAGGCCCATCAAATGCGCCACATCCGGGCGCAACGCGTGCAGGGCGCGAATGGCGGAGGTCGTCTGGCGTTTGGCGCGGGCTTCCAGCCACTTGCCCAGCATCACCAGCGTGATCACCACCGCTGAGGCCTCAAAGTACAAATGCGGCATGGTGCCGGCCTCGGCGGTGAGCCACAACCACATCGACAAGGCCCAACCCGAGGTCGTGCCAATCGCCACCAACAAATCCATATTGCCGGAGAGCGCCTTGGCCGCATGCCAGCCGGCCTTGTAAAAGCGCGCGCCCAAAATGAACTGCACCGGTGTGGCCAGCAAAAACTGCCACACAGCGGGCAGCATCCAGTGCTTGCCAAACAAGTCCGCCACCATGGGCACCACCAGTGGCAGCGACAGGGCTATGCCCACCCCCACCGGCAAGAAGCCTTCCCACGCCGAGGGTTGGGCTGAATCAATGGCGGCGTCGGCTGCGCGTGGCTCGTAGCCTGCGTCGCGCACGGCTCGGCGCAAGCGGGCTTCTTCGGGCCCGCCAGCGGCCACGACGACGCGGGCCGACTCGGTGGCCAGGTTTACCGTGGCGTCCTGCACGCCGGGCAGTTTTTTCAGGGCTTTTTCAACCCGTGCGACGCAAGACGCGCAGGTCATGCCACCAATGCCAATATCAATCGGCGGGTTTTGGGGAGGCAATGTTTCAGTGGTCATGGCGCCAATGTAATCCTTCCCATCATGGGAAGGTCAAGCGCTGTTTTCGCGTCCCTGCGCAGCGAGGCGTTTTGACGCTCTTGAGCGAATGCCCGCGTCAGGGCTAGCGCAGCAGAAAGTTGCTTTTCTCGTCCGCCGTTGCCAGTGCGCTGCCATTCGCCTCGTCTTTGAGCGCCACGCCTGACAGTTGTCGCTGGCGTGCTTGCGTCAGAAGGTAGTGCAATTTGAAGGCGGCCTCGTCATAGCTCAGACCTGCAGGGCGCACGTTGGAGATGCAGTTGCGGCTGGCATCGGTCAGCCCCACTGATGGCATCCACGTCAGGTACAAGCCCATGCTGTCGGGTGAACTCAGGCCCGGGCGCTCGCCAATCAAAACCACCACGGCCTTGGCGCCCACGGCCTGCCCGATTTCGTCGCCAATGGCCACCCGTGATTGCATGGCCATGCACAGGGGCGCAACGCGCCACTGGCTTGGCTCCAGGTGTTGGCGCATGGCGCGCAAGAAGGGTTCGCGCATTCTGCTCAATGGCCAACGCTGACAGCCCGTCTGCCACCACAAAAACAAGGTCGTACGGGCGGGCCGGTTCCCCAGACTGGGTCGGTTTGGGGAAAGCGCTGGCCAGAAGATCCAAAGAGGCCGCGTCCAGCTTTCGCCCCAAGTCAGGACGCTGCAGGTAGTGATGGCGGTCCGTGGCGGCACTGTGCAACAACGCACAGGGTGGCGCCAGCTCAGGCCAGGCCGCCGACAGCGCCTGGGTCAGGTGGGGCACATCCAGGCTGCGATGCACCGCATCCCGGGCCTTGGCGTGGGCCAGTTGGAAGGCCAGGTGCGCGTTCGTTGGCAGGCTGACGCCCGAGCGCCCCAGCGCAATGCGCGCGTCAGTGAACTGGCGCAGCACAGACCACGGGTTGGCGGTGACAAGGGGAATGTCTTCTTTCACGGGGGATCAGTTCAATCGCAACAGTGCTTTTTGAAACGCCGGCGGCAAGGTGGGGTGCAACGCAAAGCCAGCGTCGGCTTTGCTGAAAATTTGCATTCGCTCCAACCACGCCTCGAACTCAGGCGCCGGGCGCAGGCCCAGCACACGGCGGGCATACAGGGCATCGTGAAACGACGTGGTTTGGTAATTCAGCATGATGTCGTCCGAGCCCGGAATCCCCATCACGAAGTTGCAACCCGCAGCGCCCAACAAGGTCAGCAGCACATCCATGTCGTTCTGGTCGGCCTCGGCATGGTTGGTGTAACAAACATCGCAGCCCATGGGCAGCCCCAGCAGCTTGGCGCAGAAATGATCTTCCAGTCCGGCCCGAATAATTTGCTTGCCGTCAAAGAGGTATTCGGGGCCAATAAAGCCCACCACGGTGTTCACCAACAGGGGCTGGTAGTGGCGGGCCACAGCGTAAGCGCGCGCCTCGCAGGTCTGCTGGTCCATGCCGTGGTGCGCGTTGGCGGACAGCGCACTGCCTTGGCCCGTCTCAAAGTACATCACGTTGTTTCCCACCGTGCCCCGGTTCAGGGAAAGTGCCGCGTGGCGCGCTTCAGCCAGCAGCGCCAGGTTGACGCCAAAGCTGGTGTTGGTCGCCTCCGTGCCCCCAATGGACTGGAACACCAGATCCACCGGCGCCCCGCGCCGAATGGCTTCCAGGGTGTTGGTCACATGGGTCAGAACGCAGGATTGGGTGGGTATGCCGTACTGGCTGATGATGTCGCCCATCATGGTGACCAGCTTCACCACCTGCGTCACGTTGTCCGTTGCGGGGTTGATGCCAATCACCGCATCGCCACTGCCATAAAGCAAGCCATCGAGCAGACTGGCGGCAATGCCCGTGGTGTCGTCCGTGGGGTGATTGGGTTGCAAGCGGGTGGACAAGCGCCCTGCCAAGCCGATGGTGTTGCGAAACGCGGTCACCACGCGGCATTTCTTGGCCACCAAAATCAAATCCTGGTTGCGCATGATCTTGCACACGGCCGCCGCCATTTCCGGCGTGATGCCAGGCGCAAGCGCGCTCAGCACGGCGCTATCGACGGCGTCGCTCAGCAGCCAATTGCGAAAATCGCCCACCGTCAGGTGGCTGACGGCTGCATAGGCGGCACGGTCATGGCTGTCCATGATCAGGCGCGTGACTTCGTCCTGCTCATAGGGCACCAGCGCATCGCTCAAAAAGGTAGACAGTGGCACCTCGGCAAGCGCCATTTGCGCCACCGCTCGCTCTTCAGCGCTACACGCCGCCACGCCCGCCAGCAAATCGCCGGAGCGCACTGGCGTGGCCTTGGCCATCAGTTCCTTGAGGTCCCCAAACCCGTAGGTGGTGACGCCAATGGTGTGGGTGTAGCGATGAGCGCGCACGGTAACCTTAGTTGACCTGGGCCACAGCCGCCTGAAGGTCGATGGCCGTGGCGCGGTGATGGCCTGTTGCCAGGAAGTAAACATAGCCCACCGCCAGGAAGCCTAAAAATACACCAAAAATCAAGGGGTTGTAGTAAATCATCGTCCCCATGCAAACGAACGCCCCCATCAACGCGAAGGCCGGGAAGTAAGGGTACAAAGGGGCGCGGAAAGGGCGCACCATGTCAGGCTCATCGCGGCGCAACTTGAAGAGGCTCAACATGCTCAGGATGTACATCAGAATCGCGCCGAAGACCGACATGGTGACGATGTTGGCGGTCAGCGTCTGCCCACCGATGGTGATGAACTCATCGCTGTAAATGGCCGCAATACCGATGGCGCCACCGGCCAGAATGGCGCGGTGAGGTGTTTTGAAACGAGGATGCACTTTGGCAAAAAAGGAGGGCAAATAGGACTCTCGGGCCAGGGCAAAAATTTGGCGTGAATAGCCCAAAATGATGCCGTGAAACGACGCCACCAAGCCAAACAAGCCCAACCACACCAGCATGTGTAACCAACCACTATTCTCACCCACGATCAGCTTCATGGCCTGAGGCAAGGGGTCGTTGATGTTGGACAGCTTGGTCCAGTCGCCGGCGCCGCCGGCAAACACCATCACCCCAATCGCCAAAACGACCAGCGTCAGCACCCCCGCAATGTAGGCAATGGGAATCGAGCGTTTGGGGTCTTTGGCTTCTTCTGCCGCCATGGCCACACCTTCAATGGCCAGAAAGAACCAGATCGCGAATGGAATGGCCGCAAACATGCCGGGAATGGAGGCCAGACTGAAAGCGTCTTGACCGGACCAGCCGCCCTTGGTGAAGTTCGCCATTGAAAAGCCGGGTGACACAACGCCCATGAACACCAGCAACTCGAAAATGGCCAACACCGTGACGCACAGCTCGAAGGTGGCCGCAATTTGCACCCCCACGATGTTCAGCGTCATGAAGATGATGTAGGCACCCAAGGCCGCTACCTTGGGGTCCAGCGCGGGAAACTGCACATTCAGGTAGGCACCAATGGCCAGTGAAATGGCCGGCGGCGCAAACACAAACTCCACCAGCGTGGCCGCACCAGCGAGGTAACCCCCTGTGGGGCCAAAGGCGCGCTTGCTGTACGCAAACGGCCCGCCGGCATGGGGAATGGAGGTTGTCAATTCGGTGAAGCTGAAGATAAAGGTGGTGTACATCGCCGCGACAAAGATCGCTGTCACGGTGAAGCCCAGTGTGCCGGCCGATGCCCAGCCATAACTCCAGCCAAAGTACTCGCCAGAGATCACCAGGCCCACGGCGATGCCCCAGAGTTGCAAGGTGCTGAGCACCGGTTTGAGCACGTGCGTGCCAGATTGCGGATTTGCGGATTGCATGGATTCCTCCAACAGGTTGAGACGGTCAAGGTCGGGTCGACCAGCGCAGGCACGGCCTTTGCTTGCTTTGAATGTATGCAGCCCCGCCATTGAGCGGTATCAGATTTCGGCAATGTTTTCCGGCACACCCGGGCGGCGAATATGGCCCGGGCGGAGACTGCGCACTTTGGAGCCCCTATCGCCATGACCCCTGTCCGTTCGATCCCCGCACCATTGCAGAGCACGGAGGTCGCACAACCCCATGGGCTTGGTGCATGGCCCCACATTCGCACCGCTTTGGCCGAGGATGCCGATGACCATGCCGGTCATTTGACCAACTGGCAACAGCGTTACGACCAGACCACCTCCGGCCCATTTCATGGCTTGTTGGAAGAGTTGCAATTGCCCCAGATGCAGGTGTTTCGGGAGAGCACCAGTCAGGGGATGCGCCAGTCCTGCTGCGTCTGGCCAGATGCTGTGTGGTTCGGTTTGCCTGTGTCGGCACAAATCACCCGCCTTAACGGCCGTGTGATGACACAAGACCATGTGCTGGTGCGCCCCGGCGCGTGCGAGTTTGAGTTGCTCACCCCGGCCGACTACGCCATTTATGGCATCGTGGTGTGCCAGAGTGCTTTGCAAACGGCGGCAGACCAAATGGGCTGCAAGCTGGACTGGAAGGGCCTGAACCGATCAGAAATGGTGCAGGTGAACAGCGCGTCCCGCGATGCCTGTCGGCAAACCTTGAGCATCCTGCTCAACCCTGATCGCATTGTTCAGGGGAATGACGCGGCACAACAGGCCGTGTTTGACACCTTGTTGCCCCTGCTGGACACCAGCGAAGTCGATGGGGCTGTCAGCAGCAGCTTTATGCGGCGCCAACGCATTGTTGCCAAGGCGCGCAACTACGTGCTGGCGCACCATGACCGGGTGATTGCCGTGCCCGAGTTGTGCCAACAACTGTTTGTGAGCCGGCGTACTTTGCAATACTGCTTTGAGGATGTGCTGGGCATCAACCCGGTGCAGTACCTGCGCATCATCCGGCTCAATGGCGCGCGTCGCGCCCTGCGAGACGCCACCTCGCCGCCGCGCACCGTGCGGGACGTGGCCGCCGATTGGGGCTTCTGGCACTTCAGCCAGTTCTCCAGCGACTACCGCAAGCTTTTTGGGCAACGCCCTTCTGAGACGCTGAAGCAGGGCCTGCATTAAAACCGGGGCGATGACCCGAGGCAAAATAGACGCTTGACCTTGCCATGATGGGAAGGTTCACACTATGCTTTGTCTCAGTTCATTCAACCTCAGGAGTTCTCCCATGAAACAAACCTTCACTGTTACCGGCATGACTTGCGGCCATTGTGAAAAAGCAGTCACCCGCGCCGTCAAGCAAGCTGACCCGCAAGCTGAAGTCACCATCGACCGCGCTGCCAACTTGGTCGACGTGCAGTCCGAGCAACCGCGTGAGGTGTTGGCCGCTGCCATTGCCGAAGAAGGCTACGCCGTCGCGGCATGAAAACCGTGTCCACAGACCTGGGCGCCATGGCCTGGCCGGTGGTGATCGGGGCGGCCGCGCGTCTGTCCAATGTGTCCGCCAAGATGGTGCGGCATTACGAGGCGCTGGGCTTGCTGCCTGGCGTGGCGCGCACCGACAGCGGCTACCGCCAGTACACCGAGGCCGACGTGCGGACCCTGCAGTTCATCCGGCGCGGGCGGGACCTCGGGTTTTCGATGGCAGAAATTGCTGAATTGGTGGACCTGTGGCACAACCGCAAGCGCGCCAGCGGCAGTGTCAAACGCATTGCGCAAAAGCATGTGGATGAATTGAGCCAGCGCATTGACGCCATGCAGGCCATGCAACGCACCTTGGGCGATTTGCTGACCCATTGCCATGGGGACGACCGCCCGGACTGCCCCATTCTGGACGACCTGGCGGGACATGCCGCTGAGTCGCTGACGATAAATGCTATCGAATAAATAGCTGCTCCCGCATATATACAGGGCGCTAGAGGCTGTTTTTGCTTGTAAATTTAAACGCCGGCTGAATGAGCCGGCACGTTCCCGGGCCTTACCGTGATTTAAGCCAGCGCCACGTCTTGCAGCGCCACCCCGCACAACTCCGCCAGTACTTCCACCACCAGGTTGTGGTCCTCGCGTTGTGGCGCGCCGGAGATAGTGACAGTGCCGACACAGCCGCCCACGCCATTGACCCGAATCGGAAAGCAGCCGCCGTGGTCGGCATGGTCACGCGTCGCCAGCCCCAGTGTGGCCTCCAAGGTTTGGTCTTTGAGCAGGTTGGAGCGGCCGATGGCGTATGAGCTGCGCTGCATCAGGTTCACGGTGTTGCGCTTGCGCCGGGCCCAGTCCGCGTTCAGAGGCGTGGTGCCGTCCATGGCATGAAAAAACACGGCTTCGCCGCCCAGCCAAATATCAATCGTCAGCGGCAGGTTTCGCGCCTCGGCCTTGGTTTTGAGCAGGCAACCCAGTTGCCAGGCCGTGGCCTTGTCAAACCGGGCAAAGCGCAGTCGCTCTTCCTGCAAAGCCAGGCGTTCAATGTCGTGTTCCAGCGTCATGGGGACCTCAGAATGGGTTGGGTTGAATCGATGTTCGATCATCGCTGACTTGGCCGTCTCGGTCTCTTGGCGCCGTTACGATAGCGCCCATGGCCCCAAAACCCCGCATTCTTTTGGTTGAAGACGAGTCTGGCATTGCCGACACGCTGCAGTACGTGCTGGCCACGGATGGTTTTGAGCCCGTGTGGTGCAGCACCGCGGAAGAAGCCCTGCGGGAATTCACGCAGGCGCTACCCGCCCTTGCCGTGCTGGATGTGGGCCTGCCCGATCTCAATGGGTTTGAATTGTTCAAGCGCTTGCAGGCCCTGCCTGGCGGGGCGCAAGTGCCCATGCTGTTTCTGACCGCGCGCAGTGACGAGATTGACCGTGTGGTTGGATTGGAGTTGGGCGCGGACGACTACATTGCCAAACCGTTTTCACCGCGTGAATTGGTGGCCCGAGTGCGTGCCATTTTGCGGCGCACACGCGCCAGTACCGTCGCGGTTGCCTCGGTCACTGTCGAGGCGCGCCCGCCGCAAGCGGATCGCCCCTTTGCGCTGGATGAGGAGCGCCATCAGGTTCGGTTTTATGGCCGGCTGCTGGAACTGTCGCGTTACGAATACGGCATGCTTCGCCTGCTGGTCTTGCGCCCGGGAAGAGTCTTCACACGGGAAGATTTTTTGACCCAGGTCTGGGACGATGCCACCGACAGTTTTGACCGCACGGTGGACGCCCACATCAAGACCTTGCGCGCCAAACTCAAACTGATCGCACCCAGCGCAGAGGCCATTCGCACCTTGCGAGGCACGGGCTACGCGCTCAACGAAGATTTGCCGGACACGCCTTGAGCAAACGCACCCGCATTCTGGTGGGCATCCTGCTGGTGTACACCGTGGGCATTGCCTTCATGCTGTACCGCGTGGTGTCTGACCTGGACCCACGCTACCGCGAGTCTGCTGAAGAGTCTCTGGTGGAAACCTCTTATCTGCTGGCCAGCCTGATTGAGCAGGATGTGCGCGACGGCGCGCTGGACACCGCCCGACTGGGCCCTCTTTTCAAGTCACTTTACGCCCGCCGCTTTGACGCCCAGATTTTCAGCGTTACAAAAACCAAGGTGGAACTGCGCGCCTATGTGACGGACCGCCAGGGGCGGGTGTTGTTCGACTCGACCGGCCAAAACGAAGGGGCCGACTTTTCGCAATGGCGTGACGTTCGACTGGCCTTGAAGGGCGAGTACGGGGCCCGCTCAACCCAGGACCTGGCGGGCGATGCGGACAGCGCGGTGATGTACGTGGGCGTGCCGCTGCGAGCGAGTGCCGGGGGGCGCGGGGAAATCATCGGCGTGGTCACACTGGGCAAGCCGGTGCAGAGTTTTGGTCAATTTGTCTCCGCCGCGCGTGAGAAGACGCTCTATGTTGGCCTTGCTTCGGTGCTGTCGGTACTGGTGCTGGTGATTGCGGTGTCGGTCTGGCTGGTGCGTCCCTTTGGCTTGATTGCCGACTACGCCCGTTTTGTGCGGGCGCAGCGCAGTTTCAGCCCGTCGCGCTTGGTGCGCCGTGCCATGCAGGTGTTTGGCACCGCCTATGACGAAATGCGCGATGCGCTGGCCGGGCGCAACTACGTGGCGGACTACGTGCAGACGCTGACCCATGAGGTGAAAAGCCCCTTGTCTGCGATTCGCGGTGCTGCCGAACTGCTGCAAGAGCCCATGCCCGAAGCCCAGCGCCAGCGTTTCCTGAGCAACATCCAGCAGGAAACCCGGCGCATTCAGGAAATGGTGGACCGCATGATGGAGCTCACCTCGCTGGAGAGCCGGCGCGTACTGGAGAAGGTGGAGACCGTGGCGCTGCAGCCTCTGCTGGAGGAGTTGGCGCATGCCAGCCAAGGGGCTGCGACGCAGCGCAACATTCAAATCAAACTGGACCTGGGTCAGAACCTGACGGTGGAGGGCGACCCTTTCTTGCTGCGCCGCGCGCTCAGCAACCTGCTGGACAACGCGCTGGACTTTTCACCCGAAGGCAGCGTGGTGCAAATGAGCCTGCGCAGACGGGGCCGCTTTGCAGACATCACCGTGCATGACCAAGGTGCCGGCATTCCTGCCTATGCCCGAGACAAAGTGTTTGAGAAGTTCTACTCCTTGGCCCGCCCCCACACCCGCAAGAAAAGTACCGGACTGGGTCTTTCCTTTGTGAAGGAAATTGCAGCACTCCACCGGGGCCGCATTGAGCTGACCAACCGGCCTGAAACCGAAGGCACTGGCGCCATCGCCACACTGTCCCTGCCCGCCAAACTGGGGTGAGGTAAGGGGCGCCGTCGCCCGGATTTGGCGAGCGGCGCAGACGACGATCACTGCGGGTGGATCGTTTATTTCGTCCTTTGCCTACCGAATTCTGAAGCGGTATTCACCGTCACTTCACACTGACTTCACACAGCCCGCATTCAAGGCCAAATCGCTTCAAACTGTCTTCTCACAAGCTTGTGATGCTTGGGACACCGTGCACCCTCGCACGAATGTTCCGGAGAAAACACCATGGCACTCGCGCTTCCTATTGACCCTGAAAATACCTTGCCTGAAACGGCGCCCCGTCTGGCGCGCTGGTTGTGGGTTGCTGCCACCAGCCTGTCCGTGGCATCCTTTGTGGCGCTGATTGCCCTGCCGGCGCAAGCGCAAGACCGTGACGCCCCGCGCCTGAAAACCGAGAGCCCCTATTTCTTTGTGAAGGGCGACGACCCCTCGGTCGACGCCCTGCCACTCAAGTCCACCCAGGTCGATGTTCGCATCTCGGGCGTGATCGCCGACGTGACGGTGACGCAGCACTACAAGAACGAAGGCCAGCGCACCATTGAGGCCAAATACGTGTTCCCCGGCTCCACCCGGGCAGCCGTGCATGGCATGAACGTGCGACTGGGAGACCGGCTGATCACGGCCAACATTCGCGAGAAGCAACAGGCGCGTCTGGAATACGACACCGCCAAGCAAGAGGGAAAAACCGCTGCCTTGCTGGAGCAACACCTGCCCAATGTGTTTCAGATGAATGTGGCCAACATTTTGCCCGGCGACGATGTGAAGGTGGAGTTGCGCTACACGGAGTTGATGGTGCCCAGCAGTGGCAACTATCAGTTTGTTTTCCCCACCGTGGTGGGGCCGCGCTACAACAGCCCGCAGTCCAGCCAGGCGCGCTCAACCTGGGTGAGCCAGCCCTATCTGGCGGCTGGCGAGGCGTCGCCCGCCGCGTTCGACATCAAGGTGGGTTTGAGCACGCCACTGGGCATCAAAGAGCTGCGCTCGTCGTCCCATGACATCACCACCTCCAAAGACAGCAACGGTGATTCGCAGGTGGTCGTTGAGCCCGGCAGCAAACCCCGGCAACAACCGCGATTTCATTCTGGACTACCGATTGGCGGGCGACCGCATCGAGTCCGGCTTGATGCTCTACAAAGGCGGTGAAGAGAACTTCTTTCTCGCCATGATCGAGCCCCCCAAAGCGGTGCCGGTGACGGCCATCTCGCCGCGGGACTACATTTTTGTGGTCGACATTTCGGGCTCCATGCACGGGTTTCCGCTGGACACGGCCAAGACCCTCATGCGGGAGTTGCTCGGCCACCTGCGGGCGAGTGACACCTTCAACGTGTTGCTGTTTTCCGGCAGCAACCGGTTTCTAAGTCCCCACTCCGTTCCCGCGACCCGCGCCAACATTGAGCAGGCCACACGCACGATCGACGAGATGGGCGGCGGGGGCAGCACCGATTTGATCCCGGCCCTGCAGCGCGTTTATGCCGAACCCAAGGCGCCAGATGTGTCGCGCACCGTGGTGGTGGTGACGGACGGCTATGTGACCGTAGAGCGCGAAGCGTTTGAGCTGGTGCGCAAGAACCTCTCCAAGGCCAATGTGTTCTCGTTTGGCATCGGGTCTTCGGTCAACCGCCACTTGATGGAGGGATTGGCGCGGGCGGGCATGGGTGAGCCGTTCATCATCACCCAACCCACAGAAGCGCCCGCCCAGGCCGCGCGTTTTCGCAAGCTGATCGAGTCACCGGTTTTGACCAACGTGAAAGCCCGCTTTGAAGGGTTGGACGTGTACGACGTGGAGCCCACACAGTTGCCTGATGTGTTGGGAGAGCGCCCCGTGATCGTGTTTGGAAAGTGGCGCGGTGAGGCGCGGGGTCAACTGGTGATTGAAGGGCAATCCGCCGGTGGTGCATTCCGTCAGACCCTGCCGGTGGCCGATGCCGTTGGCAACGGGGCGTCCACCGACACGGCCGCATTGCGCCACCTGTGGGCCCGCCACCGCATTGCCGCGCTGATGGACCAGGAGGCGCTGGAGGGGGGCGACGCTTTTTCAAAGCAGATCACACAACTGGGCTTGCAGTACAGCCTGCTCACGCCGTACACCAGCTTTGTGGCCATCGACCAGGTGGTGCGCAACCTGTCTCCGCTGGGTAGCGATACGGTGAATCAGCCCTCGCCCCTGCCCCAAGGGGTGAGCCCTCTGGCCGTGGGGGCCGAGGTGCCCAGCACGCCGGAGCCCGCCACCTGGGGCGCCATGGCGGTGCTGCTGTCCATGTTGGCCTTGATGGCCCGTCGCGCCCGCCGGCATAACCCTGCCCGGTACACGGCATGACCATGGCACGCTCTGCACTGCTCCAGATGCCGCGCTTTGTGCGCTTTGGCATTCAGGTCGACACCCTGCCCGAGTGGCGCTGGCTGGCGCTGCTGGTGGCGGCCCTGTGGCCCACCTGGTGGTGGATGGGCCAACGCATGGTCGACGGCTCCGACGACCCACTGGGTGGGTTGGCGTTGGCCGCACTGGCTGCGGTGGTGTGGCTGAACCGCCGGGTACTGCGCCCCGCCCCGCGACTGGCTTGGCTGGCTGGCAGCTTGTTCGGCGCCCTGCTGGCCACAGCCGCCCGCCCCCATGTGCCCGATTTGCTGGGCGCGCTGCTGGCCTTGTTGGCGCTGGCGGCCGGGGTGGTGGCCTTCTTGCCGTCGCGGGTCGCCACGGCACCGGTGCTGGGTTTGTCCGTCTTGTCATTGCCGCTGCTGGCGTCGCTGCAGTTTTACGCCGGTTACCCGCTGCGGGTCCTCACGGCGGAGGTGAGCACCTGGTTGCTGGCCCTGTCGCATGAGGTCAGCCGCAGCGGCGCGACCTTGCAGGTGAATGGCCAGTTGGTCATTGTGGACGCGCCGTGTTCCGGGGTGCAAATGGTGTGGCTGGGCTACTTCACGGCCTGTGTGGTGGCCTTGTACATGGCCCATGAACGCCGCCAAGGGCCGTTCAGCAACCGTCATTTTTGGCAACGCCTTCCTGCCGTGAGCGGGTTGGTGCTGATGGGCAATGTGCTGCGCAACACCTTGCTGGTGGCGGCGCAAGCCTCAGGGCGGCCGATTGCGGGGTGGGTGCATGAAGCCGTCGGTTTGATGGTGTTGGCAGCGGTGTGTGGCGGCATTGGCTGGGTCATGGCTCGCCCTGTTGTGGTCCGGGTGACCTCTGGGTCAACCGGCGATGAAGGAGGCGTGTCATGAGTGTCTTTGCCAATCGTTTTGTGAACCGCGTGGTGCACAAAACCCTGTGGGCCCTGCTCTTGCCTTTGTGTGCGTTGTGGAGCTTGGCGCAGGTGTGGGTCGCAGAAGGCGCGGGCCAGGCCATGGCGCCAGCGCGCGTCACTGCGGAGTTGCCCGCCCAGTGGCAAGGCGCGACCTTGCGACCGCTGGCCCTGAGTGAGGTGGAGCGGCGGTTTGCCCTGCGCTTTCCCGGGACCGTGGCACGTTTGACCGATGGCGAACGCGTGCTGGTGCTGCGCACCGTGCGCCAACCGACCCGCATGCTGCACCCCGCTGCCGATTGCTACAAGGGGCTGGGCTACCAAATCAGTGGCGAAAAGCTCGAGGCCCTGGCCGGCCAGGGCCTGTGGCGCTGCTTTGTTGCGCAGCGCGCCGGGCGTCAGGTGCGCGTGTGTGAGCAGATTGAGGACGCCAGTGGCCAGACCTTCACCGACGCCTCTGCCTGGTACTGGGCGGCCGTGGCGGGGCAGTCGACGGGCCCGTGGCGCGCGACCACCGTGGCGACGGCATTGTGAACACGGCCGTGGCGCGTGCTGAGAGGGCTGCTCTGGAGCCTGGGTGCGTTGGCCCTTGCCCTCTCGCTCCTGTTGTTGGTGGCACGCCATGCCCTCCAACCGGCCCCTGGCGTCTGGGCCACCCGAATTCACTTGGGCCCCGTGGCGGTGCAGGTGGGGGTGCCCTCGCTCTTGTGGCTGGCGACCACGCCCTGGATTGGCCCGTGGCTCAACAACCGCGTCGTGCCGACGCGTTTGGGGTCGGTGCGTCTGCATTGGCAGGCCGACTCTCAAATGCTGGTTCTGGATTGCACACCTTGCCAACTGTCATCACGGGGCTGGGGTGACCAGCCCCTGACCGTGGCCACGGCGCAGCTGTCCGTGCGCCGCCATGATCTCCAGTTGGAGGGCGAGTTGTCCGCCGGGCAAGTGCGGGCCCGTTGGCGCGGAACGCTCACTCCCACCGAACTCACCATGGACGTGTCCTTGCCGTCCACACCCATCCGGGATCTTTACGAGTTGGCGGCGAGTGCCATCCCTGAGGTGGCGCACGCCCGTATCGAGGGTGAATTCAGTCTGGACGCCAAGGTGTCATTGCCGTCAGGGCCTGTTTCATTGGCCCCGCGTGTTCAAGGCTTTGCGGTGCGAGGCCTGGGCACGGCGGCCCTCATGGGCGCACGCAGCCGCTGTGACCTCAGCGGAAAAAGTCCCATGCTCGGTGTCAACAGTCACTTGGCCCGTGCCGTTATTGCCGCAGAGGACCAACGCTTTTTCTCGCACACCGGGTTTGATGTGATCGAGCTGAATGCGGCGTTTCAGCGCAACCTGAACGCGGACCAGATTGAACGCGGTGGCAGCACCTTGTCCCAACAGTTGGCCCGCTTGCTCCTGACCGGCGGGGAGCGCTCACCAACGCGCAAGTTGCGCGAATTGTTGTACGCCGTCGAAATGGAGCAGACGCTGGGCAAAGCCCAGATACTGGGGCTCTACCTTGACCACGCCCCCTGGGGGCAGGAGTCTGTGTGGCGCTGAGGCGGCGGCGCAGCACTACTTTGGCGTGCCGGCAAACCGGCTCAGCGCCGCTCAGGTCGTGTGGTTGGCGGCGATGTTGCACAACCCGCAAGCCGAAGCGACCACCTGGGCCAAGACCGGGCGCATCAACCTGGCCCGGGCGCAGTGGGTGGCCGCTGGCGTGCGTCCCCTGTCCAGCCGGCGCATTGCAGCCTTGGTCAGCGAGCTGGAGCGGGTGGACTGGGCGGCACCGACGGAGCGTGCACCGTGATGGGCGCCTGATGCGCAGCTTGTTTCCCGGGGGCAGCTGCGGTCAATCGAGATGTTGCTATTAAATGAATAGCTGCTTGCGCAGATTCAATAAGGGCTACAGGCCAGTTTCTTGTAAACTTTGCGCATGACGTCCTGCCTCGACTCATGCCCCTAAGCCCCGACTCACTGACCTCGCTGTACCCGGCGCTTGCGCAGGTTCAGCCGCCTTTGTCTGAGCTGGGCGCGGCCGCTGTGCCGCTGCAGGTGCCGGCTGGCACCGAGTTGTTCAGCGAGAACACGCCGTGTCAGGGCTTTCCGCTGGTGCTGGCGGGCGAGATCAAAGTGTCTCGCAGCTCGGGTGACGGGCGCTCGCTGGAGTTGTACCGGGTGGGCCCGGGCGAGCTGTGTCTGGTGTCATCGGCTTGTCTTTTCAGAACCCAGCCGCTGTCGGCGCATGGTGTGACGACCAAACCCAGCACCCTGATCGTGATTCCGCCCGCCGCCTTCAACTCGTTGGCTGGACAACCCGGCTTTTCGCAACGAAGTGCTGGGCCTGTTTGCCGAGCGCATGGCCGACCTCACCAGCCTGGTGGACGCGGTGGCGTTTCACAAGCTGGACCGCCGGTTGGCCGCGGCCTTGCTGGGCCATGGACATCACTTGGCGGTGACCCACCAGACCTTGGCCGACGAGTTGGGCACGGTGCGCGAGATCGTGACCCGCTTGCTGCGCCGGTTCGAGCGCGAAGGCTGGGTGACGTTGGGGCGGGAGCAGATTGAGATCACCAACGGCGCGGCCCTGCGCGAATTGGCCGCCACGCTTTCAACCTGAGTTTCTGCGGGGTTTGAGGCCTTGGGTGACTTTGGTCACAGACTTATCGCGCACAAAGCGCGTTCAATAGATCCATCAACAAACTTCAAGGAGTGGATCATGAAACTGAACGTTGGCGGCGCTGACCGCGTGATACGGATTGTGTTGGGCTTGGCCTTGATTGGCCTGACCTTGACGGGCAACATTGGCGTGTGGGGCTGGATTGGCATCGTGCCCTTGGCCACAGGCGCCATTGGCTGGTGCCCGCCCTATGCCCTGCTGGGGTTCAACACCTGCTGCCATGAAAAACAAGACCTGACTCGACGGGCTCCTTGATTGGGGCCTGACCGGCGTTTCGGGTTGGTACAAAAAATCCTGAGTTTCCCTTGCAGCGTGGGTTGCAAGGGTTTTTTTATGGGCGTTTTATACTTGTCCGCGGTGACACCGTCACCGCTTGTTCTGTGGCAGCCAGCGATCCTGATGCCCAGCGCCTGCTTCACCCACTGACCTTTAACCCAAATAAAGTGGAATGACGCTCCCCCGCGCCACCCGTGCGGTTGCGTGTCCTCTGCGCGGAGAATTTTGATGACCAGCTTCATCTTCAATGAATTGAATTTTGACGACCACGAGCAAGTGGTGTTCGTCTCAGAACCCAAATCCGGCCTCAAAGGCATTGTGGCCGTCCACAACACCAACCTCGGCCCGGCCATGGGCGGTTGCCGCATGTGGAACTACGCCAGCGAAGCGCTGGCGGTGAACGATGTGTTGCGTCTGTCACGCGGCATGACTTACAAAAACGCCGTGGCCGGCCTGCCCATTGGCGGCGGCAAAAGCGTCATCATTGGCAACCCCAAAACGGACAAAACCCCGGCCTTGTTCGAGGCCCTGGGCGAAGCGCTGGAGCGCTTGGGTGGGCGTTACATCACCGCGGAAGACGTGGGCACCAGCCCGCAAGACATGGCGCACGTGGCCACCCAAACCAGTTATGTGGCGGGCTTGGGCAGCAGCGGCGACCCGTCGCCCTACACCGCACTGGGCTGCTTTGTGGGCGCTCAGGCAGCCGTCAAGCACCACTTCAAACGTGACAGCATGGACGGCTCTGACCGTGGCCTTGCAGGGCCTGGGCCATGTCGGCTTTGATTACGCCCGTCGCTTGCATGCAGCGGGCGCCAAGCTCGTGGTGGCTGATATTGACGACGCCGCTTTGGAGCGTGCCCGTGCCGAGTTCGGTGCCGAAATCGTAGGTGTGGATGCCATTTACGATGTGGACGCCGACATTTACGCCCCTTGCGCCCTGGGTGCCACTTTGAACCTTCACACCTTGCCGCGCCTGCGCGCCAAAATTGTGGCGGGTGGCGCCAACAACCAGTTGGCCACCGATGAGATGGGCGAGTTGCTGCGTCAAAAAGGCGTGCTGTATGCGCCAGACTTTGTGCTC
>CAWAFG010000023.1:0-44982 GCA_963781205.1 uncultured beta proteobacterium | reverse complement strand
AAAAATGCCCTTATCATTAGCACTCGTAGGAGTTGAGTGCTAACAGGCCTTCCGGCTTGCTAGGGCTCACCCCTCCAGCTAATACAGAAGCCAGCTCACAAGAGTTGGTTTTTGATTGTTTAACCTCTGTTTTTGAACTCAAGGAGCCCCCATGAAACTTCGCCCTCTCGCAGACCGCGTGATTGTTAAACGCGTTGAAAACGAAACAAAAACTGCCTCCGGCATCGTGATTCCTGACAGTGCTGCTGAAAAGCCTGATCAAGGCGAAGTGCTGGCCGTGGGCCCTGGCAAGAAAAACGACAAAGGCGAGTTGTTGGCCATGAACGTCAAGGTCGGTGACCGTGTTCTGTTCGGCAAGTACAGCGGCCAAACCGTCAAAGTTGACGGCGACGAGTTGCTCGTCATGAAAGAAGACGACCTGTTTGCGGTTGTCGAGAAGTAATTTCTCAGCACTTTCATTTCCTTAATTAATTGAATCTGGAGTCCTAACATGGCATCAAAAGACGTAATTTTCGGCGGCGAAGCCCGCGCACGCATGGTTGAAGGCGTGAACATTTTGGCCAACGCGGTCAAAGTAACCCTGGGCCCTAAAGGCCGTAACGTGGTTCTGGAGCGCTCTTTCGGCGCCCCTACCGTGACCAAAGACGGCGTGTCCGTTGCCAAAGAAATCGAACTCAAAGACAAGCTGCAAAACATGGGTGCGCAGATGGTCAAGGAAGTGGCTTCCAAGACTTCTGACATCGCTGGCGACGGCACCACCACCGCGACTGTGTTGGCTCAAGCCATCGTTCGCGAAGGCATGAAATACGTGGCCGCCGGCATGAACCCGATGGACCTGAAGCGCGGTATCGACAAGGCAGTGACTGTCTTGATCGCCGAGTTGAAGAAGGCTTCCAAAGCCACCACCACTTCCAAAGAAATCGCTCAAGTTGGCTCCATCTCTGCCAACTCGGATGAGACCATTGGCAAGATCATTGCTGATGCGATGGACAAAGTGGGCAAAGAAGGCGTGATCACTGTTGAAGACGGCAAGTCCCTGGACTCCGAGCTGGACGTGGTTGAAGGCATGCAGTTTGACCGCGGTTACCTGTCCCCTTACTTCATCAACAGCCCAGAGAAGCAGTCCGCTTTGCTGGACAACCCTTTCGTGCTGTTGTACGACAAGAAAATCAGCAACATTCGTGACCTGCTGCCTACCCTGGAACAAGTCGCCAAGTCTGGCCGTCCTTTGTTGATCATTGCTGAAGATGTCGATGGCGAAGCCCTGGCAACTTTGGTGGTGAACACCATCCGTGGCATTCTGAAGGTTGTGGCTGTCAAGGCGCCTGGCTTTGGTGACCGTCGCAAGGCCATGTTGGAAGACATCGCCATCCTGACCGGCGGCAAAGTGATCGCTGAAGAAGTTGGCATGTCGCTGGAAAAAGTGACTTTGGCTGACCTCGGTTCTGCCAAGCGCATCGAAGTGGGCAAAGAAAACACCATCATCATCGACGGTGCTGGCGCTGCTGCTGACATCGAAGCCCGCGTGAAGCAAGTTCGCGTTCAGATCGAAGAAGCCACTTCTGACTACGACCGTGAAAAACTGCAAGAGCGCGTGGCCAAGTTGGCTGGCGGTGTTGCCGTGATCAAGGTTGGCGCTGCCACCGAAGTCGAAATGAAAGAGAAGAAAGCCCGCGTTGAAGACGCCCTGCACGCTACCCGCGCTGCGGTGGAAGAAGGCATTGTGGCTGGTGGCGGTGTTGCACTGTTGCGCGCCAAGCAAACTGCTGGCGTCATCAAAGGCGACAACGCTGACCAAGACCACGGCATTGCCTTGGTGCTGAAAGCCATCGAAGCGCCTCTGCGCGAGATCGTGTACAACGCCGGCGGCGAAGCCTCTGTGGTGGTGAACGCGGTGTTGGCTGGTAAAGGTAACTACGGCTTCAACGCAGCCAACGACACCTACGGCGACATGATCGAAATGGGTATCCTGGACCCAACCAAAGTGACCCGCACGGCTCTGCAAAACGCAGCGTCTGTGGCTTCACTGATGTTGACCACCGAGTGCATGATCTCTGAGTCTCCAAAAGACGAAGCAGGCGGCATGGGCGGCGGCGACATGGGTGGCATGGGCGGTATGGGTGGAATGGGCGGCATGGGCATGTAATTGCCCCGGCTTGTCCGGTGAGTTCGATGGGCGTCAAACCCGTCGACTCTCCACAAAAAAACCCGCAAGGTTCGCACCTTGCGGGTTTTTTATTTGCTATTTAATTTATAGCTGCTTGTACAGGCTAATCAAGCGCCAGAGGCTTAAAACACGATCAAAAATGCATCAATTACTAGATTTTCTTGATGATCTTTTTGTTGATTTAAAACATCAAACCTGCGGTGCCAACGAGGTTCAACTGCGCCGACCATCCGGAATCTAAGTCATTCGCCAAATCGGTAATGAGCTGGGCCGGACGAAAAAAAGCCCGGTTGAGGCCGGGCTTTTACGACCAGACTCGCAAGCGAGTCTGGGATTGCCGATCAAACTTGTTTGCGACGGCGGGTCGCGACGCCGGCACCGACCAGCGCCAGACCCAGCAGGTACAGCGAATCAGGCTCAGGAACTTGAGAAGTTCCCACTGGGTTGTAGGTGTAGACAATGCGCGCGCCGCATCCGGCCTCCGTCGACTGCGTCGTACCAATATTGCCTCCACCGCCTGATACGGTAAAACCAGACAACGACTCACATGTCACGTTGAAGTTGCCACCGCTACTTGTTTGCAAGGATGCCAATATCCCCGACAGGTCGTCGACGCTACTCAAACTTTGGGAGAACGGGCCAAAGCTAAGAGTTTGACCGGCCGCGTAGTTCTGAATGCCAGAAGTAGCGCTAAGGTCAAACGAATCGCTCAAGAAGGACGACAAAGCGCCGAGACTGGTCGACCAGCGCAGGTTGGTTGAAGCAGTCAGGCGCGCATTTTGCGCTTGTTGTGCGCTATTCGTCCCCGTGAAGTTAAATAACGCGCCACCGAAGACCTCGATCGAGGCCCCGGTCAGCGTACCCAAGTTGCTGTTGAACAGGCCCAAGCTACCAGTTTGATTGATCTCGGTGGTTGTCAGCGTCAGCGGAAGGCCGTACTGGTACGCCACTGTGGTGGCTTGCGCCCCCATCGCCGCAGCCATCACCGTCAACGCAAAAAGTGCTTTTTTAATCATCTAAAACTCCCCAGAAATTATTTGTTACCCACAAGGTAAGGTACCGTGCTAATGGTATTCAGCAAGAATCGCACCAAGCCCTAGCGAGTCCTCTAAGTGCTTGTCACAGCTGAGAATAAATTTTTTGGCGCAATTTTCGTGCAGATCAACTGTAAGGATAACCGACACTTTGGGTCTCCGTCGCTGCCGAGATCGAAGCCCGTTTGAAGCACGATCACACTTCAATGAAAGAAGCAACGTTTGACAAGAGTGCGTAAAAACTGGAAGAACGCTTGGCTTGGCTTCACTGAAGTTGACCTCAGAGTTTCCTGAAACGGGTGGCACGGGCCTGCCATTGCGCCGTCTTGCCTCGTTTCGTCGAATGGGCTTCGGAGCCTCGACTCTCCACAAAAAAACCCGCAAGGTGCGAACCTTGCGGGTTTTTTTATTTGCTATCCAATTGATAGCTAGTTGCGCAGGCTAATAAAGCGCCAGAGGCCTAAAACATCATCAAAAAACTTGGCAATTACTTGAGCTGCTTGCTGACTTGAAACATGACGCCTGCGGTGCCCAAGAGGTTGATCTGTGTGGACCAGCCCGACTCAAAGTCATAGGCCAAGGCCGGAATCACGACCGGGTTGAAGCCCTTGTAGTTCAAAGGCACCTTGTCCTCGTAGGGCTCTTTGTAGCCGTACATCAAACCCGCCGTCCATTTGAAGGACAGTTTGGACACGCCCAAGATATCCCGGTAGGTGCCGCCCCAAGGGTAGACATAGATGGTGGGTTGGCCAAATGAGTTGGAAAACAGCACCACGCCGTCCAGCTTGCCGTCTTTGTGTTCACGCTCCAGGCCGACCATGACCACATCGCTGTGCTCGTCGTCTGGCGTGAAGTGGTAGGTGAAGGGGCTGAACTGAAAACGCAGCGTTTTGTCTTGGGTCAAGCCGTTCAGAAAGCTTTCCTCGGCCATGGCCGGTGCAGCCAGGTGGGCCACAATCAGGCCACACACGAGGGGAATCAATTTTTTCATGGGTAACAACAAGGTCAATTGGGAAAGTAGAAGCGTTGGCAGTGTAACGGCAGCGCTCTTGACAATTGATCAAGGCACTGCCACGCCTTCTGCGGCTGATACTGCTCCTCTCGCTGCTGGCCACCTCAGGCTGCGCCTGGCTGGACGCCCGCCAGCGCCAGATCATTTACCGCCCGACCACCGGCATGCCGGCTGACTTCCCGGGCCTGCGCGACGGTGACGAGCGCTACTTTTTGCCGGTTCCTCCGACCAACCCATCCGCCGCCCCGGCGATCTCTGAGGCGGACCGGCCGCAACGCATTGAAGTCTGGTGGCTGCCGCACGCCGACCCGCAAGCGCCCACCCTGCTCTACCTGCACGGCACGTTTCGCAACCTCTTTGACAACATTCACAAGATCAACGCGCTTCGCGACTGCGGGTTTCGCCGTGCTGGCGGTGGATTACCGGGGTTGGGGCCTCAGCACGCCGATCACCCCGTCCGAGCGCAGCATTGTCCAAGACGCGGACTTGGCTTGGGCTGAGTTGAAGCGCCGCGCCGCCGACAGCCCATCAGCGGGTGATTTACGGCCATTCGATGGGCAGCGGCGTGGCGGTCAATCTGGCCAGCCGCTTGCAAGGACGCGTGGACTACGGTGGCTTGATTCTGGAGTCGGCCTTCACCAGTTTCACCGAGGTAGCGTCCGAGGCGGGTTTGCTGGCGCGGGTGCTCGTTAGCTTGAACGACGAGCGTTTTGCGTCCATCGACAAGATCGGGCGGGTGAATGCGCCGCTCCTGATGCTGCATGGTGATTTGGACAACACCATTCCCTTCGTGCTTGGAAAACGGCTGTTTGACGCCGCCAATCCGCCCAAGCAGTGGGTGGTGATTGAGGGCGGCCACCACAGCGACCTGCAAGAGGTGGGCCAAGTGGCTTACCAAGCCGCGCTGGCACGCTTCAAAGCCCAGTGGCTAACCGGCCCTTGATCGCGCCACGGCCATCCACGCATCGAGCTCTGCCTGCACCTGCGGCGCTGATTCAAATTGGATGCCGTGCCAGCCCCGAGCTTGTGCCGCGGCAATGTTCAGCGCCAAATCGTCAATGAACACCGTGCGCTCGGGCTGCAAGGCGTAGCGGCTCTCCAGCAGTTCGTAGATCGCAGGTTCGGGCTTGATGTGGTTCACATCGCCTGAGAACACACCGCCGTCAAACCACTGAAAGAAGTCATGGCGTTGCTCCAGCGTGCGGGCGTAGGGCTGGGGCATGTTGGACAGGTAGTACAGACGAATGCTGCTATCGCGCTCTCGCAGTGCCCGCAGGCGCGCCAGCAACGCCACCGTGTCGGGCAAGGCGGTCAAATAGTCGCCAATGCCGGTCACCAGAGACGCCACGGCCGGGCCGGGCAAGCCCAAGCGCTCGCCGGTGCGGGCAATCACGCTGTCCATGGGCAAGGTGCCCCGGTCAAAACTCATCCAATCGGCGTGGTGGAAGAAGTCACCCGCCAAGGCCTTGGCCTGCTCGGGTGAAGCCGCCTCGTTGGGGAAGTGCTGGCGCAGCAAGTCTTGCGGCTGCCATTGCACCAACACCGCCCCCAAGTCAAAGACGAGGTTCACCGGCAACCTCAAGCGCGCAGGCGTTGCAGCAAACCGCTGGTGGAGCCGTCCACCCCGCTCACATCACCGCTGAGCAAGCGTGCTTCCACCTCTTTGGCCAGCACTTTGCCCAGCTCCACGCCCCACTGGTCAAAGCTGTTGATGCCCCACAAGGCGCCGCTCACGAACACGCGGTGCTCCTGCAAGGCAATCAAGGCGCCCAAACTGGCGGGCGTCAACTCCTCCAACAGCAGGAAGGTGCTGGGCCGGTTGCCAGTGAAGTGCTTGTGGCCACCCGCATCCACTTTGCCGACCATCAAGGCCTGCGCCTGCGCAACCACGTTGGCCAGCAGCAGGTTGTGGTGCCCCGGCAAATCATGCTTGGGCGTCTTCACCGCCACAAACTCGACCGGAACCACCTCGGTGCCCTGGTGCAGCATCTGAAAATAAGCGTGCTGGCCGTTGGTGCCCGACTCGCCCCACAGCACCGGCGAGGTGTTGAACGGCAGAGTCGCCCCGGTGGCGTCCACGCGCTTGCCATTGCTTTCCATCTCCAACTGCTGCAAGTAGGCCGGCACACGGCGCAAAGCACTGTGATACGGCGCAATGCTGCGACTGGTGAAGCCATGGAAATTGCGGTACCAAACATCCAGCAGACCCAGACGAACCGGCAGGTTCTGCGCCAGCGGCGTGGTGCGAAAGTGCTCGTCCATGGCGTGGGCGCCGCCCAAAAACTCACGGAACCCTTCGGCGCCAATGGCAATCGCCAGCGGCAGGCCAATGGCCGACCACAAGGAATAGCGTCCGCCCACCCAGTCCCAAAACCCAAAGGTGGTGCTGATGCCAAAGGCGTTGGCTGCGGGCACATTGGTGGTCAGCGCCGCAAAGTGGCGCGCGATGTCCGTGCCGCCCTGCGCCTCAAACCAGGCCTTGGCCGACAAGGCGTTGGTCATGGTCTCAATGGTGGTGAAGGTTTTGCTGGCCACCAAAAACAAGGTGCTCTCGGGCTTGACCCGCTTCAATACGGCGGCCAATTCATGACCATCCACATTGGAGACAAAGTGAAAGCGCTTGCCGGGTATCACATACTCGTCCATCGCCAGCACGGCCATTTGCGGGCCGAGGTCCGAGCCGCCAATGCCGATGTTGACCACGTCGGTGATGGCAGCGTCTGCCCGCACGCTCTCTGAGTACGCCAACATCTGGTCCAGCGTGCTGTGGACCATGCCCAACTCTGCCGACAAACCCTTCAGTGCTTCGTTTTTAGGAGCAGCTTGCGCAGCATCTGCTTGGGCTACAGCCGGATTTCTCAACAACCAATGCATCACCGCACGTTGCTCGGTGTTGTTGATGGCCTCACCGGCAAACATGGCGTCGCGGTGGGCGGCCAGGCCAGACTGTTCGGCCAAGTCCAGCAACAAGGCCTGCGTGGCCTCGTCGATCAGGTTTTTGGACAAGTCCGCAAACACATGGGGGGCACTTTGGCTGAAGCGCGTGAAGCGATCCGGGTCAGCCGCAAAGGCGGTGCGCGCATCAAACGCGTGGCCGCTGGCATCAAAAGCGGATTGCAAAGCGCCCCAAGCGGGCGTGCGGTCACAACGGGTGCGGCTCATGATCAGGCCGCCAGCAAGAGTTGGTCAAGCTTGACGGCGTCCACACAGAACGCGCGAATGCCTTCAGACAGCTTCTCAGTCGCCATCGCGTCTTCGTTCAGGGCAAAGCGGAAGGTGGCTTCGTCGTAGCTGATGGGGGCCAAGTCCAGCGCCTGGGCCGTTTTGGCATCCAGCGCGGCGGCCAAAGGGGTCTCGGTTGCGGCCAAGGTGGCCAACAAGTCGGGGCTGATGGTCAGCAGGTCGCAACCGGCCAGCGCCGTGATTTGGCCCACATTGCGAAAGCTCGCGCCCATCACCTCGGTGGCAATGCCGAACTTCTTGTAGTAGTTGTAGATCTGCTTCACAGACTTCACACCGGGGTCATTGGCGTTGGCGTTGTCGGCTTCGACCCACGCGGCACCGGCTGATTTTTTGTACCAGTCGTAAATGCGGCCCACAAACGGGGAAATCAGTTGCACCTTGGCCTGGCCACAGGCCACCGCCTGGCAGAACGAGAACAGCAGCGTCAGGTTGGTGTGAATGCCGCGCTGCTCCAGCACTTTGGCGGCTTCAATGCCTTCCCAGGTGGCGGCCACTTTGATCAGCACGCGGTTGGTGTCCACGCCTTGCGCTTTGTAAAGGGCAATCAGGCGCTCGCCACGGGCCACGGTGGCGGTGGTGTCAAAACTCAAGCGCGCATCCACTTCGGTGGACACCCGGCCGGGCACGATGGACAAAATCTCGCAACCAAAGCGCACCAACAGGTGGTCCATGATCTCGTCCAGCGGCAGGCCGCGGTGCTTGGCCACGGTGTCGGCCAGCAACAACTGGTAGTCCGGCTTTTGCACGGCCTTGAGAATCAGGGAGGGGTTGGTCGTCGCGTCCTGGGGTTTGAAAGCGTCAAGCTGTTTGAAATCGCCGGTGTCTGCGACCACGGTGGTGAATTGTTTGAGTGCGTCAAGTTGGTTCATGAGTTCAAAAGCAGGTTGAAAAAAACATATCGGGGGCGGACTTGAATTATCAATGAAACAAAGTTACATTACAACGTCTTCTTTTTGGTAACTACAAATCATGAGCTTCGACCTCGTACTGTTTGGCGGCACCGGTGACCTGACTTGGCGCAAATTGATGCCCGCCCTTTTCCAAGCCTTTCGGCATGGCACCTTGCCCGCTGAGGGCCGCATCATTGGCGTGGGGCGTGACAACCTCAGCAACGAACAATACCGCGAGCAAATTCACGCGCGCTTTGACCACGTCGAACTGGCCAAACGCCCCAGCGAAGAAGAGTTCAAGCGCTTTGCCGCCCTGCTCGAATTCGTGCAGATGGACTTGTCCAAACCCGAGGACTACGCCAAGCTGGCCGCGGCTTTGGCGCAGCGCAACGCCGACACCGTCGTCATGTACGTGGCCACCGCGCCCACCTTGTTCACCACCGTGTGTGAGCAACTGGCCGCCGCCGGGCTGAACACGCCGCAAACCCGTGTCGTGCTGGAAAAACCACTGGGCCATGACCTGGCCAGCAACCGCGCCATCAACGAAACGGTGGCCAAGGTCTTTGGCGAGAAACAAGTGTTCCGCATTGACCACTACCTGGGCAAGCCAGCGGTGCAAAACCTGTTTGCGCTGCGCTTTGGCAACGCCTTGTTCGAGCCCCTGTGGCGCCGCGAGCACATTGCCAACATCCAGATCACCATTGCCGAAGACCTGGGCGTGGAAAAACGCGGCGGCTTTTACGAGACCACCGGCGCCCTGCGCGACATGGTGCAAAACCATGCCCTGCAACTGCTCTGCGCCATCGGCATGGAGCCGCCCATCAACTCCCACGCGGACGCGATTCGTGACGAAAAGCTGAAGGTGTTGCGCTCGCTGAAGCCTTGGACACCCGAAACACTGTCCCAAGACGTGATTCGCGGCCAGTATTCGGCAGGCACCAGCGGCGGCGCACCGGTTGCGGCTTACCGCGAAGAAGCCGGCGTCAACCCCAAAAGCCACACCGAAACCTTTGTGGCGCTGCGCACCGAGATTTCCAACTGGCGCTGGGCAGGCGTGCCGTTCTACATTCGCACCGGCAAACGCCTGGCCGGGCGTGACGCCCGCATCGTGGTCAACTTCCGCCCCACGCCGCACGCTATTTTCAATTCGCAAATTGGCGATGCCAACCGCCTGGTGATCAACCTGCAACCCAAAGACGGGTTGGAGCTGCACCTGCTGGCGCAAGGCCAGGACAACCGCCGGGTATCCCAAAAGTTGTCACCCGTTCAGCTCGATCTGGACTTTGACAAACGCTTTGGCTCCGAGCGCGTGGGGGCTTACGAGCGCTTGCTGCTGGACGTGATTGACGGCCGCCTGAACCTGTTTGTGCGCAGTGACGAGCAGGAAGAAGCCTGGCGCTGGGTCGAGCCGATTCTGAACTATTGGCAAGCCGACTCCCAAGGCCCGCGCCTCTACAACGCCGGCACCTGGGGCCCCAGCGCATCCAGCGCCATGATTGCGCGCGACGGGTTCTGCTGGAGCGAAGAGAACTAAGCCCCGCCCGGGCCCCCATTGAGGGGCCAGGGTTGTTGTTCATTGAAGGAATGCTGTTCATGCTCGATCGAATCCAGGCCTCGCTGCCTTCACTGGCCCCCGCCGAGCAGCGCGTTGGCCGGCTCGTATTGAGCGACCCCCGCAGCTTTGCCAAACTGCCAGTGAGTGAGTTGGCTGACCGGGCCCATGTCAGCAAACCCACGGTGGTGCGGTTTTGCCGCAGCGTGGGCTACGACGGCCTGTCTGACTTCAAACTCAAACTTGCCGGCAGCGTCAGTGAGGGCGTGCCTTTTATTCACCGCAGCGTGGATGTCGATGACAAAACATCGGACATCATGGTGAAAGTGATCGACAACACGGTGGCGGCTTTTCTGAAATACCGCAACGACGCCAGCAGCGTCGCGATTGAGAAAGCAGCCACGGCGCTGGTCAACGCCTACACGCACAGCCGGCGCATCGAGTTTTTTGGCGTGGGCAACTCCGGCGTAGTGGCCCAAGACGCCCAACACAAGTTCTTCCGCCTTGGTATCAATGGTGTGGCCTACAGCGACGGCCACATGCAGGTCATGAGCGCCTCGCTGCTGAAACCGGGCGACTGCGTGCTGGTGATTTCCAACTCGGGCCGCACCCGAGATTTGATGGACTCCTGCGACATCGCCCGCAAAAACGGCGCCACCACCATTGTCATCACCGCCAGCGGATCTCCCTTGGCCTCAGCCGGTGACATTCATTTGGCGGCCGACCACCCGGAAGGGTTCGACCGCTACAGCCCCATGGTCTCGCGCCTGCTGCATTTGATGGTCATCGACATATTGGCCACCTGCGTGGCGCTGCGCATAGGCGGCGACAAACTTCAGCCAGGCCTGCGTGAGATGAAGCAAAACCTTCGCAGCAAGCGCTACACCTGAATTCTTTAAGCGTTTTAGGGCTTTTGCGCTTATTCCACCTGCGCAGGTAGCTATCTTTTAAATAGCAAATCAGACGGGCGTGAGCGGCATGCCTTGCTCGATCAAACTTGCATGCAGGGCAGCACCCAAGGGCAAGATGTCGTCATTGAAGTCGTACCGGCTGTTGTGCAAGAAACAGCTTCCGACGCCGTTTTCTTCTCCCTGTCCAATGCGCAGATAGGCCCCGGGTTTGACCTGCAGCATGAAAGAAAAGTCTTCAGCGCCCATGCTGGGCTCCAAATCGCGCACCACGTTGTCGCGCCCGACCAGGCTTTGCGCCACGTCACCTGCAAACCGGGCTTCGGCCAAGGTATTCACCGTCGCAGGGTACAAGCGCTCGTAGTTCACCGTAGCCGTTGCGCCAAAGCCCATGGCCACCGCCGTGCACATTTCCGTCAAACGCCGCTCCACCAGCGCTTGAACCACGGGCGTGAAGGCGCGCACTGTGCCCACCAAGGTGGCCTTGTCAGGCACCACACTCATGGCCCCCAAGTCACCGGCGTGCATGGCGCACAGGCTGATGACCGCGCTGTCCAACGCTTTGACGTTGCGCGACACAATGCTTTGCACCGCTGTGATGATGTGCGCCGCCACCAACACCGGGTCAATGGTTTGGTAGGGATGGGCGCCATGACCGCCCTTGCCCGTGATTTCAATCGTGATCCGATCCGCCGCCGCCATCATCGGCCCCGGATTGAGGCCAATGGTGCCAGGCCGCATGGCTGGCCAGTTGTGCATGCCGTAGATCGACTGCACGGGAAATCGCTCAAACAAGCCCTCTTCAATCATCAACTTGGCGCCACCACACCCTTCTTCTCCCGGCTGAAAAATCAACACGGCCGTGCCGTCAAAGTTGCGGGTCTCAGCCAAATAGCGCGCAGCGCCAACCAGCATGGCCGTGTGACCATCGTGGCCACAGCCGTGCATCAAACCGGCAGTTTTGGATTTCCAGGCGAAATCATTGTGCTCAGCCAGCGGCAAAGCATCCATGTCCGCCCGCAAGCCGATCATCTTTCCACTTGCGGTACTTCGCCCTTTGATCACGGCCACCAACCCGGTCTTGCCAATGCCGGTGTGAATTTCATCCACCCCGCACACCTTCAAAGCCTCGTGCACACGCCCCGCCGTGTAAACCTCTTCAAACCCCAACTCCGGGTGCGCATGCAAATCCCTGCGCAGCGCCGTGATCTCCGGGTGAAAGGCCGCAATGTGGGCGAACGCGCGACCATGAACTTGGAGTGTTGACTGAAAGGAAGAGCTGTTCATAAAACAAGGCAAGGACGAAGCCTGCTAATTTAAGCCATACACAACAGCGCGAATGGCCAAGAAGCAAAATTAAATAGGCCATGACAACGAAAAAACCCCACTGCGTTACCGCAGTGGGGTTTTTAATTTCTATCCAAAGCTGACTGATGTCAGCGTCAGATTAGAAGTTGTGGCGAACGCCAGCAGAGAACAAACGGACTTTAGCTGTTTCAGCGCCAGCGCCGTCTTCAGTCTTGGTCTGCTTGAAGCCTGTGTACAGGATCGTACGCTTGGACATGTTGTATGTCGCGCCCAAACCGTAGCCAGTGCCTTTGGCAGTGGTAGCACCAGCGATTTCAACTTCTTCGCGGGCATAACCAGCGGACAAGTTCAAAGCAGCGCCAACTGGAACGTTCACGCCCAACTGGTAACCTTTGTCGTCACCAGTAGCAGCAGTGCCGTTACGCTTTGGTAACCAGCGGACACAGCAGCCATGCCGAAGTCATAAGCAGCAGACAACTGGTGGAACTTGGTGTTCTGCAGTGGCTGCCAGTCAGCGTTTCTTTCTGTCTTGGTAACCGTAAGCAGCTGCCAAAGGACCAGCAGCGTATTTCACGTGCAAGGAAACGATGCTGCTTGCGTCAGTAGTGGCTGTCTTGTCTTCGCCGAAGGCGTAAGACACAACGCCGCTGAAACCGCTGAACACTGGAGTCTCGTAACGGACGCCATTTGCGCCACGGCTTGTGTAGTCAGTACACCATGTGCCTGAAACACGTTAGGTGTGAAAGCAGAGTCAAACACTTGGATTGCTGTTAGCCAAAGCACGTGCATCGTCAAATGCAGTGTAAGTGCGGCCCAATTTCACGGTACCGAAACCACCAGCCAATGCCAAGTAAGCATCGCCAGAGAAACCGCCAACGGAAGTGCCGGTATCAACGTTGAAACGGTTTTCCAATTTGAACATGGCCTTCAAGCCGCCGCCCAGATCTTCAGTTCCGTTCAGGGCCCAACGGCTGCCTGTCAGGCCGGTATCAGAACCATTGCCCAGACCAGTTTGTGTCAATTCAGCAGCGCCAACACCAGTTGTCAAGCTGTACAAGGAAGCATCAACACGACCATTCAGGGTCACGCTGGATTGAGCCATAGCGGAACCAGTAGCTGCCAAGACGGCCAGCGCGATGAGGGATTTTTTCATTCGGATACTCCAAAGTTTACGTATATCAAGTCACGACACTCTGCCCTGACTTGTCTAGTTCCACTTCTTAAGTAGAAGCTGAGTGAATTTAAACAGACCCATCTGGCTGCGCATAGCATTTGCAGACAAATTGTGGGATTAGCCCCTTTTTTTGTTGGATTGATGCAACACTCATCCTAAGCAACCCCGCATAAAAAAAGCCACCCGAAGGTGGCTTTTACCTATGGAGCATGCGCCCCAGCAGTTCTAAACCTGATTAGAAAGCGTGACGCATGCCAATGGCCAACAGCGTGGCATCGGTGTCAGTACCGGCAACCGTTTTTGTCGACGACTGGTAGCCGGTGTACACCGAGGTACGCTTGGACAGGGAGTAGGAAGCAGCCAAGCCGTAACCCTTGCGAGTGGCGTCACCTGCTGCCAGGTTGTCGCTGGAGCGAGCAATACCACCGGACAAGGTCAATGCGGGCGAGACGGGGTAGTCAGCACCGAGCTCCCACTCGTTGGTACGTGAATCGTTGACAACCTTGCTGCCGTATCCAACCAACACTTTGGCAACACCCAAGTCATAGGTGCCGTTCAAACGGGTGAACTTGACCGTAGCAAACGTGCTGTCCTTGTTTTCGACTTGGTATGCCACACCAGCGTACAGAGGACCGCTCTCGTACTTGACGTTAAAACTCACCAAAACACCGGCATCGGCAGTGGCGGACTTGTTCTCGCCAAAGCTGTAGCTGGCCGCATAAGTGAAGCCCATGATGTTGGGCGACGCGAAGTAAACGCTGTTGTTTGGATTGCCTTGGTAGCCCGTGCTCAACCAAACGTTATTTTGAGGAGAGAGAGCAGAGTCAAATGCAGCATTGGCAGCACCACTGATGTCATCAAAAGCCGTCCACATACGGCCAACTTTGACTTCACCCCAGTTACCGGAAAATCCAACATAGGACTGACGGGAAAACATCTGTCCAGCAGTACCTTGGGTGCCATCGTCCAGGTTAAACCCTTGCTCCAACAGGAAGTTGGCCTTCAAGCCACCACCCAAATCTTCGGTGCCTTTGAAGCCAAAACGGCTACCGCTCACGCCACCGCTATCAAGCTTGATTTGTGAAGCTGAACCGGTAGCCGTTGTGCGGCCAAACCAAACATCCGCAATTCCGTAAAGGGAAACGCTGGACTGAGCAAACGAAGTGCCACAAGCAACCAGTGCAGCCAGCGCGATTAAATTCTTTTTCATAAAAACCCTCGATAAAAAAATGGAAAGACGACTTCCTATTGACTAGTCACCCAAAAACTAATGGAAAACCCTGAATAAATTTAAACACAAGGACCACCTCTTCGCCTAGGTTTTATTGATTCGAAGACGCTCGCCAATCGGTCAGAAACAAAACTGTGGTTTCAGCGCGACGAATGCATCCCCGCCTGCTCACTCAACACATCGACAACCCGAATTTTTCTGTGCGCACCCATTCCCCCGATCAGAATACCTAGGGTAAATACGTGTGTAAAAAATGTCGAATACACAACCGGCTGTCTCCAAGGCGTCTTGTCACTCACTGCCCGCTATGAGAAATTTGCGGCAGTCTCAATAGACAGTAAGTGCCTGCTTTTAACTACAAGGATTCTCAAAATGATTGGACTCTCTTCACGCTTTAATTTGCCATCGCTGCGCGCCGTGGCCATTGCAAGCGCTTTTTGCTGCGCAGGCATGGCAAGCGCACAAGGCACAGGCTCATCCAGCGTGACTTTGTACGGCATTGCCGACATTGGCTATACGCAAGTGACTGGCCTCAAAGCAGGCACCGTGTCGCAAATTGCCAGCGGCATCATGGAAGGTTCACGCTGGGGCCTGAAAGGTTCGGAAGACTTGGGTGGCGGCTATCGCACCATCTTCACATTGGAAAACCGGTTTGAGTTGGACACCGGCGCGATCAGCAACACCCCTATTTCCGGCACCCAATTGTCCGATCGCTTCTCTCAAGCCACATTGCTTGGCTTGCCTGCTGCGCTATCAGCCTTATGTCACTGGCGTTGCCTCTGCGCTGGCCAAAGAATATGGTGTAAACGTTGGCGCCGACGGTGGTCGTTTGTTTGACCGTCAGGCCTACATTGGTATGGTTACACCATTTGGCGCCATCCTGGCCGGTCGTCAATACACGCCTGCCTTTGAAACTACGGCAGCCTACGACATCATGGGCACTCAATCTGGTTTGGCAGCAGGCCAGATCGTGGCCTTCCCTGCAGTTCTTGAGATTCGGGCGTCCAACTCACTGGCTTACCGTTTTGTAAAAGACGGTATTTCCGGCTCGTTCATGTATGCATTGGGCGAGAAGGCTGGCGATGCCGACAAGAGCCGTTTGCTTGGCTTTAACGCCAATTACAAAACAGAGGCGTTCTCCGTTGGATTTGGCTACAACACCAAAAACAACGAATTGGGCCAAAAGTCTTTGACGACATCTGTCTTGGGCGCCTCGATGAATGTCGGGACCAGCAGCACAGTCAGCACTTTTGTCGCAAAAATCACGGATGACAATCCGAACGGCCTGTCTGCGATTTCCGGCCTGTTGACTGCGTCACCTACAAATGCTCCGACAGTCATTGCGACTGCGATTCAAAACGCCTACATCGAAGCATTCAAACAAGATGGCACCCTGTTTCACATTGGCTACCGCTATATCACGGGCCCAAGCACCATTTCGGTGGCTTACAACTCCTACGATGACAATCGCGCCTCTGATGCGGATGTCAAGTCCTACGGCGTGGCTTACACCTATGCCCTGTCCAAACGCACTGACCTGAACGCCGTTCTGGTTCGCTACGACAACAGTGACAAAGCCCAAGTGGCCCCTGGTGGCAATGGCTACATTGGTGGCGTGACAGCCTCTGCAGGCACGGATTCCACAAGCATTGCTTTCGGCATTCGTCACCGTTTCTAATTTCTCACTGAAGTTGATCTGAAACAAGAGCCCCGCAAGGGGCTCTTTTCATTGCGGCCTCAAATGGCGAGCCCAAGGCAATAATGCAGCTTATGAGCACTTTTACTTCCCAACCATCACCCATCGATTCGCTGATCACCACGGTGGATGCGGCGCTTCGAACCCTTTTTGTACCGCCCCGGGCGTCCAAAGCCTGCCCTACGTTGCCCGGCGCAAGCACCGAATTGTCGGCGGCTGAGATGGCAGAGGCAGGTGCTTTGATGCGTGTGAACCATGTGGGAGAGGTGTGCGCCCAGGCGCTGTACACGGCGCAAGCCTTCGCCACCCAAAACGAATCCTTGCGTGAACATTTCACCAAGGCCAGCGCTGAGGAGACTGATCACTTGGCGTGGACCCGGCAGCGACTGGATGAACTGGGACAGCGCCCTTCCCTGCTGAATCCGTTTTGGTACGCAGGGGCCTTTGGCATGGGCTTGCTGGCCGGCCGACTGGGCGACCGCGTGAGCTTGGGATTTGTGGTGGAAACCGAAAACCAGGTGGAAGCGCATCTGGAAAGCCACCTGACCTTGCTGCCTGAGAATGACCATGCCTCCCGGGCCATCGTGTCGCAAATGATGGCGGACGAAGCCCGCCATGCGCAAGACGCCCAGAATGCGGGCGCTTTAGAACTTCCGCCCCCCGTTAAAAGCCTGATGCGCGCCGCCGCCAAGGTGATGACGACGGTGGCGCACCGTATTTAGGCTCGTAACGCTGACAAAGCGATTTAGACCGCGATCAAGTCGAAACTGGTGGTGATCTCGGCTGTTTTGGCCAGCATGATGCTGGCCGAACAGTATTTTTCGTGGCTCATGGCAATGGCGCGTTCTACTGCGGCCTCAGGAATGCCTTTTCCGGTCACGGTAAAGTGCATATTGATACGGGTGAACACTTTGGGGTCGACCTCGGCACGCTCGGCGGTGAGTTTGACGGTGCAGCCCTGAACGTCGTGGCGGCCACGTTTCAAGATCAAGACCACGTCATAGGCTGTGCAACCACCGGTGCCGGCCAACACGGTTTCCAGCGGACGCGGGGCCAGGTTTTGCCCCCCGTTTTCAGGCTTGGCCGCATCAGGCGCGCCGTCCATCATCAAGGTGTGGCCACTGCCGGTTTCGGCGACAAAACCCATGCCCGAACGCGTCGCCAAAGCGCCGGTCCAAGTGACTGTGCATTCCATGTTGATCCCCTCTTCACTGTAAAAAGCCCCAATTGTCGCCGTGGCCGGGCGCTTATCATTGCGGCACCATGACAAAGCCCCAACTGAGCCCCGCCGATTACCTCAAAAAGATTCTGACTGCCCGCGTCTACGACGTGGCACGCGAGACGGATTTGCAGATTGCGCAGACCCTAAGCCAGCGCCTGAACAACACTGTGCTGCTCAAGCGCGAAGACCAGCAACCGGTGCGCAGCTTCAAGCTGCGTGGCGCCTACAACAAGATGGCACACCTGAGTGCCGAGCAGTTGGGCAAAGGCGTGATTTGCGCGTCAGCCGGCAACCATGCGCAAGGCGTGGCCCTGAGCGCGAAGAAGATGGGCACACGCGCCGTGATCGTGATGCCGACCACCACGCCCCAGGTCAAGATTGACGCGGTGCGCGGCTTTGGCGGCGAGGTGGTGCTGTTTGGCGAGAGCTATTCCGACGCCTACACCCATGCCGTGGCGTTGCAAGCGGCCCAAGGTCTGACCTTTGTGCATCCGTTTGACGACCCGGACGTGATTGCCGGACAAGGCACCGTCGCCATGGAAATGCTGCGCCAGTTGCAAGGGCACGGCGCCAACCGGCTGGACGCCGTGTTTGTTGCCATTGGTGGCGGTGGGCTGATTTCGGGCGTGGCCAACTACATCAAGGCGGTTCGCCCCGAGATCAAGGTGATTGGTGTGCAGATGAACGACTCCGACGCCATGACGCAATCGGTCAAAGCCAAAGCGCGGGTCACGCTGCCCGATGTGGGCCTGTTCTCGGACGGCACGGCAGTGAAACTGGTGGGCGAAGAGACCTTTCGCGTGGCCAGCGGCTTGGTGGACGAGTTCATCATTGTGGACACGGACGCGGTGTGCGCAGCCATCAAAGACGTGTTTGTGGACACGCGCAGCATTGTGGAACCAGCCGGCGCGCTGGCCGTGGCGGCCATCAAGCAGTATGTGGACAAGCACAAAACGCAGGGCGAAACCTACGCCGCCATTTTGTGCGGCGCCAACATGAACTTTGACCGCCTGCGCTTTGTCGCCGAGCGGGCCGAAGTGGGCGAAGAGCGCGAGGCCTTGCTGGCGGTGACGATTCCCGAGGAGCGCGGCAGTTTCAAACGCTTTTGCGAGTTGATTGGTGAGCTGCCCGGCGGCCCGCGCAACGTGACCGAGTTCAACTACCGCATCAGCGACTCCGCCAAGGCCCATGTGTTCGTGGGTCTGACCACGCACGGCAAAGGCGAATCCGCCCAAATTGCGGCCAACTTCACCCAGCACCGCTTTGAGGCGCTGGACCTGACGCATGACGACTTGGCCAAAGAACATATTCGCCACATGGTGGGCGGCCACTCACGTTTGGCGCAGGATGAACGCTTGCTGAGTTTTGTCTTCCCTGAGCGGCCCGGTGCCTTGCTGAAGTTTTTGAACCTGATGCGTCCGGGCTGGAACATCAGCCTGTTTCACTACCGAAACCAGGGGGCTGACTACGGCCGCATTCTGGTGGGCGTGCAGGTGCCTGGCGCCGATGACGCCGCGTTCTCTGAATTTCTGGAGACACTGGGCTACCCCTATGTTGAAGAAACCAACAATCCGGTCTACCGGATGTTTCTGCAATCATGAGCGCGTCGCTGGACGGCAAACTGGTGGTGGCGATCTCAAGCCGCGCCCTGTTCGACTTTGAACAGGAAAACCAGGTGTTTGAGCACAGCGATGACCGCGCCTACATGAAGCTCCAACTGGAGCGATTGGATGTGCCGGCGCAACCCGGCGTGGCGTTTTCGCTGGTGAAAAAGCTGCTGGCCTTCAACTCGCCAGAGTCCAAGCTGGTGGACGTGGTGATTTTGTCCCGCAACGACCCGGTGTCGGGCATGCGGGTGTTTCGCTCGGCCAAACACTATGGGTTGCCGATTGAACGCGGCAGCTTCACCCGCGGCCAGCCGCCGTGGCGCTACCTCAAACCGCTGCACGCCAACCTGTTTTTAAGCACCCACCTGAGTGATGTGCGCGCTGCGCTGGACGCTGGTGTGCCGGCCGCGCAGGTTTACCCGCACTCGGCCCACGCCAGCGAAGCCAACCCGCTGGAAGTGCGCATTGCGTTTGACGGCGATGCGGTGTTGTTCAGCGACGAGGCCGAGCGCATTTACCAGTCGCACGGCTTGAGTGCGTTTCAACAGCACGAGATTGACAAAGCTGGCCTGCCCTTGCCAGACGGCCCGTTCAGACCGCTGTTGATGGCCTTGCAGCGGCTGCAAAACGCTGGCACGCCGCAAATGCGGGTTCGCACCGCGTTGGTCACGGCCCGCAGTGCCCCGGCGCATGAGCGCGCCATTCGAACCCTCATGGCCTGGAACATTGAGGTGGACGAGGCCATGTTCCTGGGCGGCCTGCCCAAGGGCGAGTTTTTGCGGGAGTTTGAGCCCGACTTCTTCTTTGATGACCAGACCGGTCATATTGAATCGGCGGCCCGCCACGTGCCCTCAGGCCATGTGGCCAGCGGTGTCTCCAATAGCTAAAAGGCGACAGGGCTGACTTGCCAGCGGCCCCGCTGTCTTTCATCGACTGATTTCCCTCTGATTCGCGCCCCCGGCGCTATGAACTGACGTCCCCAACCCATGACTCTGACCGAAAAACTCAAAGCGTTCAAAACCTTTGCCACCCAGACGTGGGCGCTATCCAAGCCCTACTTTCAATCGGACCAGAAGTGGAAAGCCCGCGGACTGCTGCTGGCCATCGTCGCCTTGAACCTGGGCCTGGTCTACATGGCCGTGCTGTTCAACGACTGGTCCCGACAGTTTTACGACGCCCTGCAGAGCAAAGAAGAGGCGATCTTCTGGACGCAACTGGGGCGATTCACTTACCTGGCGTTCGCCTTCATCATCATTGCGGTGTACAAGTTTTACCTCACGCAGTTGCTGGAGCTGCGTTGGCGCGCCTGGATGACGGCGCACTACCTGGATCGGTGGTTGACGGGACAGGCCTTTTACAAGCTGGAACTGGCGCGTTTCACGACCCAGCCGAATGCGGACACCGGCAACCCGGACAACCCGGACCAGCGGATTCAGGAGGACATCAACCAGTTCACCACCTACACCATCTCCCTGAGCATGGGTTTTCTTAACTCGGTGGTGACCTTGCTCAGCTTTGTTGGCATTTTGTGGGGCCTGTCGGGCGGATTTGCCTTCACGCTGGGTGGCACGGCGTTCAACATTCCGGGCTTCATGGTCTGGATGGCGGTGTTGTACTGCGCGGTGGGCAGCGTGCTGACCCACTACATTGGCCGCCCGCAGATCAAGCTGAACTTTGACCAGCAACGCGTGGAAGCCGACTTTCGCCACCACATGGTGCGGGTGCGGGAATACAGCGAATCCATTGCGCTGGACCGGGGCGAGACCGTGGAGCGCGCGCAACTCGAAACCCGCTTTGACCGGGTGCTGGGCAACTACCTGCGCTTGATCAAGGCGCAAAAGAACCTGGTCTGGTTCACCAGCTTTTTCGGCCAGGCCGCCACGGTGTTCCCTTTTGTGGTGGCTGCGCCCCGGTTTTTCAGCGGCGCCATTCAGCTGGGTGAGCTGATGCAAATTTCCAGCGCCTTTGGGCAAGTGCAAGGCTCGCTGAGCTGGTTTGTGGACAGCTACAGCAGCTTGGCCAGCTGGCGCGCCACGACCGACCGGCTCACCAGTTTTGAAGCATCATTCAAGGCGCTAGCGCTGATAGATAAAGCGCAAGCCGCTATCGATTCTGAAGCACTGGATGGCCGTGACTTGACCGTAGCACTGCCCAATGGGGCCGTGCTGTTGGCGGGCGCCCAGTTGCACGCCCAGGCCGGCGACAGCGTGTTGCTGCAAGGCCCATCCGGCAGCGGCAAATCGACCCTGTTTCGCACGCTGGCCGGCATTTGGCCGTTTTCAACGGGTCAGATCGCCAGCCCCCGCGACACCATGTTCATTCCGCAGCGGCCCTATTTCCCCAACGGCCCGCTGCGCGAAGCGCTGGCCTACCCGCAAGCACCATCGCAGTACACCGATGCTCAGCTGCAGCAGGCCTTGGAAGAGGCCATGCTGCCGGGACTGACCCAGCAACTGGACCACGCCGACGCCTGGAGCCAAAAACTATCTGGCGGCGAGCAGCAACGCCTGGCCATTGCCCGCGTATTGCTCAAAAAACCAAAATGGGTCTTTGCCGACGAAGCCACCAGTGCCCTGGATGAAGCCACAGAAAGTTCTGTGTATAAAAAGCTTCTAGCGCTTGTAAAGCAAGCGGGAGGAGCTATCATTTCTATAGCGCATCGCCCCAGCGTGGCGGTGTTTCACCAGCAACGCTGGACTTTGACCAAGCAGCCAGACGGCGCCCCGTCGCTCTACAAGCTGGAAGAAAAACGCTCGTAACCGCGGGCGCGCAGTTCACAAGCCGGGCAGGTGCCGCAGCCGTAGCCCCAGGCGTGGCGGTGCTCCCGGTCACCCAGATAGCAGGTGTGGGTGTGCTCCACGATCAGGTTCACCAAGGCTTGCCCACCACCGGGCGCGCCTGATTTTTCACCCAGCTCATACGCCATGGTCCAGGTTGCGGCCTTGTCGATCCACATGAGCGGGGTGTCGATCAGGTAGCGCTTGTCCATGCCCAGCGACAAGGCCAGTTGCATGGCCTTCATGGTGTCGTCGCGGCAGTCCGGGTAGCCAGAAAAATCGGTCTCACACACGCCGGTGACGATGACTTGCAAGTCGCGGCGGTAGGCCACGGCGGCGGCCAGCGTCAAAAACAACAGGTTGCGACCCGGCACAAAGGTGTTAGGCAGGCCGCTTTGCTCCATCTTGAATGCGGTGTCGCGGGTCAGTGAGGTCTCACTCACTTCACCTAATACGGCCAAATCGAGCAAATGGTCTTCGCCCAGTTTGGCGCCCCATGCGGGAAATTGGCGGCGAATCTCGCTCAACACATTGAGGCGCGCTTCCAACTCAACGTGATGGCGTTGACGGTAGTCGAACGCAATGGTTTCGACCCGGTCGTATTTGGAAAGTGCCTGAGCCAGGCAAGTGGTGGAGTCCTGCCCACCGGAGAAAAGGACGAGTGCGGTCGTGTGCATCCCTCCATGTTAGAGGATGGCAGGCCCGCTTCAGGCCAAAAACCCGACTAGATGTTCTCGGTTTTGTTGATTTTGCTGGGTGAGTAGGTGAGCGCTTCGGCCGCGAGGGTGCCTTGCACACCCGTCAGGTTCTCTTTGAGGGGATCGACCTGGTTGCGAACTTCTTGCTGGACCTGGACTGCGCTGGCGCTGGCCGTCCACAGCAGCTTGATGTGGTCCATCAGCACTTGAGACATGGGCGGTTTCGGCGGATCTTCCACTTTTTCGGGTTCTGGACGCTTGATCGTCCAGTCCTGAGGGCTGGTGACATCTTCGACACTGCGTCGATGGGTGGGGTCTGACGCGCTGGCGTAGGCACTTTGACCGGTGGACGTCGCATGAATATTGCTGCCCTGCCCCACCTGGTTGATCACGCTGGGGGAAGCCTCAGAGGGCGTCACTGCATTCAAAGGCGGATTCACCGGCGCAACAGGAATCACCTGAGCCACCGCCATAGACGCCAACTCGGCGGACACAGGCCGCACATTCGGAGATCGATCAAGGGGTGGCATTTGCATTTTGTGTAGCGCTTCAGAATTTGTCTGGGCTTATCCTCCATTCCTATGTTCCATAACGGCAGAAATGAAGGGTAATTTAGGGCTATTTGTAAATAAATGTCGTTTTTTACAAATTTCGGCGGTTTCGCCAGCCCATTTCACCCGTCCAACTGAGCGCCTTTACCCCTTTTCCCCCTCTGACTTCGCCCATTTAAACGGCTGAAGGGAGGTAGCCAGGCACTTGGGCCGCCTCTCCGCCACGTTGAATGGCCACAGCGCAATACTTGAACTCCGGAATCTTGCCAAAGGGGTCCAAGGCCGCATTCGTCATCAGATTGGCGGCCGCTTCGTAGTACGCAAACGGGATGAAGATCGCGCCACGGGGCGTACCGTCATCTCGCCGGACGTGAATGGCCACCTCGCCGCGGCGCGACTGCACGGTGATGACATCGCCCGCTTGCACGCCCAGCGCCAGCAAGTCGTCGCCGCAAAGCGACGCGGTGGCCATCGGCTCCAACGCGTCCAGCACGCTGGCGCGGCGCGTCATGCTGCCGGTGTGCCAATGCTCCAACTGTCGCCCGGTGATCAGCACAAAGGGAAAGTCAGCATCCGGGCGCTCATTGGCGGGAATGAGTCAGCGGGCACCAGGTGGAGGCGCCCGTCGGGAGTGTCAAAGCGCTCCAGAAACACCGTGGGCTCGCCGGCGTCGTCCTCGCTCAGGCACGGGTAGGTCACGCTGGACTCGCGCTCCAGCCGCTCCCAGGTGATGCCTGCAATGGCGGTGTGCATGGCTTGCCGCATTTCCTCAAACACCGCAGCCACCCCGCTGTGCGCGCCGGCGTACTGCCAGTTCAAGCCCATGCGCTGCGCGATTTGCTGAATGATCCACAAGTCAGGCTTGGCTTGGCCCGGTGGGTCGATGGCTTGTTTGCCCAGCTGCACCATGCGGTCGGTGTTGCTGACCGTACCGATTTTCTCGGGCCAGGCGGTGGCAGGCAAGACCACATCGGCCAGCCACGCGGTTTCGGTCATGAAGATGTCTTGCACCACCAAATGCTCCAGCGAGGCCAGGGCGTGGCGGGCGTGGTTCAGGTCGGGGTCGCTCATGGCGGGGTTTTCCCCCATGATGTACATGCCGCGTATCTTGTGGGGATCGCTGTCCGGCGCCAAGGCCTTGTGCATGATCTCCACGACGGTGTAGCCGGGCTGGTCATCCAGCGGAACACCCCAGAACTGCTCAAACCAACCATGCGCGGCCTTGTTGGTGACGCGCTGGTAGTTGGGAAACATCATGGGAATGAGGCCCGCGTCGCTGGCACCTTGCACATTGTTTTGGCCGCGCAAGGGGTGCAAGCCGGAGCCAGGCTTGCCAATTTGGCCGGTAACGGCGGACAAAGCGATCAGGCAGCGGGCGTTGTCCGTGCCATGCACGTGCTGGCTCACGCCCATGCCCCACAAAATCATGGCGCCTTGGGCCTTGGCAAAAGCGCGCGCCACTTCGCGCAGCGTTTGTGCCGGAATGCCGCAAATCGGCGCCATGGCTTCGGGGCTGTAGCCTTTGACGTTTTCTTTCAAGGCCTCAAAGTTGCTGGCCCGGTCGCGAATAAAAGCCTCGTCCGTCAAACCTTCGTCGATCACGGCGTGAATCAGCGCGTTGAGCATGGCGACATCGGTGTCTGGCTTGAACTGCAAGGTGCGCCAGGCGTGTCGGCCAATATCTGTCACCCGGGGGTCGGCCAACACAATTTTGGCGCCGGTCTTGGCGGCATTCTTCATCCAGGTGGCGGCCACCGGGTGGTTGGCGGTGGGGTTGGAGCCGATGACAAAGATCAGGTCGGAGTGCGCCACGTCGTTAACTTGGTTGCTCACCGCGCCCGAACCGACGCCTTCCAGCAAGGCAGCCACGCTGGAGGCGTGGCACAAGCGGGTGCAATGGTCCACGTTGTTGCTGCCAAAGCCCGTGCGCACCAGCTTTTGAAACAGGTAGGCCTCTTCGTTGCTGCCCTTGGCGGAGCCAAAACCGGCCAGCGACTTCTTGCCATGGGTGTCACGCAAACCCGTCAGCGCGCCAGCGGTCAACGCTAGCGCTTCTTCCCACGAGGCTTCGCGGAACACGGTGGACCAATCGGCCGAGTGGCGATTCAGGGTATTCAAGGCCTGCGGGTCTTTGGGCACACCGGCTTTGCGGATCAGCGGCATCGTCAGACGCTGGGGGCTGTGGGCGTAGTCAAAACCAAACCGCCCTTTCACACAAAGCCGGTTGTGGTTGGCCGGGCCGTCGCGCCCGTCCACACTGACGATTTGGTTGTCCTTGACGTTGTAGGTCAGCAAACAACCCACCCCGCAAAACGGGCAGACCGAGTCCACCTTTTTGTCCACCACTTGCGAGCCGATCTGGGTCTTGGGCATCAAGGCGCCCGTGGGGCAGGCCTGCACACACTCCCCACAGGCCACGCAGGTGCTGTCGCCCATGGGATCATTCAGGTCAAACACAATTTCGCTGTGGGCGCCGCGCAGGGCGTAGCCAATGACGTCGTTCACCTGCTCTTCGCGGCAAGCGCGCACGCAGCGGTTGCACTGAATACAGGCATCCAGATTGACCGCCATGGCGGGGTGAGAGACATCGGCTTTGGGTTGCTCCCGGCGCAGGGCTTTGAGCGCGGGGCGCACGGACACGGCCAGACGGTCGGCCCAGGCGCTGAGTTCGCCGTGCTGCTGTGACTCGTCTTGCTCGCTCCACTTGTAGCCCATGTCAGGCATGTCGGACAGCAACATCTCCACCACCATCTGCTGGCTCTTGACGGCACGCGCGCTGCTCGTCTGCACGTCCATGCCTGCGGTCACATTGCGGCAGCAACTGGGTGCGAGTGTTCGCTCGCCCTGGATTTCCACCACGCACGCCCGGCAATTGCCATCGGCGCGCAAACCTTCTTTGTGGCACAGGTGGGGAATATCGACGCCATGGCGTTTGGCGGCGTTCAGGATGCTCTCACCCGCAAAGGCGGTCACCGCTTGTTGGTTCAGGGTGAAATGGACTGTTTGCACCGTGACCTCACGCAAATTGAGAGGAGCGTTCATTTAACCAATCTCCTGGGGAAAGTACTTTTGCACGCAACGCACGGGGTTGGGGGCGGCTTGGCCCAGTCCGCAGATGGAGGCGTCCGTCATGACCTGGTTCAGGTCTTCCAAGGTGTCGTTGTCCCACACCGGCGCCTCCATCAACCGGGCGGCCTTGGCGGTACCCACCCGGCACGGCGTGCACTGGCCACAGCTTTCCTCCTCAAAAAACCGCATCATGTTCAGCGCGGCGTCCCGGGCTTTGTCTTGGTGACCGAGCACGATCACGGCGGCAGAACCAATGAAACCGCCATGAGGTTGCATGGTGTCAAAGTCCAGGGGGTGGTCGGCCAGACTGGCCGGGAAGATTCCGCCAGAGGCACCCCCGGCAGGTAGGCATACAGCGTGTGCCCCGCCAGCATGCCGCCGCAGTACTCGTCCACCAGCTCCCGCAGCGTGATGCCAGCGGGTGCCAGCTTGACGCCCGGGTGCTGGACCCGGCCGCTGACCGAGAAGCTTCGCAGGCCTTGGCGGCCATGACGGCCAAACCCGCTGAACCAAGCTGCGCCTTTTTCCACAATGTCACGCACCCAGTAAAGGGTCTCAAAGTTGTGCTGCAAGGTGGGGCGGCCAAACAGGCCGACCTGCGCAATATAGGGGGGGCGCATGCGCGGCTCACCGCGTTTGCCCTCAATGCTTTCGATCATGGCGGACTCTTCACCGCAGATGTAGGCGCCGGCGCCCCGGCGCAGCTCGATTCGGGGCAAGGCGAACGGCGGATTCGCCTGCAGCCGGGCCAGCTCTGCCTCCAAAATGGCGCGGCAGCCGTGGTATTCGTCGCGCAGGTAGATGTAACAAGCGTCCACACCCACGACCTGAGCAGCCACCAGCATGCCTTCCAGAAACCGGTGGGGGTCGCGCTCCAGGTAAGTGCGGTCTTTGAAGGTACCGGGTTCGCCTTCGTCAATGTTGACCGCCATCAGGCGCGGCCCTGGCTGCTCGCGCACGATGCGCCACTTTTTGCCTGCCGGAAAGCCAGCCCCGCCCAGACCCCGCAGGCCCGCGTTTTCCATGGCATGAATCACGACCTCGGTTTCATGCTCGTCGTTGGCCAACGCGGTTGCCAAGGCATAGCCACCGTTCGCCCGGTAACGTTCATACCCGGTGTAATCCGGGGCAATTTGGGCCGCGTCCAGCTGAGGTGACACGCTGCGCTCTGCCAGCTCCGATGCTATGAAATTGAGATGATCTTTTGAGGCGGGATGAGCGCTAGCGGCCGAATTGACCGTCAAAACAACCGACTCAGCCGTGGCATAAATCACCGGATTTTGATGCACCACGACCACCGGCGCCTGCTCGCAACGGCCCACGCAGGGCGCGGAAATCACCCGCACATCAGCCACGCCCAGCAAGGCCGGCAAGCGCGCCAGCAGGTCTGCGCCACCCGCCAACTCACAGCTCAGGCCCGAGCAGACCCGCACGGTCAAAGCGGGGGCCGTGGCGTCGCCCTTCAGTACCTCAAAGTGGTGATAGAAGGTAGCCACCTCGTACACCTCGGCCATGGGAATATTCATCTCCCGGGCCAGTGCCACCAAATGACGGTCATGCAAGGCACGGTAGGCGTCGTTGAGTTTGTGCAGGTGTTCGATCAACAAATCACGCGCGTGGGGCGCGTTGCCCACCAAAGCGCGCACCTCTTGCAAGGCCGCCTCGTCCACCTGGCGGCCCTTGAGTTTGCTTTTGCGACGAATGCGGTCTCGCATTTCATCCACCGTGGTCACGGCCACAACCGTGTGATCTTGGGCGGTGTCGAACGGCTCACCTGACTTGACTGAATTCATTTGTATTACTTTGAGGCGCTAAGGCGGACCAGAATGGGAAGACGAGCCGGCAGTATCTGCGCCGCATCTGGCCCCGTCCAATTTGGTATGACTATGGAGTCATTCAAAAACTAAATGATGCGTTGCCGCATTTCAAGCGTCGGCGTGCCATTTGGGGCCAGCCAACGCCAGCTCACTGCACCGGCAGTACGCCGAGCAATCCGCTGTGAACGGCCGCATGGCGCAGCCAATCGACATCCTGTGCCAAGGCCAGCGCCGCCTCCAGCGCACGGGAGGCGCGGGCCGTGGCATGCGACATAAAGCAAATGGGGGTGGCCACGTCAGGGCCAACCAGCGGCAAGGCCTCCAACTCCCGTTCGTTGCGCAGGGTTGCCACCAAAGACCCCGGCAGCACACTGCACACACTGCCCTCGACCACGCTCAAAACCATGGTCAAAATGGAATTGGTTTCCATGGCCGGCTGAACCGACACGCCTGCGACGGCAAACGCAGCGTCCACGATCTGGCGGTTGTGCATGTCAGGGGTCAGCAGGCACAGGGGGAGCGATGCGGCCTCACGCCAAGTCATGCTTGGCGCCATCTGCAAACCATTCGGGGCGGTCTTGACCGCCCGCCTCAGCAAAAAATAGTGTTCGGTGTACTGGGGCCACGCCTTTAAGCGCGTGTCTTTTGAGTCGAGCCGCTCGGTGTAGCCCAGGGCCACATCCAACGTGAGATCGTCCAGCCCCTGCTCCAACCCCGTGGATGTGGAGGAGAGCACGACCGGCAAGATGCCAGGATGACGCGCTTTCAGTTGGGCCGCAAAACGAGCAGCCATGGGCATCGCAGTAGGAACCGCCCCCAGGCGAAGCGTGCCTTGCGGTGCATCGAGCCGACTTTTCAGGTCATCTTGCAGCACCGCATACTCGTGCAGCATCAAACGCGCCATGGTCAGCACCCGCTCGCCCTCCGGGGTAAAGCCCGCATACGCACGGTCCCGCCGGATGATCACGACACCAAACTCACTCTCCAAGGCGCGCAAGGCGTTGGACAGCGCCGGTTGGGTAATGTGGCAGGCCAGCGCCGCCCGCCCGAAATGCTGGTGCTCATGCAAAGCCACCAAATAACGCAAGCTGGGAAGAAGATTCATACCTAGGCGGGAGACGCAGTGCTGATTAGCTGCCGCGATAAGTGGAGTAGCTCCACGGACTCACCAGCAAAGGCACGTGGTAGTGCTGGTCTGTATGGGCCACACCAAAGTCCAGACTCACTTTGTTCAGAAAATTGGGCTCTGGCAGCGCCACCCCGCGAGCCTTGAAATAGGCGGCCACATCAAAGACCAAACGGTACGTGCCTTTTTTCAGGCTGTCATTGTCAAACAATGGCCCCTCTGGGTTGCGTCCATCCTGGTTCAACACCAGGGTTTTGACCAGCGTCGCAACCTCGCCGTCGGTGGTGTACAGCGCCACGGCCATGCCAGCAGCTGGTGTGCCGTGCATGGTGTCCAACACATGTGTACTCAATCCCATGAGTGACTCCTTAAATGAGGTGCCTGCCAGTCGAAGCAGGTTATCGTCAAAAGTGTATACACTTTTAAGCAGCACGAACTATCATTCCACCATGGATTCATCCACTACCCGTTTCATCGTTGACAGCTTGACCAAAGCCATCGTGGAACATCAGCTTCAGCCGGGCAGCAAACTGGCGGAGCAAAAGATCGCCTCGCAGTTTGGCGTGTCCCGCACGCTGGTTCGCCAAGCCTTTTTCCAGTTGTCGCAAAACCGGTTGATCCGCATGGAGCCAGCGCGTGGTGCTTTTGTCGCCAGCCCTTCGGTCACTGAAGCCCGCCAGGTGTTTGCCGTTCGCCGCATGCTTGAGGCGGAGATGACACGCGCCTTCATCCGCGAAATCACCCCCGCCCGAATCCAGGCGCTCCAACAGCATGTGGACTTGGAAAAGTCCGCCGTTTCAGCGGGGGACATCGCCGCCCGGACCGAGCTGCTGGGTGATTTTCATGTGCGCATGGCCGAACTCATGGGCAACAACGTACTGGCCCAAACGCTGGGCGACCTGATCTCCCGCTGCGCCTTGATCACGCTGATGTACCAGTCCGCCCCAGCCGCCGCGCATTCCAACGACGAGCACGCATCCATCGTCAAAGCGCTGGCCGCCAAGGACGAAGTGCTGGCCGTTCGCATGATGGACGAGCACCTGCGGCACGTGCAAGCCAGCCTGTCGCTGGACGAAGCCCCCTCCAACCCACCCCTTTCCGCCGCAATGGCTTGACGCAATGACCCACTACGACACCACCCGCTCCTACCCCCGTGACATGGTGGGCTATGGCCAGAAGCCACCCCACGCCCAGTGGCCGAATCAAGCCCGTATTGCCTTGCAATTCGTGCTGAACTATGAAGAAGGTGGGGAAAACGCCGTCATGCACGGCGACGCCGGCTCCGAGCAGTTTCTCTCGGAGATGTTCAACCCGGCCGCTTTTGCGGCGCGCCATATGAGCATGGAGAGCATTTACGAATATGGCTCACGGGCCGGCGTTTGGCGAATTCTGCGGGAGTTTGAGCAGCGCGGTTTGCCGCTGACCGTCTTCGGCGTGAGCATGGCCTTGCAACGCCACCCGGAGCTGACGGCCGCCTTCAAATCGCTGGGCCACGAGATTGCCTGCCACGGCTGGCGCTGGATCAGTTACCAAAATCTGGACGAAGCCACGGAGCGCGAACACATGCGAGTGGGCATGCAGATCATTGAAGAACTGACCGGGGAACGCCCGCTCGGCTGGTACACCGGACGGGATAGCCCCAACACCCACCGGTTGGTGGCGGACTATGGCGGTTTTGAATACGACAGCGACTACTACGGCGATGACCTGCCCTTCTGGATGCAGGTCCAAAAGACGGATGGCAGCGTGGTGCCCCAGTTGATCGTTCCCTACACCCTGGACACCAACGACATGCGGTTTTCGTCCGCCCAGGGGTTTGCCCAAGGCGACGACTTCTTTACCTACCTCAAAGACAGCTTCGACGTGTTGTACGCCGAAGGCGACCCCGATGGTTTCAATGCCCCAAAAATGCTGAGTATTGGCATGCACTGCCGCTTGCTGGGCCGTCCGGGGCGTATGCGGGCGCTGCAGAGGTTTTTGGACTATGTGCAAGCGCATTCCCATGTCTGGATCTGCCGGCGCTTGGACATTGCGCGCCATTGGCGTCAAACGCATCCATTCACATCCACCCCCACCCATTCGCCGAAGGTTTGACCATGCCACTGACTTTGGAGCAACTCAACTGCGCGCCTTTGGCCGACGCCCAAACCATGCTGGACGGGCTGTATGAGCACTCACCCTGGATTGCCAAAGCCGCGCTGGCGCAGCGCCCTTTCCGGTCTCTGGCGCATCTCAAACACATCATGGCCCGCGTGCTGACGCAAGCCGGGGAGGCGCCGCAGTTGGCGCTAATTCGCGCTCACCCCGAGTTGGCCGGCAAAGCCATGGTCAGCAAGGCATTGACAGCAGAATCAACCAACGAGCAGGGCAAGGCCGGGCTGACCGCCTGCACGCCGGATGAGTTCGCCAAGATTCAGCAACTGAATTCTGACTACAACGCGAAGTTTGGGTTCCCCTTCATTTTGGCCGTTCGGGGCCCGCGTGGCGCGGGATTGAACAAGCAGGAAATCATCGACACCTTTGAGCGCCGCCTGCAAGGTCACCCCCACTTTGAGCGCCAGGAGTGCCTGCGCAACATCCACCGCATTGTCGAAATTCGACTCAATGACAAGTTTGGCGTCGAGCCCGAGGAGGGCAACCGGGTCTGGGACTGGCATGAAGCGCTGGCTGTTCACACCGATGACGCGACTGCACGCCAACTCACGGTGACCTACCTGACGGAGGCACACCGTGCTTGCGCCACCCAAATCGAGGGACAAATGCGGGACTGCGGCTTTGATGAAGTTCGCGTTGACGCCGTGGGTAACGTGGTGGGCCGCTACCTCTCTGACAACCCCAGCGCCAAAACCCTGTTAACCGGCTCCCACTACGACACCGTGCGAAACGGTGGCAAATACGACGGGCGATTGGGCATCTTTGTGCCCATGGCTTGCGTTCGCGCGCTGAGTCAAGCCAAGACGCGCCTGCCCTTTCATTTGGAAGTCGTCGGATTTGCCGAAGAAGAAGCACAGCGATACAACGCGACGTTCCTGGGCTCTGGTGCGCTAACGGGTCAATTTGACCTGCAATGGCTCGATCAAAAAGACGCGCAGGGCGTCGCCATGCGCGACGCCATGGCCCATGCGGGGTTGAACCCCCAGGACATCCCTGGCCTGCGCCGCGACCCGGCCGACTACCTTGGGTTTGTTGAAGTTCATATCGAGCAAGGCCCCGTGCTCAACGAGCTGGATTTGCCCTTGGCGGTTGTCACCTCCATCAATGGCAGCGTGCGTTATGTGGGCGAGGTAATTGGCACCGCCTGCCATGCCGGCACCACGCCCATGGACCGGCGCAGCGACGCCTCGGCGGCCGTCGCAGAGTTGATTCTTGCGGTCGAAAAGCGAGCCGCCCAAGACGGCGACTCCGTGGGCACCGTTGGTCAACTTCGGGTTCCCAATGGCGCCACCAACGTGGTGCCAGGCCGCTGTGAGTTCTCGCTGGACTTGCGCGCGCCGACCGACACTCAACGAGACGCCTTGGACCGCGATGTGCTGGCGGCTCTGGCAGACATCGCCCAACGCCGTGGCGTGATCTACACCTTGCAAGAGACGGTTCGCGCGAGTGCAGCGCCCAGTGCCACCGCCTGGCAGACGCGCTGGGAGCACGCCGTGGAAGCCTTGGGCGTGCCTTTGCACCGCATGCCCAGCGGTGCCGGTCACGATGCCATGAAATTACACGAAGTCATGCCGCAAGCCATGTTGTTTGTACGTGGACAAAACTCAGGCATCAGCCACAACCCACTGGAATCCACTACCAACGACGACATCCAACTGGCGGTAGATGCATTCACCTTGCTGCTCAAAAATCTCGCTGAAGAGTTTTGATGTTCGCCCTATTTCCAATTTTGAAAGCCCCTACTCCATGACCACTTACGAACAACTCGACGCTTGGATCGACGCTCACTTTGACGAGCAAGTCCAATTCTTGCAAGCGCTGGTTCGCGTACCCACTGACACACCCCCGGGCAACAACGCGCCGCACGCCGAGCGCACCGCCGAACTTTTGCACGACATGGGTCTGGACGCTGAGAAACACCCTGTTCCGCAAGCCGAGGTTCACGCCGCTGGACTGGAAAGCATTACCAACCTGGTGGTGCGCCGCCAGTATGGGCCAGGAAAAACCATTCTGCTCAACGCCCACGGCGACGTGGTCCCGCCCGGTGAAGGGTGGACCAAGCAACCTTACGGCGGTGAAATTGAGAACGGAAAGATCTACGGACGTGCCACCGCCGTCAGCAAAGGCGACTTTTCCACCTACGCCTTTGCAGTGCGCGCACTGGAAGCCGTCGCGCCGCCCAAGACCGGCAGTGTTGAGTTGTTGTTCACCTACGACGAAGAGTTCGGCGGCGAAGTCGGCCCCGCTTGGCTGCTGAAACACGACATCATCAAACCAGACTTGATGATCGCCGCCGGCTTCAGCTACCAGGTCATCACGGCCCACAACGGCTGCCTGCAACTGGAGGTGACGGTGCACGGCAAGATGGCCCATGCCGCCATTCCTGATTCGGGCGTGGACGCGCTGCAAGGAGCGGTTCAAATTCTGAATGCCCTGTATGCGCAAAACAAACTCTACAAGTCGGTGACATCCAACGTCGAGGGCATCACGCACCCCTACTTGAATGTTGGCATGATTGAAGGCGGCACCAACACCAACGTCGTCCCCGGCTTGGTCAAAATCAAACTGGACCGCCGCATGATCCCCGAGGAAAACCCCGCCGTGGTGGAGGCCACGTTGCGCCAGATCATTTCGGATACCGCCGCACAGTCGCCCGGCATCACAGTCGATGTCAAACGCATGCTGCTGGCCAACGCCATGCAGCCGTTGCCTGGCAACAAGCCACTGGTAGACGCTTTGCAAAAGCATGGGCAAGCCGTCTTTGGTGAGCCGATTCCTGCGTTGGGCACCCCGCTGTACACCGACGTTCGGTTGTTTTCAGAAGTCGGCATTCCCGGCGTTATTTATGGTGCGGGGCCCCGCACCGTGCTGGAGTCCCATGCCAAGCGTGCCGATGAACGACTCGACCTGGACGACCTGCGCCGGGCCACCAAGGTCATTGCGCGTTCGCTGGTCGATCTTTTGGCGTGAAGCAACGAAGCTGACCCAATACCACGCAGGAGCGACATCGCCGCCAGCATGCCAACCATGCCCAGCCAAGGTTGTGGTCAGCGCGCCTGATGGCCTGGCCCGGGCAGCGCCCTGCGCAACTCGGCTTCGTTGACACCCAGGGCCTTCGCGACAAGGACCAAGTCAGCTTGCGGGCCACCCGCGTCGCGCATGGTTTTTTGCAGCAGAGCAGCATTGACACCCAGCTGCTTCGCGGCCTGCGACAGGTCGGGCGGGCCGCCGGCACCTCCCCTTGGCCCGTTCGGTTGACCTTGGAGATCAGGCTTTGACCCGATGCCCAGTTTGGCCGTTGTCACAAAGTTGTCCTTGGCCTGCAGCCCTTTCAAGCAGGCCGGCAGGTTAGGGAAGGTCGAGGTCGCGTGGTAATGGTATTCGCCCTCTGGATGCGCGGCGGTACTGCCAGTGTGGCCGCTGCACTCATCCAAGTCGTTGGGAATCGTGCCGTTAGCGTCGGCGCTGCCGTACAAGGCGAAGCCATCAAATGCATAGGCGAACTGGGCCCGGGCGGACTGGGGCAACTCGCAATGGGCAGCCACCTTGTTCGAGTCATAGAGTCCGTTGATATCGGTCGATGTGGCATGCCAGTGGTACCAGCCACCAGGATCAATGTGTCCCCCGCATACATCCAGTGCCGGCATGTGGCCGGTCTGCAGTACCGACGGCGCGTCGGCAAAAATAGGCACGCCATCCAGGGCTAAACCCACCTTGGCCACCGTGCCCAGTGCGGTGGACTTGCCAGCCATTTGGGGGTGTAGTGGCAGCAATACCGTCATTTGCACGGTTCGGTCAGGCGCGACGTTCAAGCAGGCGTGGTCCGCGCTGGGGCGCACGGACAGGTCAGTCGAGGTATAGACCTTGCCGGTGTCATCAAAAAACCGATAACCCAAACTGCTGAGCATCTTCAGAAACTCGCCGTTGACGCGGTACAAACCGGCGTTCTGACCGTCCCAATTCCAGATGCCGCCAGCCTCGTCCAGAGAGCCCGGGCAGAAAGGTCCGATGTTCAGCTGATCAGGCTTGTATTTGAGCGTCAGGCGCACGCAAGTCGCAGCCTGTCCGTTACTCAGCGTGCATGAAACCTGCTCGGGAGGTTTGACCAAGGCATCGGAGCTGAAAAGCGCGCTATTCACAGTAGCGGTCGATGGTGCCCTCACCTCTTGCTGCGAGCCTGGCACCAAGGCATCCTTGTCCATCCCGCTGCGGCACCCCACCACGAGCAGTCCCGCGAGCAGGCTCAGCACCGTCAGACGGCGTCCAAGGCCTTTCAATTGATTCATTTGCACAGATCTACTTTCTCTGAAAATTCGATTTATCCGAGTCGCTGCCAGGTTCAACAGCCCAGGGCGCTCGGCTCTGCATTCAAAAGTTAACGCCTTTTCCCCGACAACCGCTTCGGGAACGGGGCCGTCACACCGCCGCGCTGCGCCAATCGAGCTTCTCCAGCGCGATTTCAGCCAGGTCCAGTTCGACCTCAACTTCTTGCACAACGGCATGACTAACAGCCCCAACTTCCTGCAGCCGGGCCAACTCTCTGCGCTGCGCATGCAATACATTCATTGACAGTTCGCGCTGCGCTGACAGCTCACACCGATGCAACTCACAAGCTGCGAGCTCCGTTCTGTCCAGTGCCGCCACGCGACTTTCATACAGTTGCTTCCAGGTCGCCGCCCATTCGCGCACCTTCGTCGATGCCGCTTTGATCCGCTCAACTTCAATCACGCTCAGCGCAACATGAGCCAAGGCCAAATGAACACCTGTGGTGCTGAGATGCGTCGTTTTCTGGGTCGCTTTCACTTTCAGAAATGGCATGGCGATGCCACTCAGCAACAAGGTCGCTGCGATGGTGGTGGCGGCCAAAAAAATGGCCAAATCTCGGCCCGGCATGGCAACACCATCAGCCGTCAGTAGGGGAATGGACAGCGTTGCGCTCAGCGCAAGGGAGCCCCGAACGCCGCACATCACGGCAATAACGAGCATCTTGAAGCTGGTCAAAGTGGCGTCACCGGGCGCCCTGTTTCGACTGGACCACCACGCCATCAACAAGGTCCATCCCAGGCGCAGTGCAAACAAGATCAGCGTCAGCAACGCGACGTAGCCGAGCAGGTACCAACGGCTGTAGCCATCGACACGATGCAGCACCTGCCTCATCACCAGACCCAGCATCACAAACACGGCGCCATTGAGGGTGAGTGTGACGGTATTCCACAGCGCAACGCCATTCAAGCGGGTACTGGCGCGCAGGTGTTTTCGGTCCAACACGCCACCGCACAAGCCTGCGGCCACGACAGCGAGAACGCCTGAAACCTCCAACTTCTCACTGGCCAGGTAGGCGGCGTAGGGGATGAGCAGCGACAGAATCGTGTCAATCCTCACACTGTCAGGCGTGTTCGACCTGAGGCTGCGCCGCAGCACATTGGCCACCAGCGCTACAACCGCGCCAGCAGCCAGCCCCCCAAACGACACGGTCAGCAATGACACCGCGGCCTCACCGGTGGAAAACGCCGTCGTGACGGCCGCGACCACCGCCAGTTTGAACGCCACCAGGGCCACGGCGTCGTTGAACAAGCTCTCCCCACTGAGAAGAATCTGCAATCTGGGCGGCAGCGGCATCCGACTCACCACGTTGCCAACAGCCACCGTATCGGTCGATGCCAACGCGGCCGCCAACGCAAAAGCAACGGCCAGTGGCATTTCGGGCAGAAACGCATGCAGGCTATACCCGACCACCAGGATCGTGAGAGCGACGAGCCCAACCGCCAAGCTGAGTACCGGGCGGATGGCTTGCAGCAACTCTCGCTTGGGCACCTGCCACGCCTCAATGTAGAGAAGCGGCGGCACCAACATCACAAACAGCAGCGACGTCTGTTCACGCAGGTCATCAAGTTCGGCGAACGCGGACAAGCCGAAGCCCGCCGCGATTTGAAGGGCGGCCATGGGAACCGGCAATTTGCGCCCGATCGCTTGAAGAATCGCAACAACGCAAACCACGGCAAAGGCCAATTCGATGAACTTCATCAGTTTGCACCCCACGCACGGCGCAGCATGGTCACCGCAAACGCCCCACGTTTCCGAGTGGGGCACAGAACCATCCTCTGCGAAAGGAACGGGGCAAACGTCAACGTCATCGAGTGCAGGGAAAAGGAAGCCACAACGGCATCTCCTTGAGAGAATCATTGGCCCAAATTGACCAATAACCTCAGTTTGCCCGGCCAATGTGGAGGCAATATGAACCGATCGTCCTACTTTCGCCGAGATCGGCGTTGCAAGCGTCTCGCGCCAATCCCCTGGGATCTTGACCTCGTTTAGTCAAACGCCTTCAATATCCTCATAGGCCGGGACTGTCTACCGGACCGGGGAAGTCCAGTAGTGAGATAGCGGGAGGGCTTGAAGCGCACTCAGCGGGTGAGGAAATCTTCGCGCTGGGGGGTAAAGACATCGAGCAGACTGCCTTCGTGGACACAGGTCACGCCATGTCGGGTCGATGCCGGAATGTAGATCGAGTCACCCGCAGCAATGGTTTTCGAGTCAGTCCCGACGCAATAAACAAATTCGCCAGACAGGCAGTAAACCATTTGCTCATGAGGATGCTCATGTTCATAACCGATTGCGCCGGATTTGAAGAACACCTCAACCATCATGAGGCTTCCACCGCGGGCGCGCATTTTCCGGCTGATCTTTCCGGCGTCCAACTCCTCCAGAATCGTCTGTTGGTCTGAGAAAAAAACGTCACTACTTGCCATGGTGCATTCCTTGGGTGATTGATTTCGGTGGTGGGGGTTGGACGCCGACGCCAGCGCGTCAATAGCGCTCGCTCTGGTCGAGCTTGACCACACCAATGGTGAGCAACAGGTTGGCAAAGCGGCGCGTTTCACCAGTGGCAATAACCAGCGAGGTCAATGGTGAGCAGACAGCGTCGTAAAAGGCCTGGCGCTCCAAACTCCTGATCTCTAGGTCGGGCGGCAGCATCGTCCGGTATTCCTCATGAACAGGGGCTTTCTCGCCATTGGGAATTTGCATGACCACGGCATCTTGAAAAGGCGTGATCTCAAGCAACGCCTCAAGCACATCGGTGGTCTTGGGGATACCGGGCATCAGGTTAAGGAACACCTTGGTCGCGCCCGCCCCTGAACGGGACACGAAAGGGTAATTACCGTCAGCAATCAGTATCTGGGAGAAATGGCCTGAGCTGGCCAGCACCCGCAGGATATCGGGGTGCAATAGTTTCGTTTTGAGCATGTGAATCCTTGGAAGCGCAGCCCTTTGCATGTCGCAAGGGGGCTGTGCGGAGATCAGGCGCAGTAAACGCCGCCGTTGATATCAAGCGTGGCGCCGGTGATAAAGCCGTCGTACTCCGAGGCCAGAAAGACAACGGGTCGGGCAATGTCCTCGATGTCGCCCGCGCGGCCCAGCGGGATGCCCCTCACGGTCTCGTCGGCGGAGGCTTTGGTGGTGTGGGTGTTGTGGAACGTGGTACCAAGAATCAGCCCTGGAGCGACCGCATTCACGCGAATGCCCTGTGACCCCAGTTCGACCGACAAAGCACGGGTAAAGGTCAGAACAGCGCCTTTGGTCATCGAGTAGACCAAAGACCCGCCATGGCCGCCCTTTCGTCCCGCCAACGATGAGATGTTGACGATTGAGGCGCCATTGGCCTGGGCCAAATGCGGAACAGCCTCCCGCGTGACCAGCATCATGGTGGTCATGTTGACGTCAATGACTTTTTGCCAGAAGGCCAGATCGACCTCGCCCAACGCCTTGCGCGCAACGAGGCCACCTGAATTGTTGACCAGTACATCCAGTCCGCCAAGGAAACTGACAGCGTCTCGAACCAAGGCCACCGCTGCGGCTTCTTGAGTCAGATCAGCCTGAAAGCATTCAGCCTTGCGCCCAAGGGACGTGGCCAACGCCACGACTTCCCGCGCACCGGATTCATCTGAGTAGTAGTTGATGGCCACATCGCAGCCTGAACGAAGCAGTCCTTCTGCGATGGCCCGGCCAATTCCCTGCCCGCCCCCGGTGACCAAAGCGCGCTTTCCGACAAGTTGTCCCATTTTTTAAAATCTCCAGAAATTGGTATCGTGCTTAGAACCTGAAACCACATCTCGCCCATGTCAAGCGGCATCTGAACTGAATCAAGGTCTTTCAAAAAATATTAGTGTAACGTTTTACTAATTTTTAAAACAATACATTTTTGTCTGCTCCGTCGGTTTTTCCCTTAGCCACTAAAGCTCCGTGCGTCGATGAAAATCGCAGGGGCACTCGATGTGCGGTGACGCACCGGCAGCGGCGGCAATCCCTTTCGTGAGAGGTCTGTGTCAATCAAACATTCACAAAACGGGCTCACGACTCAGAAACACCTGTTTTCGCGGATGACGTGGTGGCCTTGAGGTAAAAGGGTCAACGCAAGCCAACTGCCGTACCGAATCGGTGGTTAGCACAGTCCCGATGGCACCTTCGCGGCCCTTAGTAAAAGGCAACCTGCGTTTCTCGTCCCTTTAACTGGTTTGAGCGCGTTGGAATCAGCGCATCATTTTGGGAGAATGGATCGTTGTTGGCTGAGGTCCAATCAATTTTGAACACTATTCACAAGGAAAAACGCAAATGGGGTTGATCGGCAATATTCTCTGGTTTGTCTTAGGCGGCTTTGTGATGGGTTTGGGCTGGTGGTTGGCCGGGGTGTTGGCACTCCTCACCATCGTGGGAATTCCCTGGGCCAAAGCATGTTTCGTGATGGGTCAATTTGCGTTTTTTCCCTTTGGAAAAGTGGCCATCAGCAGAAAAGACCTGTCCAATCTGGATGACGTTGGTACCGGCGCGCTGGGGCTTGTTGGCAATGTGATCTGGTTCATCTTTGCGGGTATCTGGCTGGCCATTGGCCATTTGTTTTCCGCGTTGGTGTGTTTTCTGACCATCATTGGCATTCCGTTTGGCCTGCAGCACCTGAAGCTGGCGGCCATCGCGCTTGCGCCGATTGGCAAAACCATTGTGGACAAGGAAACGGCTGCGGCCGCCGGGTATTCAGCGCGTTGACTCCGCATTGTTTGAAGACTTTTCTGCTTGGCAATCGCTGGCGAGAGACGTCATTAACACACAGCCAAGCAGCCCCACCAGGCACCTTCGGCGCTCAGCGCGACACCAACGACTAACCCTTGCCTCAATGCTGAACCTGATGGCAATCTTTAAAGGGGAGCGCTGACGCTGATCAGGTCTGAGAACCGTTGACCTTGAATCAACACATGCTCCCGCGCCGCATGGGCGGCGGCTTCAGCGTCGCCCACTGCCAGCGCGGCGGCGATCTGGCGGTGTTCGTCCAGCGACTGCTTGATGCGGTTGCGCATGCGCAGTTGCATGCGCCGATAGGGTTTCAGCCTGTTTTTCAGCGTCTGGGTTTGCTGGACGAGGAACGGATTTCCACAGGCCTGGTAAATCAGGCCATGAAACAACTCATTGGCGTAGTAATAGGCGTTGGGGTCTGCCGCTTCGGCCTCTCGCTCACAGTCGCCCAAGGCGCCCTTGATCTCTTTCAAAGCAAGCTCTGAGGCGCGACGCGCAGCCAGCCGCGCACACATGGCCTCCAGCTCAGCCATCACCTCAAACATCTGAATCAACTCCGGAATGCCGACCTTGGCCACAAAAGTGCCACGCTTGGGCAGCACTTCGACCATCCCGCTGGCCTCCAATTGTTGCAAGGCCTCTCGCACAGGCGTGCGAGACACCCCGAACCGAGTCATTAATTGTTCGATTTGCACCTGATCGCCGGGTTGCATCCGACCGTTGACGATGTCGTCTTCCAACTGGTCTCTGACCTGCTGGACGCGAGAGCGGTTACTGGGCATTTTTTGCATTTAGTAATCCTGCGGTTGCGAGTGCAAAGGCCTGCGAGTCGGTCTTGTACTTCGGGTTAATCCTATAGGGCATAAGAGTTTGTTGCATATAACATCATTGCTGATTTATACATCAATCGCGTATCACCATCTTTTGGAGACAACCATGAAAACATCCGTTCGACGACGCCTTTCCGCTATCGCACTGGCTGCATTGGCAGCTCTTGGAACTGCGGCTCACGCCGAAGTGACGCTCAAAGCGTCGCACCAATTTCCGGGTGGCAAGGGTGACGTGCGCGATGAAATGGTGCAAATGATTGCCCGCGAAGTGGCTGCCGCGAACGTGGACATGACCATCAAGGTATTTCCCGGCTCCAGCCTGGTGAAAGCCCAGGAGCAATGGAAAGCCATGCTCAGCGGCCAGATTGACATGACATCCCTTCCTCTGGACTACGCATCCGGCTTCCACCCCCAATTTGGTGCCACGCTGATGCCCGGCTTGGTCAAAGGCCATGCCCATGCCCGCCGCATCAACGACTCGGCCTTTCTGAAAGACATCAAGGGAATCATCGAAAAAGGCGGGGTCAAAGTGCTGGCAGACGCCTGGCTGGCGGGCGCCTTTGGCGGCAAGGATAAATGCATCAAGAAACCCGACGATGTGGTCGGCCTGAAAGTTCGCTCCGCAGGCGCCACGTTCTCCCAAATGTGGGCCGGCGCTGGCGCGTCCATCGTGTCGATTCCATCGAGCGAGGTGTACAGCGCACTGCAACAAGGGGTGGCCACTGGCACTGACACATCTACCGGCAGTTTTGTTTCATTCCGACTGTATGAACAACTCAAGTGCGTGACCGCGCCTGGAGACAACGCTTTATGGTTCATGTACGAGCCTGTCCTGATCTCGATGAAAAGCTGGAACAAGCTCAACCCAGCGCAGCAAAAAGCGTTGATGACGGCTTCGCAAAAAGCGGAAAACTACTTTGAAGCCGAGTCCAAGAAGTTGGACGAAAAAATGGTGGAGACCTTCAAAGCCAACAAGGTTGAAGTCGTGACGCTGACCGACGCCGAAGCCGACGCCTGGCGCGCCGTAGCCCAGAAAACCTCTTACAAAGAGTTTGCCGACAAGGTCCCTGGCGGCAAAGAGCTGATCGAGAAGGCCCTGAGTGTCAAGTAAAGCCGCCCCTCTCTGGATCACCGGGGTCCAGGGCGTCTCTCGCGCCTTTGGCGTGGGGTCGGCCCTGATGATCCTGGTCTCCATTGGCGTGGTTTGTCAGATGGTGTTCGTGCGGGCCGTCCTCGGCCAATCCTCTATCTGGCAAACAGAATTCGTCATTTTTTCGCTGGTGGCGGCCACTTTTCTGGGCGCGCCTTACATTCTGTTGACCCGCGGACATGTCGCAGTAGACGTCCTTCCCTTGATGGTGCGCCCGCCGGCACGGCGTGCCCTGCACTTGGTAGGTAGCCTGATCGCGCTCGCGTTCTGTGGTCTGTTCTTTTACGCCTCCATACCTTGGTGGTGGGACGCGTTCCAAAGCAACCACACCACGTCGTCAATCTGGCGAGCTCGACTTTGGATCCCTTACCTCTCGGTGCCAGTGGGTTTGGGACTGCTATGTCTGCAGTACCTGGCCGAGATCTGGCTAGTAATGACCCAACGTGAACATCCGTTCGGCTTGTCTCCTGAAGACCGGCTCTGAGCGGTTCCAATCCCTCTGTTTTTTGGACTTTCTATGAGCGCTCTGGCCATTGGCTCGCTGATTTTTGTTGCCACGATATTGGTTCTGGCCACCGGGCTGCCTATCGCTTTTGGCCTGGGCGCTGTGGCGCTGCTGTTCATGGTCATCTTTGATGGCTGGAACAGCGTGCACTTCATCCCTGAAACGATTTTTGCGGGCCTGAGCGATTTCACTTTGGTGTCATTGCCCATGTTCGTCATCATGGGTGCGGCGGTGGCGAGTTCCCGTGCAGGCAGTGATTTGTACGAAGCCTTGGCGCGTTGGTTGCACCGCGTTCCTGGGTCTTTGGTGATTTCAAACATCGGGGCTTGCGCCCTCTTCTCAGCGCTCACCGGATCCTCACCTGCCACATGCGCTGCTATCGGCAAAATGGGTATCCCGGAAATGCGCAAACGCGGTTACGACGCGGATTTAGCAACGGGTGCGATTGCCGCAGGAGGCACGTTGGGCATCCTGATTCCGCCCAGTATCACCATGATTCTCTATGGCATCGCCTCAGAAACATCAATCGGTCGCCTGTTTCTGGCTGCCGACGACCTCTAAGAGGCCCAACGGTTCGTTATAAGCACGCCATGACGGAACGGCCCGAGTTTAGGATCATAGAACGCTGGATAATCAAAAGCCGGCTTGGAGGTAAGGGCATTTATCCCCGTTCTTTTCGATGGTCATTAAAACGGTTGCGTTCTTGAATCTGCCGAGCCTTGCATGGTCCGCTATTTGAATCTGCGTCGAACGTGTTAATCGCCGCGCGATTCTTCATCCGCCAAAAATCGCGGCTACATTCCTCCTACCGCAGGTGCCAGCCCAACCCGGTCGCCGTCGGACAACACCGCATCGAAGCCCACGATTTTGCTGTTTAGAAATGCGATCTTCACATCCTCCCTGGTGATGCCGGCAAGTTGAAGAAGATCTTCCACCCTCTGGCCGTCAGTCATATCGTAAACCGTGCTGTTGCGGTAATCGCACGTATCTTCATTTACAAGCTTAGAAAAACATACAAGGTTAACCTTCATAACGAGTTCCTTTGGTTTATGTAGATGGGTATCGGTCTGTCTAGTTTTAAACTATGACGCATAGTAGACTCTGCAATAAAAGAATTTTTGGGGGGAAATTATAGGGTAAAACCATCAATTTATGGGAGAGGCGACATAAAGGCCGACCTGGCGGATATGTTGATTCACACGGCCATGTGATTATACTGTCAATAGTTAGCAGACGGATCACGCTCTTCGCGAGACAAGGGGCTCGTTCATTGGTTCCGGGCTAAATTCAATCATACACCATCATATGAGAGGGGAATCGCTATGTCGATCAATATGGACAGCATCAAGGATCAGGAGGTGGTGTTGTGGGATAACGCGGTCACCCGTCTCAGTCGGTTCTGGGAAGAAGGGCCGCTGGTGCTGGTCTTCCTCCGCCATTACGGGTGACCGTTTTGCCGGGAGCAGGTGGCGCAGTTGCGCCAGAAAGAAAAACAGTTTCAACAATACGCTGCCCGGATCGTGCTCGTCGGTCTCGGAACGCCCGAGGAAACCGCGGCTTTCAAGGAGCAGTTCCATGTACCTTTCCCGATGATAGCCGATCCGCAGAAACGGCTTTTTAAGGCCTTCCAACTCAAGCAGGCAACCCCCAAAGCCCTGCTTTCGGTCAGCATGGCAATGAAGGGCCTGTCGGCCCTGGCCAGGGGACATCATATTGGTATCCCCAAAGGCGATGTCCGCCAGCTTCCCGGGGTATTCATCATCGACATGGACGGCCGCGTCCGCTTCACGCATTTTGCAAAGGACCCCGCCGATCATCCTCAGGCGGACGTCCTTCTAAAATTTCTCCAGTCCAATCAGGATATGATCCCCCTCAAAGATCGGGTTGATCCGCAATCATGATCTTCAGCCGAGCAGGAGCTGGCAGGTTTTGCTCCTGGGTGCTGCAAGGAGAACACCGTTCAGGGCAAACAGCGGGATGGCCAGAAAGAGCCCCAGAAACGGCAGGACGATATTAGCGACGATCGTAAAAAAAGCCACAAAGGGCAAAAGAATCAATCCCAGCGTTCGCAAGGACATTTTTTCGGCGGCACATTTTATCTGGTTCATGATGGACTCCTTTATGATTAATCCTGCGGCGGTTGCGCCACAGGGTTTTTTTGGGGTGTATGGGTACGTATATAATGGGCACAAAATGTG
>CAWAFG010000022.1:0-60489 GCA_963781205.1 uncultured beta proteobacterium | reverse complement strand
GTTCAGCATTACCTGGACCACGATCGTTGCATGGCCTCCACCATGAGGGCACTGGGATACCCATGCCGGGAGTTGCTCACCGCGTGGATTGACGAATTGCATCCGGAAGTTCGACCGCGTATCGTGGGGCGTGCACCGAATGTTCAGCACCCTCAGGATCTAAAGAAAGCCGCAGTGGTTGAGCTGTGCACCAGGACGACTAACGCTTTAACCGTTGCCCAATCAGTGGGAGTGTGCCGGCCTACGTTGTACAACTGGAAGAATCAACTACTGGGTCGAGAGGCCTCAGCATCCATGAAGCGGCACAAAGATTCTGGGCCAATCCCCAAACAGAAAGACCTCACAGAATTGCAGCAGCACGTCGCACTGCTTGAACGTGACATCCGGCGCTTGCAGCTTGAACATGACCTACTGAAGAAGGCCAATGAACTGTTAAAAAAAGGCCTGGGCGTCGCCCCGCAGCTCCTGAGCAATCGGGAGAAGACCCTGCTGGTTGACGCCCTGAAGCACACCTACGCGCTCTCAGAGCTCCTTGGCGAACTTGACCTGGCCCGTAGCTCCTACTTTTATCACTGCGCCCGGCTAAGGAGTCCTGACAAATACGCTGACGCTCGGGTGGCCATTGCCGATGTCTTCCAGAGCAATCACCGTTGCTACGGTTACAGGCGAATTCGTGCAGCACTTGGCCGGCGCCATCTGCATATCTCCGAGAAAGTCGTCCAACGCTTGATGAAGCAGGAGTGCTTGGTCGTTGCCGCCAATCGAAGGCGTCGGTACGGGTCTTACCTGGGAGAAATCAGCCCTGCACCAGAGAATCTCATCAATCGGGACTTCCAGGCTGCGACCCCGAATGAGAAGTGGCTGACTGACATCACAGAGTTCCATATCCCGGCTGGGAAGGTGTATCTTTCCCCTGTGATCGACTGCTTCGATGGTTTGGTAGTCAGCTGGACCATTGGCACACGTCCAGACTCCGACTTGGTGAACACGATGTTGGATGCTGCAATTGAGACGGTAGCCAGCAGCGAAAGCAGGCCGGTCATTCACTCTGATCGTGGAGCTCACTATCGCTGGCCTGGATGGCTCAAACGGGTGCAAAACGCCAAACTGATTCGCTCGATGTCGCGCAAAGGGTGTTCACCGGATAACGCAGCCTGTGAGGGTTTCTTCGGGCGATTGAAAACGGAGCTGTTTTATCCTCGGAGCTGGCAGGACATATCAATCGATCAATTCATCCAGGTCGTTGATTCCTACATCCACTGGTATAACGAAAAGCGCATCAAGATCTCCCTTGGCTCACTCAGTCCCATGGAATATCGGGTGAGCCTCGGAATCACGGCATAAACCAGTCCAAGTTTTACGCCGCATCCCCACTTAGACGGCATTTGCCGCTTCAAAACTGACCCAGGTGTTTTACTTGCCCTGCCCAAATATTGGGCAGGGAAAAAGCAAGGTGATCACTATGGAAATGTTGGGAAGAATTCGACGAATGCACATGCGCGACAAGGTGTCGCTGCATGAGATAGCCAAGCGCACAGGCCTGTCGCGCAACACGGTGCGGCGCTGGCTGAGGACGCCAGAGGAGGTGCAGGAGCCGGTCTACAAGCGCACGCCGGGATACAGCAAGCTCAGCGGTTATGTTGCCGAACTGGAGCAGTCGCTCAAGGCCGATGCGCATCGGCCCAAGCAGAACCGGCGCACGGCGCGCGCCCTGTTCGCGCAAATCAAGGCCAGCGGCTACGAAGGTGGCTACACCCGCGTCACCGACTTCATCCGGGCCTGGCGCGCCGACGCTGGCAAGGGTGTCAAAGCGTTCGTGCCGCTGAAGTTCGAGATGGGTGAGGCGTTCCAGTTCGACTGGAGCGAGGAGGGTTTGGTGGTGGGTGGCATCTACCACCGAATGCAGGTCTCGCACATGAAGCTGTGTGCTAGCCGGGCTTTTTGGCTGGTGGCCTACCCCAGCCAGGGCCACGAGATGCTGTTTGACGCCCATACCCGCTCCTTTGCGGCCCTGGGTGGTGTGGCCAGGCGGGGCATTTATGACAACATGAAGACGGCCGTGGACAAGGTCCCACGCGGTAAAGGCGGACAAGGTGGTAAGGGCCGCATCGTCAACGCACGCTTTGCCGTGATGTGTGCGCACTACCTGTTCGATGCCGACTTCTGCAACGTCGCCAGTGGCTGGGAGAAGGGCGTGGTGGAGAAGAACGTGCAAGACAGTCGCAGGCGCATCTGGCTGGATGCGCAGCAACAGAAGTTTGGCAGCTTTGCCGAGCTCAATGCTTGGCTGGGTGTGCGCTGCCGCAGCCTGTGGGAGGAGGTGCGCCACCCCGAGTACAAGGCATTCAGCGTGGCCGAGATGCTGGAGCAAGAGCGGGCCGAACTCATGCCCATGCCCACTGCCTTTGATGGCTACGTGGAACGCTCAGCCAAGGTGTCGAGCACCTGCCTGGTGGCGGTGGCGCGCAACCGTTATTCGGTACCGTGTGAGCTGGCTGGCCAGCGGGTGAGCACCCGGCTGTACCCCGGCCGGGTGGAGATCGCCAGCGATGAAATGATTGTGGCCAGTCACGAGCGGCTGCCCAACCGGGGGCATATCTGCTACGACTGGCAGCACTATGTTGCGCTGATTCAACGCAAGCCCGGAGCCTTGCGAAACGGTGCTCCCTTTGCCGACATGCCGCTTCCCCTGCAACGCCTGCGCCAGGGTCTGATGCGCCATGAGGGGGGTGACAAGACCATGGCGCAAGTGCTCAACTGCGTACCCATCCACGGCCTAGAAGCGGTGCTGGTGGCGGTGGAACTGGTGATCGAATCGGGCGCACTCAGTACCGAACACGTTCTCAACGTACTGGCACGGCTAGACGCGCCAGAGCCGCCGCCCAACGTGCAGAGCACCCTGGAGCTCAAGGAGGCGCCGCTGGCCAATACCGGTCGCTACGACAGTCTGCGTGGCCAAGCCACGGAGGGCGTGATCCATGCGTGATATTGCCGCCGAACTCAAAGAGCTGCGCCTGAACGGCATGGCCGCAGCCTGGACCGAGTTGACGACTCAGGACGGGCGACCCAGCGATGTGGGCATACAGGCCTCACGCTGGTTGATTGAGTACCTGCTGCAGGCAGAGCACACACAGCGTGCCTTTGCCTCGGTACGCCACCAGATGAAGGCGGCCAAGTTCCCGCTGCACCGGGACTTGGCTGGCTTTGATTTCGAGGCCTCCAAGGTAGACCATAAGTTGGTCACCCAACTGAGCACACTGGAGTTCACCGAGACGGCACAGAACGTGGTGCTCATTGGTGGGCCGGGTACGGGCAAGACGCACCTAGCCACCGCCATTGGAGTGGCCGGCATTGCGGCCAAGGGACGGCGTGTGCGCTTCTATTCCACGGTGGACTTGGTCAATGAGTTGGAGAAAGAGAAGCGCGAAGGCAAGGCCGGACGCATTGCACTGGCGCTCACGCGCCTGGACCTGGTCATTCTTGACGAGCTGGGGTATCTGCCCTTTAGCCAAGCCGGTGGCGCCCTGCTGTTTCACCTGCTCTCCAAGCTGTACGAGCACACCAGCGTGGTGATCACCACCAACCTGAGCTTCTCGGAATGGCCGGCGGTGTTTGGGGACGCCAAGATGACCACGGCGCTGTTGGACCGGCTGACCCACCACTGCCACATCGTGGAGACCGGCAACGAGTCCTTCCGCTTCAGGCACAGCACGCTGGCGGCCAAGACACGCATCAAGGCCAGAGAGAGTGCGCGCAAAGCCAGTTTGGCTGCACCGGCATCAGCAACACCGGAGGAACCATTCTGAAGTAGCTACTGGGTACACTTATCCACAGTTGCTGACTCCAAATTCAGCAACCCGCCCTGGGTCAATATTGGATCGGCAGGGTGGGTCAAAATTCAACCGGCGCTGACAATCGCCTCCTGAGCCACCCATTTTTAGGCTTCACGCAGTTCGTACTGGAACTCGCCTATCGGTAGCAGGATTCGCTGACCCGAAAGGCTTCGCAGGCGAACCGGATGGCAACTCCCTTGTGCTGAACCGCGTTTTTGGCCATCTCACGTCTTTGAAATGGCCTCACCACTTTTTTGCGAGTGCCTCGGCCACGATGTCGGCCTTGAGTTGGGCTTCGACATACAGTTTCTTCAGACGCCGGTTCTCTTCTTCAAGCTCTTTCATGCGGGTCATCATGGAGGTGTCCATGCCGCCGTACTTGGCTCGCCATTTGTAAAACGTGGCGGAGCTGATGCGCAGGCGCGGCACAACTCCGGTACCGGCAAACCAGATTCAACGCGCTTGAGCGCCTCCATGATCTGGCTGTCCGTAAATCTTGATCTCTTCATGCAGAACTTCTTTCTAAGAAAATTCTACTTCTGACGCCGTTGGTTTATCGGGGGGATTACCCCTCAATTGCACACGTCTTTTTCATTTGTGACCCATCATGAATTGCCAACAAATTATTGCCAAAGAATTGGCGGGGTAGGTCAGAAGTAATAACTTCCCAAAATCTGCACAATTTGGCTGTCTGGCAGCAGACCGAATTCACTGGTAGGGCTACCGATGTGGCGTTGCAGTTGAAACGCAACATCAAAGCTAGGCCAATGATGGCGAAGCTCAGCCCAAAGCAGCTTGCTATGGTCACCGGCGTTTACTCGAAGAAAGGCCGTGAGGTCGAGGTTTTTTAGCCCCATACTTTTTTGGGTCAAGTAAACCAAGTACGCGTTACGGGGCGCGAGATCTTGTCGCCGCTGGGCCTCCAGCAGGTAGGCCACTTGGGTGGTTGGGGCCGCGCCCAGTACTGCCCAGTCTGATTGGCTGAGTGCGAAGCCGTTGTACTGATATTCGGCTGTGACCGACAACTTACTTAATGTGGTGTAGGTTACGCCCCCAACAAGTCGATTGCGGGCGGCGGAGGCACCCGTCGCCCCCAATGCCCGACTCAGCAAGTCCGGCTCGCTACCATACGTTCCCTCCAGATGAGCCACCGCTGCATCTGACAACAGTGCAGTAAGACTGGCACCGAGCGTCGGCGACATGCCTTGTTCTTTATAGACTAGCACTTGGGTATTGACGCGTTGCGAGAACTGGGTGCTAAGCGCGATCAACCCACGATCACGGTTATTGGTGGCACCGAGATCCAGGCTCCAACCCTTTGGGCTTGCAGCATCGTCCAGTTTGGGAGAATAGACCACCGACAATGACCCCTCGCTCCACATGTGCTGTGCCCGCAACATGACACTGCCAAGGCGATTTTCACGCAGCGCAAAGGGATTGGCAGTTGTACGGGTTCGCACACTGCTATCGCGGAAAAAATCGGTTGGATTGTAGCCGTACCCCGGTCCATAGCGCAGGTTAAGGCGCCCAAGGTCAATACTCGTATTTCGAGCCTCCGGTTGCCAACTCAGATAAGCCTCGCGCAGGCTATTGACTGTCGTATCCGTGCCGGCATTCACCGGATACATATGATCAACACGGTCGGAAAATACCGCCCTTAGTCCTGGAGAAAGTGCTGCGGCATACGAAAAATCAAAAGAGGCTCGCCCGAGATTTCGACTTTCAGGCAGATAACGTTGGCTAGCACTGCCCATCGCGCCTTCTACGAAAATCCTCGCATCCCGCGTACCCGCAATAGGGGATTCTGGTGCGGCCTCCAGATTCAAAGCGTCTATCTCCGCGTCTGCCCCCAAAGCTGGAGCTGACTGAATCAATGTAAAGACTAGCCAAGGAATTAAAACGAAACTGAAAATTGGGCGCATGGGCTTACTCCGGCTGGAAGCGGGGCAGAAAATCCCGCTGCATCCAGGTGTCAGGAATATTGCGGGCGAAATAATCTGAAAATCGCATGAGCGTGACGGATTGAGGATTGAGACCGTCAATCATCACGGACTCAGTCGGGCGTTCTGCGCCAAGCTGCGACTGAAAGCGGCGATAGTAAACAGTCTTGAGCAAGCGTGAAGACTCGGCGAAAAAACGCGCCTTGAGTGGGCGGTTGTTTTCCGCATCAACCCACATTTCAATACTCGCATACGTGACATCCGGCGACGCCGCCGTCAGTGCTAGTTTGTAGGCACTTACGGGTCTGGCGCTCGCCATCCTGAATTTCCTCCTCGCCGACCAGCGTCGCCTTGTAGTCTTTCGCCAGATTGACGGTCGCCACATCGCCGTTGGAGGCCTGGCCCAACAACCGCTGCTGCGGTGACAAGCGCACACTGGCCTTGCTGGTCGGGTCGTAAAACCACATGTCATTGCCATTCTTGAGCATCAGCTTGCCGGCATCGCGCGCCGGCAGCACGAATCGGATCAAGCTGGAAAATTGCCCACCCTGCTGCTGCATGCGCGAGTAACTGGTCAGCGTGCTGGTGTCGACTTGTTTGCCGGCCTGAAACTCAGTCAGGGTGACCGTCACGCTGAAAGAACGCCCTGGGTTGCGAATAGCATCACTGGCAGCGAGAATCTCGTCCGCAGTCGGAGCCGCCAATACACGCGCCAAGTCCGATCAGATACGAGAAAAAAAACAGAATTAAGGATTTCATAGCTTTTGTGCCTTTCTCTATCAAACATGACGCAAGGCATCGACAACATCCATCTTGCGCGGCCCGGTACGCGGGCCACCAAGCAGACAAGACAGCAATACAAATAAGGCCAAACGTGGTACCAATGATCATGCCGTTTCACCCCAGACCACTAAGCGTCAGCGGCACTGGTTCGACCGTACCGGGCGGCAACCAAGTCATATCCATTTGGTTGATCAGTAGCCGAAATCAGCAACGCCAGCACAACACCCAGTAGCGACCCCGCATAAACCCAGCAGCGTGCCTTCAGTCACAAACAAGCGCCTGATACCAGAGCGCCGCAAACCAATTGCACGCAGGGTGCCAATCTCCACCGTACGCTCGACCACGGCCGTATTCATGGTGTTGCTGACAGTAAACAGAACGATGCCCCGATCAGCACAAAAACAAAACCAAAGATGGTGTCGAACATCTGCACAGTCTGAACATAAAATGGATTCAAGGTCCGAAAGTCCAGCACCGCCAACGGTTGGCTAGCAGAATAAGTTAGCCAGTATGGGTGTCAAGCGCACTAGCGCCATCGGAATTTGGTCAGAGTGGCGCAACTGGAGCATAATTGAGTGACTTTGGGTGGTGATTTACCGTAGATCAGCTGCTGTGCTTGCGCCAAATGCATCATGACGTAGACTTCATCAAGCTCCTTGAAACCCTGATCCTCCGCGCGTATGACATCCAGTGACGTGACATTGGGCGTTCCCCGGGAATTGACCACCAGCACTTCAATTCTGCGTGTATTGGCTTCAGATGATATTTGACTCGGCTGGCGCTTCTAGTTGACTAAGCTGCGCAATGTCGTCAGGTATCGCAATGCCATCGGCCTTCTGTTCCTGCTCTGGCTTAGGGCAGCGATCAATCTTTAACGCATCACACAACTGAAGCACCCGCGCCACGCCGATTCCAACCATGGCCGCGTCTGGTGGTGTTCCCTCAAGCGCAAATCTCGGCGTTATGTAGCGCAAATCGAAATCGTTCCAGCGACGCATGCGATTGACGTCGTCGGCGACAAACCCATTACCAACGATAGTACGCGATACGCTTGCGGCGTAATTGCCGGCAATGCCACCAAACTGCAATGTTGGCGTCGCCACTAGCACAATGTTACTCAACACTTCATCGTTCTTAATAGCAGCCAAAATCTTGGTGTACTCGGCAATGCCGTAGGCGGTCGGGTTCCCACTACCGTAAAGGTAAAAGTCACGGTGTTGAATTTGCAGATGTCCACCGCTTTGCACATAGGCGGTGTGCATCGTGTAATTAATGTTGGTACTGAAGCCCCCAAACAACAATATTGAAGTCTGATCCAATCGCCATCGCCAACAAAGTAGCCAATGACCGGCGCCTATTTCTCAGTAGGTTTCGAACAGCCAAGTTCAAGGTCATCATGACGCGGCCTCCGCACCCTTGCGATGAATGCCGCGAATCATGCCGTCTTTCAGAAAGATGGTGTCATCGGCAGCTTTGATGACATCGGGGTCGTGGGATGAAAAGATGAACGAGATTTGATAGCGATCCACCATATGTCGCATCAGAGAAAGAATGGCGGCCCCGGTCTGACTGTCCAGATTGGCGGTGGGCTCATCTGCGATCACCAACTTGGGTTTTCGCGCCAAGGCTCGGGCGATGGCTACTCGCTGTCGTTGTCCGCCCGACAACTGCCCGGGATAGTTCTTGGCCTTGTCACTCAAACCGACTGCTTCCAACAGTTTAGGCACCCGTGATCGCCTGGTTTTTTCAGACACACCAGCAAGCAGCAGGGGATATTCAATATTCTCGTAGGCGCTTAGGACCGGCAGAAGGTTGAAGTTCTGGAAGATGAATCCAATGTTCTTGGCACGAAAATCCGATAACTCATCGTCGGACAGTTCAGCGACCTTTCGATCAGCGACAACTATCTCACCTTTATCTGGACGGTCAATGCAGCCAATCATGTTGAGCAATGTTGTCTTTCCGCTACCAGAAGGTCCGAGGAGGACCGTAAAACAGGCGGGTCGCACGAGGACACTCACACCCTTGATGACAGGGACGCTGACCGAGTCAAGCTGGTACGTCTTCTCTACATGGGAGAGAACCGCCACGGCGACGCCCGTACTTTCAGCTGGTTCCGCAGCTACCTGATCTGTCATCGTTTTCCCTATTTAGATGGAGTGAGATCACTTAGTGGGTAATTACCGCATCTCATGAGGATATCGTCAAGCCACTACTCAAAACTCTGACGTCCTAAAATTCAACGAATGAAACAGGTTTTATTTGTCTGCACGGCCAACATCTGCCGCTCACCCATGGCGCTAGTGGTCGCTACAAAGCTAGCCAAAGACTTCGGGCGGTCTGCTCACTTCAAATTTGACTCTGCCGGAACCCATGCTGAAAAGGGCCGCAAACGCACCGACACCAGAGTCGAATCTGTATTGCTTGGTCGTCACTATCCATCCGCCAAAGGAAAAACGCGGCGAATCAGCCTCGATGACTTTAACGCTTGGGATTTGATCGTTGCCATGGATCAAGGCAACCTCGCCGCTCTACAAAAGATTTGTCCCGCGCAACACCAAGCCAAGTTGCGCCTACTGCTCACATTCGCGCCAGAGTTGGGCCTTGACGAGGTGCCAGACCCCTACTTCGGAAATTTGGCAGGCTTTGAACGGGTGCTGGACCTGTGCGAAGCCGGAGTGAAAGGCCTACTTAAGGCCAATCTTCCTCAGACCTTGTAGTAGTCGCGGTACCAGGCCACAAAACGGTCGATTCCTTCTTGCACACCCGTGCCAGGCACAAAACCAACCCAGTCTTTCAACGCGTCAGTATTGGCATAGGTGGCAGGCACGTCACCGTCTTGCAGTGGCAGCAGTCGTTTCTCGGCTTTCATTCCCAATGCGTTTTCGATGCAACCGATGAAGTCAAGCAAATTGACCGGGTTGTTATTGCCGATATTGAACACCCGGTAAGGTGCATTGCTGGTGGCCGGATCGGCGGCAATGGCGTCGTAAGCAGGGTCAGGGCTGGCCACACGGTCAAGCACGCGAATCACGCCTTCCACAATGTCATCCACATAGGTGAAATCACGTTGCATGTCGCCATGGTTGAACACGTCGATCGCGCGGCCTTCCAAAATGGCTTTGGTGAACAGGAAAAGCGCCATGTCGGGCCTGCCCCAGGGGCCGTACACCGTGAAAAACCGCAGGCCGGTGGTGGGCAAGCCATACAGATGGCTGTAGGTGTGCGCCATCAACTCATTGGCTTTTTTGGTAGCGGCGTACAGACTCACGGGGTGGTCAACGCTGTCGTGCTCAGAAAACGGCATTTTGGTGTTGCCACCGTAAACACTGGAACTGGACGCGTACACCAAGTGCTGCACCTTGGTGTGCCGGCAGCCTTCCAAAATGTTGGTAAAGCCCAGGATGTTGCTCTCTATGTAAGCGTGGGGGTTTTGCAACGAGTAGCGTACGCCGGCTTGGGCGGCGAGATGGATGACGCGATCAAACTTCTCTGCCGCAAACAAGTTGGCGATACCCGCTGTATCAGCCACATCCATCTTGACGAAGCGAAAACTACCGTTCGGAGTAAGTCTGGCCAGGCGGCTTTCTTTGAGGGTGACGTCGTAATAGTCATTGAGATTGTCCAGCCCCACAACCTCGTCGCCACGCGCCAGAAGGCGAAGTGCGGTGGTCATACCTATGAAGCCTGCAGCTCCCGTCAAAAGAATTTTCATCGCCTGGTTCCCGTTTGCGTTTTGTGGACCCGATACTAACCCGCTCGACCGGGCTCAACCTCAGTCTGTCAAGTCCAGCCTTCTGCAGATTTCCAGGGTCGCAGTACTTTGGTTCATCGCGTAAAAGTGGAGCCCCGGCGAGCCCCCAGCGAGCAACTGTTCGCACAGGGCCGTGACCACGTCCAGGCCGAACGCCTTGATTGAGGCGGTGTCATCGCCAAAGCTTTGCAGGCGCAAACGAATCCAGCGCGGGATTTCAGCGCCGGATGCATCGCTGAAACGCATCAATTGGGTCGAACTGGTGATCGGCATGATGCCTGGCACCACCGGGACGCTCAGGCCCAGCGCGTCGACTTCTTCGACAAACCGAAAATAAGCATCCGCGTTGTAGAAATACTGGGTAATGGCGGAATCAGCGCCCGCGTTGACCTTGGCAGCGAACGCCTGCAGATCGGTGGTCGGCGACTTGGCCTGCGGGTGCACCTCGGGGTAGGCTGCGACTTCAATATGAAAGTCACTGCCTGTTTCGGCGCGGATAAAGGCGACCAAATCACTGGCGTAGTGAAACTCACCACCCGCACCGTAGCCACTGGGCATGTCGCCACGCAAAGCCACCAGTCGTTTGACGCCCATGGCCTTCAAAGTGGCCAATTGCTCGCGCACGGTCGCCCGGGTTGCCCCGATACATGAGAAGTGCGACGCGGCGCTCACGCCCTCGCCCAGGATGTCGCGCACCGTATTGAACGTTCCCTCTTGCGTCGAGCCCCCCGCACCAAAGGTGACGGAGCAAAACTCGGGCTTCAAGGCGTACAGCTGCTGGCGTACGGCGCGCAGCTTCTCAACGCCTTCGGGTGTTTTCGGTGGAAAAAACTCAATACTGAGCGGAGGTCGGGTGGTCAATGTCATGGCCGTACTTATTTGAAAAAGGGCGGAGGTTGCCGTCCGCGACAAGGTCACGGGGAATCAACCTCTCAAAGATCAAGAACTTACTGTGGCCGGTTTGCGCGCGCAGATGAAAAATTCCCGGTTGCCGTCACCACCGTCAATGGGGGAGTCAAACCAGTGGGTGACCGTCAAGCCCAACTCCGCACAGGCGTCGCGCAAACGTTGCTCAATCAGCGGATAGAAACGAGGCGTCTTTCACGATGCCGCCCTTGCCGACTTGGCCCGGCTGCAGCTCAAACTGTGGCTTGACCAGCGTCAACAAGGTGCCGCCCGGTTTGAGGAAAGGCACCACGGCGGGCAACACCAGCGTTTGGGAGATGAACGACAGGTCGCCCACCACCAGATCAAACTCAGGGTTGAACTCCGAGACCGCGACTTCATCCTCTGAATCATCGTCGCCGTCATCCTCATCCGACATTTCTGATTCAAATTGGCCTTCATCGCCCGTGCTGTATGCGTAAGCAGCTATCAAATCAGAAGCAGACAAAGACCGCGCATTGACTTTCTCGACACACAAGACCCGGGGATCCGCTCGAAGGCTGGGGTGCAACTGGGCACTGCCCACGTCCACACCCACCACCGACGCCGCACCGTGCTGCAACAGACAGTCGGTGAAACCGCCCGTGGATTGCCCCACATCGAGGCAAGCCAGGTTGGTGACATCCAGCCCCACGTTCTTCAACGCGGCTTCGAGCTTGAGCCCGCCACGAGACACGTAGCGTGCCTCGGAGTCGTCCAGCAAGCGGATGGGCGCATCCAATGGCACCTCGTCGCCATTTTTGGCAACACGCCGCCAGGCGTCGTGTTGCATCCACTCCACGCCGTCTGCAATCAGACGCTGGGCTTGTGAGCGGGTGCTGGCGAGCTGACGCTGCACCAGTAGTTGGTCAATGCGCATTAGGGCCTATCAATAACGGTAAGTGTCGGCCTTGTAAGGACCGGCTTTGGAAACGCCAATGTAGGCGGCTTGTTCGTCGGTGAGTTCGCTCAACATGGCGCCCACTTTGGAGAGGTGCAGGCGAGCCACTTTCTCATCCAGATGCTTGGGCAACACGTAAACCTTGCCCACCTTGTATTCTTTGGACTTGGTGAACAGTTCGATTTGTGCAATGGTCTGATTGGCGAAGCTGGACGACATCACGAAACTAGGGTGACCGGTGCCACAACCCAAGTTCACCAAGCGGCCTTTGGCCAGCAAGATGATGCGCTTGGAAGGCTTGGCGTTTTTGCCTTTGGTCGCCGGGAAAATCACATGGTCCACTTGGGGCTTGATCTCGTCCCACTTGCACTTGCTCAGCGAAGCCACGTCAATCTCATTGTCAAAGTGACCGATGTTGCAAACGATGGCCTGGTCCTTCATGGCATCCATGTGCTTGTAGGTGATGACGTTTTTGTTGCCCGTGCAGGTGACAAAAATATCGCACTTGTCAGCGGCGTACTCCATGGTCACCACTTTGTAGCCTTCCATGGCGGCTTGCAGGGCGTTGATGGGATCAATCTCAGTCACCCAGACCTGAGCGCTCAAGGCGCGAAGGGCTTGAGCGGAGCCTTTGCCCACGTCGCCGTAACCCGCAACCAGCGCCACTTTGCCAGCAATCATGACATCGGTGGCGCGCTTGATCGCATCCACCAACGACTCGCGGCAACCATACAGATTGTCGAACTTGCTCTTGGTCACCGAATCGTTGACATTGATCGCTCGCAGCACCAGTTCACCCTTGGCCGACATCTCGTTCAGACGCAATACGCCCGTGGTGGTTTCTTCTGTAACGCCGATGATGTTTTTCAGGCGACGGCTGTACCAAGTCGGGTCCAGCTTCAATTTGGCTTTGATCGCGTTGAACAGGCAAATTTCCTCTTCGCTACCGGGCTTGTCCAGCAACGACAGGTTGGTCTCTGCCTTGGCGCCCAAGTGCATGAGCAAGGTGGCGTCGCCACCGTCGTCCAGAATCATGTTCGGGCCTTCGGCCTTGGTGCCCTTTTTGCCGTTGAACTCAAAAATGCGATGGGTGTAATCCCAGTAGTCATCCAGAGATTCACCTTTGTAGGCAAACACAGGGGTGCCCGCTTCAACCAAGGCCGCTGCCGCGTGGTCTTGGGTGGAGTAGATATTGCAGGACGCCCAACGCACTTCAGCGCCCAAGGCCTGCAACGTTTCGACCAGCACACCGGTCTGAATGGTCATGTGCAATGACCCCGTGATGCGGGCGCCCTTCAAGGGCTGCTCTTTAGCGAACTCTTCGCGGATCGCCATCAGGCCGGGCATTTCGGTCTGGGCAATATTCAATTCCTTGCGACCCCAGGCAGCAAGGCCCAGGTCAGCAATGATGTAGTCGGTATTTTTAACGGATGGTGATGTCTTGGCCACGGTTAACTCCAAAAGTAAATTTTGTAGAACCACTGGCTCTTGCGAACCCATCTTCTATTGAAGGGAATGGACTCACCCAAAAGACCAGTGGGTGAGCGCCGTTGATACGACCACAGCCATACGCCGCGGTGTGCTCCGAGCCTCATTCGCACTGGGCGAACTGCAACGCTCCTCGGATAGGGCTGAGATTATAAGCTGGCTGGGCATTTTTGGGCGAACGACAAAACAGTGCTGCCCACAACATGCGTTTCTTTGGGTCCGTATTTCAAACCCATCCCTTGTCGCGAATCAGCCCTGCCACCGCTGTAGCGGCAACCCTGGATTTCAGGGTGCCGACCCACTGCAGCCCGTTCACATCCACCAATGGCGCCTGGCTGACGCCCTCCGGTAAAATCCTGCGACCCGGGCGCTCGCCCGCATGCGCGACACCACTGGCGTGTTCGCGCCCTGCACACTCATCTGGAATTCCTGTGTCCTATACCGCCGAAACCCGCCGCCGCCGCACTTTTGCGATCATTTCTCACCCCGACGCGGGTAAAACCACGCTGACCGAAAAACTGTTGCTGTTTTCAGGCGCGATCCAGATTGCCGGCTCCGTCAAAGCCCGCAAAGCCACCCGCCACGCCACCAGTGACTGGATGGAAATTGAGAAGCAGCGCGGCATTTCCGTGGCCAGCTCGGTGATGCAGATGGTTTACCGCGAGCATGTGATCAACCTGCTGGACACACCCGGCCACAAAGACTTCTCTGAAGACACCTACCGCGTGCTGACCGCCGTGGATTCGGCCCTGATGGTGATTGACGCTGCCAACGGTGTCGAGGCGCAAACCCGCCGCCTGATTGAGGTCTGCCGCCAGCGCGACACACCCATCATCACGTTTGTGAACAAGATGGACCGTGAGGTGCGCGAGCCGCTGGACATCATGGACGAAATCGAGCGCGAACTCGGCATGCCTTGCGTGCCCATGACTTGGCCCGTGGGCCAAGGCAAGACCTTTGGCGGCATCATCAACCTGCGCACCAACGCCATGACGGTGTTCGAGCCAGGCAGCGACCGAGGTCCCAAAGACTTCACGACCATTCCCTTGACCGAGCACGCCACCTTGCTCAAACGCTTTGGCAGCGAGTACGAGTCCGCCCTGGAGAGCATGGAACTGGCCACCGGCGCCTCCCCGGCCTGGGACCACGAGGCCTTTTTGGCCGGCAAACAGACCCCGGTGTTTTTTGGCTCTGGTGTGAACAACTTCGGTGTGATGGAGGTGCTGGACGCGCTGGTGGACCTGTCGCCCTCGCCCCGCTCACGGATCAGCTCGGCACTGGTCAACCGCCAGCCGGTGATCAAGGAAATCCAGCCCGACGACACCGCGTTTTCGGGCGTGGTGTTCAAGGTGCAGGCCAATATGGACGCCAACCACCGCGACCGCATTGCCTTTGTGCGCATGGCCTCCGGCAAGTACACGCCGGGCATGAAGCTCAAAGTGATGCGCACCAGCAAAGAACTGCGCCCCACCAGCGTGGTCACCTTCATGAGCCAGCGTCGTGAGGCGGTGGAAGAGGCGTACGCAGGCGACATCGTGGGCTTTACCACCCACGGCGGCGTGCAATTGGGCGACACCATCACCGACGGCAGTGTGAACCTGCAGTTCACCGGCCTGCCCTTCTTTGCGCCCGAGTTGTTCATGACCGTGGTGCTGCGCAACCCCTTGCGCACCAAGCAGTTGCAGCAGGGCCTGGCCCAGTTGGGCGAAGAAGGCGCGATTCAGGTCTTCCGCCCCGAAGTCGGCGGCAACATGCTGCTGGGTGCCGTCGGGCAATTGCAGTTTGAAGTGGTGCAACACCGCCTCAAAGGCGAGTACGACGCCGACATTCGGCTGGAAGGCTGCCAGTACACCGGCGCGCGCTGGATCACCGCAGACACCCCGGCCGAACTGAAAGCCTTTTGCGACGCCTACCCCATGCGCATGGCCCGCGACGCGGCCAACACGCTGGCGTACCTGTGCACCTCACCCTATGACGTGCGCTTGGCGCAAGAGCGCTTCCCCAAAATCCACTTCCACCCGCTGCGCGAGCATGCGGGATTGGCTTTGCAGGCGGCTGGCTAAGTCGCATGCGCCCGCTATCCGAGTGGTCGCCCGTCAGACTGGGGCGACATTACTGGCGTGTTCACCGACATTGATGACACCCTCACCACCGACGGTGCCATCACGCCCGACGCGCTGCAGGCGCTGGCCGCGCTGAAGGCGGCGGGTTTGCATGTGATTCCCATCACCGGGCGCCCGATTGGCTGGAGCGAGCCCTTTGCGCGCGGTGACGCCGCCGCTGGCGTGGCGCCCTGGCCGGTGGATGCCATCGTGGCAGAAAACGGCGCGGTCGCTTTTCGGGGTGAAAATTTACAAGAAATTGGCCTCCAGCGCCCGTCAGATAAGCGCAAGCCGCTATCAAAACTATATCAACAAGATGCCGCCACCCGGCGGCTGAACTTCACCCGCATGCAGGCCGTGGCGCAGCAAGTCTTGGCGGCCGTGCCGGGTGCGGCCTTGTCGCAAGATTCGCCGGGGCGCGAAACCGACATTGCCATTGACCACAGCGAGTTCGTTCACCTAGGCCCCGAGCACATTGCCCACGCGGTGCGGATCATGCACGCAGCGGGCATGAACGCCACCGTGAGCAGCATCCACATCAACGCCTGGTTTGGCGAGCACAACAAGCTCAGCGGGGCGCGCTGGATCGTGCGCGAGTTGTTCGGACGCGATCTGGACGCCGAGTTGCACCGCTGGGTCTATGTGGGTGACTCCACCAATGACCAACTGATGTTTCAACACTTCGAGCACAGCATCGGCGTGGCCAACATTCGCCGGTTTGAGGCCGCAGTTGAGCCACAAGCCGCGCTACATCACCCCCAGCGAGCGCGGCGCCGGCTTTGCCGAAGTGGCGCAACGCCTCCTGGCCGGGCGCGGTCTGTGAGCGCCTCACCGCCTTCGTCGCCTGCCGGCGCGTCTGGGCGCTTTAACTGGGGCCTGATCAGCGTCTTCGGCTCCACCCTGTTTCAGCTGTCGGGCATCTTCATGCTGTCCCCGTGGCTCTTGTTGATGCTGAAGTCGGCGCACGTCTCCACCACCGTGGCTGGCCTCTTTGCGGCCACCACCTGGCTTGGCGTGTTTGTCATCACGCCGTTTGCATCAGCGCTGACCCAACAAATGGGCCGCCGGCCCGCCATGTGGCTGGCGTCGGTCGCGCCGCTGCTGGCAGCGATCGGATTTCTCGCCACCGATGTCCTCTGGATCTGGTTCGTTCTGCAGTTGCTGGCCGGTGTGGCCGGCGGCTTGCGCTGGGTACTGGCCGAAGCCTTCATCGCGGAATTCGCCCCGCCCGCCCAGATTGGCAAATACATTGGCACCTACGCCACCATGGTCGGACTCACTTTTGTCATTGGCCCCACCGCGTTGGCCTGGGTCGGCGCCAGCAGCCCCTACGCCTTGTGGGTGGTGATCGCGCTGTTGGCCATTGGCCTGGCCTGGACCGCCGTGATTCCCCAACTGCCGCCCGACCACGACACCCACACCGCGCGCGTGGGCCTGCACGGTCTGTGGCACGCCGTGTTGGCGCATCCCGTCATCATGCTGGTCGGCTTTTTGGGGGGCTTCTTTGAGCTGGGCCTGGCCTCCATCCTGCCGCTGTACGGCCTGGCTCTGGGCCACGGCGACAGCACCGCCGCACTGCTGGTGTCGGCCAGTGGGCTGGGCGGCACGTTGGCGGCGCTGCCCGCCGGCATGGTGGCTGACCGGTTTGCCTCGCCGGCGCAGGGGCGGCGCACCATGATGGCCGGGTTTGCAGTCCTCATCTTGTTGGCCTGCGTTGCCATGCTGCTGGTGCCGTTATCTGACCCTGCTGGTCTGGCCCGTGGTGTTTGTCTGGGGGGCCGCCGGTGGCGCGCTCTATACCCTGGCCATGATTGACATCGGCGCCCGGGAAAAAGGCATCACGCTGGTGAACAGCACCGCCGTGCTGGTGCTGACCTACACCCTGGGCGGTTTGGTGGCGTCAGCCGCATCGGGCGCGCTCATTCAATGGTCCCCCGCCCTGGGTTTTCCGATGGCTTTGATTGGCATTGCCGGTCTGGGGGTTGCCACGCTAGTCCAAAACGAAATCCCCTGGGCGCGGATCTCTCGACAATCACCCCACACGCCCGCTACCCCGCTGAGGATTTTTATGTTTTTTGCCGAAGACCTTTCCGCCGTCACCCACGGCATTCAACTCGCTGTGGCCCCGGTGTTCTTGCTGACCGCCGTCTCCGGCATGATTGGCACCGTGGCGGGCCGCCTGGCGCGAATCATTGACCGGGCCCGCGTGCTGGAGGCTCGAGTGCTCAGCGCGGCCGAGTCGGACCCTTCCATGGCACCCGCCTATGACGAGTTGCGTCGCCTTCGCCGCAGGGGATGGCTGGTCAACGGCTGCATTGCCTTGCTCACCCTTTGCGCCATGTTGATTGGCCTGACCATCGTCATGCTCTTTCTGGGCGAGACCACCCAACTGAACATGCTGCGGTTGGCCACGGTCTCCTTTCTGGCGGGCGTGAGCTGCTTTCTGCTGGCGCTGTTGTGCTTTCTGGCGGAGACCCTGCTGGCCACCCGCTTGCTCAAGTTCGCACGTCCCAAGTGCCGCGCTAAGTCGGCGACCAGCCTCTCGGGTGGGTCTGCAACAATGGCGGTCAAGTTGCCCACTCATTTTGGAGACCTGACCCATGCTCACATCCGCCCCCACACCGGCCTCGCTTGCCAATACCTTGGCGACGCATCGTGTTTGGGGGCAGGTCAAGCCGGCCAGCCCAGAAGGCCCTGGCCAAGCGCTTCATCTGTGAGACATACCCGGCCCACGCCACGCTGCTGGCCCAGGGTAGCCTGGCGACCCGACTGGGCTGGCTACTCAGTGGCGAGGTGCTTTTAAAGGACCCCGACCTAGGGTCTGTCAGTGCGCCTGCAAAGCGGTGAGTTGTTGGGCTTTGGGGCCACGCCCGATCACCAACTGGCGACCTGGCAGGCCATGGCGGGCAGTGATTGCCAGGTGGCTTGGTTGACGCCCGAAGCGCTCACCGACCTGTGCCACCACCAGCCTGAGTTGCTGGATTTTTTTCCCGTCGGCACCGCTTCGCCAACCAGCCCTCGAACAGCCGAGCGCAAGAGACCGACTCCGGCGCGCCACTCAACCTGCTGAGCACCCCGATTCGCACGCTGATCAAACGCGAGCCCATCACACTCGCCCCGAATGTCACCATCCGGGCGGCCGCCGAGATGATGCGGGATTTGCGGGTATCTTCCGTCCTGCTGGTCGAGCAAGGTGAGCTATTTGGCCTGATCACTGACCGCGATTTGCGCAACCGGGTGGTGGCCGAAGGTATGGACAGCGGGCGCCCCGTGGCAGACATTGCCACACTGGCCCCGTTGACCGTGAGCGCCAACAGCCCCGCTTTTGATGCCCTGCTGCTCATGGCCCGCCACAACATTCACCATGTGCCTGTGATGGATGGCGCGCGAATTGCCGGCATGATCACAGCCACCGACCTGACCGAGCAACACAGCACCTCGGCCGTTTATCTGGCTGGCGACATCTACAAACAAACCTCGCTCGACGGTCTGGCCCACATCAGCACCAAGGTCAAGCACTTGCAGACAGCACCTGGCGGCAGCCGATGCGAGCGCCTACAGCACCGGCCACATCGTGACCGCCATCACGGACGCCTTGACGGTTCGGCTGATCCAGTTGGCCGAGGCCCAACTCGGCCCGGCCCCCATTGACTATGTGTGGGTGGCCGCCGGCTCACAGGCGCGCAACGAACAATCTGCCAAGTCCGACCAGGACAACTGCCTGATTCTGGACGACGCTTACGACGAAGCCCTGCACGGCGAGTACTTCAAAACGTTCTCGAAGTTTGTCTGTGACGGACTGGCGGCCTGTGGCTACATTCACTGCCCTGGCGAGATGATGGCGATGACCGACACCTGGCGTCAGCCGCGCCAGCGCTGGGCCCAGTACTTTCACAAGTGGGTCAACCAGCCCGAACCCAAAGCCTTGATGCTGACCTGCGTGTTTTTTGACCTTCGTGCGATTCACGGCCAGTCTGAATTGCTGGATGGTCTGCGTCGCGATGTGTTGCAACGCACCAAGGGAAACAGCCTGTTTTTGGCTTACATGGTTGGCAATGCGCTCAAGCATCGCCCGCCGCTGGGCTTGTTTGGGTCGATATCCCTCATTCGCGGCGGCGAACACCCCGGCACCATTGATCTCAAGCACTCGGGCATCGTGCCCATCGTCGACCTGGCCAGGGTCTATGCCTTGGCGGATGGTCTGGCTGCCGTGAACACCAGCGACCGGTTGGAGGCGGCGGCGCAGGCAGGCGAGGTCAGCGCTCAAAGCGCGCGCGACTTGCAGGGTGCGCTGGAATTTTTGGCCAAGCTGCGAATTGCCCATCAGGCACGCCAAATACAGGCGGGCCAGCCACCTGACAACTACCTCTCACTGACCGAGTTGTCCAACTTTGAACGCAGCCACCTGAAGGAGGCCTTCTCAGTCGTGCAAACCTTGCAAGGCGTCTTGGGTCAACGCTACCAATCCGGGCGTTTCTAGCGCGCCTTCCCCACCGGGCTCAGTATTTCAGCCGTGCGTAATAGGTTTTTTGCGCGGCCTCTCGTGCTTGGCTCATGGTGTGAATGCCCATTTCTTGCAGCAGCGGAATCAAGCGCAACCAGACCTCGGCCGTGACCATGGCGTCGCCTAGCGCCGTATGGCGCCCCAACGACCGTGATGTTGAAGCGCTCGGCAATCGCCTCCAGCCGATGCGACTCCTGATTGGGGTGCACCACGGCGGACAGCAACAAAGTGTCCAGCACCGGGTGGCCAAAGACCAGCCCGGTTTCAGCCTCTTTGAGCTGCAGAAACTTCATGTCGAAGGCCGCGTTATGTGCCACCAGCACCGTGTCCTGCGCAAACACATGGAACGCCGGCAAGACCTCACCAATGCGGGGCTGACCCTTCACCATGTCTTGCGTGATGCCATGAATCGGGATGGTGACCGCCGGAATCTGCCGCTGCGGGTCAACCAGCTGCTCAAAGCTCTCCTGGCGCAACAGCTTGCCATTGACGATGCGCGCCGCACCAATCTGAATGATTTCGTCGCCCCCCGACGGATTCAACCCGGTGGTTTCGGTGTCAAATACCGTGTAGGACAGCGATGACAGCGGCCGGTCATCCAGCGCGTGGCCGGCCTCTGAGACCTGAAACAAATCGAAGTCATAGAACTCAGGGCGGCTGTCGTTGTGGCGCACCTGCTGCGCTGCCTCCAGTTGCTCCTGTGCATCGGCCAGCGGCAGCAAAAACCGAAAGAAAGCCTCGTGGCGAATGCGCTCGCGCTCAAACCACATCTCGCCGCCATGACGCGCCACCACGTCGCGCACGGTCAGCGGCGTGCTTTCCGCCCCAAAGCGCATGGCTTCCATCTCCCAGCTCATCACCGTCTCGGTGCTCATCGCCTGCCCGGTCCAGATCAGGTCCAGCTGGGCCCGCCCCTGCACTGTCTGTAGGCGCAGCCGCATGAATTTCACCTCGAACTCATCCACCAGTCGGGTAGCAAGATAGCTCAAGGCCTGAATCAAGGTGAAGCTGTCCACCCGCAGCCAGACGGAGGCGTCCACACTGTCCAGCGACACGGTGCGCTCGCACTGGGTTTCCATGCGCCGCTGCGCGGCCAGCAACAAGTCGGAACCGAGCATTTCTTCCATTGGCCATCGGGTTTTCAGGCCTTGAGCGGCCTGCTGCGCCAAATCAGTCACCCGCTTGCTCATGACACCGACTTCATCGCGGACCACACTCAGGAAACGTTCCCGCATGACGGGTTCCAGATCTGGCAGCGAGAGCATGTCCACCGCGGCCTGCATGTTGGCCAGCGACGAGCGGCTGCGTTCGGTCAATCCGTGCAGCAGTTGATCGCGCAAATTGCCTTCCTCGAAATTGCGCGTGACGTTGTCCAGCATCAGAACAAATCCGCTCAGGTCCGCCGATGCCCCTTCTTTGTCGCTGGCCCGCACGGGCGCCATTTGCACCCGCAACAACTGCCCACTTCGCGTGGTGGTGACAAACTGGGCGGACGGGCTACCGGCCCCGCGCGCGAGCCGCTGATAAATGCTTTCCAAGGCATGGGCCACCAACTTGCGGTCAAACACCGCATAAATGGAGCGACCAATGCCAATCAACTCCGCCCCATCCGCCAAGGCAGGCGCGTCTGACAGCGCCTTGAACTGCAGCCGTGCCCGGCTGTTGTACAGCAAGATACGGCCATCCAGGTTGCATACCACCACGCTCTGGGTCAGCTCGGCCATGAGTGCGGCAAGCCGGTTCTTTTCCTGCTGCACATGGCCGCTGGCCTGCGCAATTTGCTGCGCCATGTCGGCGCGCAGGTGGTCTCGCTGCGCCGCCAACTCGTTGATGGCAACACCCAGCCCTCGAATCTCCGTACTGCCCGCTGGCATCAACTGTTGAGGTTCAGTAGCAGCCACCAGGACACGGGTTTGCTCCAGCAGACGGGCCGGCGCAAAGGCGTAGCGCTTATAGAGCTTGCCCAAGCCCACCGCCACGCCACCCAACGCCAGCACCCAACTCAGACCGAGCAGGGCCATGCGGGGGCCAAGAACGGCGTCCACGGTAGCCTTTTCGTCCGGATGCAGGGTGGACCACAGCAAAGCAACCGTCAACGCCAGCCAGAGCGCCATGGCCAGCCCGACGCCAGCAATGGCGAGCCACAGCCGTCGGTCTGCCTTCATGAGGATTCGCTCAGCATGTCCGCCACCTTCTGCACCAGGTCGTGTGTGGAAAACGGTTTGGTCATGTAGCCATCAGCGCCCAGTGCCAGCCCTTTGGCCATGTCGGTGTCACGCCCCTTGGCCGTCAGCATCAGAATTTTGATGTGTTTGAACGCGTCGCTCGCCCGCACCTCTTGGCACACCTCAAACCCGGTCTTCACCGGCATCATCACGTCCAGCAAAACCAGGTCGGGCCGCTGTGCGACCATCGCATCCAGCGCCTCCTGCCCGTTGTGGGCCACGACCACGGTATAGCCTTCGCGCTTGAGCAGGTACTCCAGTGAAATGACGATATTCGGCTCATCGTCGGCCACCAGTATTTTTTTGTTCATGTCTTGTCTCCTTGTTCTTGTTCCGCACCCCGCCTGGCGAGTCGATCCAGGGCAAGTGAAAGGCAAAGCAGGCGCCCTCGCCGGGCGTCTGCTCCAGCCACAACCGGCCCCCAAAATGGGTCACGATTTGCTGGCTGATCGGCAATCCCAGCCCCGTCCCGTGCGGCCGCTGGGTGGCGTCGCCGCCTTGGTGAAACCGGTCAAAAACCAGGCTCTGTTGCGCCTCAGGCACGCCAGGCCCGTTGTCCTGGACCTTCACCGTCATGCCCGTATCGTCGCGCTCCAAACTTACGCAAACCCGACCACCTGGGACCGGACACAAACTTGGCCGCATTTGACAGCAAGTTCAACATGACCTGCGTCAAGCGGTCCGGGTCCGCCATCAGCGTGGGCACACGTGTCAGGCACCACGACCTCCACCGTGCACTGTTTTTCCCGAAACATCTCTGCCGTGGTCGCCACCGCCTGCTGAACCAGCGCCCTGAGATCAACCTCAACCGTATGCCACTCGGCATGGCCGGACTCGAACTTGGCCATGTCCAGCACCTGATTGACCAGCCGGGAAAGTCGCTCGGTTTCCGCACGATGATGCCCATGAACTGGCGCCGCTGTGCCAGCTCCATCTTGGGGTCATCGCGCATCAGCTCCGCCAGCGCCCGAATCGACGTCGAGCGGCGTGCGCAACTCGTGGGTCACGGAAGCCATGAAGTCGTCCTTGAGCTGGTCCAGACTCATCAATTGTTCATTGGCCTGGCGCAGCTCCTCGGTGGCACGTTCCAGCGAATGGGACTTCTCCTCCAGCTCTCGGGAGCGGGTTCGCAACTGGGAGGACTCATCCAGAATTCGAAGCACATCCTCGGGCGTCAGCACCTCTTCTTCGGCCACCGACGCCACCAGCACCCGGGCTGATGCACTGCCCACCGCGCCCGCCAATTGGGTTTCAACAAACTGCACCAGCCTGGCATCGGGCTCGAATGGCATCCACCGGCCCCCGCCCGTATCACGGGCGTAGTTGGCAAACAATTGGTGGGCTTTGGCGTCGCCCAGAAAACGGGCACACAGGCGCTGCAGGTCCGGCACCTTGGCCCGCCCGCGCCAAAACACCGGGCTGGCCGATATCGTGCGCTTGAACACATCCACAAACATCAAGCGCCTGACTCGCCTCTGCCCCTGATGGCGCCTTCAGCAAAGACAGGCCCACGTAGGCCACGCCATTGGCCAGCAAGCTCCAGAACAGGGAGTGCGTGAGGTTGTCCAGCCCTGTCAACCCAAACAAGTGCTCGGGCTGCAGCCACCCCACGCCCCAGGGGCCCGTCGTCACAAAGTCTGGCGACAGGAGCCAGCCCGACTTGGCCATCGACGGCAACATCAAGGTGTAAGACCACATCAAAAACCCGGCCAGCAGTCCCGCCAAGGCGCCGCGCCGTGTTCCACCCTTCCAGTACAGACCGCCGAAAACGGCAGGCGCAAACTGCGCGACCGCCGCAAAGCTGATCAACCCAATGCTGACCAGGGCATACGCTTCACCCGCCAAATGAAAGTAGACATAGCCCAGCACCAACACACCCGAGAATGGCCGCACGTCGTATCGACAACAACAAACCGGACACATTGCGTCCGGCCTCGGGGCGAAGATGGCGTGAACGCAACAGCAGCGGCAAAACCAACTCATTGCTGACCATGGTGGAGACCGCAATCGTCTCCACAATCACCATGCCCGTGGCCGCTGACAGACCGCCGACAAAGGCAAACAGGGTGAGCACCTCCTGCCCGGCGGCCAGCGGCAGTGACAAGACAAAGCTCTCCGGGTTCATCTGGCCCGGCCCGAAGTACAGCAAGCCACCCAAGGCAATGGGCAGCACAAACAGATTGATAGCCAGCAGATAAAGCGGAAACACCCAGACCGCCCGACGCAAGTGACTCTCCCGCACGTTCTCGATCACCATCACCTGAAACTGACGCGGCAGAAACAAGACCGACAACATGGACAACAAGGTCAGCGCAAACCACTGCGTCCAGGCAAATTGGCCGCCTTGCTCCAACCGCAGCAGCGAGGCCAACTCGGGCACGGCCTGGGCGCGGGAAAACAAGTCACCCAGACCGTCAAACAAGCCGTACACCACAAACAGACCCACCGCCAGAAAGGCCACCAACTTGACGACCGACTCAAAGGCAATGGCGGCCACCATGCCCTCATGGCGCTCCGTGGTGTCCAGGTGACGTGCGCCAAACACCATGGCAAAGCCGGCCAGAACCAGCGCCACGTAAAAAGTACTGTCCTGACTCCACGCCACCCGGCTCGACCAGCGGAGCGCCCAGCGGCGTGGTCAGCAAGGCATAACCCGCCGACACAGCCTTCAGTTGCAGCGCAATATAGGGAACGATGCCCACCACCGCAATCAGCGTCACCAGCCCCGCCAGCAGCGGGCTCTTGCCGTAGCGGCTGCCAATGAAGTCGGCAATGGAGGTGATGCGGTAAGCCTTGGCGATACGAATCATTTTTCGAACCACCATCCAGCCCAGCACCATGGCCAGCGTGGGCCCCAGGTAAATCGGCAAAAACCAGACGCCCCCGGAGGCCGCGCGACCGACACTCCCGAAATACGTCCACGCGGTGCAATAAACCGCCAGGGACAAGGCGTAAGTCCAGGGACTGGCAAGAAGTGAACGGCCCTGCGCGGCACGCCAGTCGCCGTAGTAGGCCACCGCAAACAAAACCAGAAGGTACGCAAACGAGACGCCGACCACCAACGCGGGCGACAACATGGTCAGTCGCCCTGGGAGGCGTCGTCAGAACGCTCCATCAACCAGGCCATGGCGAAAATCAACAGGGCCCAAAGCGTGAACAGAGCGGCAGGAAACAGCGGAATGCCCAGCACATGAGCCTCTTGGTCCCACAAGGCCAGCAGGGGAAAGTTAAACAACAGCCAACCACCCACAAACAAGGCCATCAGGCGTTGTGAACGAAGTCCTGTCATAACGAACCTCCTTGGCTTTTAGATGTCGCGGCGCCCTCGCCTACCGGTGAACTCAGGTCTTGGTCTTTCCCCAACTGGCATGGGCTTGTCGGGACAAAGCGAAGCTGGCAAAAAATTTACACCAAATGGTACTCCCTGCAATAGCGCTCCAGACCTGGTATTCCAGCGCACCGGACACCACAGAGAAGATGACCCCCACGATGATGATGCCAGCCACCAGATTAATGCCCATTTCATAGGGTGCATATTTTTTGGGGTTGGCTGGGGATTCACCGCCCTTGAGCGCCACCTCGGAGAAGTCGCGCCGCATGGCAATGCGCCATGCCCGGCGAAGCCAGACAAAGGCCATCGGAAAAAGTGCCAAAAAAAGTATCCATGTCATCGCGACACTGATATCAAAAACCATGTAAGACCCCTTGTGTCCCGCCAAAAACGGGGTATTCAGTAAAAAGGCCCTGCCAGCGGGGCTGGCAGGGCCTTTATTGTCGCTCCCGCTATGAAGTGCCGGGCAATCGACTCAAGCAGTCAACAGTTCTTAATGTGAACCGTCCACCAACTTGGAACCGCGTGGAATACGCACGGACTTCGACCATGGCCTGAATGTGCGCAGGTGCCTCTTTGGTCACTTTGAACACCACGAAGGCGACGATAAAGTTCACCATGGCGCCAACTGCACCGAAGGCTTCAGGCGTGATGCCCATGAAGCTGTTGGCTCCGCCGATCATGGGCAGGAAGTCCGTGCCCTTGATGAAGAAGATACCCTTGTGTGCAAACACATAGAACAGGGTAATGAACAGGCCAGCCAACATACCGGCGATGGCGCCTTCTTTGTTCATCTTCTTGCTGAAAATACCCATCATGATCGCGGGGAACAGCGAGCTGGCTGCAATACCGAAGGCCAAAGCCACGGTACCCGCCGCGAATCCTGGTGGATTCAAGCCCAGCCAACCTGCAATCACAATCGCCACCGCCATCGAGATCTTTCCGGCCAGCAGTTCGTTCTTCTCACTGATGGTCGGAACAAAGATGTTCTTGATCAGGTCATGAGACACCGCCGAAGAAATCGCCATCAGCAAACCAGCCGCTGTCGACAAAGCCGCAGCCAAACCACCCGCTGCCACCAACGCAATCACCCAGTTAGGCAACAACGCGATTTCAGGGTTGGCCAGCACGATGATGTCGGCGTTGACGTCCAGCTCATTGCCTTTCCAACCGGCTTCGGCTGCTTTGGCATTGAAGGCTTCGTTTTTGGACTTGTCGTTGTAGTACTGAATACGACCGTCGCCGTTCTTGTCTTCAAACTTCAACAGACCCGTCTTTTCCCAACGCTTCATCCAGTCAGGGCGCTTCTCGAACTCAATGGCGGATTCTTTGCCATACACGTCAGCGTTGCTCATGACCACACCTGGTGTGATCGTGCGGATCAGGTTGATCTTGGCCATGGCCGCCACAGCAGGTGCGGTGGTGTACAAAATGGCGATAAAGACCAATGCCCAGCCAGCGGAAGAACGTGCGTCCTTGACCGTTGGCACCGTGAAGAATCGCATGATGACGTGGGGCAGGCCCGCAGTACCAATCATGAGAGACAGGGTGTAGACAAACATGTTCAGTGTGCTACCGGCAGTGGTCGTGGTGTATTTGCCAAAACCAAGGTCAGTCACCACCGAGTCAAGCTTGCTCAAGCAGGGAGATGTCTTGTCCAATGATGTTGGAACCCAGACCCAGCTGTGGCAATGCATTGCCGGTCAACTGCAGCGAGATGAACACGGCAGGCACGGTGTAAGCCAGAATCAGCACGATGTACTGCGCCACCTGGGTGTAAGTAATGCCCTTCATGCCACCGAACACGGCGTACATGAACACAATACCCATACCGGCGTAGATACCGACTTCACTGGACACGCCCAGGAAACGGGAGAACGCCACGCCCACACCGGTCATCTGACCAATGATGTACGTGAGCGATGCTGTCAGCAAACACAACACAGCCACCATGCTGGCGGACTTCGAGTAGAAGCGATCGCCAATGAACTGGGGCACGGTGAACTTGCCGAACTTGCGCAGGTACGGTGCCAGCAACATGGCCAGCAACACATAACCGCCGGTCCAGCCCATCAGGAACAGGCCACCGCCATAACCCATGTTGGAAATCAATCCAGCCATGGAGATGAACGAAGCAGCTGACATCCAGTCGGCGGCCGTCGCCATACCGTTTGCAATGGGGTGAACACTGCCGCCAGCGGCGTAGAACTCACTGGTAGAGCCTGCACGGGCCCAGATCGCGATGCCGATGTAGAGCGCAAAGCTCAGACCGACACCAATGTAAATTGTGGTTTGTAGATCCATGATTTAGCCCTCAGTCTTCGTGAACGTCGAACCGAACGTCAAGGTCATTCATCTTTTTGGCGTAATAAAAAATCAGCACAATAAAGACGTAGATGGAGCCCTGCTGGGCGAACCAGAATCCCAGCGGGTAACCGCCAAGATGATGTTGTTGAGCATGTCGGCAAACAGAATTCCGGCACCGAATGACACCGCTGCCCAGATGATGAGAATCTTGGTCAGTAGGGCAATCGTGGCCTTCCAGTAGGCTTGACTACTTAGGTCTTCCTTCATGAAATCTCCTCGAGAAAATTAAGGGACAACAGTGAAAAATTCACTGCAAGAGCACATAGCAAGGACGAATCCAACACTCTGCGGGGTGGACTATCCCGGCCATTCCTTACAGTTTTCTGATATTTTTGCGCAAATGCACTATTGATGCCAAAAACCAAGGGAAAACACCGAGCAATTTGTTACCGCAACGCACGCCGTGTGCTAAAAACCCAATGAAATCATCATTCTTCCAAAAAGTGACTCAGCAAGCTTGCTCAAAACCTTCCAGCACGTTGACCGCGTTCACGCCCACTTCGGCCACGGCGTAGCCGCCTTCAAAGACAAAAACCGTGGGCAAGCCGGCGGCCGCGATGGCCTCGCCGACGCGCAGGTAGTCGTCGCTTTTCAGCGTGAAGCCGGAGATCGGATCGCCCTCAAACGTATCCACCCCCAGCGACACCACCAAGGCCTGCGCGCCAAACCGTTGAATGCCTTTGCAAGGCCTCTTGCAGCGCCGCATTCCAGGCGCCAAAGTCCGTGCCGCGCGGCAAAGGCAGGTTGTGGTTAAAGCCCAGCCCCGCCCCGGCGCCCTTTTCATCGGCGTAGCCCAGAAAGAAGGGGTATTCGGTGTGCGGGTCGCCGTGAATGCTGGTGAACAGCACGTCGGCACGGTCATAAAAGATGGACTGCGTGCCGTTGCCATGGTGGTAATCAATATCCAGCACCGCCACCCGCGCCGCGCCTTGGTCGCGCAAGTGCTGTGCGGCCAACGCGGCGTTGTTCAAAAAGCAATAGCCGCCGAAGAAGTCCGCCCCGGCATGGTGACCGGGCGGGCGAGACAAGGCAAACGCCGCACGGGCCCCACCAGAGACCTCTTGCGCCGCGCTCAAGGCGCAGTGCGCCCCGGCCCGCGCCGCCGTCCAGGTGCCGGCCGTCAAAGGGCTGCCTGCGTCGTAAGAGAACAAACCCATGCGCGCCGAGAAGTTGGCTGGCAACACATCTGAGCGCAGGGTGCGCGTGGGCCACACCGACGGCAGGCATCGCGCCCGGCGTTGGCCGGGTCCAGCGCCACCCACTCGTCCCAGGCATGGGCCAGAAAGTCCAGGTAGCGCGGGGCGTGAATACCCGCCAGCGCCGCATCATCAAACGTCGTTGGCGCCTGCACCAGCCCCAGCTGACGTCGCTCCAACTCCTTCAGCACATGGTCGGCCCGCGCCGGCACCTCAAAGCACGGCACCAACTCGCCGCGAAACATTTCCAACTTGCCTTGATGCAAGGCGTGCAGGTGGTTGTAGAAGGTGATCATGACGTGGCTTTCTTAAAATTGATGGGGAAATAATGCCTCTAGCGCAGGTGCTACCTGCGCAGGCAGCTACTATTTTTATAGCAACTACCTGCAACAAGGCCTACCGCGCCAACACGGCTTTCAGCGCTTTTCCGGTGTGGGTGCCCAGCTTGACCACCCCTTCTGGCGTGGTGGCCGCCACCACGCGCCCGCCGCCGTTGCCGCCGTCGGGGCCGAGGTCAATCACCCAGTCGGCTTCGGCAATCACGTCCAGGTCATGCTCAATGACGACCACGCTGTGGCCGCCGCCGACCAGGCGGTGCAGCACGTTGATCAGCTTTTCCACGTCGGCCATGTGAAGGCCCACCGTGGGCTCGTCCAGCACGTACAGAGTGTGCGGCGCCTTTTGCCCGCGCCGGGTGATGTCGTCGCGCACCTTGCTGAGTTCGGTCACCAGTTTGATGCGCTGGGCCTCGCCGCCGCTAAGCGTGGGTGAGGGCTGCCCCAGCGTGAGATAACCCAGCCCCACGTCTTTGAGCAACTGCACCGGGTGCGCAATATTGGGCATGGCGGCAAAGAACTCGACGGCCTCGTCCACTTCCATCTGCAGCACGTCGCCAATGTTTTTGCCGCGCCAGGTCACCGCCAGCGTCTCGGGGTTGAAGCGGGCGCCTTTGCAGGTTTCGCACAGCACTTTCACGTCTGGCAAGAAGCTCATGGCGATGGTGCGAATGCCCTGCCCTTCACAACCCGCGCAACGGCCTTCGCCGGTATTGAAGCTGAAGCGGTTGGCCGCGTAGCCGCGTGCCTTGGCCTCCAGCGTGTCGGCAAAGAGCTTGCGAATGATGTCCCAGAAGCCAATATAGGTGGCGGGGCAGCTGCGCGGGGTTTTGCCGATGGGGGTTTGGTCCACTTCCAGCACCCGGTCCACCGTCTCAAAGCCGGTCACGCCCTCGCAACCCACCCAAGCAATGGTTTCGCCCGCGGCAAGAGCGTCTCGCCCGGCCTTGGTGCTGCGTTTTTGCACGGCGGTGTGCACATTGGCCAAGAGCACATCACGCGCCAGCGTGGACTTGCCGGAGCCGCTGACGCCAGTGACGGCCACCAAGCGGCTCAGCGGCACCTGCGCGGTGACGTTTTGCAGGTTGTGCAGGGTCGCGCCCTGCACGGTCAGCCAGCGCTGCACGGCCGCATCGCCCACATTGGCGTCCGTTTCCGGTTTGGCCGGGGCTTTTTTCTTCTTGACGGGTTTGGGCACAAAGATGTCATTGCCCTCCAGCGCCACAGAAGCCTCGGCCGGTGCCGCTACTGCGAGCGGCACAGCGGCAACGACTGGCGCGGCCACAAACACCCCCACCTCGCGGCGAATCTGCAAGGGGTGCTTCATGGCGTGCAACAGGTAGCGGCCGGTTTGCGAGTCGCCCGCGCCCTGAATGTCGGCCACCGAGCCCTGCGCCACCAAGCGGCCACCGCGCTTGCCCGCGCTGGGGCCAATGTCGATGATGTGGTCCGCGTGGCGAATGGTGTCTTCGTCATGCTCCACCACCACCAGCGTGTTGCCCTTGTCGCTGAGCGACTTCAGCGCGTTGAGCAGAATCTGGTTGTCCCGCGCATGCAGGCCAATCGTGGGCTCGTCCAGCACGTAGCACACGCCTTGCAGGTTGCTGCCCAGTTGCGCCGCCAGGCGAATGCGCTGGGCCTCGCCGCCGCTGAGCGTGGGCGCGCCACGGTCCAGCGTGAGGTAGCCCAGGCCGACCTGCTCCAGAAACTCCAGCCGGCCCCGAATCTCGGGCACCAGATCGCGGGCAATGTCGGTCTCGCGCTGGCTCATGCGGCCACTCACCTGCATGGTTTCCACCCACTGGCGAAGATCGGTCACGCTCAGACGGGCCAGTTCCGTGATGGCCACAGAAGCAATGCGACTTTGGCGGCCTGGCCGGGCTGCGCATCCGTCGCCAGTTGCAGACCAAACTTGACGGCGCGGGCCGTGGCATTCAGACGCGTCCCTTCGCAACTGGGGCACACGGCGTCCACCAGGTCATCCACATCGGCCTCGGCAAAGGTTTGCTCGCGGCCTGATGTCGTCGTCGTCGCGCACCGAGTCGTCAAACACCTTGCGCTGCTCTTTGTTCAGCTTGACGCCCGTGCCCACGCAGTCCGGGCACCAGCCGTGTTTGCTGTTGTAAGAGAAGAGGCGCGGGTCCAACTCGGCGTAGCTGGTGCTGCACACCGGGCAGGCGCGTTTGGTGGAGAACACACTCAGCGTACCCAGCCCGGCGGTGGGCTCGCCCGACGCCATGCGCTCTTTCAAACCACTCAAATCGCTCAGCACATGGACCACGCCTTTGCCGTGGGTCAGCGCGTCAGCCAGCGCGGCGCGCAAGGCGGCCTCGTTGGCGGGCGTCACATCCAGACTGGCCACTGGCAGCTCAATGGTGTGCTCCTTGAAGCGGTCAATGCGCGGAAACGCCGTGGTCGGCAAAAAGTTGCCGTCCACCCGCAGGTGGCTGTAGCCGCGCGGGCGCGCCCACTCGGCCAGTTCGGTGTAAACGCCCTTGCGGTTCATCACCAGCGGCGCCAGCAAGCCAATGTGCTGGCCCCGGTAGGTTTTGAGCAACTGGGCGGCAATGCTGTCCGGCGTTTGCGGCGCCACGGCCGTGCCGTCGTGAATGCAGTGCTGCGTGCCCAGCTTGACGAACAGCAGGCGCAAAAAGTGCCACACCTCAGTCGTGGTGCCCACGGTGGACTTGCGTCCGCCCCTGGAGAGGCGCTGCTCAATGGCCACCGTGGGCGGAATGCCGTACACCGCATCCACCTCGGGCCGGCCCGCCGGTTGCACGATGGAGCGGGCATAGGCGTTGAGCGACTCCAGGTAGCGGCGCTGCCCTTCGTTGAACAAAATATCAAACGCCAGCGTGGACTTGCCAGACCCCGACACCCCCGTGATCACGCTGAACTTGCCGCGCGGAATGTCCACACTCAGGCTTTTCAGGTTGTGCTCTCGGGCGTTGACGATTTGAATGGCGTTCACCGGCGCCACCTTCTTCACCGCCGCTGCCGCCCAGACCGCGCTGGCTTCGTTGACCGCCGAGCCGCTGCCCAGCGCCACGTCGTAGTCGCGCAGGGCTTTGCCGGTGTGGGAACTGGGGTGCTGGCGCACATCGTCCGGCGTGCCATAGGCCACGACCAGCCCGCCGGCTTCACCGCCTTCGGGGCCGAGGTCAATCAGCCAGTCGCTGGCGCGAATCACGTCCAGGTTGTGCTCAATGACCACCAGCGAGTGGCCGGCGTCCAGCAGCTTGCGCAACGCGCGCATCAGTTTGGCAATGTCGTCAAAGTGCAAGCCGGTGGTGGGCTCGTCAAACAAAAACAACGCGCCACGCGTGGCTTTGGCTCTGGCGGCTGGCGGTGGCGCTTTTGGCGGCAGCCGCCAAATGCCCGGCCAGCTTCAGGCGCTGGGCCTCGCCGCCTGACAAGGTCGGCACCGGCTGGCCCAGCTTGACGTATTCCAGCCCCACGTCCACGATGGGTTGCAGCGCACGAATCACGTCGCGGTCGCCCGCAAACAGCACCGCGGCCTCGCTCACGGTAAGGGCCAGCACGTCGGCCACGTTCAGCTCGCGTTTCACGCCGCCGGCCTGGCGCTCAATGGTGATTTCCAGAATCTCCGGGCGGTAGCGCTTGCCGTCGCAGTCCGGGCAACGCAGGTAAACGTCGCTCAAAAACTGCATCTCCACATGCTCAAAGCCCGAGCCGCCACAGGTGGCGCAGCGGCCGTCGCCACTGTTGAAGCTGAACTTGCTGGCGGTGTAGCTGCGCTGCTTGGAGATGGGGGCGGTGGCAAAAATCTCACGCAGGCTGTCCCATGCGCCCACATAGCTCACCGGGTTGGAGCGCGCCGTTTTGCCAATGGGCGACTGGTCCACAAACACCACGTCGCTGAGCAAGTCCGCGCCCATGAGGCGGTCATGCGCGCCGGGAGCCTCGGTGGCTTTGCCAAAGTGGCGCATCAGCGCCGGGGCCAGAATGTCTTGTATCAGGGTTGACTTGCCCGAGCCGCTCACGCCGGTGATGCACACCAGCCGCTGCAAGGGAAACTCCACACTCACGTTTTTCAGGTTGTGCTCGGTGGCACCTTCCAGAATCAGGCGCGGGGTGTTGGCCTCGACCAGGCGCTGAAAGCCCATGCCCACTTGCTTGCGCCCGCCCAGGTAGGCGCCGGTGAGGGTGTCGGCGCTGCGCAGGTCTTGCGTGCTGCCGTCAAACACAATCTGGCCGCCCCGCTCGCCCGGGCCGGGGCCCATGTCAATCATGCGGTCGGCCGCCAGCATCACGGCCGGGTCATGCTCCACCACCACCAGCGTGTTGCCGGCGTCGCGAAGGCGCTGCATGGCCACGATGATGCGGTGCATGTCGCGCGGGTGCAGGCCAATGCTGGGCTCGTCCAGCACAAACAGCGTGTTCACCAGCGAGGTGCCTAAAGCGGTGGTCAGGTTGATGCGCTGCACCTCACCGCCGCTCAGCGTGCGGCTTTGCCGGTCCAGCGTGAGGTAGCCAATGCCCACATCACACAGGTACTTCAGGCGCGTGGTGACCTCTTCAAACAAGAGCTTCAGCGCTTGCAGGTCGCCCTGGTTGTGGGCGTGGCCGGTGGCGCCCAGCTCGGCTTGCTGCACGCTGTCAAAAAAGCGGCGCAAGCGGTCAATGGGCAAGAGCATCAAATCATGCAGGCACAAACCCGGCAAGGCCTCCAGCTGGGGCCGCGTCCATTTCGCGCCCACGGGCAGAAACCGCTTTTCGGGCGGCAGGGCCACGTCCGCGTCCGCCTTGCTGCCCACGCGCCACAGCAGGCTCTCGGTTTTGAGGCGCGCGCCACCGCAGTCGCCACACGGGGTGTAGCTGCGGTACTTGGACAGCAGCACCCGAATGTGCATCTTGTAGGCCTTGCTCTCCAGGTACTCAAAGAAGCGCTTGATGCCAAACCAGTGCTGGTTCCACTTGCCATTCCAGTTGGGCGAGCCGTTGATGACCCATTGCTGGTGCTCCGGCGTCATCTTGTTCCACGGCGTGTCGCGGGGAATGCCGGCCGCCTCGGCATGGCGCATCAAATCGTCTTGCGCTTCTTTCCAGGCCGGGGTTTGCATGGGTTTGATCGACACCGGCGCGCAGCGTGAGCTTGTCGTTGGGCATCACCAAGCCGTAGTCCACGCCAATCACGCGGCCAAACCCCCGACAGGTGTCGCACGCGCCCACCGCCGAGTTGAAGGAGAACATGGAGGCAATGGGGTCGGTGTAGCGGCGGTCGCTGTCCGGGCAGTGCAGGCCGGTGGAAAAGCGCCACAACTCGTCTGGCGTGTCTGCATTGGCGCCCAGGGCGTACACCGTCATGCGGCCACTGCCGTGCTTGAGCGCCACCTCAATGGCCTCCAGCACCCGGGCGCGCTCGACCGAACTCAGGCGGAATCGGTCCGCCACCACGTCCAGCACCTGGCGCGGCCCGGTGGGCGTGGCCACCTCGCGCTGCGCCTGCACCTTGGTGAACCCGCTCACCGAGAGCCACTGCTCAATCTCTTCCGCCGTGGCGCTGCCCGGCAGCTCCACCGGAAAGGTCACCGCCAGCGCCCATCGCCCTCACCCACCCGGGCTTGCAGTTGCGCGTAAATCGTCTCTGGCGAGTCATGGCGCACCGCTTGCGCCGTGTCCTGGTCAAACAACTGGCCGGCGCGGGCAAACAAGAGCTTCAGGTGGTCGTTCAGCTCCGTCATGGTGCCCACGGTGGAGCGGCTGGAGCGCACCGGGTTGGTCTGGTCAATCGCAATGGCGGGCGGCACGCCGTCCACCCGGTCCACCGCCGGCTTGTCCATGCGGTCCAGAAACTGGCGGGCGTAGGCCGAGAAAGTCTCCACATAGCGCCGCTGGCCTTCGGCATACAGGGTGTCAAACACCAGACTGGACTTGCCGGAGCCGCTGGGGCCGGTGACCACCGTCAGCTCGCCGGTGCGAATGTCGAGGTCAAGATTTTTGAGGTTGTGCTGGCGCGCGCCGCGAATGCGGATGAGACCGTGGGTCATGGGGGAGTGTCTTTCCTGTAGGGGCCAGACATTCTAGGCAGTCCACCTTCAGCAGCCTGAGTCAAGGGCTTTGCGTCTTCTATAGCCACCCAACAGGCTCAACTTCAGCAACGGGGTGAGGCGCCTCACAGGTCGAGATGAGCGAGGGACATCCTCAGCATGGCATTGGGTCAATGTCCCACGCATTTTGAATTTTTATGCCAAATTGGCCTCTAGCCCCCGAATTGCATGCGCAGGGCGCTTCATATTTAATAGCAAAACAGACAAAAATGATGGTGCGGCGCCATTGATCGGCGCGAGAACATCTGTAGTGAACGTCAACGAATTCCCCTTGAATGCACCGCATTCAAGGGTGTTTTTGCTTTTGAGTGTGGCGAATATAGGGGCCGGCCAGCCGCTCGTCTATCCCCCGAATGGGTGGGTTTGGTAAACGCCGCTCAACGGTTGTGGGCCTGACACCGAGGGCGATGAGGCTTTCCATGAGTAGCTGTGGCATCCCGCAGGCTGCTAACAATCAAGGTTTGCGTAGTTCGGCTTGCAGCGCGGGCGAGCAAATGTCGTCCAGATCACGCAGGGCGGGGGCGAGTTGGTCGATCAGGCGGCCCATGCCCGGGTGGATTGCACCCATGTCCTCAAACGCGGTGCGCCACTGGCGCAGCTCGCTCCAGATGCGGCGAATGATGGCAATGGCGGTGGTTCTTTGCGGAGTGAATGCGCTGTAAGCGGACATGGCGTTGTCCAGCGTGGCCAGCTTGCCCTGTGCGCCCACTTGAAGGTGAAGCTGTCGCTCAAAGGCCACGCTGGGGCGTGGCACCACGTCATACAGCGGGCTCAGGCGCCAGCCGGGCAAGCGCGGGTCGCGCACAAAGCCGTGGTTGCGCAGGTGGTCGTCATCGTTGCTGACAAAGATGTTGAACACCATGCGGGCAAAAAGCTCTTCGCAGTTGGCGCGAATATGGGTGGGGTGGGCATGGGCACGCACAGCGAGCGCCAGGTCGGCATAGCCTTTGAGTCGGGACTCGAATTCGTCGCACGCCACCAGCGTGAGGCCGCTGGCAAAGGGCAAACGATGTTCGACCAAGCCCGCCGCGGGCTCAGTTTCGTGCAGGGTGATGTCTGCACGCAGGGTGACGCCGGGTGCTTGCCAGTAACGGTCAAAGCGGCGAATCAGCAGCACCGATTTGCCGCCAATGTCTTGTACCCGAACTTCGGGCACGGTGAGACCGCAGCGCTTGGCCAGTTTCAGGGTGCAGCATTCGGCCAGGGCGACGTCAAAAGCATCACCCACGGCAGGAAACTTGGCCAGCCAGAGCAGACCCGCTTCGTCGCGGACCGTGGCTTTTGGCCGCGCCCCGCCCGCGCCAGGGGCCGATCCAAAGAAGTCGGTCAACGTCGTCGGTATCGGTAAGCCTTGGTCAACGCGCTCTGCGGTCTCCAGCAAGTACGGCAAGGACTGAACCTGTGCCGCGCCGGGGTGGGTCGGGCTGTTCAGCGCGGCGCGCACATCCAGGGCGCCCACGCGGTCGCTGCCAGCGCCCAGCAGGTAGTCCGCCTCGCTGAGGCTATTGGCGGGCACCCGGCGTTGGGCTTCAATCACGCGGCGCCCCCAGGCGTCTGGCGCGGCATCCCGAATGCCTCCGAACTGGGGGAGCTGGTTGATGGGAAACAGCTCGGCACCGCGCACACGCGCTTTGTCGGCCAAGCCCAGGCTGACGGGGTCGATTTCAAACGCGTCGGGGCGCTCGATGTAGCGGGTGCCATAGGCGAAGCGGGAGGCGACCACATCGCGCTCTTGCGTGAGTGACAAGCGCCCGGCCGGGGCCCAGCCTTCTGAGAGGTGGGCAAACACGAAAAGGGTGTCTTGGGCCATCAGAAGTCCAGCGCGCCCAGTTCAGTGGGCGACAGGGCCCGCACACGCTGGGTCGCCTCGGCGTGCGCCAGGGCGGTGAGGGCGGGGTCGGCTTCTTGCTGCAAGGCAAGCAAGGTCACGCCGGGGGCAATGGCCTGCAGGTAACGAAAGATCTGGCCCAGCGTGCGGCTGGGGTCGCCTTTTTCGATCAGTACAGCGGTGGACCGGGCCAGCCCGGCGCGCGCAGCAGCATCCACTTGGCGCAGCTTGCGGGCATGGCGAAGCCGGGCGAGCTTGGCCCCCAGCGCCACGGATTCGGCCAGATGCAGGGGGGTCAACAGGGGTTCTTCTTTATACTTCATGGCTGCAATGACAGTCTAAAACCAGATAGAGATTGATATTACGGACATTAATAAAAAGATGCAAGCTACCTGCGGCAGCTAGCCCAACTGCGATTGAAGACATTTAGGGCAATGGGGTGTGCAACAAGCCGTGGCAATGTCACCTCACGCGGCCTGTCATTCCACCTTGTCAAGATCAACATCTTTGGTCTCTTTCAGCCACAGGGTGCCGACCACGGCGGTGACACCGGCCACGATGACGGGATACCAAAGGCCGCTGTACATGTCGCCGGTTTGGCCACCACGGCAAAGGCGATGGCTGGCAGCAAGCCGCCTAGCCAACCGTTGCCAATGTGGTACGGCAGGCTGACGGAGGTGTAGCGCAGGCGAGTGGGAACATTTCTGCCAGCGCGCGGCCATGGGGCCGTAAACCATGGCGACCAAAATGCAATGCGGAATGCCCCGGCGCGGCAGGTCATCTCACGCCGGAGTCATTCCACCTTGTCGAGGTCAACGTCTTTGGTCTCTTTGAGCCACAGGGTGCCCACCACGGCGGTCACCCCGGCGACGATGACGGGGTACCACAGGCCGCTGTACATGTCGCCGGTTTGGGCCACCACGGCAAAGGCGATGGTCGGCAGCAAGCCGCCTAGCCAGCCGTTGCCAATGTGGTACGGCAGGCTGACGGAGGTGTAGCGCAGGCGAGTGGGAAACATTTCTACCAGCGCAGCGGCCATGGGGCCGTAGACCATGGCGACCAAAACCACCAAATAGGTGAGCAAGGCCATCACCCCCCAGATGTTGACCTGGCTCATGTCCGCTTTGGTGGGGTAGCCTGCGTCAGCCAGCGCCTGGCCCAAAGCAGCCTTGAAGGCCTCGGCCTGGCTTCGGGCGTCTGCGCCCGTCAAACCATGCGCGCTGTAACTGGGTACGGCCACCCGCCCCACATGAATGACCGCCGGCGTGCCCGCCAGCCCCGCCACATTGGTGTAGCTGACAGACGCGGCTGCCAGCGCTTGCTTGGCCATATCGCAGGAGCTGGAGAAACGAGCGGAGCCAGTGAGGTTGAGTTGAAACGAACACTCGGCCTGATCGACCGTGACCGTGACCCGGTTGGTGGCCTGCGCCGTGGCCAGCGCCGGGTTGGCGGCAGCCGTCAATGCGGTGAACACGGGAAAGTAGCTGAGGGCGGCCAACAGACAGCCCAGCATGATGATGGGCTTGCGCCCCACTTTGTCTGACAGGGCGCCAAACAGCACAAAAGAAGGGTGCGCCAATCAGCAGGGAGATGGCCACCATGACGGTGGCGACGGTGGCGTCAACCATCAGCGACTGGGTTAAAAAGAACAACACATAGAGCTGACTGCAGTACCAGATCACGGCCTGCCCCGCCAGTCAGGCCAACCAATGCCAGCACGCACCGTTTTGAGGTTCTTGGCCCGGGCAAATGACTCCGTCAATGGCGCGCTTGGAGCGCCGCCCTTCGGCCTTCATCCGCAGGAAAGCAGGTGACTCACTCAGATTGATCCGGATGTAGACCGACACCCCCAACAGCAAGATGGACAGCAAAAAAGGAAGTCGCCAGCCCCAGTCCTCAAAAGCGCGCTCACCCAGCAGCCAGCGCGTGCCCAACACCACCAGCAAACTCAGTGCCAAACCCAGCGTGGCGGTGGTTTGAATCCACGCGGTGTAGGCGCCGCGCCTGCCCTTGGGCGCATGTTCAGCCACATAGGTGGCGGCGCCGCCGTATTCCCCGCCCATGGCCAGGCCTTGTAAAGCCGCAGAAAGATCAGGATCAACGGGGCGGCCACGCCAATGCTGGCGTAGTTGGGCACGACGCCAACGATGAAGGTGGACAGGCCCATGATCAAAATCGTGACGATAAAGGTGTATTTGCGCCCCACCATGTCGCCCAGGCGGCCAAACACCAGCGCACCGAATGGCCGCACGACAAAGCCGGCCGCAAAGGTGAGCAAGGCAAAAAAGTAGGCCGAGCCTTCGTCCAGCCCGCTGAAGAACTGCCGCGCAATGATGGTGGCCATGGCGCCATACAGATAGAAGTCGTACCACTCGAACACCGTTCCCAGTGACGTGGCGAAAACAACTTTTCTCTGCGTGGCGCTCAGGGGCGGCGCTGCCGTGGAGTGGCGATGGGGTTGTCTCCCGTTGGGGTGTTTTTATCGTCAGGGGTTCTGCCTGCTGAGAGCACTATCGAAGGGGCAACTGACATCACTCTGACGTCGTGCCAACGCAACGGAAACATGCCGTAACAAACAAGACAGCGGTGATGCACCGGCCACCCGCCCAATCGAATGGTCCTTACGCAGTGAGCGCACGACGTTCTTGACCGCTGTAATTCAGGCATCATCCCTGTTGACGCGTTGACAGCGTGCTTGAAATCGTTTGGAATCGGCACAAAGGCATCGCTGGGGTGCCTGTTACTGCAGGCGCAGCTCATTCACGGCAATGCGATTCTCAGTTGACCGCCAACAACAAGACCGCCACGCGCGTCGCTCTGCATTTTCTGCCTGCTGTTGACCCCGATGGAGGGCGAGCCGCAGACACTTTCAACGCAGCCAAAGCACCGCGCACTGCGGCTTGGCGGCACCCGACCATTCCCTGCGTGATTCGCTGGCGGCTGATGCGACGCGCCCCCCACAGCAGGATCTCGGCTGGACCCCCTGCGAGACAGGGCGATCGAGGAGTCCATTGCCGAGGGCAACCCCTCGGCCACCACACTCAGTCCTTTCAGAGCGCCGCTACAGTCCAGCCGCGCCAGCCGCTCGAGGCGCCATCCCAGGTCTGATGCAAGGAACTGTCCAACACCGTCAAGGAGACGCTTCGCCCGACCTACGAAGAGGCCCTGAAGTCTGGCGTGGTGAGCGCGATTCGCTCCGTGACTTCAGGCGACCGCCCAGACCCGTCTGCCGAATTCACCGACGTCAACGCTGGCGGCCAGGTGAGGCCAACCGCCAACAGCTGGCGACCAGGGGCAGAACCTGGGACACCGCCAATGGATCGGCCCACTCGCTCTCAGCCGAAGAAAATGCAGCGAACCAAGTCAGAGCAGAAATTTTGTTGATGGCCTTGATCGATGAGATCAAACCCTGGGCCTCGTCTGCCGCCGGCCTTTATGGCGCTGTACCACCTTGCGAAGTTTGGCCTGGCCTACCACCGGCGCAAAGTCGGGTCGTCATCGTCGCCGACACCGCAGCGGAGCGGAAGCAGTTCTGAGCAGTCGCAGCTGGTCGAAGCCACTCGGCATCAGCTGCGCATCAGCCGCCCCACAGCGCGCCAGTCGAACTGGACCTACCGCGGACCCGCCGCCGCGAATTCGCCAACGCCCTGAAGCCTGACCCATCTCAGCGAGTTACGGGCCACTCGCCTCGACATCTCGCTTCAGCGTCGGAGGACCCGGTCTTACGCGCTCTCAAACCATCCATTTCCCCGCACTCAGTGCACTGCATTTCAAAACACAACCGTGTTTTTTGAAGCGCTCCGCTTTTCCACAAAAAAAGTAAGGAGTGGGTCAGCACGACTTGGCAACATCCATCAAATGTGCTAGCGATACATTTGATAACACCTATTAACCTCGTAAAAGGAGTGTCACGTGAGTGATCCCGTTGTAGACAAAATCCAAAAAAACCCCAAGTACCACGAGCTTCGGCGCAAGCGAAACGCCTTTGGTTGGGGCCTGACACTGTTGATGATGGTCGTGTATTACGGCTACATCGCCCTGATTGCATTTGACAAGCCGTTCCTCGCGCAACCCATTGGGGCCGGGGTCACGTCCCTGGGCATTCCGATCGGCTTGGGCGTAATCGTTTTTACCGTTCTCATCACGGCCATCTATGTGCGCCGTGCCAACAGCGAATTTGATGAATTGACAGCCAGCATCCTGAAAGACGCGTCCAAATGAAAAAGTTTCAGTTCATCTTCGCGGCCCTGCTGGCGCTGCTGGCTGCCGGTACGGCCTTTGCCGCTGGCGGTGACCTCGGTCAAGTCGAAAAACAACCCACCAACTGGGTGGCCATCAGCATGTTCGGCGGCTTTGTGGTTTTCACGCTTTTTGTCACCAAATGGGCGGCCGGCAAAACCAAATCGGCGTCTGACTTCTACACCGCCGGTGGCGGCATCACCGGCTTTCAAAATGGCTTGGCCATTGCGGGTGACTACATGTCTGCGGCCTCGTTTCTGGGTATTTCCGCAGCGGTCATGGCCTCAGGCTATGACGGTCTGATCTACTCGATTGGCTTCCTGGTCGGCTGGCCCGTCATCACCTTCCTGATGGCTGAGCGCCTGCGCAACCTGGGCAAGTTCACCTTTGCCGACGTGGCCGGTTACCGCTTTCAGCAAACCCCCATCCGCATCTTCGCGGCTTCGGGCACGCTGGTGGTGGTGGCGTTTTACCTGATTGCCCAGATGGTGGGTGCGGGCGCACTGATCAAGCTGCTGTTCGGTTTGGACTACTGGATTGCCGTGGTGCTGGTGGGCGCACTGATGATGGTTTACGTGCTCTTTGGTGGCATGACAGCGACCACCTGGGTGCAAATCATCAAGGCCTGTCTTCTTGCTGGCTGGCGTCACCTTCATGGCCTTCATGGTCATGTCGAACTACGGTTTCAGCTTTGAAGCCTTGTTTGCCAAAGGTGTTGAAGTCAAAACCCAACTGGCCGTGAATGGCGGCAAGACCTCTGAAGACGCCGCCAAGATAGGCTTGGCCATCATGGGACCTGGCGGCTTCATCAAGGACCCCATCTCTGCAATCTCCTTTGGCATGGCGCTGATGTTCGGCACCGCTGGTTTGCCGCACATTCTGATGCGCTTCTTCACCGTGCCGGATGCCAAACAAGCCCGTAAATCCGTGTTGTGGGCCACCACCTGGATTGGCTACTTCTATGTGCTGATTTTCATCATCGGTTTTGGCGCCATCACACTGGTGTTGACCAACCCCGAGTTTGCCGATACAGCCACGGGCATCATCAAGGGCGGCGGTGGCTCGGCCAATATGGCGGCGGTGCTGGTGGCCAAAGCCGTGGGCGGCAATGTCTTCTTCGGCTTCATCTCGGCGGTGGCTTTTGCCACCATCCTGGCGGTGGTGGCGGGCTTGACCTCTGTCGGGCGCTTCTGCGGTGTCGCATGACATCTATGCCACGGTCATCAAAAAGGGCAAGGCAGACAGCGCGTCTGAGCTGAAAGTGTCCCGCATCACCACCCTGGTGCTCGGCGTGATTGCGGTCGCACTGGGCATTGCCTTTGAGAAGCAAAACATTGCCTTCATGGTGTCTCTGGCCTTTGCCATTGCGGCGTCGGCCAACTTCCCCGTGTTGTTCATGGCCGTGTTGTGGAAAGACTGCACCACCAAGGGCGCCGTCATTGGTGGCTTCATGGGTCTGATCTCCTCAGTGGGCCTGACCGTTGTGTCGCCTTCCGTGTGGGAAGCGACTCTGGGCAACCCCAAAGGTTCGGCCTGGTTCCCCTACACCTCGCCTGCGCTGTTCTCGATGACGATTGGATTTGTGGGTATCTGGCTGTTCTCCATCCTGGATCGCAGCGCCAACGCCGCCAAAGAGCGTGCGGCCTTCCCGGCGCAGCAGGTTCGCTCAGAGACCGGTTTGGGAGCCTCTGGCGCCTCTGGCCACTGATCGACCCACGGCAGAACTCGGTTCTGCCTGTTGACCTCATCAAAAACCGGGCCTTGTGCCCGGTTTTTTTGTGCCAAGCGGCATACCGGGCTGGTGCGCAACAACTCTTTCCAAAAGATCAGGCCGAACCTCTTTTTCAGCCCTGTCAGCCCGCCCAACGCCATCGTGCACACAGATTGAGCGTTGAGCGCAACCTGAACCGGGATCAACGGTAGCCGATCAGCCGCCCAAGGCCTAGCGCCATCAACCAAAACAAAAGCGAAAAGCCGCAGGCCAGTCGCACGCGCCAATCCGGGTCGTTGTGCGTCACCGCGAGGTCCCATGCCTTGCTGCGGTGAAGCAGTGCGATGTTCAGCAAGGCCAGCGCAACGAATCCCAGCTTGATCTGAAAAAGTGTGTTGAAGGCGTAGTCCAGCGGGCGCGCCATGAACAACAAAAATCCAGCCATTAGCGCCAGCACAAAGCCGCCGCGCGCAACCGGCAACAATAGCGCGGCCAACACGGATAGGGCGGGTGATCTACGCCGACGCAGCACGCGCCAGTCCAGAATGAGGATCGGACCGACCAACAGCGCGATGCCCACAATGTGCAGCGTATTGACCAACGGGTACAACCATTCCGAGGTCCGCAGGCTGACCGACAGCGCGCTGCTGTCCAGCCCCTCAAAGATTTGCCAGCAAAGAACTCAAGCAAGCTCAGTTGGATGGTCGCTACTTGCCCCCATCCGGCAGGCGTTCCGGGTAGAGGTCGAACTTCTTGCCATCGATGATGATGCGCTCCGCCTTCATGCGCTGCTCTTTCGCATCGGCGGATCGCTTGCCGACAATCGTCAATGTAGCGCCCTTGGCCATCATCGAATCGCTCAGGCCAGCCTGCGCATTGCGCCATGGCTGACCCACCTCGACCAACCATTTCGAACCATCCGCATCCATCGTCAGCACACCGTGTGGGTTGCCCAGCGCGGCCTTTTCGACCTTGGCTGTCAACTCGAACTGTCCATCATCCGTCCAGCGCCAGCCGTGGTGGGCGAAGGCGACGCTCAGGCAGGCTCCCATCAACAGCAATCCGGCGAGGCCCGTCGAATGAGCAAGAGCATAGGCATAAGACCTCCGTTTAAAAGTGAAATTTATGCTATTCCCGAAAATCCGGGCTGTCAAATGCAATGCCAAAAAACTCGGATGTAGAAAGGGCCGAAAGCAAGTTCGGCGGCGGGGATTGCGCTCTGAAGGGAGGAAGCCTTGTGCGTCAACCAACCGATTGCGGTGGCACGCCCCTGAGTCACTCAGCCCATTGCGTCCAGATGGAAACGGCGACGAAGTACGGCGCGAAAGCGCTTGACCACACCGATGGCGTCTTGCAGCAAATCCCGGTCCAACGTGCCCAGCGCAGCGCTGTTCACCGTGCCACTCACGGGCAGTCCCCCGTCCAGCTCCGCCAAACCCGCTCGCAACTTCAGCCCCATGAAAACATGCAAGCTGTCCTTCAGGTCATTGCCCAGTTCTGGCGTCAGTTGTTGTAGCTTGACCAACGCTTCGATGCGGGCAACCGTGCCAGTTTCCGCCACCTGATGTGCCATCGCCAGGCTGCGCACCCCATGAACCAACGGAAACACCCCTTCCTTTTTCAGGTTCAAAGCAACGTCGGTGTCTGAGCGGCTCAGCCACCGACTCCACCAGCTGGACTCATTCCCGAACGCGTCGATGGCCGCCGCAAAGCGACTGAGCATCACATCGTTGCCCATCAACCCCTCATGGATGACCGCGCTTCGCCGTGCTCAGCAAGTTGGCGTCGCCACACACGGTATGAGCATCCATGAAGATCGCCAAGTTCATCAGGCTTTGTCCGTCGGGCATCATGACCCACTGGCGCGTGGTTTGGCCCCAATCGCTGGCCGTGCGCCGCCATTGCGGGTTGCTCAGCATGATGTTGCCGGGACATGGCGGGTAGCCAAAGTCAGCCAGCGCACCAGAGAAACGCTGGCACACCGCCTCCAGATCGGCGGGCGGCGTGTAGCCGTCGCGCAGAATCAGCCCGTTGTCCTGGTCGGTCTTGAGCAACTGCTCGCCCCGCCCTTCACTGCCCATGACAAACAGACAGCTATTGGCCACCAAGTCAGGCGGCGCAATCAACTGCCAGGCCCGCTCAAACAGGCGGGCATTGAGCTGCTGCACCAGCCGCGCAATCAACTCAATGCGAGAACCGCTGCGGTACAACCAACCCATCATGCGGGTGATGCGGCTCGACGCCTGGCTGAGCCCCGCCAAATCAGGGGCCTGCTCAATCTCCACCGTGATCAGGTGCGACTGATTGGACAAAAAACTGAACAGGTCCAAGGCTTCCAGAATGCCGACCACCGCCTCGCCGTCCCGCACCACCACCCGGTGCACCCGGTGGCGAAGCATCTCGGCCATGGCATCGCCCAGTTGGTCCGCCGCCTGCACCGCGATCACGGGGAAGCTCGACAAGGTTCCCACTGCCAATTGATCCAGCGCCTGCCCGTCCAGAATGGCACGTTGCAGGCCCGTGGTGGTGAAAATGCCCAAACGATGGGGTTCCGTCGACGCATCACGCACCAGAACGCTGCTGGTCTTGTGCGCCTGAAACAAACGCACCACGGCGAGCACATCGGTATCAAAGCCCACCTCAACAGCGGGGCGGAGATGGGCCTCATCCACCCGGCACAGGGTGAGCGACTCCAGCTCATGCGCCGGGCTGAGGGGCGCGTTATTAGCGGTGTTGGGTGCCGGGCATCTTGGGGTGTCCCGCGTCAGGCCGACTCAGCGGCGAACGCCCTGCGCCCACGTGGGCGGCGGCGTCCCAATGGGCGTCGAACCAGGGGTCGCCCGCCAGATAGGCCCGCAGCGTGGGCAAGGCGTCCAGCCCCCAGAACAACTTGCCGTCGACCTCCAAGGTGGGCACGCCAAACACGCCCTTGGCAATGGCCTCGTCGGTGTGCGCCTGAAGCTGGGCTTTCACGTCGGCGTCCTGACGCGTTGCGCGCGGGCGCCAGTTTGGCGCGTGAGTGCGGCCAGCCGCTCCGAGGTCGGCCGCATCCGCGCCGCCCTGCCAGACATGGTGAAAAATGCGTTCGCACACATAGCGGTTGGGCAAGCCTTGCGCCTGGCTGGCCACCGCCAGACGCAACAGCGCCAGCGGATTGAAGGGGTGGGTGGCGGGCATTTGCAGTGCCACCTCTTGCTGGTGGGCCAGCCACTGCACCTGGCGGTAGGTCCACTCGCGTTTGCTCGGGATCTCGGCCGGGCCCAACTGGCCGTGGTGCTTGAGCAGCGCGGCAAACAACACCGGCTTGTAGGTCACGGTGTAGCTGTGCCCCATCAGGGCCTCGGGCAAGGTCTCGAACGCCAGGTAGGCGTAGGGCGAGATGAAGTCCAGGTAAAAGGTGATGGCTTTCATGCTTGGCGTCTCACTCAAGCGTTGTTCAATGCGCTGCCACATGACGCGCTTGGCGGCGTCGTCCGCGCTGCTCCACTGGCGAATCTCGTCAATGGTGCGCAAACAACCGGCGCACAAGTCGGTGACAGGGTCCATGCTGCAGACCGAAATGCAGGGTGAAGGCACATTTGTGGCTGCAGCCCTTGCCTGGATTGCGCGAGCAGCTAGCAATTCAATAGCAGTCAATTCCACCTCGTGCGGCTGCTCCACCACGTTGACCACCGGCGCGCCGGAGAGGCGCATCAAATCGTTCGGGTTGCAGCTTGAACACCCCATGCGGGTGACCGGCAGCGGCCCAGATCTCGTCAAAGCGAAACAGCTCCTCGTCAATCAGGGTGACCGAGGGCGTGGCATGGGCAATCGGCGGCACGCCGCCAATGGAATAACCGGTTTTGGTCTTTCACAAACTCGGCATCGGCCCGGCCCAGCGGGCCCACCAGCGCGGCCACCTTTTTCTCGTCCACCCGCCGGTCGCCCGAGGTGATGACCAGCACGGCCGCGTCGTCGGTCTTGCGCCGGAAAATAATGCTCTTGGCAATCTGGCCCACGTCAATGCCCAGCGCATCAGCGGCCTGCTGGGCCGTGCGTGCGGCGTCATCCAGCATCACCGGCGCATGGGGGTGACCCTGCGCCAGCAAGGCCGCCGCGACGCGCTGCACGCCTTCGGGCAAGGTTTTGTCACTTCAGCTCCACACATCGTCAGCCGCGCCCTTTTGTTCAGCAGCGCCGTGGCCGCCCGGGAATTGGGCTTGCGCCCCAGAAAGTCGCTGATGAACTTGCCGGCATCGACCAGCTTGTCCAGGTCAATGCCGGTCTCAATGCCCATGCCATGCAGCATGTAGACCACGTCTTCCGTGGCCACATTGCCGGTCGCGCCCTTGGCATAGGGGCAGCCGCCCAAGCCCGGCCACCGAGGTGTCGAACTGCCACACGCCCATTGCCCAAGCTGACCAGCGTGTTGGCCAGCGCCTGGCCGTAGGTGTCGTGGAAATGGCCGGAGATCTCGTCCATGTCGTAGTGCTGCAACGTGGCCTCCAGCGCGCGCTGCACCTTCAGCGGCGTGCCCACGCCAATGGTGTCGGCCACGCCCACGTGCTGCACGCCAATGTCTTTCATCAGCCGGCCAGCTAGGCCACCCGCTCGGGCGCGATCTCGCCCTCATACGGGCAACCCACGGTGCACGACATGGCGCCGCGCACAGCAATGCCGGCCGCCCGCGCCGCCTCCACCACCGGGCGCAAAGCGCTCAATGCTCTCGGCAATGGAGCAGTTGATGTTCTTCTGGCTGAAGGCCTCGCTGGCCGCGGCAAACACCACAATCTCGTCGGGCTTGGTCAACACCGCGGCCTCAAACCCTTGCAGGTTGGGCGTGAGCACCGAGTAGCGCACGCCCTCCTTGCGCTGGATGCCGGCCATGACTTCGGCGTTGTCCGCCATCTGCGGCACCCACTTGGGCGACACAAAGCTGGTGACCTCAATCTCGGTCAGGCCCGCGTCCTGCAGGCGGTGCACCAGTTCGATCTTGACGGCAGCCGGCACCGGCTGCTTTTCGTTCTGCAGGCCGTCGCGGGGGCCGACATCAACCAATTTGACGCGGGAAGGAATACTCATGTTTTTCTCTCAGAGGTGATTCGGGACATTGTGTCAAAAGCGGGCCAACCTTGGCATCGGCGAGGCGAAAGCGGCGTGCAGCGCCGCAATCGCCACACCGCACGAATCAATATCCCTGCCCGCGATCCACCACGCCGGCGACGGCCTCGCCGCCTTGCAGGGCAAGCATCTTCTGCGCAATCTGCGCAATGCTTTCGCTGCGCAGGGTGCGGGCCGAGGTGTGCGGGGTGAGGGTGATTTTGGGGTGGTTCCAAAACGGGTGGTCGGCGGGAAGGGGCTCGGTGCGAAACACATCCAGCGTGGCGCCCGCCAAGTGGCCGCTGTCCAGCAGCGCCAGCAAGTCGTCGTCCACCAGATGCCCGCCTCGCGCGACGTTGATGACGTAGCCGCCGGCTTGCAGGCGGGACAGGTTTTGCTGGTTCATGATGTCGCGCGTCTCACCGGTGAGCGGCAGCAGGCAGACCAGCACCTTGCTGGCGGCCAGGAAAGCGGGCAACTGGTCAGCGCCCGCAAAACATTGCACGCCGGCCAAGGGCTTGGGCGAGCGGCTCCAGCCGTTCACCGGAAAGTCAAACTGCGCCACCGCCCGCGCCACGCGCTCGCCCAAAACGCCCAGCCCCATGATGCCGACCGGGAAATCGGCCCGGTCACGCGGCTTGCGAAACGACCATTTGCCCCGAGCCATATCGGCCTCGTAGCCGTCGAACTCGCGAAAGTGACGAATCAGCGCATGGCACACGTACTCGGCCATTTGCACCGACATACCCGCATCGTCCAGCCGAATCACGGGCACACCGGGCGGCAGGTTCAGCTTCATCAGCGCGTCCACTCCGGCGCCGGTGTTGAAGATGGCCTTGAGCTGAGCTTGTTCGTCAAAAAACGCCTGGGGCGGCGCCCACACCACGGCGTAGTCGGCCGGCGGGGCGCCGGGCTGCCACAGGCTGATTTGAGCGTCCGGCAAGGCGGCGCTTAAACCGTCCAGCCAGGGTTGGGGGTTGGTATCAGCGCAGCAAAAAGTGATTTTCATGGGCTCAAGCCTACCCGCTTGCAACGGCGTTTACTCGGCAGCCACCAGCTTGAGCAGTTCCGAGCCTTCCGTGACCTGGTCGCCGGGGGCGTACAGCAACTCGGCCACCACGCCGTCCATGGGGGCGGCAATGGTGTGCTCCATCTTCATGGCGTCCATCACGGCCAGGGCCTGGCCCTTGGTGACTTTGTCGCCGGCTTTCACCGCGAAGGACACCACCTTGCCCGGCATGGGCGCGGTCAGGCGGCCGCCTTCGGCCTGCGTGTCACCGGCATGAGCCAGCGCGTCAATCGCTATGATTTGAGTAGCGCCTTGCGCAGTGAATACGTGCGCTACAGCCTCTTTTCTATACACACTGACAATCTGGCGCCGCTCACCCAAGCGCACGTCAATGCCTTGCGTCACCGGCGCAAACGAGAACACGCCGGACTCACCTGCCACATCCAGTTGCAGCGCGCCGTCGTGCAGCGTGGTCATCTGCACGGTGTTCACCTCGCCCTGAAACTCAAAGTCAAAGCGGCGGGTGCTGGGGCCGTGTGAGCGCCAGCCGTCGCGCCGGGCCCAGGGGTCCAGCCAGACGTGGCGCTGGGCCAAGGACGCCTCTACCGCTTGCTCTTCCAGCAAGGTGTGGGCAATGGCGCCGGCCACGGCCAGGCTCAAGCCCACTCTTTCCTGCTTGAACAGCACCGCCTCTTCGCGCGGAATCAGCGCCGTGTCCAGATTCGCCTCTGCAAACGAGCGGCTTTGAATCACGTGGCGCAAAAACTGCACATTGGTGTTCAGCCCGACGATGTGGGTCTGGGCCAACGCGGTGTCCAGCCGGGACAAAGCCTGCTCGCGCGTGTCGCCGTGCACGATCAGCTTGGCGACCATGGAGTCGTAAAACGGCGAAATCGGGTCGCCCTGGCGCACGCCGGAGTCCACGCGCACGCCGTTGTCGCAACGCACAAAGCTCACGCAGTCCGGCAAGCCGTACACATGCAGGGTGCCGGTGGCGGGCAAAAAGTTGTTGTCCGGGCTCTCGGCGCAAATGCGCGCCTCAATGGCGTGGCCGTGAATTTTGAGCTGGTCTTGCTGCAGCGGCAGCGGCTCGCCGCTGGCCACGCGCAACTGCCACTCCACCAGGTCTTGCCCGGTGATGGCCTCGGTGACCGGGTGCTCCACCTGCAGGCGGGTGTTCATTTCCATGAAGAAGAAGATCATCGAGCCATCAGGCTTTTGCTCGACGATGAACTCGACCGTGCCGGCACCCACATAGTTCACGGCGCGGGCGGCAGCCACGGCCGCCTCGCCCATTTGCTGGCGAAACTCGGGCGTCATGCCGGGCGCTGGCGCTTCTTCCAGCACCTTTTGGTGGCGGCGCTGCACCGAGCAATCGCGCTCAAACAGGTACACATAGTTGCCCTGGGTGTCGCCAAACACCTGAATCTCGATGTGGCGCGGGCGCTGCACGTACTTTTCAATCAGCACCGCGTCATCGCCAAAGCTGTTGATGGCTTCGCGCTTGCAACTGGCCAGGGCCGCGGCAAAGTCTTCTGACTTGTCCACCGCGCGCATGCCTTTGCCGCCGCCGCCCGCGCTGGCCTTGATGAGCACGGGGTAGCCAATGCCATCCGCCTCGCGCTGCAGCAGGGCCTCGTTCTGGTCGCTGCCGTGGTAGCCCGGCACCAGCGGCACGCCGGCTTTTTCCATCAACTGCTTGGACTCGGCTTTGAGGCCCATGGCCCGGATGCTGGACGGCAGCGGGCCGATGAAGACCAGCCCCGCGTCAGCGCAGGCCTGGGCAAACTCTTCGTTTTCGCTCAAAAAACCATAACCGGGGTGCACGGCCTGCGCGCCGCTGGCCTTGGCGGCTTCCAGAATGCGCTCCCAGCGCAGGTAGCTGTCTTTGGGCGCGCTGCCCCCGATGTAGACCGACTCGTCGCACACGCTGACGTGTTTGGCATTGGCGTCAGCATCGGAATAAACGGCCACGGTTTTGATGGCCATGCGGCGAGCGGTGGCTGCCACGCGGCAGGCGATCTCGCCCCGGTTGGCAATCAGAATTTTGTTGAACATGGTGTTCCTTTTATTTGACTTGTTCGCTTTGCAGCAGGTAAACGAGATCGAGCTCCGGGCAGGGCTGGCCCATGGCCGTGAGCGCCGCCGTGATTTGGCCGCGATGGTGGGTGCCGTGGTTGAACACATGACCCAGCGTGGTGGCAAACGGCAGGGACATGGCCACGCCACTGCAGGTTGCGGTAGTCCAGCGTGCCCTCAAAGCGCGCGTCATCCCAGCCTTCAATCAGCGGCTGCCACGCTTGCGCGCCCTGCAGCAGTTGCTGGGCCAGAACGGCGCGGTCGGTGTGCACCTCGGCGTTCAGCGCCACCTGGGGCGACAGCCCTTCAGCGAAACGCTTGCGCCAGACACCGTGCTCCCCCACCCACAGGTGATTGAGCGTGCCGTGAATCGACTTGAAGAACAGGCCGCAGTCGCGCCGGTAATCGGCCTCTGGCAGCGCGTTGACGGCCTCCAGCAACTGGCCAGTCGCCCACACGTTGTAGCGGGCCAGGGTTAAAAAGTAGGCATGGGCTTGCATGGTGATCAGGCGCCGTTAGCCAGCCGGGCTTGCGCTTTTGCAGAAACGACTGCACGCCCTCTTTGCCTTCGCGGCTGGCGCGAATGTCGGCAATGCCTTCCACCGTGAGGGCAATCAGCGGCGCCTCAATGTCATGCCCGGCCACCTCTTGCAGCAAACGCTTGCAGCTGCGCACCGCGTTGGGGCTGGCGTTGCTCAGCGCTTGCGTCAACTCCGCCACTTTGGCGTCCAGCTGGTCCGCGCTCACCACCTCGTGCACAAAGCCGATGCGGTGCGCCTCGGCGGCGCTGAAGCGCTCGGCGGTCAAAAAGTAGCGGTGCGCGGCGCGCGCGCCCATGGACCGAATCACATAGGGGCTGATGGTGGCGGGAATCAAGCCCAGCTTGACCTCGCTCAGGCAAAACGTGGCGGTGTCCACACTCACGGCCATGTCGCAAGCGGCGACCAGGCCCATGCCGCCGGCAAACACGTCGCCCTGCACGCGGGCCACGGTGGGTTTGGGGCACTCGTACATCACGCGCAGCATCTCGGCCAGGTTGGCGGCGTCGGCCAGGTTTTCTTCCCGCGTGTAGTCCGCCATGCGGCGCATCCAGTTCAGGTCAGCGCCGGCGCAAAAGGCAGGCCCGTCGGCGGCCAGCACCACGGCGCGCACATCGGCGCGGGTGGCGGCGTCTTGAAAGGCGGCGGTCATCTCGGCAATGACTTCGTCGTTGAAGGCATTGCGCACATCGGGGCGGCTGAGGGTCAGGGTCAGCACGGCCCCTTCTTGGGTGGTGGTTAATGCATTCATGGCTTACATCCGGAACACGCCAAAGGTCGTGTCAGGAATGGGTGCGTTCAGCGACGCGCTCAAACCCAGCGCCAGCACGCGGCGGGTGTCCGCCGGGTCGATGATGCCGTCGTCCCACAGGCGCGCGGTGGCGAAATAGGGGTGGCCTTGCACCTCGTACTGGGTGCGAATGGGGGCCTTGAAGGCGTCTTCTTCTTCCGCGCTCCATGCGCCGCCTTTGCCCTCAATGCCGTCGCGCTTGACCGTGGCCAGCACGCTGGCGGCCTGCTCGCCACCCATGACGGAAATGCGGGCGTTGGGCCACATCCACAAAAAGCGCGGGCTGAAGGCGCGGCCACACATGCCGTAGTTGCCGGCGCCAAAGCTGCCGCCAATGATGATGGTGAACTTGGGCACCGCTGCCGTGGCCACGGCGGTGACCATCTTGGCGCCATTGCGGGCAATGCCTTCGTTCTCGTACTTGCGCCCGACCATGAAGCCGGTGATGTTCTGCAAGAACACCAGCGGAATCTTGCGCTGGCAGCACAGCTCAATGAAGTGCGCGCCCTTGAGTGCCGACTCGCTGAACAGAATGCCGTTGTTGGCAATGATGCCCACCGGCATGCCTTCAATGTGCGCAAAGCCGGTGACCAGCGTGGCGCCATAACGCGGCTTGAACTCGTGAAACTCCGAGCCGTCGACGATGCGGGCGATGATTTCGCGCACATCAAAGGGCTTGCGGGTGTCCGTCGGGATCACGCCATACAACTCTTCTGCTGCAAATTTAGGAGCTGCTGGCGCATGTGTGGCGGGCGCTACAGCCTTCTTTTGATTCAAATGGGAGACCACCTCACGCGCCATGGCCAGCGCGTGCAAATCGTTTTGCGCCAAATGGTCGGCCACGCCAGACAAACGGGTGTGCACATCGCCGCCGCCCAGGTCTTCAGCGGTCACGACCTCGCCCGTGGCGGCTTTCACCAGCGGGGGGCCGCCCAAAAAGATGGTGCCCTGGTTTTTGACGATGATGGTCTCGTCGCTCATGGCCGGCACATAGGCGCCGCCGGCGGTGCAACTGCCCATGACCACCGCCACCTGAGAGATGCCCAGCGCGCTCATATTGGCCTGGTTGAAGAAGATGCGGCCAAAGTGGTCCCGGTCAGGGAACACCTCGTCCTGATTGGGCAGGTTGGCCCCGCCCGAGTCCACCAGGTACACGCAGGGCAGGCGGTTTTGCTGGGCAATCTCCTGCGCGCGCAGGTGCTTTTTCACCGTCATGGGGTAGTAGGTGCCGCCTTTGACGGTGGCGTCGTTGCAGACAATCATGCAGTCCACACCACTCACCCGGCCGATGCCGACGATGACACCAGCGCTGGGCGCGCTGTCGGAGCCGTCGCGGTCAGGGTACATGCCCATGGCCGCCAAGGGTGACAACTCCAGAAATGGCGTACCGGGGTCGAGCAACATTTGCACGCGGTCACGCGGCAGCAGCTTGCCGCGCCCGGTGTGCTTGGCGCGGGCCGCCTCGCCGCCGCCGAGTGCCGTTTTGGCAATCTGGGCGTTGAGGTCGTCCACCAGCAGGCGCATGGCGCTGGCGTTGGCCAGAAAATCCGCAGAGCGGGCGTTGAGTTGGGTGTCAAGAATAGGCATGCGGGTGTCTCTTTTTTGTTCAGGCGGTTAGGTCGTCTTGCAGTCCGGGCGCCGGTCACGGTCGGTGAAAGACCGTCACCCGTCGAATGTAGCGCGGCACTTTGTCATGCGCAATCTGCCTTGGGCTAGCCATCGAGGCCTCTCAATTCTTCCAACGGGCAGCAGGTTTACCAAGTGGGCTTTCCCCAAAGCATAGAGTGATTGGCTTGCCAGCGTCAGCCATTGAGGTTGCAAATACTGCCAAAAATATTAAAAAGTACGCCTATGATTCAAACCGTGAACAAGCTCACCCCTCTCAACAACGCGCGCCTCTCAGGCCCTTCGCTGACGCCTATGGCCTTTGTTCATGCCATTATTTTGGCCTATGAACGGGTGGGCCAGAGCCCGCAAGCAGCTCTTCTGAAGGCACAAATCACGCCACAACTTCTCAAATTGACGGACGCCGGCATCACTGCCCTGCAAATGGAGCTGATTTCTGGCGCCGCCATGCAGGAACTGGATGACGAAGGCCTGGGTTGGTTCAGCCGCCGCCTGCCTTGGGGAAGCTATGGCATGCTGGCCCGCGCTTCGATCAGCGCACCCACGCTGGGCGTGGCGCTGAAGCGCTGGTGTCGCCACCATGGGTTGCTCACCGACGACATCTCGCTCAAGCTGAGTGTGGCCGGGGATGTCGCCACCTTGAACCTCACCGAGCACCGCGACCTGGGCGCGCTGCGCGAGTTCTGCCTGGTGTCGGTGCTGCGCAATGTGCATGGGGTCGCCTGCTGGCTCCTGGACTCGCGCATTGCCGTCACGGCGGCCCGCTTTCCGTTTGCCCCGCCACCGCATGCCGAGGTTTACAAGGTGCTGTTCACCGGCCCCACGGCGTTTCACGCCGCGCAGGCCAGCATCCGCTTTGACGCCCGCTACCTGACCCTGCCGCTGCACCGGGACGAAGCTGCCCTGCAACACATGCTGCAACGCGCCCTACCGTTGACCGTGCTGCAATACCGACGTGACCGACTCTTGGTGCAGCGCGTGCGCCAAGCCTTGCTTGCCCACCCGGAACAAGCCCACAGCGCCGACGACTTGGCCGCCCTGCTCCTGATGTCGCCCCGCACCCTGCACCGCCAACTCAAAGATGAAGGCGCTTCCCTGCAGACTCTCAAGGACGAGATTCGCCAAAAACAGGCCATAGACCTGCTGCTGCGCTCCGAACGCCCCATCAAGCAAGTCGCTCAGGCCAGTGGTTTTCTGAACGAAAAAAGCTTTATTCGCGCGTTCAAGACCTGGACTGGCCAGTCGCCCGCCGACTTCCGCCGCCAATCCAGCGTGACCTAGCCTGCCCGGGTTGGCCGAATTGAAAAGTAGTCCACGGATTTTGTGGATAACTTTGTGGACCCACCCCAGAACAAGAGCGCCATCGTCAAGCGTGGCGCGGGCTGCCACGGGGTGCTCACCAAATAGGCAATCCGAAAAATGACACCTTAAATGAGCAAATCCTGCAGAACTGGGTCGAATTTGGCCCGCGTCGTTCGATCGCAAAAAAAACTCCACAAAAATTGTGAATAACTTTGTGCAGTACACAAGGAACAAGTCCTGAAATCGTTGCTGGTATTGGCTTCCGACGCGATGCTCACTATTTAAGCAGAAGGTATAACCAGACACAATCTTCTCAAAATCACTCATTTAACTAGCAGAAAAACAGACCCCTCCGGCAAAATTTCTGGCGAATTTAAAAAATTTCCAGAGTTTTTTTCTTCGATCTGGCGTATTCGTCTGAGTCGGGCTTTGGCCGACAAAGTGATGCACAGAATCTGTGGATATCTTTGTGGAGCAAGCCCGGTACAAGCCCATCATCGTCAAGCAGGACGCGGCGTGGCCATCGTTGCACGCGAAACAGGCTGCGTCAGGGGTCTTCAGGCGACAAGCGCACATTGGTCGGCCCGATTGAGCGCGGCCCTTTTATACTGGAGTACGATCAATCGCTCGTTCGCCAACCGCGACGACCCATTCCTTTTCGCACAGGCGCGCCCATGCAAACGCAAGATCTACTGCTTGACAAAGTGAACAAGCAAATCATTGATGCTTTGCAAATCAACGGCAGAATATCCAACCGCGACTTGGCGGCACTGATTCATCTGTCGCCCAGCGCCTGTCTCAAGCGAACCAAAAAATTGGAGGAATTGGGCTACATCCGCAACTACACCCTGTCACTGAATCTGGACAAGACCTGCGCCAATGTGATGGTCATCGCCAAGGTCAACATCAACCCCGACCGAGCCCGTGCGGCTTCCCTGCGGTTCGAAAGCAGTGTCAAAGAAATCCCGTTTGTCGTGGAGTGCTTCAAAGTCAGTGGGGAGGCGGACTATATGGTTCACTTCATTTGCCGTCATGTGCAGCATTACAACCAGCTCATCGAGTCCTTGTTGGCTCAAAACCCCGACATTGCCAACGTCAACAGCCACGTGATCATGTCGATGATCAAGTCCTTCAGCGGCTATCCACTGAAAGAACTCGATCCGGGGGATGCAAACGCTGGCTCAACAACCCCACCAAAAGCGGAAAGTCTTGTGTGAGCCACGCTAGCGACACACCGACTGCCGGCCACGCTCATGCCGTGCCCAAGAACCATTTGCTGAATGATAAAACCAGCAAGCTCATCATCGAAGCGCTACAAGTCAATGCCAGAATCACCAACCGGGAACTCGCAGAGTTGGTCCATTTATCTCCTAGTGCCTGCCTGAACCGCACCAAGAGGCTGGAGTCTATGGGCTATATCCGTCGCTACACGCTCGCATTGAACCTAGACCGCACATTTGCCCATGTTTTGGTGATGGCCGAGGTCAAGTTGGGCCATTTGAATGGCGGCCTTGCGGTCCAGAATTTCGAGCGCCATGTCGCCAATACAGCCTGCGCGGTCGAATGCTATCGGGTCGGCGGGGCTGTGGACTACTTGGTTTTGTTCATGTGCCGCAGTGTGGAACACTACAACCAATTGCTCGAACACCTGCTGGCCAGCAACGCCGCCATCAGCGTCACCAGCCATGTGGTCGAGTCGACGCCCAAGTCGTTCACCCGTTACCCATTGAACGAATTGACCGCGCCATAGCCCTGCCCAAGCCGCAGGATGGGGCGCCGTGTGACATCGATCAAAAGGAGTGCTTCACCCCCACCGCGAGCAAGCTGGCGTCGGTATTCGTGCCCGCCTGGGTCTTGGTCGTGGACCGGAAACCACCATACAGCGCCGTCCGCTTGGAGAGGGTGTACATCGCGGCAACGCCGTAACCTCTTCGCGTGGCATCACCAGCAGCGACATTGTCGCGAGAGCGGGCAATGCCGCCAGACAACGACAAGGCACTGGAAACGGGGTAGTCAAGCCCCAACTCCCACTCGGACGTCTCGGAACCGGTCACGGCGCCATCGACCCAACGGCCATAGCCCGCCAAAAATTTGGCCACTCCAAAATCATACGAGCCATTGAGTCGGGTGAATTTTGTCGCATTGCTGGACGCGTTTGCCTTCTCTGCCTGGTAGGCGAAAGCAGCCGCTACAGGCCCCTGCACGTAACGCAGGTTGAAACTGGAAATGGCGCCGGCGTCCGCTGTCGTTGTTTTGTTCTCGCCCAAGGAGTAACTCATGGCGCCGCTGAAACCATTCACGCTGGGCGAGGCAAAGTAGAAGGAGTTGGAGGGGTTGAACTGATAGTTCGTGCTCTGCCAAACCCCGTTTCTCGGAGAAAGCAATGAGTTAAAGGCGGCGTCTGACGCGCCGTTAACGTCGTCATAGGCTGTCCATACCTTCCCCAACTTGATCTCTCCAAAGTCGCCAGAGAGGCTTACGTAGGAGATGCGGGAAAATGCCTGGCCGGTGGCCATGCCACCCGTGTCAAGGGTCAACCCCTGCTCAAGGGTGAAGTTGGCTTTCAAGCCGCCACCCAGATCCTCCGAGCCGGTGATGCCATAGTGACTTTCGGTGACGGCCCCGCTGTCAATCTTGGTTTGTGTTGGCACACCGCTGCCTTTCACACTGCCCAACCAAATGTCGGCAACGCCATAAATGCTGACGCTAGACTGAGCCAGGGTGGCGCCCGAAGCGGCGAGTACAGCAAGCGCAATCAAACTCTTTTTCATATCAACTCCAAAAAAATAGACAAAACTCGGGAAGGACTCAAAAAATGTTGTTCACCCACCTCCTGGACTGTTTTGCCAAAGGTGCACACCCCGTCAAGCCACATTGGCAACAAACGGCGATAGCCACGACCCAAAACGGAGGGCACGGCAAGGGCTGCGCGTGACGCACCCGTGTTGGCATTGACGTCAACGCGGGGCGTTCCCCGCCCGCGTCAATTGGCTGTGGCGATTACTTTTCGCGCCCATCGCAGCGTTGGCGGCCAGGGTGCGACGAACCGGTTTTTCAGCGAATTTTCTGATGATGATCAATGCGACCATGGTGACAACCATTCCACTTAGCATGGGTGAGGCGAAAGTGACGTTGGTGGTCACAACAACGCCAAGAGCCCAGCTGAAAATGGCACCCCAGTCCACCTCTTTTGTGGAAGTCCAGTTTTCTGGCTTGCCTTTCCCCAAAATCCAATAGTCGGCGATCATGACACCAGCAATCGGCGTGAACATATAGCCAACCCAATAGAGGAATTCCTCAAAGTGGTTGATCGCACCCAACATGGCCACAGCCGTGCCAGCCAGGCCAGCCAAGAGCGTCGCGATGGCTCGCTTGTCGTCCTTCAAATTGAAGAGCATGACTAGGTCAATTCCAGCGCTATAGGAGTTGGTGGTGTTTGTGGTCCAGGTGGCAAGCACAAGGGTGATCATGCCGAGCAGGGGGATTCCAATTTCGGCCATGACCATGGTGATGTCATAGTTGCCACTGACTTTGGCCATGACAAATCCAATCAAGGTCGCCACGAGGCCAGCCGGCAGAATGCCGAAGACTGTCGATTTAATCGTGTCCTTGCGGGAGCGTTGGTAGCGTGTGAAGTCTGCCGCGATGACTGGACCCACTGCCCCAAAGCTGAAGCCCAATTCGGCGGCAGTCAATATGGACATGCTTCCCTGGCCAGTGGGCTCCAAGGCACCTAGACCAAACTTGTTGACGGCGAGGTACATGCCGTAGCTCGACACAAGAAGAAGTGCCGGTACAGCCAAGTTATTCAACTTGGCCAGCGCACGTATGCCGTACACAGCAGTGATGAGCATGATGCCGCCCCAAATTATGGTCGACGCCCAAAGCGGGACCGCCAAGCCAAAGGCCTTGTCCATCAGCGTTGTAAACGCAGCTGCGCAAACGTTGGTTTGAAGAGCAAACCAACCAATCAGCGAGATCGCAAAGAGTGAACTCAAAAGAATTCGAGACCCTTTGGCTCCGAATGATGACTTCGAAACGACACAAGTGGCAAGGCTCAAGTCGAAACCCTGAATGCCCATGAAGTCGTCATCAATATTGATAGCGAATACCCCAGAAACCCCGCGAGCATGGCCGGCCAAAAGTCCATCTTTTCGGCCAACATTCCGCCATACAACAGGCTTGGAACGCAAATAATGATTCCGGCTTGAATCAATGCAATATCCACCCACCCCTTGCGTTCACTATCAGGTACGCGGGTGAGCGTGGTCTTCTCAATCATCGTGATCTCGTTGTCGGACATGTTTTCTCCTATTTGGTTGTTTTATCTCTAATGCCACTGGTAAATCGATGTCGCTATCCCATCCACAGGTACTCTCGGTCAGGCCAGCAGGTCTTCGAGCCGAACAAAGTCCAAGTCGAAGCCAAAACAGCGTAGCCCCACCTCCAGCGCTCGGGGTCGACGAAGCAACTCCGGCGCCCCGATGGCGATTGCTGTGATGCGTTGCCAAACCGAATTCGCTCGGCAGTCAC
>CAWAFG010000021.1:0-53391 GCA_963781205.1 uncultured beta proteobacterium | reverse complement strand
CGGCAACCGGCTGTCGATCACGCCCGTCGAGGAGGCCGAGTGGGCGGTGATCACCCAGCAACTTGTGCCCTAGTCACAGCCAGGGCTGGGTACCTCTGGCTGCCGGTCTGGCGTTACTTCGTCAGTTCAAACAAGGCCGAGCCATCGCCGTTGTCTTTGACCAGTTGAATGCCGGGGTGCTGGCCCACGTACTTGCTGGCGCCGCTGGCGGACAAAAACCCGAGCTTGACGCCCGGCACCGGCAACAGGCGCCAGTTGCCGTCGGCGGACGGATTCAGGGTCTTTTGGCCCGTTTGTGAAGCGAAGCTGGTCAGGTACTCAATCAACACCTCGCGGTTTTCCTCGGGCGCATCAAAAATGACTTTGGCCGCCGTCAAACCGGGGAAGTTGCCGCCGCCAAACGCACGGTAGTTGTTGGTGGCCACGATGAACTTGGCGGCCAGGTCAATGGGCTTTCCGTTGAACATCAGGTGCTTGACTCGATTCGCGGTGGGCGCGGCCACCACCCCTTTTTCGGTGTACTTGGCCGGCTCCGTCACGTCCAGCTCATAGCTCACCCCGTCAAGGGTGTCGAAGTTGTAAGACGGGAAGGCGTCGTTGATGAGGCGCTGCTCTGGCGCGCCTTGGGGGTCGATGCGGTTGAACTGCCCGGCAGACATCTCAATCCACTCTTTCACCTCCGCACCCGTGAGCAGCATGGCTTTCAAGGTGTTGGGGTAGATGTAGAGGTCAGCCACGTTCTTGATGGCCAGCGGACCGGCGGGAATGTCGGTGTAGTAAGACCAGCCTTGGCGCCCGCCGGATTTGAAGGGGGCCGCAGCCGACAACACCGGGTACTTTTCATAGTCGGTGCCCTGCATGGCGCGTTTCACGTAAGCAATTTGGGCGTTGGAGACGATCTGCACCGAGGGGTCGTCACTGACCTGCGCAAAGTAGCTGTAAATCGGCGCGCTGCTCTCGGCCACCTGGCTGCGCACATAGGCCAGGGTTTGGGCGTGCTCGTCACCAATGGTGGCGGCCACCATGGGGTCGGCAGCGACCAGCGACTTCTTGGCCGCGCGGTCAAAAATGGGGCGAATGCTGGATTGGCTTTGCACCACTTTCCACTGGCCACTGCTGTTGTCCAGCGTGAAGTCCACGATGCCGAGGTGGTCGCCCCAGCGCCCGGGCATCACTGCTGCCACACCATTGATGGTGCCGCGTGTCACGTCGGCTTTGGGGAAGTCGGCAAAGGCCTTGCTGGGAAATTCGGCATGCGAATGGCCAAACAGAATGGCATCAATGCCTGGCACGCTGGCCAGACCGGCCACGGCGTTCTCAGCCCGGGCACCCGCCGGAATTTTCTCGAAGCCAGAATGCGGAATGGCAATGATGAGTTGCGCGCCTTTGGCCCGCATTTCAGGCACGTACTTTTGCGCCACCTCGACCATGTCACGGGTGACCACCTTGCCTTCCAGGTTGGCTTTGTCCCATTGCATGATTTGCGGCGGCACAAAACCAATGACACCGACCTTGATCGGATGGCTGTTGCCCTGCGCGTCTTTCAGTTGACGGTCCAGCAGCACGTACGGGGTGAACGCATGTTTGGCGCGGGCGCTGTCTTTGTCAGCGTCATCCACATACACGTTGGCGTTGATGTAGGGGAAGTTGGCGCCGGCAATGCTTTGCCGCAAGAAGGGCAGGCCAAAGTTGAACTCGTGGTTGCCCAGGTTGCCGGCGTCGTAACCCAGCTGGTTCATCACCTTGTAGGCGGGGTGGATCTGGCCCGGCCTTCAGTGGATGCACCTTGGCCATCACATCGCCCAGCGGGGTGCCCTGCAACAAGTCGCCGTTGTCAAACAACAGGCTGTTGGTGGCTTCGGCCCGGGCGGCCTTGATCAGGGTGATGGCGCGGGCCAACCCGTATTGGTCGGTCGCCTTGTCCTGGTAGTAGTCATAGTCGAGCAGGTTCATGTGCACGTCGGTGGTCTCCAGGATGCGCAAACTCACCTCCGCCGCCTGCAAACCCGCACTGCCAAAGGCGGCCACCAAGCCCAGCCCGATCAAAGAATATTTCATTCAAAACTCCGGTTGAAAGCCTGCATCTTAGGACTCGCGGCACCGCTCAAGCAAGGGCCTGAGCAGGGGGGTGTCGCCTTCAGCGCACGCCGCTAGACGGCAGGTTTCAACTGAGGCGCTTGGGGGCGGCGTCTGGGCGGTAAGCCAGTCGCCCGTTTGATCCCGAGTCGCTTGGAGATAGTTTGAATACCGCCACGGTGTTGACCAGATCCTTCGCTTGACTCCTGAGGCTGCTTGCAGCCGCCGCCATTTCTTCGACCAGTGCGGCATTTTGCTGAGTGACATGGTCCATTTGGGTCACGGCTTCGCCCACCTGGGCCACGCCCTGGCTTTGCTCCGTGCTTGCGGCACTGATTTCACCCATCAAGTCAGTCACGCGTTTGATGGAGTTCACCACCTCGCTCATGGTCACTCCGGCTTGGTCCACCAAGGCGGAGCCCTTCTCAACCCGATCCACACTGTCGCCAATCAAGGTTTTGATTTCTTTGGCCGCGTCGGCTGAGCGGCCCGCCAATGAGCGAACCTCGCTGGCGACGACGGCAAAGCCACGGCCCTGCTCGCCCGCGCGCGCGGCCTCGACCGCCGCATTCAAGGCCAAAATATTGGTCTGGAAGGCAATGCCATCAATCACGCTGATGATGTCGGATATTTTTCTGGAGCTGTCGTTGATGCCCTTCATGGTTTCAACCACCTGCTGCACCACATCCCCCCCTTTGACGGCCACGGTGCTGGCGGTCAGTGCCAGTTGGTTGGCTTGGCGGGCGTTGTCGGCGTTTTGCTTGACGGTGGCATTGAGCTCTTCCATGGACGCTGCTGTCTCTTGCAGTGCGCTGGCTTGCTGCTCTGTGCGAGCCGAGAGGTCGTGGTTGCCTTGTGCAATCTCGGAACTGGCAGTCTCCACGCTTTCGGAGCCTTCGCGGACCTCGCCAACAATGCGCGCAAGGTTTTGTCGCATGGCGGCCAGAGCTTGGAGCAGGCGTGCGGCTTCATCATTGCCTTTGACGTCTATCTCATGGGTCAGATCCCCTTTGGTGATGGCGTCAGCGGAGCGGACCGCTTGCAGAATGGGCGTCGTAATGGAGCGTGTGGCCAGCATGGCCAACAAGACGCCAAGAACGACGGTTACCGCCGCACCCGCGCTCAGGGCGAACTGGCTGGTGGTGGCTGCCGACTCGGCCTGGGCCTGAACTTTCTTCAGATACTCGTCCGCGTTTTTGGCGACTTCGTCCACCGCTTTCAAATAGGTGTCTGCCAGTGGACGCAACTCGCGGTCCACCGCGTCTGAAATATTTTCTCCCGCTTTTTGCTTTTTGATCAGCTCGGCCCGAGCCCCCACATAGATGCCGCGCGCCTTGGCCACGTTGTCCAGCAATTGTTTGGCCTGCTCACCACTGGTCATCTCTTCGAGCTTTTTTTGATCTTCGCTGATGGACTTGGACGTGGCCGACATGTCCTTTTGCAGGCTCTCGATATAAGCCGCGTCGTTGGTTTTGAGGGCGCTGGATGCCCGCACCCAATTGATTTTGATTTGCGAGGCCCACCGTTGCGACAGCATGCTTCGCTGTAGCTCCACCGTGGCAATTTGCTTGCTGGTGTCATTGAGACTCGCCACTTGCCAGATACCAATGGCGGACATCGCCGAGGTGATGACCAGCACCACGGCAAACGCCAGTCCCAAACGTGCCCCGATTTTGAGGTTGGAGAGGAAGTTCATGGTCGCTCCTGTCATAATTTTGTGTGATCAAGGTTTGCTCGCTGCCGGATTTTCTGATGCCTCTAGGACTCCGTGCATCCCTTTATGGATATTAGTCTTTATCGGTCCGAGACCCGCCTTTTTGAGCCCTGAATTTGGTTCAAGTGGCGTGAACAGCCAGTTGATGCTCTGTAGCGCTTTTGGGGCCCGCCTGCAGAACCAGCGCCAGACGTTGCGCGGCAGTCGGCAAAAATGCGCCCAAAGGTCTCCTATTACACTTCTGTGAAATAGCTTCGCATAGGCGTTAAAAAGGCTGGTCGGAAAGGCAGATTCGTTGAATACCAAGTTTTTGGAAACGCTGGTGGTGCTGTCCAAAGCGGGCAGCTTTCGGGAAACCGCGCAGGTGATGTTCACCACTCAGGCGGCCATTTCGCAGCGGATTGCTTCGCTCGAGTCCGAGCTTGGAAGCACGTTGGTCGTGCGCAGTGTGCGTGGCATCACGATGACCCCGGTTGGTGAACAGGTGGTGCGCCAGGCCGAGCGCATGCTCTCCATCGAGCGTGAGTTGCGCGGTTGTGCCAAACCGGGCGCGCCTGTGGCGGGACGTGTGCGCATCGGCACGATTGAGTCTATTGTGCGGACCTGGTTGTCGCCACTGATTCGTCAACTCGACGAGCGCCACCCACTGGTGCAGCCTGACATCACCGTCGCACCCTCCCATGATTTGCAAGAATTGCTGCGCCAGCACAAGCTTGATTTACTCATTCAAAACGACCCCTTTGCAGAGGTCGCCGGTAGTTTGGACTACCAGCAAATGCCATTGTGCGAATTTCCGGTGTGTTGGGTGGCCCGGCCCGACTTGCTGCCGGAGGACCGGGCCTTGACCCTGGAGGACTTGGAGCTGCGCCCCCTGTTGACGTTCTCGCGGACGTCCAGCCCACACGCGCACGTGCGGGCGCTGTTCATTGGCCGCGAGATCGAACCCCGCGTGTGCAGTGTGCCGTCGGTGGAGTCGATCATTCAATTGGTTTGTGACGGCTATGGGATTGCGGCCATCCCGCCGATCTTTGTCCGCAAGCAGCTTGAACAAGGCTTGCTTCGTCAAGTCCAGGGCCCTGTTTTGCCCTCCATGACGATCACCGTGATTAATACCCGGCCGTCAAATGTCGCCGTTGACGCCACGCTGCAACTGGTGCATGAAGTCGCGGCGGCTTATTGCGAGCAGTCGGGCAAGCCTTGGACCCGATCGCTAGAGCCGGATCACGACTGAAACGCCGGCCTCAATGCTCAGGCGATGATCAGGAGCACTTGGTCTTCGTCCACCATGTCGGTCTCGGCGACCCGAATGTCCTTCACTGTGCCTGAGACGGGCGACATCAACGGAATTTCCATCTTCATGGATTCGACGATCAACAGCGTGTCGCCTTCCGCGACGGTTTGACCGACGGTGACCTCGATTTTCCAGACGCTGCCGCCGACTTCTGATTTGACTTCATGGGGAGTTGACATGGTGTTCTCTCTTGCGATTTAGGGGCGGGTGGGGGCTTGCAGGGTGACGCCGTCGGCGGTCAAGGCGCTGCGAATATGGCGGGCGAATTCCAGTGCGCCGGGTTGATCGCCGTGTAAACACAGCGTGTCGGCCCGCACTGCTACGTTGAGGCCACTGACGGCACGCACCGAGCCCGTCAGCATTTGCCGGACCTGTGCCAGCGACTGCTCGGCGTCTTCGATCATGGCCCCGGTGGTCCCTCGTTGGGACAAACTGCCGTCATCCTGGTAGCTGCGATCGGCAAAGACTTCACACGCACTGCGCAAACCCAGCGCGTTCGCGGCGTTGATCATTTCGCTGCCGGCCAGTCCAAAAAAGACCAGCTTGGGGTCGATATCAAACACGGCTTGGGCAATGGCGTCGGCCAGTGAGCGGTCTTTGACGGCCATGTTGTACAGCGCTCCATGGGGTTTGACATGGTTCAACCGGCCACCGGCGGCTTGCGCAAAGCCGGCCAAAGCACCCACCTGGTACACCACCATGGCATAGGCCTCCGCGGGCGAAATTTGCATGGCACGCCGCCCAAAACCCTGCAAGTCAGGTAGCCCCGGGTGCGCGCCAATGGCCACGCCCTTGGCCAGCGCAGCGGCCACGATGCGCCGCATGGTGGGCGGGTCGCCCGCGTGAAACCCGCAGGCAATATTGGCGGAGGTCACATGGTCGAGGATCTCAATGTCATTGCCCATTGTGTAGGCACCAAATCCCTCGCCCATGTCGCAATTCAAGTCCAGCGTGGTGCTTGTGTTCATTCTTTGACTCCTAGCGCCTGGCGCAGCTGTGCAATCGTCTTTTCGCGTTGCAGGTACAGGGTTTGGGCGGTTGGCAGGCTGACCACCTCAAACCGCACTTGTTGTTGAGGTGCGAGCTGCGCCATCAGGGGCAGGTCGACGCTGATCACATGCGCGATCTTGGGGTAGCCGCCCGCGCTGTGGCGCTCGGCCATCAACACAATGGGTTGCCCATCAGACGGCACCTGAATGGTGCCGAAGCTCATGGCCTCAGAGATCAACTCCACGGCTTCGAGGCGCAGTAGCGCCGGGCCATCCAGTCGGTAGCCCATGCGGTCCGACTGGGGGCTGATCTTGTAGGCCGACGCCTCAAACAAGGCTTGGGTTTCACCCGAGAAACTGGCCCAGTGTTCGCCGGCAATCACCCGAACGGTTGTCACTGCTGTGGCATCGCTCGATGGCATTCGGCCAGCTAGGTCGAGCACGGGCGCTGGCGGTGCTGCAGCCGCTGCGTTGATCGGGAGCACATCGCCTTTGCGCAAAGCACGCCCCTCAAAGCCGCCAAAGCCACCGCGCACATAGGTGCTGCGGCTGCCCATCACGGGGTCAACTGCAAAACCGCCGCGTACGGCAAGATAGGTACGCAGGCCACTGACTCGACGGCCGAAGTCGAGCTGGCTGCCGGCCGCCACGTCGATGCGTTGATGCATGGCCACCGGCTCGCCGTTCAGACGGGGCGACAAGTCAGCGCCCGTGATCGCCATCTGGGTCGCGGCCTCAAAAACCAGACTGGGGCCCATCAACACGATTTCCAGCGTGGCTTCGTCCAGCGCATTGCCTGCGAGCAGGTTGGCCACGCGGTGCGACCATTCGTCCATCACCCCGCACACGGGCACGCCCAGGTCCTGGAAGCCAAACCGCCCCAAGTCCTGCAACTGTGATTGCACGCCGGGCTTGAGCACATTGATGTTGCTGATCATGAGCGAGCCTCCAACAGAGCGTGGTAGCTCGGCTCATCAATGCGCACAAAGCGCACGCTGTCACCCGGTGCCAGCAGGCAAGGCGGGTTGGCGATGGGGTCAAACAGGCGCAGCGGTGTTCGTCCAATCAAGTTCCAGCCACCCGGCGTTTCAAGTGGGTAAATGCAGGTCTGGTCGCGCGCAATACCCACAGATCCCGGTGGGATGTGGGTGCGCGGCGAGGCGCGGCGTGGCATCACCAAGGCCGGGTCGAGTCCGCCGATGAAGGGGAAGCCGGGCGAAAAGCCCAGCATATAGACCCGGTGTTGCGAGTGAAGGTGCAGGGCGATGACTTGTTCGACGGTGAGGCCGCGTTGCGCGGCGACGTCCTCCAGGTCGGGGCCCAATTCACCGCCGTAGCAAATCGGAACCTCAATGGTGCGTGATGCCGAGGCTTGCGCCTCAAATGGCAGGGCCAGCCGTTCCAGCACAGCCGAGCGCAGCGACTCAAAAGGCGTGTCGCCCAGCAGTTCAGGCTGATAGTGCAGGGCCACCGTGGTGAAGGCGGGAACGATGTCGCGCACGCCGGCAATGGGTTGCTCTTTCAGGCGGCGCACAAAGCCAAACACGCGTTGGCTGGTGTCCGGGTCGACGGTGTCGCCCAGTCCCACCAGCAGGCAGCGGTCGCCCACCGCGTCGATGCGTGGCACTGGAGGGGTGGCGTTCAACCCGGTCATGGCATCGCCGCGAGCAAGGCTTCGCGTTCGCGCTCAATCCAGGTGGTGTCGACATGGCCCGCCTTGAAGTCTGGGTGCTTGGCAACGGCCGCGAGAAAGCTCAGGTTGTTGCGCACGCCTTCAATGCGGCTGGCCGCCAAGGCCGTGCCCATGCGCTCCAACGCCTCTGCGCGGTTTTCGCCCCAGACGATCAGCTTGGCGATCATGGGGTCGTAATACGGGGTGATCCGGTCGCCTTCGCGCACACCGGTGTCGATTCGCACATGGGCCATGTCTAGCGGTAATTGGAAGGTCTGCAGCGGGCCGGGTGAGGGCATGAAATTCTTGGCCGGGTTTTCCGCATAGATCCGGCACTCGATGGCGGCGCCCTGTGTCTTGATGTCCGCTTGCGCCACACGTTGGTAATTGCCAGCAGCAAGTTGAATCTGGGCTTGCACCAGATCCAGGCCCGTGACCATTTCAGTGACGGGGTGCTCCACCTGAATCCGGGTGTTCATCTCCAGAAAGAAAAACTCCAGGGTGTCGGCATCCACGATGAATTCCACCGTCCCCGGTCCACGGTAAGACTGGTGGGCGGCCAGCGCCACGGCGGCGGCGGTCATTTGCTCGCGCAAGCCCTGCGGCAGGTTGGGTGCGGGGCTTTCTTCAATGATTTTCTGAAACCGGCGTTGCACCGAGCACTCGCGCTCGAACAGGTGAACAGCTGTGCCGTCGCCATGGCCAAACACCTGAATTTCAATGTGACGCGCCCGTGCCACCAAGCGCTCAAGATAGATGGTTCCGTCGCCAAAGGCTTTGGCCGCGAGTTGCTGGGTGGCAGCCACCGAGGCGAGCAACTGATCAGCACTGTCGACCCGGCGCATGCCAATGCCGCCACCGCCGCCGGTGGCCTTGACCAGCAGCGGGTAGCCCACCTCGGCGGCTGCGGCCTCGATGCCCTCGAGCTCACCGGCGGCGAAGCGCGGGCTGCCGGGCAAGGTCGGCACGCCCGCTGAGGTCGCAATGGCGCGGGCGCGCTGTTTGTCGCCCATGGCGTCAATGCTGTCAGGCGTAGGGCCAATCCAGCGCACGCCAGCGGCTTCGGCGGCCCGGGCAAAACCGGTGTTTTCAGACAAGAAACCGTAGCCCGGGTGCACGGCGTCAGCGCTGTGCTTTCGCGCCGCCTCCAGAATGCGCTCGCCGTCCAGGTAGCTTTGCGCAGCCGGTGCGGGGCCAATGGGCTCGGCCACATCAGCCATTTGCACAAACATGGCGTCAGCGTCGGCTTCAGAGTAAACCGCGATGCTGGTCAGGCCCAGGGCTTTGCAAGCTCGAATGATGCGGCAGGCGATTTCGCCGCGATTGGCAATCAGGATTCGTTTCATAGTCAGTTCATCGATTGAGGAAGCACCAGCACGATTTGCGGGAAGAGCGTGATCAGCATCGTGGCCAAGACCATCAGTAAAAAGAACGGAAAGGCCATGCGGCTGAGTTGCATCAGGTTCTTGCCGGTGATGCCTTGAATCACGAAGAGGTTGAAGCCCACGGGCGGTGTGATTTGCGCCATCTCAACGACCAGGATCAGGTAGATGCCAAACCACAAAGGGTCGATGCCCGCGGCCTGCACCGCGGGTAACAACACCGCCGTGGTCAATACGACGATGGAGATGCCGTCCAGAAAACAGCCCAGCAAGATAAAGAAGACGGTCAGCATGGCCAGCAAGCCGTAGGCGGACAAGCCCAGGGACGTGATCCAGGTGGCCACGTTGCCCGGCAAGCCGGTGAAGCTCATGGCGCTGGTCAGGTAGGCCGCCCCCATCAGGATGAAGGTGATCATGCAAGAGGTGCGCGCCGCGCCGGTCAGGCTGGCAACAAAGGATGCTTTGTTGAGCGAGCCCCCCAAGGCGGCAATCAACAAGGACCCGAAGACGCCAATCGTCGCCGCCTCGGTGGCGGTGGCGATGCCGGTGTAGATGGAGCCAATCACCCCCGCAATCAGTGCCACGACAGGGGCCAGCAAGCGCAGCCGCTTGATGCGTTCACCCAGCGGCACGTGTTCGAGATCCTGGGGCACCCGGTCGGGGTGTGTCATGGACCAAATCGCGATGTAGCCGGAAAACAGACTCATCAGCAACAGCCCTGGCAGGATACCGGCCGTGAACAGCTTGACGATCGACACCTGGGCGGCCACGCCGTAGACGATCATGACAATCGACGGCGGAATCAGCAGCCCCAGCGTGCCGGCCCCGGCCAGCGAGCCGATGGCAATGCTTTCGTCGTAGCCCCGCGCCTTCAACTCGGGCAGCGAAATTTTTCCGATGGTGGCCGCAGTGGCCGCCGATGAGCCGCTGACGGCGGCAAAGATGCCGCAACCCAGCACGTTCACGTGAACCAGGCGCCCTGGCAGCTTGTTCACCCACGGGCCCAGCCCGGCGAACATGTCTTTGGCCAAGCGGGTGCGAAACAGAATCTCGCCCATCCAGATGAACAGCGGCAAGGCGGTTAAGGCCCAACTGGCGGTTGAACCCCAGATGGTGGTTGAAAACAGCAGGCCAGCGGGCGCCGAGGTGAAAAACATCAGCCCGACGATGCCGCAGGCTATCAAGGCCAGCGCGACCCAAACCCCCAGGCCAAGCAACAAAAACAGGACGGCCATCAGCACGCCGGCTTGAGCAAGATCACTCATCAGAGTTCCAATCGATTACAGGGGGTTATTCGGTGCGCGAGGCTTCGCCATCGACCCGCTCGCTCAGCGGCAGGCCCAGGGCAACGCGCAGCAATCGATCGAGCATCATCAAGGCGAACAGCGTCATGCCAATCGCCATGGACAGTTGCGGTATCCAAAGCGGCACCGCCAACATACCCTGCGCCACCTCGTGGTAGCGCCAGGAGTCCAGTACAAAATTCACGGCATACCAAGCCCCCCAGCAAGCCAGGGCGACGCCCACGGCCGTGGCGAGGAGGTCAAGGCCGTGTTGCCAGCGCTTGGGCAGCATTTGGGCAATCAACGTCACCCGAATGTGGTCGCCTTTGCGCAAGGCGTAGGGCAAGGCCAGGAACGCCGAAGCCGCCATCGCCCAACCCGCGAAATCATCCGCAGCAGGGATTTGTTGGCCCATCAGGCGGGCCACAATTTGAGCGGCGATGATGACGGCAATCGCCGCCAGCGAGGCCGCAGCAGCAGCCCCAGAGGCGCGGGCCAGCCGGTCGAGAAAAGCGGATACGGCGTCCATGGCGGGCAATCAGCGGCGGAAGGCTTCGAGCACCTTGGCGCCGTCTGGTCCGGCCTTCTTGCTCCATTCCTCGGTCATGGTGTGGCCGATCTTGGTCAGTTCAGCGGCCACGGGTGCGGGCAATGGCTGCACCGAAACACCTTTTGAGGCCAATGTCTGGGTCAACTTGGCTGTGAGCTCGCGGGCATTGGTCCAACCGCGGGCTTCAGCGCGCTTGCCGGCATCCATCACAGCTTGGCGCTGGTCAGCGGGCAACTGGGCGAGTGCGCGCTTGTTGGCCACCACGATGGCCTGGGGAATGAACGCCTGCGCGTCGTAGTAGTACTTCACATAATCCCAAGCTTGAGTGTCCACGCCCGTGGCGGGTGAGGTGATCATCATGTCGACTACGCTGGTGGCGAAAGCCTGGGGTACTTCAGCGCTCTGAATCGTGGCTGGCACAGCCCCCATCAAGGTCACCATGCGGCTGGTTGATGCGCTGTAAGCGCGGAACTTGGCGCCTTTGAAACCATCCATCGACGTGACGGGAGTTTTGGTAAAAATGCCCTGTGGTGGCCATGGCGAGCCATACACCAGCACCACACCCTGCTTGTCGAGACGCTGAGCGATTTGCTCACGCGAGGCTTTCCATAATTTTTCCGAGGCGTCGAATGAGGAGGCCAAAAACGGCACGCTGTCGATTTCAAAGATCGCGTCTTCGTTGCCCAAGGCGGACATCAGGAACTCGCCGATGGGCACGATGCCTTGCTGAACGCCGCGCTTCACCTCTGGGCGCTTCAACAAGACGCTGTTGCTTTGCACGTTGAAGTCGAGCTTGCCATTGGTGGCGGTTTTCACATCGGCGGCGAACTGGCGCACGTTTTGAGTCAGGTAGTTCGCGTCGGGCTGTTCCGCCGACATGTTCCATGTTTCAGCGTGAACAGTGGCGCTGCAAAAAAGCGCGACGGCGGTGGCGGCAATCAGTTGAGTTTTCATCGGGAATTCCTTGTCGGCGGTGAATGGACTGACCGACAGAGGTCGGCCAACTGCAGTTTTTCAGCCTCTTCAATGTCGTACTTTCACGCCGCCAGGTCCAGCTAGAAATAGTGATCGTTAAAGGTAAATTTTTGTGATCACCTCACGGCCAACTGTTTTGCCTTTTCTGGCGCTTGGCGATGCCCGCCAGTGCGTCCGACCGCTTCGGGTGGCCAACGGCGGGTTGACTTGCCAAAACTGAGGGGCTCGCACGCGTTGCATGTCTCAATAAAGCGAGCGAGTTAATTAGACGCTTGGGGGCGGGTGCCTCGCCCGGCACGGGCGCAAGAAGGGCAGGGTTGATACTGCGCGCCGCTGAGGCTGTGATGGCCCCAGCAGGGCAGCCAGCGTTTTACAAAAAGTGGTCGAAGGACGAAAAGAGGTTGTCGACCACTTGGCCGGCTCGGTCCACGAGTCGCACGCCGGGCGTGGCGTCAATTTGGCCGATGCGGGTGATCAGCGTCTGGCTGTCGCGGGCGGCGCTGGCCACGGTCTCCCGGGCGGCGGGCGGTGCGGTGAACAACAGTTCATAGTCGTCACCTCCCGTCAGCGCCCAGCGGCGCCATTGGGAAAGATCTATTTGAAGGTCTTTTAGGCCGTCAGCGCCCGTATAGTATGCGCGAGCAGCTATTAATTCTATAGCGGCGTCGGCATCGACGGTGGCGCCCACGCCGGACTGCTTCGAGCACATGGCCAAGGTCACCGAGCAAGCCGTCGCTCACATCAATGGCGCTGGTGGCCACACCGCGCAGCGCTTGGCCCAGCGCTACACGGGGGGTGGGGGCTTCCAGCCGCAGGCGGGCCGCGTCAAACACGGGGGAGGGCACCGACACGGTGCCGCGAAACACCTCCAACGCCAGTCGGGCATCGCCCAGCGTGCCGCTCACGTAGAGGTCGTCGCCGGCTTTGGCGCCAGAGCGCAGCAGCGCTTGCGAGCGGCCGTTCACCACCGGCACTTCGCCAAAGACGGTGATGCAAATATTCAGCGGGCCTTGGGTGGTGTCGCCGCCAATCAGCTCGCAACCGTGCTCGTCGGCCAAGGCCAGCAGACCTTCAGAGAAGGGCCCCAGCCAGGCTTCGTCCGCGCGGGGCAGGGCCAGCGCCAGGGTGAAGGCCAGCGGCTTGGCGCCACAGGCGGCCAGGTCGCTCAGGTTCACGGCCAGGGCCTTGTGGCCCAGGTGGCGGGGGTTGACGGTGCTGAAGAAATGGCGGCCCTCCACCAGCATGTCGCTGGAAATGGCCAGTTGGGTGCCGGGGCGGGGTTGCAGAATGGCGCAGTCGTCGCCAATACCGACCGTGGCCTGACGCGGCGGGCGCTTGAAGAAGCGCTCGATCAGGTCAAACTCGCCCATGGCTCAGTGCAGGGTGCGGGTGCCGCCGCTGGCGCTGAGCGCGTCCAGCACAAACATGGGGACGTCGGCGTCAAATTTTTCACCGTCTTCGGCGACGCAGAAAAAGCTGCCATGCATGGTGCCGGTGGGCGTGCGCAGGTGGGTGCCGCTGGTGTACTCAAAGGCCTGGCCGGGCTTGAGCAGGGGCTGCTGGCCCACCACGCCCAGACCGCGCACCCGTTCGGTGTGGCCGTTGGCATCGTTCACGTTCCAGGTGCGCGAAATCAGCTGCGCGGGCACCTGGCCGGTGTTGGTGATGGTGATGGTGTAAGAGAAGACGTAAATACCCTGCTCAGGGGCCGACTGGTCGGCCTGGTAAGCGGGCTTTACTTCAACGCGGAATTGGTACTTGGACATGGCGCAATGCTACCTGCGAAAATACCAATTCGAAGTGCCCCTGCTGGCCTCCCCGGCTTTCCTTGCTGACTTAACTCCACTACTGCCATGACCTTTCGCATTGCCCCCTCCATTTTGTCCGCCGACTTTGCCCGTTTGGGTGAAGAAGTCAAGAACGTCATTGCCGCTGGCAGCGACTGGATTCACTTTGATGTGATGGACAACCACTATGTGCCCAATTTGACTTTCGGGCCCATGATTTGCAGCGCCTTGAAGCCCCACGCCAAGACCGCCGCCGGCGTGGCCGTGCCCATCGACGTGCATTTGATGATTCAGCCCGTAGACGCCCTGGCGGCCGCCTTTGCCGATGCCGGCGCCGACTACATCAGCTTTCACCCGGACGCCTCGGGCCATGTGCACCGCAGCATTCAGGCCATCAAGTCCAAAGGCTGCAAGGCCGGTCTGGTGTTCAACCCCGCCGAGTCGTTGGATGTGTTGGACTGGGTGATTGAGGACATTGACCTGATTCTGATCATGAGCGTCAACCCCGGTTTTGGCGGCCAGAGCTTTATTGAATCGGCCCTGCGCAAGATTGAAGACGTGCGCAAGCGCATCACGGCCAGTGGCAAAGACATCCGTCTGGAAGTGGACGGCGGCGTGAAGGTGGACAACATTCGCCGCGTGGCTGACGCCGGCGCCGACACCTTTGTGGCCGGTAGCGCCATTTTTGGCAAGCCGGACTACAAGGCCGTGGTGGACGCCATGCGCGCCGAACTGGCCGCGCGCTAAACCTGCCACCTCACAGCTCGGGCGGCATCTCGTAAAACGTCAGCAGGGAGGCGCCATCGGCATCGATGGCGTCAAAACACCGGGTGCAATGTGGGCAAAACAGATGCGGGCGAATGACATGGTCGCGCCGCAGCACCAGCTTCAAAGGCGAGCCCGTGCAATGCGGGCAGGTTTCCCGCATGTCGCCCACCGGCGTGACGTCGGCTGCCTGAAAACCACCCGCCACCAAGGTGCCTGATACCACCTCTTGGGGCGGCAGTTCAAGCAGGGTGAAGCGCTGGCCTGAGCCGTCATTCAAGCGTTGGTCAAGGATGCGCATGGCGTCTGACAGAGGGCTATCGGGGTGTGACATGGTGTTGTCCTGGGGCCAGTTAATCTGGCCAGTGGTGTGCCCGTCGGTCAACCAAGGGCGCCTGAGTTGCAGGGCGCCGTCACCGGGGCACGGGGTTAAATGCGTTCAGTGTGAGAACGTTTAGCCGCCGTGTGCTTGCGCTAGGTCAAACGACCGAGCCAAACAAAGTAACAGTGTTTACGGGCGCGCCAACGGCGGCAGTTCCAGAATCTGGGCCGCTGGTCCGGTGCGAGTGGCCGCCAGCGTTGCACTGCGCGGCGCCACCGACTGCAGCATCAGGGACTCATCCACCGCCTCGCCCACCCGGTAAGGTTTGGCCGGCAAGGCGCCAATCGCGATCAGCGCATAACCGGTCTCTGACGGACTGGCCACCACGCCCATTAACTTGAATTGACTCGGTGAAGCAGAGCTGTCCGCTGTTTTGGTCCCCGCAACCGTCGGATAGGCGCCAAGCAGCCGGGCCACAGCCTGGGGATCTATCTTGGCGGCTGCGGATTGGTGAATTTCGGTCGTCGGACCGGACGGTCTGGTCGAGGACCACTTGAATGCCCAATAGGCGGTACTGGCCGCAGCCAAGGCCGCGATCGAAAAAGTGGCCAGCCTGAGCCACCAGATACCATGCGTGTGAGTTTGCATTCAACAATTATCTGTGAAGTAACCCGATGATCCCTATCTCGACAGAGTCTGCCTGGCGCGGTGTAGCCGATTGCCGCCATTGCAGCATTCGCCACATGGTTCTTTTTGGCGATCTGCAGGAAAAGGATTTCAACATGATCCATGCGCCGATTGATCACATGGCCTTTGGGGCCGGCGAGTCGCTTTATGCAGAAGGTGCCCGCTCTCACGGCCTGTTCACGCTGCGCACAGGCATGATCAAGTTGGTGAGGGTGACCACCGACGGGCGTCAGCGTATTGTTCGGGTCTTGCGACCCGGTGACGTGGCTGGTCTGGAGGCCTTGGCGACGGCGCAGTACGACAGCGAGGCTATTGCGCTTTCGGATGTGTCGGTTTGCCGGATTCCGCTTGATGTGATTCATGCCCTTGAGGTCAACGGTGAGCACCTGCATCGCAGGTTGACCTTGAAGTGGCAGCAAACGCTCAAAGAGGCTGACAACTGGTTGGCTGACCTTAACTTTGGGACGGCCAGGCATCGTCTGGCCAACTTCATCTTGATGATGAGAAATCCGAATGGCAATCAGACTTCAACCCTGTTCTCTCGCGAAGACATGGGCGCCATGATGGACCTCAAGCCCGAAACCATCAGCCGCGAAATTACAAAACTGGTGCGAGAAAAAGTCATCGAACCCATGGACAAGGTGGGCCGCAACTACAAAGTTTTGCAGCCCAGCCATCTGCAGCCCGAATGATCAAAAAAGCCGCCGTGGCAGCAATGCCCGGCGGCTTGTCAGGTGCGTGTGCGGCGGGCTATTTCTTGCCACCTGCACCGCCAGCACTGCCGGCGGAACCACCAACACCATCACCCATTCGTTTCAAAATAGGCGCGTCGGGCAGAGTCATGCCTTTCGCGCGAGCGCGTTCCTGCATTTGCTCATGGTGCTTTAAACGGTATTGCTCACGCTCTTGCTCCGTTTTCAGCATGCGCATCTTGGCGTGATAAGCATTGCGCTCCGCCTGCGTCATCAACTGGCTGCCGTAGATTTGGTCCTGGTCGCGGTCACGCAGTTGATCCTGAGTTTTGAGTTTGTCTTTTTCTTTGAGTTGGTCCTTGTCCATGGTCTGGTCTTGGACCTTGTCCTGCGCCACTGCCGCGGTGCTGACCAATCCGGCGCTCAGGGCCAACGTCATTGCAATGGCCACGGCAGTCATATTCATATCAGCTCTTTTCATCGGTAACTCCTTTTTTCAACAAAAAAGACCAGGCAGTGAGCCCAATCAAGATCAAAACCGGCTCGATGCCAAGCTTCGATTTCATTGTCTCGGTAGATACCCCCCCCAGCATTGATAAATGTCAGTGGTGGTCCCCGCCTGCATGCCTAAAGTTGTTACGGCGTGTTGGTAATTCACTGGAAATAAAAGAGGGATTTATATGAAATTCGATGGAAAAAAAGGCAAATGGGCCATAGGCACGGGGGCGATAGCGGTAGCTGGTTTGGCATATGCTGCGACCCAGATCACAGTCAACCCGCCTATTGGCCTTAAACGATGGTGTGTCGGGAGATAAACCCAAGATGCAACGTGCTGGTGACGGCACGTTGGTCGTCGCTTATGGCGACTCGCCCGTTGGCGCAGGCATGGTGTATGACGTCAAGGCCGGTGTCGAGCGCACGGCGCGGGACATTTTTGTCAAAACCTGTAAACCAGACGCGACGAAGTCTTGTAACGTTGTTTCCGACTGGTCGACGGTTGTCAACGTGTCGAACTCGGCAGGCTTGCCAAGCACGGGCATGTTCGACTGGCGTGGCACCTTGGGTGCGCCGACCACATATCCTGGAGACATCGACAAACCCAACATCAAGACCAGTGGTGACGTTGTGGTGCTCACATGGGTCAGTAAATACTGTCCCGATGGTGATCTTGCCACCGCTGGCGTCCAGTCTTCTACGCAACGTGCTATTCGTTACCTTGAGCGTGACGGTGGTCGCGTGATTCCGTTTTCTTGCGCCTGGACTTCGTATTCGACCAACAAAGGAGCCTCGTGGGCACCTGCCAAGCAATTAAGTACGGGTGAGCGCGACGCCATTCAGGATTCAAGCAGTGGCGCTTTTGACAGTGTGACAAAAATTGGCAAGATCGTCTTCTCGTGGCAGGAAGACCCACAAGGTCTTCAGTTGGGTGAAGCGGACGGACCCGGTGATGGCGCTTCCGGTGCCAATGTCAACGGCGGTACCGACATCTGGTACGCCTACGCAGACGTGAACACCAACGGAACAAAACCGACTGCCGGCAATGAGTACAGCACCGCGTATTTCCAACTGGCGGCTGCAGGGCGCTTGACAGACAACCAGACTGGTTTCGGACTCAGTGGTTCAGTGAACAACATCTTTGATGGCACTGGCGCGAATGTCGCAGAAGGCTCACTCGAAAAGGGTCAGGCGGGAGCCTCACGCGCGAACATCGGCATGGTGAGCTCGACTTCCGTCGTGGCCTATGAAGAAACCAAAGGTTCGAGTGGTTTGGACGAAGGAAAATTCATCCGCTACCACGCATTTCCCTACGCGACACCCCCTTCCACCGTGGCTGGCCAAGCGGGCTGCGTCATCAGCGATCCGCTGAAGAACGCACGACGTGTTCGTTTTCTGACCCAAAGCCCGACCGATGCGGGTGCTGGTGGCATTCAAATCGGCATCTTCTGGAAAGAAGGGATTTACGACAAGGGCGGTCCTTCTGACATTGTGTTGCGCCGGGGAATTGGTGGCGTGTTGCCTGGCAACATGACACCAGCTGTTGCCGCAACCTGCGAGACCTCGGACTACAACACGGCCCTTGGCCTGACCAGCGCGCGTGCCGAAAATATCAGCAGCAAAACGCCAACAGCGACCACAGCCAACCTGGCAGACAGCACTGAGACTAACTACGCCGAGAATGCGCTGGCCCATCGTGGTGTCTTGCGTGGGAAGGATATGTGGGTGGGCTACAGCTACACGCCGGACTTGGTGAAGCTGGCGGCGCAGTTGGACAACTACAACTTCTGGCTGCGCAGGTTTAACTTGGACACGGGTTGGGAAAATCCCAAAAACGTGACCAACGTCACCGACAAGAACATCAATGTTCGTGAGCCGCGTATCTTCGGTACTCCCAAGAGCAGTTCAACAGCTTGCTCGACCGGTATTCCAACCGATCCAACCACCACTGATGCCACGCTGTGCCAGAACCAGGATGTTGTTTACCTGGCGTGGGGAACACAGACCAACGTGTCGCCCTACGACCCTGCTGGCGCGCAAGACCTGGGCGCTTTTATCACGGTCAGCATGGACTCAGCGGCGACTTTTGCGACGCCAGTGCAGTTGTCAACTGCGCAGGGCGCGTTGTTTGGCGACGATGACGCTGCGTTTGAAACGCAACCTTTGACTCGCCCGGATGGCACTCGCTTCTACTCAGTATGGGCTCAGAAGAACCTGACGACCTCTACAACGACAGCCCAGTACACCAGCGGTGACGTGACTCAATCCGCTGATCCCGCACCTGTGGTGAGTAGCGGAGGTGGCGGCGGTGGTTGCACCATGGCGACCGGCGGTGCACCGATTGATCCTGTTCTGCCTGCGTTGGCCGCTCTCGGTTTGATCGGTTTGGGTGTGCGGCGCCTGCGTCGCGGTTAGGCCGTTTCATTTGCCGGGGCGCAGACGCCCCGGTGGGTGTTCAAACACCACTTGGTATCAAGTGGTGTTTTTTTTGATACACGGCAGGGTATTTTTCATGAACTGATATTTGTCAAGAGGCACTCGGGTCCCGAGCCGAATAATGGAATTGATTGGTTACATGTGTGCAAGTTGCAATGCGTGTAGTTACATCATTTTTTGTCGACTTGGAGGAATAGTAATGACCGTTAAGAATAATTTGGCGTTGAAAGCAAGTGCCGTGAGCCTTGCAGTAGTTGGCATGATGCTCGCGAGCAGCACCCAGGCCGGCGTGATCGCCGATTCGAACCCAACTGTCGGTGCCGTGTTCAAAGGTGAATGTGGAACAGCGGGTGCAGCCCAGGCTTGTGTTGGTGCATGGAACTTGGATAACGTGGACGTTCAACAGGTTCGCACCGCCGACGGCTCGGTCTTCAGCACCTTTGACTCCGTTGCAAAGACAACCGGTGTCTACGCCGCAATGACGGTTGGCGACAGTTTTGTCAGTTCCATTAAGGACACTATCGGCACGATCATGGCGAAGCTCACCGGCAAGGACTGGCCCGTGGGCGAGCCCACGGGCATCAAGGCCGTCAATGGAGACACCCAGACCAAGAACGGCAAGCCGCAGAATTGCCTGATCAACTCCTCTTATCTTGGGGCCGATGTAAGCACCAGTGGTTCTGACGCCTACTTGGATAGTGCCAACCCCGAACCCGTCATCTGTTCCAGCGGCTTCCAGTCGCACAAACGTTTCAAAATCGCCATGCAGCCTGGCGCCGTGGATGGCGTGGCTGACGGCGCGATCAGTGACAAGCCCATTGACATGGTGTTCAACGTGGCCGACGGTGGAGGCCTCACTTCCTACCAGGTGTTCAGCAAGATCAACAACTACACCGGCAAGCGCCTCAAGGGCTACAGGATCGTGGTCGGAAGAGGCGTTGGAACGGACCCAACAACTGGCTTCAAGTCTGCCAGCGATCTGGGCATTGCAGAAAAGTTGCATATCTCATTGGGGAAGAGCGAGGCCTCGGCGTCCGGTGCGGGGGGATTGCCCAATGGGCTCGACTTGTTTGATGGCGATGGGTTGGCCACTTTCTCCCATGGACTCTTCGGTGCAGTCGACACCAACTTTACAAGCAACGGTTTCTTCGACACCCGCACCGCTGGTTTCGATGTGGAGCAAACTTGTTCCACTGCATCAGGAACTGTGGTTGCCTGTCCGCCTGGATACACTGGGCCTGACGGCGTTGCCACGCTGATGAACTCCGACACCATCCAGTCCACAACGGTTCTACCCAGCAATTACACGGGACCTGCTGCCGCTCCGCTAACTGCGCCGTTGTTCGGCGACTGGCTGCCGAGCAAATGGCAGCCGAGCGGTGTCTTCTATGACGACGACAACAACCCCTCCACCGACCCTGTGCTTAAGGCTTGGTGGAATGGCAGCCAGTGGGTGGGCAACAACGACGGTGGGTTCACGCCTATCCCGGCTGCAACCCTTGAAGCCTGGGGCAAGGACCCTTTGTACGAGGTTTCCAAGATCGAGGACGTGCTGAACTTGGGCATCAACTACATCGTGAAAGTGGGCGATGGCATCGGTTCGAACTTCACGATCCGTATCATCCCCGTGGTCGCTGATACACAAGTCGAACCGACTTTCCTGGCAACTGCTGCGGCACCACTGGCGGCGCCTGTTGCGCCAGTTGCTTCTGGCGGCGGCGGTGGTGGTTGCACCACAGCCGTTGGCAATGTCCCATTCGACCCCATGTTGCCCATGCTGGCTGCCTTGGGTCTGGTTGGGTTGGGTGTGCGTCGCTTGCGTCGCCACTAAACTCCGCTGCCCGCACCAGGGATGAGAATCCCGGTGCTGGTCACCAAGCGTCTTCTGGCAACAGAAGACGCTTTTTTCTTGGTGGTGTCTCTCTATGGCGCCGACCCCGTGGGAAGATAAGACTCGTGACTTCACCCCCTCGCCATCGCTCGCCTTCGCCCGCACTGCAGCCAACACTGTGGCAGGAGTGCGGCTTGACGTGGCCGCGTCCGGCTCTCACAAGCTGGCCGCCTGACGCGCATCTGGCGCTTGCCGTGCTGTTGGCCGTGCCCGTCTGGTTGGGCATGGGGTGGTTTGTGGGTGAACGCATGTACTTGCCGCCCGATTGGGTGGCCTGGGCGTCGTTTGTGCTGCTGCAACCTGTGGCAGAGGAGTTGGTTTTTCGCGGTATTTTTCAGGGGCAGGTGATGCGGCTGGGTGCTGTGAACGGCGCCCCGCGACGGTTGGGGCCTGTGTCGCTTGCCAATGTGCTGGTCACCCTGGGTTTTGTCGTCCTGCACCTGCGGGCGCAACCCCTGGCTTGGGCCTTGGCGGTGGTGGGGCCATCGTTGGTATTGGGCCATCTGCGAGAGCGCATGGGCAGTGTCTGGCCAGCGGTTCTGGTGCATGTTGTCTACAACGCCGGTTTTGGTGTGACGGCGTGGTGGGTGCGAGGGTAGCGTGGCTATCATTCATCCATGCTGATGGAAACTCTTGGTGCTGCACGTGATTTGGGTCGTCTCAACGAGATAGCCGGCGTCCTCATCCGACACGGTTTTGGCGACACCGTTCGCCGCCTGGGCTTGGCCGACAAACTGGAGCGCGCCGGTCACGTCTTGCGATGGGAGCATGCGGCTGACTTGGCGCGCCTGGACCCCCCCGTTCAAGTGCGTCTGGCGATGGAAGAGCTTGGCCCGACCGTGGTCAAGCTGGGGCAAATTCTGGCGGGCCGCGCCGACCTGTTTGGCCCCGAGTGGATCGCGGAGTTTGAGAAGCTTCACAGCCACGTGCCGGCCGTGCCTTATGACTTGTTGTGCGAGCAGTTGCGTGAGGATCTGGGTGGGCTGCCCGAAGAGGTCTTTGCCCGGTTTGATGCAGCACCTTTGGCCGCCGCTTCTATTGCGCAGGTGCACCGAGCCCAATTGAAAGACGGCACCGAGGTCATTGTCAAAATTCGTCGCCCGGGCATCAGCGAGGTGATTGAGGCAGACCTGCGTCTGCTGGGCCATCTTGCCGCGTTGGTTGAAGAGGAGATGCCTGCGCTTAGACCTTATCGACCACAACAGTTGGTGCGTGAGTTTGCCAAATCGCTGCGTCGAGAGTTGGACTTGGCGTCTGAATGCCGCCACGCCGAACGCATTGCCATCAACATGGCGCTCTTGCCACACATTGTGATTCCAAAGGTTTACTGGGCGCACACCGGCCAGCGGGTCAATGTGCAAGACTTTGTGGACGGCGTGCCAGGTGGGCAACTCCACCGGCTCACCGCAGAGGCTGGCTTTGACCGCACTCTTCTGGCGCAGCGCGGGGCGAATGCTGTCCTGAAAATGATTGTGGAAGACGGGTTTTTCCATGCGGACCCGCACCCTGGCAATGTCTTTTATTTGACCGGCAACCGCATCGCTTTCATCGATTTCGGCATGGTGGGCCGGCTCTCAGAGCGTCGTCGGGAGGAGTTATTGAATCTCTTGTTGGGGCTGGTCGAGCGTCATGCTCAGGCGGTCGCCGATGTGCTGGTGGACTGGGCTGGTGACGGTCGCGGGGTGAACTTGTCGCAACTTGAGTCCGAGATAGAGGCCTTTGTGGAGCAGTACCACGGGGTGCCCATTGCGCAGCTGCGCTTGGGGCAAATGCTGGCAGACGTGACGACTATTTTGCGGGAGCACAAGCTGGGCCTGCCCTCAGATCTTGCTTTGCTGATCAAAGCCTTTATCAGCCTGGAGGGGATGGGCAGTGGCCTGGACCCCGGCTTTCACATGGCGACTGAGGCGCTGCCAATGCTTCGCCAAATTGTGCGGGCCCGCTACCGGCCCAAGGTGATGGCGACCCGGGCATGGCAAAACCTCAGGCGCACGTTCTCCATCCTGGAGCAGCTACCGCACGATGTGTCGCAATTGCTGCGCAACGCACGTCGCGGCCAATTGCACATTGGCCTTGAACTCGCGCACATGAAGCGGGTGGGTGATCAGATTGACCGTGCAGCGAACCGCCTGGCCATGGCGATGATCATCGCAGCGCTGGTGATTGGCTCGTCGATCGTGATGACGGTCCAAGGCGGTCCTACCTTGTTTGGGTTGCCTGCCTTTGGGTTTTTGGGTTTCTGCGGCGCCATCGTTGGGGGACTGTGGTTGGCACGGTCCATCTGGCGAAGCGGCCATGCCAGAGATGAAGACGACGCGAGTTGACAGACCGTGCTGGGTTGGCATCAGGGGCCACACGTCTCCATGGGCGCGTTAGCAATGGCATCCCATTCCGCCTGTGTGATGATGGTCGGTACGTAGGTCACGCCCTGTAGGATCAACTGCGCGTTGAACGATCGCAGATGGTTGCGTGAGCCGCAAAGCAGGCTGTCATAAACGGCAAGAATGTCGGCCTGGTCGGTGACCGCTTTCTTCTCGTTGATGTCGCGAACATCCGTTTCTTCGATCAGCGCGCCCACGCTCAGGGCATCTGTCAAGCTCGTCTGCCCCATGTTCATCAGGGTGATGTACAAGGCTTGAAGATCTGCGTCTTCAAATACGCCAGCAGGTTTTCCTTCGGCCGGGTCATCCAGACTGTATTTGACCAACAACGCCAGAATGGCCTCGGTATGCGTGGTTTCACTCAATGCAATGTTGCTAAAGATGCTTGCGGTGGGCCAGAGTGCGTAGAGCGCGACATACACATCGTGCGCCAGCTTCTCTTCTTCGCGCATGAACTTCAAGGCCGCGATTTCTTGCGCACTCAGCACGGCGGTATCTGGCTCTCCAATCGCGCTGTCACCACCCCCACACGCCGTCAAAAGGGGGGCTGCCGCCAGGGTAGTCAGTGTTAAACCCATAAGGCGTAAGAAAATTTTGCGTTGCATCTGCATTCCCTTGCAGTGAACACCACCGCTTGTTCATCTATCGTAGGGGCGCATTGGTGCGTCTCAAGAGGCGTGTTTGAGCCACTGTGTAAGAGTGTGTATGACCTATTTTGAAGTGTTTTAATCGTCCAAATTTCCCGCCGAAACTGACATTTGTCAGTCTGGCTGGGAAGGCCTGATGCCAAACTGAAACGTTAGGCATTGGAGAGTCCAGTGCTGACATCGGAGAGTTGGCATGAGGTTCAAAAGGGCGAAAAGAAAATATGAGGTAGCCACGGCCATGCTTGTGTCGTCACTGGCCCTCGTTGGTTGTGGGGGTGGTGGAGGGGGGGCAACCGGTACGGTCGGAGACTCCTCCGCGTTGCCGACGCCCGTGTCCACGGGGGTGTCCCTTTTTACGGCGGCCACTGCGCCTGCCAAACTCTCTGCATGGAACATCGCCCGAAGTGACGGTCAGCTGCTCACCCTGCCGCAAGAGGTGGTTCCTTATAGTCTCAATACCTCCCTGTTTTCAGATTACTCGCACAAGTTTCGGACGATTTGGCTCCCCGCTGGAACACATATGGACTACACCGCTGAGGGGCCGCTGCAGTTTCCAGTGGGCGCAATTGTGACCAAGACATTTTTTTACCCCCAAGCTACGGCGTCCACACCGGGCCGTATTGGCGCGCTTCAGGTGGAGCAGGTAGACGGTGGCGAGTCTCTTGACTTGAGCGTCAACCGGCTGATCGAGACGCGCCTGATGGTGCGCGAACCCAGTGGCCGCTGGGGTGCCGTGACTTATGTGTGGGATGCCGATCAAAAGGACGCCAACCTGGTCAGGGGTGGGCAGAACATCGACATTGAACTGGTGTCGGCGCAAGGTACTCGGACGCCGTTTGTTTATGCGGTTCCCAGTGACAGCCAGTGTCTGACCTGTCACGCCACCAACGTGGCCACGGGCACTTTTGAGGCCATTGGTCCGCAGGCCAACAACTTGAATCGCAATTACACCTACAGCACTGGAGAGTCCAATCAATTGGATCAACTGGTTTCACTGCAGATGCTTTCGGGTTATTTGGCGCCAGCGTCAAAGATGGTGGTCTGGAATGACCCGGCTGTACCTGTCAGTCAGCGGGTGCGCGCCTACCTTGATGTGAATTGTGCTTCTTGTCACAACAGCAATGGCCGGGCGGGCAATACAGGGCTCTGGCTGGGGGTGGGCGTCACCGACTCATTGCGCCAGGGTATTTGCAAGGCCCCTGTTGGCGGGCAACAGAACGGCCGTTTCAGTTTTGACGTGTCGCCAGGAGATGCCGATGCGTCGTTCCTCTATTACAGGTTGGCCAATTACCGGCCGAACTCAACGCCTCCCCGCGTCGCCATGCCTGAGTTGGGTCGGCACGTGTTTCACGCCGAAGGCAATACCTTGGTTCGCGACTGGATCAATGGCATGACCCCGGGCTGTACCCCTTGATTCTTTGATTGGAGTCACAGGCATTAAAAAAGGCCGGGCAATTTGCCCGGCCTTTTTTTTGATGAGGCTCGCGCCTCGCCTCAGGGCTTACTTGAGAACCACTAAGCCCCCCCCGCCGGCCGCGACGTAAACACGGCCGTTATTGATGGCGGTGGCAACCGCGCCACCGACCACTTCCTTGATGGCCGTCATGGTCGGATTGGCGACATTGCTCCAATCGAGCTTCACCACACCGGCTGCCCCATACGCCACATAGAACAAAAGACGCGGCGTTGTGAGGGTGTACACCGACCCTGCGCCATTGCTGATGAGCGTGTTGGCCGGGAAGTACTGGGGTGTCATGTAAAGGGCGCCAGCGTCTGCCGTCTCGTAACCGGCCAGTTTCTGCAACTTGAAGTAGCCCACTGCCGTGGGGCGGCATTCGGCCACACCGCCTTGCTTGGCACTCAGCTTGGTCACATCAGTCACGGCTTGACAGGCATCGGGGGCTTGTCCACTGGGCACGACGGACGGCTGCTCTTGCGTCGCTGGCCGAATCAGGTCAGCCATGCGGTAGGCCACCAGACCAAAGCTGTCGTAGCTGAAGTAAGCAAGGTCACCAATCACATGCACGTCCACGCTCTTGCCGTCAGCGGAGCCGAAGGCGTTGTCGTCATCGGACTTCAGGGGTTCAAAGGTCTTGAGCAACTTGTCGATGCCCAAATCCGACGCATTGCCAGTGGCCAGGAAGTTCGTCATGTCGACCACGGATACGCCGTAGGCGCCCGCAGCCACCACTGCATAGGTATGACCGGTCGCACTGTTTTTCCAGAGCTTGACCGAAGCTGCGCGACCCAATGGTGGTTTTCCGGAAGTGCCCTCCGAGTCGCCAATATTGGCCACCACATGGGCGCCGGTTGCGGGGTCCGCCGTGGTGTCGTAAACGGTCAAGCCGTTATCACCGTCAGCGACGATGGCGTACTTGCCGGAGAAGGCCACTCCATAGGCATGGTCCTGCCCGGTCACTTTGATCAGGCCGACGCTTCCCGCTGCGGTGTTGTGCTCGAAGATGCTGCCCTTGGCGTCCAGGATGGCTGGCGCGCCCACTTGCGCGGTACCGCTCGTGACTGCCGACACGTCAACCCGGCGCATCCCCAAGCTTTGACTCATCACATAAGCTTTGTTCGGGTCGCTACCAAACCCGACATTGAAGGCGTGAGGCGTGGGTTGTACACCGGTTGGCGACGTGGCGTATTCATCCTGCAGCGTATTGGCCACCAGCTTCAAGTCGTCGATCGGCGTCAGTCCGTTGGCAATACGCCAAACACTCATGCCGTGGGGGCCATCGGCCAAGTACAGGTGGTTGCCAGAGACGGTCACCCCTTCTGCATGGCCGACGGCGATGACCTGTCCGGCCGAACCGTCCTCCTTGGCGCCGACTTCATTGGTGCTCACCAAGTTCACTGGTATTGCGAAGCGATTGACCGCAGGTGTTCCCGACGTTTGGAGCAAGTCGATGAAATCAACGAAGCTCACGCCACCAGCCCCGGAGGACTGCACCGCATCCACCGCACCGGCGGCTGCGGTGTTCATGGAGGGCATCAGAAACAGTGCGCCGCCATGGCCATTGATCTCGCCAGTCACCAGCCTGATGGGGGCTGCGTAATTGCCGCCAGTGGTGGTCAGGAATTTAGGCATCGATTCATCACCGACCGGTACCGGCGTCATGTCATACGAGGTGACAAATTCGTAGTCAGGCCAGAAGACCCGAGGCTCGGCGACGCCTTCAATCTTGTCGTTGTTGAACGGTCCGGCGGGGTCCTTCCAATGGGTGGCGGGATCTTCCGCACCACTGATCACCACCACGCCAGCGAAATGGTCGGTGTAGTACGCCTTGTAGCCGCTGCCCACCGCATCGGGCACCACGCGCACATCCATCACGCCGGCTTCTTTGAGCATGCCGGAGCCGAAATGCGACAGGATGCCTTTTTTGTCCACGTTGACCGGGGGTTCGTCCGGGCCGTGGGCTGGGGCGGCGGGAACATAGCCCGCATAGGATGGGGCCGCCGGGCTCGTCACGTCCACAGCCACCAAGCCGCCCAGCCCGTAGGCAATGAAGGCCATGGTCTTGCCACCGATGACCTGCACGTCCATGGTGCGGGCATCGTAGTAGTACTTGCCATAGCGATCAAATTCGGCCCAGGGATACCAGGTCAGGCCACTCTTGTCCTTCAATTCGGTCCCCGCCTGCTGGTAGGTTGGCATGCCATCCGCATCCACACCGGCGGCGCCAGCGGCTACAACCAAGCCGGCACCGGGGCAGGAGATCTTGCGCTGCGGATACCCGAACCAGTCTTCCTGCGCCAAGTTGCTGCAATCGGCATAGAGGTTGTATTTGCCCTCACGCGTGAGCGTATCGATGTTGTAGATGCCCATGCCCAGGTAGCCCAGCGCGGCATACAACTTGCCGTTGGCCATTTTCAGGCTCTTGGGGCCGCCCCAGGGGTTTTCGCCGGCATAGGTCAGCGTATACGCTTGCGCCAGGCTGTCGATGGTGAGGGCGCCATCAGCAGTCGCGCCAATCAGGTTCGACAGCCTGGTCTTTTGGATGCCGAAAGCTTCGTTGGCGATGTAAAGCTGATCGTCGGTCGAGTCCGTGGGCGTCGCTTGGTCATCGTAGACCAGCAGGTCGCTCACAAGACCTGCTGCGTGCACTGTCTCTACTTCGGAAAGCGCGTTGCCGCCGCCATCGACGGTGGTGAACGCAGGCGCGGTGTAACCCACGCTCATGGTGTGCAAATAGCTCATGGCCGCAGGGTTGGTGATGTCCACCACGCCAATGCCCTTGCCGCCCATGGAGAGCAACGCATAACTTTTGCCGGCATAGTCCTTGACCACGGTAATGTGCTGAATGTAGCCAGGCACTGTGATTTCGGTCACGGTGCCTTTGCTCATGCCAATCGGTGTCGCCGCAAAGCGGTTGGCCATGGTGTAGAGCGTCCATTCGACGTTGCTGCTGTCTTTGTAATAGCTGACGGCCTGCGTGGCACCACCAACCAGCGCTGCCTGGGCATTGATATTGGCCTCAATAATGGTCAGTGGCGCGGCTGAGCCACCCCCGCCGCCACTGCACGCGGTCAAGACCAGTGCAATGGATGGCGCAAGAGCTAAACCAAGCCTGTGCAAAGGACTTGTTGACCCAATTCCCCACTTTGTATTCCGCATAAAAATACCTCCATAAACCATGAGTGATCTAAAGGTATCTTTCGCAAGAATCTCCACCCTTGATAAATGTCACGCGCCCTGTTTTTTGAAAAAAAATAGACAGGCCAATCAAAAAGCGAGGCGGTGTTTGGGGTGCCCAGTTTTGCACCAGGCGGGTGATCAACTGCAAACGGCGCCAAGTCGCCAAGTCGCAGTAGCGTTCAGCCTTGTCCCGACGATTGGCCGTGGTCTGTGAGGCTTGATGTTTGTCAGTTGAGGCGACAACCCTTGCAGATATCATCAATGCCATCAAAATTACGAGTGACCTGACCCCTATGAACGCCAAAATTGCCGTATTTCAGAGGTCGATTCAGCGCGGCTTTACCCTGATTGAATTGATGGTGGTGTTGCTGATCATCGGCGTGCTGGCCGCATTGATCGTGCCGAACGTGTTGAACCGGGCCGACGACGCCCGCGTCACGGCAGCCAAAACCGACGTCCACAACCTGATGCAGGCGCTCAAGCTTTACAAACTGGACAACCAGCGTTACCCCACGGGTGAGCAGGGCTTGCAGGCTTTGCTGACAAAACCCAGCGCCAGCCCTGTGCCGCCGAACTGGAAGTCCTACCTGGACCAGTTGCCCAACGACCCCTGGGGTCGCCCCTATGTGTTCCTGAACCCCGGCATCAAAGGCGAGGTGGATGTGATGTCGTATGGGGCCGACGGCCAGTCTGGCGGCGAGGGCAATGATGCGGACATCGGCTCCTGGCAGCCGTAACGCTGGTTTCACGCTGCTGGAGTTGCTGGTGGTGATGGCGATCGTCGCCATGGCTTCGGCTGGCGTGGGCTTTGCCTTGCGGGACAACACCCAGGTGCAGCTTGACCGCGATGCCCAGCGGCTGGCGGCCTTGCTGGAGACAGCGCGGGCCCGTTCCCGTGCCACCGGCTTGCCGGTGCGCTGGCAGCCTACGGTTGGCGGTTTTCGGTTTGAGGGTTTGCCTGCCAATGAAGGCGATGCCCCTCCTTTGCCGCAGGTTTGGCTGGACCCTGACACCGCGGTGGTGGGCTCACCACGACTGGTCTTGGGCCCCGATCCCATCATTGGCCCCCAACAGGTGGTGCTGGTTTCGCGCAGCCAGGCGGGGCGCCGGGTGAGTTTGTCCACGGACGGGGTGCGGCCGTTTTCGCTTCAACCCTTGCCGCAATGACCGCACCCAAGACAGCAGGGGTGCGCGCCCAGCACGGTTTCACGCTGGTTGAGGTGCTGGTGGCGCTCAGCATTGTGGCCATCGCCCTGATGGCGGGCACGCAGGCGACCTCGGCCTTGACCCGCCACGCCCAGCGCCAGTCCGACATGCTGCTGGCCCAAATGTGTGCCGAAAACGAGTTGATCAAAGTGCGCCTGACGCGCCAGATGCCGGGTGTGGGCGATACGGAGGTGAGTTGTGCGCAGGCCGGCAAAGTCTTGGCGGTGCGACTCAAGGTTCGCCCCACGCTCAATTCCAATTTCCATCGGGTCGATGCCCAAGTGCTAGAGGGCGAGTCTTCTTTGCTGCGTCTGTCCACCGTGGTAGGGCGTTACTGATGCGCAGCTTGCAGCGCGGCGCGCGCGTCCAACGGGGCTTCACCCTGATTGAGTTGTTGGTGGCGCTGTCCATCATGGCCGTGATGGCGGTGCTGAGTTGGCGCGGCCTGGACGGCATGACCCGTGCGCAGACGCAGGTGCGCCAGCACTCGGATCAGGTGCTGACCCTGCAAGCGGGCTTGGCCCAATGGGGGGCTGACCTGGATGCCCTGGCGGGCCAACCTGGTTTGCCCAGCCTGGACTGGGATGGCCGGGCGTTGCGGGTGGTGCGCAGCAGCGCCACCCAGGCCGACGAGGGTTTGCGGGTGGTGGCCTGGTCTCGGCGCAGCATTGGGGGCGTGGGCCAGTGGTTGCGCTGGCAGTCGCCCCCTGTGACCACGCGGTCCGCCTTGCAGTTGGCGTGGCAGAAAGCTGGTCTGTGGGCCCAAAACCCCAGTGACGAAGACCGCCTGCTGGAAGTGCAAATTGTGCCGCTGGACCAATGGCAAATTTTCTATTACCGCGGCGATGCGTGGAGCAACCCTTTGTCCAGCGAGGGCGTGAGTGACGCGGTGGCTGGCAGCAGCGCGCAGGTGGTGCCGGACGGCGTTCGGCTGGTGTTGCAACTGTCGGCCGGCCAGGCCGTCAGCGGGGAAATCACCCGCGACTGGGTTCGACCTGGTTTAGGGGGCGGAAAATGACAGGGGTGACGCGCTTGGCGCGGCGCCCATCCGGCTCGCGCACCCAGATGGGTGCTGCCATTTTGACGGCCATGCTCACCGTGGTGCTGGTCGCGTCGTTGGCGTCCGCCACGCTGTGGCAACAGTGGCGCGGTGTGGAGGTGGAGGCGGCTGAGCGCAGTCGTATTTCGTCTTCTTGGGTGCTGGTGGGGGCGCTGGACTGGGCGCGCTTGATTTTGCGGGAGGACGCCCGCAAAGGGGGGGCGGACCATCTGGCTGAGCCTTGGGCCGTGCCGCTGGAGCCTGCCCGACTGTCGACCTTTCTGGCGGCCGACCGCAGCGATGCCCTGGCCGCCGACGAATCACAGGAGGCCTTTCTGGCCGGGCAGATCACCGACCTGCAGTCTCGCCTGAATGTGAACAACCTGGTGCAAGGCGGCAAACGCCATGAGCCCAGCTACCAGGCCTTTTTGCGCTTGTTCACCCACCTGGGTTTGGCGCCACTGGAGCTGGACTTGATGGTTGATCGACTGACGCAGATGCAACCCAGTCCGGCAGCCGGCACGACTGGCGAGTCCTCGGCTGGTGCCGCGTTGATGCCGCAGGACGTGAATCAGCTGGGTTGGCTAGGGCTGTCTGCGGTAACTGTGGAGGTGTTGCGGCCGTTTGTGACCGTGTTGCCGCAGGCGACGCCGGTCAATCTCAACACCGCGCCCCTGGAGGTGGTTTATGCCTGCTTGCCCACCCTGCAATTGGCCGATGCGCGTCGCTTGGTCAGCGCACGGGCTACCAAACACCTGGCTTCCCTGGCCGATGTCAGCGCGGCCAGTGGTCAGCCGCTGGTGGAGACCGACAACAACTTGCACAGCGTGGCCTCCCGTTACTTCGAGGTACGCGGTCAACTTCGCATCGACCAGACCACGGTGCAGGAGGTGTCCGTGGTCCAGCGAGAGGGGATGAATGTGAGTGTTTTGTGGCGCCAACGCGGGGTGGCCGCGCTGACCCGCCCCCCTACAATGAATCGCACCTTGCCCTGAGCGCCCATGACCACCCTGATCGTTACCCTTGCCCCTGAGTTGGCCGATGCCACTACGCCGCTGGACTACGTGCTGAGCGCGGACGGTAGTGTAGTCAGCGCGCAGTCCAGTGCGCCGCCCGCTTTGCTGCCCGCCGCCGCCGAGGTGGTGGCCATGGTGCCTGCCCGGCACCTGTCTTGGCACCAGATCACTTTGCCCAAAGGCGTTCTCCCGCGCAGCCGGTTGCAAGACAGCGGCACGGCTCGCCTGCGCGCGGTGCTGGAGGGCTTGCTGGAAGACAAGTTGCTGGATGACTGCGCCCAGCTTCACTTTGCGTTGGCCCCCGGCGCCAAAGCCGATGCCCCGGTGTGGGTGGCCGTGTGTGACCGCGCTTGGTTGCAGGCGGCCTTGCAGGCGCTGGAGCAAGCGTCGCGCCCGGTGAGCCGGATCGTGCCCGAGTTCGCCCCTGATTCGCTGGGCGAAACCCTGTATGTGATGGGCACGCCAGAACAAGCGCAACTGGTGCTCACCGCCCGGGGCGGTGTAACTGTGTGGCCGCTATCAGGCGCCTGCGTCGCCCTGCTGGATTGGCCGGCGGAGCAGCCGGTGGTGGCCGAACCCGCCGTGCTGGGGCTGGCAGAGCAATTGCTCCACCGCACGGTGACCTTGCAACCCGGCGCGCAGCGCAGCCTGCAAGCTGCCCAGTCCAACTGGGATTTGGCGCAATTTGAATTGGTGAGCTCCGGGCAGGCCCGGTTTTTGAAGCGTGGGCGAGGCGCGTGGCAGCAGTTTTGGCGTGCGCCCGCCTGGCGCGCCGCCCGCGTGTCGCTGGTGGCTTTGCTGGCTGTGAACTTGCTGGGCCTGAACGCCTGGGCCTGGAAAGAGCGTGCGCTGGTCCAGTCGCAGCGCCAGGCCGTGCAAGCTGTTCTGACCGAGACCTTTCCCAAGGTGCGCGTGGTGGTGGATGCCCCGTTGCAAATGGCACGCGAGGTGGCCGCCCTGCAACAAGCCAGTGGCGACGTGACCGGGCGTGACTTGGAAACACTTTTAGGGGTTTTTAGTGCTGCAGCGCCCGAGAATGCTGCGGTAGCTGCTATTGAATTCAGAGCGGGTGAGTTGCGCTTGTTGGGCGTCTCGCTACGCCCTGATGAGATGGAGCAGTTGAACTTCAAGCTCAAATCGCAGGGCTACTCGGCACGCCTGGACGGCGCGCAAGTGGTGGTGAAGCAAGGGGTGCCGTCATGAGTGTGTTGGCTACGCTTCAAGCCCGTTGGCACGGTACTTCTGCGCGCGAGCAACGTCTGTTGCTGATCGCGGCGACGGTGGTGGGTTTGGCTTTGTTGTGGTGGGTGGGCCTGGCGCCCGCCCTGAACCGGCTCACAACCGCTGACCAGCAGCGTGGCGCACTGGACGCCCAGTGGTTGCAGATGCAAGAACTTCAGGTGCAGGCCAAAGCACTGCAGGCCAAACCACTTTTGAGTGCCACCGATGCGCGGCGCATGCTGGACGCCTCGGTCGCGCCCTTGGGCACGGCGGTGCAACTGGCCGACGCCGGTGACCAGGTTCGCGTCACCGTGAAGGGCTTGCCGCCTGAGGCGCTGGCGCAATGGTTGTCCACGGCGCGCCAAAACGCACGGGCTGTGCCCAGTGAAGCCAAGTTGGTGCGCAACGCGGCGGGCACTTGGGATGGTTCTTTGGTGTTGAGCCTGAACGCGCGCTAAGGCGATCACCCTTTTCCTTCTATATGGCCCGCTCCTCCCCCTTGACCCGACTCCCTGCGCCTTGGCGCTGGGCGTGGGCGGGCGCTTTGCTGGGGCTGTGCCTGACTGTGCTGTGGCAGGCGCCTGCGCGCTGGCTGACGGGCGTGGTGCAGCAAGCCAGCCAGGGGCGTGTGACGTTTCAGCAGGTGCGCGGCACGGTTTGGCAGGGCTCTGCCCGGGTGACTTTGACGGGTGGCGCCGGCAGCCAGGATGCCGCGACCTTGCCGGGTCGCCTGAGTTGGCAGTTGCGCCCGGGGCTGACGGGGCTGGTGGCCGAGTTGGCCGCTGAGTGCTGCACCCAAGCACCATGGCGCATCAGCGCGCAGCCGCGCTGGGGCGGCGCCAAGGTGACGGTGGCCGACAGCCTGTCGCAGTGGCCTGCGCTTTTGCTGAGTGGCCTGGGCACGCCCTGGAACACGGTGCAACCCGAAGGCCAGTTGATACTCTCCACGCAGGGGCTGGTACTGGAGTGGGCTCAAGGCCGAATGGTCTTGGCGGGGCGCGCCCAGCTGGATGCGCAGCACCTGTCGTCCCGCTTGTCCACGCTCAAACCCATGGGCAGTTACCGCCTGATTCTGCAAGGCGGCACCGCTCCGGGCTTCTCATTGGAAACCCTGGAGGGCAGCCTGGTGATGTCGGGGCAGGGTCAATGGGTCGGTGCCCGATTGCGCTTTAAAGGGGTGGCCAGCGCCGCCCCGGACCGGTTGGATGCTTTGTCCAACCTTCTGAATATTTTGGGTCGACGCGATGGCGCGCGTTCCCTTATTACCTTGGGCTGATATCTATGAGACTTTGCATGCCAACCACACCAGCCCTGCCTGCTAGAAATACTATCATTTCAATAGCTGTCTTCGCTCTATTGACGGGCGCTACAGGCCTTTTTTCTATCCATTCTTTCGCGCAAGTGGCGGTGGCGAGTGTGCCCAAGCGCGGTGAACCCATCACGCTGAACTTCAGCAATGCCGAGATCGACGCCGTGGCCCGCACCATGGCCACCATCTCGGGATCCAACGTGGTGGTGGACCCCCGCGTCAAGGGAACAATCACCCTGGTAACGGAAAAGCCGGTGTCCCCCACCGTGGCCATGAACCAGTTTCTGGCCGCCTTGCGCCTGCAGGGCTTCACCATGGTGGAGTCAGCCGGCTTGTACAAAGTGGTGCCCGAGGCTGATGCCAAGCTGCAAAGCGGCGCCGTCACCGTGAGCGACAACCCGCTTGGTGGCAGCGTGGGCAACCAGATCACGACGCAGATTTTCCGCCTGAACTTTGAGTCCGCCAACAACCTGGTGCCGGTGTTGCGCCCCTTGATCAGCCCCAACAACACCATCAACGTGAATCCCGGCAACAACTCGCTGGTGATCACCGACTACGCTGACAACCTGCGCCGCATGGCACGCATCATTGCCGCCATGGACGTGTCCAACGCCACGGATGTGGAAGTATTGCCCCTGAAGCATGCCATTGCCGCCGATCTGGCGCCGCTGGTGTTGCGCTTGATCGAATCGTCAAGCTCGGGTGCCGCAGGGGTGCCCGGCCAGGCGGACACCTCGTTCAAGACCACGTTGATCGCCGAGCCGCGCTCCAACGCGCTGATTTTGCGGGCCGCCAACCCCGCCCGCGTGGCGCTGGTGAAGTCCTTGATCGACAAGCTGGACCAGCCTGCTGCCCCCGGCAGTGGCGCCGCCACCGGCAACATTCATGTGGTTTACCTGAAAAACGCCGATGCCACCAAGCTGGCCGCCACACTGCGCGCGGCCCTCTCGGGCGAATCGTCCCGCGCGACGGCTGCGACCACCTCACCTTCTGCCCCTGGTGCTGCCAGCGCCGCGACGCCGACTGCCGCCACGTCGGGTGGCCAAGTGCAAGCCGATACCCCCACCAACTCGCTCATCATCACCGCGCCCGAGCCACAGTACCGCCAGTTGCGCGCCGTGATTGACCAGTTGGACACCCGCCGGGCACAGGTGTTTGTGGAAAGCTTGATTGCCGAAGTCAGTGCCGACCAGGCGGCTGAATTCGGCATTCAGTGGCAGGGCGCGTTGGGCAATTCGGGCAGCAGCAATATTGGCTTGTTGGGCACGAACTTTGGCACGTCGATCAGCAACATCATCAATTTATCCACCTCGATTACCAGCGGCACGCCGTCGGTGGCGCGTGGTTTGAATGTGGGCGTGGCGCACCAGACCAATGGGGTTTACGTGCTGGGCTTTCTGGCCCGCTTTTTGGAAGAGTCGGGCTCGGGCAACGTCTTGTCGACACCGAACCTGCTGACGCTGGACAACGAAGAAGCCAAGATCGTCATTGGCCAGAACGTGCCCTTTGTCACCGGCCAGTTCACCAACACCGGCAGCAGCTCGGCCACGGTGAACCCGTTTCAAACCATTGAGCGCAAAGACGTGGGCCTGACGCTCAAGGTCAAACCCCAGATCAGCGAAAACGGCACGGTGAAACTGGTGATTTACCAGGAAGTCTCCAATGTGCAGGCCTCCACCGTCAATGCCACCAACGGCCCCACCACCAACAAACGCACCATCGAGTCCACCGTGCTGGTGGAAGACGGCAACATCGTTGTCTTGGGCGGCTTGCTGCAAGACGAATACTCGGGCAACCAGGAAAAAGTTCCCGGCTTGGGCGATGTGCCGCTGTTCGGCAACCTGTTCAAGAGCGAAGCGCGCACCCGCAAAAAGACCAATCTCATGGTGTTTCTGCGCCCGGTGGTGGTGCGTGACGCCGGTGCCACCGAGCGGTTGTCGCTGGACCGCTATGACATGATGCGCAGCGGCCAACGCGACGGGCAACCGGTGCCCAGCCGCATGGTGCCCATCAACGAGGCGGCCGTCTTGCCCGCCTTGACGCCCAAGTCCGTCATCAACCCCAGTGCCATGGTGCCCGCCGATGCGAACCCGGCGGTGGTGATTGTTCCCACGCCTTGAGTCCAGACCCCGAGCCGCCATGCGTTACCCGCTGCCTTACGCCTTTGCCCGCACCCACCAGCTGTTGCTGGAGGAAGACGCTCACGCGCTGACGCTGTGCCTCCACCCTGACTCGGGTGCCAGCGCCGTCAGCGAGGTGTTGCGCAAATACCCGGCCGCTCAGGTGCTGGCGCTGGCGCCGCAGGCGCTGATTCAGCGCATCAGTGCGGCTTATGCGCAGGGCGAGTCCAGCGCCGCAGCGGTGGTCAGCGAGGTGCAAAGTGCGGCCGACCTGACCCGCATGATGCAAGACCTGCCCGCCATTGAGGATTTGCTGGAAACGTCCGACGATGCCCCCATCATTCGCATGTTGAACGCCTTGCTGACACAGGCCGCGCGCGACGGCGCCAGTGACATTCACATTGAGCCCTACGAGCGCCACTCCAGCGTGCGCTTTCGGGTGGACGGCAGCTTGCGCGAGGTGGTGCAACCCAACCGCGCACTGCACGCGGCCCTGATTTCCCGGCTGAAGATCATGGCGGAGCTTGATATTGCCGAGCGTCGCCTGCCGCAAGACGGGCGTATTTCGCTTCGCATTGGCACCCGCGCGGTGGACGTGCGCGTCAGCACCTTGCCCAGTGCCCATGGCGAGCGCGCCGTGCTGCGTCTGTTGGACAAGTCGGGCAACAAGCTGAGCCTGGAGGGGCTGGGCATGCAAGGCGATGTGCTGGCCCGTTTTGAGAAACTGATTGCGCAGCCGCATGGCATTGTGCTGGTCACCGGCCCCACAGGGTCGGGTAAAACCACCACGCTGTACGCTGCTTTGAGTCGGCTGGATTCCAGCCGCAGCAACATCATGACGGTGGAAGACCCGATTGAGTACGAGCTGGCTGGCGTCGGGCAGACCCAGGTCAACGCCAAGATCGACCTGACGTTTGCCAAAGCCTTGCGCGCCATCCTGCGCCAAGACCCGGACGTGATCATGATTGGCGAGATTCGCGATTTTGAAACGGCGCAGATCGCCATTCAGGCCTCGCTTACCGGCCACTTGGTGCTGGCCACGCTGCACACCAACGACGCCACCAGTGCCGTCACCCGCCTGACCGACATGGGCGTGGAGCCTTTTTTACTCAGCTCATCTCTGTTGGGCGTGCTGGCGCAGCGTTTGTTGCGCCAACTGTGCACGCATTGCCACGGCGCAGGTTGTGACCAATGTGGGCAGACCGGCTATTCCGGGCGAAGCGGTGTGTTTGAACTGCTGGCCACGGACGACGCTATTCGCGCCCAGATTCACAGCAAAGCGTCTGAGGCCGACATCCGTCACGCAGCCCAAGCTGCGGGCATGGTGTTGATGCGCGAAGACGGCGAGCGGCTGGTGCAAAGCGGCGTGACCTCGCGCGAAGAACTGATCCGCGTGACCCGCGACTAGGAAAGCGCTGCGCTGTGTCTGTTTATTCCTTTGAAGCCCTCACGGCCGATGGCGAGACCCGCAAGGGCGTGATCGAGGCCGACTCCGTCAAGGCCGCACGCGCCACCTTGCGCGGCCAGGCGCTGGTGCCCCTCAAGGTCGAGTCGGTGAGCGCGGGAGACGCGCAAGTGGCGGGGCAAAGCAGCTTCAAGCGCCGGGCGTTCAATGCCTCAGGCCTGAGCATCTGGACGCGCCAACTGGCCGGGCTGGTGTCCGCCGGCCTGCCGCTGGAGCGGGCCTTGAGTTCGCTCTCGGATGAGGCCGAAACCGAGGCGCAGCGGCATCTGGTGGCCACCTTGCGCGCTGAGGTGAATGGGGGCTCGACCTTTGCCAAAGCACTGGCCCAACACCCACGCGAGTTCTCGCCCATTTTTGGCGCTGTCATTGGGGCGGGCGAGCAAAGTGGTGACCTTGGGTTGGTGCTGGAGCGACTGGCCGATGACCTCGAAGAGCAACAAGCCCTCAAAGCCAAGCTCATTGGTGCGGCCGCCTACCCGGCCATCGTGACCGTGGTGGCCATCGTCATCGTGATCTTTTTGGTGACCTATGTGGTGCCCCAGGTGGCGCAGGTTTTCATTGGCAGCAAACGGGCACTTCCCTTGCTGACCGTCATCATGATCAAGGTGAGTGACTTGGTTCGCAGCTATGGCTGGTTGATGCTGTTGGCTTTGGCGGGCGCCGCCGTGGCCGCCCGGATGGTGCTGGCCCAGGCCGCCTTCCGGGAGAAGTTTGATGCGGCGTTTTTGACGATACCGGTGCTGGGCACTCTGGCCCGCAGCTACAACACGGCGCGTTTTGCCAGCACACTGGCCATGCTGGCAGCGGCTGGCGTGCCCATTTTGAAGGCCTTGCAGGCCGCTGCTGAGACGCTGTCGAACCGGGCCATGCGCGCCGACGCGCTGGATGCATTGGTGTTGGTGCGTGAAGGGGCGCCGCTGGCCTCCGCGCTGGCACAGAAGAAACGTTTTCCGGGTCTTTTGGCCATGTTCGCCCGCTTAGGTGAGCAAACCGGGCAACTGCCGATGATGCTTCAGCGCGCCGCCAAGCAACTCAGCACCGAGGTGCAGCGCCGGGCCATGTCTTTGGCCACGATGCTGGAGCCCTTGTTGATTGTGGCGATGGGTGTGGTGGTGATGCTGATTGTGCTGGCGGTGCTGCTGCCCATCATCCAGCTCAATCAACTGGTCAAGTAAGCCGCGCCGTCAAAGTCACGCCGAAGGGGCCAATGGCGACGGGCGTGCCACGGGAATCAAAAACCAGGCAAACGCCAGCACCTGAACCCCCAGCAGGCTGCCCAGCGTGGCGCGATAGGCGTCCGCCCGGCTCAGTCCACTGGCCGCAAAAGCTTCCACGGCGGTGCCAAAACCCCATTGCAGGCCAAATGCCCCAATGAACACCATCAGGTTCAGGGCCGTGTTGACTCGCCCCGAGATATTCATCGGGAAGGCTGCTGTGAGTTGGGAATAGGCGATATTACCCAGGCTGAAGGAAACCCCCAGCAGCGGCCACAGCAGGGCGGGCGGTGCCAGATTCATGACCAGGCACAACTCCACCATCAGCGCCAGACCCATGCCGCCCGTTAGCAAGGCCATGGGCGACACGCCCCGGCGGGCAAGCCATGTGGCGCACGTGGCCACAAAAAGAAAGCCGGCCAGCATGGCGACCCCCAGCAAGAACAAAATTTCTGCCGCCGTGGTGCGGTTGGTGCCATTCACCTCCATCAGCCACGGCACAACCCACAAGCCTTGAATGGCCATGTAGCCGCCCACGATCAGGCAACCCTGAGGGGCGAACCGCCAGAAATGGCGGCTGGTGTAAATGTGACCTAACGAGCGGATTTGTTGCGCCAAGGTGGCGTGCGGCCCTTGCACGGCTTGGTCCGGCACGCGCATCAGGAGTGCGGCGGTGAGCACCAGCAGTCCGGCGCACAAAAAGAATACCCCGCGCCAGCCCAGTAGCGGCAGGGCTGCGGCCACCGGCAGACTGGCGGACAAAGCGCCCAAGCCGCCTGCGACCATGATGGTGGCGGTCAAAGCCGGTAGGCGCTCCACAGGAAACCACTGGCTGAAGGCCTTGAAGCTGCCCATGAGGCAGGCCGATACCCCCAATCCAATCAAGGCCCGCGCCACGGCCAGTGACTCCAGCGATTGACCCAGCCCGAACAAGGCGCAACCGGCCGCAGCCACCAGCAACAAGGCGGCCTCCACGCGCCGGGGGCCAAAGCGGTCCAGCAACAGGCCCAATGGCAGTTGAAACAGGCCAAAGGCGAGGAGGTAGGCCGAGGTCAACAAGCCCAAGCCAGCGGCCGAAACGTTCATTTCCCGCATCAATTCGGGCGCAATCACCGCATTGACGCTTCGCAGGCCATACGACAAGAAATAACCCGCTGCATAGGCGGGAACCAGGCGAATCCAGAGGCGCGAAAAATCGTTCATGGCGGAATTGTCGTGGAATCCGCCCGGCATGACCGCGCCCGCGTGACACGCGCGGCCACGGATTGAGGTGGGTCTATTCGACCAGCGTCATTTGCCCGCGTATCTCACCGCCTGGGTGGGCTGCGGTGTGAATGTTGGCATACCAGCGGCCCGCCAGCAGGTCGGCGGCTTGTTCGGGGCTCAGGGTGGCGCGTCCCTGGTTGGGGCTTGACAGTGGCTGCGTCATGGACAGACTGGGCGCTGCGTTTCGGCCAATCGCTGCCGGGCCATGGAAGTGCGCGGCCGTCGCAGGCCCACTTAACCCCGAATACGTCAAGCGCCAGCGAAAGAGCCCGGTGTCTTTGTTCAAAACGGCATCCACCCGCCCACTCGCCGATGTGTTGACGGTTGGGACTTCATTGGCGCCGGTCAATTGGGTGGTGAAGGCCGACAGATGCGGGTCAGGCTTCATCACGCTGCAGGCGGTCAAACCGAGCAGAAGTGCCACCGGGGCAAGCCGGAGGCACACAGAGCGAACAAGTGACATGGGTCTGCCTTTCTTTGCAAGAGGTCAAGGGGAAACCAGTTTAGGGGCCAACCGCTGTGATTGCCACTTGATGGCGTCTATTTATGTAACACAATGTCCGAATAGCGCTTGTCCGGTCTCGATAAGGTGCTATCAAAAAAATAGTAAGCGGGGCTGGCAGAGCGACCTTGGTCGCAACCGGATTGCGGTGAGCCTGGTGTGCCTTTCTATACTTGCCGCTCTTCGTCGGGCCGAATTCACGGCCCGTAGTTTTGAGAGGGTTGCGGGTGCTGAATTTGTTGACTATCGATGCGGTCATTGTGGACCTGGACGGAACCATGGTGGACACGCTGGGGGATTTTCGGGCGGCGCTCAACGCCATGCTGGGCGATTTGCCACCCCCATATACCTCGCAACAGGTCGATCAGGCCACGGTGGAGCGTTTGGTCGGCAAGGGGTCTGAGCACCTCATCAAAAGCGTTCTGGCCTTGCTGGGCAACGATGCCTCGCAAGACGGAAATGGAGGGGCGGACGCCTTGTATCCGCAGGCTTGGGAGCGCTACCAGCATCACTACACCCGATTCAACGGCCAGTTCTCAGAGATCTATCCGGGCGTCATGCTTGGCTTGCAGCAGTTGCAGTCCAAAGGCTTGCGGCTGGCCTGCTTGACCAACAAGCCCACCGCATTTGCCCAGGTTTTATTGAAAGACAAGGGCTTGGCCGGGTTTTTTGAAATGACTTTTGGGGGCGACGCGTTCGAGAAGAAAAAGCCTGACCCCATGCCGCTGCTCAAAACCTGTGAGGCCTTGGGAACCCGCCCCGAGCGCACCTTGATGATTGGCGACTCCAGCAACGACGCCCAAGCCGCCCGAGCGGCGGGTTGCCCCGTGGTGTTGGTCACCTACGGCTACAACCACGGCCAGCCTGTTCGCGAGGTGGACGCCGACGGATTTGTCGACGGCCTGGATCAGTTAACTGCCACGCGCTGAGGGCATGGCAGCTCAGGCTATTTAGAAGCTTTCCCAGTCGTCGTCGTTCGACGTTGCGGCCTTGGGCGCAGGGGCCCGGTTCGCATTTTTAGCGGACGAAGCCTTGGCGGGTTTCACGGGCGGTCTGGCTGCCGGTGCGGCGGGCGTATGCCCACGTGCTGCGGCGCCTTGGGCGGTGCCGCCGGCACGCCGCTCGGTTCCTTTAAAGGGCGGGGCGTTGGGGTTATGGGCGCGAACGGCGGCGCTGGTGGTCACGATTCCGCGTGCGCCACGGTCATTGGCGCCCAGTTTAAAGACGGCCACGGTTTGCACCAACTCCTGCGCTTGCGACCTCAGGCTGCCTGCTGCAGCGGCCATTTCCTCGACCAGGGCGGCGTTTTGTTGCGTGGTCTGGTCCATTCGGGTCACGGCCAATCCGACCTGAGAGACACCCGTGCTTTGCTCCACACTGGCGGCGCTGATTTCACCCATGATGTCGGTCACGCGGCGAATGCTGCTGACAACTTCGGTCATGGTGGTTCCCGCTTGATCAACCAATGCGCTGCCGTGCTCAACCCGTTCCACGCTGGCGTTGATGAGTGCCTTGATTTCCTTGGCAGCCTCGGCCGAGCGTCCAGCCAGGCTGCGCACTTCAGAGGCCACCACCGCAAATCCGCGGCCCTGTTCCCCGGCACGTGCCGCTTCCACGGCGGCGTTCAGCGCCAGAATATTGGTCTGGAAGGCAATGCCGTCAATGACCTGAATGATGTCGGAGATCTTGCGTGAGCTTTCGTTGATGCCCTTCATGGTCTCCACCACTTGGTTTACCACTTGGCCGCCCTGAATGGCGACGGTGCTGGCGCTCTGGGCAAGCTGGTTGGCTTGGCCGGCGTTGTCCGCGTTTTGCTTGACCGTGACGCTGAGCTCTTCCATGGAGGATGCGGTGGCTTCCAGTGCGCTGGCTTGCTGCTCGGTTCGCATGGACAAGTCATTGTTGCCCTGCGCAATCTCACCACTGGCCGTGGCCACGCTTTCTGAACCCATGCGAACCTCACCCACGATGTGGGCAAACCGGTCGCGCATCGATTTGATGGCATGCAGCAGGCTGTTGTCATCCCCAGGTTTCAAGGCGATTGCGACTGACAGGTCGCCGTCGGCGATGCGGTGGGTGATTTCTGCCGCCTCAGCCGGTTCGCACCCCAGCTGCTTCAAAATTCCGCGGGAAATCAACAGGCCAATGCCCAGCAGAACGCCGCCGAGAACCAGCGCGCTGATTGCAAAATAGGCCAAACGTTCAGCAATGACCGCATCCACCGTGTCCACATAGACGCCCGAGCCAATGATCCAGCCCCACGGGGCGAACCCTTTCACATAGGCCACTTTAAGCACCGGGTTGTCATTGCCTGGTCTGGTCCACATGTATTGAACCGAGCCTCCACCATTGGCTTGCACCACTTTCACGAAGGAGGCATACAAAGAGTCTCCTTTGATGTCCTTGAGTCCTGACACATCCGTGCCTTCCAGCTCGGGTTTGATCGGATGCATGACCAGCTTGGGCTGCATGTCATTGATCCAAAAGTACTCGCTGCCGCTGTAGCGCAAGTTTCTCAGTGCGGCCATGGCACCGAGTTTGGCGTCCGACTCCGTGATGCTGCCTTTGATGGCGAGGTCGTTAAAGTGGCTGACCACGCCATGGGCGGTCTCCACGGCTTGTTGAACACCGTTTTGTCGCTCCTGCATGATGAGCCGTCGCTCTGAGAACAGAAACAGGGCGCAAAGCAAAATGATGCCCAGAAGCGCACTGGCGATCAGAAGCCCCAGTTTTTTGGCGATGCTCATGGAGGATAAATTGAACATAACGACGTCTCCTTCTTTTTGGTAGTCAACGGCCTGACGCCACAAGTGAGCCGCCATTGCCGGCCTGACTGGGGGCACCTTTGCCAATCTGCGTGGCACACAAGCCATCATCACGGGCTGCATCACCGGCCCATGAGTCGGGCTGATGTCAAGGGCGCCTGATGCCGCGCCGGGTCAGTCTACTTGATTCCCAACAGCGCCTCCTTGAGTCTATGGTCCGCTGGAGACTGCCCAAGCCAGATCAACATCAGGGCTTTGAAAAACTCGGGTTCCTTGAAAGGCTCGCCCTGAATTTGTCCCTTGACGGTGAGTACGCTTCCGGTGCCTGGCACCCAGTCAATCAAAAAATTGTCGCCCTCGGCCAAGGTTTTGTGCGAGGCAAAGATCTCGCCCATGCGGACCAGTCCTGGAATCAATTTGGACATGGCGGCTTTGTCCATGTTGTCCTCCATGCCTCGCGTCAACAGTTTGCCCAACTCCTTGGCATCAATCGATCTGAGCATGGTGACGCTCATGCGTTTGGGCCCGGGTTGGTTGACCACGTCGTCGGCGGTGTTGGCCGATTTGCCCAAGTACAAGCCGGCGACGTAGACCTTGAAAATCGCTTTGTAGCGGGTTCCTGCCCCGTTGAGTTGGAGTGTGCTGCCACTGAGCTGCGTGTTGTCTTCCAGTTTGACACCGTGAATTTCCACCGTAGCGGCTGAACTGCCGATGGAGATGAGGCAAGCCAAGGCCGCCACCAAGAAGGAGGAAAAAGATGTCATGGAACTCCAGTAAATAGAACGGTCGTACTTTTTTGAGTGTCAAATTGTCATCTGCTTTCACGGCGGGCGCATCAGGGTTTTCGAGTGGGGCGTTGGCCGCCATCAGGACGTTTGGCGGGGGGCGAGCTTTGCTACACTGCGATCATGTTCATACACCGCATTTGCGCCACAGGTCTTAGCGACCGGGGAGCCTGGCTTTGGCGTCCCCAGCCAGCGCCGCAGGCTTGCGCCTGATCCTTGTTGATATGAACCGCAGCACCGCGTGCTGCTCTCCCGACTTTCCACGAGCCATTGGCCTCCATCGTCCAAGCTGTGCGCAAAGAACGGGTTTTGATCTGAAAGACCTTCTTCGTGATTTCTGAACTCGAATTCAAGAGCCTGAGTGCTCAAGGCTACAACCGCATTCCACTCATGGCAGAGGCCTTTGCCGACCTGGAAACGCCTTTGTCGCTGTACCTCAAACTGGCGCATTCCAAAGATGGCGGCAAATACAGCTTCCTGCTGGAGTCCGTGGTCGGGGGCGAGCGTTTTGGGCGCTACAGCTTTATCGGCTTGCCAGCGCGCACCTTGGTGCGCTCCATGGGCTTCGGCGCCGACGCCCGCACCGAAGTAGTGACCGATGGCAAGGTGGTGGAAACCTCCCTGCTTAATCCGCTGGACTTCATTGCCGAGTACCAAAAGCGCTTCAAAGTGGCCCTGCGCCCCGGCATGCCGCGTTTTTGTGGCGGCTTGGCGGGCTATTTTGGCTATGACGCGGTGCGCTACATCGAGAAAAAGCTGGCGAATTCCTGCCCGCCCGACACCTTGGGCTGCCCGGACATTTTGTTGCTGCAATGCGAAGAGTTGGCCGTGATCGACAACCTGTCCGGCAAGCTGTATTTGATGGTGTACGCCGACCCGGCCCAGTCCGAGGCCTACGCCAATGCCAAAAAACGCCTGCGTGAACTCAAAGAGCAGCTGAAATACTCAGTGAGCGCCCCGGTGGTCAAGCCGACGGCCAGCCATACGGCCGAGCGCGACTTTGCCAAGGCGGATTACATCGCCGCGGTGGAGCGGGCCAAGGAGCTGATTGCAGGCGGTGATTTCATGCAGGTGCAGGTGGGCCAGCGCATTAAAAAGCGCTACACCGAGTCGCCGCTGAGTTTGTACCGTGCCTTGCGCGCCTTGAATCCCAGCCCGTATATGTATTACTACCACTTCGGGGATTTCCATGTGGTGGGCGCATCACCTGAGATTTTGGTGCGCCAGGAGCAGGTCACGCTGGACGGCAAGACCGAGCAAAAAGTGACCATTCGCCCTCTGGCCGGCACGCGCCCCCGTGGTGCCAGCCCGGAGCTGGACAAGGCGGCCGAGGCGGAGTTGTTGAACGACCCCAAAGAACGCGCTGAGCATGTGATGCTGATTGACTTGGCGCGCAATGACATTGGCCGCATCGCCCAGATTGGCAGCGTCAAAGTGACCGAGGCGTTCAGCGTGGAGCGTTACAGCCATGTGATGCACATTGTGAGCAACGTGGAGGGCACGCTCAATGAGGGCATGACCAGCATGGATGTCCTCAAGGCCACTTTCCCGGCTGGCACCCTCACCGGCGCGCCCAAGGTGCACGCCATGGAGATCATCGACCAACTGGAGCCCACCAAGCGCGGCTTGTACGGCGGGGCCTGTGGCTACCTCAGCTACGCGGGCGACATGGATGTGGCGATTGCCATTCGCACCGGCATCATCAAAGACCAGACTTTGTACGTGCAGGCGGCCGCTGGTGTGGTGGCTGACTCGGTGCCCGAACTGGAGTGGAGAGAGACCGAGGCCAAGGCGCGTGCCTTGCTCAGGGCATCGGAGTTGGTTGAGGAAGGACTGGAGTAAATCATGAGCGCAAAAATCAAACTCCTGATGATCGACAACTACGACTCGTTCACCTACAACATCGTCCAGTATCTGGGCGAGCTGGGGGCCGAGGTGGAGGTGGTTCGCAATGACGAAATCACGCTAGACGACATCGACGCACGCTTGAAGGCCGGGCAACTGGACCGCCTGGTGATCTCGCCCGGGCCTTGCTCACCGGCCGAGGCGGGTATCTCGGTGGCGGCCATCCAGCACTTTGCGGGCAAGTTGCCGATTCTGGGCGTCTGTCTGGGCCATCAGTCGATTGGCGCTGCCTTTGGCGGCCAGATCGTGCGGGCCCAAGAGCTGATGCATGGCAAAACCAGCGTGATCACCACCACCCAAGAAGGGGTGTTTGCGGGCCTGCCCGAGAAGTTCACCGTGAACCGCTACCACTCCCTCGCCATTGACCGCGCGACCTGCCCGCCGTGCCTCAAGGTCACGGCGTGGACGGATGACGGCGAGATTCAGGGCGTGAAGCACACCTCGCTGGATATTGAGGGCGTGCAGTTCCATCCGGAGAGCATTCTGACCGAGCACGGCCACGCGATGTTGCAGAATTTTCTGGCGCCGCGCCCGTGATTTAACGATGTAAATGATAGCGGCTTGCGCATGACTGGCAAGCGCTGGAGGCTGATTTGATGCATAAATTACCTGTCCTGCGAGTGGATCTGCGAAGCGACACCGTGACGCAACCCACGCCCGCCATGCGCGAGGCCATGATGGCCGCGCCGCTGGGCGACGACGTCTTTGGCGACGACCCCAGTGTGAATGCCTTGCAGGCGCAACTGGCCGCCATGCTCGGTTTTGAGGCAGCCCTGTTTGTGCCCACAGGCACCCAGAGCAATCTGTGTGCCTTGTTGGCCCATTGCCAGCGCGGCGACGAGTACATCGTGGGCCAAATGGCCCACGCCTACCGCTGGGAGGGCGGTGGTGCCGCCGTGCTGGGCAGCGTGCAACCCCAGCCGCTGAACCACCAGCCAGACGGTTCGTTGGCCCTGGCCGACATTGAAGCCGCCATCAAACCCGACGACCCGCACTTTGCCCGCACCCGTTTGCTGGCGCTGGAAAACACGCTGGGGGGCAAGCTGCTGCCTTTTGACTACATCCAGCAAGCTACCGACTTGGCGCGAGAGCGCGGGTTGGCGCGTCATTTGGACGGGGCAAGGCTGTTCAACGCGGCCGTGGCGCAAGCCGCTCAAACCGGCACTGATGCAACGACCGAAGCTCGCCGTATTGCCCAGTGCTTTGACAGCGTATCGGTGTGTCTGAGCAAGGGGCTTGGCGCGCCAGTCGGCTCGGTGCTGTGCGGTAGCCGCGAGTTGGTGGGTCGCGCCCTGCGTATTCGCAAGATGGCGGGCGGCGGCATGCGCCAGTCCGGCTTGCTCGCCGCCGCAGGCAGTTATGCCTTGACGCACCATGTGGCCCGCTTGGCGGACGACCACGCCTTGGCCAAGCGGCTGGCGGATGGTCTGCAAGACCTGCCTGGCGTGGTGGTGGAGGCGCCGCGCACCAACATTCTGTTCGTCAATTTGGTGGGGGAGGCCAGGCATAAGTCGGGTGCCTTGATGGCTTGGCTGGCCGAACATGGTGTTTTGGCCACCGGCTTGTACCAACTTCGATTCGTCACCCATTTGGATGTTGATGAAGCTGGCATTGACCACACGATTCGCGTGATGCGCCAGTTCTTCACGGCTTGAGCCACGTCGTAACCTACACGAGTCCACCATGCTGAACGGGATCGATCACCTGGGCCTTTTTGTCGTGGCCGGCCTGCTGCTCAACTTGACGCCGGGGCCTGATGTGCTCTACATCCTGACGCATGCCGTCAAAAGCGGTTGGCGCACCGGCGCTGTCGCCGCCGCAGGCATCACCGCCGGTTGTTTTGTGCATATTGCTGCCGCGGCCCTTGGGGTGAGCGCGCTGATGGCGGCGTCCAGCACGGCCTTCACGGCCCTGAAGTGGCTAGGGGCCGCGTATTTGGTCTACGTGGGCTGGTCGATGCTGGATGTGAGGGGCATGATCCGGTCCAGGAAAACGGGGATGAGCGAGCCAGACTCCGCCATGCCGTCGGCCGGCCAATCGACGGAGAGTGGTGCTATGAATGTCATAGCGCCTCCCGCATATTCAATAAGGGGGAGCGACCTGAATCACTTGAAAACAGTGTTTCTGAAAGGGTTCTGGACCAACGCTTTGAATCCGAAGGTCGCCCTGTTTTTTCTGGCCTTTTTGCCGCAATTCATCGCACCGGGCGCGTCCAGCACCACAGGTGCCTTCCTGATACTGGGCTTGATCTTCAACTTCAACGGGTTTTGGGTCAATTTGGCCTATGCCGCAGCCGGCGCAGCCGTCTCCCAGCGCTTTGCTGCGCTGCAATCCGGCATGCGCTGGCTGGAGCGGGTGGCGGGGGCGCTGTTCATGGGCTTTGGCCTGAAGTTGGCCTTGACCGACAATCCCGTTCAATGATCGATAAGGAATTTCCATGACCCAAGGACTCAAAATCACGCCCCAAGAGGCTTTGCTGCGCACCATCGAGCATCGGGAAATCTTTCATGACGAGATGCTGTACATCGTGCGCCAAATCATGCAGGGCGAGTGGTCGCCGGTGATGATTGCCGCCTTCACCGCCGGTTTGCGGGTGAAGAAGGAAACCATTGGTGAAATCACGGCAGCGGCGCAAGTGATGCGCGAGTTCTCCACCAAAGTCCACATCGCCGATAAAACGAACCTGGTGGACATTGTGGGCACCGGCGGGGACGGCTCGCACACCTTCAATATCTCCACCTGCGCCATGTTTGTGGCCGCTGCCGCGGGCGCGAAGGTCAGCAAACACGGCGGGCGCAGCGTCAGCAGCAAGAGCGGCAGTGCAGACGTCATGGAGTCGCTGGGCGTCAATATCAACCTCTCGCCAGCGGCCATTGCCCAGTGTGTGGCTGATGTGGGTGTGGGTTTCATGTTTGCGCCCAACCACCACCCGGCCATGAAAAACGTCGCCCCGGTGCGCAAAGAGATGGGCATCAAGACCCTCTTCAACCTGCTGGGCCCGTTGACCAACCCCGCTGGCGCGCCGAATATCTTGATGGGGGTGTTTCACCCGGATCTGGTGGGTATTCAGGTCCGCGCCTTGCAGCGTTTGGGGGCGGAGCATGCCGTCGTGGTGTACGGGAAAGACGGCATGGACGAGGTGAGCCTGGGCGCTGCCACCCTGGTGGGAGAGCTCAAGGACGGTGAAATCACCGAGTACGAGATTCACCCAGAGGATTTCGGCATGGTCATGGCCAGCAACCGGGCGCTCAAGGTAGAGACGCCGGAGGAGTCGATGGCGATGTTGCTCGGCGTGTTGGACAACGAGCCTGGCGCGCCCAAAGACATCGTGATGCTGAACGCTGGCGTTGCCTTGTATGCCGCCAACGTGGCCGATTCCATGGCGGCTGGCGTTGAGTTGGCACGCGTTGCCATTGAGTCGGGTGCGGCCAAGGCCAAACTGCAGCAACTGGTCGCGCGCTCGAAAGAGTTAAGCGCGAGCTGAGGTGAGCGTTCTTTTTCAAGGGGAGGGGGCCTGGATTGCTTTGGGTGTCTCCGCTCTTTTCGTCGTGGTGGGTCTGGTGATGCACCGCGTTTTTGTCAATATTTTGAAGAAAGGCTCGCAGGAGCCACCCCCACATGACTGATATTCTGGACAAAATCGTCGCCGTCAAGCGTCAGGAAGTCGCTGCTGCGATATCGCGCAAGTCGCTGGACGTGGTTCGTGCTGACGCCGAATCCCGCGTGCTGACACGCGACTTTGTGGGGGCCATGCGCGCCAAAATTGCCGCAGGCCAACCCGCCGTGATTGCTGAAATCAAAAAAGCAAGCCCTTCCAAGGGCGTGCTGTGTGAAGATTTCATTCCGGCTGATATTGCACAAACTTATGCCGAGCATGGCGCGGCCTGTTTGTCAGTGCTCACTGATGTTCAGTTCTTTCAGGGTAGCATCGACTTCCTCAAGCAAGCCCGCGCGTCCTGCCAGTTGCCGGTGCTGCGCAAAGACTTTATCGTTGACGCCTACCAGGTCTACGAATCGCGCGCCATGGGCGCCGATGCAATTTTGTTGATCGCCGCCTGCCTGGATGACGTTCAGATGGCCGAGTTCGAGGCCATTGCGCACCGCTTGGACATGGCGGTGTTGGTCGAGGTGCACGATGCGCCTGAGTTGGCGCGTGCGCTCAAGCTCAAGACGCCTTTGGTAGGCATCAATAATCGGAACCTGAAGACGTTTGACGTGTCGCTGGACACCACGTTGACGCTGATGAAGGATGTGCCGGCGAACCGCCTTTTGGTAACCGAGAGCGGCATTCACTCCCGCGACGATGTGCTGCGCATGGGGGCTGCTGGCGTGAATGCCTTCCTGGTTGGCGAGGCCTTCATGCGCGCCGCCGATCCAGGCGAAGCATTGGCCGCGTTGTTTTCGTTCGACTAAGGGCCGGGTGGTGGGCGGCGCAAAGGGACATCAGGCGAGCTTGGGTTTCGACAGCAATGCAGAGGGCGCGGATCGCTCTGGTTCGCTGAACGTGCTGACCGCCTGGGCGCCCGAACGTTGGCCGGTTGCCGCTGATTGGCAGCCCTTGGTTGAGCGTTTTTTTGCTAGTTCACCGGGCGCTGAGCTGGGTAGCTTCGTGCGTGGGCGTTTGGCAGCGGGGGCGACGGTCTACCCATCGCATCCTCTTCGAGCTTTGGAGTTGACGTCGCTGTCGCAGGCCAAGGTGGTGATTTTGGGACAGGACCCCTACCATGGCCCGGGGCAGGCTCAGGGGCTCGCCTTTTCAGTGCCCAACGGGCTTCGACTGCCGCCGTCGCTGCACAATATATTCAAGGAAATCAGACGAGACCCCGCATTGGGACCCAGCACGCCAGCATTTCCGGGCAATGGTTCGTTGACTTCATGGGCCAAGCAAGGTGTCCTGTTGATCAATACGTGTCTGACCGTCGAAGACGGGCGGCCGGCCAGTCATGCCAAGCAGGGTTGGGAGGTGTTTACGCGTCAGGTGGTTCAAGCCGTGGCGGAAAAACCTGAGCCCGTGGTGTTTATGCTGTGGGGTGCCCATGCGCAGGCGATGAGCCGCCTTATCGAGGAGGCGGATACGCCGTCGCTGCATCTGATGCTTGCGGCCAATCACCCTTCGCCACTGTCTGCGCTGCGACCGCCTCATCCGTTCATCGGATGCAGTCATTTCAGCCTCGCAAACGCATTCCTTGTGAAAAACAATCGCACCCCAATCGATTGGAAAGCCGATTCTTTGCATATAATTTAGCTCTGACTTAAATTTCATGGCATAATTTAAAGCTCATTGTGGAGAGGTGGCCGAGTGGTTAATGGCAGCAGACTGTAAATCTGCCCTCTTACGAGTACGCTGGTTCGAATCCAGCCCTCTCCACCATTGATGATTGATTGTTGAGGCGATGGCCTGAGTGATGATGGTGTTTGGTTGTAGTCCAGGCATTCTTGCGCGGGGTTCGTATAGTGGTAATACCTTAGCCTTCCAAGCTAAAGCGAGGAGTTCGATTCTCCTACCCCGCTCCACGATCAGTTGTTTGAATAATTTTTGTTTGATTTGTCGTCGGCAAGTCAAAAGCCCATTTGGCTCAGTGGCAGAGCACTCCCTTGGTAAGGGAGAGGTCCCGGGTCCGATTCCCGGAATGGGCACCAAATTTTGGTGCGTTGAAAGTGTTTGGCGCACTTTGTTGATTGGTTTAATGATCCATTACTTTTCGGAGTCTGAAAATGGGAAAAGAAAAATTCACGCGTACCAAGCCCCACGTCAACGTGGGCACCATCGGTCACGTTGACCATGGCAAAACCACGCTGACTGCGGCCATCACCACAGTTTTGGCTTCCAAATTTGGCGGTACCGCCAAAGGCTACGATCAAATTGACGCAGCACCCGAAGAAAAAGCGCGCGGCATTACCATCAACACCGCACACGTTGAGTACGAGACTGCTAACCGTCACTACGCTCACGTTGACTGCCCCGGACACGCTGACTATGTGAAAAACATGATCACCGGTGCTGCCCAGATGGACGGCGCGATCCTGGTTTGCTCTGCAGCTGACGGCCCTATGCCTCAGACCCGCGAGCACATCCTGTTGGCTCGTCAGGTTGGCGTGCCTTACATCATCGTGTTCCTGAACAAGTGCGACATGGTTGATGACGCAGAATTGCTCGAACTCGTTGAGATGGAAGTTCGCGAGTTGCTGGACAAGTACGATTTCCCAGGTGATGACACACCAATCATTCACGGCTCCGCCAAGCTCGCCATGGAAGGCGACAAGGGTCCCCTGGGTGAAGAAGCCATCATGAAGTTGGCCGATGCACTCGACACCTACATTCCATTGCCAGAGCGTGCTGTTGACGGCGCGTTCCTGATGCCCGTGGAAGACGTGTTCTCGATCTCTGGACGTGGCACCGTGGTGACCGGTCGTATCGAGCGCGGTATCGTCAAAGTCGGCGAAGAGATCGAAATCGTTGGTATCTCTGATACACAGAAAACAACTTGCACCGGCGTGGAAATGTTCCGCAAATTGCTCGACCAAGGTCAAGCAGGTGACAACGTTGGTATCTTGTTGCGCGGCACCAAGCGTGAAGACGTGCAGCGCGGTCAAGTGCTGTGCAAGCCAGGTTCAATCAAGCCACACACCCACTTCACTGGCGAGATCTATGTCTTGTCCAAAGACGAAGGTGGTCGCCACACGCCTTTCTTCAACAACTACCGTCCCCAGTTCTACTTCCGTACAACGGACGTGACCGGTGCGATCGAGTTGCCAGAAGGCAAAGAGATGGTCATGCCTGGTGATAACGTGTCGATCACTGTGAAGCTGATCAACCCGATCGCCATGGAAGAAGGCTTGCGCTTCGCTATTCGCGAAGGCGGCAAGACTGTCGGCGCTGGCGTGGTTGCTAAGATCATTGCGT
>CAWAFG010000020.1:0-32989 GCA_963781205.1 uncultured beta proteobacterium | reverse complement strand
ATTCTATTTGTTGAGCAAGCAAGGTCCTGCCGCCCAGTGGGGTGGTTTGCTGGTTGGCTTGGCAATTGCGGTTGTGGTCTTTTTTACATCAGAGCCTGGAAAGGCCTTGATTGCGTTTGCTCGGGATACTCTGAAAGAGGTCAAGAAGGTTGTTTGGCCTGCTCGAAAAGAAGCCATTCAGATGACTGCCTATGTGTTTGTGTTTGTGTTGGTGATGGCTGTATTTTTGTGGCTAACAGACAAAACGCTTGAGTGGCTTTTTTATGACTTGATTCTAGGTTGGAGAAAGTAATGACTGATGTGGTGGAAACCCCTCCAAACGAAATCCCTGGTGCGGCGCAGGTTCTTGCGACAGCGCCAAGCAATCCAGATTTGCGTTGGTATGTAGTTCATGCGTACTCGGGTATGGAGAAGGCGGTTGAGCGTAATATTCTCGATCGTATCCACCGTGCGGGCATGGAAGGCAAATTTGGCCGCATTTTGGTTCCCATGGAAGAGGTCGTTGAGATCAAGAATGGTCAGAAAAAAACGACTGAACGAAAGTTCTTTCCCGGCTACGTTCTGGTTGAGATGATCATGGACGACGAAACCTGGCATTTGGTTAAGCACACCAATAAAGTGACTGGTTTTGTTGGCGGCGCGAAGAACCGCCCTGCGCCCATTTCCGAAGCCGAAGTCATGAAGATTGTCAATCAGATGCAAGAAGGCACTGAGAAGCCTCGCCACAAGGTTGAGTTTGAGGTCGGTGAATTTGTGCGAGTCAAAGAAGGTCCGTTCACAGACTTTAATGGCTCAGTTGAAGACGTCAACTACGAGAAAAGCAAGGTCCGCGTCGCCGTTACGATCTTTGGTCGCTCGACCCCAGTTGAGTTGGATTTTTCGCAGATCGAGAAGACCTGATTGCTCGATTTGCTCGTGGACTGGTGCCTTGTAGGCAGAGTTCCGGATTTGAATGAATTCACGCTATCCGACTCGGTGTGAATGTTAAAAATGAGTCGTTAATGTCGGGGAGCTTGGTGACGCCGAATATTCGGTGAATGCAAAGCGTTAATACCCGTTAGGAGAAAAGCATGGCGAAAAAAATCGTCGGTTTTGTAAAGCTGCAAGTACCAGCCGGCAAAGCCAACCCATCCCCCCCCATCGGCCCAGCATTGGGTCAACGTGGTTTGAACATCATGGAGTTCTGCAAGGCGTTTAACGCGCAGACTCAAGGCGTTGAGCCAGGTCTGCCATTGCCAGTGGTGATTACCGCGTTTGCAGACAAGAGCTTTACTTTTGTTATCAAGTCGCCACCATCCACGATTCTGATCAAAAAGGCCGTGAAAATTGACAAGGGTTCTGCCCGTCCTCAAGCTGACAAAGTTGGCAAGATTACTCGTGCGCAGCTCGAGGAAATTGCAAATACCAAAATGAAAGACCTGACCGCTGCTGATATGGACGCTGCTGTTCGTACCATCGCCGGCTCTGCCCGTTCAATGGGTGTGATTGTGGAGGGCGTGTAAATGGCTCAGTTGACCAAGAAACAAAAGTCCTTCGTCGGAAAAGTTGACAGCGGCAAGCTGTACGTTCTGTCTGATGCGTTGGGGCTCATCAAAGAGTGTGCCAACGCCAAATTCGATGAATCCATCGACGTCGCCGTTCAACTTGGTATTGATGCTAAGAAATCTGACCAAGTAGTTCGTGGCGCTGTTGTGCTGCCGAACGGTACCGGTAAGACGAAGCGTGTTGCGGTGTTCGCTCAGGGCGCCAAGGCTGATGAAGCCAAAGCTGCTGGTGCAGATATCGTTGGTATGGAAGACTTGGCCGCCATGGTCAAAGCTGGTGACATGCCTTTTGACATTGTCATCGCCGCACCTGATGCAATGCGCATCGTTGGTACTTTGGGTCAGATCCTCGGACCACGTGGCCTGATGCCTAACCCCAAGGTCGGCACGGTTACTCCTGACGTCGCTACTGCAGTTAAAAATGCAAAAGCAGGTCAGGTGCAGTTCCGTGTTGACAAGGCCGGTATCGTCCATTCAACAATTGGTCGTCGCTCTTTTGACAACGACAAGTTGCAAGGTAACTTGGCTGCATTGGTTGAGGCTTTGGTTAAAGCCAAGCCAGCAACCAGCAAGGGCCTGTATTTGCGAAAAGTTGCAGTTTCGAGCACGATGGGTGTTGGCGTTCGCGTCGACTTGCAATCCATCGCAGCGTAATTGCAAAAGATTTGAGTGACTTTAATGGGTCACTCAATGTGGTGGGCTGTCCCGGCAGATTAGCTGGGCAGGTCATCCAAGACCGTTGGTGTGCAAGGCGTATTCGTGCGCTGTAGTACTTAATCATTTGAAACCAACGCAGATGGCGATCCCGCTGCAGATGGATGAATTTCCTGAACAGTTGGTCGCTGCAATGTGGCGTGTTGATTGGCAATTTGCCATGAAGCACAATTTAAGGAGTAGACCTTGAGTCTTAATCGCAGTGAGAAAGAAGCGGTCATCAGTGATGTGACTGGCCTCGCCGCAAAAGCTCAAACGCTCGTGCTGGCGGAATACCGTGGCATCACGGTCGCTGATATGACGAAATTGCGCTCTACCGCGCGCAGCAACGGCGTTAGCCTGAGCGTGTTGAAAAACACCTTGGCTCGTCGTGCTGTTGCAGGTAGCGCCTTTGACGTTGTGTCCGATCAGATGACCGGTCCGCTGATCTATAGCTTTTCTGAAGACGCAGTCGCTGCCGCCCGTGTGGTAGCTGACTTCGCGAAGACCAATGCCAAATTGGTTATTCGCGGTGGTGCGTATGGCGGAAAAGTTCTGGACGTCGACGGCGTAAAACAACTGGCAAGTATTCCTTCTAAAGAAGTTTTGCTTGCACAGTTGCTGGGCTTGATGCAATCCCCGATTTCCCGTACGGCACGTGTGCTGGCGGCAATCGCAGAGAAAAAAGGCGCCGGTGCTGAAGAAGTACCCGCCGAGGCACCCGCTGAGACGGCTGCGGCTTGATCGCCGATAGCCTGTAGTAACCAATATTGTTAGGAAATAAAAATGGCATTCGATAAAGACGCATTTTTGACCGCGCTGGACAGCATGACGGTCATGGAACTCAACGAACTGGTGAAAGCCATCGAAGAGAAATTTGGCGTTAGCGCTGCTGCTATGGCTGCTCCAGCCGGTGCTGGCGGCGGTGCGGCTGCTGCCGCTGAAGAGAAGACAGAGTTCAATGTGGTGCTGGTTGACGCCGGCGCCGCTAAAGTCTCCGTTATTAAAGCTGTTCGCGAAATCACCGGTCTGGGCCTCAAAGAAGCCAAGGACTTGGTTGACGGCGCACCTAAGAACGTCAAAGAAGGCGTGTCTAAGGCTGACGCTGAAGCTGCACAGAAGAAGCTGGTTGAAGCCGGCGCCAAGGTCGAGCTCAAGTAATCGATCTTCTGAACAAGGCTGGGAGCTCCAAAAGGGCTCCCAGCCTTGTGCGCTTGTAAGAGCGCACTGATAAGCACTCAAATGTTGGTTGTTTATCAGTGTCTTCTGCCCCCGACTGTGGAAGATATCTTGGTTCGGATTGCGCGCAATGCGCAATCGTCCGCCAATGATTGGTAGTGGCCAATCACCAAGGAGTGTTGTTACTCGCAGGTAATCAACATCACAGTCGCCCAGGACACTCATGGTTCCTTAGTCTTTGCCCGGAGATCTCATGGCTTACTCATACACCGAACGCAAGCGGATTCGTAAAAATTTTGGCAGTCGCGATAGCGTTCTGGAAATACCCTACCTGTTGCAAATGCAGAAGGATGCCTACACAGCATTCCTTCAGGCTGAAGTAGCGCCCAAAAAACGCACCGCAGAAGGCCTTCAGGCGGCGTTTGAAGCAGCCTTTCCCATCGTTTCTCACAACGGTTTCGTTGAGATGAAGTACCTTGAGTACAACTTGGCCAAACCTGGCTTCGATGTACGTGAGTGCCAGACACGCGGACTGACCTTTGCTTCGGCCGTGCGCGCCAAAGTGCAATTGATTATTTACGACCGTGAATCATCGACATCCCAGAATAAGGTAGTCAAAGAAGTCAAAGAGCAAGAGGTCTACATGGGCGAAGTGCCTTTGATGACCGGCAAAGGTTCTTTCATTATCAATGGCACTGAACGCGTGATCGTGTCTCAGTTGCATCGTTCACCCGGCGTGTTCTTTGAGCATGACAAGGGCAAGACTCACAGCTCAGGAAAGCTGTTGTTTTCGGCACGAATTATCCCGTACCGTGGTTCTTGGCTGGACTTTGAGTTTGATCCCAAAGATATCTTGTACTTCCGGGTTGACCGTCGCCGCAAGATGCCTGTCACGATTCTGCTGAAGGCTATTGGTCTGAACCACGAGTCGATCCTGGCAAACTTCTTTGTGAACGACAACTTCCGTTTGATGGACAGTGGTGCACAGATGGAGTTCGTTGCCGAGCGTTTGCGCGGTGAAGTGGCTCGCTTTGACATCACCGACAAGTCCGGCAAAGTCATTGTTGCCAAAGACAAGCGCGTCACAGCCCGCCACACACGTGAGCTGGAGCAGTCTGCTACCACCCACATTAGCGTCCCTGAAGACTTCTTGGTTGGTCGCGTGATCGCTCGCAACATTGTTGACGAGGATACCGGAGAGATTCTCGCGAAGGCCAACGAAGAAGTGACCGAGTTGTTGCTCAAAAAACTTCGTTTGTCTGGCGTGCAGGATGTTCCTTGCATCTATACCAATGAACTGGATCAGGGTGCCTACATTTCCCAGACCCTGCGCAGTGATGAGACGGTCGACGAGTTCGCTGCTCGTGTTGCCATCTATCGCATGATGCGCCCAGGTGAGCCGCCGACAGAAGACGCAGTCCAGGCCTTGTTCCAGCGCCTGTTCTACAACCCGGATACTTACGACTCTGTCGCGTGTTGGCCGCATGAAGTTCAATGCCAAGATGGGCCGCGCTGAGTCGACCGGTCCAATGGTGTTGACCAATGAGGACATTCTGTCGGTTGTCAAAATTTTGGTTGATCTGCGAAATGGTCGCGGCGAGGTTGACGACATCGATCACCTCGGCAATCGCCGAGTGCGTTGCGTCGGTGAGCTGGCTGAAAACCAATACCGTACAGGCTTGGCTCGTATTGAAAAGGCCGTCAAGGAACGCTTGGGTCAGGCAGAGCAAGAGCCGCTGATGCCCCACGATTTGATCAACAGCAAGCCTATTTCGGCAGCGTTGAAAGAGTTTTTTGGTGCGTCCCAACTGTCCCAGTTCATGGACCAGACCAACCCCTTGTCTGAGATCACGCACAAGCGTCGCGTCTCAGCCCTTGGCCCAGGTGGTTTGACGCGTGAGCGTGCAGGCTTTGAGGTCCGTGACGTTCACGTGACCCACTATGGTCGTGTTTGTCCCATCGAGACACCAGAAGGTCCAAACATCGGTCTGATCAACTCGCTGGCACTGTACGCACGCCTGAACGAGTATGGTTTTATCGAAACGCCTTACCGTCGCGTTGTGGACAACAAGGTCACGATGGACATCGACTATCTGTCGGCGATTGAAGAAGGCAAATACGTTATTGCACAGGCCAATGCCGTGCTGGACAAAGATGGCCGCTTGTCAGGCGAGTTGATTTCTGCCCGTGAAGCCGGTGAGTCCATTCTCGTCAATGCCGAGCGTGTTCAGTACATGGATGTGTCGCCTGCGCAGATTGTGTCTGTTGCCGCCTCATTGGTGCCGTTCCTTGAGCACGACGACGCGAACCGTGCATTGATGGGTGCCAACATGTCACGCCAAGCCGTGCCAGTGTTGCGCCCGGAGAAGCCCATGGTCGGGACCGGAATCGAGCGCGTTGCTGCGGTTGACTCAGGCACCGTCGTAACCGCTACTCGCGGTGGTGTGGTTGACTATGTTGACGCCAGCCGCGTGGTGATTCGTGTCAACGACGCGGAAGCCCAAGCTGGTGAAGTTGGTGTGGATATTTACAACCTCATCAAATACCAGCGTTCCAACCAGAACACCAACATCCATCAACGCCCAATTGTCAAAAAGGGTGACCTGCTGACAAAAGGCGATGTGATCGCTGACGGCGCGTCCACGGACTTGGGTGAGCTGGCTTTGGGTCAGAACATGTTGATTGGTTTCATGACGTGGAACGGCTACAACTTCGAGGACTCGATCTTGATCAGTGAGCGTGTGGTGGCCGAAGATCGCTACACCTCTATTCACATTGAAGAGTTGGTGGTCATGGCTCGGGACACTAAGCTGGGCTCTGAAGAGATCACCCGCGATATCCCGAACTTGAGTGAGCAGCAACTCAACCGCTTGGATGAGTCTGGCATTATTTATGTCGGTGCTGAGGTGCTGCCAGGAGACACCTTGGTCGGCAAGGTCACGCCAAAAGGCGAGACCACGCTCACACCAGAAGAGAAGCTGTTACGTGCCATCTTTGGTGAAAAAGCCAGCGACGTCAAGGACACCTCTCTGCGGGTGAGCCAAGGCTCGAAAGGCACCGTGATTGACGTGCAGGTCTTCACTCGTGAAGGCATCGTGCGGGATCGCCGGGCGCAGCAGATCATTGATGATGAACTCAAGCGTTTCCGCCTTGATTTGAACGATCAAATTCGGATCGTCGAGTCTGATGCTTTCGATCGCATTGAGAAATTGTTGGTCGGCAAGGTTGCCAATGGCGGTCCTCAGAAACTGGCCAAGGGCACCAAGATCGACAAGGCCTACCTGTCGTCTGTCGAGAAGTTTCATTGGTTTGACGTTCGCCCCGCGGATGACGACACAGCGACACAACTGGAAAGCATCAAGAACTCGCTGGAGCAAACCCGCCACAGTTTCGACCTCGCGTTTGAAGAAAAACGCAAGAAGTTGACACAAGGTGATGAATTGCCTGCTGGTGTGTTGAAAATGGTGAAGGTCTATGTGGCTGTCAAGCGCCACCTTCAACCTGGTGACAAGATGGCGGGTCGCCACGGAAACAAAGGCGTTGTGTCCAAGATTGTTCCCGTTGAAGACATGCCACACATGGCCGATGGCACCCCGTGCGACATTGTGCTGAACCCACTGGGTGTTCCGTCGCGGATGAACGTCGGCCAGGTGCTTGAAGTTCACTTGGGATGGGCTGGAAAAGGCATTGGTCAGCGTATTGGCGACATGTTGCAACAAGAAACCCGCGCTGTTGAAGTGCGTAAGTTCCTTGAGGAAATCTACAACACGACCGGACGTAAAGAGGAACTCAATGAGTTCTCCGATACGCAATTGCTTGAGATGGCCGAGAACCTGAAAGAGGGCATGCCATTCGCGACGCCGGTGTTTGACGGTGCGTCGGAAGAAGAGATTCACGCCATGTTGCGATTGGCCTATCCAGATGAAGCGGTCAAGGAACGTGGATTGACTGAGACTCGTACTCAAGCGTACTTGTATGACGGCAGGACCGGTGATCGCTTTGAGCGCCCCACCACGATTGGCTACATGCACTACCTGAAGCTGCACCACTTGGTCGACGACAAGATGCATGCTCGTTCCACGGGACCTTATAGCTTGGTCACTCAGCAGCCGCTGGGTGGTAAGGCTCAGTTCGGTGGCCAGCGTTTTGGTGAGATGGAGGTCTGGGCGCTGGAAGCCTATGGCGCGTCTTACACGCTGCAGGAGATGCTCACCGTCAAGTCGGACGATGTGGTGGGTCGTACCAAGGTGTACGAGAGCATCGTCAAGGGTGAGCACTCCATCGAGGCCGGCATGCCGGAGTCGTTCAACGTGCTGGTCAAGGAAATTCGCTCACTCGGTATCGATATCGAGTTGGAACGGTCTTGATGTTTGCCAGGGTAAGTCCAGACTGCGGGGCAGTTGGGCTTACCCACTACAGATTAAATAGGAAATAGCGTCATGAAATCATTACTCGACCTGTTCAAGCAATTTACGCCGGATGAGCACTTTGATGCCATCAAAATTGGCATGGCCTCGCCCGAGAAGATCAGCTCCTGGTCTTTCGGAGAAGTCAAGAAGCCTGAAACCATCAACTACCGCACCTTCAAGCCTGAGCGTGACGGTTTGTTTTGTGCCAAGATTTTTGGACCTATCAAGGACTACGAATGCTTGTGCGGCAAATACAAGCGTCTGAAGCACCGTGGTGTGATCTGTGAAAAGTGCGGCGTTGAAGTTACGCAGACCAAAGTGCGCCGTGAGCGCATGGGCCACATCGATCTGGCTGCGCCTTGCGCCCACATCTGGTTCCTGAAATCCCTGCCTTCCCGTTTGGGCTTGGTGCTGGACATGACACTGCGTGACATTGAGCGCGTGTTGTACTTTGAAGCTTACGTCGTCACAGACCCAGGCATGACACCGCTGAAGAAATTCAGCATCATGTCTGAAGATGATTTCGACGCCAAGTTCAAGGAATACGGCGATGAGTTTCAAGCCAAGATGGGTGCAGAAGGCATCAAGGACTTGCTGCAGAGCATTGATATCGATGGTTCCATCGAAAAACTGCGCAATGACCCAAGTGGTTCAGAGCTGAAAATCAAGAAGAACACCAAACGCTTGAAGCTGCTTGAGGCTTTCAAGAAGTCTGGAATTAAACCTGAGTGGATGGTTCTGGAGGTGTTGCCGGTGCTGCCGCCGGACCTGCGCCCCTTGGTCCCGCTGGACGGCGGTCGTTTTGCGACCTCCGACTTGAACGACTTGTACCGTCGCGTGATCAACCGCAACAGCCGTCTGCGTCGTTTGCTGGAGTTGAAGGCCCCCGAGATCATTGCTCGCAATGAAAAACGGATGCTGCAAGAAGCGGTCGACTCGTTGCTGGACAACGGCCGTCGCGGTAAGGCAATGACCGGCGCCAACAAGCGTGCACTCAAATCCTTGGCCGACATGATCAAGGGTAAGAGTGGCCGTTTCCGTCAAAACTTGCTGGGCAAGCGCGTTGACTACTCCGGTCGTTCCGTGATTGTGGTGGGCCCAACGCTCAAGTTGCATCAGTGCGGATTGCCCAAGTTGATGGCGCTGGAGCTGTTCAAGCCTTTCATCTTCGCCCGTTTGGAAGCAATGGGCATTGCGACCACCATCAAGGCGGCCAAGAAGGAAGTTGAATCCGGTACGCCCGTGGTTTGGGACATTCTTGAAGAGGTGATCAAAGAGCACCCCGTGATGTTGAACCGTGCGCCTACTCTGCACCGTTTGGGCATTCAGGCGTTCGAGCCCATTCTGATTGAAGGCAAAGCCATTCAGTTGCATCCCCTCGTTTGCGCGGCCTTCAACGCCGACTTCGACGGTGACCAAATGGCTGTTCACGTACCTTTGTCGGTCGAAGCACAGGTCGAAGCCCGCACGTTGATGCTGGCGTCCAACAATGTGCTGTTCCCGTCAAATGGCGAGCCGTCCATCGTTCCGTCACAAGACGTGGTGCTGGGTCTGTACTACACCACCCGTGACCGTATTAACGGCAAGGGCGAGGGCCTGATCTTTGCGGATACAGGTGAAGTGCAGCGCGCTTTTGACGCGGGCGAGGTCGAGATGGCCGCTCGCATCAATGTGCGATTGACCGAGTACACCAAAGACAAAGTCACTGGTGAATTGGTGCCTTCGACGAAGATCTGGGAGACCACTGCCGGACGTGCACTGTTGTCGGAGATCTTGCCAAAAGGCTTGCCATTCGCCAACATCAACAAGGCGTTGAAAAAGAAAGAAATCTCCAAGCTGATCAACGTGTCTTTCCGCAAGTGCGGATTGAAAGAGACGGTGGTGTTTGCCGACAAGTTGATGCAATACGGTTTCCGCGTGGCGACTCGCGCAGGTATCTCCATTTGTATCGAAGACATGCTGGTACCCACAGAGAAGCCAGGCATCATCGCCCGCGCCGAGTCTGAAGTGAAAGAAATTGCCCAGCAGTACACCTCCGGATTGGTAACGTCTGGAGAGCGTTACAACAAGGTCGTTGATATTTGGGGCAAGGCTGGTGATGAAGTCTCCAAGGTGATGATGGGGCAGCTGTCCAAAGAAATCGTGACGGATCGTCACGGCGCTCAAGTACAGCAGGAATCCTTCAACTCCATTTACATGATGGCTGACTCTGGTGCTCGCGGTTCGCCTGCCCAGATTCGCCAGGTGGCGGGTATGCGTGGACTGATGGCGAAGCCGGATGGTTCCATTATTGAAACGCCTATTACCGCGAACTTCCGCGAAGGTCTCAACGTGTTGGAGTACTTTATCTCCACCCACGGTGCTCGTAAGGGTCTGGCAGATACGGCGTTGAAGACGGCGAACTCTGGTTACCTCACGCGTCGTCTGGTCGACGTGACACAGGATCTGGTGGTCACCGAGCAGGATTGCGGTACCCATGCCGGCTACCTGATGCGCGCCATTGTTGAGGGCGGTGAGGTTATTGAGTCATTGCGTGACCGCATTCTGGGTCGCACTGCAGCCGAAGATGTACTGCATCCTGAAAATCGTGCCGTTCTGGCCCCTGCCGGCGCGATGTTGGACGAGGACTTGATCGATGAACTCGAAGCCGCTGGTGCGGACGAGGTCAAAGTGCGCACAGCGCTGACCTGCGAAACACGGTTCGGCATTTGCGCCAAGTGCTATGGGCGCGATTTGGGCCGCGGTGGTTTGGTCAACGGCGGCGAAGCGGTCGGTGTGATCGCCGCCCAGTCCATTGGTGAGCCAGGGACGCAGTTGACGATGCGGACCTTCCACATCGGTGGTGCTGCGTCACGTGCTGCCATCGCCTCTAGCGTGGAAGCCAAGTCCAACGGCAATATTGGCTTTAACGCCACCATGCGTTACGTGACCAACGGCAAGAAGGAATTGGTTGTCATTTCCCGTTCCGGTGAAATTGTGATCCATGACGAACATGGGCGTGAGCGTGAGCGTCATAAGGTGCCTTACGGTGCCGTGTTGACGGTCAAGGCCGATCAGACCGTCAAGTCCGGTACGATTTTGGCCAATTGGGACCCATTGACCCGTCCAATCATTACCGAATTCGCGGGTAAAGCCCAGTTCGAGAATGTGGAAGAGGGCTTGACGGTTGCCAAGCAAGTTGACGATGTGACCGGACTGTCTACCTTGGTGGTTATTGACCCCAAGCGCCGTGGTTCTGCCAAGGTGATTCGTCCTCAGGTCAAATTGATCGACGCGTCTGGTAACGAAGTCAAGATTCCTGGCACCGACCACTCGGTGACCATTGGCTTCCCGATTGGCGCCTTGGTTCAGGTGCGTGACGGTCAGGACGTGAATCCTGGCGAGGTCTTGGCTCGTATTCCTATCGAAGGCCAGAAAACTCGAGACATTACCGGTGGTTTGCCCCGTGTGGCTGAGTTGTTCGAAGCCCGCTCACCAAAAGACAAGGGTGTCTTGGCTGAGATGACCGGTACGGTGTCCTTTGGTAAGGAAACCAAAGGCAAGATTCGTCTGCAAATCACGGATCCAGAAGGCGCTGTTTGGGAGGACTTGGTCCCCAAAGAGAAGAACATTCTGGTGCACGAAGGCCAGGTGGTTAACAAGGGCGAGAGCGTTGTGGACGGTCCAGCCGATCCGCAAGACATCTTGCGCTTGCTCGGCTCGGAAGAGTTGGCCCGCTATATCGTGGACGAAGTGCAGGACGTGTACCGCTTGCAGGGCGTGAAGATCAACGACAAACACATTGAAGTGATTGTTCGCCAGATGCTGCGCCGTGTGGTGGTCGAGGCTGCCGGTGATTCAACCTACATCAACGGTGAGCAGGTTGAGCGTTCTGAGATGTTGAACACCAACGACGCATTGCGCGCCGAAGGCAAGATCCCAGCCGTCTTCACCAACCTGTTGTTGGGTATCACCAAGGCATCGTTGTCCACAGACAGCTTTATCAGCGCCGCGTCCTTCCAGGAAACGACCCGTGTGTTGACCGAAGCCGCCATCATGGGCAAGCGCGATGAATTGCGTGGTTTGAAAGAAAACGTGATTGTGGGTCGCCTGATTCCTGCAGGAACGGGTATGGCTTACCACGAGGCTCGCAAGATCCGCGAGAACATGGACGACGCCGAGCGCCGTGCCATTGCCGAAGCGGAAGCGGCAGAGTTGGCCGGTGATGAAGTCACAGAGTCCAGCGAAGACGCAGCCAGCGAGTAACGCTTAACTGCTATCTGAAAAATAGCGCCCCAAGCCCTTTTGACGGGGGCTTGGGGCGTTTTTATTGGTTTTGTACATTGGGTGAAATAGAGAGATTCATGGATCAAAGCGAACAAAAAGTCCCCTTGTGGCGGCAGTTGCAGGCGGTTGCCGGAGTCATTCAGTCCATTCGCGCCGGCGTGTCGGGCACTGTCGCCATCGACCGCGTTCCTGCGGAACTGCGACCCGGCGTTCAAGCCTTGAGCTTTCATGTGTTGCGAGCCCTGGGGCGGGCACAAGCACTGCGCCAGTTGTTGGCCAGTCGCACACCATCGCCGCCGGCGGATGCGCTGCTATGCACTGCGCTGGCATTGGCCTGGTCAGAAGCGGACGCACCGTATGAGGTTTTTACGCTGGTCAATCAAACGGTTGAGGCCGCCAAACGCACTACAGCCACCAAGGCCCAGGCTAGTTTTATCAACGGATGTCTGCGCCGATTCCTGCGTGAGCGTGATGTCCTCGTCGCGCAAACAAACTCAGACCCGGTTGCGGTATGGAACCATCCCCAGTGGTGGATTGATCGGCTTCAAAAAGAGCAACCTGAGCGTTGGCAGGCCATCCTGACCGCCAACAACCAACAGGCTGCGATGACCCTCAGGGTGAATCGGCGGCAATCCACGCCCACTGACTATTTGGATCAACTGAGGTCTGTAGGGTTGGATGGCGTCGAGTCTGGCGAGAGCGGGATCACGCTGGCTCACGCCAAACCGGTTCATCTGCTGCCCCACTTTGCCACAGGCATGGTGTCCGTTCAAGACAGCGCGGCTCAAATGGCGGCACCGTTGTTATTGGATGGATTAACCCCGGCGGGCAATGCGCTGCAAGTGCTGGACGCCTGCGCAGCCCCGGGCGGAAAGACGGCCCACTTGTTGGAGTATGCAGATTGCGAAGTGACGGCATTGGACGTTGATGGCGCGCGGTGCGAGCGCATTCACCAGACGCTGGCCCGTTTGGGACTTTCTGCAAAAGTTCGGGTGTCCGATGCCGGCAATCCGGATGACTGGTGGGATGGGCAACTATTTGATGGTATTTTGCTCGACGCCCCCTGCTCGGCTTCAGGCATTGTGCGGCGACATCCGGACGTGCGCTGGTTACGCCGGGAGACCGATATTGCACAATTGGCAAAAATCCAGGCACGCCTGCTGAAAACACTTTGGGCTTTGCTCAGACCGGGTGGGCGCTTGTTGTACTGCACCTGCTCCGTGTTTCAAGCCGAGGGTGACGCACAGATCAAAACGTTCCTTGCACACCACAATGAGGCCTCGTTGATGCCGTCACCGGGTCATTTACTGCCGCGGCACCACCAAATTGAGGGTCAGAGCCTAGACAATGAACTCAGTGATCATGATGGTTTTTATTACGCATTGCTTGAGAAACGCGCGAGTTGAGTTGACTCGGCTGCTGCTTGGCGTCTGCCTCGCCTTTGTCGCGACCATCCCTTCATTCGCGCAAACGTCGGCGCCAGAGGTAACTCAACTCCGCATTGAGCGGGTTGACGACGCCTTGGTGCTGTCCACTCGCCTGAGGTTCGAGTTGACTGATGCGATCGAAGATGCGTTGCTCAAGGGTGTTGCCATGATTTTTGTGGCCGAGGCCGATATTTCCCGCGAGCGGTGGTACTGGACCAGCAAGAGAGTCAGCAGTGTGGAGCGCCACATGCGCCTCGTTTATCAACCTTTGACCAGGCGCTGGCGCCTCTCGGTGAGTTCTGGGCTCATGACGTCTGGCAGCTTGACGATGGCCCTGAATCAGAATTTCGACACCTTGCCGGAAGCCCTGTCTTCCATTCAGCGTTTGTCTCGTTGGAAGATTGCAGACATCTCGGGACTGGATCCAGACCTGCGCTACGAACTCGATTTTCGGTTTCGACTTGATGCGTCGCAACTTCCTCGTCCTCTTCAAATCAATGCGTTCGGACATTCCGACTGGGACATTGCCGTGGCGGTGAATCAACCGCTGGTGTGGGAGGCCGGCAAGTGAGTGCCGTGCCCGGCGCTTCGGGAGGCACAGCGCGGTTTTCTTTGCGGAATCTCAAGTCGCTGCGCTGGGCGGTCGGTGTCGGCCTGTCGACCATGGCTGCCATTGGTTTGGTCTTGCTGTTTCTGCTTACCCAAGCGACCACCAACCGAGAGATGTACGAGCGCAACTACGCTCGCTTGTTTGGCCTCAACATGGTCGTGGCCGGATTCTTGTTGCTGGTCATTGGTTGGATCATTTATCGTTTGTTCAGGCGTCTTCGGCAAGGGCGGTTTGGAAGCCGCTTATTGGTAAAGCTTGCCGCGATTTTTGCATTGGCTGGATTTGCGCCGGGAATGTTGATTTATGTGGTTTCTTACCAATTCGTCTCCCGCTCGATTGAAACGTGGTTTGACGTCAAAGTGGAAGGCGCCCTGAGCGCGGGTATCAATCTTGGGCGCGTCACGCTAGATGCTTTGTCCTCTGATCTGAGCAGCAAGGCGCGCGCTGCAGCGGCGCAATTGGTTGACACCCCAGATGTCAGCGCCGCCCTGCAACTTGATCGAGCCAGAGAACAAGTGGGCGCCAATGACATGGTGTTATGGAGCGCGTCAGGGCGCCTTATTGCGGCGGCTGGGCAGTCTCGCTACGCATTGAATCCAGAGCGACCCAGCGCGCAGCAGCTGCGCAATGTCAAATCGCAACGAATCATCACCTGGATTGATGGTTTGGACGAGGATGTTGTGCCGGTCGCGGGCGCGCAGGCGTCCATCAAGGCCTTGGTGCTGGTCTCCAGCAGCAGTCTGGGTTTGACGGGTGGATCCCGATACCTTCAGGTCTCGCAACTATTGCCGCAGAGTTTCGTCACCAATGCGCTGGCGGTGTCTCAAGCCAACCGCGAGTACCAAGAGCGCGCGCTAGCGCGGGATGGTTTGCGCCGAATGTACATTGGAACATTGACCCTCAGCCTGTTCTTGGCGGTCTTCGGTGCCGTTGTGTTGGCGGTCGTTTTGGGCAACCAAATTGCACGGCCCTTGTTACTGCTGGCCGATGGCGTGAGTCAGGTCGCGGCAGGGGATTTGACGCCCAAAGTCTCGCTGCAAGGCCGTGATGAGCTGGATGGATTGACGCGATCTTTTGCAGACATGACGCAGCAGCTGGCAGATGCCCGTCAGGCTGTGCAAGTCAGTATGAAGCAAGTGACCGAGTCCCGCGCCAATGTGCAAACTATTCTGGATAACCTGACGGCAGGGGTGATGGTGCTGGACGCCGATGGCACCATCCTTTCATCCAACCCCGGTGCCACCCGAATCCTGCGAGTTCCCTTGGCCGAGCACGAGGGGCAAATCCTCGCCCACATTGAGTCGCTGGAATCGTTTGGCACCAGTGTCCAGTCGCAGTTCGTCTCCTTTTTGGGGTCGCGCCATCAGCACGACCTCGACCATTGGCAACATTCTTTCGAATTGGGAAATTCGGCCGCAGAGCTGACCGGTCGTCAAGCTGATGGCGCCATCATTTTGGTGGCTCGCGGGGCCGAGCTGCCGGGCGACAAGCGACTGCTCGTGTTCGATGACATCTCTGAAATAGTTTCAGCCCAGCGCGCACAGGCTTGGGGTGAGGTGGCCAGGCGGCTGGCACATGAAATCAAAAATCCGCTGACCCCCATTCAGTTGTCTGCGGAGCGCCTGGAGATGAAGTTGACGGGGAAATTGCCGGCACCTGAGCAGGCCATACTGACCAAGTCGGTCAAAACCATCGTGGATCAGGTCGATGCCATGAAGCGCCTGGTCAATGAATTCAGGGACTATGCGCGACTCCCGGCCGCAGAGCTTAAGCCCTTCGACCTCAATCAATTGATCTCTGACATATTGCCGCTTTATGCAGTGGACAGTCACCAAGTGCCGGTGGTTGCTGAGTTGGACCCACTTGCACCTTTGATCGTTGGCGACGTTCAGCAAATTCGACAAATCCTGCACAACCTGCTTCAGAACGCACAAGACGCATCAGAGTCCATTTCATTGGTGGACGACGCATCCCGAGCGGTCCGCATCAAGACTCGGTGGCTAGAGGGGGCGGGCCAAGTAAGGTTGAGCGTGATTGACCGTGGCGCGGGGTTTCCAGAGCACATTCTTAAACGCGCCTTTGAACCTTATGTCACAACCAAGGTGAAGGGAACCGGGCTGGGTTTGGCCGTTGTCAAGAAGATTGCAGACGATCACCGCGCGCGCATCGATATTGCCAATCGCGTCGAAGAAGGTCAGGTGGTGGGCGCTCAAGTGTCGTTATCATTCCCCACTGAGCAAGCCGCAGCGACTACGTTGGCGGCGAACAACATCAGGGGCGAGTGAACACATGGCAAACATACTGGTAGTCGATGACGAACTGGGTATCCGCGATCTGTTGTGGGAGATTTTGAACGACGAAGGACACACGGTCGAAGTGGCTGAAAACGCAGCCCAGGCGCGGGCTGCGCGACTGCGTGATCGACCTGATCTGGTCTTGCTTGATATCTGGATGCCCGATACGGATGGCGTCACGCTTCTCAAAGAATGGTCCACCGCCGGCACGCTGAATATGCCCGTCATCATGATGAGTGGACATGCCACGATTGACACCGCCGTGGAGGCTACGCGTATTGGCGCGATTGCCTTTCTTGAAAAACCCATCACGATGCAAAAACTGCTGAAAGCCGTTGAGCAGGGTTTGGCGCGCAATGTGCCGCGCAAGGCGCCCGACGCGCCTGTGCCGCAATCTATCTTGAAGGACAGCGATTCGTTGGCGTTGACAGTGCAAGTCAGCGCCGAAGTGATTGAAGTTGGCCTACAGTCGACGCAAAACTTCATGCTAGACAAGCCGCTTCGAGAGTCGCGTGACGAGTTTGAAAAAGCGTATTTTGAATACCACCTCGCGAAAGAAAACGGATCCATGACGCGGGTGGCGGAGAAGACGGGCCTTGAGCGCACGCACCTTTACCGCAAGCTGAAACAATTGGGGGTGGATTTGTCGCGAGGAAAACGTCAGTCTGTTTGATGATTTTAGAAAAATCGTCAAAAAGTGCTGCTATAATTTAAAGCTCAGGCCCGGTAGCTCAGTCGGTAGAGCAGAGGATTGAAAATCCTTGTGTCGGTGGTTCGATTCCGCCCCAGGCCACCAAATTGAAATTCATCCTTGTGGTGAGTTTTTAATCAACCAACTTAGTTGGTTGTTAAGCGGGAATAGCTCAGTTGGTAGAGCGATACCTTGCCAAGGTATAGGTCGAGAGTTCGAGCCTCTTTTCCCGCTCCAGTGTTTCGATGTAAAAAGCCCATCCTTGTGATGGGCTTTTTGCTTTCTGAACCTCTTTACTGGCTTCGCTGACGTGGCAATGCCGTTCCGGCTTGAGTTCGAGTGCCCATGGCCGGTACCTAGTGCGCTGGCACGCTGCCCAATACCCCGACAATCTTCACCTGTGTGCAATGGGGAGTTGGAGTTCATGAATATTTTGAAGACGCGATGGATGCGCTGGGTCGTGATGCTGGCTGGCGGAGTGCTGGTTTATGCCGCTGCTGGATTTGGGTTGCTGCCTTACTTGATTCAACACTATGCGCCCCAGTTGGGCCAGCGTGAACTGGAGCGGCGGGTGAGCATGGAAGGGGTGCAGTTCAACCCCTTTACCCTGCGACTGCAGGTGCAAGGCTTTCGACTGGCCGAGGTCAATGACGCGCCGCTTATCAGTCTGGATGCGCTGGTGGTTGACCTTCAATGGGCCTCCTTGATTCGGCGGGCATGGACTTTTGGCGAGGTGCGCATCGAGGGGCCAACTGCTCACTTGGCGATTGCGCCCGACGGCGCGTTCAATATGGCGGAGTTGATGGCCACTCTTGAGCGCAACTCATCCAGGGACGACTCGAAAAGCGACATGCCCCGCCTGGTGGTGCAACGTTTCGTTTTGCAGCAGGGCAAGGTGGATGTGTCTGACCAGCAGGCTGGCTATGCCAACACCATCACTCCCATCAATTTTGAGGTCAACGACCTCAGTACTTTGCCCGATCAGACCGGCAACTACCGCCTGAACGCGGTCTCGCTTCTGGGGGGCAAGTTGAGTTGGACAGGCCAGGTCAGCTTGAGTCCCATGCAAGCTCGTGGTGAGTTGACGGTAGACGATGTGGCTTTGGTGGCGTTGGCGGCTTACCTGAAACCCTACACAACGGCCAATCTCTCAAGTGGGCGACTGAGCGCGACCTTGCCGTACCGCATCGCTTACCAATCCGGCCGTTTGGAGGCAGACCTGACTGGCGCCGGTGTGCGCTTGCGAGATTTGACCTTGGCGTCTGGCGCAGGGCGTGAGCCCATGGCGAGCCTGAGTCAGGTGAATCTGGACGAAGTCAACGCCAACCTGATGACTCGCTCAGTTAGCGTGGGATCGTTGCGAGTTGATGGGGGGGCGCTGGCTGCGACTCGTCAGTCCGATGGCGTGCTGGATTGGGCGCAATTGGGCGTGGCGACCCAGCCCACCTCGTCGGCACCGACTCAAGCGAGCGCGCCAGTGACGTGGTCTTTTGACGTACGTGAGATCGCCGTCAACCAAGTGGCGATCAATGCGGTGGATCAAACCGTGAGCCCCCCACTAAGGCTCGGGGTGGGCCGCACCCAGTTAAATTTGAGTGTGGCGGGTGAGCAGACGGACAAGGCCATGAATCTGACCGTCAAGGATGCGAGTTTGATACTGGCCAACTTGACCCTCGCCAGCGGCTCCCAGACGCCACTCAAGCTTGCGAAAATGGGTTTCAATGACGGGGTCGTGAACCTTGCTGAACAACAAGTCACCCTGGGCCGGGTGTTTGCGCAGGGGGCTGAATTGCAATTGCAGCGCGATGTGGCCGGTGAACTGACGCTCATGCGCATGCTGCCGGCTGCAGGGGCGACGAATTCAAAGGCGAGTGACGCCGCCGCCGCCAAGGGCCCGGACTGGCGGGTGTTGGCAAAGCAGGTCCAGTTGGACCATTGGTCGGCCGCCATTGAGGACCAGGCGACTGGCATCAAGGTCAATCTTCAAGAGGTGGCGCTGCAACTGGATGACGCCAGCAGTGAGCTCACAAAGCCTGTTGACTTCAAGGCCAGTCTGAGCGTGAAGGAAGGCGGGCAATTGTCGGCGCAGGGACGTATGGTGCCCGCCAGCGGGCGGATGGACGCCAAGGTGCAAGTGAAGCAACTGGCGTTGGCGCCGTTGCAGCCCTTGCTCAGTCAGCACCTGAAGCTGGCGATTGCCTCGGGCCAGGTGTCCGCGCAGGGACAGCTCACCACCGGCACGGGGCAGGCCGACAGCCCTGCACTGCGTTACACGGGTGGGGTATCCATTGCGGACTTGGCACTTCAGGAGGCGGGCGGGATTCCATTTGCTGCCTGGACGCGCGTGGAGGCCGCCAATATGGTGGCCCGGGTGGCACCCAATGGCCTGGATATTCCTGACCTGCTGGTGCTGGAGCCCAATGCGAAGTTGATCATTGAGGACGATCGCAGCCTCAATGCTGCCCGATTGCTGGTCAAGCCCACATCCGCCAGTGACGCGCCGGCAGCGACCCCGGTCAAAGGGGCGCCAGAGGCGGATCCTTTTCCCGTGCGAATCCAGCGCGTGCGTCTGAAAAACGCCAAAGTTGATTTTGCGGATCTCAGCCTGAGGCCACAGTTTGGCGCCAAGGTGGTGGAGTTGAATGGGGTTGTCAGCGGTCTGTCTTCTGACCGCCAATCGCGCAGTCAGATTGAGCTCGACGGTCGGGTCGATGAGTTCGGCCTGGCGCGAGTGCGCGGTGAATTAAACCCCTTCGCACCGCAGGACAACACCAATGTCAGCGTGGTGTTCAAAAACGTGGACATCGTGTCCGCCTCACCCTACACCATGAAGTTTGCCGGCTACAAAGTGGCCGAGGGCAAGATTTCGCTCGATCTTCAATACAAAATTCGCAACGGCAAGATGGACGGGGCGAATCAAATCGTGCTCGACAAGTTGACGCTGGGCGAGAAAGTTGACAGCCCTGATGCGCTCAACCTGCCTTTGGAATTGGCCATTGCCCTGCTCAAGGACAACGAGGGCCGCATCGACTTGGCTTTGCCTGTGTCTGGTGACATGAATGACCCGCAGTTCAGTTATGGCGCGGTGGTGTGGAAAGCCATTGGCAATGTGCTGACCAAAATTGTCACCGCGCCGTTCAGGGCCTTGGGCAGTTTGCTGGGGTTGGGAGGCGAGCAGCTGGAAGGCATTGGGTTTGACCCAGCCAGCAGCATCTTGCTGCCGCCTGAGCAAGAGAAGGTCCAACAGTTGGCCGCGATGTTGGGTAAACGCGCCCAACTCAAGCTGACGGTGCCGGGTGTCTATAGCGCCGTGGCCGACAGTGCGGCTCTCAAAAGCTTGGCCTTGCGGGCCGAGGTGGCTCGGCGGGCGGGTGAGGTCTTGGCTGACGGGGAGGCCCCTGGTCCGCTAAGTTTGGGTGACCCTGCCGTGCAAAAGGCGATGCGCGCCTTGTACGCCGAGCGCCTGGGCGACGCGGCACTGGATCAGCAAAAACTCGCGGCTGAAACCGCCGAAGCAGCCAACACGGCGGCGGCAGCGCCGGGCACCGCGCCCGCGAAGTTGGCACTGGGCCAAGGGGTTCTCAAGCGCTTGCAGGGCGAGCCCAAAGTGGCGGATGCCATCGCCTTCTATCGCAGCCTGTTGACCGGATTGGAGAAAAGCCAGCCGCTGGCGGCGGATGCACTCACCCAACTGGGCGCGCAGCGGGCCGCTGTGGTGCAAGCCGCCATGACGCGTGCGGGCGTTGCCAGCGACCGGGTGGTGGTGACGCCGTCCGAGGCGGTGGACAGCCCACAGGACAAGACGGTGATGCTCAAACTCGGTTTGGGGGTGAAGTGAGTCCGCCTGATGGGCTGGCTCTGCCCCAGACAAAGACCCAAAGGCCACAGCGATGACCGATTTGCAACTCCGCCCAGTGAATGACAATGTGCATGCCGTGATGACCGCGAGTGGCGAGCACGTGGGCAATCTGAAGCGTATTGGCGCCATCTGGAAGTTCAAAGCCATTGGCTATGAACCCGGTGGCGCCGTGATTCCCGGCGGAGGGCCGCTGACCGAGCGGCATAACCTGGTGCTGGACACCGCCTCGGCCGACGCACTCAACACCGCGATGCGCGCCGCCCACAAGCCCTTGTAGCACCAGCGACGCCGCGTGGTGTCGCTGCTGGTGCTTACCAGTCGATCAGGCTCAGTCCCACGCTCAGTACTGTGCGCCGGCGGTTGTAGTCCACCAGTGAGTCGCCGTAGCCCGTGAACACCTGGGTGTGAAAGCGCAAGCCGCTGCGCCCACCGGCCACGCCGGTGTCACTCAGGTCTCGGAGCCACTCCAGCTTCAGCGAGCCATTGGTGTTGGCGCGCAGTGAGTGACGAATCGTGGCGCCCAGTGTGTTTTTGCGGTCAACGTTCCAAGTACCCGCAATTTCTGCGCGGCCGACATAGTCACTGATGTCCGGGTTGTTATCGCTGTCTTCGGACTCGTTCACCCGATTCCACAGCTCGCCCTTCAGCACAAATTCCTTCCCTTTTTCCATGCCTGCGGACAGGATGGTTCGGTTCCAGCTGCGCGACAAGGGGTCAGACTGTCCGTTGGACTGGTGAATCAGGGTGAGACCGCCGTAGCGCAGGCGCCAGCCGCCGGGTAGCTCTGCATCCAAGGGGTAGATGTAGGTGACTTCCGGCGAATGGTCGGTGGTGCGGAAGGGGCGGGATTGATCGCCATTGAACAACTGCCAGTTGGACTGCTGCGTGTATCCAAACCACACCGAGTCACGCAGCAAGGGTAGCGATTGCGTGAGCAGGCCTTGCGCGATCTTCGTGCGCACCGACAACTGAATGCGCGCCTCGTTGTTGTCGTACGGCACATAAGGAGCGGCCGATTGAGTCGGGGAACTGGGCTGGTTGTTGACGCTGTCCGCGCCAATCCAGGACAGGGTAATGGGCTTGTAGCCCCGAATGCCGAAGGTACCGCAGTCAGTGCCGGCCTCCAACTCCCAGAAGCGGGACAGCTCTGAAAACCGGGCGTTGCGGCAATCATGGGCAGCGGGCGCCACCATGGTGATTACCACGGGTGCGGGGGCAACCTGGGCTGTCACCACAGGCGCCAGAGCGGGCGTTGCGGCTACCGCTACCGCAGCCGTGGATTGTTGAGCGGCCCAAGCGTCAAAGCAGCTCAGCCGTGCAGCGTGGTCCCCGGTCAGCGCGACACAGCGCTGCATCGTGGGGTCAGGCGTGCTTGGTGTACTTTGGGCCTGGGCGGGCAGAGCCACCCACAGTGCGCCAAAAGCGGCGCTCAGGCTTACTGCCAGCCGGGTGCTTTGCGTAAAACGAAAGGTGTGCTCGTGTTGTCGAGTGCGTTGTTCCATGATCCTCTGATTTCCTTGCCACATGAGTCGGGTACCACCGCTCCCAGCCAGTTGGCTGAGATGCGTTGACCGTCGATTGATTCTTCGAGTGAAAACTCGCCTTCGTCCAGGTCGCCTGCGACCTGCACCGGCGCCCCGCCCCGGCTGACGCGGCCGCGCACGCTGCCGGCATTTTCGGGGTGGCGCTCAAATTGAAGCGTGGCCAGTTGTGCCTGCCCCTCCAATTCGGCATGCCACAAGCCGTACAAATGCACCGCGCCCATGTCAACAGGGTGGGGGCAATTGGCGGGTGAATTTTTAGCGTCATTTTGGCTCTGTGCGCCCGTAGATAGTGCGCAGAGTGCTATCAAAATCAGTGCATATAAGTGTTTCATGGCCGGGTGTCAGGGCTTGCGGTTTTGGGTGGTCGCCGTGTCTTTGGCTTTTTGGGCAAATTCGGCGCGCAGGGCACGCAGTTTGGCGCGCGGGTCTTCTTTGACGGTGTTTTTGTCCAGCGCCATCTCGGCGATGAAGCGGCTGGGCTGGGCGGCCACCATCTCGCGGCCCTTTTTGCGCTTGCGCGTCCAGCTGACTGCCAGGCTGCGCTGTGCACGGGTGATGCCCACGTACATCAGGCGGCGCTCTTCCTGCATGTGAGCGGCGGTGGCCTCATTGGCCTGCTCGTGGGAGCGCTGTGAGCCGCCCAGCGAGGCGGCGTCGGTGTCGGCACTGTCGCGCATCTTGAAGGGCAACATGCCCTCCGTCACGCCCACCAGCATCACATGGGGCCACTCCAAGCCTTTGGAGGCGTGCAGGGTGGACAGGGTCACCACGTCCTGATCTTTCTCGCGCTCGCTGATGGTGGACAGCAGTGACACGGTTTGGGCCACTTCCAGCAGCGACTTGATCTCTTTGCTGGTGCTCACGCCCGCCGTGTCGTCGATTTGTCCGCCGCAGCGGCCTGACATCCAGTCGCAAAAATCCAGCACATTGGTCCAGCGCGCGAGGGCGACTTTCTCGCTGTCCTCGCCGTCGTACAAGTATTTCTCGTAGCCAATTTCCTTGAGCCATTCCAGCAAAAAGACCCGGGCATCTTCTGCGCCCAGCGTGCGCTTGGCGCGAAATTCCAGGTCGTTCACATAGCGCCCGAACTCGTGCAGGCTGCCGACGGCCTTGGCGCTGATCATGCTGCCCAGCGACGAGGAGAAGAGCGCCTCGAACATGCTGAGCTTGTACTGCTTGGAAAACTCGCCCAACTGCGCCAAGGTCTGGTGACCAATGCCGCGCTTGGGGGTTGTTACCGCGCGCAAAAAGGCGGGGTCGTCGTTGTTGTTGATCCACAGACGAAACCAGCCGCACAAGTCCTTGATCTCGGCCTTGTCAAAAAAGCTGGTGCCGCCCGACACCTTGTAGGGCACCTGGGCCTTGCGCAGCGCCTTCTCGAACGTCTTGGCCTGGTGATTGGCCCGGTACAGGATGGCAAAGTGCCGGTATTCCTGATACTGCGGTCCGGGGTGCGGAATGCCGCTGGCGCGCAGGCTCTGGATACGGGCCACCGTGCGCTCGGCCTCGTGTTCCTCACTGTCCGCGTCAATCACGCGCACCGGCTCACCTTCGCCCAGCTCGCTGAACAGCGTTTTGGGAAACAGCTTGGGGTTGGGGCCGATCACATTGTTGGCGGCCCGCAAAATGGCCGAGGTGGAGCGGTAGTTTTGCTCCAGCTTGATGACCTTGAGCGCCGGAAAATCCACCGGCAGTCGGCGCAAATTGTCCAGTGTGGCGCCGCGCCAGCCGTAAATGGACTGGTCGTCGTCCCCCACGGCCGTGAAGCTGGCCAGGTCCGCTGGCTTGCCCCCCACCAACAGCTTGAGCACCTCGTACTGGGTGGCGTTGGTGTCCTGGTACTCGTCCACCAGCACGTGGCCCATCACGCCTTGCCACTTCTTCCTGACCTCTTCGTGATCTCGCAGCAGCTTCAAAGGCAGGGTGATCAGGTCGTCAAAGTCCACGCTCTGGTAGGCGCTCAGGCGTTCTTCATACTGCGCCATCACGCGCGCAATGATGCGTTCATTGTCGTTTTTTGCCTGCAAGGCGGCCTGCACGGCGTTGAGCCCCTGGCCCTTCCAGCCAGAAATCACCCATTGCCAGGAGCGCGCCGTGGCCAAGTCCACCGTGCCGCCGGCGTCTTTCAGAATGTTGGCAATGTCGTCTGTGTCCAGAATGGAGAACTGGGCCTTTAACCCCAGCACCTCGCCGTCTTCACGCAGCATGCGCACACCCAGCGCGTGAAAGGTGCTGATCGTCACGTCTTTGGCGGCCCGTCCAATCAGGCTCTTGGCCCGCTCCCGCATTTCGGCAGCGGCCTTGTTGGTGAAGGTGATGGCGGCAATACGTTTTGCTGGCAGTCCCGCCTCAATCAGGCGCCCGATTTTGTGGGTAATCACCCGCGTCTTGCCCGAGCCGGCACCCGCCAGTACCAGGCAGGGGCCAAACATGTAATTAACGGCGTCTTGTTGGGCCAGATTCAGGCCATCGGTGAATTTGGAGGACATTCAGATACTCGGGACAGAGCGGGGGATCATACCGGCGGGGCGTTAACCCTGATCCGCGTTGACAATAGCGGCCATGTTGCAAGTTCTGATCATCACCTTCCCGTTTTTCGCTTTGGTCTTGTGTGGTTACCTTGCGGCGCGCCAACGCTTGCTGCCGCTGGATGCCATTCCCGGGCTCAATATGTTTGTGCTGTACTTTGCGTTGCCTTGCATGCTGTACCGGTTCGGCGCCACGACCCCCATTGCGCAGCTGCTGGATGCGAATGTGTTTGTGGTCTGGCTGCTGTGCGCGGTGGTCATGGTCGGGTTTGCGGTGGCCATCAGCTTGAACCGGCGCATTGGCTGGAATGACGCCTCCTTTGGGGCGCTCGTTGCCGCTTTCCCCAACACCGGTTTCATGGGCGTTCCCTTGCTGGTGGCTTTGCTGGGGGCGCAAGCTGCCGGCCCCATCATCGTGACCATTCTGGTGGACATGGTGGTCACGACCTCTCTGTGCATTGCCCTGTCTCGCCTGGACGGCGCCGATGCGCATGGCGCCAGCAAGGCCGCCAAGAAGGCCCTGCGGGGCGTCGTGGGCAACCCCATGCCCTGGGCGATCTTGCTGGGCGCTGCGGCCTCCGCCACCAGCCTGACGCTGCCCGGCCCGGTGGACAAAACGGTGGGGCTGTTGGCCGATGCGGCCTCTCCCGTGGCGTTGTTCACCATTGGTGCGGTGCTGGCCCGCTCTCAAATCAAAGCAATTGCCAGCCGGCACCCACCGATTCCGCTGGGTGACTACCTGCCCATGGCCGCTCTTAAATTGTTTCTGCATCCGGTGCTGGTGTTGCTGGTGGGGGCGGGGGCCATGCAACTGGGCGTGCCCCTGGATCGCTTTGCCTTGACCGTGTTGGTGCTGGTGGCCGCCTTGCCCAGTGCCAGCAACGTGTCCCTGCTGGCCGAGCGCTTTGGTGCCGACAACGGGCGCATTGCCCGCATCATTCTGGTGTCAACCGCCGCCGCTTTTGTGACTTTTTCCCTGGCCGTGAGTTGGCTCACCTGAGCGGCGCAGCGCCAAGTCAGCACTGTTATGGCCACCTCAATGTCGAGTGGGCCGTGGTCAGCTAAATGGGCAGTCAGCCGTTGCCCCCTTTTCCCCAAGGTGTGAAAGGTGGCTTCGGCCAAGTTGTAGCCTCGCGTCGTATGGCTCGATGGCGGTTGCGCAAGCCTTAAGGGGGAGGGCGCTGAAAGCGGAACACCGGGCAAATTCATGAGGCAGCCGTCCCAAAGAGGCGGTCACTCAGGTCAACTCGTGGCCAAAGGCCGAGTCGTCAAGCGCAGCGCCGGCGCCCTGTTTCCCGAACACAGGGAACCCATGAAAACCGCTACCGGCGATTCGGTAGCGGTTGTCAGGATCAACGTCGGCGCAGGCTTACGCCAGGTCGAACCGGTCCAGATTCATGACCTTGGTCCACGCCGCCACAAAATCACGCACAAACACGGCTTGGGCGTCGCTGCTGGCGTACACCTCGGCCAAGGCGCGAAGCTGCGAGTTCGAGCCGAAAACGAGGTCCACCGTGGTGCCCGTCCATTGGCGCTTGCCGGTTGCGCGGTCAAGACCTTCCAGCACGCCTTCTGTGGTGGATTTTTGCCACTTGGTGCGCATATCGAGCAGGTTCACAAAGAAGTCGTTGCTCAAGGTGCCGGGGCGTTGGGTGAACACGCCGTGCGCGGAGCCGCCCACATTGGCACCCAGGGCGCGCAGGCCGCCCACCAACACCGTCATCTCAGGGGCAGTCAGCGTCAGCAAGTTGGCGCGGTCCAACAGCAGCGCTGCGGACGACGCCTCCATGCCTTTGCGCACGTAGTTGCGAAAGCCATCGGCGCGAGGCTCCAGTGCGGCCATCGACTCCACATCCGTCTGCTCTTGCGAAGCGTCCATGCGCCCTGCCGAGAAGGGCACTTTCACGTCGATGCCTGCCTTGTTGGCGGCGTCTTCCACAGCGGCACCCCCTGCCAGCACGATCAGGTCGGCCAGAGAGACCTTCTTGTTGCCGGTTTGGGCGCTGTTGAAGTCTTTTTGAATCGCTTCCAGCTTTGCCAGCACCACTGCCAGTTCGGCGGGTTGGTTCACGGCCCAGTCCTTTTGCGGCGCCAGGCGAATGCGTGCGCCATTGGCGCCGCCCCGCTTGTCACTGCCCCGGAAACTGGCCGCCGAGGCCCACGCGGTGCTGACCAGTTGCGAGGTGGTGAGGCCGCTGGCCAACACCTTGGCGCTCAGCGCGGCCCGGTCCGAATCGTTGATCAAGTCGTGGTTCACGGCCGGAATGGGGTCTTGCCACAGCATCTCCTGGGCTGGCACCAGCGGGCCGAGGTAGCGAGACACGGGCCCCATGTCACGGTGGGTCAGCTTGAACCAGGCGCGGGCAAAGGCGTCGGCAAACTCCTGCGGGTTGGCCTGGAAGCGCCGCGAGATTTTTTCGTAGGCGGGGTCCATGCGCAGCGCCAGGTCGGCGGTGGTCATCATGGGCGCGTGGCGTTTGGATGCGTCGTGGGCATCGGGCACGGTGTTGGCGGCAGAGGCGTCTTTGGGCGTCCACTGCTGGGCACCTGCGGGGCTCTTGGTCAGCTCCCACTCGTACTTGAACAAGATGTCCAGGTAGTCGTTGTCCCACTTCACCGGGTTGGTGGTCCAGGCTCCTTCAATACCGCTGCTGATGGCGTGTGCGCCGCTGCCGCTGCCAAAGCTGCTTTTCCAGCCCAGGCCTTGCTCTTCGATGCCCGCGCCTTCTGGCTCGGGGCCCACATATTCGCCGGGGTCGGCGGCACCGTGGCATTTGCCAAAGGTGTGACCGCCGGCCACCAGTGCCACGGTTTCTTCGTCATTCATGGCCATGCGGGCAAAGGTTTCGCGAATGTCACGGCCAGATGCGACCGGGTCCGGGTTGCCGTTGGGGCCTTCAGGATTCACGTAGATTAGGCCCATTTGCACGGCGCCCAGCGGGTTTTCTAGTTCGCGGTCGCCTGTGTAGCGCTTGTCGCCCAGCCACTCGGCCTCGGGACCCCAGTAAATGTCTTCTTCCGGTTCCCAGATGTCGGGGCGTCCGCCGGCAAAGCCCAGTGTCTTGAAGCCCATCGATTCGAGTGCCACGTTGCCGGTCAGAATCATCAAATCGGCCCAAGAGAGCTTGCGACCGTATTTCTGTTTGATGGGCCAAATCAGGCGACGCGCCTTGTCCAGGCTCACGTTGTCCGGCCAGCTGTTCAGGGGCGCAAAGCGTTGGCTGCCAGAGCCCGCGCCGCCCCGGCCATCGGCCACGCGGTAGGTGCCGGCGCTGTGCCAGGCCATGCGAATGAAAAACGGGCCGTAGTGGCCGTAGTCGGCGGGCCACCAGTCCTGCGAGTCGGTCATCAAGGCATGCAGGTCTTTGATGACGGCGTTCAGGTCCAATGTTTTGAACTCTTCGGCGTAGTTGAACGCCTCACCCATGGGGTTGGCCTGCGGGGTTTGAGGGTGCAAAACCTTCAGGTTCAGTTGGTTCGGCCACCAGTTGGCGTTGCGCGTGGCGCCGGCCACCGCCTGGGTTTGGGCGCTGGCTGCAAATGGGCATTTGGGTTCGTTTGACATGGGGTTCTCCTTCGGTTGTTCGCGAACTTGCCAAGCCAGTCTAGGCTATTGAATTCGAACTATCCATTGATTTTTCACAATGATGGCGATAGCGCATACCTCACGGTGGCCATCAATGAAGGGCGGTCAGTCCGTAGAATTGGACTCTTTTGCCTGCGCCATGCACACCCTCGAACAACTCCGGGCCGGGCAACTGCTCGGCATCCAGCGGCTCTCCCTGGCCTGCGGCTTGGTCGAGTTTCCTCGCGAGATCTTTGCACTGGCCGACACGCTGGAAATTCTCGATCTGTCGAACAATGCGCTCACTGATCTGCCGGCTGATTTGCCCCGTCTGCACCGCTTGCGGGTGATTTTTTGCTCCAACAACCAGTTCACAGCGCTGCCCACGGTGCTGGGGCAATGTGCGGGTTTGACGATGATTGGTTTCAAGGCCAACCAGATTCGCGAGGTGGCGGATGCAGCCCTGCCTGCGGCCTTGCGTTGGTTGATCCTCACCGACAACCAGTTGCAATCGCTGCCCGCGTCCATCGGGCGTTGCACCCAGATGCAAAAGCTCATGCTCGCAGGCAATCAGTTGCGCACGCTGCCCCCCGAGTTGGCGCATTGCACCCGGCTGGAGTTGTTGCGTATTGCAGCCAACCAGTTGACCGAGTTCCCTGCGATGTTGCTCAAGTTGCCGCGCCTGACTTGGCTGGCCTATGCCGGTAACCCGTTTTGCGCTGAGTTGGAGGTGGCGCCGGTGCCGGACTTTGCGCCCATTGCCTGGGCTGAGCTGCAATTGCAGGCGATCTTGGGCGAGGGCGCCTCAGGAGTGATTCATCAAGCGACCTGGCAAACCGGTGGTGCGCATCAGGCGGTAGCGGTGAAGGTGTTCAAGGGCGCGCTCACCAGCGACGGCATGCCGCAGTGCGAAATGGCCGCCACCCTGCGCGCCGGCGATCACGCCAGCCTGATTCCCGTGTGCGGCGTGGTGAGCGATCACCCTGACGGCGTGTGTGCGCTGGTGCTCGCCTTGATCGACCCTGGCTTTGTCGTTTTGGCCGGCCCGCCCAGTTTGGACTCTTGCACGCGCGATGTGTATGCGCCCGGTCTGCAACTGGACTGGTCACAGGTGATCAACATGGCGCTGTCCATCGCCTCAGCCGCCGGGCACTTGCACGCCCAAGGGCTGATGCATGGTGACCTGTATGGCCACAACATCTTGCACAACGGGCAGGGCGCCGCCCTATTGGGCGACTTTGGCGCGGCCTCGTGGGTGGCGCAGACCGACCTCGCGCACGCCCACGCGCTGCAACGGCTGGAAGTGCGCGCCTTTGGCTGCTTTCTGGAAGAGTTGCTGGCCCGCGGCGCTTGCGCGACTGACGATGCCACAGGGTGGGCGGCACTGGGTCATCTGGCTGGCAGATGCCTGTCCGACGACGTGGCAGCGCGGCCGCTGTTTGTTGAGGTTGAGCACGCGCTGATGGAGGCTCAGTGCGTCCACCTTGACCCCGCCGTTGCTGCATAAAGGACAGGGCCTGTATTGGCCTCTGGCGCTTGTCGAATAAGCGTAGGTAGCTATCAAATGTGCAGCAATTCTTGCGCTAAAACCCCCACTCTCACCCCCAACCCCTCTCCCGCCCCGCCGGGCGGGAAAGGGGAGCCAACAGCCACATTTGGCCGCGTGTGGAAGATACGCAGTGCCTTATCGACCGGGCGTTGAACTGGACTGCGCGAGGCTCAGTGCGCCCAGGCTACGCGCCGGGCCAGTCGCTCAAACCCCATGTCCACCACCACCGCCAGCATGCCCACCACGATGGCGCCCTGCAACACATAAGCGGTGTTGAAGCCGCTCAAGCCCACAATGATGGGTGAGCCCAGCGTCTTCGCCCCCACGGTAGACGCAATGGCCGCCGTGCCAATGTTGATGATCACTGAGGTGCGTACGCCCGACAGCCACACCGGCAAGGCCAGCGGCCCTTCCACCTGACGCAGGCGCTGCCACGGCGACAGGCCCATGCCGTTGGCCGCTTGCAGCACCGGGGCGGGCACGGCTTGCAGGCCGGTGATCGTGCCCTGCACCACCGGCAGCAAGCCATACAGCGCCAGCGCCATCAGGGCGGGCAACTCGCCAAACCCCACGGCCGGCACGGCCAGCGCTAGCACCGCCACTGGCGGCAGTGTTTGCCCCATGGACACCAGCGTTTCCACCACTGGCCGAAAATCCTTGCCGCTGGGCCGCGTCACCCAGACCCCGGCCAGCGTGCCCACCAGTACCGAGGCCACGCCCGAGACCCCCACCAGCAGCAGGTGCTGCCACAGCAGCTGCGTGAACGGTTCCTGCCGGTACACCGGGCGCTCCAGTTGGGGAAACAGATAAGCAAACAGCGGCTCGCTGTGCGGCAGGCCTACCACCAGCACCGCCAGCAAGAGCGAGGCCCACAGCAATCTGTCACGCCACCAGGCGGGGTGTGGCTCAACCATGGGGCGCATCCACAACGCGCCGATTGAACAGGTCGGCCGCAAATAACACCCCGGCAGGGGCGCCTGCGTCGTCAGTGAGGTTGAGCGCGGGGCAGCCGTGCAAGACCAGTGTCGAGACGGCTTCGCGCAGAGAAGCGCTTCCCGGCAAACTGGGCCCGGGCTGCGGCGGTGCGCCGGCGCGTGCCAAACTGCCCGCGCTTTGCAGCGACAGCAATTTGATGCCCAAGTCGCTGCGGCCCACAAAGTCGGCCACCCGGTCGTTGGCGGGCTGGCTCAACAGCGCCAGCGGCGTGCCCACCTGCGCGATGCGGCCTTGTTCCAGCAGCACAATTTGGGTTCCCAGCCGCAGCGCTTCATCAATGTCGTGCGTCACCATGACGATGGTCTTGCCCGAGGCTTGGTGAATGCGCTTCACCTCGTCCTGCAAGGCCGTGCGAATAAGTGGGTCCAGCGCGCCAAAGGGCTCGTCCATCAACAGCACCTCTGGGTCGCCCGCCAGCGCTCGCGCCACGCCCACGCGTTGTTGCTGTCCGCCCGACAGCTGGTGTGGCAAGCGTGGGCCGTAGGTGGCGGGGTCCAGGTCAAACAGGGTCAGGAGTTCGGTCACGCGCTTGGCAATGCGCTCGGGCGGCCAGCCCAGCATGGTGGGCACCACGCCAATATTGCGCGCCACCGTCCAGTGTGGGAACAGCCCCACCGACTGAATCACGTAGCCCATGCGCAGGCGCAGTTCGCGCACCGGCATCTGCGCCATGTCCTGCCCGTCCAATGTCACGGTGCCGCTGCTGGGCTGCTCCATGCGGTTGATCATCTTGAGCAGGGTGGACTTGCCCGAGCCCGAGGCGCCAATCATCACCACCAGCTCCCCGCGCCCAATGGTCAGACTCACGTCGTCCAGCGCTTTCGGGGCGTCTGGCGCGTGGCCATAGGTTTTGGAAACGTTTTTGAATTCGATCACTGCGCAAACTCCAAGGGGGTTGTGGCCGGGCGGGTCAACCCGATTAGCAGTTTGAACACGCCGTCCACCAACGCGCCCAGCACGACGATGGGCACCACACCCAAGAGCACCAGATCTTGGGCGCTGCTGAACAAGCCTTCAAACATCAGGCTGCCCAAGCCGCCCGCACCAATCAGCGCCGTCACGGCGGCCAGGCCCACGGCTTGAATACTGGCTGTGCGTATGCCGCCCAGCACCACCGGCAGCGCCAGCGGCACCTGCGCCTGCCAAAACAGTTGCGCTGGCGAAAAGCCCAGTCCTAGCGCGGCCTGCGTCACCGCCGACGGCACCTGCGCCAAGCCCGCCAGCGTGCCGCGCACCACAGGCAGCAAGCTGTACAGCGTGAGCGCCAGCACGCCCGGCGCCAAGCCGACGCCACTGATGCCGGCGCGGCCCAGCGCGGGCCAGCTCGCGGCCAGCCACGCCAATGGCGCCATCAGCAGGCCAAACAGCGCAATCGAGGGAATGGTTTGAATGATGTTGAGCAGCGGGAACAGCGCCTTGCTGGCCCGCGCGTAGCGGTGCGTGGCCCAACCCAGTGGCAGGCCAATGGCCAGGGTAAACAACAGCGACAACGCCACGATCTGCACATGGCGCGCAATCGCGCCCCAGTACTCGTCGCTGCGGTTGGCGTATTCCTTCATGATGGACAACTCGTCAGCACCGCCACTGGCCAGCAAAAGTGCCAGCGGCAGCAAGGCCGCCGTGGCCACGCCCAGGCGGGCCAGCGCGGTGGCCCGCAGCGCTTGCAGGGCGTCGGCCAGCACCAGGCCCATCAGCAGCCAGAGCAGCCACAGGCCGCTGCCCAGCGAGGTGCGGGCAAACGGCGCATCGGCGTTGACCACTTGAATGGCGTGGCTGGCGGCCAGCGCGCCCAAGCCCACGGCCAGGGCGGTCGCAGCCGCCACGGTTAACCACAG
>CAWAFG010000019.1:0-27882 GCA_963781205.1 uncultured beta proteobacterium | reverse complement strand
GGAATCGGCGGTGCAAACGGCTGCGCTCATGGCGTGTTGGCCGGAGTCAGCTTTTTTAGCATGGCTTCAAACTGAAACTGCCGGGCCAGTCCGCGCAACTCCTCCACCAGGGCGGCACACTGGGGCTGCGCCGCATCGATATCGTCCAGCTTGTTCAATATGCCACGGTAGTAACCCAGGGCCACCACGTCGCGCAGCGCATCCAGTTGGGCAGCGGGCGGCCAGACCGGGGTGGCGGTTGCGCTGGGCGGCGCCAGCGGGGTGGCCGGCTGGGGGCCTCCAGCCAGGTCAGCTGCAGCCGGTTGGCCAACCAGTCGAGCATTTCAGAGTGGCGCACGGGCTTGAGGATGAAGTCATCGGCCGGCACCTCCACGTCGTTGTCCAGCCCCTTGTCAAACGCGTTGGCGGAGACGATGGCGATGTGGGGCAGCGGCACCGGGCCGTCCTTGGCCAGCGCGCGCAGGCGGCGAATGGTTTCCCAGCCGTCAATGCCGGGCATGGCCAGGTCCATGAAGATCACGTCAGGCTGGTAGCCAGCGGTGATCAGGTCCAGGCAATCGTGCCCGCTGGCCGCCGTGCGCAGTTCGAACCCCAGCGGCTGCAGCAGTTTCACCAAGCAGCTCCCGGTCCGCCTCCTCGTTGTCCACCACCAAAATTTTTCGACGCGGCCCGGCATAGCCATGGCGCGGCGGGCTGGTTCGCGGGACGAGGTTCTGGCCAGCCCCGCCCGGCGCCAAATGCACCTCCGGCAGGAACAGCTTGACCTTGAACACCGACCCCTGGCCTGGCGTGCTGACCACCTTCAACTCCCCGCCCATCAGATCCGTCAGCATCTTGGCCATGGTCAGGCCCAGCCCGGCACCGGGGGCGGTCACACCGGATGTATTCACGCGGGTGAAGGGCTCAAAAACGCGCTCCAACTCCTGCGCGGACAAGCCCGGCCCGGTGTCTTCGATTTCGATGTAAGCCATCTCCCGGGCATAGCGCAGGCGAAACACGACCCGCCCGGTCTGCGTGAACTTGACGGCGTTGCCCAGCAGGTTGATCAGAATCTGGCGCACCCGCTTTTCGTCCGCCCGCACCAGCGTGGGCAGCGTGCCGCTTTCTTCATAGTGAAAGGCCAGCCCCTTGCCATCGGCTTCCAGTTCAAACATGCTGGCCATTTCCTGCATGAAGCTGCCAAAGTGCAGGGGCTTGACGGTCAGAGTCAGTTTGCCGGCCTCGATGTGGGCCATGTCCAGCGTGCCCTCAATCAACGACAGCAAGTGCTCGCCACCGCGTTTGATCACACTCACCGCCTGTTTTCGGTGCGCCGGAATGTGGGCGTCCTCGCCCATCAACTGGGCGTAACCCAGAATGCTGTTGAGCGGCGTGCGCAACTCGTGGCTGATGGCGCTGATGTAGCGGCTCTTGGCCTGGTTGGCCAGGTCGGCGGCATGGCGCGCTTGATCGGCCACGCGCTTGGCCGTTTGCAAGGCCTCGTCAGTCTGGCGGTGCGACTCAATCTCCAGCATGAGCAAATGGGTTTGGCGGTTGGACTCCTCCTGCGCCACCTGGCGGGTTTTGTGCGCCAGCACCACCCACCACGCCACCAGGCCGGCAATGACGAGCAGCGCCATGTAGGCCTTGACAAAGCCGGAGCGCAGGGCCGTCTGCGGCGCTTGCATCAGCTCCTCGTCCGTGATGAGTGCCACCAAAGCATTGAGCTCTTGCCGATACAGCAGGCCAAACACGCTGGCCAGCAGGGGCGCAATCACCAGCATCAGCAACATGAAGGCGCCCAGCCCCGTGTCCAGATAGGGCCAACTGCGCCGGGGCAGCAACCAGCGCAGCAAGCCCTGCCACTGGCGGGACAGGCTGGCGTGGGGTTTGCACAGGTCACCGCACCGCGCGTCCAGCGTGCAGCACAGGGAACAGATGGCGCCTTGGTAGGCCGGGCAATGCGCCATGTCCGGCCCTTCGTAATCGCGCTCGCAAATCACGCAGCGTTGCACGGCAGGGCCTGCCGAGCCGCTGCACGGCGGCGCGGGGTCAGCCGCCCGGGCAATGTAGTACTTGCCACGCGTGGCCCAAGCAATCAACGGAGAAGCCACCAAAGCCGTTCCCAGGGCAATGAGGGCAGAAAACGCCTGCGCCATGGGACCAAATAAGCCCAGGTGCGCGGTGATGGACAGCACGGAGGCCAGCGCCATGGCGCCCACGCCCACCGGGTTCACGTCATACAGATGCGCCCGCTTGAACTCAATCCCCGGGGGCGACAGGCCCAGCGGCTTGTTGATGACCAGGTCGGCCACCACGGCCATCATCCAGGCAATGGCGATGTTGGAGTAGAGGCCCAGCACGTCGCCCAGCGCCTGAAACACATTCATCTCCATCAGCATGAAGGCAATCAGCGTGTTGAACACCACCCACACCACCCGCCCCGGGTGGCTGTGGGTGAGGCGCGAGAAGAAATTGGACCAGGCCAGCGAGCCCGCATACGCGTTGGTCACATTGATCTTGAGCTGCGACACCACCACAAACAGCGCCGTGGCCGCCACCGCCCAGCCGTAGTGCGGAAACACATACTCATAGGCGGCCAAATACATCTGGTTGGGGTCCACCGCGCGGTCAGGCGGCACCGCGTGGCTGATGGCCAGAAACGCCAGCAGCGCGCCACCCAGCATTTTCAGCACCCCCAGCAACACCCAGCCGGGCCCGCCCATCAGCACCGCGCCCCACCAACGGCGCCGGTTGGCGGGGGTGCGCGCAGGCATGAAGCGCAGGTAGTCGGCCTGCTCCCCCATTTGGGTCATCAAGGCCACCCCCACCGTCAAGGCAGCACCAAACAAGGGCAAACTGAAAGCAGAAGTGCTGGCTTTCTCACCGACATAGTGCACCACACCAGAAAACGCACCAGGATCGCGCACCAGCACAAACGCAAAAGGCACCACCAACATCACCAGCCACAGCGGCTGCGTCCACACCTGCAAGCGGCTGATGGTGGACACCCCGTGGGTGACCAGCGGAATCACCACCAAGGCGCAGATCAAATACCCCCAGCGCGGCGGCACGCCCAGCGCCAACTCCAGCGCATAGGCCATGACGGCCGCCTCCAGCGCAAAGAAGATGAAGGTGAAAGAGGCGTAAATGAGTGAGGTGAGTGTGGAGCCGATGTAGCCAAAGCCCGCGCCCCGGGTGAGCAAGTCCATGTCCACCCCATAGCGGGCGGCATAAATACTGATCGGCAGCCCGGCCAAAAAGATGATCAAGCCGGTGGCCAGAATGGCCCAGAACGCATTGGCAAACCCGTATTGCACCAGCAGTGTGGCGCCCACGGCTTCCAAAATCAGGAAGGAGGCGGCGCCAAACGCCGTATTGGCCACGCGCCACTCCGACCATTTGCGAAAGCGCTGCGGCGTGAAACGCAGTGCGTAGTCCTCCAGCGTTTCACTGCCCACCCACGCGTTGTAGTCCCGGCGCACCAAGGTGATGCGCTGCACGGGTTCGCTGTGCGACGGTAAAACGGGGGGGATGGCAACAGTCATGACCCGGTGACGGTGCAGTTTTCATGCCACGGCACGGGATTTGCATAAGAAGGGATATGGAACTTACCCCTCGAGAAAAAGACAAGCTGCTCATCTTCACCGCCGGATTGCTGGCGGAGCGCCGCAAGGCGCGTGGGCTCAAGCTCAACTACCCGGAGGCCATTGCCTTCATCAGCGCCGCCGTCATGGAAGGCGCCCGTGATGGCAAAACCGTGGCGCAGCTGATGAGCGAGGGCCGCACCCTGCTCACCCGGGCCGACGTGATGGACGGTATTGCCGAGATGATTCCCGACATTCAGGTCGAAGCCACCTTCCCTGACGGCACCAAACTGGTCACCGTGCACCAGCCCATTGTTTGACTGACTCTTGAACGGAGAACCTCCATGCCAGCCTCTCGCCTGAAAACTATCAAAACAATAGCAGCTTGCGCACTGTGGACGGGCGCTAACAGCGTATTTGCCCATGAGGGCCATGGACTGAGCGGCCCCCACGGCCACGCCACCGATGCCTGGGGCCTGATGGCCTTGGGTGCCATGGTGGCGCTGGGTATCTGGCTCAGCCGTGGTGGCAAGTAAGCACAAAAGGAGCCCAGCATGACCCCAGGCGAACTCATCACCGACGGCCCGGACCACGTTCTGAACCCAGGGCGGCGTACCGTCACCCTGGTGGTGCAAAACACGGCCGACCGCCCCATTCAGGTCGGCTCGCACTACCACTTTGCAGAAACCAATGGCGCACTCGGTTTTGACCGCGAGGCCGCCCACGGCATGCGCCTGAACATTGCGTCTGGCCTGGCCGTGCGGTTCGAGCCGGGCCAGCAGCGCACCGTGGAACTGGTGGACTTCGCTGGCGACCGCGTGGTGTTTGGTTTTCGCGGACACATACAAGGAAAGCTCTGATGGCAACGATTGGACGGCGCGCCTACGCCGAAATTTTTGGCCCCACCGTGGGCGACCGCGTTCGCCTGGCCGACACCGACCTGCTGATTGAAGTCGAAAAAGACTTCACGCTGGGCGCGGGCGGTTACGGCGAAGAAGTGAAGTTTGGCGGCGGCAAGACCATTCGCGACGGCATGGCCCAAAGCCAGCGCATGCGCGCAGAGGGCGCCGTGGACTGCGTCATGACCAACGCGCTCATCCTTGACCACTGGGGCATCGTGAAAGCCGACATTGGCCTCAAAGGCGGGCGCATTGTGGCCATTGGCAAGGCCGGCAACCCCGACACCCAGCCCGGCGTGGACATCATCATCGGGCCCGGCACCGAGGTCATCAGTTGCGAGGGCAACATCGTCACCGCGGGTGGCATTGACTCCCACATCCATTTCATCTGCCCCCAGCAGATTGAGGAGGCGCAGGCCAGCGGCATCACCACCATGTTGGGCGGCGGCACCGGCCCCGCCACGGGCACTTTTGCCACCACCTGCACACCGGGCCCCTGGAACATCGCCCGCATGCTGCAGGCGGCGGATGCTTTCCCCATGAACCTGGGCTTTCTGGGCAAGGGCAACGCCAGCCAACCCGCTGCGCTGCATGAGCAGGTGAACGCCGGCGTCATTGGCCTCAAATTACACGAAGACTGGGGCACCACGCCCGCGGCCATCAGCAACTGCCTGGACGTGGCTGAAGAAACTGACATTCAGGTGGCCATTCACTCGGACACGCTCAATGAGTCCGGCTTTGTGGAAAACACCATTGCCGCCACCAAGGGTCGCAGCCTGTGCGCGTTTCACACCGAAGGCGCGGGCGGCGGCCATGCCCCGGACATCTTGCGCGTGGTGGGCGAGGCCAACTTTTTGCCCTCCTCCACCAACCCCACCATGCCTTACACGGTGAACACGCTGGACGAGCATGTGGACATGCTCATGGTGTGCCACCACCTGAACCCCTCCATTGCCGAAGACTTGGCCTTTGCCGAGAGCCGCATTCGCAAGGAAACCATTGCCGCCGAAGACATCCTGCATGACCTGGGTGCCATCAGCATGATGAGCAGCGACAGCCAGGCCATGGGACGAGTCGGCGAAGTCATCATTCGCACCTGGCAGACCGCGCACAAGATGAAACAGCAGCGCGGCACCCTGCCCGAGGACAACGCCCGCAACGACAACTTCCGCGTCAAGCGCTACGTAGCCAAGTACACCATCAACCCGGCCATTGCCCACGGCATCAGCCATGAGGTCGGCAGCATTGAGGTGGGCAAATGGGCCGATCTGGTGGTGTGGAAGCCGGCGTTCTTCGGCGTCAAGCCGGCGCTGATCCTGAAAGGCGGCTTCATCGCCATGGCCGCCATGGGCGACCCCAACGCCAGCATTCCGACACCCCAGCCGGTGCACTACCGCCCCATGTTTGGCGCGTACGGCAGCGCGCTCACCCGGGGTTCACTCACCTTTGTCTCGCAAGCCGGCTTGAACGCGGGCATTCAAGACGAGTTTGGGCTTGGCAAGACACTGAGTGCGGTGAAAAACATCCGGGGCGTGCGCAAGCAGCACATGGTGCACAACCACTACCTTCCCAAGATGGAAATTGACGCCCAGACCTACACCGTGCGCGCCGACGGCCAGTTGCTGACCTGCGAGGCCGCCGTCACCCTGCCCATGTCGCAGCGCTACTTCTTGTTTTGAGCGTGATGGAGATCCGGGTTGATGATTTGCAAGGCAAGGCCATTCAAGCCTTGCTTCAGCTGCATCTGGATGCCATGCACACCCACTCCCCACCCGAGTGCGTGCATGCGCTGGATCTGGACGGACTGCGCCACCCGAGCATCACTTTTTGGACGGCGTGGAACGGCGACGAACTGCTGGGCTGCGGCGCGCTCAAGCAACTCAGCGCAGACCATGCCGAGCTGAAATCCATGCGCACCGCCCCTGCCCATGTGCGTCAAGGCGTGGCCCGCGCCATCCTGAGTCATATTTTGGCGGCGGCGAGGGCCAAAGGCGTGCAGCGCATCAGCCTGGAAACCGGACCCCACGCCCCCTTTGTCCCCGCTCAAAAGCTGTATGCCAGCGAAGGCTTCGTGACCTGCGGCCCCTTCGCAGACTATGTGCTGGACCCGTACAGCCTGTTCATGACCAAAGTGCTGGCGTAGCGAGTCCTCACGGCGTGTGGCTTTGCCCGAACGGTTTAAGCTCATCCTTTATCTGTGCATCCCAGCCCCCACCCGAACACTGAAACCAACCATGCTCCAAATCTCCAAACTCATGCCTCAAGGCGCCGGACTGGCGCCGGTGTTGATCAAGCGCGCAAGCACCGTCGAACTGGACTGGGACGTGCGCCAGAAAAGCCGTTTTGAGGCCACGGACTCTGCGGGCCGCACCTTGGGTGTCTTTCTGCCACGCGGCACGGCCGTGCGCGGTGGTGATGTGCTGGTGGCTGAAGATGGCTCGCTGGTTCGCGTCGTCGCCGCCCCCCAAGCAGTGCTGAAAATCACCCCCTGTGCCAACCATGGCTCGCCCTTTGACTTGATTCGCGCCGCCTACCACCTGGGCAATCGCCATGTGCCCATCGAGCTGCAGCCCGACCATCTGAAGATTGAGCCCGACCATGTGCTGGCCGAGATGCTGCGCGCCATGCACCTGATCGTGAACGCGGTGGATGAGGCTTTTGAACCGGAAAACGGTGCCTATGGCCACCACGCGGCGGGCCACAGCCACAGTCATGGTGAGCATGGCCACGACCACGCGCACGACGCGGCCACGGCGGTCAAGCCGGCGAGTACTGCCAAGTCCAAACTCAGCGCCATCCCCATTGCCACGGCCAGCGCCCCCCATGTGCACGGTCCCGGCTGCGGCCATGACCACGGACACAGCCACTGACCATGCTTGATCACGCGGCCCCCGCCGCCAACCCGCACCGCGCCGACACCAGCCTGATGCAACTCATGTGGCTGGCCTCCCCGGCCTTGCCGATTGGTGGGTTTTCATACTCGGAATGCCTGGAAGCGGCCGTGGACAGTGCGCGGGTAGCTACAGAAACAGAAGCATCGTTGTGGCTCATTGACCAGTTACACCTGAATCTGTCGCGAGGTGACCTGGCGGTGGTGGCGCAGGCCATTCCCGCCTGGCAAGCAAATGACATGGCTCGCATGGCCGCGCTCAACCAATGGGTGCTGCAAACCCGCGAGAGCAGCGAACTGCGCGCCCAAGCCGAGCAAATGGGCCGCTCCCTGCTGGAGTGGCTGCGCAACCACACCACGGCACGCGCAGAACAAATCGACGCGCTGGCCGCCCTGCAACCCACCTACCCGCTGGCGTTTGCGCTGGCGGCCAGCGCCTGCGCCGCCCCACTGCGCGACTGCCTGCTGACCTATGCCTTTGGCTGGGCGGAAAACATGGTGCAAGCCGCCATCAAGTCCGTGCCACTGGGGCAAAGCGCGGGCCAACGCATTTTGTCCGCGCTCACCGCTGAAATTCCTGCGGCGGTGGACCACGCCCTCTCGCTGGCCGACGACGAGCGCCAGGCTTTTTCACCCATGCTGGCCATTCTCAGTGCCCAGCATGAAGTGCAGTATTCACGTCTTTTCCGGTCCTAGCGCCCACCCAGCCTGCGCAAGCAGCTATCAATTTAGAAGCAATATCACCATGACTAACGCCCTGCACCACATTGCCAACCGCACCAAAAAACTTCCCCCCTTGCGCGTGGGCATTGGCGGCCCCGTGGGCTCGGGCAAAACCACGCTGCTGGAAATGCTGTGCAAAGCCATGCGCGAGCAGTACGACCTGGTCGCCATCACCAACGACATCTACACCAAGGAAGACCAGCGCCTGCTGACCGAAAGTGGCGCCTTGGAGGCGGACCGCATCATGGGCGTGGAAACCGGTGGTTGCCCGCACACCGCCATTCGGGAGGACTGCTCCATCAACCTGGAGGCGATTGACCGCATGCTGGTGGAGCACCCCAACGCCGACATCGTGTTTGTGGAGAGTGGCGGCGACAACCTGGCCGCCACCTTCAGCCCCGAGCTGAGCGACCTGACGATTTACGTGATCGACGTGGCCGCCGGTGAAAAAATTCCCCGCAAGGGCGGCCCCGGCATCACCAAGAGCGACCTGTTTGTCATCAACAAGACCGACCTGGCGCCACATGTGGGCGCCAATCTGGCCGTGATGGAAGCCGACACCATTCGCATGCGCACCACAGCCAAGGGCCTCAAACCTTTTGTCATGACCAATTTGAAAACCAATTCGGGCCTGGCCGAGGTCATTGCCTTTATTGAAACCAAAGGCATGCTCAAAGCAAGCTGATGGATGGGGACTCCGGCTCGTCGGCACGGGCGCCTGTTCGATGGTGCCATTCGGAGGGGGCGTCAAACTCTGTTTTCAAATGTTCAATGAACAGCCTCGCCCGGGTGGCGTGAGAACGCCCCGGCAGTCGAACCGCATGAATGTCAGTCAGTTGTTTGGCGGACAGCGTCGGGGCTTGCGGAAATAGCGAGATCAGCCGGCCTTCGGCGATCAACTCGCCAACCAGCCAACTGGCCAGATGAACAATGCCAATGCCGTGCAGTGCCGCTTGTAAAAGACTTTCGGTATCGTCCGACTGAAAGCTGCCACGCACCGGCAATGGCGAGCCCCCCTGCGTGCCTGCAAAGCTCCACCAACCGGCTGGCAGCGGCGGTGTTGCGATGGTCAGGCAATTGTGTTTCAGCAGATCTTGCGGTGTGGCAGGCCAACCGGCACGCGCCAGGTAATCTGGGCTGGCACATGCCAGACGGCTGTATTGCGCCAACTTGGTGGCCACCAGATCGCTGTCAGGCAGTTTTCCAATGCGAATTGCCACATCAATCCTGCGCTCGGCCAAGTCCACCAAATCGTCACTTAAATGCAAATTGAGCTGAATTTGAGGGTATAGCTTGAGAAACCGCATCGCCGCTGGCACCACATGGCGCCGGCCAAAGCCCGAAGGGGCAGTCACCGTCAGCAGACCATGGGGGTCTGTTTGCAACGCCGATAGCTCCGCCTTCACACCCTCCAGGTCACTGACCATTTGCAAGGCACTGACCCGAAATTTTTCGCCCGCGTCAGTCAGCAAAAGTTGTCGCGAACTGCGATGAAACAGGCGCACACCCAACTCGGCCTCCAGCCCATCAATTCGCCGCGTGACTGACGAGACCGCCATGGTCCGTTCCCGGGCCACCTTTGAGAAGTTTCCCGATTCCGCGACCGCCAAAAACATTTTCATCGCATCCAACATGGCGCCCATGCTACAGCATTGCGAAATTTGCAAAGATAGATTGCATATTTCATTATTGTTGCGCTGCATGAAAAACTCCACAATCGACCCCGACGCTGCGCTGACCCGCCGTGGATACCGCCACCTTGCACGCTTCGACCCCACTTTTCATTCACCTGGAGACACCCCATGAAGTCCACCCCTTTGACCTCTCTGCCCCGCGCCTTGGCGATGGCGATAACACTGACCTGTGCCAGCCTGGGCACCTCCGCCGTTTTGGCTGCGGCGCCGATGGCAAAAACCCCAGCCCCTGGCTACTTTCGAATCATGCTGGGCGATTTCGAAGTCACCGCACTGAGCGATGGCACGGTTGATCTTCCGGTGGACCAGCTGCTCTCCGAAAAACCAGGCATGACCAAGGCCGCTCTGGCGAAATCGTTTCTCAAGGCACCACTGGAGACATCCGTGAACGCCTATCTGGTCAACACCGGAAGCAAACTGGTGCTGATCGATGCAGGCGCAGGGAGCCTGTTTGGCCCGACGTTGGGTAAATTGGCGCAAAACCTCAAGGCATCAGGCTACGAGCCGGCCCAAGTGGATGAAATCTATCTGACCCACATGCACCCCGATCACGTCGGCGGCATGGTCGGCGCCGGCGCACTCGCTTTCCCGAACGCCATCGTGCGCTCCGATCAAGCCGACGCGGACTTCTGGCTCAGCCCAAGCGAACTGAAGAAAGCCCCCGAAGGCGGCAAAGGATTTTTCCAAGGGGCAATGGCCTCGTTAAACCCCTATGTGGACGCCCAAAAATACCGCCCATTCACCGGAAATGCCGCTTTGGCGCAGGGCATCACCGCCATACCGACCCACGGCCACACCCCTGGCCACTCGGCCTACTTGGTCGAAAGCCAAGGCCAAAAACTGATGGTGGTGGGCGATTTGATTCATGTGACGGCCGTCCAGTTGGACAAACCAGCCGTCACGATCGCCTTCGACACCGACCCCAAAGCAGCCATGACAGCCCGCAGTCGGGCGTTCACCCAAGCGGCCAAAAATGGCACCCTCATTGGTGCAGCCCACATTCAGTTCCCGGGACTGGGGCATTTGCACGCCACAGGCAAGTCCTACCAGTGGGTTCCTGTCAATTACACCCAAATGCGCTGAGCTGCGCCTTGGCACATCTTGCGCGCTCAGCAATGAGCGTGCAAGGCATTGATCACGGGGGACACATGAAACTGGAGGCCATGGACTGCACCGTGGTCATCCACTCCACTTCAAGCCGTTGTGAAAGAGGCGATTCGGGCAAGGTGTTCTGCTACGCCACCCAGGCGCCGGCAAACAGGTGAGAGAGCTCGCGGTTGATCAGCGCGGAGTCCCCCGTGTTCAGCTCTATCAGGCGGCGCAACAGGGTCAGGCTGTTGATATCGATTTCTTGGCATTCAACGCCAATATGCGAGTGCTCCAAATGGGCAATATGCCCCACCATGGTGATGGCGTCGCCCCCTTGCGTCAGCGTCAACACCAGCCGGCACTTTTCATGCAGCACCAGTGTCTGTGGCGCAGGCGTTTCCACCAAAGCGCCCTTGAGTGCGATGTCCACCAAATGAACCGGCAACACGCGGTCCTGCAGATGCAGCATCACCTTCGCGTCAAAGGGGATGCGCGAGTAGTGGCGCAGGTTGCTAATGGGTTTTGCCGTCATGGCCGCTCCTTGGATGCAGCGCGTGTGCTGCGATATGTTGACTTCAAGGGTAAGTCGGATGCGTTGAAAGTGCAACACCTGCACGACAACGCCGTCACAGCGACAATGTCTGCCGGCGCACAGACTACTAGGGGCGGCGCTCATAGCATGGACGGTTTGCGCTGTCGCCTGCTCCAGTGTGAGCCACCAGCGGCCACGACAATTTCGAAAGCTCCGATGACAAGAAAATTGCTCCCTTCCCATCTCACCAACGACGTTGGTCACCCTGTTGTGGAGAGCAGACGCCATGGAGTTTGAAGACAGTTCGACCCCTGTGAGCGCGGGCTCTGCCGCCCGGGAAAGCCTCGTCACCAGCGCGCCCATCAATGTGCGCAACAAATCCCTTGTCGTCATCGCGACGCTGGCCTGCCTGTTCACCTTGCATTGGGCCAGTGCCGTGTTCATTCCGGTGATGGTCGGGCTGTTGTTCAGCTACGCGCTGTCACCGGTTGTCAGCTGGTTGCAGGCGCGTGGCTTGGCACGTGCACTGTCTGCCGCGGTGTTGATCCTGGGCATGGTCGGCGGGGTTGGGGCGCTGGCGTACACACTGGCTGATGATGCGAACAAATTGGTGGAATCACTGCCCACGGCGGCACGCAAGTTGCACGATGCCGTGCGCTCCCGCCCCGGACGCCCCGACAACACAATCACCACGGTGCAAAAGGCAGCCGCCCAACTTGAGCAAGCCGCTGAAGACTCAGCCCAACCGGCCGCGCCTCACCGGGGTGTCCAGCGCGTTCAAATCGTCAAGTCCAAATTCGACATCAAAGACCACGTTTGGAGCGGCACGATGGGCGCGCTCGCGACCCTGGGTCAAGTGGGCACGGTTTCCCTGATTGCCTTTTTCTTGCTGGCCTCCGGCGACCTGTTTCGTCGAAAGCTGGTGAAGGTGGCAGGCCCCAGCATGGGCCGAAAGCGAGTCACGCTGCAGGCTGTGAACCAGATTAACGATCAAATCCAGCGTTACATGCTGGTGCAGCTATTCACCAGCGTCGTGGTTGGCATCGGGACTTGGTTGAGCTTCTGGGCACTTGGTCTGGAAAACGCCGGGGTTTGGGGTGTCGCCGCGGGGGTGCTCAACCTCGTTCCCTACATTGGCAGCATCGTCGTCGGGGGTGGCTCGGCGCTGGTGGCTTTTTTGCAGTTTGGATCGCTGGAAATGGCGCTGTTGGTGAGCGGCGCCTCATTCGCCATCCACGCAGTAGTGGCCTTTCTTTTGACCCCCTGGCTGACCAGCCGGGCCAACAAGATGAACCCAGTGGCCATCTTCATTGGTGTTCTGACCTGGGGTTGGTTGTGGGGGGTATGGGGACTTCTGCTGGGCGTGCCCATCCTTGTGGCGGTCAAAGCGATTTGCGCCCGACTCGATGACTTCAAGGCAGTGGCAGAGTTTCTGGGCGATTGACTGCCCCTGAAAGGTCCAGTCAACAGGGCCAGCGCGCCGGCACTAACCGTTGAATCATGCTGTCTTCAATCTTTCCAGTAGCTATGTGCGTTAGCGCACCGACCCTCACAAGACAGATTTTTATAGTCAACCGGTCAGCAGTTCCCTTCCTTTTTTACTGGAGATATTTATGAACATTCGTCAAACGCTCGCCATTGCCGTTTCAGCCATCGTCTTGCTCACCGCCACCGGTTGCGCGGTTCATCGCGGCCAGGAAACCGTGGGTGCCTATATGGACGACACCGGCATCACCACCCTGATCAAGACTCGTTTTATTGAAAACAAACAGGTCGACGCCTCTTCGATCAAGGTCGAGACACTGAACGGCACCGTCATGTTGTCTGGCTTTGCCAAGAACGTTGAAGAGCGTGCCACAGCGGAGACCATTGCCCGGGGCGTGAAAGGCGTCGTTTCGGTTCGCAACGAAGTCACCGTTCGCCCCTGATCAACGGAGCCTCAACGTTCATCGCGAATGGTTGAGGTTCAGTTGGGCGGGCACTGTTGCACATCGTTTAACAGTCGCCCCAATTCTTTCTTGACCACGCCGTAGCATTCGCAGGTGTGCGTCTCCAGACCCTTTCTGTCCAGCACCGCAATGTGGCCGCGACGGTAACGGATGTAGCCCGCATTTTGTAAGTTGCCGGCCGCTTCGGTCACGCTTTCGCGTCGCACCCCCAACATGCTGGCCACCAGTTCCTGCGTCATGACGAGTTCGCGTGCCGGCACCCGGTCCATCGTCAACAACAACCACCGGCACAGCTGTTGCTCCACCGAGTGGTAGCGATTGCACACCGCCGACTGGCTCATTTGCGTCATCAGGGCCTGGGTGTAGCGCAGCAGCAAACGCTGCAACGAACCCGCCCGGTTGAACTCGGTTAGCAACAGGTGGCGGTCAAGCCGGTAGGCATGGCCCGCCGTTTGCACCACGGCTGAGCTGGGGGTGGTGTCGCCCCCCATGAAAAGTGAGACGCCCACCAGGCCCTCATTGCCGACGCCGGCCGTTTCAGCCGACGCACCGGTTTCCGTGACGTAGTGCAGTGAGACGATGGACGTTGTGGGGAAATAGGCGTGACGCAATTGGGTGCCAGGCTCGTACAGCATGTGGCCCAGCGGCATGGGAACCAGTTCCAGCTCCCTGGACAAACGAGGCGAAGTCTGCGTCAGGCAGTGCTGCCAGCAAATGATTTTGCTGGGGGGTGTGGAGTGGCGGGGTGGTCATACCGTGAATTCCTGCTTCAAGTGGCATCCAGCACTTCGACGCCAATGCCGCGGTAACCCAGAAAACGCCCATTCAGGCTGAACATGGGCTCGCCACTGACTTTGAACTTCTTGCGGGTGCGATCGGCGTTGATCCGATGAAAGGCAAAGTCCAAAAACGGCTCGCGCGCGGCAATGGTGGCACGCAAGGTCTCGCGTTCGGACTCGTCCCAGGTCGCCACCTGCCCGGCTTTCGCCGGCGCCACCGCGCCCGCCGCAGGGATGCCCAACATCTCAAGCACCGGGCCCGACACTTTGGTGAACACGCCGTTTTCGTCCTGCTCCCAATACCAGTCGGAGGCCAGTTCGGTCAGGCTGCGGTAGCGGGCCTCGCTCTCGCGCAACTCCGCCGTGCGCTCCAGCACGGTTTGTTCCAGAATTTTGTTGAAGTCAGCCAGTCGCTTGTACAGCAGGCGCACTTCCAGCATGTTGTGAATGCGGGTTTTGACCTCGACCAAGTCGAACGGTTTGCTGACAAAGTCCTTGGCGCCAGCCTGCAAAGCGCGCAGCTTGTGCCCGGGTTGCGCCGTGAGCACGATCACCGGCAGGTAAGCATCGGTGGCGTTGGTTTTGAGCGCCTCCATCACCTGAAAACCATCCATCACCGGCATCTGAAGATCGAGCAAGATCAGGTCGTAGTTGTTTTGGCGGTGCAAGTCACAGACCTCTTCCGGCTTCATGGTCGAGGTGACCCCGGTGTACCCGGCGCCTTGCAACAACTGCAACAAGAGCTGCACGTTGGCCTCTTGATCGTCAACGACCAGAATTTTGGCGTTCAAAATATCGTTTGCGTCCATCATGGAAAAGCCCCTTGTTTGTGTCGTATCACTTACGTCAAAGTGTCTGGCGTCAGCGCCAAACACTCGTCCAGCGCCAGCATGAATTCGTCAATCTTGATGGGTTTGGTCAGGTAGCGCTGAAAGCCGGCGTCCATTCCCCGTTCAATGTCACGCGGCATCGCATTGGCACTCAACGCCAACACCGGAATATGGCAGGTGGCCGGATCCTCACGCAACAGCCCCAAGGCCTGCAACCCGCTGATTCCCGGCAGATTGATATCCATCAAAATCACATCCGGCAGGTGAGCGCGGGCCAGCGCCATGCCGCGCAGACCATCTTCGGCCCGAAGCAGGCGCATGTCGGAGCGGCGGGCAATCAGTTGCGCGACCAACTCCATATTGGCTTTGTTGTCCTCGACATACAACAAGGTCCGCCGGGCCACGCCGTCTCCGACCAGCGCCATGGGCGCCGTGGGCATGGGCTCAGCATTCAACACCAGTGCATGGGGTTCGGCCAGATTGAGCTCAAACCAGAACTCACTGCCCACCCCCACGGTACTCACCGCGCCAATGCTGCCCCCCATCAGCTCCACCAACTGCTTGCTGACCACCAGGCCGATGCCCGTCCCCTCCTCGCCGCTGTCCTCTTGCCCCAGGCGATTGAACGGCTGAAAGAGCTGCGTCAACTTGTGAGCGGACAAGCCCTCCCCCGTGTCGCGCACGCTGACATGCAGGCGCTTTTGATCGATGATCCTGAAGCTCACGTCAACGGAGCCGCCGGGTCGGTTGTACTTGATGGCGTTGCTCAACAAGTTGACAACCACCTGCTTGACGCGGGTGCGGTCCGCCGCCACAAAACAGGGGCTGCTGAACGTCGGAAAACGCATGTGAATGCCCCGGCTATTGGCCTGTGGCTGGATCATGGTCTCGCAATCGTTCAACACCTCGGGCAAGGACACGGGCTCCAGCGACATTGACAAACGCCCCGACTCGATCAGCGCCAGATCCAGAATTTCATTAATCAGCTCCAACAGGTACCAGCCCGCTTTGAGGATTTGCTCAATGCTGCCGGCCTGCGCGGGCGTGGGGGCGGGTTGGCCAGAGTCCATGAGCTGCGCAAAACCCAGAATCGCATTCAGGGGCGAGCGCAGTTCGTGACTCATGCTGGACAAAAAGTCTGACTTGGCCTGGTTGGCCTTGTCAGCCGCTGTTCGGGCGGCCTCCAACTCGGTATTCTTGATTTGCAAGGCCTGATCAAGTTGGGCGCGCTCGGCTTCGACCGCTTTGCGCGCCGTGTTGTCGGTGCCAATGAGCAAATAGCCAATGACGGTGTTGTCGTCGCCCCGCAGTGCGGTGACAGACACCACGGCCGGAAAACGGCTGCCGTCCTTGCGGATGTAGGTCAGCTCGTAAATATCTTCCATGCCGCGAAAGGCCTTGAACACCAGCGCATCAAAGCCAGGAGCAATTAAGGTGCCCAGCTCGGCGCTGAGTGCCTGAGCCCGGGCGATGAGTTCCTGGGGGTCTGAAATTTCGGCCGGAGTGATTTTGTCCATCACCTCCGTCGCAGAGTAGCCCAGCATGCGCTCGGCGCCGACATTAAAAATCTGGATCACGCCTTTGGCATCGGTGGCAATGCTGGAAAAATTGGCACTGTTGAAAATGGCATTTTGCAAGGCGCCCGCTTTACGCAGTGCTTCTTCCGCTTGTTTTCTGGCACTGATGTCACGCAAGATGCCCGTGAAATAGCGCTCCCCACCCAACACCATTTCGCTGACCGTAATCTCCAGCGGAAAGCGCCTCCCATCCTGTCGAACGCCCACCACCTCGCGGCCCAAGCCAACCGTGCGCGCCTCGTCGCTCACACCGTAGTGCCCCAGAGAAACGTTGTGCTGCTCCTGGTCCAACTCGGGGATCAGCAAGCCAAAGCCCTTGCCCTTGAGCTCGGCGGCGCTGTAGCCAAACAGGCGTTCAATGGCCGGATTGGCAGACTCCATGATGCCGCCGTCGGCATGCAAGGTCACGATACCGTCGCTCACCGTGTTGAGCACCGTCTGCACCCGCGCGGCGCTGTCGCGCAAAGTTTGCTGCGCCGCGTATTCGTCCGTCACATTGCGAAACACCAACACGGCGCCCACCACTTGCGTGTCCACATCGCGAATCGGCGCGCAGCTGTCGGCAATGTCGAACTCGCGCCCGTCGCGGGCAATCAGCACCGTGTGGTTGGCCAGCCCCTGCACCGTGCCATGCGCCAGGGCATTGGCCACCGGAATGTTCGCCCGCTCGCGGGTCTCCCTGTTAACGATGTGAAAGATCTCATCGACAGGTCGTCCAAGCGCCTGCGCATGGGTCCAGCCGGTCAGGTCCTCGGCCACACGGTTCAAGAGCGTGATGCAAGCCGCCGCATCGGTGGCGATCACGCCGTCGCCAATGGAACTCAGCGTGATGGCCAGTTTTTGCTCACTGTTTTGCAGAATCCGGTTGGTCTCCAGCAAACGCAGGTTGGTCTGTGTTTGAGCCGCAAGCAGGTGCTGGGTTTCACCGTCGGCCCGGTTTTCGAGTCTTCTTTTCGTCGCACGAATACTGGCATAGGCGAACCCAAGGACCACAATCAAGGCCATGGCGGAGAGGCCAACAATGAGGAGAAACAGCCAACGAATCCTGGCATCAAACTGCATGTCTTGCTGCAACTGGAGATCATTCTCCACACTGACCAGCGCGCGGGTTTCCTGCCGAATCGAGACTGTCAGGCCGGGAGCCGGGTCATTATTGGCCTGCAGCAGCGCCGTCGTGCCCACCTGACCTCGACGCAAGGCAACGCTGGCTTCCATCTCCGCCAGTTTGGCCTGCAGCAGGGGTTCGATGGTGTTGACGTGCGACTGCACCGAGCGCTCAAAGCTCAGCTCGCGCAAGGTTTGAAAGCTGGGCAGCAGGGTATCGCGCACGGCCAGATACCGATTCAGGTAGGTGTCGTCACCCGTCAGTGCATAGCGGCGCTCGCTGGTTTCAGCATTGAGCAGCGAGGTAATCAGGTCGTGCGTCGCGGAAATGACGACGCGGGAGTCTTTGCGTTGCTCAGCGGCGCTCTCAATCTGTCGGAAAGACCAGACGGTGACGGCCACCCCAACGAGCAAGAACAGCACGAGAGTGCCCAACCAAAGAATTGTTTGACGGGTTGTTTTCAAGGAGTAGTGGCTTTCGGGTGGAGCGTGTGGGTCGCCTCTTATACGCGCTTTGGGTGTGCAATCGGAAACGGCGTGGGCAAGCACCCTGTCCGCCACGGTGGGTGCACCTTAGTGCGGCGAACCATGCTGCGTCTGTGCGGTGGCGCACGCAGCCCCTTCCGAGGGCATCAACGCAGAGAAATTGTTGGCCAAACCGCCGGCTAGGTTCGCCAGCGCACAGAACGATTAAAGGGATATCCCGACAATGAAGCTTCATCCGTGGCCACGCGCACTGCGCTGCACGGCTTGTTGTCTTTCTCAATTTTTGGAGATCGTTGTCATGAAAATCAACAACCGGTTATTCGCCTATTTGCCAGCACTGGCTCTGGTATCGACCCTGGGTGCATGCGCAGGCATGACGCCCCAGGAAAAAGGCACGGCCACAGGAGCCGTGATTGGCGGCGCGGCGAGTGCCGTGCTTGGCGCAGGCGCCTTGGGTACCGCCGCAGGTGCTGCGGTGGGTGGGGTGATCGGCCATGAAGTAACCAAGCCCAAATAACCAAACTGCCCCAAATAAGAAGAGCTGGGTGCCACAACGGCACCCAGCTCTTCTTTTTTTGGGAAGCAGAATTTAAAGTGACTTGCCGGCTTCTTTGACCGCATCACGGGCGTCTTTCACCAGTTCCTTGGCGTCGCCCAATTTTTCTTCGGCTTGGCCGGATATTTGCTTTTCCACGCCCTTGATTTCCTGGGACGGGTTGCCAATGATTTTCCCGACGGTTTCTTGTACCTTGCCGAGTACGTCTTTGGCCATGCCGTTGGCTTGGTTTTTGTTCATGAGGTGTGTCCTTTGAAGTAGAGGTTAACGAAGCACATGGGCTGTGTTATGGCCCATGGGTGAATGCTAGGAGCCGGATTCAAGAGCGTCTGTGCGGTGGCGCACCGACGCAAAAGGCAGCCCACGGCACACTGCCTCTCATTGCAACAACACTTACAAAAGAGGAATTCCCATGCTTCAAACTTTCGCAATCGTGCTCCTCATCCTCTGGCTTTTGGGCGTGGTCTCTTCCTACACCATTGGCGGCTTTATTCACATTCTGCTGGTGGTGGCGGTGGTCTTGTTCCTGGTGCGCCTGATCAGCGGCAATAAATCGCTGTAACGGGAGCACACCATGAACAGCACCAAACTCGTGGGCGTCATCTTGGTCGTGCTAGGCGTACTTGGCGCGGCCTACGGCGGCTTTAGCTACACCAAGGCCACCCATGCGGCAGACATCGGCCCGCTGCACCTTGAGGTGGTCGAAAAGGAGCGCGTCAACGTTCCGCTCTGGATGGGCCTTGCCGCCGCCGCCGCTGGACTGGTACTGCTGGTGGCCGGCTCACGAAAATCCTGAGCCAGGCGACGCGCTCCCATTCCCCTTGGGCCGGTCCGACACCTGGGACTGCGACCGGGGGCGCTGCTCGCGTTGGGCCAAGCCCGCCCCCTTGCCTTTACTGCGCTGGCGAGAAGTCGATAAAGCCGTGCTCCACATCCGTGGACTCCAGCTTGACGCGGACTTTGTCACCCACTTTCAATTCGCTCCGGCTGCCCATCAACATGCCTTCGGCAGGCGGCGAGAACACCCGAATCCAGACGCCTTCAGCCGCCGTGCCGGTGACGATGGCGTCAAAGCGCTGACCGATGCGGGACTGCAGCACCAGCGCAGCTTCTGACTTGCGCAGGCGCCGTTCCACCTTGCGGGCAGCGTCTTCCTGGTGGGTGCAATGGGTGGCCAGCACGCCCAACTCGGTGGGGGTGTAAGGTGGTGCCTCATCTGCCAAAGCGGCCTTCAGCAGGCGTGAGGTAATCAGGTCAGGAAAGCGGCGATTGGGCGCGGTGGAGTGGGTGTAGTCGTGCACGGCGAGGCCAAAGTGGCCCACAGGCAATTGCCCGGCGGTCTCGACCACGTATTCGCCCGAGCCCATCAATTTGATGACGACCAGCGACAGATCAGGAAAGCGCAAGGGGTCCAGGCGGCGGCGCTTGGCCAAAAAGTCTTCCAGCGCTTTGGAGTCCGGCTGGTGGGGCAAGGTCTCGCCCAGCTCCCGTGCCACCGCCACGATGCGCAGCCAGCGCTCAGGGGAACGCACCACCCGGCGCAGCGAGACACCGCCTTGCGCGGCCAGGTAGCGGGCGGTGCAGCCGTTGGTGGCGATCATCACCTCTTCAATCAATTGGCGGGCGCGGTTTTGCACTTGCTGGACCAGGTCCACCACCTTTTCGCCCTCAAACACGGCGCGGGGTTGAACGGTTTCCAGCTCCAGCGCGCCTTCTTGGCGGCGGCGGGCGCGCATTTGCTGGGCCAGCGCGTCTTGGGTGCGCAACTGGGCTTCCATGCCCTCGACCACCTTGGCCGCTTCGGGCAAGTCGCCCGCACCGTCAATCCAGGCACTGACGGCGTCATAAGCCAGTTGCGCTTTGTTGTGCACTTTCGCGCGGTACACGGTGGAGCCGGCCAGCGAGGCATCGGCGTTGAACACCATCTCGGTGACCATCGCCAGCCGGTCGACGTCAAAGTTAAGTGAGGTCAGGTCGGTGGACAGGCGCTCAGGCAGCATGGGGAAAATCACTGCCGAGGTGTAGACCGAGGTGGTGTTGATCAGCGCGTGGTCGTCAATGGGCGTGCCTTTTTTGACCATGGCGTCCACATCGGCAATAGCGACCCACAGCCGCACCGCGCCTTTGTCCAAAACCTCACACACGGTGAGCTGGTCCAGGTCGCGGGAGTCGTCGTTGTCAATCGAGCACCAGAGCAAGTGGGTGAGGTCCCGAATGTGCGGACCGGCCTCGTCACTGGGCCCGGTGATGCCGGCCAGCTGGCGCTCAACCCCCGCAGAAAAGTCGGGTTCCAAGCCCCGTTCGGTCATGGCCTGCGTGGCAATACGAACGAGATCAGCGCGGTGGTGAAGGCTTTTGGTGTTCATGGGGTCAATATACATCCGGCGCTTATCGAACGCACCAATTGCTATCAATTGAATAGCAACCCCCGCAGGTTCTGCAGGGGGAATCCCCCCAAAAGGCCCAAAAATCGTCTGAATCGCCAGGCAAGGTCCCGCCAGTCTGGGTCGTTCACCATGCAGCGCCTTGACTGCGTTATTCAGCGAAAGACGCCACTATTTAGCAATAAACCTGCGCGTGAATTGCAGGATGATTGCGTTTACTGCATTCACACCAATTGATAACGAGGACACACCATGGCTGATCTGTTTGACAACCCAATGGGCCTGATGGGCTTTGAATTCGTCGAGTTCGCCTCGCCCACCGCTGGCGTGCTGGAACCCGTTTTTGAGCGCATGGGCTTCACGCTGGTGGCCAAGCACCGCTCCAAAGACGTGGTGCTGTACCGCCAAGGCGACATCAACTTCATCGTCAACCGCGAACCCAAAAGCGTGGCGGGTTTCTTTGCAGCCGAACACGGCCCCTCGGCCTGCGGCATGGCGTTTCGCGTCAAAGATTCACAACTTGCCTACAAGCGCGCCTTGGAATTGGGCGCACAACCCATCGAGATCAAAACCGGCCCCATGGAGCTGAACCTGCCCGCCATCAAGGGCATTGGCGGCGCGCCGCTCTACCTGATTGACCGCTTTGAAGACGGCAAGTCGATTTACGACATTGACTTTGACTTCATCGAAGGCGTGGACCGCCACCCCGTGGGCCACGGCCTGAAGCTCATCGACCACCTGACGCACAACGTGTACCGCGGGCGCATGGCGTTCTGGGCCAACTTCTACGAGCGTTTGTTCAACTTCCGTGAAATCCGTTTCTTTGACATCCAGGGCGAGTACACCGGCTTGACCTCCAAGGCGCTGACCGCGCCTGACGGCAAGATCCGCATCCCGCTGAACGAAGAATCACGCCAGGGCGGCGGGCAGATCGAAGAGTATTTGATGAAGTTCAACGGCGAGGGCATTCAGCACATCGCCCTGATCTGTGACAACCTGATCGAGACCGTGGACAAACTGGCGCTGGCCGGCGTACCACTGATGACCGCCCCCAACGAGAGCTACTACGAGATGCTGGAAGGCCGCCTGCCCGGCCACGGCCAGCCCGTGCCCCAGTTGCAAACGCGCGGCATTCTGATGGACGGCACGACCGAAGGCGGCACACCGCGCCTGCTGCTGCAAATCTTCTCGGAAACCCAGCTCGGCCCGGTCTTCTTCGAGTTCATCCAGCGTGAAGGTGATGACGGCTTTGGCGAAGGCAACTTCAAGGCCTTGTTCGAGTCGCTGGAGCGTGACCAAATCAAACGGGGTGCGCTGGAAAAGGTTTAAAACGGCGGCCAATTGCTTCTAAATCAATAGCAGCTTGCGCAGGTGCAACGGGCGCGAGAGGCCTAAAAGTCTTGAAAGACTTCAAAGTTTTCAAACCCGGGCGAGGCGGCCCTTTGAACGACTCGCCTCGCCCTCCCCTGGGCCTCTTTGCGCAATATCAGCGCGAATGAGGCCAAGGCGGCGGCAGTCACGTCACCCCAAACAGGCTCGCCGGCACCTCGTCGAAGGCCTGATTGCCCCCGAGCGGTCGCTTCGTCCTGGCAACTCATCCCAGGTTCGAGCACTCACGCTGCGCCCACAAGCAAATCGCCTGCCAGTGATTCTGGATGGCACGGTGACAATAGCCCCAAAGCGGTCCTCAACGTGGCAGCTGACGCCAGCTGCCGGGTCTGCCCATTCTTTATCCGGTCTTGTCATGAAATTTTCGAATACGGTTCGATCCACCGCGCTGGAAAACGGGGCCTTCCTGATTTTGCTGGTGGCGGTCACAGTCGCTTTTTTCTGGCTACTTCTGCCCTTCTTTGGCGCCGTCTTTTGGGGCGCCGTCTTTGCGTTGATGTTCAAGCCGCTGTTTGTCAGGCTGCTCAAACGTATGCCGCGCCGCCGAACCGTGGCGGCGTTGCTGGCGATGGCGATTATTTTGGTCATGGTCATTCTGCCGCTGACGCTGATTAGCGCCTCCCTGACGCGTGAGGCCAGCAACGTTTACGACATGGTGAAATCTGGCGATCTCAACGTCAGCCGCTATTTACAGGAGATTTATGACGTGCTGCCGAGCGGGGCCAGCGCGCTCCTGCACCGCTTCGGGTTGGACAATTTTGCAGAGATGCAACAAAAGATCACAGAACTGTTGTCCAAGGGCAGCCAATTTTTTGCAACTCAGGCACTCAACATCGGCCAGAACACTTTTGACTTCTTTGTCAGCTTCTTTGTGATGATGTATTTGCTGTTCTTTCTGCTTCGCGACGGCTCTGCCTTGGCCAAAAAGCTCCAAAACGCGATTCCGTTGAACAGGGAAATCAGCCACCAACTGTCGAGCAAATTCGCCACCGTGGTCCGCGCTACTGTGCGCGGCAACATCGTCATAGCCGCCTTGCAAGGGACGTTGGGCGGGTTGATTTTTTGGTTTTTGGGGATTCATGCGCCGGTATTGTGGGGCACGCTGATGGCATTTTTGTCGCTCTTGCCGGCCGTGGGAGCGGCCCTGGTTTGGGTGCCGGTCGCCCTCTATTTTCTGGCGACGGGTGCCCTTGGAAAGGGCATGGTTTTGATTGCTTTTGGCGTACTGGTGATCGGCCTGGTTGACAACCTCCTGCGCCCGATGTTGGTGGGCAAGGACACCCGGATGCCCGACTACGTGGTGCTGGTCTCGACCCTCGGCGGCATGGCGCTGTTTGGTCTGAATGGGTTTGTCATCGGCCCGGTGATTGCCGCCATGTTTATTGCCGTATGGGATATCTTCTCCATCGCAAGGACGGCACGGGTTGAGTCCGAGCCCGCGACGCCAGAAGTGACCCAGCCGCCACCGGGTCAACTGGAGTCAGAGGCGCCCAAAAACTAACGCATCAAATCCCGCTGCCGGCCCATTTTGCTGATTTTGATGAATTCAACGTCTTAACCCGCAGCGTCGCGGCGCTTTCGCTGGCGCAGCACCACCCAGCCGATCAACCCCAATGCCGGCAAGAACATCCATTCTCTGGCGGGGTTGTCGCGGGAGCACTTCGACCGCCTCAATCTGAAAACACGTTTCAATACCCTGTTTGGCGGCGCGATTGCCGAAATTGACCTCGTTGACAGTGAAACCTGTTTCAGTGCGATTCACGTGCAAGCCGCTGGCGAGCAGTCGATGTATTGCGTCCGCCGCCGGTGGGCCCAGCGGCAAGACCATACCCTGCCATCAGTTCGCGTGAGCAAAGTTTCAAATCCCAAGGGTCGCTTTGACCCTGTGACGGCCAACCCCTTGAGACGAACGCATCGAAGATGCCGCGGAGCCCAGAATCAACCCGAAAACATCACCCGCACCAAGCCATTGACCGCCTCTGCCATCGCCGTTGAGTGTTCGAAACGGACTCAAGCTCTACAGGGCGGGATCAATAATTCAATCGCTCCGGTGATGGGGTTCGCTTTAGTGGCTCAATATCTTCGACAAGAACTGCTGCGCTCTATCCGAACGCGGGCTGCCGAAGAAATCGTCTTTGGCGGCGTCTTCCACGATTTCGCCCTGGTCCATGAAAATCACTCGGTTGGCGACCTTGCGGGCGAACCCCATTTCGTGGGTCACGACCATCATGGTCATGCCCTCTTGAGCCAGTCCGACCATCACATCCAGCACTTCGTTGATCATTTCAGGGTCCAGCGCCGAGGTGGGCTCGTCGAACAGCATGGCGATTGGATCCATCGACAAAGCCCGGGCGATAGCCACACGCTGCTGCTGCCCGCCTGAGAGTTGGCCCGGGAACTTGTGTTTATGCGCGAGCAGACCGACGCGGTCCAGCAGTTTCAACCCGCGCTCCATGGCTTCGTCCTCAGGACGCTTGAGCACAATCATCTGAGCCAATGCCAGGTTTCTTTCAATCGAAAGGTGCGGAAAAAGCTCGAAGTTCTGGAACACCATGCCAATGCGGGCACGTAGTTTGGGCAGGTTAGTAGAAGGATCACCCACAGAGACGCCTTCTACCGTGATCTTGCCTTCCTGAAAAGGCTCCAGCGCATTCACCGTTTTGATCAATGTAGATTTTCCAGACCCCGAGGGCCCGCATACCACCACTACCTCGCCTTTAGCGACCTGCGTGGTGCAGTTTTTGAGCACCTGGAAATTTCCATACCATTTGTTGATGTTTTGAATGTCGATCGCGACCATGAGAAGTACCTTTGTTAGTTATCGCACGATGGCGATTCGAGATTGCAGGCGTTTGACCCAGAACGACAAGGCCAGGCAAATCAGGAAGTAGACGACTGCCACGAAGACATACATTTCGACCAGACGACCATCGCGCTGAGCCACTTTGCTCGCGATCGTGACGAAGTCGGGTAACGAGATGATGTAGACCAGCGAGACGTCTTGGAACAGAACGATGGTTTGTGTGAGCAGCACCGGCGTCATGTTGCGGAAGGCCTGAGGCAACACGATTTTTTGCATCACCTGCCAGTAGTTCATGCCCAAGGCGTAGCCTGCACTGGCTTGCCCGCGCGAGATGCTTTGAATGCCGGCGCGCATGATTTCGCAGTAATAACACGCTTCAAAGAGGATGAAAGTTACCAATGCAGAGGTAAACGCGCCGACTTTGATCGGCGTGGGAGACCCGATGATCCAGGCGCCCACATAGGGCACAAGAAAGTAGAACCAAAAGATCACCAACACCAGCGGAATGGCGCGCAAGCCGTTGACATAGGTCGCCGCTACAAAGGACAGCGGTTTTGAGGAGGACAAGCGCATCATGGCGAGCAAGGTGCCCAGCACAATGCCGCCCACCATGGCCATCACAGTCACCTTCAGTGTGAAGGCCAGGCCTTGAAAAATTAGGACTTGCCAGGTGCGGGAAATGACGTCGAAATCGAAGTTTTCTAACATGGGGGTCACCGTGCCTTTCCGCCGAGATAGCCGGGCACCGCCAGCCAGTTTTCCACGCCTTTCATGCCGAGCACCACCAGGCCGTTGACAAGCAGGTAGATGATGGTGGCGGCGGTGAAGGCTTCAAAAACTTGAAAGCTGAACTCCTGCATGGCGCGGGTGCGGGCCGTGAGTTCCATCAGGCCGATGGTCAGTGCAACCGAGCTGTTTTTGATGATGTTGAGAAACTCACTGGTGAGCGGTGGCAACACCACGCGCAGGGCCGCGGGCAACACCACATGGCGGTATGCCTGCGGCAAGGTCATGCCCAGCGCAACGCCGGCGGCCATCTGGCCACTGGGCAGCGATTGAATGCCGGCGCGAACCTGTTCTGCCACGCGAGCTGCCGTGAACAAGGCCAGGGCCACCACTGCGGTCCAGAAGCTGGCGTTGGGCAGTTGTTTGACCCAGTCGCCCATGGCGGTGGGCAGTAGCTCAGGCACCACAAAAAACCAAAGAAACATCTGCACCAGCAGGGGGATGTTCCGAAATACTTCAGTGAACGCGTCACCAACCATGACGACCCATTTCACAGGGGTTGTGCGCATGGTTCCCACGAGGATGCCCAACGCCAATGCCATCACCCAGGCAGTCAAAGCGGTGGCGAGCGTCCAGCCCAGCCCGTAGAAGAGCGTTTGCATATAGGTGCCACTCGCGTCTGGGGATAGCTCCCAGAAGATGGACCAGTTCCAGTTGTAATTCATTCGGGCCTTGCCTCGTGATCTCGAAAAGCACCCAAATCAGGCGACGATGCCTGAGTTGAGGCGGGAATAGACCGGTTCGCTCCAGAGCCCCAAGTGGGTCATTGAAGCGAACGGTCGGTCAACGGTCAGCTCACTTGTATGCGGCTGGGTCGGCCGAGTCGATGGGGTTGGCCACCAAATTTTTGAACGTGACGCTCATGGGCATGTTCAGGTTGATGTTCTTCGGCGCGATGGGGCTAGTGAACCACTTGGCGTAGATCTTGTTGATGTCACCGCTTTTGTAGGTGTTGACCATGGCCGCATCGACTACTTTCTTAAAGGCCGGGTCGTCTTTGCGCACCATGATGCCGTAGGGCTCAGGCTGGGACAGCGCGTCGCTGGAGATTGCCCACTGGTCAGGTTTCGTGCTGTTGGCGGCCAGGCTAGCGAGCAAGATGTCGTCCATGACGAAGGCCGTGGCACGTCCGGTTTCCACCATCAGGAAAGCTTCGGCGTGGTCTTTGGCCGCCAGGATGTTCATGCCCAGGTTTTGCGCGGCGTTGAGCTCGGTAAGCTGCTTGATGTTGGTGGTGCCTGAGGTGGAGACCACGGTCTTGCCTTTGAGGTCGGCCAGTGTGTTGAGGTTGCTGGCCTTTTTCGAGACGAAACGGTTGGCCGTCAAGAAGTGGGTGATGGTGTAGCTAACCTGCTTTTGACGCTCAGCGTTGTTGGTGGTCGAGCCACACTCAATGTCAATCGTGCCGTTGGCCAGCAAGGGAATGCGGGTGGCGGAAGTCACGGGTTGGAATACCACTTTAAGCGCGGGCAACTTCAAGTCCGCTTTGACGGCATCCACGACGCGAGCGCACAGATCCATAGCGTAGCCGATGGGTTGTTGCTTGTCGTCGAGGTAAGAGAAAGGGATCGACGCGTCGCGGTGGCCGACCGTGATCGAGCCCGAGGCCTTGATTTTGTCCAAGGTGCCTTCGGCCATGGCCGGGGCGGCCAGGCCGACGAGCAGCAACGAGGCGGTCAATTGTTGGGTGAAAGTCATGAAAGGTCCTTTTTGGATGAAGAGCGGGCGGGTCGCTTGGCAGCAACTTTGGCGCTCGGGGGTGGAGAAACAGGGGGGCGAAAATTATCAATGGGTTCGGCGTGGCGCTCTTCAAGCAGCCGCCAGAGTTGGTCCATGCGCTTGCGCG
>CAWAFG010000018.1:0-139473 GCA_963781205.1 uncultured beta proteobacterium | reverse complement strand
GCGAGCGTGATTTCGCCGCTTTGATGGCGTCCTTTGACTTCCCAGCGACGGCCGAGGACAGTGCAGTCAGGCAAGCAAGGTGGCTGGAGTTCGGTGGGTTTGGATTGCAGCCAGACCACGGCGTCATGGGTTTCCAGCAAACGGGCCAGTTCCTGTTTGTTGGCTGCGTCGTCGAATCCACCCCGGTTCTCACCGTCGTAAGCGTCAAACCTGTTGCCCGGCAATTGAAACTGAAACCGCTCAAATTGACCATTAAAACTGCTGGGCACGGCAATGCGTAAACCTTGAGTCTGGCTGATCGTTTGGGTGCTGTAATGCCCGGCCGCGCCATTCAGGGGCGCGGTGGTCAAGCCGAAACTGGCGTAAAACAGCAGGCAAGATGCCAGTGTGCAAGCCCGGGTCCAGCGTGGGTTGGCGACGCCGGCCATCAGCAACAACGCGCCGCAGCTTGTGGCCAGCAGACTGGCGTTGAGTTCCCAGGCGCTGCCAATACCTAGGTCATGGGCCGCCCACGCGATGCGGCCCATGACGCCAACAAACACGCTGCAAAGCAGCAATGACGCCAGAAACCAGCCGCGAGCAATGCGGTCCCAGTAAAGCGCAATCAGCATGGCGAGCGCCGGCATGGCAGGGATGACATAGCGCGCCGAACGCTGGCTGGGCAGGGTGAACACCAGCAACCAAACGCCCAGCCAGACCAGCAAAATAATCAGGTGGGCAGACCGATTCCCCTGGGTTGACGGGCGCCACCAGGCGCGCAGACCGACCCAACCCAAACCAAGCACCACCAGGGCCAACAAGCCGGCGTTTTGCACATAGGCCAGCAACTGTGCCCAGATGCTGAAGCCGCCCCCGCGCAAGGCAGTGTGCCAGTAGCCTTGTGAATTGCTCATCTTGCCGCCGTTCTCACCCACCACAAACTCTTGCCAAACGGCGGAAGGGTCGGGGTCAAGTGCGAACCACAGGCTAAACAAGCCCAACGCAATCAGTGCGCCAAAGCTGACCTTGAAAGTGGTTTGAAACGTGGTGCGCCAACTAAAGTGCGGTGCACTCAATAACTGAGCTGCCCATAACGTGGCGGCCGCCGGCGCGATCAATGCAAACGATTTGTACGCCAACCCCAATCCCATGGCGATGCCAAAGCCGAGGTGAGCAAGCCACCCCAGGCCGGCTTGTGCCGAAGCTTGCTCGGCGCGCAACCGATGCCACAGCAGTGCAAATAATGGCAGACTGAGCCAGAACGTTTCCGGCGCACTGGTGAGGTAGGTGCGGCCAAATCGGAAGGTACAGAAAAAGCCGAGGTACACCACGGCGGCAATCAATGCAGTTCGCCATTGGCGGGTAACCAAGTGAACCGTCCACGCCACGCCGCCCGCCAGCAGCAAGGTGTAGATCACGCTGGGCGTGCGAAGTGCGGCCAGAGTCCAATTGGCACCCCAGTCGCCAGCGATCATGGCTTGCCAAAACAGCAGCGGTGGTTTGGTGTTGCGCATGTGATCCAGCTCGGACACCAGTGGTAGCCAGTGGCCAGACGCGGCGGTCAATCGGGCAATGTGGGTGTAAACCAGTTCATCGCCATTGGTCGGTACATACTGTCCGCCCAGACCCAACACGTAGATGAGGGCGGCAATCAGCAGCAATGCAGCCCATGCCGGCGTCGCCCAGCGAGGCGCAGGGGGCAACGATTTAGCGGCGGCGGGCATTGGCATGGTTATCGGGAGGAGCGGCGGTTGAACGTCCAGCGGTCGTTGGCCAAGAAATTACTTACGCTGGCAATGACAATGGCAATGACGTTGGCGAGCATGTAATGCAGGCTTTGCGAAAGCCACAGCGTCAAAGCGTACTGCAGTGCTATTCCAAACCACGAGGCCAGGGTGTAGCGACCCAACTGACCCATCAGCAAGGTAAGCGTTGGTGGACGCGGCATGCCTGGCAGTTGGGGGGGACTTGGCTGAGGCGATCAGACCAGGTCCAAAGCCGGTTCCAGGTGAAATTATTCACAGTGGCTACCGCAATGGCCAACGCTAAAGACGCGTAAGGCTTGCTGCCTTCGGGCTCAATCGCCCGAAAAAGGTGTTCGTGGGCCGCATAAAGCACCACCAGGTTCACCACGGTTCCACTGGCTCCGACCAGACCAAATTTGACGTAGCGAAACCCTTTGAGCCATTCAATCAGCCGCAGACTGCGTTGCTGCAAAGTCAAGTGTTTGCCCCAAGTGAGTTGGCGCTGCCTTCAGTGACATCATTCAGCGCCGCCAAGGCGTCGGCCAAAACCGGGTCGGCCGGAATGCGTTTGAGGCACTGGTTGTCGCCGTCGCAAAAAGTCTCGCGGTGGTTGTAGGCGCTCAGACAAGGCGAGCAGGCCAGTCCGATTTCCACCACTTGGGCGCGGGTGCCGAGCGGGCCGTAAAGGCGCCCAGTTTCAGGCCCAAAAAACACCATGGTTCGAATGGGCGTCAAGCTGGCAAAGTGGCCTGGGCCGCCGTCATTGGTGATCAGCAAATCGGCCCCGTGAAACAGCATCAACAGTTCCCGAATGCTGCGGGTGTAGCCAGTCAGGTCGACACACAACTCGCTGGCAATTTGTTTTTGAATGTCGCGGGCCAATTGCGCGTCATCACGCAAGCCAATTAAACCTACGGCATGGCCGGCCTTGCAAAGCCCGCGTGCGACCTGGGCATAGTGCGCAGCAGGCCAGGCACGCTCTGGCAGAAGTCCGCCGCCCGCGTACATCAGCACCAGCTTTCGACCGGCAAGGACCGGGTGATCCGCCAGCATTTTGTGCCGGTAGGCAGGCAATTCATGGGGCTCGAAAGGCACGGTCAAGCCGGTGTCTGAAGGCAGTTCGCGCTGGTCCGCAGCCTTGTTACGCGGCAACGACGGGGACTCCAGCGCATCAACCAGCGACAAAAACTGCTGGCTGATGTGTCGGTAAGGGTTGTATGGAATGGCTTTGTTGATGTAGCCGCCCCGGTACAAGCCTTCTTGGGTGTGCGGGGTGAAACCCACGCGCAGCGGCGCACCACTCATGTAAGACATTAGGCTGCTGATTCTGGAAAACAGCTCACAGTCGATCACGGCATCCAGCGGCAAACCGCGCAACGTTTTACTCACCCGCCAAATGTCACCCAGCAACCCCAGGCCAGCACGGTCATCCAGCGCATGCAGGTTTTCTGGCTCGGCCAATCCCAACAGGGCGGCGACCTCCTGGTTCTTTTTGAGTTGGAGTACATGCAGCGTGGCGCTGGGGTAACGCTCCCTCAAGGCCGCAAACATGGGGCCAGCCAATACAACGCTGCCCATTTCGGACAGCAGGATGACCAAAATATGGCGGGGCTCCTTGGCCATCACGGGGGGCGGCCGCCCGACGTTAACGAGTCGCGCCCAGAGAGACACCGCGCCGCACAGGGCTTGGCCTAACCAGCGGTCAATCCAGCGTTGTGTCTGTATTTTCATGAGCTGACTCTGCGTTAACTGGTTTACAGGCCGGCGGCGGCCCGCAGTGCCTGCACCTTGTCCGTGCGCTCCCAAGTGAATTCTGGTTCTTCACGGCCGAAGTGGCCATAGGCAGCGGTTTTCTCATAAATCGGACGCAACAGATCCAGCATCTGGATGATGCCCCGAGGACGCAGGTCAAACATCTCGTTGACCAGCGCCGCGATCTTCTCGTCCGAAATGACGCCGGTGCCTTCGGTGTACACGGTCACGTTCATCGGGTGCGCCACACCAATGGCGTAGGCCACTTGAATCTGGCATTGACGCGCCAAGGCCCGCCGCCACGATGTTTTTGGCCACATAGCGGGCGGCATAGGCTGCGGAGCGGTCAACTTTGGAAGGGTCTTTGCCGCTGAACGCGCCACCACCGTGGGGGCAGGCGCCACCATAGGTGTCCACAATGATTTTCCGGCCTGTCAAGCCGCAGTCACCCTGAGGTCCGCCGACAACAAAGCGCCCGGTGGGGTTGATCAGGTATTTGGTGTTCACCAACCATTCTTTGGGCAGGACGGGCTTGATGATCTCCTCAATGATGGCTTCTGTGAACGAAGCCTTCATCTTGGTGGATGTTTCGCTCTGATCGGGGCTGTGCTGGGTGGAGAGCACCACGGTGTCAATCGAGTGGGGCTTGCCGTCTACGTAGCGCATGGTGACCTGGCCCTTGGCGTCAGGGCGCAAAAAAGGCAGGCGGCCGTCTTTGCGCAACTGCGCCTGGCGTTCCACCAAACGGTGGGCGTAGTAGATGGGGGCGGGCATCAACTCTGGCGTTTCATCGCAGGCATAGCCAAACATCAGGCCCTGGTCACCAGCACCGGTGTTCAGGTGGTCGTCGCTGGCGTGGTCCACACCTTGCGCGATGTCATTGCTTTGTTTGTCATAAGCGACCAGCACCGCGCAACCTTTGTAGTCAATGCCGTATTCGGTGTTGTCGTAGCCAATGCGCTTGATGGTGTCGCGCGCCACCTGGATGTAGTCGACATGCGCGTTGGTGGTGATCTCGCCCGCCAGCACCACCAATCCGGTGTTGCAAAGTGTCTCGGCTGCTACGCGGGACTTGGGGTCTTGTTTGAAGATCGCGTCCAGAATCGCATCGGAAATCTGGTCGGCGACCTTGTCGGGGTGTCCCTCGGACACGGACTCAGAGGTAAAGAGAAAATCGTTCGCCATGGTGTAAAGCTCCTGTTTCAAGTGCAAGCACGTTAAAGACCGCGTTGCTTGGGCTGGGATGCTTTCAGCGAACGCTTTAGCAGAATTGCCAATATTGACAAGGCACAATGTCGGCTCTCGCGAGCTGCCCTTGTGTGTCGCCCTGCAAGTAGTTCCGTAACTCAGCGACCCGCCCATTTTATCCGAGTGATGATTACCCTCTTCAAACTCTTGTCTGTACTGCCATTGTGGTTGCTCCACGGCGCGGGTGCGGCGCTGGGCTGGCTGGCGTTTCTAAGCTCCGGAATTTACCGCCGTCGGTTTTTGGCCAATGCCAGGCAAGCGGGTATCGGGTGGTCGCAGTGGATTGCCGCCGTGGGGGAGAGCGGCAAGCTGGTGGCCGAGTTGCCACGCTTGTGGATGGGGTCGCCTGTTTCGGTGGTTTGGGATGGCCAGGCGCATGTTGAGGCGGCGTTGGCTTTGGGCAAAGGTGTTGTTTTTTTAACGCCACATCTCGGATGTTTTGAAATCACGGCGCAGGCTTATGCGCAGCGGTTCGGCCAGGGCGCGCAGCCGATGACGGTCTTGTTTCGCCCACCGCGCCAAGCCTGGTTGCGCAGCCTGGTGTCCGGTGCGCGTGCTCGCCCGGGACTCAAAGCGGCGCCGACGACGTTGGCTGGCGTCAAGCAGATGATCACGGCCTTGAAGCAAGGCGAGTGTCTGGGCTTGCTGCCAGACCAAGTGCCTCCGATGGGAATGGGTATTTGGGCGCCTTTCTTTGGGCAGGATGCTTACACGATGACTTTGTCAGCTCGACTGGCCCGGCAAACCGGGGCCACTGTGCTGCTGGCGTGGGGTGAGCGTCTGAGCTGGGGCAGGGGATATCGGGTACATGTGCTGCCCTTGCCAGAGCCCTTGCCAGCCGATGCGACGCTGGCCGCAGCGGCCATCAATCGCGCCATGGAGACTTTGATTCGCCGCTGCCCGCAACAATATTTGTGGGGCTATGCCCGTTACAAAACACCCCGCGAGGACGCCCGATGAGTCCAGTGCTGGACCTCCAAAGCCGCTCAAAAAGCGGCCTTCAAGCATGTTGAGCCAAGCCGGCGTGGCCTTTATGCAGGTCTTGGGCCGCCTGCCGCTACCTTGGGTGCGCGCGCTCGGGTGGATTTTGGGGTGGGGGCTGTATGTCTTGGCGTCACCCCGGCGGCGGGTGGCAACAGTGAATTTGACGCTGTGCTTTCCGCAGAAGACAGCGTTGGAAATCAAAGGCTTGGTTCAACAAACATTTGTTCATTTCGCGCAAGCCTGGCTGGACCGGGGCTGGCTTTGGCATGGTCACCCAGACGTGGTTCGCAAGCGCTTGAAATTGACAGGGGCTTTGGGTGAATTGCAGGGTGTTGGGCCGGTGGTTATTTTTGCGCCGCATTTTGTCGGGCTGGATGCGGGCTGGACGGCTCTGACTCAGCAGTTGCCGCGTCATTTCACAACCATTTACACCGATCAGGCCAACAAAGTGGTCGATGCCTGGATTTTGGCTGGCCGGCAGCGATTTGGGCACGCGCGCTTGTTTGGTCGGGCAGATGGCGTGAAAACCATTGTGGCGACACTGCGAACTGGCGACCCGTTGTATTTGCTGCCCGACATGAATTTTGGCCCCGAGGATTCGGTATTTGTTCCCTTCTACGGGGTGCCGGCGGCGACCGTCCCCAGTTTGTCGCGATTCGCCAAGCTAGGGCGCGCCAAAGTGGTTCCCGTTATTTCCCGCATGACGTCACAGGGCTATGACGTTCAGGTCTTCCCCGCTTGGACGGATTTTCCGACCTCGGATATCGTGGCGGATACCGCGCTCATGAATCAGCGACTGCAAACGTACATTGACACCATGCCAGATCAGTACTTTTGGGTTCACAAACGCTTCAAAGATCGACCCGATGGGGATGAAGGATTTTATTGAGAAAAATGGCCTCTTGCGCTGGTGGGTAAAGCGCAAGTAGCTATCAAATTCATAGTGACCTGTTGTGTCGGAGGCTTTCCTCTTTGACGCTTGCAATCGCTGTCTCGGTGACGGCGACAGGTCGGGGTGGGTCAGGCCGTTGGCAAGGTCTCGTTGGGGTGAGCCCACTGCCACAGCAGGGTCGCCACTTCGTCAATGCCCTTGCGCTTGGGGGCGGAAAACAAGCGAACCTCGCCGCCACCCGCTTGCAATTTCATGATCGACAGCGCTTTGTTTTGCTCAACCCGCGTGAGTTTGTCTGCCTTGGTCAAGATCACCAGAAACTTCAATCCTTCTTCCACACGAGGGCGAACGACATCCAGCAAAATTTGATCCAGCTCAGTCAGTCCGTGGCGCGGGTCGCACATCAGCACAATGCCTTTGAGGTTTTCGCGAGTGACCAAGTAGTTGGCCATCACTTGCTGCCAGCGAATTTTGTCCTGTTTGGGGACTGCGGCGTAACCGTAGCCTGGCAAGTCCGTCAAGATGGCGTCGTGCACACCTTGTTTGCCCAGTGCAAACAAATTGATGTGTTGCGTCCGGCCAGGCTTCTTGGACGCGAAAGCCAGCTGTTTTTGCTGCGTCAATATATTGATGCAAGTCGATTTACCCGCATTGGAGCGTCCGACAAATGCAATTTCTGGCAAATCCAAAGGGGGCAAAAAATGCAGTTGTGGTGCCGTGGTGAGGAATTTGGCTGTGTGAAGCCACCCCAATGCCGCTGTGGCAGCAGCTTTAGCAGACGCATCTGGCGAGGGGGAGAGAGGGGCAGATGCCGATGAGTTTGAGGTGGTAGTCATTAGTAAAAGGGAAGGGTCCCGTACCTGCATTGTAGAATCAAGCAGTTTTGCTCACATGACACTACATCACCTATGAAGTTGCTCACCTCACTTTTCCTTGTTGCCGCCTTGGCCGCGCCTGCTTTTTCCGTCGTTGCCGAGGAGGCCAAAGCTGAACCGGTGAAGGCCACCAAGCCCGACTTGGTCAAAGGCGAAGCCAGTTTTGCTGCCGTTTGCGCCGCCTGCCATGCTGCAGACGGCAATTCGTCCATTGCCGCCAACCCGAAATTGGCGCAGCAACACCCTGAATACCTGATGAAGCAACTGGGCGAGTTCAAGTCCGGCAAACGCGCCAACGCCATCATGTCGGGCTTCTCCGCGATGCTGAGCGAAGACGACATGCGCAATATCGCGTTCTGGCTTCACTCCAAGCCCGCCAAACCTGGCTTTGCCAAGGAAAAAGACCTGGTGACACTGGGTGAGCGCATTTACCGCGGTGGTATTGCAGATCGCCAAGTGCCCGCGTGCGCCGGCTGCCATAGCCCGAATGGCGCGGGCATCCCTGCACAATATCCCCGTTTGAGTGGTCAGCATGCTGATTACACGCAAACCCAACTGACGGCCTTCCGTGATGGCGTGCGTAAAAACAGCGAGCAAATGACACAAGTAGCCGCCAAGCTGAATGATCGCGAGATCAAAGCGGTGTCCGATTACATTGCGGGCTTGCGCTAGTCTCAAGACAGATCAACGGCATCTGTGATGCTGAACTTTTGTTTGAAAATGATTGGTTTTTGATTGAACCAATCGCTGTAAAAAGTCACCAAGGTGGGCAGGTCATTTTTAGATGGTCTGCCCCTTTTTTTTGAGCCAACCCGACTACTTCATTCATGACCGTTTCGACCGAGGGTTTAGTACTCAAAACCGGATCCCGCCTGTGGCGCGGCAGTATCGAGCTGCTGTCCTCCATGCGTTTCTCCATTTCATTGCTGACGCTGATATGCATCACGTCGGTGATTGGGACCGTACTTAAACAAAACGAGCCAATCAACAACTACATCAACCAATTCGGTCCATTTTGGACCGAGGTTTTTGGCGTTGTGAGTCTGTACAAGGTTTACAGCGCTTGGTGGTTCATGTTGATTTTGGGCTTCCTGGTGATCAGCACGTCGTTGTGTGTTGCTCGCAACACACCCAAGATTTTGGTCGATTTGCGCACCTACAAGGAAAATATTCGGGAGCAAAGCCTGAAAGCATTCCCCCAACGGGCCCAGTCAGACCTCGATGAGTCGCCAAAAGCCGCGGCTGAGCGCATTGGAAAAATGTTGGTCGGTGGGGGGTGGAAAGTCAAACTTCAGCAGCGCGATGGCGCAGGGGCAGGCGGTTGGATGGTGGCCGCCAAAGCCGGCGGTGCCAACAAGCTGGGCTATATCGCGGCACACAGCGCGATCGTGCTGATTTGCTTGGGTGGTCTGGCCGACGGTGATTTGTTCGTCAGAGCGCAGCTGTGGTTCAACGGCAAATCCATTTTCACGGGCGGCGGCATGATTGCCGATGTCAAGCCCGAGCACCGCTTGAGTGACCGTAACCCGACGTTTCGAGGCAACTTACTGGTCACGGAAGGGACTCAGTCCAGTACGGCGATTCTGAGTCAGTCGGACGGTGTGCTCATTCAAGAACTGCCGTTCTCGGTGGAGTTGAAAAAGTTCATCGTTGAGTATTACTCAACGGGTATGCCCAAACTGTTTGCCAGTGACATCGTGATTCATGACCGGGAAACCGGTGAAGCGTTGCCAGCCCGTGTCGAGGTGAACCATCCGGTGAAGCATCGCGGAGTCGAGATATTTCAATCCAGCTTTGAAGATGGCGGGTCACGCATCAAGCTCAAATCGATTCCCTTGAGTGCTCAAGCCAAGCCCTTTGAAATTGAGGGAGTCGTGGGTGGTTCGTCTGAACTTACCAACGGCAGTGAAAAAATGACGCTGGAGTACACAGGCCTTCGTGTCATCAATGTTGAGAATTTTGCGGGTGATGGAGGCGGCGCGGTTGATGTGCGAAAAGTAGATCTGCGCGCCCAGCTTGACGCTCGTTTAGGGGCGGCCAATAAACCGGGCGAGAAAAGTGGGCTTCGAAACGTGGGGCCCAGCGTCAGTTACAAACTGCGAGATGCCTCTGGCCAGGCGCGGGAATACAACAACTACATGTTGCCTGTGGATATGGGGGATGGTAGTTCGGTGTTTTTGATGGGCCTTCGCAATACTCCTGCAGATGCATTCAGGTATCTTCGCGTGCCCGCTGACGATCAGGGTTCGCCGAACGGCTTCTTCAGAATGAAAGTTGCATTGGCTGACCCGGCAGTGCGACAACAGTTGGTTCAACGCTATGTTGCGCGGGCGGTTGATGCCAGTCGTCCCGATTTGATCAAACCGTTAACCGTGTCGACGACTCGCGTGCTGGAATTGTTTGCGGGAACTCAGAGCGGTTCTGATGATCAATCCAAGGGTGGCTTGCAAGCGGTGGCCGATTTTATGGATGCCAGCGTGCCAGAGGCGGAGCGTGGGAAGGCCGGCGATGTGCTGATTCGGATTCTGAACGGCGTCCTTTTTGAGCTTGCGCAATTGACACGCGAACAAGCCGGATTGAAACCTCTGGAGTCGAATGACCAGACGCTGGCGTTTATGTCGCAGGCCGTATTGGCACTGAGTGATGTACAGCATTACCCTGCACCCATGGTGCTGCAACTGGAGGATTTCACCCATGTGCAGGCCAGTGTGTTTCAGGTGGCGCGAGCGCCTGGCAAGAGCGTGGTTTATCTGGGGTGTGCGTTGCTGATTTTGGGGGTATTTGCCATGCTTTATATCCGTGAACGTCGGGTATGGGTTTGGTTGGCACCCCGCGAGAATAGTGGCGCTGATGCGTCTACTGCAACGATGGCCATGTCCAGCAATCGAAAAACGATGGATGGGGACCGCGAGTTTGAGCAGCTCAAGCTAAAACTGATCGGAATCAAGGAAGAATGAAATGAACACTGCCTCAGCCACCCTGACAAAGACGATGACGTTAAACGAGGGCTACTTTTCCAAGCGAAACTGGTATGACTGGTTGTTCGCCGCTTTGGTCGTCGCTGGCGGTGCGTTTGCCTTGTTCAAATACCACGCTGGCATGGATGTTTACGAGAAGGCCATCACGGCTGGGGCTGTGCCTTGCGCCATCATGCTGGCTTGGTTTTGGCGGCCGCTTCGGACCTTGATGGTGCTGGTCGCAGGGTTTTCGTTGTGGGGTATTGCGTCATACCAAGGCAGTTTGGCCAATGCCGACAGCGTGTTTTGGTTGAAATATTTCTTGTCCAGTCAATCTGCAATTCTTTGGATGAGCATGCTCTTTTTCATGAGCACGATTTTTTACTGGATTGGCATGTTCGCGTCCCGCCAAGGTGATGCCATGTCACTGGTGGCCTCCAAGCTTGCTTGGGTTGCAGTCGGCATGGCTCTGATTGGCACCATGGTGCGTTGGTATGAGAGCTATCTGGTGGGTGCTGACGTCGGACACATTCCGGTGAGCAACTTGTACGAAGTGTTTGTTCTGTTTTGCTGGATGACGGCGGCGTTCTATCTTTATTTTGAAGCGCAGTACAAGACCCGGGCCTTGGGTGGGTTTGTCATGCTCGTCGTGAGCGCTGCCGTGGGTTTTCTGCTTTGGTATACCTTGGTGCGCGGCGCCCACGAGATTCAACCTTTGGTTCCCGCGTTGAAAAGCTGGTGGATGAAGTTGCATGTCCCTGCCAACTTCATTGGTTACGGCACGTTTGCGCTGGCAGCCATGGTGGCATTTGCATACCTTATCAAGCAACAAGCCAGTGAGGCGCGATGGTTCAAGCTGGCGCCGCTGTGGTTGCTTGGCATTGTGTTGTGTTTCGAGCCCATCGTTTTTCGCAAGTCATCGGTAGCCGGCATTAGTGACTATTGGGCCGTTTACTTTGGCGTATCCGCATTGATCATGGGCTCCATCCTCTTTGCACGCCGTCAGATCGCGGCTCGTTTGCCCTCGCTAGAGGTGTTAGATGATGTGATGTACAAGTCAATCGCGGTCGGTTTTGCGTTTTTTACCATTGCGACGGTACTGGGTGCTCTGTGGGCGGCCGACGCTTGGGGGGGCTACTGGAGTTGGGACCCCAAAGAAACCTGGGCCTTGATTGTTTGGCTTAACTATGCGGCCTGGTTGCATATGCGTCTCATGAAAGGACTGCGGGGCACCGTCGCTGCATGGTGGGCTTTGGCCGGTTTGGCTGTCACAACCTTCGCGTTCATTGGCGTCAATATGTTTTTAAGTGGACTGCATAGCTACGGTACCCTGTAAATAGCCGGGGCAGGATCGCTGGGTTCTGTAAGAATTGTGCTTCGTTTGAGACCAAGCTAAAAAGAGGACCTTACGATGCTAATCAGGACAGATGATTCCGGTTTTTCCCACCCTTTAGGGAGTGAAATTACGTCGCAACGTGTTTACCAGCAACGTCGACAGTTGATCCGCCTGATGGCTGGTGGTGCAGTGGGTTCCGCACTGGGTTTGGTGGCTGCTCGAGAGGCCCATGCGCAAAGCCCCGGAAAGTTGGCTGCGCTGTCTTTTGGAAAATCCCGGCTGCCAGGCGCAATGACCTTGGACAAAGTGACTGAATACAAGTTGTCCAGCACTTACAACAACTTCTATGAGTTCGGAACCGACAAAGCAGATCCGGCACGCAACGCCCACACCCTGAAAACGACACCTTGGTCGGTCGAAGTCGAAGGACTGGTGAAAAATCCAGCCAAATACGCGCTCGAAGACTTGATCAAGCTAAGTGCATTGGAAGAGCGAATTTACCGATTGCGATGCGTTGAGGGCTGGTCCATGGTGATTCCGTGGGTTGGCTACTCCTTGAGTGAGCTCATCAAGAAGGTTCAACCCTTGGGGAGCGCCAAGTACGTTGAATTCGTCACTCAGGCCGACCCCAAGACCATGCCAGGGGTAGGCTCCAGCGTATTGGATTGGCCTTATGTGGAAGGCTTGCGTATGGATGAGGCCATGCACCCGCTGACACTTCTGAGCTTCGGCATGTATGGTGAGGTATTGCCCAATCAAAGCGGTGCGCCAGTCCGCTTGGTGGTGCCTTGGAAGTACGGGTTCAAAAGCGGCAAAAGTCTGGTCAAAATCCGGTTTACGGACAGGCAACCCGCAACGGCCTGGAACAAGGCGGCTGCTAATGAATACGGGTTTTACTCCAACGTCAATCCCAATGTCGATCACCCGCGCTGGAGTCAAGCCACAGAGCGGCGCATTGGCGAAGATGGCCTCTTTACCAAGAAAAGACCAACGGCGATGTTCAATGGCTACGAGTCGCAGGTTGGCCAGTTGTATGCAGGAATGGATTTGAAGAAGTTTTTCTGATGGCCGGGTCGCCCAAAACAGGGCTGTTGCATCCGGCCGCGAAGCCGTTGTTGTTTCTCCTTTGTTTGTTGCCACTGTTTTGGCTCGTGTACGCAGCATTTGCCAATCAATTGGGGGCAAATCCAGCGGAGGCGTTGATCCGTTCAACCGGGGATTGGACCTTGCGGTTTTTGTGTCTGGTACTAACGGTTTCACCGCTTCGAATCATTGCGAAAACGCCTGCGGTGGCTCGATTCAGGCGCATGTTGGGCTTGTTTGTCTATTTTTATGGCTGCCTGCATTTGTTGAGTTATGGCTGGCTGGATATGAGTTTGGACCCGTCAGCGATTGTCAAAGACGTCATCAAACGCCCGTTTATTCTGGTGGGCTTTGCGTCTATGCTGCTGTTGACGGCTTTGGCCGCGACGTCTTTTAACCGAGCCATCCGGTCATTGGGCGGCAAGCGGTGGCAGCAGTTACATCGTCTGGTCTACGTTGTTGCCGCTTTGGCTTTACTGCATTTTTTCTGGATGCGTTCAGGAAAGAATGACTTTGGTGAGGTCGTTGTGTACGGCTTGATCCTTGGCGTTCTATTAGGCTGGCGCCTTGTTCACTTTTTAGCGTCTAAAAAAGCCGTTAGCGCCCGTTTTAAAAGCACATCTAGCTATTAAATTAATAGCGGTTTACCGACTGTATTCACAGGATGGGTCGTAGATAGGCTGTCGTGTCCACCACAGTGCCTATTCAGAATGCCGAAATGACTGGGTGACGAAGCGCCCCGACTGAACTACATCGGGCTGGCTGAGCCGGTGCTTGGACGTTTGGAGTCCTCTGACGAGTTGGATGTGTCCATCTTGCTGGATGGCGCTGGCCTTGCCGTCTCTGTTGGCAAATACAAGGCCCCTTGCTGCCCGCAAGCCGTTAGAAAGGCCGTGCTGGCGCTAATGACGGCAACGCTGATTAGAATTCGATGAAAACACAACATGGCGAAATTGTAATGAATGACTTAGATTTTCTCGACCAAGCCGAATCCCTGCTGAAGGCCGTTGAGCACAGTTGTGATCGCATCAATGACGCCTCACTGGCCGACATTGACAATCAGCGGGTTGGTGGCATGGTCACATTGATTTTTGCAAACCAAAGCCAGATCATCATTAATCTTCAAAAACCACTGCACGAGGTCTGGTTGGCCGCGAAGGCGGGTGGTTTTCACTTCAAGTTCGAGTCAGGGCAGTGGATAGACACCAAAGGTCAAGGCGAATTTTTCAACTGTTTGTCTCGTTTCTCCAGTGAGCAAGCAGGGAGCTCACTGGTCTTCTCGTCACAATCAGTTTCGAAATAGATCCAAAATTCGCCGCCTCTCCTCGGGTGGTGGCACAGTGACTCCTCCAAGTGGAGACCCAGGGAGGTTTTCCATGCCAATGCTGGCCACGCCGCCACCGTTGGCGTACTCGGTATAAAACCATTCCCCTCCGGAATTGACCACTCCTTCAGGAACGACTGGTTCGGCGACCGGAACATTTTTCAGCGCTGTTTCCATGAAGCGAATCCAGATAGGAAGGCTCAACCCACCGCCTGTCTCGCGCGATCCAAGCTTGCGAGGGGTGTCATAGCCAATCCAGGTAATGGCGGCCAGCGTCGGCTGGTAGCCTGCAAACCATGCGTCCATCGCATCGTTGGTTGTTCCTGTCTTGCCATAGAGGTCCGGGCGTTTCAAGGTCGCTTGGGCGGATGCCGCTGTGCCTGAGCGTGTGACTTCTTGAAGCATGCTACCCATCACAAAAGCATTCCGGGCGTCGATGACACGCGATGATTCATCGAGCACAGGCGGAGCGCTCTCCACTAGAACCTTGCCTTTTTGATCCGTTACTTTTGTAATCAGCCATGGATTGACGCGATGGCCGCCATTGGCGAATACCGAGTAAGCCGTTGCCATTTGCATCGGTGTTGCTGAACCAGCCCCCAGGGCCATTGTGAGATAGGCTGGGTGTTTGTCTTCTTCAAAGCCGAACCTCGTGATCCATTGCTGAGCCTTTTGAGGGGTGACCGCCTGTAGTACCCGAATCGAAATCATGTTTTTAGACTTCGCCAGCCCACGCCGAATGGTCATGGGGCCTTCGAATTTTCCATCGTAGTTTTTGGGCTCCCACGGTTGGCCGCCAGTGACGGTTGCATCGAAGAATAGGGGTTCATCATTCACGATGGTTGCGGGGGTCAGCCCTTGTTCGAGTCCGGCAGAGTAGATGAAAGGCTTGAAACTTGAGCCCGGTTGCCGCCATGCCTGTGTGACATGGTTAAATTTGTTTTTCTGGAAGTCAAATCCACCGACCAAGGCCTTGATCGCGCCGCTGCGGGGGTCAATAGCCACAAACGCACCTTCGACCTCCGGCAGTTGCGTAATTTCCCATGTGTCTTTGGTTGTCTTCGATACCCGGATCACGGCGCCACGGCGCAATTTGATGTTTGGGGGGGCTTTGTCAGCCAGGCCGGATTGCGCGGGCTTTAATCCTTCACCGGTGATCTCGATGGGCTCACCATTCTGGCGGACCGCGCTGATCATTTTTGTATTCGCATCGAGGACGACAGCAGCAAGCACGTCACCGTTGTCAGGAAAGTCATCCAAAACATCATCAACGGCGTCTTCCAGCTCCTGTGGGTTCGCCGGCAGCGTCACGAATTTCTCTGGACCGCGGTAAATCTGCCGCCGCTCAAAATCCATAATGCCGCGTCTCAATGCCTTGTAAGCCGCTTCTTGGTCAGTTGCCTGAAGGGTCGTGTAAACGTTCAGCCCTCTTGTATAGGTTTCATCACCGTACTGAGCGTGCATCAACTGCCGAACGGTTTCTGCGACGTACTCTGCATGAACCTTGGTCGTGTTAGCGCTGGTTTTGACGTGGAGAGTCTCCGTTTTTGCGGTAGCCGCTTCAGTCGCAGTGATGTATCCGTTTTCCAGCATGCGATCGATGACATGCAGCTGTCGGATGCGGGCGCGCTTGTAATTGTTGATCGGGTTGTACGCTGACGGCGCTTTGGGTAGGCCTGCCAGCATGGCGGCCTCCGCGATGCTGATGTCTGCCAGTGGCTTGTCGAAATAAGCTTCAGAGGCGGCTGCGAACCCGTAGGCTCTGTTGCCCAAAAAAATCTGATTCATGTAGATCTCAAGGATCTGATCCTTCGAGAGCAAATGTTCAAGTTTGAAAGTCAGCAGAATTTCGTAAATTTTCCGTGTGTAAGTCTTTTCTGACGACAGGTAGACATTGCGAGCGACCTGCATTGTGATGGTGGATGCGCCTTGACTCTTGAGTCGTCCGAGATTGGCCAAGGCCGCCCGAAGGATCCCCTTGTAATCCACGCCACCGTGCTGATAGAAGCGTGAGTCTTCAATCGCCAGAACCGCATTGGTCATGCTCTTTGGGATGTCCTTGATGGGTGTTAAGCGTCGGCGCTCCTCTCCAAACTCACCAATCAAGGTTCCTTCGGAAGAATAAATGCGCAGGGGCAGCTTGGGGCGGTAGTCTGACAGTGCACTGATGTCTGGAAGATTGGGGAAGGCCACGGCCATGGCAATGGCAATGACGATCAAAAGCGACAAAATGCCAGCTATCAATATGCCGCCGCCCCACAAAGCGAAACGTATCAACCACCCCCCAATCCCGGTTTTTTGAGCTACTTTGAGGTTGGCGTCACTTGCGTTTGCCTTGCTTGTGTTAGTTGACATGGAGTGTTTGGTTTGAAAGCTGTTTCATTATAAAAATGTCACGCTCGTGCATTGGCAGAGTAGTATCCGCTATTCGAAAAATCGAATGTAAGCCGACGTTTCTGGCTTGATCAGGGGAAAGTTGTTCAGTGGACGTCTGTTTTAGGCAACGGCAACCGCGTCCATATCGGCGAAATCCTTTTGAGGAACAACGGTCTTGCTGATAGTATTCAAGTGAATTGTTAAGTTTCGCTAATCTGCGATTGGCCTGTTTCAGGGGATAGTCTTGATTTCTTTGGGGTCCTTATTTAGCCGAAATCCAGAACCTATGATAGGACTGGATATCAGTTCATCCAGCGTGAAGTTGGTGGAGTTGGGGAAAGACAGGTCTGGGGACTTGGTTTTGGAGCGGTGTGCCATTGAGCCGCTTGAGCGTGGCTGGATCACTGACGGCAACATTGAAAAATTTGATGAAGTCGCCGAAGCTCTTCGCCGCCTCGTTCGAAAAAGCGGCACCAAAACCAAAAATGTCGCGATGGCCTTGCCTCCCTCGGCAGTGATTACGAAGAAAATTACTTTACAGGGCGGCCTGACTGATCAAGAGCTTGAGTTGCAAGTTGAAACCGAGGCTAATCAGTACATCCCGTTCCCGCTTGATGAGGTTAGCTTGGATTTTTGCGTGATTGGGCCGAGAGCATCGTCTCCCGACGAGGTCGATGTACTGATTGCGGCGTCGCGTCGAGAAAAAATTCAGGATATACAAGGTTTGGCCGAGGCTGCGGGTTTAAAGCCAGTGATCGTTGATGTCGAGTCGTATGCATCGCGTTTGGCTGCAGCGAGATTGATAGAGGCATTTCCCAATCAAGGCGCTGATCGAATTGTTGCTCTTTTTGAAGTCGGTGCGCTGACCACAAGTATGCAAGTCGTTCTCAATGATGATGTCCTTTACGAGCGCGATCAAGCATTTGGCGGCGCTCAGTTGACGCAAGCCATCGTAAGGCAATATGGATTTTCCCTTGAAGAGGCGGAGGGGAAAAAGCGAAGCGGAGAGTTGCCTGATGACTATGAAGCAGTCGTTTTGAAGCCTTTTGTCGATAGCATGGTCCAAGAGCTCGGGCGTGCCCTTCAGTTCTTTTTTACCAGTACGCCACATAACAAAGTCGATCATGTGCTTTTGGCTGGCGGGTCGTCGGCATTGCCTGGGCTCACCTCTGCAGTGACGCAGCACACCACATTCCCTTGCACATTGGTCAATCCATTTGATGGAATGAAGATGGGTGAGGGAGTGCGTCTCAAGGCGATGAACAGAGAAGCGCCCTCTTATTTGACCTCTTGCGGGTTGGCATTGCGGAGGTTCGTGTGATGATCTTGATCAACTTACTTCCTCACCGTGAGGTCGCCAGAAAGCTTCGCAAAGACCAATTTAATGTCACCTTGGCAAGTTCGGTGCTCTTGGGTTGTCTGATTGGGGGTCTGGTTTTTTTGTGGTATCAGTCTCAAATCACCGGGCAGCAGGACCGAAATCAAATGCTGCAGTCTGAGATTCGTCAATTTGATGCGCAAATCAAGGATATCGCCGGGTTGGAGGGTGAGATTGCCGCATTGAGAGCACGTCAGCAGGCTGTTGAGGATCTTCAAGCTGACCGTAATTTGCCAGTGCATTTGCTGACGGAGCTGGTCAAGCAGTTGCCGGATGGAACCTACATCGCAAGCATGCGCCAAGATAATCAGAGTGTGACACTGCAGGGAGTTGCTCAGTCAAACGAAAGGGTGTCTGAACTCCTTAGAAATTTGGCCAACAACACACCTTGGTTCTCTAAACCTGAATTGGTCGAAATTGTGGCTGGTTCGGTGACTTTGACGCCGAGGGATACTTCGCCGAGTCGCTAACTTCACCATTCAGGTCAATCTTGTGCGGGCTAGTGAGGCTGAAAAAAGTCGAGCATCTGTCGCTGTCGTGAGTGGATCAACGGTCAAACAGTAAGACCAAGGAATTATGGCAATCAATTCATCAATCGGCGCGAATTGGCCCGAACGTCTGAACAAGCTGGGAGGTCAGTTTCAAAACCTGGATCCAAAGGATCCTTCGCTTTGGCCTGATGTTCCCCGGTACTGTTTGTACTTGGTTACCGTGGTCCTCACCGTGACCGTGCTTTGGTATGTTTGGTTGAATGGCTACGAAGAGGAGCTTGTCGCTGAGCAAGCGACGGAGCAAAAACTCAAAGCGGAATACTCCGTCAAGCTGGCGAAGGCGGTTAATCTTGAGGCGTTGAAGAAGCAGCGCGAGCAAATTCAGCAATACGTAACCCAGTTGGAAAAACAACTTCCGAGCAAAGCGGAAATGGATGCATTGTTGTCTGACATCAACCAAGCAGGATTGGGCCGCAGTCTTCAATTTGACCTCTTTCGACCAGGCCAAGTTGCTGTCAAAGATTACTACGCGGAACTACCCATTCAAGTTCGCGTTACGGGCAGATACCATGATATTGGCGCATTTGCGTCTGATGTGGCAAATTTATCCCGCATTGTGACTCTCAATAACCTGACGATCCTGCCTGTCAAGGATGGCATGTTGGGGATGGATGCGACAGCCAAAACATTTAGATACTTGGACCCGGATGAAGTTGCCGCGCAGAGTAAGGCGACAGGAGCCAAAAAATGAACTCCTATCGCTACCACTTGATCGCGTTGTTGTCATTTTCTCTCATCGCCTGCGGGACTTCAACAGACGAGGAGTTGACCACTTGGATGGCTGCGCAAAAGGCACAGACTCGACCAAAGGTTGAACCAATTTCCGAGCCCAAAAGGTTCGAGCCCGAGTCGTATGAACAGGTCGCAGAAATTGACCCTTTTAGTATTCAGAAGTTGACCCAGGCTTTAAAGAAGGAGTCCAACCAGTCTGCTTCCAATGGAGCGCTGATTGCACCGGAGTTGGCTCGCAGGAAAGAGGCGTTGGAGTTATTTCCCCTCGATACCATGGTGATGGTGGGGAGTTTGGTCAAAGCAGGCCAACCCGTCGCACTAGTGAAGGTTGACAATTTGCTTTACCAAGTTCGCCCAGGGCTCTACTTGGGGCAAAACTATGGGAAGGTCATGAAGATTACGGAAACTGAAGTCGTATTGCGTGAAATAGTGCAGGACGCTGTAGGCGAATGGATTGAACGTTCCGCGGCGTTGCAGCTGCAAGAGAGGTCGAAATGAACAAGTACATTAATGGAGCGAAGAAGCACATGTGGCAACGGATGGTATTTATTTTGCCAATTTTATTTGCTGCGGCATCGGTTCATGCTCAGATTGCAATTGAGTCGGTGACAGGGTCGCTTCAAAGCGGGGTTGAGGTGATTCGGGTCGATTTGACTCAGCCATTGCCCGTCGCTCCAGCAGGTTTTTCAATTCAATCCCCTGCACGAATTGCGCTGGATTTTCCCGGTGTGACAAGCGCTATGGGACGATCGACTGTTGAGGTCAATCAAGGAAATTTGAAATCCGTCAGCGTTGTGCAGGCGGGCGATCGGACCAGAGTCGTCGTCAACCTCAAGCAGCCGACAACGTACAAAACTCAGATCCAAGGAAAGTCTCTCCTCATTGTTTTGGACTCAGCGGCAGCTGCGATGCCTGTTGCAACCGCTGCTCCCATTTTTTCCGCCAACGGAAATCGTGACACGTTGCCTATCAAGGACCTTGATTTTCGTCGTGGAGATGAGGGATCTGGTCGCATCGTGGTGGGCTTAGCCAACAATCAAGTGGGTGTTGATATTCGACAGCAGGGGCAATCTTTGGTTGTGGAGTTCATGAAATCAGCACTGCCAGAAGGGCTGCGCCGTCGACTTGATGTCACAGACTTTGGTACGCCCGTTCAAACAGTGACATCGTTCCAGGTGGGTGATCGCGTCAGGATGGTGATTGAACCAAAGGGACAGTGGACGCACAGTGCCTACCAGAGTGACGAGCAGTTTGTCATTGAAGTTAAACCAGTCAAGGTCGATTCCAGCAAGTTGACTCAAGGGCCAGGCTATACCGGTCAAAAGTTGTCGCTGAACTTTCAGAGTATTGAGGTTCGATCGTTGCTGCAGGTGATTGCTGACTTCACGAATTTCAATGTGATTACGTCGGACTCCGTGACCGGTACGGTGACGTTGCGGCTGCAGGACGTACCTTGGGACCAAGCCTTGGACATCATTTTGCAGTCCAAAGGCTTAGGAATGCGCAAGACCGGCAACGTCTTGTGGATTGCGCCAAAGGACGAAATCAATGCCAAGGAGAAGCTGGAGCTGGAATCTGCAGCTGCCCTGCAGAATTTGGAGCCATTGCGTACTCAGTCGTTCCCGATGAATTATGCAAAGGCTGCAGACATTGCAGCGCAGTTGACGGCCACAGGCACCGGTGCTGGCAACACTTCTCGTTTGTTGAGCCCTCGTGGGAGCACAATCTCTGAGGTGCGAACCAATCAGCTATTTGTGACGGACATTCCAAGTAAGTTGGAGCAAGTTCAGGCATTGATCGCAAAATTGGACATACCCGTGCGGCAGGTTTTGATTGAAGCTCGAATTGTTGAGGCATCGGACACTTTTGGAAAGTCCTTGGGCGTCAAATTGGGTGGTGGTACGGGTACTGTGCAACTAGCTAGTTCTGATGGCAGTCCATTGAACGCTTCCTTTGGATCTTCTTACACAGCAGGCTCAAGCGGTACGAACTCAGGTAGTTTTGTGACTTTGCCGGCCGTTGGTCAAAATGCATATGATCCCGCCTCATTTGCACTGTCTCTTTTCGGTGCTGGCGCCAGCCGCTTTCTGAATTTGGAGATTTCTGCTTTAGAGGCCGACGGCAAGGGGAAGGTCGTTTCGAGTCCTCGTGTCGTTACTGCTGACCAGATAAAAGCGTTGATCGAACAAGGAACGGAGTTGCCGTATCAAGTTGCATCTTCCAGCGGCGCTACTTCCATTGCTTTTCGCAAGGCCAATTTAAAGCTGGAAGTGACGCCGCAAATTACTCCAGAAGGCAATATTATTCTTGATGTTGATGTAACCAAGGACACTGTTGGGCAGTCCACGGCAGCGGGATATGCGATCAATACCAAACATATTCAAACGCAAGTTTTGGTAGAAAATGGTGGAACAGTTGTCATCGGTGGTATTTTCGAATTGACCGAGACTAACAGTGAGACCAAAGTCCCTCTTCTGGGTGACTTGCCTGGCGTTGGCAATTTGTTCAAAACCCGGTCGCAAGTGGCAAATAAAACTGAAATGCTGGTCTTCATCACGCCGAAGGTGGTGACAGACAGGGCTAACAGATGATCGTGTTGGTGGCGCAAGATTGGTTTTGAATTGATGATTAGTTTGGTGGGACTTCCCGGCTCAGGGAAGTCCACTGTCGGGCGCCAACTGGCCAGGCGCCTCCAAGTCCCCTTTTTCGATTCAGATCATCTGATTGAGCAGCAACTTGGCTGCTCAATCAGAGTTTTTTTTGAAAAAGAAGGGGAGGCCGCTTTTCGAAATGTCGAGGCCGACGTGATTGATCAACTGTCGCAAGAGCCTGTTGGTGTCTTGTCGACCGGTGGCGGTGCGGTTTTGAGGGAGGAGAACCGGCGGCGACTGAGCGAACGAACCCGTGTGGTTTATCTCAATTCAACCCCGACAGAGTTGTATCGTCGTCTGAGGCACGATATGAATCGGCCTTTGTTACAAGTTGCGGATCCCTTGGGGCGATTGCGGGATCTTCACGCACAGCGCGACCCGCTTTATCGGGAAACGGCAGAGTTCATCATTGAAACAGGTCGCCCTTCAGTGGCGACACTGGTCAATATGATCGTTATGCAGATTGAGTTGGCTGGCGAACGCCCACTTGCTTGAGCGCGAACAGATGCACCCGATTCATGGGGCATCAGAAGTGGGTCTAAACTTGGCCCATGAACGCCACTGACCTCCAAACTGTTTCGATTGATCTTCAGGACCGCAGCTACGCGATTTCCATTCGCGGCTCACTGTTCGACAACCCGCTGACCTACTCCGAGGTTCCTAATGCGACCAGTGCATTGATTGTGACCAACGTTACAGTTGGGCCACTGTATGCGGCGCGTTTGGAAAAAGCCTTGCGAGGGAAATACACCCATGTTCACACCGTCACTTTGCCGGATGGTGAGGAATACAAGACGTGGGACAGTCTGAACCTGATTTTCGATGCCTTGCTGGCCAATGCCTGTGACCGTAAAACGGTGCTGTTTGCGCTGGGTGGTGGTGTTGTCGGCGACATGACGGGATTTGCAGCGGCGAGTTACATGCGTGGCGTTCCCTTTGTCCAGGTGCCCACGACGTTGCTGGCGCAGGTGGACTCCTCTGTGGGGGGGAAGACTGCGATCAATCACCCCATGGGGAAAAACATGATTGGTGCTTTCTACCAACCGCTCAAGGTGGTGTGCGATCTCGATACGCTCAAGACCTTGCCAGATCGAGAGCTCAGTGCCGGGTTGGCCGAAGTGATCAAGTACGGGCCAATTGCCGACATGGCGTTTCTCTCGTGGATTGAAGACAACATGAACGCGCTGATGGCGCGCGACCCCGCGGCTTTGGGTTACGCGGTCAAACGCAGTTGTGAGATCAAGGCTTGGGTCGTGGGGCAAGACGAGCGCGAGTCGGGCTTGCGGGCGATTTTGAATTTCGGACACACCTTTGGCCATGCCATTGAGGCAGGTCTTGGCTACGGCGAATGGCTGCACGGCGAGGGCGTCGGTTGTGGGATGGTCATGGCGGCCCACTTGTCGCAGCGATTGGGCTTGGTGGATGTGGCGTTTGTCCAGCGACTCACGTCCTTGATTCAACAGGCTGGTTTACCCATTGTTGGGCCGAAGCTCTCTGAAACAGACAATGAAGGTCGATACTTGGAATTGATGCGAGTGGACAAGAAAGCGGAAGGTGGGGAGATTAAATTTGTTTTGATCGACGGTCCCGGTCGTGCGGTGATGCGCTCAGCGCCAGACGCCATGGTGCGCGAGGTGATTCGTTCTTGCTGCAATCAGGCTCATCAAAAATGATAGCGGGTTGTGCCTTTCCTGTGTGCGGTGTGGCGTTATTTGGCATGAATTTTTGATGCTTGCGATTTACGCTTGTCACCCTGATCAAACCCTTGGCAGGCGCTTTGTGCAGGCGCCTGCGCCGACAAGAACGGATTACCAACGCGATCGCGACCGAATTGTGCACAGCAGCGCATTTCGACGTTTGGTCTACAAGACCCAGGTTTTCTTGAACCATGAAGGCGATCTGTTTCGCACGCGGTTGACCCACTCGCTGGAGGTGGCGCAGTTGGGCCGCTCGATTGCCCGTTCACTTCAACTCAATGAAGATCTGGTCGAGGCGATTGCGTTGGCTCATGATTTGGGGCACACGCCATTCGGTCATGCGGGGCAGGATGCATTGAATGACTGCATGCACGAGTTCGGTGGGTTTGAGCACAACCTTCAAAGCCTGCGGGTGGTCGATGAATTAGAGGCGCGTTATCCGGAGTTTGATGGCTTGAACCTGACCTTTGAGACGCGAGAGGGCATCTTGAAGCACTGCTCTCGTCGTCATGCCGAAGCATTGGAACGGATCGAGCCTTTGGGTGTAGGGCATCGGTTTCTGGCCCGAACACAACCAAGTTTGGAGGCTCAGTTGTGCAATCTCGCAGACGAGATTGCCTACAACGCCCATGACATTGACGATGGGGTTCGCTCAGGGTTGATTACTTTGGAGCAGTTGCAGGACGTACCCCTGTTTGACGGGTATCGACGTGAAACGCTGGCGGAATTTCCGGCGCTCAACGAGTTGTCACAGGGGCGACGGTTGCTTTATGAGTCCATCAGACGCATGCTGAGCGCCCAAGTTTATGACGTTATTGCCGCGACCGGTGAGGCCTTGGTACAGCTCAGTCCCACGGACGTCTCTGCCGTTCGCCTCGCCCCACCGCTGGTCAAATTTAATGAGTCCATGCGGCAGCAGTCCCAGGTGCTGAAGCGTTTTTTGCTGTCGCAGTTGTACCGGCATCCTCAAGTCATGGCGATGACGGGGCAGGCACAGCAAGTCGTGCGGGATCTTTTTGTCCAATATATGGCTTCACCCCAGGAGATGGGCGCGGGATACCTGGCACGTTGCCCCGCACAAGCCAACGATTCGGATGATTTTCGTGCTCGTCGGGTAGCCGACTACATTGCGGGCATGACCGATCGTTTTGCTGGCCGTGAGCACGAACGGTTGACTGGGCGGCGTTGGCTGACCTGATGCTGTTCTCACTTGCATGCCCCTGTTGTTAATCAAAAAAACTTGCCATTCACTGCCATGACCGAACTTCACCCCACCCCTGCCACCATAACCGCAGAACGCGATACCCGCGTTTGGCTGGAGCGTGCGGTCATCGGTTTGAACCTGTGTCCGTTTGCAAAAAGTGTTCACGTCAAGGGTCAGGTGCATTACGCCGTTAGTGACGCAACAACCGCTGAAGTGCTGCTTGAGCGTCTCACAAGCGAGCTCAAGGACTTGGTTGCTCTGGACGCGGCCGTTCGGGACACCACGCTGTTGATCGCGCCAGATTGCCTGTCAGACTTTCTGGATTTCAATGATTTTCTGGGGCTTGCGGATCAGGCGTTGGTGGACCTGGACCTCGACGGTGTGATTCAGATTGCCAGTTTGCACCCGCAGTATCAGTTCGCCGGCACGCAGGCAGACGACGTCACCAATTTCACCAACCGATCGCCTTACCCCACGCTGCATCTCTTGAGGGAAGAAAGTATTGACCGCGCTGTTGCCGCGTTTCCCAATGCCGAGGCCATATTTGAAGTGAATATGCAAACCATGGAGCTGCTCGGTGTGCAGGGTTGGGCTGGACTGGATGTCGGGCCCTCGATTGAGCCATTGGGCGTGGCATCATTGGCGGATGAAATCCCCAAAAAATGAACGCATCCCCCCGCGCGGTGTGAAAAACGCTGCTGACAAGACGGCGAGCACCAGCCTTGCGCCGGAAATTCGCCCCGGCCAATCGGTTGAGTTGCTGAAAGAACTGCACATACTGACCCGGGATGGCAAACTCAATCAGGATTCCCGACGCAAGCTCAAACAGGTCTACCACCTGTTTCAGTTCATTGAAAAGTTGCTCAATGAAGTGCCGAGCAGCAACCAGGGCATTACCTTGGCCGACCATGGGGCAGGCAAGTCCTACCTCGGGTTCATCATCTATGACCTGTTTTTCAAGTCACTGAGCAATGGCCACATCTACGGCATTGAAACTCGGCCTGAGTTAGTCCAGAAATCTCGGGAGTTGGCCCTTCAGCTCGGCTTTTCTCGGATGTCTTTCCTCAACCTGACCGTGGTTGAGTCGGCACTTGCGTCGGAGTTGCCCGCCCAAATCGATGTGGTGACTGCACTGCATGCGTGCGACACGGCAACCGATGATGCGATTGCATTTGGGCTGCAGAAAAACGCCCGCTTCATGGTGCTGGTGCCTTGCTGTCAGGCCGAAGTCGCGCGAGTGCTGAACCAGCACAAGGCCATGTCTCTGTCCCGCACGCCGCTGGCCGAGCTCTGGCGCCATCCCATGCACACTCGGGAAATGGGCAGTCAGATCACCAATGTGCTGCGCTGTTTGTACTTGGAGGCGTGGGGCTACCAAGTCACCGTCACTGAGTTGGTGGGGTGGGAGCACAGCATGAAGAATGAGCTCATCATCGCCAAATACACGGGGCAAAAGAAGCGAGCTGCGGCGCAGCGTTTGCGTGCCTTGCTGCAGGAGTTTGGCTTGAGTGACTTGCTTGAAACGCGATTCAAACTGCCCATTGACAAGGCGATAGCTAACCCGGCAGACGAGGGTGCCCCTCTCCTCGAATGAGCTTGACGACGCTGCGCCTCGCAGTCAAGGGGCGAATCAAGGGTGTTGTCGGTAAACAATTGGGGTCAGATCGCCGCTAAGATGCAAGTCACACCAATTGATTGCATCTCATGGCCCGACTCCCCCGATTCACGCTACCCGGTTACCCGCACCATGTGATTCAGCGAGGCAATAATCGCCAAGCGATATTTGTCAGCCCAGAGAATCATCAGACCTTGCTCGACTTGATGGCGGAGAGTGCCAAACGGTTCGAGGTGGATGTTCATGCATACGTGCTGATGAATAACCACTTTCATCTGTTGCTTACGCCTCACACGGAGACGGGTTTACCTCTGATGATGCAGGCTGTTGGGCGGCGTTATGTGCGCTACTTCAATGACTTGCAGGGCCGCTCAGGCACCTTGTGGGAAGGGCGCTATCGATCCACGGTGATTGAAGCGGAGCGATTTTTGTTGGCTTGCATGGCCTACATCGACCTCAATCCCGTTCGGGCGGGTCTGGTCGCTCAGGCGCGGGACTATCCGTGGTCAAGTTATGGTCATTACACAGGCCAACGTATTGACAAACTCATCACCCCCCATTCCTTGTTTTGGGAGTTGGGTAACACGCCTTTTGCTCGGGAGGCGGCTTATGCCGATATGGTGCAGGCTGGCCTCAACATGGTGCAGCAAACCGCCTTGACGGATTCTGCGTTGAACGGTTGGGCCTTGGGGAGTCCGGAATTTGTGGATGACTTACAAAAAAAGACACGGCGCCGGTTGAGCAAATCTTCCCCTGGAAGACCGACTTCCACCTCAAAAAATAGTGACAAATAGCGCTCTGATCGCCTTGTAAATAAAGCGCTGAGCTGCTACTAATATTGATATGTCCCTAATTTAATAAAACAACCATGTGATTGTTTCAAATTAAATGGGATCTGACCCCATTTAAAATCGTTGGCATCATTGTTGCGGTGCAGTATGCTCGACCTATCTGCCACTTTTTTAGGAGCGCGCCATGACAACGGCTGCCGAGATCAAGCATCTTCAAGACCACGGTTTGTACTCTTCGGCCAGCGAGCATGACGCTTGCGGCTTGGGATTTGTGGCTCACATCAAGGGTAAAAAGTCCCACGAGATCATTCAGGGCGCCCTGAAGATTTTGGAAAACCTGGATCACCGGGGTGCCGTGGGTGCTGACAAGCTTATGGGCGACGGTGCCGGCATCTTGATTCAGTTGCCCGACGCCTTGTACCGTGAAGAGATGGCCGCCCAAGGCGTGACCTTGCCGCCACTCGGTGAGTACGGTGTTGGCATGATGTTCTTGCCAAAAGAAAGTGCTTCGCGCCTCGCTTGTGAGCAGGAGATGGAGCGGGCGATCAAAGCAGAGGGTCAGGTGTTGTTGGGTTGGCGCGATGTGCCCGTCAACCGCGACATGCCGATGTCGCCCACCGTGCGCAAAAAAGAGCCCATCATGCGTCAGGTCTTCATCGGCCGGGGTGCTGACGTCATCGTGCAAGACGCATTGGAGCGCAAGCTGTATGTGATTCGCAAGACGTGCAGCGCCAATATTCAGCGCCTCAAGCTCAAGCACAGCAAAGAATATTACCTGCCCAGCATGAGCAGTCGCACCGTGGTCTACAAAGGCCTGCTGCTGGCCAACCAGGTGGGCGTGTACTTTAAAGATTTGGAAGACCCACGCTGCATCTCCGCCCTGGGTCTGGTGCACCAACGTTTCTCGACCAATACCTTTCCTGAGTGGCCGTTGGCTCACCCTTACCGTTATGTCGCCCACAACGGCGAGATCAACACCATCAAGGGCAACTACAACTGGATGAAGGCACGCGAAGGCGTGATGGCTTCGCCTGTGTTGGGCGACGACTTGCAGAAGTTGTACCCCATCAGCTTCGCGGACCAGTCCGATACCGCCACTTTTGACAACTGCCTTGAGCTGTTGACAATGGCGGGCTACCCCATCAGCCAGGCCGTGATGATGATGATTCCCGAGCCTTGGGAGCAGCACACCACCATGGATCCGCGTCGCAAGGCGTTTTATGAATACCACGCAGCCATGTTGGAGCCGTGGGACGGCCCCGCCAGCATTGTGTTCACCGATGGCCGCCAGATTGGCGCAACGCTGGACCGCAATGGCCTGCGCCCCTCGCGCTATTGCATCACTGACGACGATTTGGTGATCATGGGCTCCGAGTCCGGCGTGTTGCCTGTGCCCGAGAATAAAATCGTGCGCAAGTGGCGTCTTCAGCCCGGCAAGATGTTCCTGATCGATCTGGAGCAGGGCCGCATGATTGACGACGACGAGCTCAAGTCCAACCTGGCTCAAAGCAAGCCCTATACCCAGTGGATCGAGAACGTGCGTGTTCGTCTGGACGATGTGCCCGGCGGCGACACCTCAGTGCCTGCGCCGGACAACGGCGTGTCACTCCTGGATCGCCAGCAAGCATTTGGCTTCACGCAGGAAGACCTGAAGTTCCTGATCGCCCCCATGGCCACGGCCGGGGAAGAGGCATTGGGCTCCATGGGCAACGACAGCCCGTTGGCCGTGCTGAGCGACAAGAACAAGCCGCTCTACAACTACTTCAAGCAGTTGTTTGCCCAGGTCACCAACCCACCGATTGACCCGATTCGCGAAGCCATCGTGATGTCGTTGGTGTCCTTTGTCGGGCCCAAACCGAATCTGCTGGATATCAACCACCTCAACCCGCCCATGCGCCTGGAGTTGAGCCAGCCCGTGTTGGACTTTGCCGACATGGCCAAGTTGCGAGACATCGACACCCACTCCAAGGGCAAGTTCCGCAGCCACACCTTGGACATCACCTACCCGTTGTCATGGGGCCATGAGGGGGTGGAGGCTCAACTGGCATCTCTGTGTGCCGAGGCGGTCGATGCCATCAAAGGCGGTAAAAACATCCTGATCATCAGTGACCGGGGTTTGAGCGCAACCAAGGTTGCCATTCCTGCGCTGCTGGCTCTGTCGGCCATTCACCAGCATCTGGTGCGCGAAGGTTTGCGGACCACAGCTGGTTTGGTGGTTGAGACCGGCACAGCCCGTGAAGTGCATCACTTTGCCGTGTTGGCCGGGTATGGCGCCGAGGCCGTTCACCCCTACCTGGCCATGGAAACCCTGGCGGCCATCCACCAGGAGTTGCCGGGTGACCTGAGTGCTGAGAAGGCAATTTACAACTACATCAAGGCGGTGGGCAAAGGCTTGTCCAAGATCATGTCCAAAATGGGCGTGTCCACCTACATGAGCTATTGCGGCGCCCAGTTGTTCGAGGCCATTGGCCTGAACACGGAAACGCTGGCCAAATACTTCACCGGTACGCCAAGCAAAGTTGAAGGCATTGGTGTGTTCGAAATTGCCGAAGAGGCGATTCGCATGCACAAAGCAGCCTTCAGCGATGACCCCGTGCTGGCCAATATGCTGGATGCTGGTGGTGAGTACGCCTGGCGGGTGCGCGGTGAAGACCACATGTGGTCGCCCGACGCGATTGCCAAGCTGCAACACAGCACCCGCGCGAACAACTGGAATACTTACAAAGAGTATGCCGAGTTGATCAACGACCAAAGCAAGCGCCACATGACGCTGCGCGGCTTGTTCGAGTTCAAGATTGACCCGTCAAAAGCCATTCCCCTGGATCAGGTCGAGTCTGCCAAGGAGATCGTCAAGCGCTTTGCCACGGGCGCCATGTCTCTGGGCTCCATTTCTACCGAGGCACACGCCACGCTGGCTGTTGCCATGAACCGCATTGGCGGCAAGAGCAACACGGGCGAGGGTGGTGAGGACCCAGCGCGTTACCGCAATGAGCTCAAAGGCATCCCCATCAAGAAGGGGGATTCACTGAAGAGCGTCATTGGCAATGATGTGGTTGAAGTTGATATGCCTTTGCTGGACGGTGACAGCTTGCGCTCGCGAATCAAGCAGGTCGCATCCGGTCGCTTTGGTGTCACAGCGGAATACCTCACCAGCGCTGACCAGATTCAAATCAAGATGGCCCAAGGCGCCAAGCCGGGCGAGGGCGGTCAACTGCCAGGCGGCAAGGTGTCCGAGTACATCGGTCGTTTGCGTCACTCTGTGCCGGGTGTGGGTTTGATCTCGCCACCGCCACACCATGATATTTATTCGATCGAGGACTTGGCGCAACTGATCCACGACTTGAAGAACGTCGCGCCTCATGCCGACGTCAGCGTCAAGCTCGTGTCCGAAATCGGTGTGGGCACCATCGCAGCTGGCGTGGCCAAGTGCAAGGCCGATCACGTGGTGATTGCCGGGCATGACGGCGGCACGGGTGCTTCACCCTGGTCGTCGATCAAGCACGCCGGCAGCCCTTGGGAAATCGGTCTGGCCGAAACCCAACAGACGCTGGTGCTCAACCGCCTGCGCAGCCGCATTCGCGTGCAGGCTGATGGTCAGATGAAAACCGGTCGCGACGTGGCCATTGGTGCCCTGCTAGGTGCTGATGAGTTTGGCTTCGCCACGGCCCCGCTGGTGGTTGAGGGCTGCATCATGATGCGCAAATGCCATCTCAACACCTGCCCGGTTGGTGTCGCGACTCAGGACCCCGCTTTGCGTCGCAAGTTCTCGGGCAAGCCTGAGCATGTGGTGAATTACTTCTTCTTCATTGCCGAGGAGGTTCGGCACATCATGGCGCAATTGGGTATTGCCAAGTTTGACGACATGATTGGTCGCGCTGACCTGCTGGACACACGCCAGGGCATTGCGCACTGGAAAGCCAGCGGTCTGGATTTCAGCCGCGTCTTCGCCATGCCAATCGTTCCAGCGGATGTGCCTCGCTTCCAGACAGAAACGCAGGAGCATGGCCTGGAAAACGCCTTGGACAACATCTTGATCGCCAAGTCGCAGCCTGCCATTGAGCGTGGTGAGCGGGTGAAGTTCATCGAGGTGGCGCGCAACGTGAACCGTTCTGTCGGCGCCATGTTGTCGGGTGCGGTGACCAAAGTGCATCCCGAAGGCTTGCCGGATGACAGCATTCGCATCCAGTTGGAAGGCACGGGCGGCCAATCGTTTGGCGCGTTCCTGACCAACGGTATCACCATGTACCTGATTGGCGATGCCAATGATTACACCGGCAAAGGCTTGAGCGGTGGCCGGGTGATTGTTCGCCCGAGCATTGACTTCCGGGGTGAGTCTGTGCGCAACACCATTGTGGGCAACACGGTCATGTTTGGCGCCACCAGCGGCGAAGCGTTCTTCAGCGGCGTGGGCGGTGAGCGTTTTGCGGTCCGTCTGTCAGGCGCCACGGCGGTGATTGAAGGCACAGGTGACCACGGTTGTGAGTACATGACGGGCGGTACGGTTGCTGTGCTGGGCAAGACCGGGCGCAACTTTGCGGCCGGAATGAGTGGCGGCGTGGCCTATGTGTATGACGAAGACGGCCAGTTCGCCACCCGTTGCAACACGGCCATGGTTTCCCTGGACAAGGTACTGACTGAGGCTGAGCAAGCCACCGTGTTGGACGCCAGTTTGTGGCATCGCGGCCAAAGCGATGAAGCGCAGCTCAAAAAGCTGCTGCAAGACCACAACCGCTGGACGGGAAGCAAGCGTGCCCGCGAGTTGCTGGACAACTGGGATACAGCGCGGTTGAAGTTCGTCAAAGTGTTCCCCAATGAGTACAAGCGGGCGCTGGGTGAGCTTCATGCGCAGAAAGAGGCTGCAGCCCTTACCAATCGTGCGAAAGCAGCTACAAAAAAAGAAGCAACTCCGGCCAAGTAAGGCGGACTGACTCAATCAAATAGGACAACAATCATGGGAAAAGTCACTGGCTTCATGGAGTTTGAGCGTCTGGAAGAGGGTTACAAGCCCGTTGCCGAGCGCTTGAAAAATTACAAAGAGTTCGTGGTCGGCCTGGACGACGCGCAAGCCAACGTGCAAGCAGCCCGTTGCATGGATTGCGGCACACCGTTTTGTAACAACGGTTGCCCGGTCAACAACATCATTCCGGACTTCAATGACCTCGTCTTCCGGGGCGATTGGAAGAATGCCATCGAAGTGCTGCACAGCACCAACAACTTCCCCGAGTTCACGGGGCGCATTTGCCCAGCTCCTTGCGAGGCGGCGTGCACCTTGAATGTGAATGATGACGCAGTGGGCATCAAGTCCATTGAGCACGCCATCATTGACCGCGCTTGGTCCGAAGGCTGGGTGGCGGCACGTCCGGCCAAACACAAGACCGGTAAACGGGTGGCCGTGGTGGGCTCTGGCCCTGCGGGCATGGCGGCAGCACAGCAGTTGGCTCGGGTGGGGCATGAAGTGACCCTGTTCGAAAAGAACGACCGGGTCGGTGGCCTGTTGCGCTATGGCATTCCTGATTTCAAGATGGAGAAGTCGCATATCGACCGCCGTGTCGAGCAGTTGCAGCAAGAAGGCGTCACGATTCGCACCGGCGTGTTGGTCGGCGAAATGCCGAAGGGCTCCAAGGTCACGAACTGGGCCAAGGAAACTATTTCGCCGGCACAGCTGCAAAAAGATTTCGATGCGGTGTTGCTGACTGGCGGGGCCGAGCAGTCCCGTGATTTGCCCGCACCTGGTCGTGACCTGGATGGTATTCACTTTGCCATGGAGTTCCTGCCCCAGCAGAATAAGGTCAACGCCGGCGACAAAATCAAAGGCCAGTTGCGCGCCGATGGCAAACACGTCATCGTCATTGGCGGCGGCGACACCGGCTCTGATTGTGTGGGCACCAGCAACCGTCACGGCGCGGTCAGCGTCACCCAGTTTGAGTTGATGCCACAGCCGCCGGCTGAGGAAAATCGCCCCATGACTTGGCCTTACTGGCCTCTGAAAATGCGCACCAGCTCCAGCCATGATGAAGGCTGTACCCGCGAATTTGCCATTTCCACCAAGGAATTTATCGGTGAAAAGGGCAAAGTAACGGGTCTGAAGACCGTGCGCGTTGAGTGGAAAGACGGCAAGATGGTCGAAGTGGCGGGCAGCGAGCAGGTGTTGAAAGCCGACTTGGTGTTGCTTGCCATGGGCTTTGTCAGCCCGGTGGCCAGCGTGTTGGAGACCTTTGGCATTGACAAAGACGCACGCGGTAATGCCCGCGCCAGTACCGATTTCATTGGGGGCTATGCCACCAATGTGCCCAAGGTCTTTGCCGCAGGCGACATTCGCCGGGGTCAGAGTTTGGTGGTGTGGGCCATCCGTGAAGGCCGCCAAGCGGCGCGCTCGGTCGACGAGTTTCTGATGGGTGTCAGCGACTTGCCGCGTTAAGCCAATGGCCCGTTCTGGGCCAGGCATCGGGTAATCCCGTATGATTCAAGGGCCGGGGACTTCCCGGCCTTTCTTTTTTTGATTCACGACGCATCAACCGGGGCAGCTGTCAGAGCGCCCGCCAGTCCAATCGCCCCAATGACCGCACCTTCCGTGGATTCTTTTGTCGAACTGCGCAATCTGACCTTCGGGTACGGAGAGCGCGTGATTTTGGATGACGTGTCCTTGTCGATTCCGCGCGGCAAAGTGACTGCGCTCATGGGTGCGTCCGGCGGTGGAAAGACCACCATTCTGCGTTTGATTGGTGGACAGAATCGTGCCCAAAAAGGGCAACTTCTGTTCGATGGGCAGGATGTGACGCCCATGAATCAAACTCAGATGTATGCCGCCCGACGCCGCATGGGCATGCTGTTCCAGTTTGGGGCCTTGTTTGCCGACTTGTCGGTGTTTGAGAACGTGGCATTTCCGCTGCGCGAGCACACGGACCTGTCGGACGCGCTGATTCGCGACATCGTACTGATGAAGCTCAACGCGGTGGGTTTGCGCGGCGCGCGTGACCTCATGCCCAGTGACCTCTCTGGCGGCATGGCGCGCCGTATTGCGCTGGCCCGAGCGATTGCGTTGGACCCTGAGTTGGTGATGTACGACGAGCCCTTTTCCGGGCTGGACCCCATTTCACTGGCCACGTCAGCTCGCTTGATTCGTCAACTCAACGACTCCATGGGATTAACCAGCTTGTTTGTTTCGCATGAGTTGGAGCAAACCTTTGCCATTGCTGATCACGTGATTATTTTGGCCAACGGCAAAGTGGCTACGCAAGGCACGCCCGATGAGGTTCGCCAAAGCACGGATCCGCTGGTGTACCAGTACGTGAATGCGCTGTCAGATGGTCCGGTGCGCTTTCACTACCCAGCCACCAGCATTGAAGACGACTTTGGGATCGGAGGCCGCGCATGAGCTGGTATAAACCTGCGGACGTTGGCTTGGCCACACGCACACAATTGGCAGACTTGGGCCATGGGGCCCGCTTGTTTTTTCGCCTGCTAGGCACGCTGGGCGGGAGCCTCAAGCGCTTCGGGCTGATTCGCGATCAACTCTTTTTCCTGGGCAACTATTCGCTGGCCATCATCGCCGTGTCTGGTTTGTTCGTTGGCTTTGTGTTTGGTCTGCAAGGTTATTACACGCTTCAGCGCTACGGTTCGTCCGATTCGCTGGGGCTGATGGTGACCCTCACTCTCGTTCGTGAATTGGGCCCGGTCGTCACCGCCTTGCTGTTTGCCGGGCGCGCAGGCACCTCGCTCACGGCAGAGATTGGTTTGATGAAAGCGGGTGAGCAGATCAGCGTCATGGAAATGATGGCTGTTGACCCGGTAAAACGTATTCTGGCCCCCCGCTTTTGGGGTGGCGTGTTGACCATGCCACTGCTGGCGGCTGTGTTCAGCGCCACTGGCATCATTGGCGGCTGGATTGTTGGCGTGTTGATGATTGGTGTTGACGCTGGCTCGTTCTGGAGCCAGATTCAAAGCGGTGTGGATGTTTGGCAGGATGTGGGCAACGGTGTGATCAAAAGCATCGTTTTCGGATTCACCGTGACTTTCGTTGCTTTGTTGCAGGGATTTGATGCACAACCTACGCCGGAAGGGGTCGCCAGTGCGACCACCCGCACGGTGGTGATGGCTTCGCTGGCAGTACTGGGGTTGGATTTCATCCTGACCGCCTTCATGTTTACTATTTAAGGGGAGAGTGTGATGCAACGCTCAAAAAAAGATGTGTGGGTTGGATTGTTTGTGCTGTTGGGCGCGGCGGCGATTCTGTTTCTCGCACTGCAATCTGCGAATTTGTTGAGTCTGAACTTTCAGAAAACCTACACCGTGTCGGCCAAGTTTGACAACGTGGGGGGTGTCAAGCCCAAAGCGGCCGTGCGCAGCGCGGGCGTGGTGGTGGGCCGGGTGGAGAGCATTGTGTTTGACGACAAGTCATTTCAGGCTCGAGTCACCTTGGCGCTGGAGGATCGTTATGTATTTCCCAAGGACAGCTCCTTGAAGATATTGACCAGTGGCCTGTTGGGTGAGCAGTACCTCGGTCTGGAGCCGGGGGCGGATGATCGCAACTTGGCGAGCGGTGATACGATTTCCCGCACCCAGTCGGCCGTAGTGCTGGAAAACCTGATTAGTCAGTTCCTGTTCAGCAGTGCGGCTGACAAAAATGCCCCCAACTCGGATAAATGATGATGAATCGACTTCAACAATTGACACCGATGGCGCCGCTGGCTCGTCCACACGGAGTTGTGATCAGCGCGCTTTTGGGCGTGGCTCTGCTGGCAGGTTGCGCCAGTGGCCCCAATGCCAACCCCAAGGATCCTTTGGAACCCTTCAATCGGGGCGTCTACCAGTTCAACGATGCGGTCGACACTGCGGTGTTGAAGCCAGTTGCCACGGCTTACCGTGATGTGACGCCGCGTCTGATTCGCCAAGGGGTCGGTAATTTCTTCGGCAATTTGCAAGATGTCTGGTCCACGGTGAACAGTGCGCTGCAGCTCAATGGACCTGCTACTTCCGACAACGCCGGGCGCGTGATGATCAATAGTCTCATCGGTATCGGCGGAATATTCGACGTGGCATCTGACTTGGGCATCCAAAAGCACACCAAAGACTTCGGCTTGACCTTGGGTCATTGGGGTGTGGCTTCAGGGCCGTACCTGATGTTGCCGCTGCTCGGCCCCTCGACCCTGAGAGACACGGCTGCGTTACCAGTGGATTCGCAAGGCGACGTGGTCGGCAATTTGAACCACGTTCCAACCCGGAACACCACCATGGCGGTGCGCATTGTGGATCAGCGCGAAGGTCTTCTCAAAGCGACCGAGATGCTGGACAAAATCGCACTCGACAAGTATTCGTTTGTGCGTGATGCCTACCTCCAGCGTCGTCGCAGCGCGGTTTATGACGGAAATCCTCCTGAGGAAGATGACTATCCCGCCCCCTCTGAACAGTCACAGAAAGTAACACCATGAATCGTCGTCAATTGAATCGTTGGCTGACCACACTCAGTTTGAGTTTGTTTGCATTGGCTGCTTTGCCAGTCCTCGCCGCAGATGAGGCACCAGATGCCTTGATTCAAAGGGTCAGCGCTGACGTGCTTGCAACCATCAAGGCTGATAAGACTTTGATGGCAGGTGATGTGTCGCGCATTGTTTCCTTGGTGGACACCAAGGTTATGCCCTATGTCAATTTTCAGGGGATGACCGCGTCAGCGGTGGGGCCGGCTTGGCGTCAGGCCACTCCTGAGCAGCGCAAGCGCCTGCAAGATGAGTTCAAGATCCTCTTGGTGCAGACATACGCGGGAGCGCTGATCAATGTTAAAGACAACACCATCTCGGTCAAGCCTTTGCGTGCTGCGGCTGACAGCACGGCGGTGACGGTGCGAACGGAAGTCATTGGTCGGGGCGATCCGGTTCAATTGGACTACCGCTTGGAGAAAAACCCCGGTGAGGGTTGGAAAATCAACAACTTGAACGTGTTGGGCGTTTGGTTAGTCGAGACCTACCGCAGTCAATTTCGCTCTGAGATCAACGCCAAAGGCATTGATGGTCTGATCGCCACACTGACCGAAATGAATAAATCCAACGCCAAGAAGAGCTGACACATGGTGGTGTTGCCAAAGGCCTTGACCCAAGTTGAGGCGACTGCCTGTTTGCGGTCGCTGGTTCACGATCTGCGCACCCAAACTGGGTCCGGCATGGTCGTGGATGCCAGTGCCTTGGTCCGCTTTGATTCGGCTGCATTGGCCGTCTTGCTGGAGTTTCGCCGTGAGGTGATGGCGCTGGGCAAGCAATTTTCGATTCGCGGTTTACCCGCGCGTTTGGCTGATTTGGCCACGCTGTACGGTATTGATGAGCTGCTTCCAGCCGAATCAGCCGACCCGGTAAAATAGCGGGCTCGCATGTCCGCAATCTCATTTAAAACCGTCTCCAAAGCGTATCCTTCCCCCCGGGGACCCAAAGGCGCTACTTTTCTTGCCCTCGATCGCGTCAGTCTCGACATCGAAGATGGCGAGTTCTTTGGCCTGCTTGGCCCCAATGGCGCCGGAAAAACCACCATGATCAGCATTCTGGCCGGACTAACCCGCGCCAGTTCGGGGTCTGTCAGTGTGCTGGGGCATGACGTTCAGCGGGACTTCGCTGAGGCGCGCCGCAGTCTGGGCGTGGTGCCGCAAGAGTTGGTGTTTGACCCATTTTTTAATGTGCGCGAAGCACTTCGCCTGCAATCGGGCTATTTCGGTGTCAAGAACAACGACGCCTGGATCGACGAGTTGCTGGACAGTTTGGGTTTGGCAGACAAGGCCAACGCCAATATGCGTCAGCTCTCTGGTGGCATGAAGCGACGCGTGCTGGTGGCTCAGGCGCTGGTGCACAAGCCAAGAGTCATCGTGCTGGATGAGCCGACCGCAGGTGTCGATGTTGAGTTGCGCCAAACCCTCTGGAAGTTCGTCGCGAAACTCAACAAGCAAGGCCACACGGTGTTGTTGACCACGCACTATCTGGAAGAAGCTGAGGCTTTGTGTGGCCGTATTGCCATGCTGCAGTCCGGCCGGGTGGTGGCGCTGGACTCCACCAGTGAATTGCTCAAGAAAGCCACCAGCAGTGTGCTTCGCTTCAAGACAGACGGCGTCTTGCCCGCTGAGTTGGCGGACAAGGCTCGTATCACGGGCCGGGTTGTCCAATTTCCTGCCAATGACGCGTTGGAAATTGAGCACTATCTGGCCGCTGTTCGCCAAGCCGGGTTGACGGCACAAGACGTTGAAATCCGCAAAGCCGATCTGGAAGATGTTTTCCTGGAAATCATGAACCAACACAGAGGCGCTGACCTGCCCGCCGAGAAGGTGGGCGTATGACCGGCTGGCAAACACTCCTTTACAAAGAAGTGCTTCGTTTTTGGAAGGTCGCCTTCCAAACGGTTGCCGGCCCCGTGCTGACAGCCATGTTGTACCTGTTGATTTTTGGCCATGCGCTGGAGTCTCACGTCAAGGTCTATGACCAGGTCAGCTACACCGCCTTTCTGGTGCCGGGCTTGGCCATGATGAGCGTGCTGCAAAACGCATTTGCCAACAGTTCGTCTTCGCTCATCATGAGCAAGGTGATGGGCAATTTGGTCTTCCTGATGCTCACTCCCCTGTCCTACATGAACTGGTATGTGGCTTATGTGGGCGCGTCGGTGATCCGTGGTCTGGTGGTGGGATTGGGCGTCATCGCCATCTCCTTTTTATTTACAAGTCTGAGTTTTGCGGCACCGCTGTGGATCTTGGTGTTTGCTGTGATGGGCGCCGCCTTGATGGGCACACTCGGCCTGATTGCCGGCTTGTGGGCAGAGAAATTTGACCAGTTGGCCGCATTTCAAAATTTTGTGGTCATGCCCATGACCTTTTTGAGCGGAGTTTTTTACTCCATTCATTCCTTGCCCACGTTTTGGCAGGGGGTCAGTCACCTGAACCCATTTTTCTACATGATTGACGGATTTCGCCATGGATTTTTTGGGGTGAGCGACGTTTCGCCCTGGTTGAGTTTGGGTGTGGTTAGCGCGGCGCTGGCGGTGGTCAGCGTGATCGCGATTCACTTGCTGCGCACGGGTTACAAAATCCGAAGCTAACGCCCCCCTTGTTTTCACACGAATTGGATTGTTGACATGAATGCAGACCAGATCAAGACCATGATCGCCACAGCGCTTCCCTGCGAGCACCTTGAGCTGGATGGTGATGGCCGTCACTGGTACGCCACCGTGGTCTCTTCGGCCTTTGAGGGCAAGCGCGCCATTCAGCGCCACCAGCAGGTCTACGCCACCTTGGGCGACAAGATGAAAACCGACGAGGTGCATGCCTTGTCGATGAAAACCTACACGCCCGCCGAGTGGGCCGCCCTGGCCTGAGGCTGGGTTGATCCGGAGCGCAGGCCCAAATTATTACCACCCCCACTGAGGGTGCTGAACGGACTTTATGGATAAATTACTGATTCGCGGCGGACGCCAATTGCACGGTGAAGTGCAAATTTCCGGCGCTAAAAATGCGGCTTTGCCAGAGTTGTGCGCCTGCCTTCTCACGGCTGAGCCAGTGACACTTTTGAACGTACCTCGCCTGCAGGATGTGTCCACCATGTTGACACTGATTCGCAACATGGGCGTGGGCGCAGAGCGCCAGGACGATGGCCGGGTTGATGTGACCGCTGGCACCCTGAGTTCGCCGGAAGCGCCGTACGAGTTGGTCAAGACCATGCGCGCCTCGGTGTTGGCCTTGGGACCCTTGCTGGCCCGCTTTGGTGAAGCAACGGTGTCTTTGCCGGGTGGCTGCGCCATTGGTTCGCGCCCCGTCGATCAACACATCAAGGGCATGACGGCCATGGGCGCCGAAATTGTGGTCGAGCACGGCTACATGATCGCCAAGTTGCCAGCGGGTTGGACCCGACTCAAAGGCGCGCGTATTGCCACCGACATGGTGACCGTGACCGGTACCGAGAACTTCCTGATGGCCGCCACCCTGGCTGAGGGGGAGACGGTGCTGGAAAACGCCGCGCAAGAGCCTGAGATCACCGATCTGGCCGAAATGCTGATCAAGATGGGCGCCAAAATTGAAGGCCATGGCACCAGTCGCATCGTCATTCAAGGTGTGGACAAGTTGCACGGCTGCACCCATCAAGTGGTGGCCGATCGAATTGAGACCGGCACCTTTTTGTGTGCTGTCGCCGCGACCGGTGGTGAAGCGCTGCTCAAGCACGGCCGTCTCGATCATCTGGAAGCCGTGGTTGAGAAGCTGCGTGATGCCGGTGCCAGCGTCACTGCGGTTGAGGACGGTATTCACATCAAATCCCAAGGTCGCTTGAAGAGCCAGAGCTTTCGCACGACGGAGTACCCGGGCTTTCCGACCGATATGCAAGCCCAGTTCATGGCCTTGAATTGCATCTCGCATGGCACGGCCATCGTCACCGAGACGATTTTCGAGAATCGCTTCATGCACGTGAATGAGATGGTGCGTCTGGGTGCCTCCATTCAGATCGACGGCAAAGTGTCGGTAGTTGAGGGCGTGGAGAAGCTGTCCGGGGCGACGGTCATGGCCACTGATTTGCGTGCTTCGGCCAGTCTGGTCATCGCTGGCTTGGTAGCCGAAGGTGAGACCGTGGTGGACCGCATTTACCACTTGGATCGGGGCTATGACCAAATGGAAGCCAAACTGCGCGGCTTGGGTGCAGACATTGAAAGAATCAAATGATCACGCTGGCACTGTCCAAGGGGCGCATCTTTGAGGAAACCCTGCCTTTGCTGCGCGCTGCCGGCATTGAGGTGCTGGAAGACCCGGAAAAATCCCGCAAACTGATTCTCACCACCAACCAACCCGATGTGCGTGTGTTGGTGGTGCGTGCCACCGATGTACCCACCTACGTGCAATACGGCGGCGCCGATATGGGCATCACCGGCAAAGACACGCTGTTGGAACATGGCAGCGATGGCCTGTACCAACCATTGGACCTTCAAATTGCGAAATGCCGCATCAGCGTGGCCGTTCGCAATGACTTTGACTACGCCTCGGCCGTCAAACAAGGCTCCCGTCTCAAGGTCGCCACCAAATATGTGGCGATTGCGCGTGAGTTTTTTGCAACCAAAGGCGTGCACGTAGACTTGATCAAGCTCTACGGCAGCATGGAGTTGGGCCCCTTGGTGGGCCTGTCGGACGCGATTGTGGACCTGGTGTCCACCGGCAACACACTCAAGGCCAACCACTTGGTTGAGGTCGAGCACATCATGGACATCAGCTCGCGTTTGGTGGTGAACCAAGCCGCGCTCAAGCTCAAGCAGGCGCCCATTCGTCGAATCATTGACGCATTTGCCTCCGCCGTGGGTCAACCCGCCTAATCAATTGGATTGAATTTGCTATGGAATATGTAGCTACTCCCGCTTATCTTTCAACCGCTAGCGGCACATTTGAGGCTGAATTCAAAGCGCGCCTGCATTGGTCGGCCGAGGCGGATGCGGCCATTGAGCAGCGGGTGGCAGACATTTTGGCCGACGTGCAGCAACGCGGTGACGACGCCGTGCTGGAGTACACCGCTCGTTTTGACGGCCTGACCGTGGCGTTAATGGGCGAGCTGGAGCTGACCCAAGCTGAACTCAAAGCCGCGTTTGATGCCATTCCCGCTGAGCAGCGCGACGCTTTGCAAGCGGCTGCCCAACGGGTGCGCAGCTACCACGAAGCCCAGAAGAAGGCCAGTGGTGAAAGCTGGAGTTACCGCGACGAAGACGGGACGCTGCTGGGCCAAAAGGTCACGCCCCTGGACCGCGTGGGCATTTATGTGCCGGGTGGCAAAGCCGCCTACCCGTCGTCGGTGCTGATGAATGCCATTCCCGCCCATGTGGCAGGCGTTGGTGAAATCATCATGGTCGTGCCTACCCCCAAAGGCGAGAAAAACGCCTTGGTGCTGGCGGCCGCCTACGTGGCGGGCGTCACGCGTGCTTTCACGGTGGGTGGTGCGCAAGCAGTCGCCGCTCTGGCGTATGGCACGGCCACTATTCCAAAGGTTGACAAAATCACCGGTCCTGGCAACGCCTATGTGGCTGCGGCCAAACGCCGCGTGTTTGGCACGGTGGGCATCGACATGATTGCCGGCCCCAGCGAGATTCTGGTGCTGGCCGATGGCAGCACGCCGCCGGATTGGGTGGCCATGGATTTGTTCAGCCAGGCTGAGCACGATGAGTTGGCGCAAAGTATTTTGCTGTGCCCCGATCAGGCCTATATCGAGCAAGTACAAGCGTCGATTAACCGTCTGCTGCCGGAAATGCCTCGCGCCGAGATCATTGCCAAGTCGCTCAACGGCCGCGGCGCCCTGATTCTGACTCGCAGCATGGAAGAGGCGTGCCAGATCAGTAACTCCATCGCCCCTGAGCACTTGGAAGTCAGCAGCCACGAGCCACACCGGTGGGAGCCCTTGCTGAAACATGCGGGCGCCATTTTCCTGGGGGCCTACACCAGCGAGTCGCTGGGCGACTACTGCGCAGGACCCAACCATGTGTTGCCCACCAGCGGCACCGCTCGGTTCAGCTCGCCTTTGGGCGTGTACGACTTTCAAAAACGCAGCAGCCTGATCGAGGTCAGCGAAGCCGGTGCCCAAATACTCGGCAAAATTGCCGCTGTGCTGGCCTACGGTGAAGGCCTGCAAGGCCACGCCCGTGCCGCGGAGATGCGCCTCAAATGAAGCTCGCCCGGTTTTTTGCCTTCGTGGGCAGCATGGCGGTTCTAGCCAGTGCCTCCGCCATGACCCTGCGCGAACTGCGCGGCTTGGAGTTGTCGGACAAGAAGCAGGGCGAGGCCTATGTGAGTTACTACCTGGTGGGGGTCATGGAAGGGGCCATGGAGGCCAATGCCTTTCATGTTCGCGCCGGCGCCAAACCTCTGTTTTGCCAGAATGGCCGCCGTTTGGAGCCCCGCATGGCGCGCTCCCTCTATGACACCGAGCTCAAACGCCATAGCGAGTTGTATGAGGCTGACATGGGCGTGCCGCTCGTCATGGCCAACGCTTTGGCCACCGCCTACCCGTGTGAATGAATAACGCCCACGAAACCCTGAGCACCGATCCCCGCATGAACTCTGATTTCGTCACCCACAACATCCGCCAAGACGTGCAAGACATGCACGCCTATGCCGTGCAAGATGCTGCCGGACTGATCAAGCTTGATGCCATGGAGAACCCGCACCGCCTTCCCCCTGAGCTACAGGCGGCTCTGGGCGAGCGCTTGGGTGCCGTGGCGCTGAATCGCTACCCCGATGGCCGTGTGGATGACCTGCGCCGTGCCTTGGCGGCCCATGCTGGCATGCCCGAGGGCTTTGACATCATGCTGGGCAATGGCTCTGACGAGTTGATCAGCTTGCTGGCGCTGGCCTGCGCCAAGCCCGCCGGTGGCCAGGCCGCCAGCGTGTTGGCGCCGGTACCCGGCTTCGTGATGTACGCCATGAGCGCCCAGTTGCAGGGCTTGGCCTTTCACGGCGTGCCACTCACCGCTGATTTTGAGTTGGACGAAGCCGCCATGTTGGCCGCGATTGCCCAGCATCGCCCCACACTCACCTACTTGGCTTACCCCAACAACCCTACCGCCAACCTGTGGAGCGACGACGTCATTGAGAAAATCATTGCGGCCGTGGGAGAGCAGGGCGGTCTGGTGGTGATGGACGAGGCCTACCAGCCCTTCGCCAGCCGGAGTTACATTGACCGCTTGGCGCGCCACAGCCATGTGCTGCTGATGCGCACCATGAGCAAGTTTGGCCTGGCCGGCGTGCGATTGGGTTACATGATGGGTCCCAAGGCCTTGATTGCCGAGGTCGACAAAGTGCGTCCACCCTACAACATCAGTGTGCTGAACTGCGAGTGCGCCTTGTTTGCGCTTGGCTACCAGGATGTATTTGCTGCACAAGCCCAGGACATTCGGACGCAGCGCACCGTCATTCTGGCGGCGTTGACTCCTTTGCCCGGCGTGAAAGCCTACCCGAGCGACGCCAATATGATTTTGGTGCGGGTGCCGGATGCCGCCAAAACCTTCGAGGGCATGCGCGCGCGCAAGGTCCTCGTCAAGAACGTTTCTAAAATGCACCCCTTGTTGGCCAATTGTTTGCGCCTCACGGTCGGCACCGCGACTGAGAACGAGGCCATGCTTGCCGCCCTTCTGGAATCACTATGACGACCACTCTCCCCACCACCGCTCCTCGCACGGCCGAGGTGTCTCGCAACACGGCGGAAACCCAGATTACCGTCAAGGTCAACCTGGACGGCACCGGCAAAGCGAATCTGAGCACCGGCATTGGTTTTTTTGACCACATGCTGGACCAGATTGCCCGCCACGGTTTGATCGACCTCGACATTCAAGCCGTGGGTGACCTGCACATTGACGGTCACCACACCGTTGAAGATGTGGGCATTGCGTTTGGCCAGGCCGTGCACAAAGCGGTGGGCGACAAAAAAGGCATTCGCCGTTATGGCCATGCTTATGTTCCTTTGGACGAGGCCTTGTCCCGCGTGGTCATTGATTTGTCCGGTCGCCCTGGTTTGATCATGCACGTGCCGTTCAAGAGCGGCATGATCGGCACCTTTGACAGCCAACTCGCGCACGAATTTTTTCAAGGCTTTGTGAACCATTCGTTCGCGACCCTGCACATTGACAACCTGCGTGGCGAGAACGCTCACCACCAGGCGGAGACTGTGTTCAAAGCCTTTGCCCGTGCATTGCGCGCGGCGCTCGAGTTCGACCCCCGTTCGCTGGGCGCCATCCCCTCAACCAAGGGTATGCTGTAAATTTTATGGAAAATGTGCCTCTGGCGCCCGTGCAGACTGCGGGAGAAGCTATTAATTTGGTAGCAATCAACACCCTCAAGAAGACGGTGGCGGTGGTGGATTACGGTATGGGCAACCTGCGCTCCGTGTCCCAGGCGGTGATTCATGCCGCCGCCGGCTCCGATGTGGATGTGGTCTGGGCGCGTACCCCTGAAGAAGTCGTGGCCGCTGAACGGGTGGTGCTGCCGGGTCAGGGCGCCATGCGGGATTGCATGCGGGAGTTGCGCGAGTCAGGCATGTTGCCCGCTGTTCTGCACGCCGCCGCCAACAAACCCCTGATGGGCGTGTGTGTGGGCATGCAAATGCTGCTGGACCACAGTGCCGAACAAGACACCGCTTGCCTGGGCTTGATTCCCGGTGAAGTGATCAAATTTGACCTTGTGGGGCAGTTGCAACCCGACGCCAGCCGTTATAAAGTGCCGCAAATGGGTTGGAATCAGGTTTACCGCAACAACCATGGTGGCGCGCCGCACCCGGTGTGGGGCGACGTGCCAGATGGCAGTTACTTCTACTTTGTGCACAGTTACTATGCCAAACCGTCTGATGCACGCCACAGCGTGGGCGAGACAGACTATGGCAACCGTTTTTCTTCGGCCATTGCGCGCGATAATATTTTCGCGACTCAATTTCACCCTGAAAAGAGCGCCGAACATGGTTTAGCGCTCTACAGAAACTTCCTTCACTGGAACCCTTGATTCCGCTTGCTCTCCCTGAGCCCCTCTCCCTTTTCCTCCACCAACCTGAAGCATCATGCTTTTAATACCTGCAATCGATCTCAAAGACGGCCACTGCGTACGCCTCAAACAAGGCGATATGGACCAATCCACCACTTTTGGCGAAGACCCTGCGGTCATGGCCCGCAAGTGGGTTGACCAGGGCGCGCGGCGTCTGCATTTGGTGGATTTGAATGGTGCTTTTGCGGGACATCCCAAGAATGAACAAGCCATTCGCAAGATCCTGAAGGAAGTGGGCAGCGAAATTGACGTCCAGTTGGGCGGCGGCATTCGCGACCTGGACACGATTGAGCGTTACCTTGACGCCGGTCTACGTTACGTGATCATTGGTACCGCTGCGGTCAAAAACCCCGGGTTTTTGCAAGATGCCTGCACCGCCTTTGGTGGTCACATCATCGTCGGACTGGATGCCCGCGACGGCAAGGTTGCCACGGACGGCTGGAGCAAGCTCACCCGCCACGATGTGGTCGATTTGGGTAAAAAATACGAAGACTATGGTGTCGAATCCATCATCTACACCGACATTGGTCGTGACGGCATGCTCAGCGGCATCAACATCGAAGCCACCGTCAAGCTGGCCCAAGCCCTGAGCATCCCTGTGATCGCATCGGGTGGCTTGAGCAACATGGCTGACATCGAAGCCCTGTGCGAGGTCGAAGACGACGGCGTTGAAGGCGTCATCTGTGGCCGCGCCATCTACAGCGGCGACCTTGACTTTGCGGCGGCGCAAGAACGCGCTGACGAACTGAACGGCTGATCCAACCCTGCGCTGCGGGCGCACTCTGGTCGTTGCAGCCTTTGGGCCCTGGCGCCACAGTCCGCCACCGTCGCCTCTATGAAGTTTCAATGTTAGCCAAACGAATCATTCCTTGTCTGGACGTTACCGGTGGCCGCGTGGTCAAAGGCGTCAATTTTGTTGAGCTTCGGGATGCCGGTGACCCGGTGGAAATCGCTGCGCGCTATAACGACCAGGGCGCCGATGAGCTGACGTTTCTCGACATCACCGCAACCAGCGATGGGCGCGACATGATTTTGCACATCATCGAAGCGGTCGCCTCGAAAGTGTTCATTCCCTTGACGGTAGGTGGCGGTGTGCGCACTGTTGAAGATGTGCGGCGCTTGCTCAATGCGGGTGCGGACAAAACCAGTTTCAACTCGGCAGCCATCGCCAATCCGACCATCATTCAGGAGGTGTCCCACAAGTACGGCGCGCAAGCCATTGTGGTGGCCATCGACGCCAAACGTCGCTTTGGCGAAGACATGCTGAACCGGGGTGAGGGCTGGGACGTCTACAGCCACGGCGGGCGCCAGAACACGGGATTGGATGTTGTGACCTGGGCGCGCCGCATGGCCGAGTACGGGGCGGGCGAGATTTTGCTCACCAGCATGGACCGTGATGGCACCAAAGCCGGTTTTGATCTGGAACTGACCCGCGCTGTTTCGGATGCGATCAACGTGCCAGTCATCGCCTCGGGTGGTGTCGGCAACGTGGATCACCTGGCAGACGGCATTCAACTCGGTGGCGCTGACGCGGTGCTGGCGGCCAGCATCTTTCACTATGGCGAATACACCGTGGGTCAAGCCAAGGCGCGCATGGCTGAGCGCGGCATTCCGGTCCGCGTTAATTGATATTTCGGGCTCTTGCCCTTGTAGACGCTGCGTGAGCAGCTATTGATTGGATAGCAAATGACGCCCCCAAATACACCCCCTGTGAGCTGGATTCGTCAGATTCGCTGGGATTCCAAAGGTCTGGTTCCCGTCATTGCACAGGAGTTGGGCTCTAACGACGTGTTGATGTTCGCCTGGATGAACCGGGAAGCCCTGCAAAAAACGGCTGAACTGGGCCAAGCGGTGTACTTCAGTCGCTCACGCAACAAGCTTTGGTACAAAGGTGAAGAGTCGGGTCATGTCCAGAAGGTGCATGAAATCCGCATGGACTGCGACAATGATGTGATTCTGCTGAAAATAACCCAACTGGGTCATGAACCGGGTATCGCTTGTCACACGGGCCGCCACAGCTGCTTCTTCAGTGTGTACGAGAATGGTGAGTGGAAAGTCACCGATCCGGTCTTGAAAGACCCACAAACCATCTACAAGTAACGCCTTATGTCGACTTCTGCTACTTCCGCTGATTCCTTGGCCCGTCTGGCTGCCGTGATTGAAAGCCGCTTGCCACTCCACGGCGGAAATCCGGAAGAAAGCTACGTCGCTCGCCTGTTGCACAAAGGCCCTGATGCCTTTTTGAAGAAGATTGGCGAAGAGGCAACTGAGGTGGTCATGGCCGCCAAAGACGCTGATTTTGGTGGGGATAAATCCAAAATTGTGGGCGAAGTGGCTGATTTATGGTTTCATTGCATGATCGCTTTGGCTCATTACGGATTGAGTCCCGCGGATGTGCTGGCTGAGTTGGAGCGACGCGCAGGCATCAGTGGCTTGGAAGAAAAGGCACTTCGCAAGGTGCGCGCCCGAGAAGGAGAAGCCGGATGACGCAAGATTTCACGAGACCCCCCAACCAGGACCCTGAGCAGGATCAGGCCAAGCTTCAGCAATTGCAGTCGCTCAATACAGTAGGCACTATCAGTTATGTGCTGCACCTGATTGTGGCCGTCGGTGCCTTGATTCCAGGTGGGCAGATGGGGCCGATACTGTTGATCGTTGCCTTGGTCATGGACATGGTGAAGCGGTCTGATGCCGAAGGCACGTGGCATGCCTCGCATTTTCGCTGGCGCATTCGCACGGTCATCATCGCGGCCTTGCTTTACGCTGTGACGTTTCCGCTCTGGTTTATCTTTGTTTTGCCCGGATGGATTGCCTGGTTGCTGATCTCGATCTGGTTTCTTTTCCGCATTGTCAGTGGCATGGTGAGCATGAACAAAGGCTTGCCCATGGAGTTTTCCGCATGATCGAACACGTTGTGGGGCATGATCCCGACTGCCTATTTTGCAAAATCGTCGCCGGAAAGATTCCGTCGAAATTGGTTTACCAAGATGATGAGCTTTATGCGTTTCACGACATCAAGCCGTGGGCTCCCGTTCATTTTTTGATCATTCCGAAGATGCATATCCCCTCCATGGCCCACCTTCAGACGGAGCATGCAGGTCTGATGGGGCGCATGATGGTCTTGGCCCCTCAACTGGCTCAGGAGCAGGGCTGCAATCCCTATCCGGCCGGGGGCTTTCGCGTATTGGCCAACTCGGGTGATGAGGGCGGTCAGGAGGTGCATCATCTGCACGTCCATGTCATGGGCGGCGCCCGCCCGTGGTTAAAAGGTTAATTTAGGTTTTGGTAAGAGGTCGGACTCACTGGACGACTAAAATTCGGCATATTCGTTAGGAGATATTTATGGGTTCGTTTTCTATCTGGCACTGGTTGATTGTTCTGCTCATCGTTGTGATGGTGTTTGGCACCAAAAAGCTCAAAAACATGGGTAGCGACTTGGGTGGTGCGGTCAAGGGTTTTAAAGACGGCATGCGCGAAGGTGGTGCTTCGGCCGATGACAAGCCTGAAGTGGACGCCGCCAAGGTGACCGCTAAGTCGGCTGCTGAAGCCACCACGATTGACGTGGAAGCCAAGCAAAAGTCTTGAGCACTGCATTGACTCTGAGCCTGATGCGTCATGATTGATCTCGGTATCTCCAAAATGGCGCTGATTGGCGCCGTCGCCCTGATCGTTATTGGTCCTGAAAAATTGCCACGGGTGGCTCGCACGATGGGCACGTTGCTGGGCAAGGCGCAACGCTATGTCGCCGATGTCAAGGCCGAGGTCAGTCGTTCGATGGAGCTCGATGAGCTCAAGAAAATGAAGGAATCGGTTGAAGGCGCTGCCAAGGATGTGGAAAACACGATCCAAACCAACGCCAGTGACTTTGAGAAGTCATGGGCGCAGGCCACTGACACCGCGTCAAGTGACTCGTCTTACGATGATCCGGTTCCCGTGTATCGCCATCCTCAAAAGAACTGGCGTGTCAAACAAGGGGCGACCCCTAACTGGTACAAGGCTCGTACCGGCACACGCACCAAGGCCTTGTCTGGCGCAGCGCGTGTGGCCAGATACCGGCCGAAAAAGTTGAATTGATGTCTGACTCATCCTCCAAAAACGACGAACTTGCCGGCACCGAACAGCCTTTTGTCCAACACCTCGTAGAACTGCGCGATCGCTTGGTGAAAGCCATGATCGCGATCGGCATTGCGGGTGCTGCGCTGGCCTTGTTTCCTGGCCCAAGCGCCTTGTATGACTTGTTGGCGGCTCCTTTGGTGGCGCACTTGCCTGCCGGGGCGACCTTGATCGCAACGTCGGTGATTTCGCCTTTCATGGTCCCGCTCAAGGTGCTGATGATGGCAGCATTCCTGATTGCATTGCCTTTTGTGCTGTATCAGGTCTGGTCTTTTGTTGCGCCAGGTTTGTACGCCCATGAGAAACGTCTGGTTCTGCCTTTGGTGGCATCCAGCACCATTTTGTTTTTTATTGGTGTGGCCTTCTGTTACTTCTTCGTATTTGGACAAGTGTTCAGCTTTATTCAAAGTTTTGCGCCCAAAAGCATCACTGCGACTCCGGATATCGAGGCCTATCTGAGTTTTGTGCTCACGATGTTTTTAGCTTTTGGCATGGCGTTTGAGGTGCCAATTGTGGTCGTTGTGCTTGCCCGCATGGGGATCGTGACTATCGACAAACTCAAGGAGTTTCGCGGTTACTTTGTCGTCCTGGCCTTCATCATCGCGGCCATCGTGACGCCGCCTGATGTTGTTTCCCAATTGGCGCTTGCCTTGCCGATGTGTCTTTTGTACGAACTCGGCATTTGGGCCTCAGTGCTCTTCATCAAACACACCCAAGCACCCGACGAAAGCGCCGAGCGCCCGCAATAATCGGCTGCTGGATCAACGGCTGATTGACCTCCTCGGTTGAGGCCGTTTGCCTGGCACCACATTGGCTGTGAGCTTGTTCTCCCCTCGTTGCACGCTGAACTCTGAAGCCTCACCGGGTTTCAGTGCTGCGACTTTGGACAGCAACTCAGACACGTTGCCGACAGTTTGACCGCTCACATTGGTGATGACGTCACCAGGACGAATGCCCGCCGTGGCCGCTGGGCCGTTCTGAAGTACCCCGGTGATGATGACGCCTTCGGTGGCTTTGACGCCAAAGGTCTCGGCCAATTCGGGTGTCAGGTCGTTCGGCTCAACGCCAATCCAACCCCGGGTGACCTGTCCGTCCTTGACAATTCCTTCCATGACAAATTTGGCAGTGGAGACAGGGATGGCGAAACCAATGCCCATGCTGCCGCCAGAGCGTGAATAAATGGCGGTGTTGATTCCCAGCAAGTTGCCACTGGTGTCGACCAAGGCGCCGCCTGAATTGCCTGGGTTGATAGCCGCATCCGTTTGAATGAAGTTCTCGAAGGTGTTGATGCCCAATTGGTTGCGGCCCAAGGCGCTAACAATTCCGCCGGTCACGGTTTGGCCAACGCCAAACGGGTTGCCAATGGCCAGCACCTGGTCGCCAACTTGAAGAGAGTCAGAGTCTCCCAGCACGATGACGGGGAGCCGGTCTAGCTCAATCTTTAGTACCGCCAAGTCGGTGTCCGGGTCTGTTCCGATGACTTTGGCCCGCGCACGCCGACTGTCGTTGAGGATGACCTCAATTTCATCTGCGCTTTCGACAACATGGTTGTTCGTCAAAATGTAGCCACTGGGGCTGATGATCACACCGCTACCCAATCCGACTTGAGGGGCGTTGCCTTGTTCTCCAAAGAAAAACTTGAACCAGGGGTCATCGCTATTGGGCGCCCCGCGAGCGGCCTTGCTGGTGTTGATGCTGACGACCGCCGCAGCAGACTTCTTGGCGGCGAGCCGAAAGCTTCCCTGGGGGATGGCAGACGCGTCGGTCGTAGGTGCTTCAATCAAGGTCACCGCGCCGGAGCGGGCGGTTCGGGTGCCGATCCAGTCCGGTTTGAGGGTGCCAACCACGAAATAGGCGGCGATCAATACCGTCACAGTTTGAGAAAACAAGAGCCAGAGGCGTTTCATGGGGTGTGGGTGGCCGATGGCCCTGAAATTTTGGGAATGCGAAATTGTAGGCCCCGACTTTGCTTTGTGACGGCAAGGTCATTGAGGCGCAACGTTGCGTTTCAACTTGGTCGCATTACAGTCGAGCCAACTTATGCCCCGCCAGCACCAAATCATTCACATTTATCCAGAGGCACCCCACAAGCCGCGCGAAGGGGCGCCGTGCAATGGCTGTGGCGTGTGTTGCCTCGCTGAGCCGTGTCCTTTGGGGGTTCTCTTGTCCGGACGGCGTCAAGGGGCTTGCCGGGCACTGCGCTGGCATGAGAAGGACAAACTCTACCGGTGTGGCGCCATGACAGAGCCTAAAGCGGTACTTCATCAGTCCCTTTCGTTGTGGCTTCGCCCGATAGGGGCGGGGTTGAGTCCTGTCTTGGCATTTTTGGCCAGGCGATGGATTGCCGCAGGGCAAGGGTGTGACAGTACGCTCCAAGTGGATTTTCCTGGTGGACTGAATGCTCAAACGGGTAATTCGCCGACAATTTCACCAACACATACTGACGCTTCAGCAATCCATGCTGACGCCATCACCACTCGCCATGACTAGTCGAATACAACTACTCACCAGTTTTAATGCCTTGCTTCAGCCAGAACGATTCAGAGACTATGGCCCCAACGGACTGCAGGTCGAAGGCGCTGAGCAGGTTCGAAAGATCGTCTCGGGGGTCACCGCCAGTCGAGCGTTGATTGAGGCAGCCATCGAAGCCAAGGCAGACGCCATATTCGTTCACCACGGTCTTTTTTGGCGCGGTCAAGATGGGTGTGTGACAGGCTGGATGAAGCAGCGACTCGCTTTGCTTTTGGCCCATGACATCAATCTGTTTGCCTACCATTTACCACTGGATGCCCACCCGGAGTTGGGAAACAACGCCCAACTTGGTTCGAAGTTAGGTTTGTCGACGAAGGAGCGTTTTGGGGAGCAGGACTTGGGGTTCATTGCAGAGAACTTGCTCAGGGACGGTTTCGCCAACGCGCAAGCGTTGGCGCAGCGACTGGAGAAAGAGCTAAATCGACCTGTGACCCTTGTTGGTAAGGCGGATTCTGCTATAAAAAAAATAGCGTGGTGCAGTGGCGGCGCACAAAGTTATTTCGAACCAGCCATTGCGGCCGGTGCTGATGTCTTCATTACCGGTGAGATTTCAGAGCCGCAAGCGCACTATGCGCGGGAGTGTGGCGTGGCCTACATTGCCTGTGGGCATCATGCCAGTGAGCGCTATGGCGCTCCGGCCGTAGCGGCCCATGTGGCGGCTCAGTGGCATTTGGAGCATGAGTTCATTGATATTCCTAACCCCGCCTGAATCCGAGGCCCATCCCATGACGTTGACCATGAATCGCCCACTTGCAATAACGCTAGGTGATCCAGCGGGTATTGGCCCCGAAATCATTGCCAAAGCTTTTCGTGATTCGCCTGAGGTCACCCAAGGTTGCTTTGTGGTGGGTGACGTGGGTGTGCTTAGACGCGCTATACAGATAATCAGCGGAACGGCAATTGCGCTGCCGGTAGCCGTGCTGGAAAATTTGAATGACCTTGCTGCGTTGCCCCCAAAGTGCATCCCCGTGTGGCCCGTTGGCAGTTTGGCAGCCCCCCCGCCTTTTGGGCAACTCAGTGCCGCCGCTGGCGAGATGGCTGCGAAAAGTGTGGTGTGGGCCGCAAAGGCTGCATTGCGAGGCGAGATCGCTGCACTGGTGACGGCGCCGCTTAACAAAGCCGCGTTGTCCTTGGCCGGTTCGCCGCATGATCGATATCCTGGCCACACAGAAATGTTGCAGGCCTTGTCGGCAGAGCATCTGCACATTAACGTCGAAAAAATGCCAGTGCGAATGATGCTGGCAAACGACGAATTGCGGGTCGTATTGGTGAGTATTCACCTGTCGCTGAAAACAGCGATCGAAGCAGTGACCTTTGACAACGTATTGGAAACCCTGCAAATCACCCATCAGGCACTGACGCCCATGCTGGGACGTGCACCGCGAATTGCTATTGCCGGGTTGAATCCCCATGCGGGCGAGAGTGGACTATTCGGGCGCGAAGAAATCGAAATTCTCATGCCTGCTGTTTCTGTGGCGAAAACCCGCGGGATTTTGGCGAGTGGGCCGTTTGCGCCAGACACCGTGTTTATGCGTGCCCGAAATTCGACGAATCACGTGGGAGAGTTCGATGTCGTGGTCGCGATGTACCACGATCAGGGTCTGATACCTGTCAAATATTTGGGTATGGAGCAGGGCGTCAACGTAACCCTGGGTTTGCCTTTGGTGCGGACCAGTCCAGACCATGGCACCGCGTTTGACATCGCGGGCACGGGCCAAGCTGATCCGACTAGCTTGCTTTCGGCCATTGAAATGGCGAAGCGGCTAAGTTAGGCAACAACGCGTGACGAGAGTCAGTGAGCTCAAGTCAAGCGCTGCTGGTTGGTGTCAATGCTTTTTCAGGCTGTCACGAATTTCGCGCAACAACAAAACGTCCTCGGCCGTGACGGGAGCTGCCGCTGGTGCGGCTGGCGCCTCTTTCTTAAGGCGGTTCATCTGCTTGATCATCATGAAAATGATGAAGGCCAGAATCGCGAAATTGACTGCCACAGTGATGAAATTGCCATAGGCAAACAGCGGAACCCCTGCTTTTGACAGTGCGGCAAAGGTCATCTCCGTCCCCTCGGGCGGTGTGCCAAGGACAACGAACATGTTTGAAAAATCAAGTTTTCCAAACACCAGGCCGACCAATGGCATGATCAAATCCTTGACCATAGAGTCAACGATTTTCCCGAAGGCGCCACCAATAATCACACCCACAGCCAGATCCATCACATTGCCCTTGACGGCAAACTCTTTGAACTCTTGCATCATTCCCATGTTAAATACTCCTTTGATTTGGGTGAGCGAGTATCGATGAAGCTGCCGGTCTGCGCCAAAGTTGATCGTCTAATTGCGGTAATAGTTCCGCATTTGGTGCTCAGCTACAATCGGCGGCTAACCCATTAGCGATGTTTTTCATTGAGGATTCCCATGAGTGAAACCCTTGTCGACGGCGGCCAGATCGACACAAGCAAACGAACCTGGCTGATAGCGTCAAGCTGTGCCGGTGTCGTAGGTGCTGGTGCAGTTGCCGTACCCTTTGTTAGTAGTTTTCAACCTTCGGAGAAGGCGAAAGCTGCTGGAGCTGCCGTCGAGGCTGATATTTCGACGCTCAAGCCCGGTGAGAAGATGACCGTTGAGTGGCGCGGCAAGCCTGTCTGGATCATGCGTCGCACGCCTGAGCAGTTGGCCGCCTTGCCCAAGTTGGACTCACAACTGGCTGACCCTAAATCTGAGCGCAAGCCGGCCGAGCAAGCGCCCGCTTATGCCCGAAACGAAGTGCGGTCCATCAAGCCCGAGTACTTTGTCGCAGTCGGAATTTGTACGCATCTGGGCTGCTCGCCCTCCGATAAGTTTCAGCCTGGGCCTCAGCCTTCTTTGCCAGATGATTGGCAAGGTGGATTCTTTTGCCCTTGCCACGGATCATCATTCGATTTAGCCGGGCGGGTTTACAAAAACAAGCCAGCGCCGGATAACTTGGAAGTACCGCCGCACATGTATTTATCCGACACCAAGTTGCTAATTGGCGACGACAAGAAAGCCTGAGGACGTAAACATGGCTGAATATCACGAAGTTTCACCCAACGCGCCTGCTGGCGAAAAGCTGTTGAATTGGGTTGACAATCGATTCCCTGCCTCAAAGCTCTTTAAAGAGCACATGAGCGAGTACTACGCGCCTAAAAACTTCAATTTTTGGTACATCTTTGGCTCGCTGTCCTTGTTGGTGTTGGTCATTCAAATCGTGACCGGCATTTTCTTGGTGATGCACTACAAGCCTGATGCTGCGTTGGCGTTTGCGTCAGTCGAGTACATCATGCGGGATGTGCCTTGGGGTTGGTTGATTCGCTACATGCATTCGACCGGTGCATCGGCCTTCTTTGTTGTGGTTTACCTGCACATGTTCAGGGGCCTGATGTATGGCAGCTACCGCAAACCGCGGGAGTTGATCTGGATTTTTGGCTGCGGTATTTTCTTGGCGCTAATGGCTGAGGCGTTCATGGGCTATTTGTTGCCTTGGGGTCAGATGAGCTATTGGGGTGCGCAGGTGATTGTTAACTTGTTTGCGGCCATTCCCTTTGTCGGTCCTGATCTGGCTTTGTTGATCCGCGGAGATTTCGTGGTCGGCGACGCAACATTAAATCGCTTCTTCAGCTTTCACGTTATCGCAGTGCCGTTGGTTCTTTTAGGTCTGGTTGTGGCGCACATCATTGCACTGCACGAAGTTGGCTCCAATAACCCTGACGGCGTTGAGATTAAGAATCACAAGGACGAAAATGGCCGACCATTGGATGGCATTCCATTCCACCCTTACTACTCCGTGCATGACATCTTTGGAGTCAGTGTCTTCTTGATGGTTTTCACGGCGATTGTGTTCTTTGCCCCTGAGATGGGTGGGTACTTCTTGGAGTACAACAATTTCATCCCGGCCAACCCATTCCAGACGCCGCTACACATTGCTCCAGTTTGGTATTTCACGCCTTTCTATTCGATGTTGCGTGCGGTGACGACCGAAATGATGTATGTCCTCATGGCTTGCGTCATCGGTGGTGCCATTGTTGCTGCGATCAAGGGAAAGATGCCTGCCGTGTTCAAGGGTGCGATCTTGTTGGCTGCCGCTGTGGTAGTTGGCATGATGCTCGCCATTGACGCAAAGTTTTGGGGTGTTGTTGCGATGGGCGGCGGCGTAGTGATTTTGTTCTTCTTGCCTTGGTTGGATCACAGTGCTGTTAAGTCCATTCGCTATCGCCCAGACTGGCACAAATACATGTACGCCCTGTTTGTCATCGATTTCTTGGTGTTGGGCTATCTGGGTATGCAGCCACCATCGGATATTGGTGGGCGCGTGTCGCAAACTGGTACTTTGTTCTACTTCGGTTTCTTCATTCTGATGCCATGGTGGAGTCGTATTGGTGTTGCCAAGCCAGTGCCTGATCGCGTCACATTCACCGCACATTGAGTGGGAATAGAAAATGAAAACAATGAGTTTCACTAAAAAAATGTTCTGCGGCTTGATGCTGGCACTGGGCGTCTCGTTGGGAGCGCAAGCGTCCGGTGGTGGTGGACTGGCTTGGGACAAGGCGCCCAATAAAACCAACGATATGGCTGCTTTGCAGAATGGCGTTAAGTTATTTGCAAACTACTGCTTGAATTGCCATTCTGCTGCGTTCATGCGCTATACGCGCTTGACTGATATTGGGCTGACCGAGGCACAGATCAAAGACAACTTGTTGGTGACCAATTCAAAAATTGGTGACACCATGAAAGCCGCGATTGATCCATCGCAGGCAAAAGCTTGGTTTGGTGCCAATCCACCTGATTTGACTGTCATTGCCCGCTCACGAGCTGGTTCTGGAGGGACCGGGGCAGACTACCTCTACACCTACATGCGGACTTTCTACAAAGACGCCGAAAAACCAACGGGTTGGAACAACTTGGCATTCCCCAATGTTGCTATGCCGCATGTACTGTGGGAGCTCCAGGGAGAACGCAGCCCAATCTTTGAGGTTGTTGGAGAGCATGGTCATGAAACCAAGGTGTTCAAGGGTTGGAAGCAGGAAACGCCCGGCACGATGTCTCCGTTGCAATATGACGAAGCGATCGGGGATTTGGTGGGCTACCTACAATGGATGGGCGAGCCAGTTCAAAACACCCGTGTTCGAGTCGGTGTTTGGGTCTTGCTGTTTCTCGGCGTGCTCACCTTCCTCACTTGGCGATTGAATGCAGCCTACTGGAAAGATATCAAGTAAGCGCAGCATTTATCTTGGGTTCTCTGCTGTCTTGCAGTGACCCAGTTTGTTCAGAGTGGGCGTGCGTAGCACGTTCCACTCTTTTTGATTTTTAGGAGCCTCTCATATGATGGTCTTGTATTCAGGTACAACCTGCCCTTTCTCACACCGTTGCCGGTTTGTTTTGTTTGAAAAAGGTATGGATTTCGAGATTCGTGATGTGGACTTGTACAACAAGCCGGAAGACATCAATGTGATGAATCCCTATGGCCAAGTTCCTATCTTGGTCGAGCGCGATCTGATTCTTTATGAGTCAAATATCATCAATGAGTACATTGACGAGCGGTTTCCACATCCTCAATTGATGCCCGGGGACCCGGTCGACCGTGCACGTGTTCGCTTATTCCTGCTCAACTTTGAGAAAGAGTTATTCGTTCACGTCAATACCTTGGAGTCGCGAGTTTCAAAAGGCAATGAAAAAGCGCTTGAGAAGGCACGGGCCCATATTAAAGACAGACTGACTCAGTTGGCTCCAGTATTTTTGAAAAACAAATACATGCTGGGTGACGGCTTCTCAATGCTGGATGTCGCTATCGCGCCCCTACTGTGGCGTTTGGATTACTACGGCATTGATTTGAGTAAAAATGCAGCACCACTACTGAAGTATGCAGAGCGGATTTTTTCGCGACCAGCTTACATTGAGGCATTGACCCCCTCCGAAAAAGTGATGCGTAAGTAATCAAAGTACAACCATGACGACTGCTGACTCTGAAACAACTTCCACTCGACCCTACCTGATTCGAGCGCTACATGAGTGGTGTACGGACAATGGTTTGACCCCTCATTTGGCGGTTAGCGTTGATGAGACTGTTCAAGTCCCGCAGGAGTTTGTCAAGCAAGGCGAAATCGTTCTTAACGTTAGTTTCGACGCGACGAGCGCGTTAATACTCGGCGATGAGTTGATTGAGTTCAAGGGGCGATTCTCCGGTACACCTCGTGAGATCAGAGTACCTGTTCGCCAAGTCATGGCCATTTACGCCCGAGAAAACGGTCAGGGAATGTCCTTCCCGATTAGTGCCGAAAAGAGTGACATTTCAAAGAGTGAGTTAGCCAATCGTCCTGTTGATAAGTCTGCTCGAGCATTGACGGCGAAGGGAAAAGAAAAGGGAACTGCTAACTTGGCGAGCGTGAATTCGGTGTCCGATCAGAGTAGCTCGACTATCCCTGAGTCAACGGGATCTCCCGAGACTCGAGGTCCTCGTCCCACGCTTACCAGAATAAAATAGTGGTCTAGGTTAAGAATTCCTCTAGAAAAAGGCTAGAATAGATATGTGCCGATTTAGCTCAGTTGGTAGAGCAACCGCCTTGTAAGCGGTAGGTCGTCAGTTCGAATCCGACAATCGGCACCACTATTTCTAGTCGCAAAAATCAGACCCGCACCTTTCAATGAGGTAGCGGGTTTTTTTGTTGATTTCTGTATAGCGGTTTAGGCTTGAGTGGATGAGGTTTGGTGTTCAGGTCGAATGATCTTGCTTGTGCGGGCTATTCAACAGAGTTGGAAGTACGGTGGGTGACTTTCATTCGAAATTTAGAATGGTTGTCGTGCTTGCACTTTCAGCCGGATCGAGTTAACGTCCCAGCCTTTTACGCGTAAATGGGCCTCCATTGCCGGTATCAATTGTCTGAGTTTTGCAGCGGCGGATGTGCTGCTCAGAATCAGGCACCAGGTGGAGCCATCGATTGGCCCCGGTGCAACAAATGATTTAAGTCCGGCTGGAATCAAGAAGTCAACAGCCTTCAATCGATTTTTGGAATCCAGTGCCAGTTCGCTTAGTCTGGCGAGCGTGGGTGAGTTTTGACTCGCTTGAAGAATAGAAATTGAATTTTGGCGGCGCTGCATGAGTGACAAGACATAGGATGGCTAGATGCAATTGATTATCACGGATGCGTGGGCGGCACGAACTCGGGCGATTCAGCTCAGTGGTACCAAGCTCTTCTTGGCCCTGATAGCTGCTTCAATGATGTTGATGTTGACCTCTGTAGGTCTATATCACTGGGTGTTTTTGACGGGCGCGCGAGCAGGTTGGCCGATCATGGGGCCGTTGGCGGAAATCGTGACCAAGGACGATGCGCTTCAGAGAGATCGTTTCCTCAGGGAAAACCTCGATGTTTTGGCACGCCGGTTAGGTGAAATTCAGGCCAAAGTAATTCAGTTGGAATCCCTTGGCGAAAGGGTGTCTGGTTTGGCTGGTGTGACCAGTCCGCCGGCTAAAGGCGTGTCTGGCAAGGGCGGCGCGTTGGTAATGGGGCATCCGTTGTCAATGCTTGAGCTAGAGGCGACGCTGACTAGCTTGGAGCATATGACGGGCGCTCGAACCGATGCCATGACGATTTTGGAGTCCCGCTTGCTGGATAAAAAAATCAGCGCGATGATGGTGCCGACCAGAGTGCCGGTTGAGGATAGTGTCGTTGGCTCACCATTTGGTTGGCGGGTTGACCCCATTAATGGGCAGTCAGCCCTTCACACCGGGCTCGATTTCCAAGCAGGGCAGGGGACGCCGATACTTGCTGCCGCAGGTGGCGTTGTCGTCACTCAAGAATACCACCCCGCTTATGGCAGCATGGTTGAAATTGATCATGGCAACGATTTGATTACCAGGTATGCGCATGCATCAAAAATCTGGGTGAAAAAAGGCGATCTCATAAAACGGGGTCAGCTCATCGCGGAGGTGGGAACCACCGGACGTTCGACCGGCCCCCATCTGCACTTTGAAGTCTTGGTTAATGGCGTGCAGCAGGACCCTCAAAAATTTTTGGATGCGGGTAAAGACGGCGCCAGAGCGACGACCGCCCTAAAGTTGCTTCGAAACGGGCCAGTGGGGGCTCTTCCGGTCCGGTGACTTCGGCAAAGTAAAATCAATCAATCGGCTTGTCTGGGAATCTCAATTTTTGCGAATGGTTGAATTTTCCTGGGCAGACCTCATTTCCTTCATATTCAAAAAGGGTTGCACTGCTCGATTGGCTCCATGAGTCAATGAGTTCGTCTTGCGTTCATGGCCATTAATATCCTCACAAAAATTTTCGGTAGTCGAAATGACCGCCTCCTCAAGCAATACCGTGCACGCGTTTCTCGCATTAACGCGCTGGAGGGTGCCTATGAGAAGTTGAGCGATGACGAGTTACGCTCCAAAACCCAGGAGTTCAAAAACCGATTGGCCGCTGGAGAGGCATTGGATGCACTCTTGCCCGAAGCATTTGCTGTGGTGCGTGAGGGGTCCAAACGTGCGATGAAGATGCGGCACTTTGACGTGCAGATGCTGGGGGGCATGTCGCTTCACAATGGGAAAATCTCAGAAATGGGGACCGGCGAGGGGAAGACATTAACGGCGACATTGCCGGTCTACCTGAATGCGCTGACAGGCAAGGGAGTTCATGTCGTTACGGTGAACGATTACTTGGCCAATCGCGATGCGCAGTGGATGGGTACCTTGTACAAGTACTTGGGGCTGACAGTCGGCATTAATTTGCCCAATATGTCGAGAGAAGAAAAGCAGGCAGCCTACCGATCAGACATCACCTACGGTACCAATAATGAGTTTGGATTTGACTACCTTCGGGACAACATGGTGTACGAAGCAGGTGACCGTGTTCAGCGGGGCTTGAACTACGCCATTGTTGACGAAGTTGACTCCATCCTGATCGATGAGGCTCGGACACCACTGATCATCAGTGGACAAGCAGAAGACCACACCGATGTTTATCTAGCCATCAATAAAGTGGTCCCGTTTTTGCAGCTCCAAGAGGGCGAGGCAGATCCACGGACGGGTGAGGGCGTGACAAAGCCGGGCGACTTCACGTTGGATGAAAAAAGCCGTCAGGTTTATTTGACGGAGCAAGGGCATGAAAATGCCGAGCGAATTCTGTTTGACTTAGGGTTGATTCCAGCGGGTTCATCCTTGTACGACCCTGCGAATATTGCATTGATGCATCATTTGTACGCGGCGTTACGTGCAAATCATCTTCACCATCGTGATCAGCACTATGTCGTCCAAAATGGCGAAATTGTGATCGTCGATGAGTTCACCGGCCGTCTAATGTCCGGGCGCCGTTGGAGCGAAGGACTGCACCAGGCGGTTGAGGCGAAAGAGGGTGTCCTCATTCAGCCGGAAAACCAAACCATGGCGTCGATCACCTTTCAGAACTACTTCCGCTTGTACGCAAAGTTGGCTGGTATGACGGGTACCGCGGACACAGAAGCCTACGAGTTTCAGGAAATTTACGGTCTGGAAACTGTGGTGATGCCGCCCAACCGACCCAGTAAGCGTGACGATCAATTGGATAGGGTCTACAAGACGACTCAAGAAAAGTATCAGGCTGCGATCAATGACATTCGTGAGTGTTACGAACGTGGCCAACCCGTACTGGTCGGCACGACGTCCATTGAAAATTCCGAAGTTATTGCGCAACTTTTGGAGCAAGAAAAGTTGCCCCACCAAGTGCTGAACGCAAAGCAGCACGCACGGGAAGCAGACATTGTGGCGCAAGCAGGTCGTCCCAAGATGATTACCATTGCGACCAATATGGCTGGGCGAGGTACCGATATTGTTTTGGGCGGTAATGTCAGCCAGTCTATCGAAGCGGTTGAGGCTGATGAATCGTTGGATGCAGCCCAGAAGTTAGAGCAAATTGCAACCATTCGCAAGCAATGGGCGGCGGTGCATGAGCAAGTCAAAGCCTTGGGGGGCCTGCGCATCATTGCCACGGAGCGTCATGAGTCGCGGCGAATTGACAATCAGCTGCGAGGCCGCTCAGGACGGCAGGGCGATCCTGGCTCATCACGGTTCTATTTGAGCCTTGACGACTCGCTGATGCGCATCTTTGCGGGCGATCGTGTGCGGTCCATCATGGATCGCCTCAAGATGCCTGACGGAGAGGCCATTGAGGCTGGCATTGTGACACGCAGTATTGAGAGCGCTCAACGCAAGGTCGAGGCTCGAAATTTCGACATGCGCAAGCAATTGCTTGAATATGACGACGTGTCCAACGACCAGCGTAAAGTGATTTACCAACAACGCAATGAAATTCTGGATGCGTTGGATTTGACCGCACAGGTCGCGTCATTGCGTGAAGGTTGCTTTCAAGATTTGGTTCGTGAATACGTGCCTGTGGAGTCCGTGGAAGAGCAGTGGAATATTGCTGCCTTGGAGAAGGTTCTTGCGGAAGAATGGCAGGTGCCCGTTGCGCTTCAAGAGATGGTCAGTGCGGCAAGCGCGATCACTGATGAAGATATTGTTGACAACGTGAAAAGCGAAGCTGACAAATTGTTTGAAGCCAAGGTCGCGCTTGTCGGTGGCGAAAACTTCACGCAGTTTGAGCGGATGGTTCTTTTGCAAAGCATTGATACCCATTGGCGTGATCACCTTGGATCGCTGGACTATTTGCGCCAAGGCATTCATTTGCGTGGATATGCCCAGAAGCAGCCAAAACAAGAGTACAAGCGTGAAGCGTTTGAGCTGTTTGGTCAGTTGCTTGACTCTGTCAAAAACGAAGTCACCAAGCTACTGATGACGGTGAAAGTTCAGTCCAATGACCAGTTGGAGCAAGCGGCTGAAGACATGGAAAATCGCGGCGAAAGCCTCGCCAATGTCACTTACTCCGCACCTAATGAAACTGGCGAAGTTGAAACACGGACGGCAGGCGCTTCTTCTGGTTACTCAGTGGGGACGTCGGCGCAAGAAGTTCCTCGCGTTGGGCGCAATGAACTGTGTCCGTGTGGAAGTGGCAATAAATACAAGCATTGCCATGGCAAACTCGCATAACGCGGAAGTAAGCTGAACATTCGGGCCATTGGCCCGTTTGCCATTTATGGGACTGATTTTTGGAACAATGGCTCAATCATGAAGGAATTACCATGCCTGTGAATCTGAATACTCCAAATCCTGCGGAGCTTTTCCCAATCGCCGGTTTGCGTATTGGTGTCGCCGAGGCTGGCATCCGTAAGGCCAATCGCAAGGATTTGACCGTGGTGTTGATCGACAAGGGCGCGTCGGTCTCTGGCGTGTTCACCCAGAATCGTTTTTGTGCTGCGCCAGTGCAGATTTGTCGGGACCACCTGGCACGCGGCGTTGGTGTTCGTGCCATGTTGATCAACACGGGCAATGCCAATGCAGGGACCGGCGAGGATGGCCGATTGCGAGCCTTGAGTACATGCCAGGCTTTGGCTGCTCAACTCGGGATCACCGCCGAAGAAGTTCTGCCATTCTCCACGGGTGTCATCATGGAGTCCTTGCCTAATGACCGCATTGAAGCCGGGTTGACGGCCGCCTTGGCTGATGCCAAAGAGGGCAATTGGATGCGCGCGGCTGAAGGCATCATGACAACGGATACCGTGGCGAAGGCCTTTGGTACGCGAGTCGTCATCGACGGTGTCGAGATCAGCATCACCGGTATTAGCAAAGGGGCGGGAATGATTCGCCCGAACATGGCGACGATGCTCGGATTTCTTGCGACTGACGCTTGTATCAGCCCCACATTGATGAAGCAGCTGGCTACCGAGCTGGCAGACGGATCTTTTAATCGGGTGACGGTCGACGGCGATACGTCGACCAACGACTCCTTTGTGGTCATCGCCACAAACAAAGCAACCAATCCTCTCATCGAGTCGCTGACCAGTTCGGCGGGACAGCAATTGAAGTCTGCCATGTTGGATGTTGCCAAGAAACTGGCTCAAGCGATTGTCAGGGATGGAGAGGGTGCTACTAAGTTTATAGCAATTAATGTGACAGGCGGCAAGTCAACTCAGGAATGCCGTCAAGTGGCCTACGCCATAGCGCACTCGCCCTTGGTCAAAACGGCGTTCTTCGCAAGCGACCCTAACCTAGGTCGCATTCTTGCTGCGGTGGGTTACGCTGGAATTGAGGATTTGGATCAGTCAACCATCGACCTTCGTTTGGACGATGTGCTTGTCGCGGTGCAGGGCGGGCGGAATCCTGACTACCGTGAAGAAGAGGGGCAGCGCGTCATGAAGCAAAGTGAGATCACGATCAAGGTCGAGTTAGGTCGGGGAGATGCCGAAGACACCGTTTGGACGTGCGATTTGAGTCATGACTATGTCACCATCAACGCGGATTACCGCTCATGAGTGAGAAATTTGAGCATTTGATGGCTCGCGCTGAGCAACTTATCAGCCGGATTGAAGCAGCCCTTCCGCAGGCGCTTTCCGAGCCGGATTGGGAGGCCTCCGTGGCTTTTCGATATAGAAAGCGAAACACCGGCCGAGGTGCCCTTGAACCCATACGTCATGTGGGCGTTATGCATCTTTCTGATTTGCAGGAGATTGAGCCGCAAAAGGAAAAAATAAATCGTAACACCGCGCAATTTGTTGAAGGGCGACTGGCGAACAATGTGCTGCTGACCGGCGCGCGTGGTACCGGTAAGTCCTCACTGATTCGTGCTTGTCTTCACGAGTACTCAGACCGCGGTTTGCGTTTGATCGAAGTTGATAAAGCCGATCTGGTGGATCTGCCTGATATCGTCGACCTGGTTTCGGCTCGGCCTGAGCGCTTTATCGTCTTTTGCGACGATTTGAGCTTTGAAGATGGCGAACCAGGCTACAAAGCGCTTAAGTCTATTTTGGATGGATCTGTATCGGAGACGACGCCTAATGTGCTGGTGTACGCCACAAGTAATCGCAGGCATTTACTGCCTGAGTACATGAAAGAAAACCTTAGCTATACCCACACGCCAGATGGCGAGGTTCATCCAGGCGAGGTGATTGAAGAGAAAGTCTCATTGTCGGAGCGTTTTGGACTTTGGGTGAGCTTTTATCCGTTTACGCAGGATGAGTATTTGGCGGTGGTGGCACAGTGGTTGACCTCCTTTGGCGTGAGCTCTGCATCAATTAAATTGGCCAGGCCTGATGCATTGGTGTGGGCCCTCGAACGTGGTTCTCGAAGTGGTCGTGTTGCCTATCAATTCGCGCGAGACTTCGCTGGAAAACAGTGCTCTAGCCCATGAAAACGGTGCCACTGGTTGCAGATGCTCAGATACCGAGACAGGGAGGGTTGAATCGATCGTTGACCGAGGTTGCGGTTGGCGTCTTGATCCGTTCAGACGGTAGCTTTTTGCTCACTTCAAGGCCGAGCGGGAAAGTTTACGCAGGTTACTGGGAGTTTCCCGGCGGAAAACTTGAGTCAAACGAGTCTGTTGCCCAAGCTTTAGCCCGAGAGTTGCATGAGGAACTTGGTATTTTGATTGGGGCAGTCACTGTTTGGAAAGACGAAACTGTGGATTACCCCCATGCGCTGGTCAGATTGCATTTTTGCAAAATTTTTGATTGGGCAGGAGACCTCGAAATGAGAGAGGGGCAACAACACTCTTGGCAACAATTGCCAGTCAACGTGTCCCCTGTGTTGCCTGGCACCATGCCTGTTTTGGCCTGGTTGGCTGAGGAGCGAGTCCATGTTGGAGTGACCTGCCTCGTCCCGCCGGCGTTGGAGGCTTAGCAGTCATACATGAACATGTTGAAGGCTCAGTTCTCAGTTGAGGTCTTCCTTGTCAACGTCATCATCGCTGGTCATGGTGGTGCTGTTGACTCGAAATTCCTCGTTTGCCCAGGCGCCTAAATCCATATTTTTGCAGCGTGGGCTGCAAAACGGACGAGAGACGTTGGAGGGTGCGAACACACTGTCTCCACGGCAGGTTGGGCAGCGCACAACTCGGCTTGTTGCGCTTGGGCGTTGGATTTCAGGCGTCGTCATGAGCACAATGCAACTTCAAAGCTTGCATTTTCTTGGCAGGGGTGGAGTCGCTGGTCTTCACCTTGGCGCATCATTCGAATTGAGACCATGAGACGATTACCGCTAATTTCGGGAATGAGTCCTAATTTTGGATCCAGCGCCAAACGAAGAAGTTGAAACGTCCGTCCTTGGGGGAGGTTTTGCTGAAACTGACCGCTGTTGGCAACTACTTTTTGAGGAACCCCCGAATCACGCAATAGCTTGAGAAGCAATTGAATTGAGTCCGCCAGTGGTGTCAGTGTTTGACTCCAAAGGGCCAAGTCAGTTTTCCGAACATTGCTGTCATTGTGTTGCCAGGCGTAATAGGCCGGCAGGTCAAACTCGCAGGTACCACCTGGTATGCCGATTCGACTGCGAATGCTCATCAACCAGTCATTCTCGGTCAGTGCTTGGCCCGCCTTGCCAGGCAAGCTACTGAGGGCTTGAAAGCACTGCTCAAGCTGTTGAATGACCTCATCAAGTACACCTTCGGCAATCGCAGGGTTCCCACGAAAAGCATCCATGGCATGCTTTTGCTTGTCTAGGTCTTTAAGGACATCTGACTTCAGGTCGGCTCTGGCACCCACGTCCATGATTTCAAAAAGCGTGGTGATTGCAAAATGATGGTCGAGAGCTTCCTCTCGGGGAACCAAATTTGCCAAACGAATGAACAACTGCTCCAGCCTCAAATAGGTTCGGATGCGCTCATTAAAGGGGTACTCGTAAAGGATCACACTAATTTCATTGTTTGCCAAGTCAAAGCCATGATAGCCCGAAGCGGTTGGCGATGTCGCGTACTTCATCACCTAGTTGGGAGAGAGACTGCGTCATATTGCAGATCACGGTGTCGGCGGCGCTTAGGCGACGTTGACGATTGGCTTGTGATGCGATGATTTTTTCAACTTCCTGGCGAGTTAGCCCACTTCGTGCCATAACGCGTTCAATTTGCAGTTCATTTGGTGAATCAATGACCACCACATGATCGACCCGACCTCGCCATACTGGCGATTCGACCAGCAGAGGAATATCGAAAATTACAACCTTGAACAGGTTCTCCAATGCAAAGGCTGTTTGTCGTTGAATCTCAGCCCCAACCAAGGGATGAATGATGCCTTCCAGCACTTGACGAGCGTGTGCATCGCCATAGATGAGTTCCCGCATCTTGTCCCGGTCCATGGCACCATCATCATTGATGAAAAGTGAACCAAATGCCTTTGCGATCGATGGCACGGCTACGCCTCCGACCTCAGTAAGACTTCTGGATATGGCATCTGCGTCAATGATTTTGGCGCCATAACACGAGAGCATCCCAGCGACGGTGCTTTTTCCGCTGCCGATCCCCCCGGTCAATCCAACGCGTAACACATCGGACATCTTCTACAGTCCAACGAAATTCATCATGGTTTGTGGGCCGAATATCATGGCGGTCAAGCCGGCGCCGGCCAGGAAAGGGCCAAATGGCACATAGCCTCCCTCACGCAAACCGGTGGAAAACTTCATGCCAATGCCGACAACTGCTCCAATGATGGATGCCATCAAAATCACGGGGATCAGGGCTTGCCAACCAAACCACGCGCCCAATGCTGCAAACAGCTTGAAGTCACCATAGCCCATTCCTTCTTTTCCCGTGGCGAGCTTGAACGCCCAGTAGACGAGCCAAAGCGACAGGTAACCAGCAACACAACCCCACAAAGCAGAGGGTAGGCTCACGGAGGTCCATTGAAGCGCCGAGGCAATTAGCCCCGCCCACATCAGTGGCAGGGTAATGTCGTCAGGGAGAAGGGTTGTGTCCCAGTCGATCATGGTTAACGCCACCAGGCAGGCACTGAACCCTGCCCAAGCAAGCGCTGTAGCGCCAGCCCCCCATCGCCAGCCGCAAAATGCAAATAATGCGCCGGTAACGAGTTCGACAACCGGGTAACGTGCGCTGATCGGAGCACTGCACTTTGCACACTTGGCGCGCAAAAAAACATAGCTCACGACGGGAATGTTTTCAAACCATCGGATTTGATGGTTGCAACTTGGGCAACGTGACCGTGGCGTCATCAAGTTGAACTGCGGACCTTCGAGGGCAGGCGCCCCGGAGTATTCGGCCGCTTCGGACTTCCATTGCGCTTCCAGCATGATCGGAAGACGATGGATCACGACGTTAAGAAAACTACCAACCAGTAGCCCTAAGGTCGCGAAAATAACTGTATCCATGCCCTGCAAATCAATCATCAAACAACTTGCCCTAATTTGAAAATTGGCAGGTACATGGCAACAACAATGCCACCAATCACAGTACCCAAAATGACAATGATGATGGGCTCCATGAGGCTAGAAATACCAGCGACCATGTCATCCACTTCTCCTTCATAGAAATCTGCCGCTTTACTCAGCATGTGATCGATGGATCCGGATTCTTCGCCAATAGCGCACATCTGCAGAACCATTGAGGGAAAGAGGTTTGCGTTGGTCATCGCCACAGTCAATGCTGTTCCGGTTGATACCTCTTGTTGAATCTTGATGGTCGCTGCTTGGTAGACGTAATTTCCAGCGGCACCCCCCACAGAGTCGAGGGCCTCAACCAGTGGTACACCTGCGGCAAACATGGTTGCAAGGGTCCGAGTCCATCGGGCGATACAGGATTTGTCCACCAACACGCCAAAAATCGGCATCTGCAGCATGAGTCGATCCATCACGTGCTGCATCTTTTCATTGCGACGCCAAGCTTGCATGAAGAAATAGAGCCCACCACCAATACCGCCAAAGATGAGCCACCAATAACTCACGAATATTTCACTTATCGCAATGACCGCTAGGGTGGGGGCTGGAAGATCGGCTCCAAAATTTGAGAAAACTTCTTTGAATGCAGGAACAACAAAGATCATGATCACGGCGGTGACAACGAAAGCTACGACTAAAACCGAAATCGGGTACATCAACGCCGATTTGATCTTTGACTTAATCGCCTCTGTTTTTTCCATGTAGACGGCCAGTCGATCCAGCAGTTGATCCAGAATACCCGCAGCCTCTCCCGCCTCCACCAGATTGCAATACAGGTTGTCAAAGTAGAGTGGGTATTTTCTGAATGCAGCGCTCAGGGAGGTCCCCGTTTCAACGTCTGATCGAATGTCATTGAGAAGTCGCGTCACACTGGGATTCGGGTTGCCGCGTCCCACAATATCAAAAGCTTGAAGCAACGGAACCCCTGCCTTCATCATGGTCGCGAGCTGGCGCGTAAAAATCGCCATGTCTTTCGGCTTGATGGCGCGTCCCGCGCTCATTCGACGCTTTTTGATCTTGGAGAGCAGAATTCCCTGCCGACGTAAGGCAGCTTTGACCTGATTTTCGCCGGCCGCACGAGTTTCGCCACGAACCTGTTTGCCGTTACGGTCTTTACCTTCCCACTCAAAGACAAATTCTTTGGTTGCTTTTGACTTAGCGGTTGCCATAGGTTCCCTTGGATGAATCGATTATTCGTTGGTCACGGCAAGAACTTCTTCCAGCGAAGTCAACCCGAGTTTCGCCTTGTGCAGGCCCGCTTGCCTAAGGGAGCGAACGCCTTCCTTGGCTGCTTGCTCAGCAATGTCAAGTGCACTGCCATCACGGAGAATAATGCGTTGGATCTCCTCAGTGATCGGCATCACTTGGTAAAGACCCACCCGGCCTTTGTATCCGTTATTGCACATTGAGCATCCCACCGCTTGGTAGGAAACCCAAGGGGTCTTCAACTCCTCAGGTTGGTAGCCAGCGTCAATTAAAACCTGTTTTGGAATGTCTATTGCAGTTTTGCAGTTGGGACAGAGCCTGCGCGCCAACCTTTGCGCTGTGATCAAGATCACGCTGGAGGCAATATTGAAGGGCGCAATTCCCATGTTGCGCATGCGAGTCAACGTGGCTGGTGCATCGTTGGTGTGCAGCGTCGAAAGCAGCAAGTGGCCGGTCTGTGCCGCTTTGATGGAAATATCTGCGGTTTCCAAATCGCGGATTTCACCCACCATGATGATGTCGGGATCCTGCCGCAGGAACGACTTGAGTGCGACGGCGAATGTCAATCCTGCTTTGTCGTTGACGTTGACTTGATTGACGCCGGGCAGTGTGATCTCGGAGGGATCTTCAGCGGTCGCAATGTTGACCCCTGGTTTGTTGAGAAGGTTCAAGCAGGTGTACAACGACACGGTTTTGCCGGAGCCCGTTGGGCCAGTCACCAAAATCATGCCATAGGGACGACTGATAGCTTGCATCAGCCGTTCCTTTTCCTCGGGCTCATATCCGAGTGCATCAATGCCTAACCTTGCGCTGCTGGGATCCAAAATTCGAATAACGATCTTTTCACCGAAAAGAGTCGGCAAAGTGCTGACCCGAAAGTCGATGACTCGATCGGGCCCAATTTTGAGCTTCATCTTGCCATCTTGGGGGACTCGCTTTTCGGAGATGTCCATTCGGGAAATCACTTTAATTCGAGAGGCCAATTTGTCTTTGATGGCCACCGGCGGGGAGGCGATTTCTCTCAGCTCACCATCGATTCGAAAGCGGACCCGGTAATTGTGTTCATAGGGTTCAAAATGGAGGTCCGATGCCCGCATGCTGAATGCGTCAAGAAGCATTTTGTGCAAAAACTTAACAACAGGTGCGTCATCCACATCGGATGCCACCGAGTCGGTTGATTCTGTAATGGACTCGGTGGCAGATTCGTCAAACTCAAAATCGCTGCCGATGAGCGTTTCCATGGCCTCTGCAGCGGTTGTAGCATTGGTCGCCACCAACTTGAGAAGCTTGTCGTATTCAGCGATGACCCAGTCAATGCCCAGTTGCGTGGCAAATTTGATCTTCTCGGCGGCTTGTTGATCGGATGGGTCTGCTGTCGCCACCAGAAGCCGATTGTTTCGTTTGCTCAGAACCACAACACGGTAGTCGCTGCAAATTTTTGGATCCAGCAGTCCGATCGGCAGACTTTTCAAATCAATTGCGTTGAGATCCACTAGCGGCGCTGCATAAGCGGTCGACATCGTGTGCGCCAGATCAAAAGCAGAAACAGCCCCCGATCCGGTGAGTTCGGCTATGAAACCAGTCCGACTTCCTTCAGCTTTTCGGTAGAGATCTTCGGCGAGTTTTTGCTCTAATTTACCCGCCAAAACAAGCGCACGCCCAAGCCCCGGTAAGGCTGTTGGGGTGGGGTCTCGAAGTGTGTTGTCAACTGAGGGCATAGAACCAGAATGTACTACGTCGTGTGGGGACGGGTTAGGTCATGAATGATCACTTAGGCGCCGAGAGCACGAATCGCATTCGTTCGTGCAAATAAGCATCTCACATGTCGCTGGTGGTCGATGCGTTCTGGGTGCCTGCAAGTCACCACAAGCTCACCTCCTTCAACGGTTTTTAAAGGCCGGGCTGGCTATCAAGTTTGCCGGGCGAGCAGGCCTGATGCCAAATCGACCATGCACTCCGAGTAAGCGCTCACGGGTAGACGCTTGGCTGCCGAAATCGCCCGTGCAGCTTCTGCGCTTGCGGCTTGCCGGGTTACATCCAGGGCCCCCGTGCCTTTGACAATGCGGACCACTTCCTCTAGTTTGGTGGTGTCGCCGTTTTCAATAGCGCATTTGATGATGAGGCGTTCGTTTTCCGACCCGCGTTGCATGGCTGCGATTAGTGGCAATGTGGTTTTGCCTTCGCGCAAGTCATCCCCGAGGTTTTTTCCGAGCAATTCAGAATTCCCTGTGTAGTCGAGCACATCGTCGATGACCTGAAATGCAGTGCCTAGAGCCTGTCCATATTCTGCGCAGGCGTTCTCCAAGTCCGAGGATGCTCCCGACAGCAAGGCGCCGACTCTCGCACTGGCTTCGAACAACTTGGCGGTTTTTGAGCGGATCACCTGAAGGTAAGCGCTTTCATCCAGCTCGGCATTGTGCATATTCATCAACTGCAACACCTCGCCTTCCGCGATTACATTCGTGGCGTCGGCCAGCACCTCCATGATGCGCATGTTTTGTGCATCGACCATCATCTGGAACGCTCGGGAATAAAGAAAATCACCGACCAGCACACTGGCTGGATTGCCAAAGGTTTCATTGGCTGTCGCGTTACCGCGTCGCATGGCGGAGTCATCAACAACATCGTCGTGCAGCAGGGTTGCTGTATGAATGAATTCAACGACCGCAGCCATGTTGAATCGTTGTTGGCCGGTGTATCCCAGCGCGCCGCAGACTAGCAGTAAAAGCGCAGGCCGCAGGCGCTTTCCGCCGGCAGCAATGATGTATCTCGACACTTGCCCCACCAAGGGAACGCTGGAGTCAAGTCGGCGGGCAATAACGAGATCAACGTCGCGCATGTCCTGCGCAATGATTGACATCAAGGTGGGTGGGGTGGATATAGTTGTTTGCAAAACAGGCGACCAGTTGTATCACTGTATTATAGAAACCCGACGTCACGCAGCAGGCGCGGCTTAGTTGGGTGTTGACCAATTTTTTGCCTTGTGCTATAGTAATGGGCTCTGTGAAAATTCGTTCCAGAGCTAAATTGAAGAGGTCATCATGTACGCGGTCATAAAAACCGGTGGCAAGCAATATCGGGTTGCTGCTGGCGAAAAAATTAAAGTAGAACAGATTGCTGCGGACGTAGGCCAAGAGATTGTGTTTGATCAGGTTTTGGCAGTCGGCAACGGCGCAGAGATCAAGATCGGCACACCCTTGGTGTCCGGCGCAACTGTGAGTGTCACTGTTGTGGCTCACGGCAAGCACGATAAGGTCAGCATTTTCAAAATGCGCCGTCGTAAGCATTACCAGAAACGTCAAGGGCATCGCCAGCAGTTCACTGAACTGTTGATCGGCGCTATTGCTGCTTAAAGGACAAGGGTCATGGCACAGAAAAAAGGCGGCGGCTCTACGCGAAATGGGCGCGATTCCAAGCCCAAGATGCTCGGTGTGAAGAAGTTCGGTGGCGAATTGATTAGCGCGGGCGCAATCATTGTTCGTCAACGTGGCACTAAATTCCACCCTGGCACCAATGTCGGTATCGGCAAGGATCACACTCTGTTTGCACTGGTTGAAGGCCATGTGTCATTCGCCACCAAAGGTGCATTGAACAAGCAGACGGTGAACGTTATCTCGGCTTAAGTCGCTGATAACCCCGTATCAAGACCCTGCGCGCTGCGCGGGGTTTTTCGTTTATAAAGTCTGAAATCATGAAATTCGTTGACGAAGCCTATATTGAAATCTCTGCAGGAGACGGCGGGGCTGGCTGCGTCTCGTTTCGCCATGAAAAATACAAAGAATTCGGCGGTCCCAACGGAGGCGATGGTGGCCGCGGTGGTCATGTGTTTGCCGTTGCTGATTCCAATCTGAATACGCTGGTCGATTTTCGCTTCTCCCGCCGCCATGATGCCAAGCGCGGGCAGCACGGTATGGGCTCTGACATGTTCGGAGCCGCCGGCGAAGACATCACTTTAAAAATGCCTGTTGGCACCATCATTTCAGACTCTGAAACTGGTGAGGTGCTGTTTGAGTTGCTGACGCACGGTGAGGTCATCACGATTGCCAAGGGTGGCGATGGTGGCTTTGGAAACATGCGGTTTAAAAGTGCCATCAATCGTGCCCCAAGACAGAAGACGCCAGGCTGGCCTGGTGACAAGCGCAGTTTGAAGCTGGAACTGAAGGTGTTGGCCGATGTGGGCTTGTTAGGCATGCCCAACGCAGGGAAATCCACTTTGATTTCAGCGGTTTCAAACGCCCGCCCCCGGATTGCAGACTACCCCTTCACCACGTTGCACCCCAATTTGGGTGTGGTTCGCGTCGGCCCAGAGCAAAGCTTTGTGGTTGCGGACTTGCCCGGCTTGATTGAAGGTGCCTCAGACGGTGCGGGCCTTGGTCATTTGTTTCTGCGGCATTTGAAGCGGACCAGACTGTTGTTGCATGTGGTTGATATGGCTCCCTTTGATGAAGGTGTGGACACTGTTGCCCAAGCCAAGGCCATTGTGAATGAGCTCAAAAAATACGACGCTGAGTTGTACGAAAAGCCGCGTTGGTTGGTTCTGAACAAGCTGGACATGATCCCTGTGGAGGAGCGAGCCGCTTTGGTCAAAGACTTTGTGAAGCGTTTCAAATTCAAAGGCCCTGTCTTTGAAATTTCTGGTTTGACTCGTGAAGGTTGCGAGCCGCTGATCAAGACTATTTATCAGCACGTCAGTGCACAGCAATTGGCGGAACAAGCTCCGGTCGTGGTGGATCCTCGTTTTCCGGAAATTCCTGAATAATTAAATCGTGGTTGATCTGCTATTGAATCAGTAGCGTTGTCCGCTTGATAGATATGGGCTGAACCCTTTTATGACCCTAAAAACCACCTCGCCCGCACTGCGTGATGCCCGGCGTATTGTTGTCAAAGTTGGCTCAAGCCTGGTGACCAATGAGGGCCGTGGCCTGGATGAAGCAGCGATTGGGGAGTGGTGTCGCCAAATGGCACTGCTGGTTCAGGATGGGCGTGAGGTCATCATGGTTTCCAGCGGTGCGATTGCTGAGGGGATGAAGCGTTTGGGTTGGGCCAAGCGCCCGCACGCCATCCATGAGTTGCAAGCGGCCGCTGCCGTCGGACAAATGGGGTTGGCTCACATGTATGAAACCAAGTTGCGCGAGAGCAACTTGAAGAGTGCACAGGTTTTGCTCACCCATGCCGATTTGACTGATCGTGAGCGCTACTTGAACGCACGTTCAACCTTGCTGACTTTGCTGAAGCATGGCGTTGTTCCCGTGATCAATGAGAATGACACGGTGGTCAATGACGAAATCAAGTTTGGTGACAATGACACGCTCGGTGCGTTGGTAGCCAACTTGGTTGAGGCGGATGCCTTGATCATTCTCACGGATCAAAAAGGACTGTACTCAGCGGATCCCCGCAAAGACCCGCTCGCACAGTTTGTCCATGAGGCCAAAGCAGGTGATCCTGCGCTGGAAATGATGGCGGGCGGAGCGGGATCCAGCATCGGGCGTGGCGGCATGCTCACCAAAATTTTGGCCGCCAAACGCGCCGCGGGGTCGGGCGCCTCGACAGTCATCGCTTGGGGGCGGGAACCAGACGTGCTGATGCGTTTGGTTCAGCGGGAGTCAATCGGGACACTGTTGGTCGCTCAGACCAAAAAATCCCAAGCTCGAAAACAATGGATTTCAGACCACCTCCAATTGCGTGGCGCGGTCACCGTTGACGCGGGTGCGGCTGCGAAAGTGCGCAGCGAAGGAAAAAGCCTGCTCCCAATTGGCATGACTGCTGTTTTCGGGGATTTCTCGCGCGGGGATGTGATTGCGGTGCGAGATGAAGCTGGGGTGGAAATGGCGCGTGGCTTGGCCAATTACGCCAGCTCCGAGGCACGCTTGTTGTGTCGCAAGGCGTCCAGTGAGTTCGAGCGGTTGCTCGGCTACACCGCTGAAGCAGAAATGGTGCACCGCGACAACATGGTGTTGACGCGCTGAATTGATCTGCTCCTCTTATTACTTCTTCAAGGCCCTGACAAGATCTGCCACCGAGTAGCTTGTGAGGGTGGCCCCGTCGCAAGCCCCTTGCCGGGCAATCGCCAAGGCGTGCTTGGAGGGTTGTCTTCCCGCCAGATCAATCCATTTTGGCTCTTTGATGGGGTCCCATTCGCCACTGGAGTTGAATCTGGCGTAGGTTTTGACCTCACCAGTCGCACATCGAATCCCTTCGTACATGGCGCTGACTGAGCCACTGGCATTGGTTGCCACCACCACATAGCGAAGAATGCCATCCGGGGTGACGGCCAATGTGGCTGGGTCCACCCCAAATTTCAGGCTCACGTACGACGGCATCGTCAGTGGAATCAGGTTTTTTTCTGAAAATGCGGGCGGGCTAGGCGCGTCGGACTCTTTCCAATCCGGGTCAACAGGTGCCAGTTGGGCAAAGGCTGTACCAGCCCACAGGGTCAGTGCCAGCCAACTAAGATTTTTGAATGTCATGGGTCGATATAGAGTTGGCGGCGTCAATGGCAGTCTGCGGATCGGGCTCAAAGCTCGCACCAGGGGGTAACTCAAGGTTGGAGCCGGGCGGCGATTCCTCCGCCACAGTCGTGTCGTGAGGCCGCATTCCCTGTCTTAAAAAACGGTTTCGGTGGTCACTTCGCGGTAAATAGCGGGCAAGCTCCGTCAGCGCCATTTCATAGACGCCTCGTTTGAACTCGACCACCGCCTCCAATGGAACCCAATAGTCGTTCCATCGCCAAGCATCAAACTCAGGGTGGTCAGTAGCCCGAAGGTCTAAATCCCAATCGTGGCCTACCAACTGAAGCAGGAACCAGATCTGCTTCTGGCCCTTGTAGAAACCGCGCGCATCGCGGCGAATGAATCTGTCCGGCACCTCGTAGCGCAACCAGTCTCGGGTTCGGGCCACAATGCGAACATGCTCCCTGAAGAGGCCCACTTCTTCGCGCAACTCGCGAATCATGGCCTGTTCTGGTGTCTCCCCCCGATCAATGCCACCTTGTGGAAATTGCCAAGAGTGTGTTCGAATGCGCTTGCCCCAGAACACTTGATTTTTCTGGTTGAGCAGGATGATGCCGACGTTGGGCCTAAAGCCGTCACGGTCAAGCATAATCAAACCCCAATTTTTAAACTGTTGCCATTATGCACAGCACTTGCTGCGCTACAAGGGCGACAGCCCTCAGTTATTCCCGGATTCCCCCCATGAAAGCCTCCCAATTCTTCATCTCAACTCTCAAAGAAGCACCCGCTGATGCCGAGGTCGTGAGCCACAAGCTGATGACGCGTGCCGGCATGATCAAAAAGCTGGGGGCGGGCGTTTACAGCCTGATGCCCATGGGCCTGCGCGTAGTCCGAAAAGTCGAGGCCATTGTTCGTGAAGAAATGAACCGGGCAGGCGCCGTTGAGTTAAGCATGCCGGTCGTTCAGCCAGCAGAGCTTTGGCAGGAAACCGGGCGCTTCGAAAAAATGGGCCCTGAATTGCTGCGTATCAAAGATCGTCATGACCGCGATTTCGTGATTCAGCCCACGAGTGAAGAGGTGGTGACGGACATCGTTCGCCAGGAGATCAAAAGCTACAAACAGTTGCCGAAGAATTTCTACCAGATTCAGACCAAATTCCGGGATGAGCGCCGCCCTCGTTTTGGCTTGATGCGTGGGCGTGAGTTCATCATGAAAGACGCTTACAGCTTTGACCGCGACCCCGTGTCGGCCAAGGCCAGTTACCAAGTCATGGCGCAGGCGTATCGCCGAATTTTTGACCGCTTCGGACTGACTTACCGAGCTGTGGCTGCCGACAGTGGTGCGATCGGTGGCGATTTGAGTGAAGAGTTTCAGGTGATCGCAGCAACCGGTGAGGACGCCATTGTTTACTGTCCGAGCAGCGATTACGCCGCCAACATGGAGAAGGCGGAATCTTTGGCGCCAACAGCGCCACGGCCGTCACCCAGCCGCGCTATGGAGAAAACCGCCACGCCAGGCAAGAGCACCTGCGCCGACGTGGCCGAGTTTTTAAACGTGGCGCTGAGCACGACCGTCAAGTCTCTCGTTCTTGCCACTGATACGCTTGACGCACAAGGTGCCGTTGTCAAGTCTCAGGTATGGCTGTTGCTCTTGCGCGGCGATCACGACATGAATGAAGTCAAGGTTGGCAAGTTGCCTGGCTTGGCGGGATTCCGTTTTGCCACCCTCACCGAAATTGACGACCACTTTGGCTGCAAGCCTGGTTACCTGGGGCCCATCGGACTGAAGCAAGCGCTGAACGTGGTGGTTGACCGTGAAGTGGCCGTCATGGCGGACTGGATTTGTGGCGCCAACGAACCTGACTTCCATATGACAGGGGTCAACTGGGGCCGTGACTTGCCGGAACCAACGCTAGTGGCGGACTTGCGCAATGTGGTGGCGGGTGATGCGTCGCCTGACGGGCAAGGCGTGTTGGCGATTGAGCGCGGTATTGAGGTCGGTCACGTGTTCTATTTGGGCACCAAGTACAGCGAAGCCATGAAGGCGACCTTTTTGGATGTCAACGGCAAACCTCAGTTCATGGAAATGGGTTGCTACGGCATTGGTATTACCCGGCTGCCTGCTGCCGCCATTGAGCAAAACCACGATGAGCGCGGCATCATCTGGCCTGATGCGTTGGCACCGTTCACGGTTGTGCTTTGCCCGATTGGCCCGGATCGTTTTCCCGATGTCAAAGCGGCTGCCGACCAGTTGTACAGCGACTTACTGGCCGCAGGTGTCGATGTGATTCTGGACGACCGGGGCGAGCGCCCTGGCGCCATGTTTGCCGACTGGGAGTTGATTGGTGTGCCGCACCGGGTCACCTTGGGTGACCGCGGCTTGAAAGAAGGCATGGTGGAGTACCAACACCGTCGCGACGCGGAGTCAACCCAGGTTCCGGTGGCTGAAATTGCCGCTTTGATTCAATCCCGGCTGAAAGTTTGAAGGGTTTGCCCCCGCAATGTTGTCTCGCAGATCAGTCATCTCCTCATTCGCGGGCGGTTTAGGCCTGCTGTCCCTTCACGAGTCCGCGCAAGCAGGCCGGCAGTTGGAGGAACCGCTGGTGGACTCGGTGCGTACAGCACTGAGTTCCGCCATTGCCAACCAGGCTCCGCCGGTGCCGGAATTCCCGGATACCGGATCTCGCCTGGAGTTTTTGCGGTGGCAGGGGGCGATGAGTGATCGGTTGCGCACCAAAAAGCCCGACTGGCGTGTGCGGCAGGAGTTTCTACAAACGATTTGGTATGAAAGCCGACGTGCCGGGCTGGACACCGCCATGGTGATGGGCTTGGTTCAAGTGGAGAGCAATTTCCGAAAATTTGCCATCTCCAGCGTCGGTGCTCGGGGCTACATGCAGATCATGCCGTTTTGGACCCGTGTCTTGGCGGATGGTGACGCCGGCAAGCTGTTTCACATGCAGACCAACTTGCGCTTTGGTTGCGTCATCTTGCGTCACTATCTTGACCGCGAAAACGGCAATGTGTTCATGGCGCTTGGGCGCTACAACGGCTCCCGGGGTAAATCACCTTACCCTGATGCCGTGTTAGGCGCCCGGCGGCGCTGGGAATTCACTGCATAAAACCAAGCGCCCCTTTTTTAAGGGCAGTTTTGGGCAGATCAATCAGCAAAATGCCGTCGCGGCGAGCCAGTTGGGCGTTGCCAAAGCCGGTCATCAGGGCGCGGCGCATTTCGCGGGGTGCCATGTCACCCAACTGATCGAGCACGTCGTCACTGGGTTCGGGTGAGAATTTCTCTCCCCATCCGTGCTCACCTCGAATCGACTTGTACAGGCTACGTGCGATCTGGCGGGCGGCCTCGGGTGACGGCGGCTCCACCGTGAAAACATTCATGCGGTTCAAAATCGGGTCGGGAATGCATCGTTCGTCATTGGCGGTTGTGATCCAGATGACCTGACTGGCATCAATCGGGATTTCTGCAAATTCGTCGGTGAAGCTGCCGGCCGTGTCATGTTCCAGCAAGCCGTACAGCGCGCCCAAGGGGTCGTATTGGGCATGGCCGCTGGCTTTGTCAATCTCATCCACCACGATCACCGGGTTGGCGTATTCGCCGTCTACCAGCGCTTCAAACACTTTGCCAGGTTTGGCCCCTTTCCATTGCGAGGATGAGCCTGACAACAGCCAACCGGCGGTCATGGAACTCATTGGCAACAGGCTCATGCCGGTTCCCAACAGGTCGGCCAGCTTGCGGGCGAAATGTGTTTTGCCAATGCCGGGTGGGCCCAGCAGGAGGATGGGGGTGACCTCCAGCCCGTCGTGGCTGTCCTGGGCCAATGCCACGTGGCGCTTCACGTCGTCCAGCACGTCGGTGAAATTGGGCAGCATCTCGTACAACGCGGCCATGTCAGGGATGCCAGAGGGTTTGACCTGAAACCGTTGGGGGCCACGTTCGAGCATGCGCTGGTAGGTGGCGCGAAGCGCGTCGTGCTCATGGTCCTGCAACTTGGCCAGTTTGCGTTCGACCTCTTCGGTCTGAAACACGCGGCGTAATTGAGCCAGTGGCAGGTGAAAGGGCGAGGGCTGGGAAACAAGACTGCGAGATTCCATGATGGACTCCTGAGTAGTAACGACCAAGCGACATGCGCAAGTTCATTGAAACACAAGATGCCCGCTACGCCATGGCGAGAAAAGCCGCTGGTTTCAGGGGCATTTCGAGATGACGTAAAAAAACCACCTTGCGGTGGTTTTCTCAGGGCAGGCGGCGAGGAGCCGCAGGCCTTGGCAGACGCCAAATTAAGCTTGGTTTCCCAACGCTTGTTGCAATTCGCCGTTTTCGTACATTTCCATCATGATGTCCGAGCCACCAATGAACTCGCCCTTGACGTAGAGCTGAGGGATGGTGGGCCAATTGCTGAATTCCTTGATGCCAGCGCGGACTTCATCATCTTCCAGCACGTTGACGGTTTTGATGGCTTTGGCGTCGACACCGCAGGCTTTCAAGACCTGAATGGCGCGTCCGGAAAACCCGCACTGGGGAAAGCTGGCGTTGCCTTTCATGAAAAGAACCACGTCGTTGGATTTGACGAGTTCGGCAATGCGCTGTTGGGTGTCGCTCATGTTGAATATCCTTGGTTAGAAATGCCCTAATTATTTCACTTCCGCCAGATTCAGGGGCGGCGTGACCCTTTGCCAATGAGGGGTAGTAGTCTTTTGCTATCAAATAAATAGCTGCTTGCTGCACGTTTTTGAAGGGGTGTAGGCACTTTTCTCATCAAAAATAGACGCCCTGCCCAGCAGGGGACGCTCTCCGGGCCTGGATCGAGCCACCTGGCGAAGCATCGATAATGGGCGCTTCAACGGAGAGCATTCATGAAGATTGAAAAAGACACGGCAGTGACCCTGCGCTACAAATTGGCTGAGACCACGGGCAAATTGCTGGAAGAAAGCAAAACCCCCATGGTTTATCTGCATGGCGGTTATGACAACACCTTCCCCAAGCTGGAAGCCGCCCTTGAAGGGCAGGAAAAAGGATTTCAGACCACGCTGGACTTGCAGCCTGAAGACGCTTTTGGTGCGCACGACGAAAGCTTGGTTCAAACTATCCCCAAAACCCAGTTTCCGGCTGGCGTGAAGGTTGGCGGTCAGTTGCAAGGCGTGGGCGAAGATGGCCATGCCCAGACCTTTACCGTGATGAAAATCAAAGGCGACACCGTGATGCTGGATGGCAACCATCCGCTGGCAGGCAAAGCGCTGCGAATCAGCGTCACCGTGACCGATGTGCGCGCGGCCTCACAAGAAGAAATTGCCCACCGCCATGTGCACGGTGAGCACGGTCATCACCACTAGGCCTTGAATCTCGGCCCGGAGGTTAATGCAGCGTGGCCGTGGCCAGCTTGCTGCCAAACCAGATGAACAGGCCGCCCACGCCGCCCGAGAGGGTGGCGCTCAGGCGCTTGCGTGCCCGAAACGCCTGAGCCAGCCGGGTGCCCAGAAAAATCAGTGCTGACAGATAGATGCCACTGAACACCATGATGATCGCGCTCAGGATCAAAAATGGCACGGCCGGCCTGGCGTAGCTTGGGTCGATGAACTGCACAAAAAACGACAGCAAAAACAAAATCGCCTTGGGGTTGAGCAGGCTGATGACCAAGGCCCGCTTGAACGGGTGTTGCAAGTTCGCCGCACTTTCGCGCGGCACAGAAGCCAGCAGCTCAGGGCTGCGGGCTTTCTGAATCGCACCCCAGATCAGATTCAGCCCCACCCAAGCCAGGTAAGCGGCACCGGCGTACTTCACACCGATGAACAGGTCCGGGTAGGTGCGCAGCAGGCTGGCTGCGCCCAGCGCAGTCAGCAGCAGCAAGATGGTGTCGCCCACAAATACCCCCATCGCCCCTTGGTAGCCGGCTTTGACGCCGCGAGCCGCCGCCACGGAGAGCACATAGATGGAGTTCGGCCCCGGCAGCAAAATGATGCCGATCGCTCCAATGACGTAAGTCCAGATGTCGGTGACGCCGTAGAAACTCATGCGTGGCTCCTGACCATGCGTAGGCAGGGGTGTGAAAAGGACTGAGCCTTGAAATAATGATTTTTTGCCATGGTTTTTGATAATGTGGGCAATGGCTTCACGCTGTTTTTTGCGGTCCAGTCGAGACGCCAAGACCCCCGTTTGGCGGTCTTTATTGCAGGGTAGCCAATGTAACCGCCCGGACCTGGGGCGTCAAAAGAATTGGCTTGAGGGTCATCCAAGTGCGTCCAACGGAAAGGTCAAGATGGCCCGCGTGGTTGCCGCGAGACGAGGGCGTTGACCCCTTTGATGGCGGAATGACACGGACCTTTCCACGAGCGGCTTTTAACTATGCCACTGTTTCCGTTTCGCCAACGAGCTCATGGGCTCGGTGGCACGTCATTGACCCGCTTCCATCGGGTCTTGGATTCAACCGGTCATTGCATCGAAACAGGAATAGCCAGAAAATCCAAATTTGACGTGTTGGGGAGTGCAAAAATGTGTTGGCCTCATACCCTCGGAAGTCGATTGATAAGACCCAGTGGCATTGCAATTTTCACTGGCTTAGTTGCGTGCGCCCAGCTTCCAACATCAATGATCGAGCATGGATGGACTGACCTTTGGGGCGACCGAGGCGACGGGGTCCTCGCACGGGATTACCAAATGTGCTCCAAACTGGTCGAGCAACGACGTGGACTGCTGGCCGGTTGTATGGACGCCAGAGGCTGGAAAATCAACTAAATTGAGGGTCTTAAGTCACCGCGAATTGGTCTTGAGGGCGCTGCGTTGAAGGTCTGCTCGTGGTCGGGACGGGCCTGACCTGTCGGTGCCCCTAGCGGTCGGTCACGACTCCAACGGCAATGACTGTACTGCGGGCGAAAGGGACTCATCCAGGGGCGTGGTCTACTGGGCTAAAAGCAGACAAAAGGAAGTGTCGAGCGTTGTATGCTCGGCATTTCTACGCTGCCAAAAATGCACGACTACACCATCCGCGACGCAGTATCCGAAGACTCCATTCGTTTGGCGGAAATCTATCACCCATACGTGCTCAACACAGCGATTAGCTTCGAGGAATTGCCCGTTGGGGCCACGGAGATGGCCGCTAGGCTTGGAAAGCTGGTTCAAGAAGGTCTGCCATGGCTAGTCGCTGAGTACAACGGCACTGTTGTCGGCTATGCATACGCTACAAAATGGCGGGAACGGCACGCATATCGCTTCTCAGTTGAGTGCACTGTTTACGTGGCGGAAAGCTTCCATGGAAAGCGCGTTGGGAACGCTTTGTATGGAGCGCTCTTTCAGAAACTCAAGTTCAGCGGCTATCACTCGGTCTTGGCTGTAATCGCACTTCCTAATTCTGCAAGTATCGGTCTGCATGAGAAGTTCGGGATGCAAAAGGTTGCTCACTTCTCCCAGGTCGGCTTCAAGCTTGGCGCGTGGCACGACGTTGGCAATTGGCAGGTAATTCTCTAAATCGAGGGTGGACGTTGTCCGCATAAATAGACGTCAAGCGATGTTGATTATGAAGTTGTTGACCCCTGAACCAGCTCACGAACGCCCGCGTTACCCGCGCGCCAGAAAAGTGGATTGCCCAAGGGCGCGGGCCTGCGCCTTGCACAGGGAACTCAACAACTGATAGAGGGGGGAAGTGGCCAGATCAGTGGCGTTTCGCATTGAGCGAGCGGCGGTCCGGATGTCAGGTCGACCGGCGGCCCATGATCACCAGCGCCACCCCGCCCAAAATGGCCAGCGAGGTGGCGATCAAGCGCAAGGTGAGGGGTTCATGCAGGAAGAGGGCACCGCCCAGGGCGGCGATCACCGGCACGCTGAGTTGCACGGTGGCGGCACTGGTGGCGGGCAGGCCGCGCACGGCGGTGTACCAGATGGCGTAACCCAAACCGGAGGTCAACGCGCCGGACACGATGGCATACGCCAGGCCCGTGCCGTCAAAACTGGCTTGAGACAAAGTGAGGGCGCTGAGCAGCAGCGTCAGCAGCGACGCGCGTTGAAAGTTGCCGCTGGTCGTTTGGGTGGCATTGCCCGCACCTTTGCCGCGCAGGGAGTAAATCCCCCACGCCACACCTGCGGCCAGCATCAGCAGGGCGCCGCCCAGTGGCGGGGCCGAGAGGCCGGGCAGCATTAACGCGATCAAACCGGCGCAAGCCGTCAAAAGGCCCAGGGTCTGGCGGGGCGCCAAACGTTCGCCTTGCCACAGGCCATAGCCAATCATGGTGGCCTGAACCGCCCCAAACAGCAGCAGGGCACCCGCCGCCGTGGGCAGGCTGACATAGGCCCATGAGAACGCTGCGGCGTAGGCAAACAGGGCCAGGGCAGAGGGCCAGTTGCCTGCGGGCGCTGTGCGACCGTCTCTGACCCGAACCAGCAGCCACAACACGGCCGCGCCCGAGACCAGGCGCACCGAGGTGAAGGTGGCCGGGTCAATGCCCGTGTGTTTGAGTGCCAAGCGACACAGCACCGAGTTGCCGGCAAAGGCCAGCATCGCCAGGGCGGTCAGCAGCAAAACACGGGCGGGGCGCATGGGATCAGACCTCGCCGGTGTACTCGCCGCGGGCAGGGTAGTCCTTGGCAATGGCGAAATCAACCGCACCCAGCAAGTCCTGGAAGGGCGGGCGCGCAAACGGCATGGTTTGAACCGCGCCGTAGTACAGCGTGCCGTCCGGGCGCACCAAAAACACGCCGGGTTCGCTGAACAGGGCAGGCTCTTCAATACCGATGGAGGTCTTGCCACGACCGGCGCTGATGTTCAGGCCCCACTCGCGGGCGGTTCGCAGGCTCATGCCGTAGCCGACTTTGACGCCGCTGGCTTTGACCTTGTCGGCCATCAATTGACCACGTTCCAGGTCATCGGAGCTCACCGCAATCAGGTTCACACCGCGCTGGGCAAACTCAGGGGCCAAGCGCTCCAATTCGAGCAAGTACTTGGCGCAAATGGGGCAATGCAGGCCGCGGTAAAAAACCAGCATGTCAAAGTGCGCAGCGGGGGCGGCACCCAGCACAAAGCGCTCTCCGTTGGTCAGGGCCACGTTCAGGGCGGGAACGGGGTAGCGGGGCATGAGGGTTTGTGTTCGCATGGGGCAGTCTTTCAAAAAAGAGAGGGGGCCAGTATCGGCGGGCGGCGGGTGCGCGGGCTGGAAACCCGGGACGCGCCACCATCAGTCACTCTATCAATGTCTGATTTGTCGATTGTGCGGTACGATTGGCTATGAAAAATTCTTTTGTGTTTGCAGTTCGTTCAAAATGAGCCCTGTTTTGCGTTTGGATCGATTGTCTGCCTTGCTCAGTGGATTGGCCCCTCGGGTGGAGGTCGTGCGACCCCAGCCCTTGCAGCCGGTGCTGAGTTGGGAGGCTGTGGCCCAGCCCATGCTGCACTTGCATTTGATCATGGGTGGTTTGTTTGAGCTTGGTGCTCAGGGGCGGGCTCTGCCGGTGCAGGGGCCGGCCATTGTGCTGTGTCGGGGGGACATGCCGCACACCTTGTCGGCCTCGTCGGTGCCTGCGTTTGAGGCCGTGATTTGCGCACGCGCGACGCTCGACGGGCCGGCGGCGGCGCTGTTGCTGGCCGAGTTTTCCCAGCCGATGGTGGTGTCCCTGACTGAGGCGGATGCCTCCCTGCAGCAGGTGATTCAGTTGATTGCGGGCGAGTTGCTTGACCCGCGCTGCGGCCAACCGGCTTTGCTGGACCGCGCGGGTGACATTTTGTTCATTGGCATGCTGCGCCATCTGGTGGCCCACCCGCGCACCAGCCGTGGTTTGTTCAATGGTCTGGCCGACCCCCGCATCGCCGCCACGCTGGTGGCCATGCACAGCCAGCCACAGCAGGTCTGGACATTGGAGAGCCTGGCCGAAACCGCCGGCATGTCTCGCACCGCCTTTGCGACCCGGTTTCGTGAACTGATGAACCAGCCGCCGGGCAAGTACCTGGGGGTGTTGCGCTTGTCGATAGCAAGTCGCGCGGTGCGTGCAGGCTTGGGCCTGAAGCGGGCTGCCCGCGAGTCCGGTTACGCCAGCGTGTCGGCCTTGTCACGGGCTCTTTCTCGACCGGTTGCGAATACATTTGAGTGAATGCAATAAACTGTCCTTTGTGGGGGCGCTGGGCTTGCCCTGGTTTTCCCCAAAATTTGTTCGTGTTTATTTTTCAGAAAAGGAGCTTTGACGCATGTTTGGAGCCGTTACCGTACGCCAGTTTTTAGTTGTTGCCAGTTTGGGTGTGGCGAGTTTGACCAGTGCGTTTGCCGCAGAAATGGTCAGCATCAAGGGCTCGATTGTGAACATGAGGTCGGGCCCCAGCACCCGCACCGATGCGTTGTGGGAGCTGAAAAAAGGCTACCCCCTGAAAGTCCTCAAGCGCAAGGGCAGCTGGATTCAGGTGCAAGATTTTGAGAACGACCGGGGCTGGGTCTCGCGCAAGCTGACTGCCAAAACACCGTACCACGTGGTGAAGTCCAATACGGCCAACATTCGCAGCGGCCCCAGCACCAAGTACCCCATCGTCGGCAAGGCCGAGCGGGGCGATGTGCTGCGCACCCGGGGCAAAAAGTCAGGTTGGGTCAAAGTGCAACCCAGCAGCGGCAAGTCGGGCTGGGTGTCGGGCAAACTGGTTTGGGGCTGGTAAGCCGCTTACTGCCGCTCTGAGCCTTGGGGCGCGTTGGCGCGGCTTGACGCCATCCACGCGATGAGCGAGGAGCGCATGGCTTCCTCCACCGTCATGTCAATCGGCTCCGCCCAGCTGCGGGGCACAAACACCGTGTAGCCGCCAATCATGTAGCCCATGGGCAGGTAAACGGCGACCTGATCGTCGCGCGCCAGCCCTTTGGGCAGGCCCATGAGGTTTTTGCGGGTGACCAATCCGACGATGGATAAATCCTGATCCGGCACGCGCAGAACCACGACCTGCTGGCTGTCTTGGTCGTGTGGTGCAAAGAAGTCTGCAAAGTTTTTGAGGGATGAGTAAATGCTTTTCACCACCGGCAGGTTGGTAAAGGGCAGTTCGACCCAGGACAAGAGGCGAGCCGTGACGCCTTGCGACATCAAAAAACCAACCCCCAAAATCACACCCACCCCCAGCACAATGCCCATGCCAGGCAGGTAGACCTCGCCGACAAAAGGGCGAATCAAAGTCATGGCCACCGATTCAGTCCACGCCACCAACAGGTAAAGCACATAGACCGTCAGGCCCAGTGGCAACAGCGTGATCAGTCCACGGAAGAAGTATTGAGTCAGGGTTTTCATGAGGTAGAGGGCAAGTTCCGTGCGTCGAGCGGGCCAGCATAGCAGCCGATGATCAGCGGGTCGGGTTCAGCGGCTGAATGGCCCAGAACCCGCGGGTGTTCAGAGCTTGCGTTGGCCGCCACTGCAGCGCTCAATGCCGCCCAAGTCTTGACGTGACTGCACTTCAGCATACCCCGCCTCAGACATCAAGGCGCGCACCGCCAATGCCTGGTCATAACCGTGCTCCAGCAGCAGCCAGCCACCGGGGAGCAAGTGAGCTTGGGCGTTGGCGATGATCTGGCGCAAGTCGTCCAAGCCGTCAGCGCCACTGGCCAGGGCCTGCAAGGGCTCGTGGGTCAGGGCGGCCAGGTGCTCGTCTTGGGCGGCAATGTAGGGCGGGTTGGAGACGATGGCGTCAAACCGCGGGGTGTCGGCGGCCAATGCCGAAAACCACGCTCCCTGGCTGAAATACACGTCCAAACTCAATCGCAGGGCATTGGCCTGGGCCACGTTGAGGGCGTCGACGCTGAAGTCGGTGGCGTGAACCGTCAGCTGCGGCACTGTGGCCTTGAGTGCCAGCGCGATGGCGCCACTGCCTGTGCCCATGTCCAGCACGCGGAGCGCGTCCGCGTTGGGCGTTGATAACACCTCCAGCGCCCAGTCCACCAGCGTTTCGGTGTCGGGGCGCGGGTCGAGCACCCGGGCGTCCACTTGCAAGTCCAGGCCGAAAAATTCTTTGTGGCCAGTGATGTAGGCCAGCGGCTCGCCCTGAAGGCGCCGCTGCGCGGTGGCGGTGACCGTTTGCAGGGCCGCCTCGGCGATCTCATCGGTGTCGTGGGCCATCAGCCAGGCCCGGTTGTGCGGGTCTTGTCCGAGCGCGTGCAACAGCAAGCAGTTGGGCATCCAGGCGCGGCAGCCCTTGGGCGATCAAGGCAGCCAGCGTGTCGGCAAGGCGGGGTGTCGTCATGGAATTATTTTGCTATCAATAAAGTAGCTACCTGCGCTTGTTATACGTGCGCTAGAGGCCAATTTAATGCATAAAAATGGCATCACGCGCCAGCGCCCACTTCCAGCGCGGCCAGTTGCTCGGCCGCCTCATAGGCTTGCAGGGCCTGGATCACATCGTCCATGTCGCCTTCCATGATGTAGAGCAGCTTGTACAGCGTGAGGTTGATGCGGTGATCGGTCAAGCGCCCCTGGGGAAAGTTGTAGGTGCGGATGCGGTCGCTGCGGTCGCCCGAGCCAATCAGGCTCTTGCGTTCGGCCGCGTCTTTGGCGGCGCGCTCGGAGCGGTCTTTCTCCTGAATGCGGGCGTTCAACACTTTCAGCGCTTGCGCCTTGTTGCTGTGCTGGCTGCGGCCTTCCTGGCATTCGGCCACGATGCCGGTGGGCAGGTGGGTGATACGCACTGCAGAGTCGGTCTTGTTGATGTGTTGGCCGCCGGCGCCGCTGGCGCGGTAGGTGTCGATGCGCAAGTCAGCCGGGTTGATCTGGATGGCCACTGTTTCATCCGGCTCAGCCAGCACCGCCACGGTGCAGGCGCTGGTGTGAATACGACCCTGGGTCTCGGTAGCCGGCACGCGTTGCACACGGTGGCCGCCCGATTCAAACTTGAGGTTGCCGTAAACGCCGTCGCCTTCGATGCGAACTACCACCTCTTTGTAGCCGCCCAGCTCACTGGCGGACTCGCTCATGATCTCGGCCTTCCAGCCACGGCGCTCGCAGTAGCGGGTGTACATGCGCAGCAGGTCGCCCGCAAACAGGGCGGATTCGTCGCCGCCGGTGCCGGCGCGAATTTCCATGAAGGCGTTGCGCTGGTCGTCCGGGTCTTTGGGCAGCAGCATGCGCTGCAACTCGCCTTCCAGTTGGGCCAACTCGGCCGTGGCGCTGTCGATTTCCTCTTGCGCCATCTCCGCCATGTCGGCGTCGCCTGCGGCGCTGGCCAGCAAGTCTTTGCCAGCGGCCAGATCGGCTTCGCGCTGGGTGTAGCGCGCCCAGCGGCTTGCGACGCCCGACACCTCGGTGTGCTCGCGTGAGAGCACCAAAAACTGCTTCATGTCGCTCATGATGTCTTCGCGGGACAGCAAAAACTCAAGCTCCCCGAGACGGTCGGCGTAGCGTTCAAGTTGGTGGCGGAGAAAAGGCTTCATGGTCAGGCAATCGGGTACATCGGCGGGAAAAGAGGGCGACAAGCGTGGCGCTGGTCCTGAGATGGCGGACGGTCTTGGGCAGTTGCCACAGACCGCCGCAAAGGCGTGCTACCCGCAAAGCGGGGCACGCCAGCGAGCAGCGTCGCTAACGTTCTTTGCGCAAGAAAAAGTGTTGAATGGCCGCGCTGGCCCGGTCGCGCGCCTGCGAGTCACCAGCGCGCAACTCGGCCATGGCACCATGCAGCATTTTCTGGGTTAGGCCTTTGGACAAGGCCTCCAGCACAGCGTCTACATCGTCACCGCGTGCCAGCAGTTTGCGGGCGCGGTTGATCTCGGCCACGCGCCATTCGTCGGCCTGGGCGTTGAGCTGCTGAATCAGAGGCACGGAGCCGCGCTGGTCGACCCAGTGCAAAAAGCTTTGTACACCGGCGTCCACAATGGCTTCAGCTTGAGCGACAGCGGCTTGGCGGCTGGCTTGCGCGGTCTGCACCACACCAGCCAAATCGTCCACGGTGTAGAGGTACACGTCTTCCAGCGCTTTGACTTCGACTTCGATGTCGCGCGGCACGGCCAGATCGACCATGAACATGGGGCGGTGTTTGCGCCGTTTGATGGCGCGCTCGACGGCGCCCAGACCAATGATGGGCAGGGTGCTGGCGGTGCAGCTCACCACCGCGTCAAATTCGTGCAGGCGGTCAGGCAAGTCGGCCAGACGCATGACTTCGCCGCCAAAGCGGGTGGCGAGCTTCTCACCGCGCTCCAGCGTGCGGTTGGCAATGGCGATAGATTTGGGGTTTTTGGCCGCAAAGTGCGTGGCGCACAGCTCGATCATCTCGCCCGCGCCCACAAACAAAATCTTGACCTCGCCCAGGTCTTCAAACAATTGACCGGCCAAGCGAACGGCTGCCGCGGCCATGCTGATGGAGTGCGCGCCAATCTCGGTGGAGGTGCGCACCTCTTTGGCCACCGCAAAAGAGCGTTGAAACAGTTGGCTGAGTGTGGTGCCCAAGGCGCCTTCTGCCTCGGCGGCGCGCACCGCGTCTTTGATCTGGCCCAAAATCTGCGGCTCGCCCAGCACCATGGAGTCCAGCCCGCTGGCCACACGAAACGCGTGACGGGCGGCATAGCCATCTTGCAGGGCGTAGGAATGCGTGCGAAGCAGGGTGGGGGAGACGCCGCCCGCTTGGGCCAGCCAGTCCAGCGTGTGCTCCAACTCGTGTTGTTCGCCGGCGCAATAGATCTCGGTGCGGTTGCAGGTGGAGATCAGCGCCGCTTCGGGTTGGCGGGCGTGCGAGGCGCGCAAGCCGCGCAACGTGGGGCCCACTTGATCCAGGGCGAACGCAAACCGGCCGCGCAAATCCAACGGTGCGGTTGTGTGATTGATGCCCAAAGCCCAGACTGCCATGCGTGGATTATAAAATCAGAGCGCACCCATCCTGCTTGGCGAGATTCTTGACCAAGATCAATTTTCATCAATTCCTTCCCCATGGGCCCACTTGACTTGCTGAACCACCTGGCGAACTTCGCGGCCCCCGCGCTGTGGATGGCCGTCATGGTCAGCCTGCTGGCGATGATTTTTATGAAAAAAGTGGCTGGAGCGCCCGGTATATCGGGCGCAGATAGCTATAAATTTAATAGTGAGTTTGTTGGTGCTGGTGGTGGGGCTGTGGTGGTTTGGTCGTGACGGAAAAATGGCCACCTATGCCGCCATGACCTTGGCGTGCGCGACCAGCCAGTGGGTGTTGTTGCGCGGCTGGAAGGGCTGAGTCGGTCATGACCTTGGAATTTGTCGAGGCGCAAGCGCCGCATTTGCCGGATTTGCTGGACTTGATCCTGACCCAAGGCCCCAATGAATGGAACTGGTTGCCCTTGGACGGGGTGCACGCCCATGTGGATGACATCGCCCACGGCCGGGCGCGCGCGGTACTTGCCTTGGAACACGGCCAGTTGGTGGGCGCTGTGACCTTTTGCCTCACCCATGATTTCAGTCGATACCAGTCACCGGCTGAAGCCCAGACCGAGCACGGTTATGTCTGCGAAGCGGTGGTGCGTGCTGATCAGGCGGGGCGGGGTTTGGGCACGCGCGTTGCTCAAACAAGCGCTGGCGCTGCTGGCTGCGCAGGGCGTGTACACGGTCTACATCGACCGCCATGAAGAAAACGCCGCCTCGGCCGGCATGATGCGCAAGGCGGGGTTTGTCGAGATCGACACCTTTGCCGAGCCGGCGCGCCGGCCCCATGGCTCAGGTCGAACTACCGTGTGCCGGGTGCAAACAAGTCCACCCGGTCGGTAATGATGCCGTCGGTTCCCAGGTCAATCAGACGCTGGGCCGCCCATTCGTCGTTCACCGTGTAACTCAGGGTCCGAAACCCCGCGCTTTTCGCCTGCGTCACGCTGGAGGTGTCCCACAGGGCGTGATTGCAGACAATGGCCACGCAGTCCAGGCGCAGTGCCGTTTCCAGCCAGCCCGTCCACAGCGTGTCCAGCAGCAGGCCGCGCGGTAGCTGGGGCTGGGCCGCCTGCGCGGCTTCCAGTGCGTCTGGCTTGAACGAGGTGAGCAACGGGGGCACGTCGGCGCCTTGCCACAGGCGGGCGGCCTCGTTGGCCACCACCTCGCCGGTCTTGGCTTCCAGACCCGGCGTGGGTTTGATCTCGATGTTCAGGTAGCAGCTGTTGCGCAGGCAGTAGCGGGCGATGTTGTCCAGCGTTGGCAAGGGTTCGCCCGCGTAAGCGCGGGAGTGCCAGCTGCCGGCGTCCAGTTGCGCCAAATCATGCCAGGGGTGGTCGCCGCCCACCGCGCTTTGGCCAGCGCCCAGTTGCTCACGCGCATTGGTGGTGCGTGGCAGCGTGTCGTCGTGCATCAGAAACGGCACGCCGTCGGCGCTCAATTTGACGTCGCATTCAAACATGCGGTAGCCATGGCTGGCACCCAGGCGGAAAGCCGCCAGCGTGTTCTCAGGCGCCAACTTACCCGCGCCACGGTGGGCAATCCAGCGGGGGTAGGGCCAGTGATCGTGAGTGACTTGCATTTAGCGGGGCGCGTCAATGCGTTTGCCGGTGCTGCCGTCAAAGCAGTGCAGCTTGTCAGGGCGTGGGGTGGTGTGAATAACGCTGCCCACCGTGGGGACGGCGTGGTGCTCTTCGGTTCGGATGATGACCATCTCATCGCCTGCACCATGCTCCCAGCGGCCATAGATCAGGCGCTCAGCGCCCAGCATTTCCACCGCCTCGACCCGCAGCGCCCAGCCTGTGTCGCTGATGTCCAGATGCTCGGGGCGAATGCCGGTGATGGTTCCCGGCACTGCATCGGGTGCATCCTTCAGCAGGTTCATGGGCGGTGAACCGATGAAGCTGGCCACAAAGGTGGTGGCCGGGCGGGTGTAGACCTCTTCGGGGGTGCCGAATTGCTCCATCACGCCGGCGTTCATGACGATCATGCGCTGGGCCAGCGTCATGGCTTCGACCTGATCGTGGGTGACGAACAAGGAGGTGATGCCGAGTTCGCGGTGCAGCTTTTGAATTTCCAGGCGGGTCTGGGCGCGTAATTTGGCGTCCAGATTCGACAGGGGTTCGTCAAACAAAAACACCTGAGGCTGGCGCACGATGGCGCGACCCATGGCCACGCGCTGGCGCTGGCCGCCCGAGAGTTCGCGCGGCTTGCGCTGCAAGAAGGGCCCGATTTCCAGAATTTTGGCCGCTTTGTCCACGCGTGTCTGGATTTCGGCAGCGGGCACTTTGGCGATCTTCAGGCCGTAAGCCATATTCTCGAACACGCTCATGTGGGGGTAAAGCGCGTAGTTCTGAAACACCATCGCGATGTCGCGCTCGGCGGGCTCGAGGTCATTCACCACGCGAGGGCCAATGCAGATTTCGCCGCCAGAGACTTCTTCCAGCCCGGCGACCATGCGCAACAGGGTGGATTTGCCGCAGCCCGAGGGGCCCACGATCACGATGAATTCGCCGTCCGTCACCTCGGCGTTGACGCCGTGAATGACCTGCAGGCCGGTTTTGGGGTTGCCGTAGCGCTTGACGACATTGCGCAGAGAAATGGAAGCCATGGTTTCGGATTCTTTGAAATTTGAGGTGGTTTGAGGAGTGGGTGGCGTTTCGGATTTATTTTTCCGTGTCCACCAGCCCTTTGACAAACCAGCGTTGCATCAGGATAACGACCAGCGCCGGGGGCAGCATGGCCAGAATGGCGGTGGCCATCACCACGTTCCATTCAACGTAAGACTCGCCAGTGATCAGGCGCTTGATGCCCATGACCACCGGGTATATGTTCTCGTCCGTGGTCACCAACAGCGGCCAGAGGTACTGGTTCCAGCCGTAAATGAACTGAATCACAAACAGGGCCGCAATCGACGTGGTGGACAAAGGCAGCAGCACATCCTTGAAGAAGCGCATGGGGCCAGCGCCGTCCATGCGAGCGGCTTCCACCAACTCGTCCGGCACGGTCAAAAAGAATTGCCGAAACAGGAATGTGGCGGTGGCTGAGGCAATCAGTGGCACGGTCAAACCCGCGTAGCTGTTGAGCATGTTCAGGTTGGACACCACCTCGTAGGTTGGGCCAATGCGCACCTCTACCGGCAGCATCAGGGTGACAAAAATCATCCAGAACACGACCGAGCGGAAGGGGAAGCGGAAGTACACGATGGCAAACGCGGACAAGAGCGAAATCGCGATCTTGCCAATGGCGATCACCATGGCGCTCACAAAACTGACCCACATCATGGGCGCGGCGGCAGGTATTTTGCTGCCGGCAGTGGTAAAGCCGCCAAATAGCGCAGTTTTATAAGTCTCGATCATGTGGCCGCCGGGCAGCAAAGACATGGGGTAAGACTGCACAATTTGCTCCGCACTTTGGGTGGAGGCAATCAGGGTCAGGTAAAGCGGAAAGGCCACCACCATCACACCCAGAATCAGCACCAGATGCGAGAGGACGGTTAAGCCGGGACGGCGTTCAATCATGTTGGGCTCCTTGCATGGCTCAGTACTGCACTTTCTTTTCAACAAACCGGAACTGAAGCACGGTCAGGGTGATAACGATGGTCATGAGCACCACCGATTGCGCGGCCGAGCCACCCATGTCCAGCGCCTTGAAGCCGTCGTAATACACCTTGTAGACCAGAATGGCCGTCTCTTTTCCGGGGCCGCCCTGGGTCGTCGCGTCGACGATGCCGAAGGTGTCAAAAAAGGCGTACACCACGTTGATCACCAGCAGAAAGAAGGTGGTGGGTGACAAGAGTGGGAACACGATGGTCCGAAACCGGCGCCATGGACCTGCACCATCGATGGCCGCCGCTTCGATCAGCGATTTGGGGATGGAATTCAGGCCCGCCAGGAAAAACAGAAAGTTATAAGAAATTTGCTTCCACACGGCAGCGGCGACGATCAGTGTCATCGCGTGGTTGGCGTTGAGCAGGTGATTCCACTCGATGCCAAACGCCTTGAGGTAATACGACACCACGCCCATGGGCGAGGCAAACATGAACAACCACAACACGCCAGCGACCACGGGGGCGACTGCGTAGGGCCAGATCAGCAGGGTTTTGTAGATGGCCGCGCCTTTGAGGACACGATCAGCCATGACGGCCAGCATCAGCGCCAGCGACAGGCCAATGACGGCGACCAGAATCGAGAACACCGCGGTGGTTCTGAAAGAGCCCCAGTAAGTGCTGTCGTCCCAAAGGCGCTGGAAATTTTCCAGTCCGACGAACTCGGTGGACATGCCAAAGGGGTCCTGACTGAGCACGCTTTGGTACAGCGCTTGGGCAGCAGGCCAGAAAAAGAAGACCAAGACAACCGCCATTTGCGGGGCAATCAAGACCCAGGGCAGCCAGCTTGACTTGAATCGAACGCGTTTTTCCATGGGGAGAAGAGGCGATAAATTGAACGTGAAATGAAATACACGCCGCAGCCGAAAAACCGGCTGCGGCGTGTGAGGTGGGGCTCAGCTTAAATCTGAGCGGGTGAGCTTAAGACTTGTTGGCTTTTTGGAAACGCTCCAATTGCTCGTTGCCGCGTTGAACGGCGGTGTCCAGGGCTTCTTTGGCCGTTTTCTTGCCAGCCCAGACGTTTTCCAGTTCTTCGTCGTTGATGGTGCGAATCTGGACAAAGTTGCCCAAACGGATGCCGCGCGACTTGTCGGTCGTTTTGCGAATCATTTGCGTCACAGACACGTCGGTGCCGGGGTTTTTCTTGTAGAAGTCGCTCTTGTCCGTCAGCTTGAAGGACTCCAGCGTCACAGGCAGGTAGCCGGTGCGCTGGTGGCTGGCCGCAGCCACTTCAGGTTGTGACAGGTAAGCAAAGAACTTGCCGACACCTTTGTATTCATCCGGTTTTTTACCGGACATCACCCACAGGCTGGCACCGCCAATGACGGTGTTCTGAGGCGCGCCGGCCACGTCAGGGTAGTAAGGCAGGGTCGAAATGCCGGAGGCAAACTTCGCATTGCGCTTGACGTTGCCATACAAGGATGACGACGCCGTGCTCATCGCGCACTCGCCAGAGACAAAGGTGGCATCAGCCGCATTGCCACGGCCTTTGTAGACAAACAGGCCCGTTTTGGCCATATTGCCCAGGTTCTCAATGTGGCGAACATGCAGCGGGCTGTTGAAGTTCAGGCGGGCGTCCATGCCGCGCATGCCGTTGCCTTTGGTGGCGAATTCGGTGTTGTGCCAGGCAGAGAAGCTCTCCAGCTGTGTCCAGCTCATCCAGCTGCTGGTCAATGGGCACTTGTGGCCCGATGCCTTGAGCTTGCCAGCAGCCAGTGCCACTTCAGGCCAGGTTGTCGGTGGCTTCTCAGGGTCCATGCCCGCGGCTTTGAAGGCGTCTTTGTTGTAGAAAAAGACGGGCGTGGAGCTGTTGAACGGAAAGCTCAGCATTTGGCCGTTGGGGGCCGTGTAGTAACCCGCGACCGCTGGCACATAGTCAGCGGAGTTGAATTTGATACCGGCGTCAGACATGACTTTGCCAACGGGCACGATCGCGCCTTTGCTGGCCATCATGGTGGCGGTGCCCACTTCGAACACTTGCAGAATGTGCGGTGCGTTGCCCGAGCGGAAGGCCGCAATGGCTGCCGTCATGGACTCGTCGTAGTTGCCCTTGAAGGTAGGAACAATTTTGTACTCGGTCTGGCTGGCGTTGAAGTCCTTGGCCAGGTCGTTGACCCACTCGCCCAGGGCGCCGCCCATGGAGTGCCACCATTGAACTTCGGTTTGGGCCTGTGCTGAGAGAGAGAAGACGGCTGCAAGGGCCGCGGTCGCTAGTTTCAGTTTCATGGAGTCTCCTAATGTGAATGAAGGGCGAGAGCGTATCCCGGCCACATGTCATTTTTTTGACAATCCGGTGTCAAAAAAACGAGAGGGCGATTAGACATCAGATTTGCACCCATGTAGATCAGGGTTTCCATCATGGCAGTGCGTGAATGGGCACTGCGGTAATATCGGCCCCCAGCTGGTTTTTGAGTCGCGCGACTCATGTTTTTCGCTCTGGCTGCAACCACAGAACCCGATGAACGCCCCCATTCAGATCACTCCCTTGGTGTCCGAGGCGACGATCGCGTCGCACGGTCATGCCCGCATTCGCGAAATTCCCTACAACTACACCTCGTTTTCTGACCGGGAGATCGTCATTCGACTGCTCGGCGCGCCCGCGTGGGAATGGCTGAATCAGCTGCGTGAAGAACGGCGCACCGGGCGCTCCGCCCGCATGCTGTACGAGGTGCTGGGTGACATTTGGGTGGTGCAGCGCAACCCCTATTTGCAAGACGATTTGCTGGACAACCCCAAGCGCCGCGCCCAGTTGGTCGAGGCCTTGCAGCACCGTTTGTCTGAGGTACAAAAGCGCCGCACACCGGAAACCGACCCCGCACGCGACGCCATGGTGGGTGAGCTGCTGACGGCGGCCCGGCGTGCCGTGGCAGATTTTGACGCGGCGTTTGTCGAAGTGGCTGCACTTCGGCGCAAGGCACAACGCGTTTTGAACAAGCTGACGGCCAAAGACAACGTTAAATTTGACGGTCTCAGCCGTGTCTCTCACGTGACAGATGCCACCGATTGGCGCGTCGAATATCCCTTTGTGGTGCTGACACCCGACACCGAAGCCGAGATGGCGGCGTTGGTCAAAGGCTGTATTGAGCTGGGTTTGACCATCATTCCACGGGGCGGCGGCACCGGTTACACGGGTGGAGCGATTCCTCTAACTTGGAAAAGTGTTGTTATTAACACTGAAAAGCTCGAAGCCATGACCGAGGTCGAGATGTTGACCTTGCCCGGTCTGTCCGAGCCGGTGGGCACGGTCTGGACCGAAGCCGGTGTCGTGACCCAGCGCGTGGCCGACGCCGCGGAGCGGGCGGGCTATGTGTTCGCGGTGGACCCCACCTCTGCCGAGGCATCCTGCATTGGCGGCAACATTGCCATGAATGCGGGTGGCAAAAAAGCCGTTCTGTGGGGCACGGCGCTGGACAATCTGGCCTCGTGGCGCATGGTCACGCCTCAGGCCGAGTGGCTGGAGGTGACTCGTATTGACCACAACATGGGCAAGATCCATGACGTGGATGTGGCCAGCTTTGAGCTGCAATATTTCAAGGCCGACGGCAAAACGCCGTTGCGCAAAGAGCGCCTGGACATTCCTGGCAAAACTTTCCGCAAAGAAGGCTTGGGCAAGGACGTGACCGACAAGTTCTTGAGCGGGCTACCCGGCATTCAGAAAGAAGGCTGCGATGGCCTGATTACGAGTGCCCGTTGGGTGGTGCACAAGATGCCGGGTCACACCCGTACGGTGTGTCTGGAGTTTTTTGGCAATGCCAAGGACGCCGTGCCGAGCATTGTCGAGATCAAAGACTTCATGTTTGCCGAGCAAAAGCGCACCGGCGTGTTGCTGGCCGGCCTGGAGCATTTGGACGACCGCTATCTGAAAGCGGTGGGCTATGCCACCAAATCCAAACGCGGCGGCTTGCCCAAAATGGTGTTGGTGGGTGACATTGCCGGCAACGACGCTGACGCCGTGGCACGGGCCACCTCCGAGGTGGTGCGCATTGCCAATTCGCGCAGTGGCGAGGGTTTTATTGCCATCAGCCCTGAGGCGCGTAAAAAATTCTGGCTGGACCGCAAACGCACCGCGGCGATTTCACGCCACACCAACGCCTTCAAGATCAACGAAGACGTGGTGATTCCTTTGCCACGCATGGCCGAGTACACCGACGGCATCGAGCGCATCAACATTGAGTTGAGCCTGGCCAACAAGCTGGCGCTCTGCGATGCCTTGGAAGAGTTCTTTGCCAAGGGCAATCTGCCCTTGGGCAAGCAGGACGATGCCAGTGAGATTCCTTCGGCCGAGCTGCTGGAAGACCGGGTCGGTCAGGCGTTGGAGCTGGTGCGAGACGTTCGCAAGCTCTGGAGCGGCTGGTTACTTGACGTCGAAACCCTGTTTCCCCAGTTGCAAGATCACACCCTTCGGGCCAGCTGGAAAACGCAGCTGCGCTTGCCTTTGCAGCAAATCTTTGCCGGTGGCGCGTTCGAGGCGATCTTGAAAGAGTGCACCGCCGTTCACCAACGCGTTCTGAAAGGCCGCGTTTGGGCGGCGTTGCACATGCATGCCGGCGACGGTAATGTGCACACCAACCTGCCGGTGAACAGCGATGACTATGAAATGCTGCAGGCCGCCCATGGCGCGGTCAAACGCATCATGGCTTTGGCGCGCTCCCTGGGCGGCGTGATCTCCGGCGAGCACGGCATTGGCATCACCAAGCTGGAGTTTTTGAGTGATGAGGAACTGCAACCCTTCACCGACTACAAGGCCAGGGTCGACCCGGAAGGCCGCTTCAACAAAGGCAAGTTGCTACGAAATTCAGAGCTGCTCGCGCAGGAGGGCCGGGCGCCAAGCTCTGATTTGACCAATGCCTACACCCCAAGCTTCGGCTTGATGGGGCATGAGTCCCTGATCATGCAGCAAAGCGATATTGGTGCCATTGCGGACAGCGTGAAAGACTGTCTGCGTTGCGGCAAGTGCAAGCCGGTGTGCGCCACCCACGTGCCGCGTGCCAACTTGCTTTACAGCCCGCGCAACAAGATTCTGGCCACCTCACTGCTGGTGGAGGCGTTTTTGTACGAAGAGCAGACGCGCCGGGGTGTGAGCATCAAGCACTGGCAGGAATTTGAAGACGTGGCCGACCATTGCACGGTGTGTCACAAGTGCTTGTCGCCGTGCCCCGTCAAGATCGACTTCGGTGATGTGACCATGAACATGCGTAATTTATTGCGCAAGATGGGCAAAAAGAGCTTCCGCCCGGCGGGGGCTGCGGCCATGTTCATGCTGAACGCGACCAACCCGGAAACCATCAAGTTCGCCCGTTCGGCCATGGTCAACGTGGCCATCAAGGCGCAGCGCATCGCGGCTGACATTCTCAAAGTGGTGGCGCGCAAGCAGACCAAGGCGCCGCCGGCCACCCTGGGCACTGCGCCGATCAAAGAGCAGGTGATTCACTTCATCAACAAAAAGCTTCCCGGCGGTTTGCCCAAGAAAACGGCGCGTGCCTTGCTCGACATCGAGGACAAAGACTACGTGCCGATCATTCGGGACCCCAAGACCACCAACAGCGAGACTGAGGCGGTGTTTTACTTCCCTGGGTGTGGCTCCGAGCGCCTGTTCAGCCAGGTGGGCTTGGCCACGCAGGCCATGTTGTGGCATGCGGGTGTGCAGACGGTGTTGCCACCGGGCTACCTGTGCTGCGGCTACCCCCAGCGTGGGTCGGGTCAGTTTGACAAGGCCGAGAAGATGATCACCGACAACCGGGTGCTGTTTCACCGGGTCGCCAATACGCTGAACTATCTGGACATCAAGACGGTGGTGGTGAGCTGCGGCACCTGTTATGACCAGCTGCAAGGCTATGAGTTCGACAAGATATTCCCCGGCTGCCGCATCATCGACATCCACGAGTACCTGTTGGAAAAAGGCATCACGCTGCAAAACGCAGGTTCATTCCTGTTTCATGACCCGTGCCATAGCCCGATGAAGTTGCAGGAGCCGATCAAAACCGTGAAGGCCTTGCTGGGCAACAACGTGGTCCAGTCGGAGCGTTGCTGTGGAGAGTCCGGCACGCTGGCGCTGAATCGGCCAGACATTTCCACCCAGGTGCGTTTCCGCAAAGAAGAAGAAATTCTCAAAGGCGAAACCCAGTTGCGCGAAATGGGTGGATTGGGGCCCAAGGAAAACATCAAGATGTTGACCTCTTGCCCCGCGTGCCTGCAGGGTCTGAGCCGCTATGGCGAAGACCTGAAGAATGGTTTGCTGGAGGCCGACTACATTGTTGTCGAGATGGCCAACCAGATTTTGGGTGACCAGTGGATGCCGGATTACGTCAAAAAGGCGAATGACGGCGGGATTGAGCGAGTGCTGGTGTAAGCCGCACAGACGACGATTTTCCTGAATGACCCCGCTCCACCGCCCGATGCGGTGGGGCCTCTTTAAATTGTTTGAACAGGTGAGTTCATGGCAGGTTTGCAATCAGGCGCTCCCACGCCGCAGTCGATCACAGTGCACAGTCAATCCAAAGTGCTGGAGGTGACTTTCTCCGATGGCGCTGAATTTCGGATTCCCTTTGAGCTGATGCGCGTGTACTCGCCGTCTGCCGAGGTGCAGGGCCACGGACCTGGTCAAGAGGTGCTGCAGACCGGCAAGCGCGAGGTAGAACTGGCTGGTCTGGAACCCGTTGGCAATTACGCGGTGCAACCCGCGTTTTCTGACGGGCATGACTCCGGCATCTTTTCTTGGGATTACCTGTATTTTTTGGGCTCGCAACAAGACAAGCTGTGGGCGGACTACGAAGCCCGCCTGCAGGCCGCCGGCGTAGGGCGCGATTCGCCCATGCCCGAGAAGGCGGGCCATGGTTGCAGCAGCCATTGATCTATTTGCTATTGAATAGATAGCTATCTGCGCTTTACCGATCAGCGGTAAAGGCCTATTTGTTCATCAATCCACATGGTCCCGGCCTCTTGGCGAGTCGGGGCGGAATCTTTCATTGCTCAGCGTCCAGGAAGGCAGACATGACAACAACACATTTTGGCTACCAGTCGGTGGACGAGGCGGAAAAAGCAAAACACGTGCGCGGCGTATTCGACTCGGTGGCGCCCAAGTACGACTTGATGAACGACCTGATGTCGGGCGGTCTGCACCGCGCTTGGAAGGCCTACACCGTGATGGTGGCCAACCTGCGTGAGGGCCATCAGGTGTTGGATATCGCTGGAGGCACGGGTGACCTGTCCATGGCGTTTTCCAAAAAAGTCGGGAAAACCGGCCGTGTCGTGCACACCGACATCAATGAAGCCATGTTGCGCACGGGCCGGGACCGTTTGCTCGATGCGGGCATCGCCTTGCCCACACTGGTTTGCGATGCGGAGAAACTGCCTTTTCCGAGCAACCATTTTGATGTGGTGAGTGTGGCCTTTGGCCTGCGCAATATGACCCACAAAGACGTGGCGCTGGCAGAGATGAACCGCGTGTTGAAACCCGGCGGCAAGTTGCTGGTGTTGGAGTTTTCCAAGGTGGCGCCGCCGCTGGAGAAAATTTACGACTGGTATTCGTTCAAGGTCTTGCCCAAGTTGGGCAAGCTGGTGGCCGGTGACGACTCGAGTTACCGGTATTTGGCCGAGTCGATTCGCATGCATCCAGGCCAGGAAGAGCTCAAAGCCCTGATGAAAGCTAGTGGCTTTGGGCATGTGGATTACCACAACCTCACCGGCGGGCTGGTAGCCTTGCATGCCGGGATCAAGTGTTGACTGACCCCGGTTTGAAAAATAACGGCGTTCCCATGAACGCCATCACTCATTCTCTGGAGATGTCATGAAATTCTGGTCTGTGTTGCTGGCTCTGTTTTTGATGCTGTCAGGCATCAATGCCGAGGCTGCCAAACGTTTTGGGGGCGGTAAATCTTTTGGACAGCAGTCCAGCAATGTGACACCGCGTCAAGCCGCGCCGGCCAAGCCCGCCGCCGCGCCAGGCGCTGCCGCACCTGCCGCTCCTCGTAAGCCATGGGGTGCCATGTTGGGTGGCTTGGCCGCTGGCTTGGGATTGGCCTGGTTGGCCAGCTCGCTCGGTTTGGGCGAGGGTTTCGGACAGATTCTGATGTTTGGTCTGTTGGCCTTGGGCGTGATGATGGCCATTGGCTGGTTCCGTCGCTCGCGCCAGTCAGCGCAGGCGCCTGTCAGCACGTCACCCTTTGCCTTTCAAGGGGCTTCACCAAGCGCCACCGCCCAGTCACCTGCGACCTACCGTCCAGAGAATGTGGGCAATGACGCCTCCGCCCGCCCTTGGGAACGTCAAGCCACCGCGTTTGACAGCACACGGCCCAGCACCGGCTCCATGATCGGTTCCGGCTTGGGGGGCTCACAGACTTGGGGCATCCCGGCTGATTTCGACAGCGAAGGTTTCTTGAAGTCGGCCAAAGCCAATTTCGTGTCCTTGCAGGCCGCCTGGGACAAGTCCGACATCAACGCCTTGCGCGTCATGATGACGGACACCATGTTGAAAGAAATTCAGTCACAACTGACCGAGCGTGAGGTGCACACCGGTGGGCCCGTCAATTTGACGGATGTGGTCATGATCGAGGCCCAGTTGCTGGGCATCGAAGACCTGGGTGACGAGTACATGGCCAGCGTTGAGTTCTCCGGCATGATCCGCGAAGAGCCATCCGCCGGACCCAGCCCATTCCGCGAAGTCTGGAACATGACCAAGCGCAAGTCCGGCCCCAGTGGCTGGTTGGTGGCAGGCGTTCAGGCGCTTCAATAAGCGCACTTCCCAGCGGCTCGTACCGGGCAACGCTGGGTAGGGTGTCAGGTGCAGGATCCCCTTGGGGGTGAAGGCAATCTGAATTCAGGAATAATCGGGGACTATGGCAACACAGTCCCCTTTTTCTTTGTTGGAGGGTTTCCTCCAAAAACTTCCTCTGCCCGCTGTTCAGCCCCCCGCGTGGGTGGTGGACGAGGTTCAACGCCGCAGTTGTTCTTCTGCTTAACCATATTTTGATGCAGGAAGGTGAGGCCATGGCGCGCCTTGTTCGGCAGAAAAACCGGGTGGTTCAAATGCATTGGCGCGCGTTCTCCATCAAGCTGGTGGCCACGCCCGCCGGCTTGCTGGATCGCGCGGCAGATGACGCCAAGCCCGATTTGGTTCTGGCATTGACCGAGGCCTCACCGCTGGCACTGGCGCAAAGCGCTTTGAGAGGTGACAAGCCGGCCGTGCGCATCGAAGGCGACGTGCAACTGGCCGCCGAGGTGAACTGGTTGACAGACCATGTTCGATGGGACATTGAAGAGGATCTGGCCCGCGTCATGGGAGATGCACCTGCCCATACCTTGAGCCAGGCCGCGCGCAGCGCCGCTCAGGCATTGCGTCAATTCCTGAGTAATTCCAGGGCAGCAGGGTCCAGCGGGCAGACGGCATGAGGCGCCTGTTTCGCGGCGCTTTCATCGTTTGGGTGATGTTGCGCTATGGGCTGGACGAGCTGGTCCTGACCAGCTTTCAAAAACCTTGGTTGCGGGTCATTGCGCGAATCGTCTCGGTTGGGCGTGATTTGAAAGCTCCCCGCGGTCAAAGAATTCGCGAAGCCTTGGAGCGTTTAGGTCCGATTTTTGTCAAGTTTGGGCAGGTCCTCTCAACGCGCCGTGATTTGATGCCGCTCGACATTGCCGACGAGTTGGCCCACCTGCAAGACCGGGTGCCTCCATTTCCCACCGAGGTGGCCATTGCCACCATTGAGCGCGCGTTCAATAAAAAAGTCGACGACATATTTGTGTCCTTTGATCGCAAGCCCATCGCCAGCGCGTCGATTGCGCAAGTTCATTTTGCGGTGATCAAAGACCGCCATGGCGTGAACCGGGACGTAGCCGTCAAGGTGTTGCGCCCCGGCATGTTGTCCGTGATCGAAAAAGACCTGAGTCTGATGCGCCTGATGGCGGGCTGGGTGGAGGGCTTGTCCAGCGACGGCAAACGTCTTAAACCACGTGAGGTCGTGGCTGAGTTTGACAAGTACCTGCATGACGAGCTGGATCTGGTGCGAGAAGCCTCCAGTGCCGCGCAATTGCGCCGCAATATGGAGGGATTGGACCTCGTGTTGATTCCCGAGATGTTCTGGGATTTCTGCATGACCGAGGTCATCGTGATGGAGCGCATGACCGGCGTTCCCATCAGCCAGGTGGAGCGGCTGCGCTCGGCAGGGGTGGATATTCCCAAACTGGCCCGGGACGGCGTCACCATTTTCTTCACCCAAGTGTTTCGTGACGGTTTTTTCCACGCGGACATGCACCCCGGCAATATCCAGGTCAGCCTCGCGCCAAACACCTTTGGCCGCTACATTTCACTGGACTTCGGCATCGTTGGCACGCTGACGGAGGTTGATAAAGAGTATCTGGCCCAAAATTTCACGGCCTTTTTCCGGCGCGACTACAAGCGCGTGGCTGAGTTGCACATTGAGTCGGGCTGGGTTCCCCGGACCACGCGGGTGGATGAGCTTGAGTCGGCGATCCGATCCGTGTGTGAGCCGTACTTTGACCGTCCGCTCAAGGAGATATCGCTGGGCATGGTGCTGATGCGCCTGTTTCAGACCTCCCGGCGCTTTCACGTTGAAATACAACCCCAATTGGTGTTGCTGCAAAAGACCTTGCTCAACATTGAGGGGTTGGGGCGCCAATTGGACCCAGACCTTGATCTGTGGGCCACGGCCAAGCCATTTTTGGAGAAGTGGATGATTGACCAACTTGGCCCCAAGAAGCTTTTGGACGAATTGCGCAATGAATCCCCTCGCTACGCCAAGCTGATTCCAGAGCTGCCGCGCTTGCTGTACAGTTTTCTTCAAAATGACAAATCGGGGTCCAATCAGGCCTTGAACGAGTTGCTGCTGGAGCAAAAACGGACCAATCGGCTTCTGCAGAGCTTTCTGTATGGCGGGGTGGGCTTTGTTCTGGGTCTGATCGTCATGCAGCTGATCGTACGGATTCGGCTTTTCTAGTTTGCACTGTACTTGGGCCCTCAATTTGGGTGACGCCCTATAATTGAAGGCTTTGCAACCTGAGTTTGAGCCCAATTTCATGCCAATTTACGCCTACAAATGTGAGTCCTGCGGATTTGCCAAGGATGTGCTGCAGAAAATGTCAGACGCACCATTGACGGATTGCCCGGAGTGCCACGCACCGGCTTTCAAAAAACAGGTGACTGCTGCGGGCTTTCAGCTCAAAGGATCGGGATGGTACGCCACTGATTTCAAGGGCGCCCCATCGACCGGTTCGGCTGCAAAGTCTGAGTCCTCGGACAGTGCGAAATCCACTGAAAGTTCAAGTGCCAAGCCCGCCGCCGCCACGCCGGCGCCAGCCAGCTCATCAGGAAGCGCTGACGCGTGACCTGTTGGGTGACGTGAATTGACTGAATTTCGGGAATTTTGTGCACATTAAGAAGTACCTGCTGACGGGCTTGCTGGCCTGGCTCCCTCTCACGCTGACCATTTGGGTTTTGTTGTGGTTGGTGGGCTTGCTGGATGCAATTTTTGGCGGTTTTCTGACCGGTCTGGATGCACTCACCCCTGCCACTGCAGCACCCGTGATTGAGCGGCTGCGGCATATTCCGGGGCTGGGTGTGGTTTTGGTGTTCACGGCGCTGCTGCTGACGGGGGCCTTGGTCTCCAATGTGGCCGGGCGTTGGTGGGTGCGACAGTGGAACCGGTTGTTCACCCATATTCCGGTGTTCAAGTCGATTTACAACAGTGTGAAAAAGGTGTCTGACACCCTTTTTTCCAGCAATGGCAACGCCTTTCGCCGAGCCATGTTGATTCAGTACCCCCGTGCTGGCGTGTGGACGATTGCGTTTCAAACTGGAACGCCTGGCGGCGAAGTCGCCAAACATCTGGGTGACGACTTGGTGAGTGTGTATGTGCCCACCACGCCGAACCCGACCAGTGGTTTTTTCCTCATGTTGCCGCGCGCTGACGTCATCGAGCTGCAAATGAGTGTGGATGAAGCACTGACTTACGTGATTTCCATGGGCTCTGTGGCGCCATCTGCGTCTGTGGGCCTGCCCAGGAAATAGTTTTGACAACCTGTGCCACCCGCTTGGGTGGACTTTGAAAGCTGAATATGGCGATGCGCTCCCATTATTGTGGTCTTGTGACCGATGCTCTGTTAGGTGAAACCGTCACATTGTGTGGCTGGGTGAACCGTCGCCGTGATCACGGTGGTGTGATTTTTGTGGATGTGCGTGACCGTGAAGGCTATGTGCAGGTCGTTTGTGATCCGGACCGCGCTGACATGTTCAAGACGGCCGAAGGCATTCGCAATGAGTTTTGCATTCAGATCAAAGGTGTGGTGCGTGCGCGCCCGAGGGCACGACCAACGACAACCTGAAGAGCGGCAAGATCGAAGTCTTGTGCCATGAGCTCACGGTGCTGAACCCTTCGGTGACCCCTCCGTTCCAGCTGGATGATGAGAATTTGAGCGAGACCACACGCTTGACGCACCGCGTGCTGGATTTGCGCCGCCCCTACATGCAGAACAACTTGATGCTGCGCTACCGCGTGTCGATGGAAGTGCGCAAGTTTTTGGATGCCAATGGCTTTATTGACATTGAAACACCGATGTTGGGTAAGTCCACACCTGAAGGCGCGCGCGACTACCTGGTGCCAAGCCGGGTTCATGACGGCCATTTCTTTGCCCTGCCACAGAGCCCCCAGTTGTTCAAGCAACTGTTGATGGTGGCCGGTTATGACCGTTATTACCAGATCACCAAGTGCTTCCGTGATGAAGACTTGCGCGCTGACCGTCAGCCTGAGTTCACTCAGATCGATATTGAGACCTCCTTCCTGAGCGAGCAGGAGATTCGGGACATGTTCCAGGGCATGATCACCACCGTGTTCCAGAACACGCTGAATGTGGATCTGGGCGAGTTCCCCGTGATGACTTACGCTGAGGCCATGCACCGCTACGGTTCCGACAAGCCTGACCTCCGTGTGAAGTTGGAATTCACCGAGTTGACGGATGTCATGACCGATGTGGATTTCAAAGTGTTTGCCGGCGCTGCGACCATGAAAGATGGCCGCGTCGTGGGCTTGCGCATTCCAGGCGGTGCACGCGAAACCGGTGGTTTGAGCCGCGGCGAGATTGACGCTTACACCGAGTTCGTCAAAATTTACGGCGCTAAAGGCTTGGCGTACATCAAAGTCAATGATTTGGCCAAAGGCCGCGACGGTTTGCAGTCGCCAATCGTCAAGAACATTCACGATAAAGCCATTGCCGAAGTGCTGGCACGCACGGGCGCCCAAGACGGCGATCTGATTTTCTTTGGTGCCGACAAGGCCAAGGTGGTCAACGACGCGATGGGTGCGCTGCGCATCAAGGTCGGACACAGTGAGTTCGGCAAAAACAATGGTTTGTTCGAGAAGGGCTGGCGTCCGATGTGGGTGGTGGACTTCCCCATGTTTGAGTTTGACGAAGATGCCCAGCGTTACAACGCCGTTCACCATCCGTTCACGGCACCCAAAGAGGGTCACGAGGACTGGATGGTGACTGCGCCGGAGAAATGTATCTCTCAAGGCTATGACATGGTGCTCAATGGCTGGGAAATGGGCGGCGGTTCCGTTCGTATCCACCGCGCCGACGTGCAACAGAAGGTGTTTGATGCACTCAAGATTTCGCCGGAAGATGCGCAAGAAAAATTCGGATTTCTGTTGGATGCGTTGCAGTATGGCGCACCTCCCCACGGCGGCTTGGCGTTCGGTTTGGACCGTATCGTCACTTTGATGACAGGCGCCGAGTCCATTCGCGACGTGATTGCCTTCCCCAAGACACAGCGCGCCCAGTGCCTCTTGACGCAGGCCCCATCAACAGTGGAAGAAAAGCAATTGCGCGAGTTGCACATTCGTTTGCGGACGATTGAGCCTGCCAAGGCTGTTTGACGATATCCTGAGCAAGGGTTCAGGCAGAATGAAAGGGCGCTTTTGAAGCGCCCTTTTTTATGCACTCTCCATTCAAAATTCCTCAATCCGTGCTCGTGGTGATTTACACCTCGGCCCTGGACGTGTTGTTGATCAAACGCGCTGACGCGACGAACTTCTGGCAATCCGTAACCGGCAGCAAGGACTCACTGGACGAAGTGTTTCCAGAGACTGCAGCGCGAGAGGTTCAGGAGGAAACCGGGATGAATTGCCAAGCCGGCGCGCCATTGGCCGAAGGCTTGAGCGACTGGGGTCTCGAAAACATTTATGAGATTTACCCGCAATGGCGCCACCGCTATGCGCCTGGCGTGGTTCGCAACACAGAGCATCTCTTTGGCTTGCGAGTGCCGCCGGGAACGCCGGTTGAGCTCAATCCGAGAGAGCACACACACTACCAATGGCTGCCTTACCGGGATGCGGCGGCCGCTTGTTTTTCACCGTCCAATGCGGAGGCCATTTTGATGCTGCCTCGATTGGCTGACGTCAGGGATCGCCGATGAATACCGTGAGAGTCGCTACCTACAACATTCACAAAGGGGTGCAGGGGTTAGGTCCCCAGCGCCGCCTGGAAATTCATAACCTGGGCCATGCGGTGGAGCAGTTGGATGCAGACATTGTCTGCCTGCAGGAAGTGCGCAAGGTGCACCGTCGCGAAGAGCAATATTTCACCCAATGGCCCGATTTGCCCCAGGCTGATTTTCTGGCCCCGGAGGGTTACGAGGCCATTTACCGCACCAACGCGTACACGCGGGATGGTGAGCACGGCAATGCCATGTTGTCCCGCTGGCCGGTGAGTCGCCATCAGCACGAGGATATGTCGGACCACCGTTTCGAACAACGTGGTCTGCTGCACTCCGAAGTGGTGTTGCACGACCAGTTGGTGCACGTTGTCGTGGTGCATTTGGGGCTGATTCGCGCCAGTCGCGCCCGTCAGATCGTTCAATTGCAGCACTTTATTCAGCGTGAAGTTCCCGCCGATGCCCCTTTACTGGTGGCTGGAGATTTCAATGATTGGGGCGACATGGTGCAACGGGCCCTCATGGCGTCAGGGCTGCAAACCTTTGCCGGGCCTGGCCAACGCACCTTTCCCGCGCGTTTGCCCTTGGTCCAGTTGGACTACGTCTACGCCCGAGGCTTAAAGCCCTTGGGCGTGGAGGTCCCGCGAGGAAGAAACTGGTGGCGCATGTCCGATCATCTGCCCTTGATTGCCGAGTTCGGACTCCCGACTTAAAGCGCCATCCATGTCGCAACTCCAGGCCGGTCACCAACTGAGTTTGCTGCAAGGCGCGCAAGTTTTCTTTCCTGAGTTGGTTCGTGCTATCGATCAGAGCGCCCATGAAGTACGTCTGGAGACCTATATCTTCAGCATGGAGGGGTCGGGTGTCCAGATTGCGGAGGCACTGGAGCGCGCCGCGCGCCGTGGCGTGGCGGTGTTTTTGGTCATGGACGGCGTTGGAACCCCGGCGCTGCCAAAGCCATGGGATGCTCGTTTTGATGCGGCGGGGGTGGCTTGGCGGATTTTTTCTCCACTGGGGCGTCTGGGACTGCTAATGCCGGGCCGCTGGCGGCGCATGCACCGAAAGTTGTGTGTGGTTGATGGCATGGTGGCGTTTTGCGGTGGCATCAATGTGCTGGACGATTTTTATGACCCCAACCACGGCGCATTGGAGGTGCCCCGGTTGGACTTCCATGTGCGCGTGACAGGGCCCTTGGTTCAGGCGGTCCATGCCGTAATGGTTCAGTTTTGGTGGCGCATGCAGGCCGTTCGCACAGTGCGGGAGGTTGACTTCTCGGCCTCTTGGCACCTGCTGCAAGAGGCGGCTGCGCGCGCCTTAAAAGCCAAGGGCAGGGCCTCATTGGCGACGCCCGAGGTGAGCCCGCAAGCCAGTGGTGCAATGGCTGAACTGGTGCTGCGTGACAACTTGCGCCACCGCACGAGAATCGAGCGGGCCTATCGGCAAGCCATCGGTGAAGCCCGCAAGGAAATCATCATTGCCAACGCCTACTTTTTGCCCGGCCGAAAACTGCGAAAAGGATTGATCCACGCGGCCCAGCGGGGCGTGCGAGTACGCTTGTTGTTGCAGGGGCGTTATGAGTATTTCATGCAGTTTCATGCCACCAGGCCTGTATACGGCGCTTTGCTGGACGCTGGCGTTGAAATTCATGAATACGAGATCAGTTTCCTGCACGCCAAGGTGGCCGTCATCGATGGTCGCTGGGCGACGGTTGGGTCCTCGAACTTGGATCCGCTGAGCTTGTTGCTGGCTCGCGAAGCCAATGTGGTGATTGATGATGTCAATTTTGCGCAAGAGTTGCGAGGGCGGCTTGAAGATGCAATGGCCCATGGTGGGAGCCGGGTTGATCCGGCGGCCTTTGCCAATCGCCCGTGGCGACAACGGCTTCTCGATCGATTGGCGTTTGGTTTGTTGCGTTTGATTTTGTTTTTGACCGGTAAACGCTATTGATTTAGGAGCTTCCTATGCAGGTGGATAAAGGGCTAAAGCCTAAAAACCCTACTGTTGAAACGCTGATACCATTCACCTCTGTCTATGAATATCCAACGAACCATGAACATTAGCGACTCCGACGAGGGAACACCAGTCTCCGTCAAAATTAGGGAACGACTGGTTGCGGCACGAAAGCGCTTCAATGCCAATGACAACATTGCCGAGTTCATTGAACCGGGTGAGTTGGAGCGTTTGCTCGATGAGGTGGAAGACAAAATGAAGGGCGTGCTGAGCAGCATGGTGATTGACACCGAGCATGACCACAACACGGACAACACCGCGCGCCGAGTGGCGAAGATGTACCTCACAGAGGTGTTTCGCGGGCGCTACGTTCACCCGCCGACCATCACGGAGTTTCCCAACGCAGAGCATCTCAACGAGTTGATGATTGTGGGTCCCATCACGGTGCGTAGCGCGTGCAGCCACCACTTGTGTCCCGTGATTGGTCAAATTTGGATTGGGGTGTTGCCCAATGAGCACACCAATGTCATTGGTTTGTCGAAATACGCACGTTTGGCTGAATGGGTGATGGGCCGCCCCCAGATTCAGGAGGAGGCTGTTGTTCAGTTGGCTGACCTGATTCAGGAGAAAACCCAGCCTGACGGTCTGGCCATTGTGATGGAGGCTTCCCACTTTTGCATGGGATGGCGCGGCGTGAAAGACATGGACAGCAAGATGATCAATTCCGTCATGCGCGGCAGTTTTCTGAAAGATCCGAACCTGCGCCGTGAATTCCTGTCTTTGATTCCCAAGAAAGGTTGACCATGTTGGTTCGATTACTTTATGCCAGCCGCGCGGTGGACACAACCACCTCCGCCATTGAGACCATTCTCAGTACATCTCGCCAACACAATCCGGAGTGCGGTATCACCGGAATTCTTTGCTATGGAGGCGGTATTTTTCTGCAAGCCATTGAAGGCGGGCGCATGCCGGTTAGTGAGTTGTATGGCCATATCCAGCGAGATGCCCGGCACAGAGATGTAGTGCTTTTGCACTACGAGGAAATCCAGGAAAGGCGCTTTGGCGGCTGGACCATGGGCCAGGTCAACATGTCCAAGATCAATGCGTCCATTTTGCTGAAGTACGCTGAAAAACCGGTGCTCGACCCTTACTCGGTGTCTGGACGGGTGTCGCTGGCTCTGTTGGAAGAACTCATGGCCACGGCCTCCATCATTGGGCGTGCCTAAGGCGCTGGCTGAGCCCAAGCGACGGGTCGAATCCCCTGTCACTGTCCCGGTGGCCGTGCCGATGCCTTTGCTGGGGTGTGACTTCTCCAGCAGTCCCAGTCGCCAAAAACCAATTGTTTTAGCGCTTGGCTCGTTGCTGGGCGGGCGGGTGCAGCTATCAAATTTGAACTGCTTCCCGTCTTTGCCGGAGTTCGGTGACTGGTTGAAGCAGCCGGGTGACTGGGTGGGTGGCTTTGACCTGCCATTTGGGTTGCCGCGCGAATTGGTCACAACCTTGGGTTGGCCAGATTCATGGGAGCTCTGCATTCGTCACTATTGCGCGATGAGCCGGCTGGACATTCGCCGTGTTTTTGCTGAGTTTTGTAACGCGCGGCCAGTGGGTGGCAAGTTCGCGCACAGGGGAACCGATGGTCCAGCGGGCTCCAGTCCGTCCATGCGTTGGGTGAACCCGCCAGTGGCTTACATGTTGCATGCCGGTATTCCACTTTTGCTGGACGCTGGCGTGCACCTGCCTGGGTTGCATCCCGGGGCATTACAGAATCTGAACAGTGCGGGTCAACCCAGGCGCATTGCCCTTGAGGCCTATCCGGGCCTATTGGCGCGTGAGATTTTGGGCCATCGAAGTTACAAGAGTGACGACCGTGCCAAGCAAACCGCCGACCGTTTGATTGCTCGCAAAGACTTGGTAACGGCGCTGGAGCACGGGCAGACGCGTTTGGGGTTGCGGCTCAAATTGAGTCATGCACAGCGAGATGCGCTGGTCGACGATGCTCGGGGGGATTCGCTGGACGCCGTGCTTTGCATGATGCAAGCGGGTTGGGCGCTCACCCGGCAGACGCAAGGCGCGCCTTGTTACGGGTTACCCTTGGACATGGATCCGCTGGAAGGCTGGATCGTCACCGCCTGAGGGGGCTCATCAGGCCGGTGTGGGGCGATCAATGACCGCTTCGGTCAGTTTCCCAGCGAGTTGAGAGATGGCCATGGCCGCAGGTGAGCCAGGCGATGTTTGCAACAGCAATTGCCGACGCATCACCGCTTGGCGCACTGCGGGGTCGGCCGGAATATCGCCCATGTGGATCAAGCGCACCGCGCGACCAGGTTCGCTGGGGACAAACCGGGCCAAGACTTGCTGCAGTTGTGCGGTAATCGCCCGCCCATCGCCCATGCGGGCCGTTTGGTTGACCACGATGCGAATGTTTTGTCGTTTTTGCTGGCCAACGAGGACCTTGATGGTTGCATACGCATCCGTCAATGAGGTGGGTTCGGGCGTCGCGACCACCAGCACTTCGGAGGCCAGCGAGACCGCAAAGAGCACCACATCAGAGATACCCGCACCCGTGTCGAGCAAAACGATGTCGTAATGCGGAATCAGGCTGCCCATCACTTGCAGAAAATCATCGCGAACCTTGGGCGTCAGGCGGGAGTACTCGACCATGCCTGATCCCGCCAGCAAGACAGAGAACCCACCAGGCGCCTTGACAATGGCTTCTTCAAGTTTTGCTTTGCCGGTAAAGACGTCATGCAGTGTGAGTTTGGGATACAGGTTAAGCACCACATCGAGGTTGGCCAATCCAAGGTCGGCATCGAGCACCAGTACCCGAAGGCCCCGTTTGGCAAGCGCTGCGGCCAGATTAGCGGACACAAAAGTCTTGCCGACACCGCCTTTCCCACTGGTAATGGCCATTACTTTGGCCAACGGCTTCAAAGGGGGCAGGTCGCTTGCGGCCTGGTCGCGTGTTGGGTTGAGGACATCGCTCATGATCAGTTCACCCTTGTCGATGCGCCGTTGCCGGCACTTTTGGAGGCGTCACTGCCAATACTTTCGATCCACGCGGGATCGCCGGCGGCCAAATGACCGAATAGCATGTTTTTTTCCTCAGCACTCACAGAAATTTCTTGTTGAACGTCAATACAAACGCGATTACGCCCCTCGGCTTTGGCCCGGTAAAGCAAGGCGTCGGCCCGCTCGACCCACAGGGTTGGCGTGGAACGGATCCAGATAGGGGCAAACGAGCCGCCAATGCTCACAGTGACCTCGATGGTCTGAACCGGAGACACTTGGATGGATAGCGCTTTAATCGCTTCCCGAATCCGTTCGGCCACAATTTTCCCAAACGATGCGAGGCAACTCGGCAGTATCACGGCGAACTCTTCGCCACCGTAGCGCGCTACCGTGTCCATGGGGCGTACGCAGGCCGCCAGACATTTTGAAATGGCTTGCAAGACCAGATCACCGGCATGGTGACCATAGGTGTCGTTGACCTTTTTGAAGTGATCAATGTCCAGCATCAATAGCAGGGCTGGCTCACCTGAGCGGGCTGCGACATCGATCTCACGGCTGAGCACGGTGTGAAAGTGTCGACGGTTGGCCAGCCCGGTGAGCGGGTCTTTCAGGGACAGTTCGCAAAGCCCGTCAAGAATGCTTTGCAGGAGTTGCGTGGGCGAACTCTCCAACTCGGACAGGCGGTTGGCTGGGTTATGTCCAACCAATGCGCGCGCGTCGTCCAAGCGCAAATCACGCAGATCAATCACGGGGGATGGGATCATAGTGGCCACAGACAAGCTGGTGATTCAAAAATTTGAGTCTAACAGCACAGGCGAAAACGATGAGATGAAATCAGCCTAATTGCCAGGCTACTTCTGCGGCATAGATGGTGGCTCTTCTAGCGCTTGCAGCGACTTCAGCGCTTCAGCGTCCGTTCGGTACATCACGGGCTGTTCAGGGGTGTTCAGTTCCCCCGCTTTTCGAAGTATTTTTTCAACGGGTAACTTGAGTCCACTGAGGTGCAACGTCACTCCCTGCGCGCTCAGTGTTTTACAGAGTTGAGAGAAGGCCTGCACGCCGGTGGCATCGATCCGGTTGATGGGCTGGGCCAGCAAGCAGACGTGCTTCAGGCCAGGGTGAGCAGCGGTATGTTCCGAGACGGCTTGCAGCAGGCTGCTGGCTGAGGCGAAATCAAGCTCGGCATCCATTCTCAGCGCATACAAATCGGGGGCAATCGGGGGAAGTTTCCAAAGATGGCGGTCGCGCAAGCTGCCATCAGCGTGCAACCCCACTTCGATGATGCGTGGGTGCAATCGTTGGTAAAGAAAGTAACTCAACCCCATCAGCATGCCGGTCAGAACGCCCCAGTGCAATGCTGGCGCTGCCGCCAGAGTGATGCCCAGCGTGACCAGGGCGGTGCTCGCCTCTACGCGAGAGACGCGCCAGAGTTGGGTAAATGCGCGAGGCTTGATCAGCCCGGATATCGCGGTCAGGACAATCGCAGCCAGAGCTGACTGAGGCACGTGACTTAACACGCCGGTAAACGCCAGCAGCACGACCAAAACCACGATCACAGACGCCACGGTGGCCCAGCCAGACCTCGCGCCCGCGTACAAGGTCAAGGCCGAACGGGAAAATGATGAACTGGTCGGAAAGGTGCCGCACAGCCCCGCCGTGATTTTCCCCATGCCTTGACCAATCAAATCCTGGTCCTGATCCCATCGACGACCGGCCTTCTCGTTGTCAATTTGGGCGCTGGCGGCGGTTTCCAGAAAACTGACCAGTGCAATCACCAAGGTCGGCAGGAAGAGGCTGCCCAACGTAGTCCAATCGGGTAGTGCAGGAACGTACAACGTGGGCAATCCCGCAGGCAACGGCCCCACGACGGCGCCACCGCCGGCAGCAAATCCAGTCCAGTAGCTGACGCCGGCACAAGCCAATACGATGAGCAAAACGGCCGGAAAGGTTGGCTTCCATCGTTTGGCTAGCGTCAGTAAGACCACGCAACTCAAGCCAAATGCCGCTGACGGGACATGCCAGTTGCTCAGGTTCCAGAGTTGGTGCCACGGGCCTTTCATTCCCAATAGCGACGGCAACTGGGAACCGATGATTAACAAGGCGGCACCTTGGGTGAAGGCCATCAGCACGGGCGCACTCACCAGGTTCAGTAGCCAGCCAAATCGCATCAGCCCCAGGCCCACTTGCATTGCACCCGTCAACAGGGCCAGCCAGACAGCCAATTCCACCCACTGTGCGCTGCCAGGTTCAGCGAGTCCCGTTAGTGAGGTGCCAACCAGCAGGCATGTCAGCGCAGTGGGCCCAACCGATAGCCGTCGTGACGCGCTGAAAAGAACAGCAATCAACGCGGGCAACATGGCGGCGTAAATACCGGTGACCAAGGGCATTCCGGCTAACGCCGCGTAGGCAACTCCTTGCGGAATCACCATCAACCCCACCGACAGGCCTGCCAAGACGTCGGCCCGCAAGAGGGCCGCGGTTGGGCGAGGCCAAGATAAGAAAGGGAGAATTCGAAGTAGCAGAGACATGTGCTCGGATGGTAGTCGGTCAGCTATTCTCATGCCCCTCAGTGCGATCCCCCTCATGCCTTCATTTATCGTTATGAATCACAGTTGTTTTTTCCTCGCTTTGGCATTTCTAAGCACTTTCGCTCACAGTGAGGAGTTGATGACGGCTTGGGTGACCCATGTGACCGATGGCGACACCTTGTGGGTGCAACCAGAAGCAGGTGGCTCAAGGCTGAAGCTTCGGCTAGAAGGCATTGACGCCCCCGAAATCTGTCAAGCCGGTGGCGAGGCGTCGAAGGCCGCGTTGAGCGCGCTCACGCTGCATCGAAAGCTGAAGGTCAAAATTCGCAGACAGGACGACTACGGGCGCGGCTTGGCCCGATTGACGTATCAGGGCCAAGATGTGGGGGCTGAAATGGTCCGTTCTGGTCAGGCCTGGTCTTACCGGTGGCGCAATAGTTTGGGCCCCTACGCCAGTGAAGAGCAAGGCGCCAGGCTGGGTCGGCAGGGTCTCTTTTCGCAGGCAGACGCTCAGTTACCGCGTGAATTCAGGCAACAGCACGGCACGTGCTTCCCTGGGAGGCCATGAGTGGGCTTGTCAGTGGCGAACGCCGCAAACCGGGCATCCGGCGTGGCGTCCAATGCGAACTTCGGTGAATTCCATGGCTCGACCGTCCAGCATGACCAGACGGCCGGTGAGAGGACGGCCGACGCCGCTTAGCAACTTGAGTGCTTCGGCCGCCTGCATGGAGCCAATAATTCCCACCAAGGGCGCGAACACGCCCATGGTGGCGCAGCGTGTTTCCGTTAAGCCTTCGTCAGGCGGGAACACGCAGGCATAGCAAGGGGATGCTGTGTCACGCGGGTCGTACACGCAAATCTGACCGTCAAAACGAATGGCCGCGCCCGAAACCAGCGGTTTTCCATGTTTGACACAGGCGGCATTAATGTTGTGTCGTGTCGCAAAGTTGTCGCAGCAATCCAGCACAACGTCTGCCTGAGCGACCAATCGATCCAGCATGGCGGCATCAGCACGGGCCGCAATGGGCTCTATGGTGATGGCTGGGTTCAAACCCGCGACCGCAATTACAGCTGACGAGACCTTGGACTGACCCACCCGGCTCATGCTGTGGGCAATTTGCCGCTGCAAATTGGTCATGTCCACTGTGTCGTTGTCCACAATGGTCAAGTGGCCCACGCCGGCAGAGCCTAAAAACAGGGCGACGGGCGAACCGAGTCCGCCCGCACCAATAATCAGGGCACGACTGCCCATGATTTTTTCCTGCCCCTCTACCCCAATTTCATCAAGCAGAATATGGCGCGAGTAGCGCAGAAGCTCCTCATCGGTCATGCCGGTGTCTATTCTTCTTTCTTTTCTTCTTCGCGCTCAACCATGGTCTTGCTAACCAAAACTGGCAAGCCCTTCAACTGGTTGATGGCTTGCTGAAGCTGAAAGTCTTTGTTCGAGCCAAATTCAGGAATGACGCGATCCGCGACTGGTTTCTTCAACTCTTCTTCCAGACGTTTACGCGCTTCCTCCCTGGCCTTTTCACGGGTGTCGTCTTTCACTTCACCACCTTGGCGGTTATTGAGGTGTTTTTCGAGATCGGCTTCACGAGTACGCAACGCAGCAAACAGATTCCCTTCTTCCGTTTCGTCGATCATGACGTCCGGGACGATGCCTTTGGCCTGAATCGATTTGCCGCTGGGGGTGTAGTAGCGGCTGGTTGTGAGTTTGAGGGCTGCTGTGGGGCAGTTGTCCATGCGGAACGATGAATCCAGGCAAACCGCAGTTTGAACAGAGCCTTTGCCAAACGTTTGGTTGCCCAAGATGGCGGCCCGCTTGTGATCTTGCAGTGCACCGGCCACAATTTCACTTGCCGAGGCTGACCCTTCGTTCACGAGCACGATCAATGGCACCGTTTTCAAGGCACCCTTGGTGACTTCATTCAAATGTCGCAATGGATCAGGGCCACCGCGGCGCTGGTAGAACTGTGGCGAAGCCTTGAACGTGAATTTGCTTTCGGGCAACTGGCCGTTGGCAGATACAACCGTCACGTTCTCGGGCAAGAACGCGGCGGAAATCGCGACAGCCGCGTCCAAATAGCCGCCCGGGTCGTTTCGCAAGTCGAGCACCAAGCCTTTGAGGCGGGGCTCCTGCTTGTAAATCTCTTCCATCTTGCGGGCAAAGTCTTCAACGGTTCGCTCTTGGAACTGGCTGAGGCGAATCCAAGCGTATCCGGGTTCAATCACCTTGCTACGGACCGATTGGGTGCGAATCTCCTCGCGGATGATCGTGACTGGAAAGGATCGGTTCTCAGCTTTGCGGAAAATGGTCAGCACCACCTTGGTGTCCGGGTCACCTCGCATGCGTTTGACGCCTTCGTTGAGTGTCAACCCTTTGACTGGGGTGTCATCAATTTTGGTGATCAGGTCATTGGGTTTGAGGCCCGCACGAAAGGCTGGGGAGCCTTCAATGGGGGACACCACCTTGATCAAGCCGTCTTCCTGCGATATCTCGATGCCCACGCCGACAAACTTGCCGGTTGTGCCCTCGTTAAAGTCCTTGAGGGCCTTCTTGTCGAGGTAAACCGAGTGAGGGTCCAGACCGGCGACCATGCCTGCAATAGCATCCGTGATCAGCTTCTTGTCGTCCACTGGTTCGACATAGTTGCTTTTGACCATGCCAAAAACGGCCGCCAATTGCTGCAGTTCTTCTAGCGGCAATGGCGCCAAGGTGCCTCTGGCCACCGTTTGCAAAGAAACGGTAGTCAAAGCTCCCGCCATCACGCCCAGCGAAATCCATCCGGTAATTTTCAGTTTTTGACCCATATTTTTTCCTGTGTCATTCCAATGTACACGGTTGGAGCGCTGATCGCCGCAGAGGTTCCGGATTTACTTACGCTTTACCCTGAGATGCCACAGCGGCGGCAGCTTTGGCGGCGGCTTCCGCATCACCAAGGTAGTAGTGGCGAATCGGTTTGAGGTTTTCGTCCAGTTCGTACACCAATGGAATGCCATTGGGGATGTTGAGACCAACGATGTCGTCGTCGGAGATGTTGTCAAGGTACTTCACCAAAGCCCGAATCGAGTTGCCGTGGGCGGCGACCACGATGCGTTTGCCCGCTTTGATGGCCGGTGCCAGTGCTTCCTCCCAAAACGGCATGACGCGCGCGACGGTGTCTTTCAGGCACTCTGTCAGCGGCACTTGCTCGGGTGCCAGCTTGGCATAACGGGGATCACTGCGCTCGCAGCGAGGGTCATTCGCTTCGAGGGCCGGGGGTGGTGTGTCGTAGCTGCGACGCCAAACCAGTACTTGGGCGTCACCGTACTTTTTCGCGGTTTCGCCTTTGTTGAGGCCTTGGAGCGCACCGTAGTGGCGCTCATTCAAGCGCCAGCTTTTGACCACGGGCAACCAAGTGCGGTCCATTTCGTCCAGGACATGCCAGAGCGTGCGGGTGGCGCGCTTGAGTACGCTGGTGTAGGCAATGTCAAACTCATACCCTTCGGCCTTCAGCAGTTTTCCGCCGGTCTGGGCCTGTTCAATGCCCGTGGGGGTGAGGTCAACATCCGTCCAGCCTGTAAAGCGGTTGTCAAGGTTCCAGGTGGATTCGCCGTGGCGGATAAGCACTAGTTTGTACATGGTGTGTGAGCAATCAAAGTACCCCAACACCCCGGATAACAGGGCATCGGGTGAGGCAAAACAGAGGGTGAGAGCGCTGTGCGCGCCTCCATTCTAAAATGTCAGGTTTACCGTCGGTTACTTACAAGGAACAAAGTGAAATTTATTCTCGACAACTGGATGATCTTGAGCGTTGCATTGGCTTCCGGGGGAATGCTGCTGTGGCCAACCGTGATGGGCGGCGGGGCAGGTGCTTTGAGTGCAGCCGCAGCGGTTCAGCTCATCAACCGTGAAAAAGCGGTGGTCATTGATATTTGTGAAACGACTGAGTTTTCTGCCGGTCATGTGGGCGGCGCCAAGAACATTCCGTTGGGCCAATTGGAAGAGAAGTTGCCGACATTGGTGAAGAATAAAGGTGTCCCTCTGATCTTGGTCTGCCAGTCAGGCGCGCGTTCAAGCCGGGCAACGGCGATTGCCAAGAAGCTGGGTTACGAGAAAGCGCAGTCTCTGTCGGGTGGCCTGGCCGCTTGGCGTGCCGCGAATCTGCCGGTTGAGAAGTCCTGAAGTCCGCTGAGTTGTCCTAGGAGTTATTACATGCAAGCTGTCAAAATTTACACGACCGGAACCTGCCCTTATTGCATTCGTGCCAAGCAGATTCTTCAAGCGAATGGCGTCGAGCGGATGGACGAGATTCGGGTCGACGAGGCGCCGGACCAGCGCGTGAAAATGATGGAGATCACGGGTCGCCGCACGGTTCCCCAAATTTTTATCGGTTCAACCCATGTCGGTGGTTGTGATGATTTGGTGGCGCTGGAGAGCCAAGGTGGCTTGACGCGGCTGCTGAACGCCGCCTGAGATAATCATCAATTGATACCCAGTGTCTGCGCGCATTTTGGCGATGCAGATTTTGTTTTAACGAAAGAGAAATACCATGGCAGAACAAGAAACCCCGATTTTCCAAATTCAACGCGTTTATTTGAAAGAGGCGTCTTTGGAGCAGCCCAACTCGCCCGCTATTCTGTTGGAGCAAGAGTCTCCCACGGTGGACATCCAGCTGGGTGTGAACGCGGCGCCTGTGGCCGAGGGTATTTTTGAAGTGGCCGTAACGGCGACTGTTCAGACCAAAATCAAGGACAAAACTGTTTTCCTGGTTGAAGCCACTCAGGCTGGTATTTTCGAAATCCGCAATCTGCCCGAAGAGCAAATGGGACAAATCATGGGCATCGCGTGCCCGCAAATCGTTTACCCCTATCTGCGCGGCAATGTGGCTGACTTGATTTCTCGTGCTGGTTTCCCGCCTGTGCACTTGTCGGAAATTAATTTCCAGGCGATGTACGAGCAGCAAAAAGCCAATGCCGAAGAGGAAGCCCCGCGCATTGTTACTCAGTAATTTTCTAGGGGAAATGCCCTTCCAGCCCCCGTTCTCCGACCGCCGGCCGCTATGAATATAGTAGTGATTGGAGCTGGGGCCTGGGGCACGGCACTGGCCATCAGTGCCGCCCAAAATACTTTGAGTTCGCATGCCGTGACTTTGTGGGCGCGTGACGCCGACCAAGCCTGCGCCATGCAATCTCAGCGGGAAAACACACGTTATTTGTCGGGAAGCCCATTCCCCGCTTCGCTGACCGTCGGTTCGGCAGCGACCCATTCCCTTGACGCTTTGCTTGACAAAGCCGAGCTCGTGATTGTGGCCACCCCCATGGCTGGATTACGTGACATGCTGTCGCGGGTGGCGACGAGCCGCGCGCCGGTGGCGTGGTTGTGCAAAGGTTTTGAGGCCGCAGCCTCCGGCAATTTTGGTTTGCTGGGCCATGAAGTTCAGGCACAAGCTGCGCCTGATTTGTCCGCTGGTATTTTGAGTGGACCCAGTTTTGCGCAGGAAGTGGCCTTGGGCCATCCCACCGCGTTGGTGGCCGCCAGTGCGCACGAATGGGTTCGTCAGGCTCTGGTGGATGCGTTTCACAGTCCGATGCTGCGGGTTTATGCCAACGACGATATCGTTGGTGTCGAGGTCGGTGGCGCCGTCAAAAACGTTCTGGCCATTGCCACCGGTCTGTGTGACGGCTTGAATTTAGGGCTGAATGCCCGAGCTGCCTTGATCACACGGGGGTTGGCTGAAATGACCCGCTTGGGGCTTGCATTGGGCGCTCGGGCAGAGACCTTCATGGGGCTATCTGGTCTGGGCGATTTGGTGTTGACGGCGACGGGTGACTTGAGCCGCAACCGCCGGGTGGGATTGTTGTTGTCTCAGGGGCAAACCCTGCAGCAGGCGGTGACGTCGCTGGGGCATGTTGCTGAAGGTGTGTACAGCGCACGAACGGTGTTGCAGCGGGCACAGAGCCTTGGCGTTGAGATGCCGATCACCGAGAGTGTGGTGACTTTGCTGGACGGGCAGGTCAGGCCCGAGCAAGCGGTGACGGATCTGATGGGACGAGATCCAGGCGACGAACTGGTGTTCTGAAGAGAAAACCTGGCGTCAGGAGGTAGACGCCAGGGGGCCTCTGTTATGTCGCGTCTTGCGCGATTCGGCTGGCAATGTGCGCCAGCGCTTCTTCCACTTGATCCACCAGAATCAGGCAAAGGTCGCCCTCATTCAAGCTTGCCAGCGCCGTGTCAATCGCCAGAAATTCACCCTGAATCTCTTTCGTGACTTGCGTCCGGCTGGCGTTGGCCAGGCCTGCACGCAAGAGCGCCACCACTTCACCATCTGCCCGCCCGCGCTGGCACTGGTCTTGGTACAGAACGACCTCGTCAAAAGCCGCGCCCAGAATCTCGGTCTGTTGGCGAATATCTTCATCCCGCCGATCACCCGCACCGCTGATCACGACGGAGCGGCGTTTGCCTGGCATGTTGTCCACGGCCTGCACGAGGGCCAAAATTGCATCCGGGTTGTGCCCGTAGTCGGCAATCAGTGTGGCACCACGGTAGTTGAACAGGTTGAAACGCCCTTTGGCGTTGTTGGCATCGTTTTCGAAACTGGTCAATCCGTTTTGAATCGTGTCCCAGTCGATGTCAAGCGCCCAAGCTGCCGCAACCGACGCCATCACGTTCTCGACCTGGAACCCGATGGTGCCGCCATGCGTGATCGGGATTTGCGACAGTGCAATGCGATGCACGGTGCTGCCTTCTGCGGCCACCAAATGGCCACCTTCTACAAAGACTGCGCGCCGTCCGAGGGCGAGATGGGTGGTCATTACCGGGTGGTAACGGTCGAGTGCAAAGTAAGTAACTGAGCCTCGGCAGTGGGGCGCCATGGCGACAACATTGGGGTCTGTGGCATTCAAAACTGCCACACCGCCGTCTTTGATGTTTTGAACAATGACGCGCTTGAGCACTGCCAAGTCGTTCACTGACGTGATGTAGTTCAAGCCCAGGTGATCACCGCTGCCAATGTTGGTGACCACGGCCACATCACATCGATCAAAGGCCAAACCTTCTCGCAGCATGCCGCCCCGGGCTGTTTCCAGCACCGCCGCGTCCACGTCGGGGTGTTGCAGCACATTGCGGGCACTCTTGGGGCCACTGCAATCGCCAGTGTCAATGCGTTGACCTTCGATGTAGACGCCGTCGGTACTGGTCATGCCGACTCGCAAGCCGCTTTGAGTCAGCAAGTGGGAAATGACACGTACAGTGGTCGTTTTGCCGTTGGTGCCGGTGACGGCAACCAAAGGAATACGGCCGTTCTCCGTGTCGCCAAACATGCTGGAAATAATCGCTTCGCCCACCGGGCGGCCCTTGCCGTAGGACGGGGACAGGTGCATGCGCAGTCCCGGCGCTGCATTGACCTCGACCACGCCGCCACCTTGGCCCTCCAGCGGGTGAGCGATGCTGTCGCACACCACGTCAACGCCGCAAATGTCCAGCCCGACCATCTGGGCCGCAGCGACCGCGCGTTCGGCAATAGCCGCATGCACATCGTCGGTTACGTCTGTGGCCGAACCACCTGTGGATAGGTTGGCGTTGTGGCGCAAGGGAACGCGCTGCCCGAAAGGGGTGACCGACTCGGCGGTCAGCCCTTGAGTGGCCAGGCACGCCAATGCGATGTCATCAAACCGGATCTGAGTGAGCGAAGTCGAGTGGCCCGTGCCGCGGCGGGGGTCACTGTTTACCTCATCGACCAGCTCTCGGACTGTGTGAACGCCGTCACCGACGACATGGGGCGCGGCGCGCCGGGCAGCTGCCACCAGCTTGTCACCAACGACCAGCAACCTGAAATCGTGGCCTGGCATGAAGCGCTCGACCAGAATCTCATCGCTGAAATGAGCGGCAGCGGCATAAGCGGCATCCAGCTGTTCGCGCGAGGTGATGTTGACCGTCACGCCTTTGCCCTGATTGCCCGCTTTGGGCTTGAGCACCACGGGCAGGCCAATATCGCAGGCCGCCTTCCATGCGTCTTCAGGGGTGTCCACTTCGCGCCCGACTGGCACTGGCACGCCAGCCGCTGCGAGCAGTTTTTTGGTGAGTTGCTTGTCTTGTGCAATGGCTTCAGCGATGGCACTGGTGCTGTCCATCTCAGCGGCTTGAATGCGGCGCTGTTTGCTGCCCCAGCCAAACATGATCATGCTGCCTTCGGTCATGCGGCGGTAGGGAATGTTGCGTGCCAAGGCGGCGTCCGCAATGGAGCCCGTGCTGGGGCCAAGTCGCACGTCTTCGTCCAGGTCGCGCAACTGTTCAAGGGCCTTGTCCAGGTCAAATTCCGTGTCGTTTTGTGCTGCCAGGCACAGGGCTTCTGCCAGTTGCAGCGCCAAACGGCCAACGGCTTCCTCCGAGTAGCCAATGACCACTTGGAAAACACCCTTGTCAACCGTGGGTGCCGTGCGGCGAAACGTGGCGGGGCTACCGGCTTGCGATTGCAAGTCGATGGCGGCAACGCCCAGCACATGGGCCAGGGTGATCTTGTCGTCGTGCCCGGTCGGTTGAAGGGGGCTGATGGTGGGAAAGCGGGTGCGAAGACGGACCTCAAAACCTGTTTGCGCCGTGATTTCACATTCTTGCGGCGTGCAGGTCACCACGGCCTCAATGGCCGTGTGTTGTGTCCAAAGGTTGGGGCCACGAAGGGCTCGGATGCGGGAGACTTCCATGGCTCAAATGCTCTTTTTCGATGTTGAATCAAAGGTGCGAAGTCCGGCACCAATCAGGTCGGTCGACAGGCCTAGCGCCCAAGCGGCGGCAACGGCGGCCATCACCATTTCAGGCTGGTCGGCTTTGCTGGGCTTGAGGGTGCTGAGAGGGATGGTTCCCACCTCATTCATGCCTTGGCTCATCACAATTTGCTGCTTGTGCAGAAATACAACGCGCTCACCACTTGAGCGATGGCTGGCAATGGCCGGCAGTTTGGCGTCCAGACCGTAAAAAATAACTTTGCCGTCGCACAGCGGGGCCATTTCCACCACTTGTGGGTCGGCTGCATTCAGCACTGCTGTACCTGTGGGAAGAATCACGTCCACTTGGGTTCGCACCACGTTGTAGAGCTTGTCTGAGGTGTCGATATAGAACTCGTTCAGGCTTTCAAAGTCACTGACGTCGGTCACCACACCCACTGAGCACTTGTCGTAGGCCAGGCCTTCACTCAAGATCATGCGACTGCTGTTCTCGAACACCCCTGCATCCACGCCGCGGTTGATCAGCACGCGCTCTGACCCCTCCCAATTCACCCCATCCTTGGCGTCAACCAGGCGGTTGCCCAGAAAGAAGCCATCTTGGCAGGACAGGCCCACATTCTTACCGCTGATAAAAAGCAGCCAAGCGATCAAGCGGGCAATGCGCGTGGTGTTTTGTGTCCCGGTCACGCCAACAACGGGAATGCGACCGTTTTTCTCCGCGTCAAAAAGGTGCTCAATAATGGCCTTGCCAATCGGACGAGGCAATCCCGCCGCCGGCTTCAAATGGGCCAGCAGGCCAGGGCTGGCGTTGACTTCAACTACCGCGCCCCGTTGAGAATTCAGTGGTTTGGAGATGTCTTCCAGAACCATGTCGACACCGGCAATGTCCAGCCCGACCACGCGGGCGGCCAGCGCGGCCATGGCGGCCACACTGGGGTGCATGATGTCGGTTACATCGTTGGCAACGTTGCCATTGCGTTGAATCAACACGGTCTGGTCTTTGGCCGGAATCGAGGCTGCGGTAAAGCCCTGGCGCTCCAGGTCCAACTGAATCTCCGCTGACTTGTCGGGTTCGATCAGCCCCAAGGGCGCGTCCTCGTTGATACCGCGTCGTGGGTCTGAGTTGAGCTGGCTGTTGACCAGCTCCAAAATGGTGGATTGACCGTCACCGATCACCGAGGCTGTTTCGCCCCGAGCAGCGGCAATCACCCGTTTGCCAACAATCAGAAGCCGATGCTCGTTACCTGGGATGAATTGCTCGATGATGACGCCGCCACTGCCTTGGCCCTGAGCCAAAGTAAACGCAGCCTCCACGTCATGGCGCTGGGTCAGATCCAACGAGACGCCGCGGCCGTGGTTGCCGTCTTCGGGCTTGATGGCCACGGGCAGGCCCACGTCCTGAGCAATCTCCCAGGCCTCTTCCAGGGTTTGCACCAGCTGACCTTGAGGCACCGGCACACCGCAGGAACTGAGCAGTGATTTCGTCAAATCTTTGTCGCTGGCAATCTCTTCGGCAATGGCGCTGGTGTGATCGGTCTCTGCGGTCCAGATTCGGCGTTGGCTGCTGCCGTGGCCCAGTTGAACCAAATTGCCGTCCGTTAGCCGAATATGGGGAATACCGCGGTCTGTGGCCGCATCCACAATGTGGGCGGTGCTGGGGCCCAAACACAGCGAGTCGACCATGTCTCTCAGTGCCACAACCGTGGCATCGAGGTCAAAGGGGCGGTTATCAATGGCGGCCATCAGCAAGTCGTTGGCGGCTGCGAGAGCCGCACGTCCCACTTGCTCTTGACGGGTGCGAAAGGCCATTTTGTAGACCCCGCGCACCGAGGTTTCGCGCGCTTTGCCAAAGCCGGACTGCATGCCCGCCAGATTCTGCAACTCGATCACGACGTGTTCCAGAATATGCGCCGCCCAAGTGCCATCTCGCAAGCGCTGCAGAAAACCACCGGGCTCACCCACGCCGCAGCGATGGGCTTGCAGGCCGGGCAGCAGCGCGGTCAAGCGTTCGTAAAGGCCGGGAATGGTGTTCGATGGTTGGTCTTCCAACGCGCCAATGTCGACCCACGCCTCAATGACTGGGCGGTAGGTCCAAATGTTGGGACCGCGCAAATAGGTAACTCGCAGTAACTTAATGGTGTTTGTCGTCATGAATCTCAACAAGTGTGACTATCTGGTTTGGCGTGCTTCTTTTGTTTTTTAGCATAGCACCCTGCGGAATCCCGCTCCCACGGATAATTGTCAACTAAAGTGGGTTTTAAACGTTGAGGGTTGCCTCGAAACATCGTGCTAATCTGGTTTTTTACTACAAATGCCGTTGTTGGGTCGTGATTTGACCTCAATCCCACATTGAAATTGAAAGTTCTTTGGTCTTAATGTCAAACGATTCTCCTTCTATTACCTCCACTTTGTTGGCCAACGACATCCCCCAAGAGTGGCGTCCTGAAGTGCAGGCGCAACTCCAAACCGGGGAAAACGTTCTGGCGGTGCTGGAGGTGGATCTGGACACCCGCCTGTTCTTCGTGAACTCGCTGGTGTTGGTTACCAATCAGCGGCTGCTCAGTCGCTCGGCCTCATCGGAGTGGCAGTCTTGGTCCTACGCGGCCGGCCTCAAGCTCACTCACCATGACCATGCCGGTGTCGGGCATTTGAGCTTGTTGAGCGATCAAGGCCTGCTGGGCAGTTGGCGGTTCACGCTGGGACGCAACTTGCAAGCCATCCGCCTGCAAGACCAGTTTCAAACCCAGTTGCAAAGCCACGTCACCGGTCTCGCGCCGGTGGTTGCTGAAGGCCACCGCTGCCCCAGTTGCAAAGCGCCGTTGGCGCCAGACGAGGAAGAGTGCCCGATTTGCACCAAGGTCATGCACACCCCGCCGAGCACTTGGACACTGTTCAGGCTGTGGCGCTTTGCCAAGCCTTACAAAGGCCAATTGCTGCTGGGCTTCTGTCTGACGCTGATGGGCACCGCCGCGAGTCTGGTGCCCCCCTATTTGGCCATGCCTTTGATGGACAACGTGTTGATTCCGTTTCAAAACGGCCAACACATTGACCCCATGCTGGTGGTGCTGTACCTCTCCGGCTTGTTTGGGTCGGCGTTTCTGGCGTGGGGCTTGTCCTGGGCCAAGACCTATGTGCTGGCCTTGGTGTCGGAGCGCATCGGGGCTGACCTGCGGACCACTACTTATGACCATTTGTTGCGTATGTCGCTGGAATACTTCGGCGGCAAGCGAACGGGCGATTTGATGTCACGCATTGGCAGTGAGAGCGACCGCATCTGCGTGTTCCTGTCGCTGCACCTGCTCGACTTTGCAACCGATGTGCTCATGCTCCTGATGACGGCGGGCATTCTTTTCTCGATCAATCCTTGGCTGGCACTTGCCACCCTGGTGCCGTTGCCCTTCATCGTCTGGATGATTCACTCAGTGCGTTTCAAGCTGCAAACCGGGTTTGAGAAGATTGACCGGGTCTGGTCCGAGGTGACGAGTGTGCTGGCCGACACCATACCCGGTGTTCGGGTGGTAAAGGCGTTTGCCCAAGAGAAGCGCGAGTCCGCCCGTTTCCGCGAAGCCAACAAGCACAACCTGGCCGTCAATGACAAGCTGAACAAAATTTGGTCGCTGTTTTCACCCAGCGTGTCGTTTGTCACCGAACTGGGCCTGCTGGTGGTTTGGGGCTTTGGCATTTACTTGGTGGCGCAGGGCGACATCACGGTGGGTGTCCTGACCGCGTTTGTGGCTTACATCAGCCGCTTCTATGGGCGCCTGGATTCGATGAGCCGTATTGTGTCGGTGACTGAGAAGTCCGCATCTGCGGCCAAGCGTATTTTTGACATTCTGGACCATGTCTCCAGCGTGCCAGAGCCCATCAAGCCCGTGCCACTGGACACCGTGAAAGGCAGTATCGAACTGACCGATGTGAGCTTTCGCTATGGCAACCGTGAAGTGAATCGCGGTGTCAATCTGAGCATCGCACCGGGCGAAATGATTGGCCTGGTGGGCCACAGCGGCTCGGGCAAGAGCACATTGGTGAACCTGATTTGCCGCTTTTACGATGTCTCCGAGGGCTCAATCAAGGTCGATGGCGTGGATGTTCGCTCTTACGCGGTGGCAGACTACCGGCGAAACATTGGTTTGGTGCTGCAGGAGCCGTTTTTGTTCTTTGGCACCATTGCGGAAAATATTGCTTACGGCAAGCCCGATGCCAGCCGTGAAGAAATCATCGAGTCCGCCCGCGCCGCGCACGCGCATGAATTCATCTTGCGCCTGCCACAAGGCTATGACTCCATGGTGGGTGAACGCGGCCAAGGCCTGTCGGGCGGTGAGCGCCAGCGCATCTCGATTGCCCGCGCCTTGCTGATTGACCCGCGCATTTTGATTTTGGACGAAGCCACCTCGTCGGTGGACTCCGAGACCGAGAAAGAAATTCAAAAGGCGCTGGAAAACCTGGTGCAGGGGCGCACCACCATCGCCATTGCCCACCGCTTGTCGACCTTGCACCGGGCCGACCGTCTGGTCGTGCTGGACCGCGGGCAGGTGGTCGAAATTGGCACGCACGATGACCTGATGGCGCGCGAAGGCGCTTACTTCAACCTCTACCAGGCGCAAGCCCGCAATATGGACGTCGACATGGACGATGCCCCATGAGTCAGATCACTCCCATGAACAAGTCCCGTTTTCAACTCACGCGTGACGCCTTTGGCCGGTTGGTTTTGACCAACGCCGCTGGCGAGGTCTTTGAAGGTGTTGTGCCCGTGCGGGCCTACCCCATTCAGGCGCCCCAAGAGGGCGTTGCTCTGGTGCACACCGATGGCCATGAAGTAGGCTGGTTGGACCGCATTACCGACGCCCCCGCGCCGATTCAAGCACTGATTCAGGAGGCGCTGGACACGCGGGAATTCATGCCCGAGATTCTGGACATTGTCAGTGTCACCAGCTTTTCCACCCCTTGCACCTGGAGCGTCAAGACCGATCGGGGTGACACCCGCTTTGTGCTGCGCGGCGACGAAGATATTCGCCGGGTCGGGCCGACGGTATTGCTGGTGACAGACTCCCATGGCATTCAGTTCAAGATTCGTGACCTCACGCTGCTCAGCAAAGAGAGCCGTAGAATCATGGATCGTTTTCTATAACAAATTGGCCTCTAGCCGGCGTCTGATATGCGCAGGCAGCTATCAATTAAGTAGCTGTTTGGTGCGCCTTGATGTCCGGCGGTGTGCCGCCTTGCGGGCTCCACATGACCACTCATTTTGATTTTTCCCCCGCCGCGTTGGCCGCATTGGCGCAGACCGACGCCGCGCGCGCCTTGGCGGAAGACGTCGGGGCGGGTGACCTCACTGCCGGTTTGATAGACCCCACCCGCCAGGCCAAAGCCCGGGTGTTGGCCCGTGAGGCGGCTGTGATTTGTGGCGCACCCTGGGTGCAAGCCGCCTTGCAGCAGGTGGACCCCACCGCACAAATTCAATGGCTGGTGGGCGAGGGCGAGCGTTGCGCCCCCGACCAGGTCGTGCTTGAAATGACGGGTTCGGCGCGCGGTCTGCTGACCGCCGAACGAACGGCACTCAACTTTTTGCAAACCTTGAGCGCGGTGGCCACCAAAACGGCCAGTTACGTCGACGCCGTGCAAGCGGTGCCGGGCAACCGCGCACAGATTGTGGATACACGTAAAACGCTGCCCGGCCTGCGCCTTGCGCAGAAATATGCCGTGCGCACCGGCGGTGGTACCAACCACCGCATTGGTCTTTATGACGCCGTGCTGATCAAGGAAAACCACATTGCCGCGGCCGGCAGTGTCTCGGCGGTGCTGGCGCGCGCTGCACAAGTGGCGCCCAGTGCTACCTTTGTCGAGATCGAGGTCGAGACCTTGGCCCAGTTGACCGAGGCGCTGGCCGCTGGCGCCACCATGGTGCTTTTGGACAATATGACGCCCGAGATGCTGCGCGAGGCCGTGAAAATCAACGCGGGTCGTGCCATTTTGGAAGTGTCGGGTGGTGTCAACATGAGCACCGTGCGCGGTATTGCCGCCACGGGCGTGGATCGCATCTCCATTGGCGCACTGACCAAAGATGTGCAGGCAATCGACTTTTCCATGCGCTTCAGCGCGGAATAGGCCGCCCGACCTTGATCCTGACCGGGTTGGCCTGAAGTAGGCTGAGTTATTCCGGTTCGACGGCTTCCGTCCGCGGGAGTCCGAGTTTTGTTGAAATTGTGAGGAGTGCCCCATGTCGTCCAACCTGTTGAATGTTGAATATGAGATGCCGCAGCAAGATGCCGTCTTGGGCACGGATGTTTGCGCCATCAAATACGCTTGGGCCCGCGTGCCCTCTGAGCCCAGCCCTGACGAGCGTGCGGAGCTGAAGGACAAAATCCGCCGCCTGCTTAAAGAGCGCAACGCGGTCATGGTGTCGCACTATTACGTGCACCCTGATTTGCAGGATCTGGCCGAAGAAACCGGCGGCATCGTCAGCGACTCGCTGGAAATGGCCCGCTTTGGTCGTGACCACGAAGCCAGCACGCTGGTCGTCTCTGGTGTGCGCTTCATGGGCGAAACCTCCAAAATTCTCTCGCCCAATAAAACCATTCTGATGCCCGATCTGGGCGCCAACTGCTCGCTGGACCTGGGCTGCCCGGTGGACGACTTCAGCGCCTTTTGTGATGCTCACCCGGACCGCACCGTGGTGGTCTACGCCAACACCAGCGCCGCCGTCAAAGCCCGCTCCGACTGGCTGGTGACCTCCAGCTGTGCGCTGGACATCGTGAGTGCGCTGAAAGACAAAGGCCATAAAATTTTGTGGGCGCCAGACCGTCATTTGGGTGGCTACATTCAGCGCGAGACCGGCGCCGATATGGTCATGTGGGGCGGTTCCTGTATCGTGCATGACGAGTTCAAGGCCTTCGAGCTGGAAGCCATGATGAAAGAGCACCCCGGCGCCAAGGTGCTGGTGCACCCCGAGTCGCCGTTGGATGTGGTGGCTTTGGCCGACGCGGTAGGCTCCACCTCGGCCATTCTCAAGGCGGCCAGTGAGATGAACGCCAAAACCTTCATCGTGGCCACTGACAACGGCATGATGCACAAGCTGCGCACCCTGAACCCCGGCAAGGTGTTTCTGGAAGCCCCCACCGCCGGCAACAGCGCCACCTGCAAAAGCTGCGCCCACTGCCCGTGGATGGCCATGAACAGCTTGGCTGACGTGGCCCGCGTGCTGGAAACCGGCGCCAATGAAATTCACATTGACCCGTCCTTGGGCGAACGCGCCCGCGTGCCCATTGACCGCATGCTGGCTTTCACCTCCGCGCTCAAAGGTGGGCAAGATGCCGGTAGCTTGGTCCCGAACATCGGTGCGGCCTGATCAGGCTTGACGGCTGAGGCCGGGAGGGTGCGGTGCCCCGCCACCCGTGGGCAAGTGGTTCAGGCGCTAAAGGCTTGAGTGACAGCTTGAGCGCTCGCCCGAATTGCCATTTGCTGCCTGAATGCTTGGGGTGATGCGCCGTTCATGCGGCCGAAAAACTTCACAAAGTTGGTGGCCTCAGAGAAGCCCAAGCCATGGCCGATTTCCGCCACACTGATTTGGCTGTGCACCAACTGCCGCGCAGCCTCCAGTGCGACACGCCGATCAATCACCTGCTTGGCTGAGCGCCCTTCGGCCGCCAGACACGCGCGTGTGAGTGTGCTTTCTGAATATCCCAAGCGGGCGGCATAGTCCTTCACGCCCAGTCGCTGTTGAAAACTGCTCTCCAGCGCTCGTGTAAAAAGGCGGTAAGTGGCTCTGTCTCCGCTCCATGCCGGGTCTTTGTCGGCTTGGGAGGCAAACCAGCGGCCCAAGCGCATCAAAAGGCTTCGCGCGTCAAGGCGAATGAGCGCAGCGTCCAGTGCGCTGTTGTCAAAACGCTCGAAATCCAGTTGCAAACGTGCCATCGCCTGAGCGATCTCAGGCACCAATGACGCGGGCAGTTGCGCCACGGCGGGCCACTCATCCATCGGTAAACCCTCGATCTCGGGCGCTGCGGAACGCGTGCTCCCGGCCAATAGCGCCTGGGCGGTAATCAGGATCAATGAGCCCTCCCATTGCTCACCGGGACTCCATTGTTGAATCTGTCCGGGCCGCACAAAGACCAAGCTACCCGGGCTCAGTTGCCCTTGTACAAAATCGACCCTGTGGGTGCCCACGCCTTCGGTGACCAGCAGCACCACGAAAAAATCCAGCCGCTCTGGCATCAGCAGGCTTTGTGGCGGCACCCGGCGCCGCAACTCAGACAGGGTCAACCACTCTATGCCCAGCTTGGAGAGGCGCTCATTGTCGAATTGCGTCTCTCGTACGGGTGGCGTGGACTTGCTGACATTCATGACATAAGTCTATCGATATTTTTTGATCGTGCTCATTTTTGATCATTGAATGAGCTCATTTCACCTTGAAGAAGCATGCCGTAAAAGCAAGAATACGCTCACATCCCCACGATAAATCGGATGAATTCAATTTTTCACTCACTCTGAATTTATAAAAATGATCATCACTCCACAACAACCCAGTCGCCGAAAAGTCATTGCCATTGGCGCCATGGTCATTGGTTTGACCACGCTGGCAGCTTGTACCGCTCCAACACGTCAATCCCACGGCTCGTCGCCCATGGGTGATCAAAAAGCCCAGGTCACGGCGCTACTTAAAAGCATAGAAACCGGCGAACGCGGCCCGGCCGCCATCATCAACCCCAACAAATACATTCAGCACAACCTGGCGGTCGCTGACGGGCTGGCTGGTTTTGGTGCGGTCTTGCAAGCGCTGCCCAAAGGCTCCGCCAAGGTCAATACCGTGCGCGTGTTCCAGGACGGCCCCTTCGTCTTCGCCCACACGGACTACAACTTCTTCGGCCCCAAAATTGGCTTTGACATCTTCCGTTTTGAAGACGGCAAGATCGTGGAGCATTGGGACAATCTGCAAGAGAAACCTTCGGTCAACAACCCCAGCGGTCACAGCATGATTGACGGCCCCACGGTTGCCACCGATCTGGACAAGACCGAGGCCAACAAGGCTTTGGTGAAAGCCTTCGTTGACGATGTCTTCGTCAATGGCCGCGAGGACAAGCGGGCGAGCTACTTTGATGGCGACAACTACATCCAGCACAACCGGCGCGTTCCCGATGGGCTCTCCTCCCTGACCTCCATGATGGCGACCATGGCGAAAGCCGGTGTACGCATGACATTCACCAAGGTTCACAAGATTTTGGGCGAAGGTAACTTCGTGTTGACAGTGAGCGAAGGTGAGTTTGGTGGCAAGCACGTGGCCTTCTATGACCTGTACCGCGTTCAAGCCGGCAAGATCGCCGAGCACTGGGACACGATGCAAGAGATCCCCGCCAAGGCGGACTGGAAAAACACCAACGGCAAGTTTTAACCCTTAACCCGCCAAGGAAAACATCATGAAATTCGCCAACATCCTCTTCGCCGGTGTCATCGCCAGCACCTTGTTCGCCATCCCCGGCATGGCGTCGGCGGCGGCCCCCAAAGCTGACGCCGTGATCGAAGTGGCCACCTTCCAACTCAAGCCAGGCGTGACGCCAGCCGAGTTTGCCGTCGTCGACAAGGCGATGGAGCGCGAGTACATCGCCAAACAGCCCGGGTTCCTGTCGCGTGAAGCCGCAGCAGGCCCGAACAACGAGTGGCTGGTGATCGTGCACTGGAAATCACTCAAAGACGCCGATGCGTCGATGGCCTCGTTTGAGAAAGCAGCGCCCACAGCCGCCTTCATGGGCAAGCTCGACGCCAACACGATGAGCATGAAGCGCTATCAACAACCCGCTCGATGAGCGTCAATCCACAAAGGCGAAGGGTTCGCCTTTGTGGTTTTTCCCGTTTTGGTCGGGCAGTGTCGGGGGCGCGCTTGCAGTAGGTTTGTCATTGAGCTGTTGCAGACGACCACGGAATTGAAAGCTCCATTTCTTGCTCCATCGTCCGACAGTCCGCGAGGCGGCCAGCGGGCAATCGTCTGCAGCCAGTCTGGGCGGCCTGTTGCACACTTCGAGACATCCACTTTTGGTCAAGCCCTGCCGGGGCACCGCACTGTCTTTTGATACATCGGCGGCCTTCCGAGCGATGACGACGCCCGGGAGGCTCATCCCTCGCTCCAATTGTCGATTTTCTGAGCTGCGCTGTGGGCCTGTCGCCGCCAAGGCCGCTCAGGTCTTCTCTTGTTGACTTATCTATTGGATACGCGTAATTGAATTGACTTTCTTCGCTTAAGAGGTCGATTTTTCCGATCTTGGGGAGCAAATATCTGCGTATTTTTTGAAAAGAAAAGGCAATATTCATTTGAATTTCCCTTTCTTTTTGGGGCTTTAGCGTCAATCAGGCCACATCATGCGGAGCTTCCTTATGTATATAACAAGCATAGTGTTTGTGACTTAAATGGAGGTAATTGATCGGGTTAACCCGGTTCTGCATTCTGGGGGATAGGCGCAAACTTGTGTGTACAAATGCATTTTTGTTGTATCAACCGTCCCTTAAGGAGAACAAGATGGATATCAAATCTCGACGAGGCCTCATCAAGGCCGGTGTCATCGGCGCTATGGCGGCACCATTTATTGGCAATGCAGAGGCTGCGTCCGGCCAGACCTGGAAGGTCCAGTCGACTTGGGATGCGGGAACGACCGGCTACAAGCTGTTTGAAGCCTGGTGCAATGGCTTCAAGGAAAAATCGGGTGGGGAACTGACGATCATGCCTTTCGCCGCCAAGTCTGTGGCAGCTGATAACAATGCGCTGTTTGAAGCGGTCAAGTCGGGCGTGCTTCAGGGCATGAACCCCTGGACTCTTTACTGGGCAGGCAAAATGCCCGCAACCGTATTTCTCTCCAGCTACCCCGCCGGTCCTGATCAGCCAGCCCAATGGGACACCATGTACTACGGTCTTGGCATGCTCCAGATGGCCCGTGACATTTACGCCAAGCAAGGCCTGTACTTTGTCGGCACTATTCAGCACGATGCCAACGTCATTCACTCCAAAGTGCCAATCACTTCGCTGGAGGAGATGAAAGGCAAGAAAATTCGCCTGCCCGGCGGCATGGTGTCTGAGGTGTTCCAGCAATTCGGCGTTTCCACGGTGGCATTGCCCGGCTCTGACATCTTCCCCGCGCTGGAAAAAGGCACGATTGACGCAGCTGACTTCGTTGGCCCGGCGGTCAATTACGACCTTGGTTTCCACCAGGTCACCAAGTACATTTTGATGGGCCCTCCTGGCACCATGAGTATTTATCAACCCGTGGACTTGATGGACTTGACGGTAAACATGGGTGCTTGGAAGCGGCTGTCACCCAAGATGCAGGCTTTCGTTGAAGATCAGGTCAAGACCTACTCCTTGTCGCAGTACGTGGCCATCCAGAAAGCCAACATTGAAGCCATGGGCAAGTTCGCAGCAGCGGGCACGTCGGTGTCGCGCCTGAGCCAGGACGACGTCGACAAGTTCCGCCGTGCCGCCATTCCGGTTTGGTACAACTGGGCCCGCAAGGACGCAGATGCCGCCAAGGTCTTCAAGCTTCAGTTGGACTACATGAAGAACGGCGTGCATGGGTTACCTGACCGACGCTGACCTCAAAGGGCAGAAGCTCTGAATGCGCTCTGACCGCTAGTTAACCTCGCCGCCGCATCGCGCGCAGGCGGCGTTTCAGAGCGGCTCATTCTGAGCCGCTCGTTTTATTTGGAATCCGAATATGTCATCAGAAAGCATTGGGTTTGTGTTGCCCCACTGGGTTTACTGGGGCTGGTTGGCCGTTGTGCCGCTGGTCTTGTTGCTTATTGGAAAGCAAAAAGAGGTGTTGCCCGCGGTGCCGTACGACGCCAACGCAGGCGGTTTTGAGCGAATGCTGGACTGGATCAGCGACCGAACCGGCCTGTTCGTGGCCCTTTGGAGCGTGAGTGCCGTCTTGGCCTATTCCTACGAAGTGGCGGCGCGCTATCTGTTCAACATGCCCACGATCTGGGTCCATGAGGCCAGCTTTTTGCTGTTCGGCATGCAGTACATGATGGCCGGTGCCTATGGCTTGCTGCATGGCTCGCATGTGCGCGTGGACGTGCTCTACACCAAGCTGTCGGCGCGCAAGCAAGCCGCCTTTTCCGTCGTCACATCGGTGTTCTTTTTCATCTTTATCTTGGCCATGATCACCACCTCCTACCGGTTTTTCTCAGGCAGCCTGTCCATGGACGAGCGCTCCGTCGAGACCTGGCAAATCCAGTACTGGCCCGTGAAAGGGTTCATGCTGCTGGGTGCGTGCCTCCTGTTCATGGCTGGTATTTCCCGCCTGATCAAGGACATCCGCATTTACGAAACACAGTTGAAGTCAGAGGTGGCTGCATGAGCGCCGCTGCACAAGGCAGCGGTAACGCGCTCCCGTTTGATCACCTATGGACTGTCGCTGCTGGTGCTGGCAGTGGTGCTGGTCGAGGCCGTCAATATCGGGTTCTACGACCCGTGGGGCGACGACTACTTCCTGTTTCGCATGCAAGGCATCCTTGCCGATGTGTCGATGTCAACCCTGACCTGGATCATGTTCGGCTCGCTGTTTGCGCTGCTCATGGCCGGGCTGCCGCTGGCCTTCGTGGCGGGTGGTTTGGGCGTGGTGTTTCTGTACCTGCTGGGTGATGCCGCGATGCTCAACATCATTCCGAGTCGCATCTTCCCGATGATGACAAACCCGGATCTGGCCGCCATTCCGCTTTTCATCTTCATGGCAACCATGCTTGAGAAAGCTGGTTTGATTGAAGAGCTGTTTGACGCGGTTTACCAGTGGATGGGCGGTCTGCACGGCGGCTTGGCAGTTGCCACCATCGTTGCCTCCACTTTGCTGGCGGCCATGGTCGGTGTGGTGGGCGCGGCGATTGTCACCATGGGCATCATTGCCTTGCCAGCGATGTTGAAACGCAAATACGACCCCGAAATCGCGATTGGTTCCATCATGGCTGGTGGCACCCTGGGTGTGCTGATTCCGCCATCGATTCTGGCCATTCTCTACGCGGTGGTGGCTCAGCAATCGGTGGGTGAACTCTACCTGGGTAGCGTGATGCCGGGCTTGCTGCTCTCCGGTCTGTACATTCTGTATGTAGTGGTTCGCACCACGCTCAAGCCTGAACTGGGTCCACCCGTTCCGGTGGAGGAGCGCTTGAGCATGAAAGAAAAACTGCTGCTGGTACGCGGCCTGATTGCGCCGATCCTGTTGGTTGCCATGGTGCTCGGCTTGCTGTTTGCCGGCATCGCTACCCCCGTTGAAGCGGCTGGCCTGGGTAGTTTGGGCGCAATGGGCGTGGCGGCCTTGCACAAGCGTCTAACCCTCAAAGCACTCATCGCTGCGAGCGCTGAAACGGTGAAAGCCACCTCCATGGTGCTGTGGATCATCTTTGGCGCGTCGATCTTTGTCGGCTTGTACATCTTGCAAGGCGGGCAGGCCTTCATCACCGATGCCATTTTGGGCACGGGCTGGAACTCTTACGGAATTTTGTTCCTGATGATGTTCTTGCTGGTGATTCTGGGCATGTTTCTGGACTGGGTGGGCATTCTTCTGCTGGCGGTTCCCATCTTCGTTCCGATCGTCCAATCGCTCACCTTTGACGGACTGTTTGGACTCCCCGGACCCTCGCCTGACGCGGTGGTATTGTGGTTTGGTGTGCTCTACCTGATCAACATGCAGATGAGCTTCCTGTCGCCTCCCTTTGGTTACGCGCTTTTCTACATTCGCGGCGTGGCTCCGCCCGAGATCACCATGGCCACGATCTTCCGTTCGTCCTTGGTGTTTCTTGCAATTCAGGTGCTGGCCCTGATTGTTGTCGTGATTTTCCCGGTGATCGCCACGGGATTGCCCGACCTCGTTTATGGCCGATGAACCTTAGCTGACGAGTCGATCAGCTGGGTGTTTCTTGCGGCGTGTCGGCCACCAACTGGGGTGGTTGACACGCTAGCGTTTGTGGCATGGCGTGTGATTCAAAAATCAAACTCAGCCCTCGCCCGACCACTGGCGCCCAGCGTTACCGCGCGAACAAAAATATCGAGTTTTAAAGTGCATCGACGAACGCCACTGCGCTCTTGGTGTCGTGTTGAATTTTGCGGCAGATGCAGGGACCTATTTGGCTTGCCGATTAGACGTCCAACCGGGAGGGGTGGACTGGTGCTTATGGATGCAGGTGAAGCCCGCAAAGCGTCAGGATGTGGGATCG